>NZ_VLKU01000024.1 GCF_007830335.1 Paracoccus sulfuroxidans | reverse complement strand
CCAGGCGCGCTCCGCCTCTTCGCCCCCGCATTTTCGGAAAGACATTTCAGATGATCCCGTGCTGTTGTGTCCTCGTGTGGAAGGACGATCATCAGCACGAGAAGAGGACGCAGCAGGGCGAAGGCTCATGCTGCGTCCTCGGGAGGTTGGAAGGTCGGCGCGGCATGAATGTCCAACACTTCTTCAGCTGTCAGATCAAAGCCTCGTTTCTGGGCCGCTCTCAGAAAATGAGCCTGCATACTCGATGGAACCGCGCCACATTTTGCCCACTTGTGCACTCTATCGACGGATACCTTTGCTCCTGTAATCGTCGACAGATCCGCCGCCAAATCAGCGCGGCAGGGCCAGAGTGCAACCAGCTTATAAATGGGCGTACGATGTTCCATAGCCCATCATTAATGGATAATTCTTCCATTATGCAAGATGGAAGAAACATCAATTGGCGTTTTCTCCATTTTGGTGATGATCTGCCCCATGGGTAAAGCGCCAATGCCGAAAATGGATCATGAGGGGATAGGCTCTCGCCTCGACGCCCTCAGAACAGCGACAGGCCTCGAGAAGGGGGTCTTTGCAGAGTCCTGCGGGATTGATCCGAGCAGCTATTCTAAGATCATCAAGGGTGAGAAGGCACTGAAAGTCGAGATGGGATATGCGGTATCCGTGCGGTGGGGCGTATCAATGGACTACCTTTACCGAGGAACCTTAGAGAAACTGCCCCCAAGTTTTGCAAGCAGCATCATTACGAACCTAACCGGTCGCGACGCGTAGAGGGTGTCTAATGACCGCCCCGAACGATCCGCAAGCCAGAATAGAAATCGTTCGCCCCAATCGTATCCCTCCATTTCCCCTCCGACTCACCAGAACATTTAGAGAACCTTAGGCAATCGTCCGCCGATGCATCAACCCATAGATGAGTTCTAGCAGCCGCTCAGTTTCGCTGCCCGCCCACAACAAGAAGGAAGGCACCATGTCTGCTATCATCCAAGGCTTGATCGGGGCAGTTTTTGGGATTCTTAGCGCGATCGTGCTCTCTCCTGCTCTCGCGGCATTTTTGCAGCAAACAGACAAGAATGCAGTCATCTCGATCTGGGCGCTGGCTGCCATCATGGCTGCACTCGGATTCTTCGCGCCGACCATCCGCCGCGCGTTTGGACGAGGCTTCCTGATGCTTGGGGTGTGCTTCCTTGCTCTGCCAATTTCAACGCTCCTTTTAACTGGCCGCGTGGCGAATGAACTGATCACCAGTGCCCCCGAAAATGATCAGGCAGCTGCCGTAATCGGTGCAGGCCTTGCGGGTATGGCAGCAACGGGCATTGCCACATTCGTAGGCCTGATCGCAGGTGCGATTTTTGTGATTATTGGGGTCGTACTTGCCCTGGGCGGGCAACGTGAAGTCATTGTGATTGAGCGCTACCGAGGATCAGCAACGCGCGACTATTACGAGCCTGTCTCGCGCCACAACACAGATCATAGCGCGCGCCGCAGCAACGAGCCGCCCTTGCGCCGCAGCAATGCTCCGAGTGAACGGCGTAAAATCGTTCCGCCTGTGCGCCGATGAGCGAAGCTGACCATCAATACTAGGCCGCAACCCGCGTGACCCTCGGCCTAATCTCGCCCGCCCCTAGGCGGGCTTTTTCGTGAACAATCGCGCTGCGTGCACGACCGAGCGCTTGCCTCACAACGATCGCTGGATAGCAGGCGCGAATCATCAACCAGCCCTATAAATGGATGTTTTATCCATTTTATAGTTGGCAATGGAATTATCTTCCATTACCGTTGGCCCATCCCCACCCGGATGGAGCCCGCACATGCACCCCCCTGCCCTCACCGTTTCCGCAGCGCCCGCCGCCATTCCGCGCCTGCTGATCAGCATCATGCGCGGCGCGCTGCTGGCCACCTCGGTCATTGCCGCTGCGATCCTGCTGATGGTGATCTGGCACATCCTGTCCGCAACGCTGAGCTGGTCTGAGGTTCGCGATTTCGTCGCCCCCACAGCCGCACAATCGCGGGACGGCGGCTGGGTCGCCCTGTCAGAGCGTGCCGCACCATGAAACCCTCGCCGATCAACCTGATGGGTCAGGAATTCACCGCGCAGCTGCCGACGCTCATGCAAGAGAATCTGACTATGCATGCCTTGCTGCGCCGGGTGCTGGCCGAGCTGCCCCAGATCGGCAACTCCAGCCTCGCCAGTGACATTCGCGCGGTAACGGCAGCGGCCCGGACCCGGCCGCACGTTTCGCAGGCACAAGGTCCCAACGCAAAAGCGCTCAGCACGACGCGCCTGTCCCGCTGAGCCGCACTGGCCCCCGGCTTCTGCTCGGGCCGGGGGCATTTTCTTGATCCGCGCCCGGCGGCTCCGGGCATTCCCGTAAGGCTTTCACCATGAACACCATCGACAGCACGTCCGACCAGCGCACCGCCAACAACGCGGTGAGACACTCCTATCGGACCCTCTCGGATGCCGAGAAGTCACAGATGCAGCAGGTCAAGGACATGGGCGCGGCCCTCATTGCCAAGCTGCACGAAATCGGCGGGACCGATCCTTCGGGCGACCGCTTGGCATCGCGCGACCTCTCGCTGGCCAACACTCACATTGAAGATGCCGTGATGCGCGCCGTGCGCCACATCACCGCCTGACGTTCCGGTGACTGGCCCCGCGTGGGCCAGCATCCCGAGCGTCTGCAATGCAAGGACCACAACATGGACATTCAGGTCAGTTTCGACGGCATGCCCGACCGCCTCCCGCCCTCAACCAGAAGCGGCGATGCCGCAATCATGCGCGCCGCGGACCGGAAACGTCGCAAGGCCGCGCCGGTGAAGGAGACGCCCGAAGAGAAACAGCAAGGCGACAACGCATATGGGATCGCCGCTGCCGAGCTGCGTCAGTTCATCGAGCAATACGAGCAGCTTGATGCGGAGAAGAAGGACATCGCCGATCAGCAGAAGGAGCTGATGGGTGAGGCCAAAGC
>NZ_VLKU01000023.1 GCF_007830335.1 Paracoccus sulfuroxidans | reverse complement strand
CCAGGCGCGCTCCGCCTCTTCGCCCCCGCATTTTCGGAAAGACATTTCAGATGATCCCGTGCTGTTGTGTCCTCGTGTGGAAGGACGATCATCAGAACGAGAAGAGGACGCAGCAGGGCGAAGGCTCATGCTGCGTCCTCGGGAGCTCCGGACGGCCAGAAATCGTTTCGAGTGAGTTCGACACCCTTCTGGACCGCTGCCGCAAGAACCTTCGCCTTTTCTGCGTCAGGAATGCTGCCGCGATTTTTCCAGCCCTGTACTGTCGACGGCGCTTTAGAAAGCGCGGCGGCAGCGGCCCGAATTCCGCCAAATTTATCGATGATGCGATGTGCATAAGACATGAGCGCAATGTGCGCTATATGCGATCAATTGGTCAAGCGCATATTGCGCACAGACGAGAGCCGTGCTGTTGCGGTACGCAACAATCATGATTGACACACCCGTTACGACAGCATTACGCAACTTGCGAAAAAGCGCAGGGGTTGGCTTACGCGAGATGGCGCGAAGGCTTGGTGTTTCTCAAAACACCTATGGGCACTACGAAAATCCGGAACGTTTCAAGGACCCTTACTTACCGATGCACATGGCACAAAGGTTTGCCGATGCTCTGGAACCGGATGGCGTACCGAGGGATGCTATTTTGGCTCTTGCAGGCGCCGGATCGAATGAGCCGCTCACAACGGTAGGCCTTGATGCGCGCTTAGCGGGTCTTTCTGAAGATCGGCGCCACAAAGTTCTGCTCTATCTTGCTGAGCAAGAAGCTCTTCACGCTCTAGAAAAGCCACAACCAAATCTTGATAGCGACACGGAAGATCCATGACGCGCTCGCCGAAGGTTTTCCTGTCTACCACAACCTGCGCCCCCCGACTCGCCAGAACATTTAGAGAACTGTAGGCAGTCATCCGCCGATGCATCAACCCAAAGATGAGTCATAGCGGCCTTTCGGTTTCACAGCTCGACCAGAACAAGAAGGAACGCACCATGCCTGCTGTCATCCGCGCCCTGATCGGTGCTGTTTTTGGAATTATTAGCGCGGTCGTGCTGTCTCCTGCTCTGGCGGCATTTTTGCAGCAAACAGACAAGAATGCAGCCATCGCGATCTGGGCGATAGCTGCCATCATGGCTGCACTCGGCTTCTTCGCTCCTACCATCCGACGCGCGTTTGGGCGAGGCTTCCTCATGCTTGGGGTGTGCTTCCTTGCGCTGCCAATTTCAACGCTCCTTCTAACCGGCCGCGTGACGCACGAACTGATCACCAGTGCTCCCGAAAATGATCCGGCAGCTGCAGTAATCGGCGCTGGCCTTGCGGGTATGGCAGCAACGGGTATCGCCACATTCGTGGGCCTGATCGCAGGTGCGATTTTTGTGATTATCGGGCTTGTACTTGCCCTGGGTGGGCAACGCGAAGTCATAGTGATTGATCGCTACCGAGGATCAGCATCACGCGACTATTACCAGCCTGACTCGCGCAACAACACAGATCCTAGCGCGCGCCGCAGCAACGAGCCGCCCTTGCGCCGCAGCGAAGGTCCGAGCGAGCGGCGTAAAATCGTGGCGCCGGTACGTCGATGAGCGAAGCTGACCACCAATACGAGGCCGCAGCCCGCGTGATCCTCGGCCTTTTGCAGCTGCAAACGGAGCAGCCGGGGGCGATCCCTATGGCTGACCTACCGAAGATGATCCTGATGGCCGCAGATGCCCGCCAGATGAACGGCGACTTCGGCGCGGCCCGGCTGCTGAGTGACTGGGCGCACCAGTTGACCAAGCCGTTGGGTGAATGGGGTGATTGAGTGTGTCCCCCTACCCTAGACGTACAGACTATCTGGATTTGCAATGATAGGATGCCCATGTTAGGGGCGCGTAAGTGCAGCATTTTGGACAGGAGGTGGAGATGTACGACGCTCGTCAGATCGCCAACTGGTTCGTCCAGAGGGCGCAGAAGGATGGCCGAGAGCTGACAATTATGCAGCTCCTTAAGCTGGTGTACATCGCTTATGGCTGGCACTTTGAGATGCGGAAATCAAAGCTATTCCCAAACCGAATAGAGGCGTGGCAGCACGGCCCCGTTATTCCAGACGTCTACCGCAGCTTCCGCAGGCAAGGCATAATCGCAAAGAGTGTTGTCGATGCGGACAAGGCTAATTTTGGGGATCGATACGACCATTTCCTAGAGGAAATATACAAAATCTATGGGGATATGGGGGCATTTCAGCTTTCCGAGAAGACGCATGAGCCTGGGGGGCCGTGGGACTTGGCGGTAAAGCGCCACGGGCTGTTCTCCCCACTGTCCGATCAGGACATCTTGGAGCATTACACGGCAAAGAGGGCTGCGGCGAGTTAACGTGCCCGAAGCAGATCACAATCCAGAGAACCCGTTTGATGACCTCCCGAACGACGCTGAACACCCTGTCAGGGATCAGCTCGAAGAACTGCGCTCTGATCTACGGGACCTGAGGGAACGCTTAAGCTTTGAGGAGTACCTCGCCCTGCAGAATGCGGGGCGGCTCCGGCACTTAGTCTTGGCCGAGATTAGTCAGCGCATACGAATGAGGCGGCTAGCGGCAATTCTTGGCGTCTTGGTAATAGCATTCATGGGCTACATCATGATGCACATTTCACACTGGACCCAGCCTCCAGTATGGTGGCCGTTCCGGCATCCGCCCTCAACCCACCTAGCTGTGGCCATGTTCCTCGCGCCCACAGTGTCCATCACTGCCATCACCATATCCTTCCTGTTTGGAGCTTTTCGGCGGTTCAAGGATGATGATTTGCAGATCGATAAGGCAGGGCTCGCCGGAGAGGTAGTTAAGTCTCAACTCGGCGGGTAGCTTTCCAGCAACCCCCAGCCCGCCAACCGGCGGGCTTCTTCATGCCGAGGTTAAGGCTCTGCGCACCAAATTGCATTTCTCTGCAGAACCTGCGGCGCTACGATTTTGTCGATCAAGCATCGAGGCAGACCATGACAGATTCGCCGAACGACAAGCCTGCGGAGCGCATCAAAGCGCTGGAGTTTGAACTGCATCAGACCAGGACGGCTGCCGTGCACATGATGCTCGGAATGGCCGATGCTATCGCTACCTCCAAAGAGGGTCGCGCCGAACTGGCGAAGGGCTTTGAGGACGCTGCAGTCTTAGCAGATCCGGTTACCGCGCGCCTTGCAAGGCTGGTCGCGGCAGCGCTGAGATCAGGGGAAGGAACTGCGTGAAAAATTTTAACATGACCTTGGAACCATCCCTCGCATTTTCCGTTTGAGCCGTACTGGCTATGGGCGAGTCAGCGCCTCGCATCGGTTGGTCGCCACACCCGATCGATGCGAGGCCTCAGTTCCCGTTTAAAGCGTTGGGGCAGTTACTCCTTGCTGCGCCTCAACCCCTGCCAGTCCGCGCCCCGCAGCAATTAAGAGTTCCCCTGTGCTTGCTGCGGGGCGTATTCCTCCAGATCCTCAAGTGCTCTAATCGTCGCATCATAGCTGCGCCCAGACTTGGGGAATTTCTCGCGCTGATCGCGATAGAACGCGAGCCAGCGCGGCAGCTCCTCTATCGGATAAGTCGCTGACCAATATCTGCCATTAAGCGTGAACGTATCGCCGTCGCGAGTTGCCTTCATGCCCGCGTTTTGGGCGCAGGCTCGCGAGTCTGCAACCCGCGCCAACCAGCGGGCTTCTTCGTGTGGAATCGCCCAGCGCGCGCGACTGAGCGCGTCTCGCATTTCGTCATCGGATGGGTGAAACGAATCAGTAGGATCCCAAATTGATAGCTACAAGCGATCACTGTGCGCATTTCGCGCTTGACTATATGATCGCATTAAGCGCACAGATGAGCCATCCCCACCCGGATGGAGCCCGCACATGCACCCTGCCCTCACCGCCTCGGCAGCACCCGCCAACCTTCCGCGCCTGCTGATCAACATCATGCGCGGCGCGCTGCTGGCCACCTCGGTCATTGCTGCTGCAATCCTGCTGCTGGTGATCTGGCACATCCTGTCCGCAACGCTGAGCTGGTCTGAGGTCCGCGATTTCGTCGCCCCCACCGCGGCGCAAGCGCGGGACGGCGGCTGGGTCGCCCTGTCAGAGCGCGCCGCACCATGAAATCCTCGCCGATCAACCTGATGGGTCAGGATTTCACCGCGCAGCTGCCGACGCTGATGCAAGAGAACCTGACCATGCATGCCCTGCTGCGCCGGGTGTTGGCCGAGGTGCCCCAGATCGGCAACTCCAGCCTCGCCAGTGACATTCGCGCGGTGACGGCAGCGGCCAAGACCCGGCCACACATCCCGCAGGCACAAAACCCCAACGCAAAAGCGCTCAGCACGACGCGCCTGTCCCGCTGAGCCGCACTGGCCCCCGGCTTCTGCTCGGGCCGGGGGCATTTTCTTGATCCACACTGGGATCGCGAGCGTCTGCAATGCAAGGACCACAACATGGACATTCAGGTCAGTTTCGACGGCATGCCCGACCGCCTCCCGCCCTCAACCGGAAGCGGCGATGCCGCAATAATGCGTGCCGCAGATCGGAAACGTCGCAAGGCCGCGCCGGTGAAGGAGACCGCCGAAGAGAAACAGCAAGGCGACAACGCGTATGGGGTCGCTGCTGCAGAGCTGCGTCAGTTCATCGAGCAATACGAGCAGCTTGATGCGGAGAAGAAGGACATCGCCGATCAGCAGAAGGAGCTGATGGGTGAGGCCAAAGC
>NZ_VLKU01000022.1 GCF_007830335.1 Paracoccus sulfuroxidans | reverse complement strand
CCCCCCCCTCACCCTGAATGCACTTACGGCCTCTCAGGTCCGCTCAGCGGCTCTACGGTGGCATAAAGGCGTCGCCCAGAACTGTCTCAGCACTTTCTGACAGGATACGCCTGCTCAACGTCTCCGCCGAGGCCTGGCAGGGGCTGGGTCGGTGCGCCGACAGGCAGGCCGTAAAGGAAGGCCGTGCGATTGTCCTGGCGCCGGGCCGCGCCCTCTTGCGACCAGGTGATGCTGTCGATCAGAAACAGCGGCCGACGTTTAGTCTCGTTGAAGACCCGACCCAGATATTCGCCGATCACCCCAAGGGCGATCAGCTGCGTCCCCCCGAGCATGAGGATGGTCAGGATCAGGGTCGGGAAGCCCTGCACCGGGTCGCCGTAGAAAATGGTTCTGACAAAGAGGAACACCCCCCAGAGGAAGGCGATGAAGGCCACCAGAAAGCCCAGATAGGTGGTCAGCCGCAGCGGGGCCGTGGTGAAGGAGGTGATCCCCTCGATCGAGAGATTGAGCAATTGGCGGTATTTCCACTTGCTCGAGCCGGTGAAGCGCGGCTCGCGCACATAGTCGACCGCCACCGAGCGGAAGCCTACCCAGGCGAAGAGGCCCTTCATGAAGCGATGCGTCTCGGGCAGCTGCAGCAGGGCATCGACCGAGCGGCGGCTCATCAGGCGGAAATCGCCGACATTCTCGGGCAAGGGCACGGGGCCCAGCCGGCGCATCATGTGGTAGAACCGGCGCGCGGTTGCCTTTTTCATCCAGCTGTCGCCCTGCCGCTCGGTGCGGCGGCCATAGGCCACGTCATAGCCTTCGCGGTAGCGCTGGATGAAGGCCGGGATCAACTCGGGCGGGTCCTGCAGGTCGGCGTCAATGGCCACGATCGCATCCCCGGTCGCGTGGCAGAGGCCGGCCGTCAGGGCGATCTCCTTGCCGAAGTTGCGCGACAGATCGACGATGGTGATATTGCCCTCGTCCGCAGCCAGTGCCTGCATCTCGGCCAGGGTGCCGTCCCGGCTGCCGTCATTGACAAAGACGATCTCGTAATTCTGGCCGGTCGGGCGCAGCACCCGGCCAATGCGGGCGACGAACTCGCCAAGGCCCCCTTCCTCGTTGAAGCAGGGACAGACGATCGAGACCAGCAATGGCGCAGGAAGAAGCTCTGACATCGGGATCACTTTGGAAAAAAGCCGCCGCGCATAGCGGTTTAGCACGTTGTAAGCGATTTTTGGGCGGTGTTACATGACAGCGTTCAAAGTTGCACAGGGATCCTGGGTTTTCATGGAAGAAAAGCACAAGATTTTCCTCGTCCTGGTGATCCTCTTCGGCGTCCTGTTGCGGTTGTGGAACATTCATGCTGACCCGACCCTCTGGCTGGATGAGGTGTTCTCGGCACAGATGGCGGAAAGCCCGTTGCGTGATCTGGTGCTGGCGGTCCCGCGCTTTGATACGCACCCCCCGCTTTACTACCTGCAGCTGCACGTCTGGAGCCTTCTTGGCGAGGGCGACTATTGGATGCTGCTTAACTCGGTACTGCTGGATGTTCTGGTCATCCTGTCGCTCTTCCACATCGCGGGACGGCACTGGGGACGGCCCGCGGGACTCTGGGTCGCGGCGGTCTATGCGGTGCTGCCGCTGAACGTGTTTTTTGCGCAGAACCTGCGCATGTATGCGCTGTTCTTTCTCGAGCTGGTCTGGCTCTGGCACATGCTGGAGCTGCGGGTGCGGGCCGGCCGTGCCTCAGGCGGGACAAGGGGCGGAACCGTGTTGCTGGGTCTGGCCACGACGCTGACGCATGGCATGGGGTTCTTCGTCGTCTTCTTCGTCTATTTCCAGGCGCTGGTCCGCATCTGGCGGCTCCATCACGCCGCGCAGGGGCTGCGCCCGGCCATGCTGCTGGTTCTGGATTATGTGCCGGTTGCCCTGGCTGCCGGATATTCCCTGGGGATCGGCTCGTTCCGCCGCACCGAGGGCATCACCGGCCTCGACCTGGCCGGGCTGGGCACGCATCTGACGATCACGCTTTTCGGCATGGAGTTCCCAGCCCCCGCCGTTTCGGGCTATCTGGGCGTCTTGCTGCTGCTTCTGCCGCCGCTTTGGAAAGCGCGGTCGCGGGGGATCATGCTGTGGCTGGTGCTCCTGCCGGCCGTCACGATGATCCTGCTGACGCTGACCGTCAAAAGCGTGTTCATGTACCGGACGCTGGGGCTCTTCACCCCCTTCATGGCCCTGTCCATGGGGATCTTCTATGCCACGCTTTGGCAGGGCCATTCGGTCCAGGGCCGGGCGCTGTCCGTGCTGACGATCGCCGTGCTGGTGCTGGCCTCGCTGAACTCCTCGCTGGCCTTCCGCAAAGAAGGATATCGCGACATGGCCCTTCTCTGGGACCGCGAGGCCGCGCCGGATGCCGTGCTGTTCGTCGACGGATCGGTCAATCTGTGGGGGATCGCGCGCTATCTGCCCGACGCGCCGCGGATCTCGGCGCTGGAGGTGCAGCCGCCGGTGCGCGACGGCATGCTTGCGCTGAAGCGCAAGCTCGAGGGCGGCTATTTCGACCGTGCCGGCCTTTTTGGCCGCAGCGACCACCTGCAGGCTGGTCCCCGCCAGATCTGGCCCTATCTCGCCCCCGAACGGCTGGAGGGCCTGCCCACCTACTGGATCCTCGGCCAGGAGAAGACGGCCTGCCCGCGCCCCGGCGACCAGTTGCTGCGGGAGTTCGAGACCCCCGGCAAATGGCTGGGGGAATGCGGGACCCCGGGCGGCTGACCTGAGCGGAAATCAGTCCAAGAAGGACAGCATTTCGGCACGTCCTGCGTCGATCCGATCCATGAATTCCTGGTTTTCCCTGCGGAAGCGCTCAGAGAATGCGTCGTTTTTCTCGGTGCCGATCTTGCGATGATCTGAGGGCGGTGCGTCCTGCGCGGCGAAACCTTCAAGCCCCAGCTTCGCGGCAAAAAGTTCGACCACCTTCTGCGCACCCGCCTGGGTGATCTGCTCATAGGACAGGCGGACCGGCGCAAGATTGAAATCGGCGATCATTTTCTCCGAGGCGAGCTCTGCCGCGTGGATGTGAGAGATCCATTTGCGGATGCGACCGGCGTCATAATCATATGATTTGTCGCTGCTTTCGATCTCGTTGGCATCGTAGTGGGAGGCGTGGCTGACATTGGTCTGGACCATCTTGTCCAGCGACACACCCTGGGCAACGATGTCCTTGCGGATCAACCAGAAGAACAACGTATTCGGGAAATACGTCATGAAATTCTGATCACTCCCGAAGACGGCGTGAAGCTGGTGATGGGTGATCTCGAACCCGAAAGTGTCGCCATGGATGTCATGACGGCTGATGGCATTCACGAACTGGTCCAGGTCCCGCGCGCCCTTGGCCTGCGAGCTGGACTTCATGAGCTCAGGATTGAACCATTCCGATGGCGTTCCCATCGCCTTCGTCTGGGTAAGGATACTGGTCAGCCAGCTGCTGCCACTACGAGGGGTGAACAGGATGGAATAGACCTTGGAGGGCGGAGCAGCGCGCATCCAGAATTCATATTTCTTCTGACTGGCTTCGGGATCAAAGATGCTGACGGTCATTGTTCTTATTGTTTCTGCTGGCAGTTGAAGTTCGGCTTATAACGCAGGTCGACATGCGCCTGCAGAGACGAGCGCCTCTCGTGATATCGCCCGTCGGAGCGGAGGAGAGGCACCGGATGTGATGGCGGAATGACCTTTGGCCTGATGTCGACACAGCGGGATGGATCGTGCCTGCCTGCGCATGTTGGTTTCGTTTGCAGGCCTCCCATACGCGCCTGGCGGGACTTTGAGAAGGCGGCAACCGGCCTGGAAAAGGCCTCGGCGATCTGCGGCATGACCCTATCCCAGGAAACGGCGCCACCAGGAGCGCGGAGCGGGAGGAACTGCAGGGGCGGCGGGATCCGGTTCGGATTGGCGTGTCTGATCGGTCAGAATGGCGGTCAGTTTGCGCCGCTCCTCTCCCTCCCGATCCAGCCTGATGCGCAGGTCCGCGATCGTTTCCGCCCGTTCTTCAGCGATTGCCTCGGCGGCCGCGGCCTGCTGCACTGCTTTTGCAAGTTCTTCGCGCAGTGCTTTGATCTCATCCGGATTTGCACTGGTCCCGAGCGTCCCGTCAGTGGGGTTCCTGATCGTACCACCCGTCCTAGAAATGGTGGTCCCGGGACCACCTTTGGGGAACGCCCGGAAGAGCTCGGAAGGGTCGATGCTGAACGTGCCGTCCTGGTTCTTCCTTGCGGAAAGACGCCCGGATTCTATGGCTCTTCCAATCGTCGACTTGCTTTTCCCGGCCTGTTTTGCGGCCTGCGAAAGTGATAGTTCCGCCATGCGTCTCTCGTGGGGTACCTTATTGTTCCATTGTGCGTGCTGAGGGACGTCCCGCGCAACCCTTGACGTGCCTCCGGTTCTTTAGCGCATCATCTGTCATGCGGACGGTCCTGGACATAGGACTGAATCTCAGAATTCATCCGGTAGGCGTCCACGGCAATCTCGACCGTGGGGCGCGGGCGTTCCTCGGGAAGCCCGTCATCACCCAGAACCTCAAGCGTATCCCCGACGAGGCTGCACCACTCTCTCACCTTCTCTGCCGGAAGGCGGTGCCACCAGCGAATGGCCTGGGCCACCTCGGGAGGGATGCTCGAGGCATTGTGATGCCCAGTTGCAGGAAGATCCGGTGCCAGGTCGTCTAGGAAGGGTTGCGACGGCGGGGGCAGGCCGGGACCGGAGGGAAGCTGGTTCTCCCCGATCATCGGCAACCGCCGCAAAGGGGAGAGTTGGTCGATTTCCGTCACATCGGGCTGCTCATCATCGCTGATGATGACATTGGCGCTGAACAGGCTGTAGCGGATCCCGTCTCGTTTGCCGGACCAGGCCACTCGGTCATTGATGACATGGGCATTGACCGTGCCGCGGCCGCCGATCTGCCGGATCTCGATCCAGTTGTCATCGCTCAGCAGCTGAAGCGCGTTGCGCACCCCCCGTTCAGAGCCCTTGACCAGACGGGCAAGGTTCTTCTGGCTGATCACCACCGCATTGTTTTCGCCCACCCTTGCCGTCAGCACATGCATGACCTGGGCCGCCAGCGGGCTTTTGCGGATGAGATCCGCCCAGGCCTCATGTGCTTTGCGTTCGGTCTGAACCCAATGGCCTTTGGAGCGCGGATCGGGCGGGGTAACTGAGTTCTGCATATCGGCACTTCACTTCCAGTAATTGGACGCAGACTGCCGTACCCCCGGCAATGCGTCAATACCAGAAACTGGAAATACACTGCGAGTAAGTGGATGCCCGTTGCCGGGGGTGCGGCAGTCTAGAGTGCCGCACCCCCGGCAATAGCTATTGCCGGGGGTGCCTTATAAAAATTAGCAAAAACAATGACTTATTTTTTCGCCTTCTTATGATCTTAGGACGGACAAAAAATCCACAGTCCGGGCGCGCTTGCGCGCCGGGGGGGAGCGCCGATCAAGGGGC
>NZ_VLKU01000021.1 GCF_007830335.1 Paracoccus sulfuroxidans | reverse complement strand
GAACGACACCATCACTTCGACCGGCGGTCGAGCTCCGCCAGCGCAAAATATGCGCTCGCCTTGCGCAGGATCTCCCTCGCCATGGTCTCTCGGACCAGTGGCGTTCCCATGGCTCGACTTGGCGCAGTTCCCGGTTCTCACATTCCAGGGCCTTCATGCGATCCGACATCTCACTCGAAACTCCCGGCCGCTTGCCGCTATCGACCTCGGCCTTCTTGACCCAATCGTTCAGGGTCTGGGGCGCATAGCCAATCTTCGCCGCGATCGACATGGCTGCCTGCCAGCGCGATCCATGCTGACCCTCATTGTCGAGGACCAAGCGCACCGCACGTTCGCGCACTTCGGGGGAAAGCTTGTTCGTTGTCTTGCTCATGATGCTCCATCCTACTCAGGAGTTGAAGCCTCCGGTAAACCCGGCGCGGTTCAGCAAACGTTTTGTGACGTGACCTCAATAGCTGCCTATGTGAAGGGCAATCGGATGCCGCCGGCGCAACCGCAATCTTTCGCTCTGCGGCACATTACCATAGGCTAGACTTACTGTTGTTGTGATTTTTACGAGGTCGAGACGTGATGCCTGATGAGGACTACTGGATAGCCTCGCTGACGCCGTCAGCGCGTGCAGCCGGGCGGCACCTCGCGATTGTTGAACATTCTGAGTATGCAGAAATCGGCATATCAAAGGGCGCATTGTGGGATAGAATCCCGATGCCACCCGCACTGCAAGCGCAGCTGTTCGCTCCCGCTTCTGACGCCGAGCAGATGCGAACCTATCTACTCATGGATGCCGGCCTCCATTCGGAGCTCTGGGGCGGATTTGATCCTGGCGAGGTTGATCTGCCCTGTCGATGCCTCTTTAAAGGTCACGCAGCGGAGAATTTGAAGACAGTCGCCCCCTATCTTGTCGATCTCACAGCAACTGGGGAGACAACACGCTTCCACAAGGAGTTTTTCAGTCGCGACTGGCTCTACGAAACCGGCATACTGATACAATCGGACATAGGCATGGACCGTATGTGGAAGCATTTTCGTCGCTTCACTAAGGTGAATACCCCCGAAGGAACCGTGGCCTATTTCAGGTTCTGGGACCCGCGGCTTTTACCCTACTTTCTACGGGCGTGCTCGCCCAGCGACTTGGATCGCTTCTTTTCAACGCCAAACACCCGCATCTGGATGACGACACGATCCCGGCTGACTGGCATGGTGAAGGTCAAATCGGCCTCCTTGGTGTCACTGTGATGTTTGTCCTGACACCAGCCCATATTACCGCCTTCAAGCAATACCGCCGGGACAGGTTCATTGAGGAACTGGCTTTGGCCAGCATCGACTTCTTGCCAGAGGGGTCACCTTTCTTAACAGCTTCCGACCGACTAGCGGGCGCTCGCTTCGTCTATGATCGCGCCGAAGCGGCGGGTTACGAAACACGCGGGGCCTATTTTTTCTGGCTTAATATGATGACCCTCTTCGGTGCGCAGTTCTCAAATGATCCCCAATATGATGTTTTGCTGCCGCGTGGCGGAAAGACCGATGGCAGCCATGACCTTGCCTACCTGAACACAGTATATGCACGCGTCGGCGATTACGCGACGAGGGTCTTTGGTGGACCAAAGAACACGCTTTTCAATAATGCGCTGGCTGCTTTTTCAGATCTTCTGAAAGGGACAGGTCCGACTGAAGACACGGACATCGTAAGCGAACTTGATCGGATCTATCCTGCAAAGGTATCGATCCATCGCCAGAGCTACTTGTGGAAATCTCGTTCCGGCGACTACCACGCCAAGGCACGCCGCATCCTTGGCTGCGATCATTGGCGTGCTGTTGTCGCGATTGCAGGGTTCGAGATGTTCTTTGGTCACGGCTTTGAAAGGGATCCATTCAAACCCTGGATCGCGAGGGGATTGGAATCCTGCCGCCTCAACTCTTCGAGCGAAACGATTGATTTTTGGCCGTTGGCCTCTCTGGTCTCGAACTGGCTCAATATTGAACAGGAGAACTGAAATGGGCCGCGAGCTAAGACTAGAGGAACCAAGCCAGCGCCAGGACGCTGGCGCAAAAGTGGCCTGCATTACTGGTGATTGCTGCAATCCGGCATCATGGCCGGCTCACTGGGACATGGCATGTATTCGCTGCATTTTCTGCCCTGACGACGCCGAGGTAATGAGCAGGGCTCGTGCGCACGGAGAGTTCTGGGTATATGACGAGATCTACTATGATGATCCGTACTTCGACGGAAAGGCGTGGATTACCCGTCGCTTCCACGGGGGCGGCTTTGCCTATGATGACGGGAACGGCAAGAAGGTCGTTGGACTGCTAAGAAAAGTTGACTGCGCGGCCGCAGCGGAAACCATCTATCATGAAATGTGGCATACGGCGCAACCTGACACCATGACGCCCAACGAGAAGGAGTTCGATGCCTACTACAATACCGAACTCTGGACGATCCGTAAGGGCTTGTCTGGCCGAAATTATCTCAGAATGACCGATTCCTACGGAAATACATTGCCGGATCGGGATGCAATAACTGCGTACGTGAATGAAACCTACCCGCAGGCAGTTCAGCCGGACGGTTGGATTATCGACGACTATATAAAACAACCCCCGCAAACGAGGGAATTCAATGAAGCTACGGGCGAAGCTCGCTGGCGCCCGTCCCGCGAGGGTGATGGCCTTTATGCCGAGGCACAGAAGGTGAGCGAGGCTAATCTCGAAGCCGCCGAGTTCTATTGTGAATAGGAGGTGAGGCTCATGATTGACCTTCCACCAGACCCCATCCCCTATGTCATGATCGTGGAGTATGAAATGAATGATCTGATCGCCCTAAGCTGCGGTGATACCAGCCAAAACGTTTCCCGAGCAGACGCGGGGCTTTACGCCGAAGCCCTTGATCGTTTCCTTGAGGATCCTGACAACCTTGCGCGAGTTGACAGGTCTTTCTACTCCTCGGTTCTAGCCCCTCGACGCTTAGAATATGATACAGAGCGCCAGAAGATCTATTTTGGCCGCTGGAAATTGCAGTGCAACGCGCCCGATACGCTGAGTTGGCACATGCAGCCGGTGGCTAGTACCGAGTTCACGGCATATCTTGGATATGATGAGCGTAACGATACCTGGCATATAACCGACCTTAGGGTGATGCGTATGCGCCGCTAAACCCGTCATCCCAGCTCCGAATAGCCTACCTGAGGTTTTGCTGCAGCATCCGCGAACGACGGTTATCTATAGTTTCTATCTTTGCCATGCCGCACCGACATCAGGCTGCTCTCCGCCCTTTTTGACTATGGCGCATCGGCCCGGTGGCCGACAGCATATCCGCTGCTCGCAACTATAGCGCGATAGGTGTTAAAAAGCACTCCCATGGGGGGAGATGGTTGGACGGATCAGGGAGCTCTTCAATTCCTCGTCTGACCGAGCGATGACGCCTTTCTTTCTGGTGATGAAAAGGCCCTCATTTACGTGTCACTGTTGGCTTTGACGGTCCCGATTTCTCGGGGCGAGGTTGCCTTTTCTCTGGTCTCAAGACTGGCGTATCGCAACCGGGTTCCCATTTCCGAGTTCCTCGTCGAGATGGGAATTCCGTTGCCACGGCTCCTGATCGGCGAGGAGAGAGCCTTAGCACGACTGGCCGATATCTCCGGCACCAGCCTTGAAGACTTGTGCCGGTCGACGCCACGGGAGATCAGGGCAGGGAATTGGTCCTTTCTCGGGGAGAGCTTCACGGCCGAGGCGTTTCGCAGCACCTGCGTCCGGGGATGTCGGGCCTGCCTGCGCGATGACATGAACAATGGGTTTGGCGAAGGCATCATCCGGGGAATCTGGATGCTCGATCTCGTGCGAATCTGTCCGCAACATGGGACGCGTCTTGAACCGCTTTGGCAGATCTATGACCGTTTCGATCGCCATGACAGCGCGGTTCGGCTGCAAAAGCTTTGGAAGGCTGAGCTGCCGGGGAAGACTGTCGAAGATCTGGCTGAGTCGACCAAACTCGATCAATGAGTGCAGCACCGGTTGCTTGGGCAGAGGCGTGCATCCAACTGGCTGGATGGGTTTGGTCTGCAGGCCAGTGCGCGCTTCTGCTCGGCTCTTGGCAGCTTGATGGTGTCCCGGGGTCGATTCAGATGATCAGGCGGAGGATCAGCCGGTTGATCTGGGATTTGACCTGGTATTGCAGGGTCCAGAGGCTATTGCGGAGTTTCTCACTCAGCATCAGGAGCGATTTTCTCCCTCAATCGGAGCCAAGCGGGTCTTCGGCCGGCTTCACGATCTTCTTGTCGGGCCAACGGCTGAGGATGGACTGGCACCGTTTCATGCGGTTTTGCGCAGCCTATCGCGACCACCTGGCCGCTTGGGCCAGGCGATGATCTTTTGGGAGAACCGGTTCTGTCGCTTCAAAGTCACTCAGTTTCTACCGTGGCGCGCCTGCTTGATGTTGACGGAGAGGAGTTGAGACAGCGCTTGCTGGCAAGCGGCATACTGTCTGAAGCGATGACGCAAAAGCCGGATGACTGGACGGTGTTTGAATAGCCCCGAGTTTCTTAGACGCCTTCGCGTCTCATCATCTGCTGCCGCTCGAACTCGGCAGGCGACAGCATCCCGTTCCTCGCATGCTTGCGCTTCGGGTTGTAGAACATCTCGATGTAATCGAACACGTCCTGCCTTGCTTCTTCGCGGGTCCGGTAGGTCCTACGTCTGATCCGTTCGCGCTTGAGCAGGTTGAAGAAGCTCTCGGCGACGGCATTGTCGTGGCAATTGCCGCGGCGGCTCATGGAGTGCTCAAGATTGTAGGCGCGCAGAAAAGCAGCCCAATCCATGCTGGTGAACTGGCTGCCCTGATCGGAGTGGACCAGCACCTTTCCCTTCGGCTTGCGCCGCCAGACGGCCATGAGCAGGGCCTGCAGAACGACATCCGTTGTCTGCCTGCTTTGCATCGACCAGCCGACCACGCGCCGGGAATAGAGGTCGATGACCACCGCGAGGTAGGCGAACCCCTCTTGCGTCCGGATGTAGGTGATGTCGGTCACCCAGACCTTGTCCGAGGCCTCGACGTCGAACTGCCGGTCGAGGGTATTGTCGACCACGACCGACGGCTTGCCGCCATAGCTGCCGGGGCGGCGCCTGTAGCCGATCTGCGCCTTGATCCCTGCAAGCTGCGCCAGTCGAGAAACGCGGTTCGGACAGATGCTTTCGCCCTGTTCAACCAGATCGTCATGCAGCTTGCGGTATCCGTAGACCTTGCCGCTCTCCGCCCAGGCCTTCTGCAGCAGCTCGATCTGGCGCCTGTCCTCCTGCGCCCGTGCGCACAGCGGTGCCTTCAGCCACGCATAAAACCCGCTCGGCTGGATGCGCAGGCAGCGACACATCGTCCGCACCGAAAACTGACCTCGATGCTCGGCCACGAACGCGTATCTCACTTTGCATCCCTGGCGAAATACGCGGTGGCCTTTTTTAGGATGTCGCGCTCCTCGGAGACCCGCGCCAGCTCCCGCTTCAGCCGCCGGATCTCGGCATCCTTCTCCGTGTCACCCGACACCGCCTTCGCGAACTTGCGCCTCCAGGCATAGAGCGAATGCGTGCTC
>NZ_VLKU01000020.1 GCF_007830335.1 Paracoccus sulfuroxidans | reverse complement strand
CGTGGGTCGGGCTTCGCCCTCACCCACTCTGTTCCGCCGAATACATGCGTATTCGGTCACAGATTGGCCGAGGCGCAGCCCATCGGCGGAACGGGCAAGTGGAGCCGCCGCGCAGCCGGAAAGGGGGTGAGAGAGATACCGAGAAACATTCTGGAACAGCGCATCGCGGAAGCGTGGGCGCTGGTCAGGAAGGGCGACACCTTTGGCATTGGACGCCGCTTCCTGAAGCAGAACGCAGTCCTTTGAGGATTGCACCCGTGTCGTCCCTTTCGGGGCGGCACACCGAAAAACCTAAACCAGATCGGACAACCGATCAATCCACATCACCGCAGAAACAGGACCATATCCTATGACTGACCAAACCCCCGGCCGTGCCGCCGCCCCCGCCGCCGAGATCGTCAATCTCGCCCTCTCGGACCTCACCCTCTCGCCGCTGAACCCGCGTCAGGACGCCGACCCAGCAGGCATCGCCGCGCTGGCCGCGTCGATCCGCACCGTGGGCTTGATGCAAAACCTGTCCGGCCTTTCACGCGAAGGCGGCAAGGTTGAGATTGTCGCAGGCGGTCGCCGCCTTCGTGCCCTGAACCTCTTGGCAGAAACCGGAGACGCCCCGGAATTTGTCCCGGTGGCGCTGACTTCGGATATTCAACTCGCGCAATTCTGGGCCAATACCGAGAACTCTGCGCGCGAAGAATTGCATCCGGCGGATGAAGTGCGCGCCTATTTTGCAATGCTGATGGAAGGCAACGCGACCGTCAGTCAGGTGGCTGCGGCCTTTGCCGTCACCGAAGCCCATGTCCGCCGCCGCGTGCGCTTGGGTGCCCTGCCCGCCCCGGTCCTCGATGCGCTGAAAGCCGGAGAGATCAATCTGAGCCAGGCACAGGCCATGACCATCTCGCAGGATGAAGACCTGATCCTAGCCGCGCTCGACAAGGCGAAGAACAACAAATGGTGCAACGAGCATGACATTCGCGCCATCGTGCTGCCACACCGGATTTCCGGCAGCGACCGCCGCCTCAAATTCGTGGGCCTCGATGCCTATGCCGCCGCAGGTGGCAAAAGCACCGCCGATCTCTTCAATGACGAAACCATTCTGCACAGCCCCGATGTGCTAGATCGCGTCTTTGCCGAGAAACTGGACGCCGCAGCCGAGACCTACACCGAAAACGGCTGGAAATGGGTCAGGACCTATGCCGAGCCGCAACCGAACTGGTCGGAGATCGCCGTCGCCGCCCGTCTCTATCGCGAGGAAGGCGAACTGACTGAGGTGCAGATGGCGCGTTACGACGAACTGGCCGAACTCTACAATGGCGATGCCTTGGACGAGGACGGCGAGAGCGAACTTGAAGCCCTGCAAATCATCCTTGAAGGTGTCTACACCACCGAGCAGCGGGCGGGCAGCGGCGTGCTGGTCTATGTCGATTACGCGGGTGAGGTGAGAGCTAGCGAAGGCATCGTCTTGCCCGAGGACGCTGACGCCGCCATTGCGGCAGGTCTGATCGAAGCGGACCATGTCACCCCGGCCAAATCCGCCGCCAGTGGCGCAGGCAGCGCGGAGGCGGAAAAGCCCGCCCTGTCTCAAGCCTTGGTCACGGACCTGCAAGCCATGCGCAACGCTGCCGTCCAAGGCGCGTTGCTCGACAAGCCCAAGCTGGCGCTCGATCTACTGGCCTTCACCATGTCCGAACGCTTCGGCCCCATCGACATGGCCTTTCATCCGAGCAACATCACCCCGAGCGAGGCAGAGGGCTTCACGCCTGATCCGCGTTTCTCAGGCACGGATGCCGAGGATGAAGCCGAGGACGACGCGGCCAATCCCTTTGAAGCCTTCCGCGCCAAGGGCGAGAAGCACCGCAATGCCGTGCTGGCCCTGACCGTGGCGCGTTGCCTCAAATACGGCTTTGCGAGTTTCACATCGGGCGGGCGGCTGCATCTGTTTGACGCGATTGAGGCCGAGGTGAAGGCAAACATTCGTCAGGTCTGGACGCCCACTGCCGCCAATTTCTTCGGGCGCGTCAATGCCGTCTATCTGGAAGACCTGCTGGCCGATCTGACCGGCTGCGACCGCAGCAGCGCCGAGTTCCGAGCCTTTGCAGGCGGCAAGAAGAAAGACAAAGCCGCCACGCTGGAACGGCTGTTCAGCGATCCCGATACGCAAGCGCTCTGGAAGATCGACGCCGCGCAGAAGGCCCGCATCGACGCTTGGGCACCGGACGGCATCTAGGAAAAGAAATCGGGACGGGGCTGCCACCCTGTCCCGATCCCACGCAGCAAAATGGTCACAACCACGCCCCCCCATCTAGCCCCGCACAGCCGCCATCACGCAACCCACTTGCACGAGCCGGAGAAGAGAACATGCGACATAAGACATGCCCGCGCTACGCGTTCACCGACACCAGCCGCAAGCGCGCCGCCTTGCGCCGCAAGCAACGGCTGGAACGCGAGGCCCTGCCCCTGCTCTCTCACCTGATCGCAGAGACACAGCCCGGTGAAGATGAGGTCATGCAGGATCGCGCAGCCAGATGGGCCGCATCAGAAATCCGCAGCCGCAAGCTTCGCGCCGAACGCTGGCGCGAAGCCCGCCGCAGGCTGGCCGCGCTCACCAGCAACGAGCGAACCGCGCTGCGCCACGCATGGAACCACGCGCCCTATCCCGCCGATCCGGTTTATCTGCTGGACTTTCTGCACAGCTATGCCGCCGGGCGTTTCACTCTCGATGCCCTGCCCTTTGACCTCGTGCCGCGCAATGCGCATGGCCATCGCCTGCCGGATCAAGGATGACGACATGGCCCAAGCCTTAGCCCCTTCGATCCGCCCGCTGCCCGATCCTGCCCAGATCGCCGCCCTGCGCGCGTTGCGAGACCAGTTCGGGCGGGACTGGAAAGCCCACCTGCTGGCCGATTGGATCACCCAGCCCGACAATCCCCACCAATCGCCGGACCTCTGTCGCCTGCGCCGCAGCCACGGCCCGTCCTGGCTCCTGGACTATACCTTACCGGATCGCTGATCCTGCCCCATTCATCTGTGGTGATGAGCAACTGCCGTCCCTTCGGGGGCGGCTTTTTTGTTCCAGGTCAGTCCCGGTTGTCCGGCATTGCCGCCGAAGATCCGGCGCCAATGACGGACCGGCGCTTGGGCCGCGCCGGGCCACCGCTGCGCGGTCAGGCGCTGTCGCCGAGCTTGTTCGAGTCCTCCGCCTGTCTGGTCGCAACCGTGAACCGAGTCCGATCGGTTAGAGTGACCATGAAGGGTCCGCACCTCTGCAATCGTTCTTCTTCAATCGTCGATCATGTCGAAATCACGCACACCGCGCAATCGCTGCGTAAGACGAATTCGGTGACGGCGATGGGCCGGGGAAACGAGCTGCGGCAGGACCGCCTTCGCGCTGTCACTGTTGCTCTCTCGGGGTGAAACGATCCTTGCCGCCAGTCTTCGGGGATCGCGCGGCCGAGGACGATGGGTGATGCCTCGCTTTTTTCCTTGGTGTGCAATCTGCCCCGGATCGGCCAGCGACCGGCGCGGGTAAGGCCCCCGCCTTCAACCACTGATTTCCCCGGCCCTGCGGGCCTTCCTCGCGCAAGACAAATCAGCAGTTGATCCCTGCCCTGACGATCCGGGCCTTTCCGACTGCACGGAAAAAAGGAGCATCACCATGACCATCTACTACCGCGCAACCGTCCCCTACAAAACCTCCGACGGCAAGGATCGCTTCACCCCGGTCGGAACCCTCTTCCAGCAGCGCGAAGGCTCAAAAGCCGCTTTCAAGCTCGTCCTCAACTTCCCGATCGCCGTCACCGAACTCGTCTTCTTCCCCCCGAAAGAACGCGGCGAAGACCCCGACAACATGATCGACGATTGAAGAAGAACAGGGGCGGCTAACGCCGCCCCTGCCCCAATCGCGCCCGGCGCTTTGCGCCCGTAGCGGCCAGCGAAGATGAAAAAGAAGTGTCCAAATGGAAACAAGGCGCCTTCGTATGAAGACACCTTGCTCCATCACCATGACTATATTGCATTTTGTGACGGAGCCTAAGCTTCAGACACGCGATGCGTGAGCCATCTGATCTGAGTAATATAGCACGGTATTCGAGTCGAAATTCATCTTTCCAACAATCGCTAACTGCTCGGCTAAAACTGGCTCATCTCTGCATAGTTCTTGGGCGTCTGCCGCCCGCTCCCGGCGGGCGTCACCGGGCTCTCGCTTGGCCGGCAAAACCGGCCTGCGCCCGAGCCAGTCAGGGCGATGCAACCTGGCTGCGGCGGCCGATCAGCCGTCTCGTCCCGAGCCGCCTGCCTGACCCCCGGTCCGGGTGGCCCTGCCCTGCCCGTCTCGGCCCTCCGGGGTGCGATCCCTGACGCAAGAGAAGATCGGATGCAGCCCGCGCCATGCGCGCGGGCCATGGTCAAATCCATGGACGTGACCGGGCATCGACGCGGGCCTTGCCCGCGCTCATCCCGGCCCCGACGACCTTTCTTTTCCTTTGGTGTCCGCCCAACATGCCTGCCCCGGCCGGTCAATAGGCAAGCGCCGCCCGTTCCGCGCGTCGTCGTCCAGGCGGGCCGTGTCCTCGCGCTCTGCGCTGCGGGCCGCACCACCCCGCCCTCCCGACCTTTGACAGTCCGGTGCAGGCCCGTGGGTCGGGCTTCGCCCTCACCCACTCTGTTCCGCCGAATACATGCGTATTCGGTCACAGATTGGCCGAGGCGCAGCCCATCGGCGGAACGGGGCAACAGACCCCGCCGCCAGCGCCACAGAAAGGACATGCCATGACCTACTTTGTGAAACCTGCCTATCGCACCGCGAACGGCGTCCCGAAACTCGCGATCTATTATCAGTCCGAGCCCATGCGCATGCCGGATGGCAAACTGGTCACCCCCAAACCCGTGCCAATCGCCATTGCCGCCAATTACCTGGATAATCCCGCGACCGTTCTCGGGGCCATGATCGCGGTCCTGAACGGGCCGGAGAGAAGGATTGCGCAATGACCCATCACGACCGCAATCACCCGGCCGCTGCCGGAGCCCTGACCGTACCTGCTAACCTCTTTGAAATCTGCGCCAGCCGCGACAAGGCGCTTGCCTTGATGGAGCAAGCCGCCGCCGCCTTGAAGAAAGCCTATCACCAGTCCGAAGCCGCCGCCGAGATCGCCAAGGCGGCGCATGGCGGCTGGCACTCGCCCCGGACCGATCGCAGCGAACAGGACAGGACAAGCCATCTCTTCGCCGGGCGCTTTGACCCCGAAGCCAGTTTTGCCGCCTTTCGTTCGGAACTGGATTCCGCGATCTGGACGCGCATGATCGAAACGACCGGCATGAGCCGGATCATGGACGCCAAAGAACGCAGCCTCATGGAAGAGGCCATGCGAGGCGACGTGCCCGCCGCAACGGTCGAGAACATCACCGCGACGATTCAGCGCCTCATGGGGGACGCCGACCTGATCTTTCTGCGCGGCTTGGCCCGTGCCTTTGCCAGTCTGGACCGTCGTTTCCGCTCGCATGATGGCTTCAAGATCGGTAGCCGCATGATCTTTACCCGCGTGTTCAATGACGTTGGCAGCTTCAACTATGGCGAAATCCGCCACACGCTGAACGATGTCGAGCGCGCCTTCGCCCTGCTGGACAAGATGCCAGACAATGCGGGCGAGCTGGTCAATCACCTGTCACGCCACCGGGCAGGCAGATTTGACCCGCACCAGTCCGAAGTCGAAACCACCTATTTCCGCGCCAAATGCTTCATGAACGGCAACTGCCATCTGTGGTTCACGCGCCCTGATCTGGTCGAAGCCGTCAACAAGGAGCTGGCGCGGTTCTATGGTGCAACCCTCGCCGACGCGGCCCCCGACACCGCCCGCCCGGAGGATTACCGCCCGACCGGCACCGCCGTTGCAAAGGATCTCTCCTTCTACCCCACGCCTGCCGAAGTGGTTGACCATCTCTTGCATGATGTTCGGATCACCGACGAAACCCGCGTGCTGGAACCCTCCGCCGGGATCGGCAACATTGCCAAGGCTGCACTTGCCAAAGGCGCGCAGGTCGATGCCGTCGAGATCCACCCGGCCCGCGCCGACAGCCTTGTCGGCCTCGGCCATCCCCGCCTGCATGTCACTTGCGCAAACTTCCTGAAGGTGAAGCCGCAGCCGGTCTATGATCTGGTGCTGATGAACCCGCCCTTCGCTGGCACCCATTGGATGGCGCATGTGCGCCATGCCTTCGACTTCCTGAAACCGGGCGGCACGTTGCGCGCAGTTCTGCCCGCCTCTGCCGAGGTGAACGAAACCCCGGCACATGAGAAGTTCCGCCGTTGGGCGCAATCCCATGCGCGCGGCTGGCGTGGGATATGGGACGCCCTGCCCCCCGAGAGCTTTGCGGAGGTCGGCGTGAGGATCAACACGGTTGTCTTGACCCTTCACCGAGCGACTGCTTGATGCTGAGAAACTGGCCCGCATTGACAATTCGGTCCCTGACGGTCTCCAATGCCATTGGATGCACAAGCCGGTAGCTCATCGGTTTGTGCCCGTTCCTTCGGGCAGCGAAGGGAACTGCCCCCGCCCTGGCGGGGGTATCTTTTTATCTCCAACCTCTCCCGCCACTCCTGCACATGCAGCCGGGCCGCCGCTGCGCGCTCTCGGCTTTGATGTTTTAAAAGATCCATCGGCAGCCCGCGCCATGCACGCGGGCCGTGGTCATTCGACGGACGTGACCGGGCATCGACGCGGGCCTTGCCCGCGCTCAGCCCGGCCCCGACAACTTTTATTCCTTTGGTGTCCGCCCAACATGCCTGCCCCGGCCGGTCAAGAGGCAAGCGCCGCGCGGGACGCGCGTCGTCGTCCAGGCGGGCCGTGTCCTCGCGCTCTGCGCTGCGGGCCGCACCACCCCGCCCTCCCGACCTTTGACAGTCCG
>NZ_VLKU01000019.1 GCF_007830335.1 Paracoccus sulfuroxidans | reverse complement strand
GAGCTGCGTCAGTTCATCGAGCAATACGAGCAGCTTGATGCGGAGAAGAAGGACATCGCCGATCAGCAGAAGGAGCTGATGGGTGAGGCCAAAGCGCGGGGCTACAGCCCCAAGATCATGCGCAAGGTCATCGCGCTGCGCAAGCGCGACAAGGACGACGTGGCCGAGGAAGAGGCCATTCTTGAAATGTACAAAGCCGCACTGGGGATGCTGTAATGAACGCTCTTTCCGATATCGTTGCCCAACCCGAACCTGTCGCGTCGGCCACCTCTATGCGCTGCACGGTCGCGGATCTGCGCCGCGCCGTGTCCCTGGCATCCAGCGTGGTCGAGCGGCGGAACACCATTCCCGTTCTCGGCTGCATCGCCATCTACCCGCAGGCCGACAAGCTGACGATCTGCGGCACGGATCTCGATCAGATGCTGTCGGTCGAATGCCCGGCCCAATGTGTTGAAGCCTTCGGCGCATTCACACTTGAGGCGCGCCAGCTCGCCATGCTGCTGCGCGGTGCCGAGGCCAAAGAAACCGTCACCATCCAGCGCGAACCCGAAGACAAGTTTGGCGATGTCTTGTCCATCCAGATCGGGCCCCTGACGCTCAGACGGCGCCAACTGGCCCCCATCGCCGACTTCCCGGCCATGGCCGAGCTGCCCGATGCGCCTGAGATCAGAACGATTGCCGAGGGCTCGCTGCGCAAGATGCTGGACACCTGCCGTCCCTGCATCTCGACCGAGGAAACCCGCTATTACCTCAACGGCATTTACCTGCATACCATCTGCGGCAAGCTCACAGCGGTCGCGACGGACGGCCATCGCCTGGCGCTTTGCAGGTCAGAACAGGACTGGCCGCTGCCGGCGCATATCCTGCCCACCCGCGCCGTGACCACGCTGGCGAACCTGCTGGCCGCTGGTGGAGACAAAGAGGTCAGTGTTGCAGGCTGGACCGCGCCCCGGATGCGGTTCCAAGGCGATGGCTGGACGCTGACGACCAGGATGATCGACGGCACCTTTCCCGATTATGACCGCGTCGTGCCGAAGCCCGGCGACGACAGTTACAAGGCCCGGGCCGTTCTGGCACCAGCCCTGTTCCGCCGGATCCCGCCAGGCATCACCGACTTCGGCAGCGCCGCAAAACTCGACCTTGCGGCAAAGACCATGTCCGTCATCTCGCACAGCGACGGGCTGGAGGCATCATTGCCGATCGAGGCGGAAGGCAAGATCTCCATCGGTTTCAACATTCGGTACTTGCACAGCTTCACACAAGCCTATGGAACGATCCACCTGCAGATCAATGGGAGCGGCGACGCAGCAATTGTCCTGTCCGAGGATCCGGAGTTTCTGGGTGTGCTGATGCCGATGAGGGTGGCTTGATGGCTGTGCTCGCCCCCGCCATCCATCGCGGGATCACCATTCACGAGCACGATGTCCCGGGCGCGCGCTTCAGCTGGACCCACGAGGAAACGGGCTCAGCGGGGATCGCCCGGACGGCGGAGGAAGCCATCCGCCAGATCAGCGGCTTCTTTGGTCCTGATCCGGCCTGTCGCCTCTGCCAAGGTCATGGCACCGAGGATTGGGCGTTTCTCGCCTATGCCAGCTGCGCGCACTGTTTCCCGGAGGATGCGGCATGAAGGGCACCGAAGCGCCGTACCTCCATCCGGTCTGTTCATCCGGCATGGCAGGTCATGAGATGTGGAAGATGCGCAAGCAGCTCGGCTTGACGGGCCGGGAGTTCGCCCGCGCCCTGGGCATGAGCCCCAATGGCTACAAGCGCATTCGCGAATGGGAAGCCGGGCGCAGGCCAATCCCGCGAAGCATGGCCGCACGCGTGCGACGGCTGGAGGCAATGGCGTGATGCGCGTGCTGATCGGCTGTGAAACCTCAGGCATCGCGCGGCGCGCCTTCGCTGCATTTGGGCATGACGTCTGGTCCTGCGACATCGAAGCAGCCGAGGATGGCAGCAATCGGCATATCCGCTGCGATATCCGCGATGGCATCCTGCAGGAAGGGTGGGACTTGCTGGCGGTCATGCATCCGCCCTGCACGCGCCTGTGCCGCTCCGGCCGCCGCTGGATGAGTGGACCCGGGAAGTGGACACACCCAAAGCGGCTGCCCAAGGGCCGCAGCTGGGAGGACATGCGCACCGAATTTGAGCTTGGCGTCAGCATCTTTACCACATGCTGGACGGCACCGATCGAGCGGGTCGCCATCGAGAACCCGGAAATGAATGATCTGGCCCGTGATCGCATGCCTGCTGACCTCCCCGCGCCGCATATGGTCCAGCCGCACTGGTTCGGTCACCCCGAATACAAGGCGACAGGATGGTATCTGCGCGGGCTGAAAGCGCTGGTAGCAACAGATCAGCTCGCCGAGCCCGTACGCGGATCCAACGAATGGAAGGCATGGAACCGGGTCCACCGCATGTCACCGGGCCCAGAGCGCGCCCGGCTGCGCAGCAGGTCCTATCCAGGGATGATGCGCGCTGCAGCAGCCCAATGGGGCGGCTATGCAATGGAAGAAGTCAGGAGGTTGGGGTGACCGAGCGCACTGTGTTCAAGCAATCCGACGTCACACGAGCCCAGAAGGCAACCATTGCCGCTGGCCTACATGTCGCACGGACGGAGATCTCTCCTGATGGCCGAATTGTCATCTATCACGATACACCCGCGATAAACGACAATCTCAGCCCCTATGAAAAGTGGAAGGCCGAACAGAATGCGCGTCAAGCTTAAGGGCGTCAATCGAGTCAGCAAGGTTCTCTCGAATGGACAGCGGGTGGTCTACTACTATGCGTGGAAGGGCGGGCCCCGCTTGCCCGGGAAGCCGGGAGATCAGGGGTTTCAGGACGCGTACCACGAAGCCACGAAGGCACGCAGAACACCCGCGCAAGACACACTCCAGGCCATCATCAACGCCTACCAGGACAGCCCAAAGTTCACAGACCTGGCAGCACGGACGCAGGCCGATTATGTGCGCAACATCCGGGTGATCGAAAAGGAATACGGCACATTGCCAATCATCGCACTGCCGGACCCGGCAACACGCGGTGATATGCTGGACTGGCGCGACCGCATGGCGAAAAAATCAAGGAGGCAAGCAGATTATGTCTTCGCCACGCTTGCAGCGATATTGGCGTGGGCAAAAGATCGAGGCCGCGTCACATCCAATCCATGTGAACGACCAGGAAAGCTCTATCGTGCAAACCGCGCAGAGAGCGTTTGGTCTCAGGACGCAGAGAAAGCCCTTCTTGAGGTCGCGCCAGATCGCATTCGTCAGGCGTATATGCTGGCAGTGTGGACAGGGCAGCGACAAGGCGACCTGATCAGGCTCACTTGGCGCGCGTATGACGGCCACAGCATTCGTATGCGGCAGGGGAAAACTGGAAAGCGCATCACAATCCCCGTCGGCGCACCACTCAAGGCCATGCTAGACGCCATGCCGCGCCGCGCTGTGACGATCCTGACCACTGCCGAGGGCAACAGCTGGACAAGCGACGGCTTCCGCACCACTTGGCGCAAGAGCTGCGTAGCGGCAGCGCTGATCGGTCCGGGGATCAAGGGACCGACCTTTCACGACATCAGGGGAACGGCAGTGACCCGACTGGCCCTGGCTGGCTGCACCGTGCCCGAGATCGCGACAATCACAGGTCATGCGCTCAAGGACGTCGAACTGATCCTGGACGCACATTACCTGAAACGCGATAGCGGCTTGGCCGAATCAGCCATGAAAAAGCTGGTCCAGCACGATCACCGGAACCGTTTTTCCCAACCAAGCGCCCAACTGCCCGATGATGCTCGTGATTGATTTTGCGGAAATGCCAGTAAAATTAACTGGCAGGGGTTGGGGGACTCGAACCCACGACCCTCGGTTTTGGAGACCGATGCTCTACCAACTGAGCTAAACCCCTATGCCGCGCGCCTGATTACGTCACGAGCGTCCCCTGTTCAAGAGGGAATGCGAGCCGCCCATCATTTCTTGGCATGGCCCTGCCGGGCAGCATCGCCCCAGGTGGCGGGATCGTCCGCCGACACATTTGCCACGGCCGCATCGCGATCAAGGATCAGATAGCTGCCCGGCATGTCGCCTATCGCGTAATAGTGCGCGCGATCTTCACCTCTCAGCCACCACTCGCCCGAGCCCTGGTTCATCTGCGTCGCCCGGAACGTCCAGATGCTGCTTTCCGAAGGGATGAAATACCCCTGCCCCGTCGCCAGCAGAAACAGGTTCTGGGCAAGCGGCGTGAAAACCATCGCCCCTCCGACAAGCAGAAGGGCGACAAGGACAATCTTACGCATTGCCGGCTTCAGGTCTCATAGAAATACAGCGTCTCTTTGCCGCTATTGGCGCCATTCAGCAGGGCCATTGCGTCTTCACCGTATTGTTCAGCCATCGGGCCACTGCCGTTATAGGCGGTAAAGACCGCTTGCGTCTGCTCTGGCGTCAGCTCTCCGCTGAAGCCGGGTTCACCTGTGACTTCGTCGATCAACTGACGCAGGTGCGCGGCGGCATAGTACATATCAACTTCGGTATCGACGCCCGATATGCCCGTGTCGGCATTCATTCCCCAAAGGCGGTCAGCCACCGCACCGGGCACGACCGGAGTGCCGGGGAAGTTCTGCTGGTGATAAGCCAGCGTCTCCTGCAAGGTCCCGTCGCTCATATTCGCGAGGCCGGTTGAGCCGCGTGAAAACTGATCGGGGATTATATCACCCACAACATCGTCCAGCCATGAAAGACCGGTGGTCAGGGCGCGTTCGCCCGCTTGCAGAAACTTGTCCATCCCCGAGGCGTTCGGGTTGTTTTCCTGCTGCAGAATGACCGCGAGCATCGCAGGCGGCACGCCGTGATATTCCGATGCATCCTGTACCCATCCCCGCAATTCCGAAGGGGTCACGGTCGCCACAGGCCACGTATCACCGTCATCGCGCATATTCGGAATAAGCGGAAATGGCGAAGGCAGACCACCGGTATAGCTGGGGATGTTTTCATCGCCCGGCATGGTGGTCAGATGCCCTGCCGCGCCGGTTTGGGGACTGCCGGGTGGGCCCTTAGGTGCTGCACCACCAAAATTGCGCATCTCGGAGCGCGCACGCTGCGCCTCGCTTTCGATGCCAGCCTGGCCAGATTGTCCGGGCGATGGCGATGGCGAAGCCTGAGGCGAGGTGGTCGGCCGAGGCGCAGGTGGCTGCGGGTTTTGAGGGGAACGCCTGTAGTCAAGCCCGGACGTCTGTTGAACGCTCATGGAAACAAACTCTCAATCATTACGAACGACAGGCGCATACAATCGCGCCCCACCCCAACAGCGGTCAAAACCTTCGCCTCATCAAGTTGAAACTGATCGGCGCCGCTTTCTCTCGGTTGAAAAACATAGGAAAAAGCGAACTTCAGCTTACCCGATCAGGCCGGATGCGCGGGTTCATGCGCGAACGCTAAAGTGACAGGAATCCACCCGATTGCCGCGCCCACAACCGGGAGTAAATCCCGTCAAGGGCCAGCAATTCCTCATGCGTGCCGGATTCGACCACCCTGCCCTCATCCATCACGACCAGCCGGTCCATCTGGGCGATGGTCGACAGGCGGTGCGCGATGGCGATGACGGTCTTGCCCTCCATCAACCGGATCAGCTGCTGCTGGATCGCCGCCTCGACATCGCTGTCAAGCGCCGAGGTCGCCTCATCCAGAATCAGGATCGGCGCGTCCTTCAGCAGCACCCGCGCAATGGCGATCCGCTGCCGCTGACCACCCGAGAGCTTCACCCCGCGTTCGCCCACATGCGCATCCAGCCCCCGCCGCCCCTTGCTGTCGACCAGCGTCTGGACAAAGCCCCAGGCCTCGGCCGCGCGCGCGGCGGCGATGATCTGGTCATCCGTGGCGTCCGGACGGCCATAGGCGATGTTGTCGCGGACCGAGCGGTGCAGCAGCGAATTGTCCTGCGTCACCATGCCGATGCCCGCGCGCAGGGATTCCTGCGTCACCTTCGAGATGTCCTGCCCGTCGATCAGGATCCGCCCCTGGGTCAGGTCGTGGAAGCGCAGAAGCAGGTTCACCAGCGTCGACTTGCCCGCACCCGAGCGACCGACAAGGCCGATCCGCTCTCCGGGTTGGACGGTCAGCGACAGGTCCTTCAGGATCGTCCGCGGCTCGGCATGCTTTTCCGAGTGATAGCGGAAGGTCAGGTGCTGAAACTCGACCTTGCCCTGATGCCGCTCGATGGGCTTTGCGTCACTGGCATCCGTCACCAGCCGGGGAAGGGCCAGACTGCCGATGCCGTCGCGCACGGTGCCGATGTTCTCGAAGAGGCCCGCGAACTCCCACATGATCCAATGCGACATGTTGCCCAGCCGCAGCGCCAGCGGGATCGCGACCGCGACCGCACCGACCTCCAGCTGACCATGGGTCCAGAGGTAAAGGCCCAGCACCGTCACCGCCAGCGTCAGCACCGAGTTCAGCGTCGACAGCACCACGTTCTGGATCGAGGCCAGCCGCATCTGCGCATGAACCGTGTGCAGGAACCCGTCCATGCTTTCGCGGACATAGCTTTCTTCGCGCGCGGAATGGGAAAACAGCTTCACCGTCGTGATGTTGGTATAGCTGTCGACCACGCGGCCGGTCATCACCGCCCGCGCATCCGCCTGCGCCTCCGAGACCTTGGCGATGCGCGGAATGATCCACCACAGCAGCAGCCCGTAAAGCACGCCCCAGCAGGCGAAGGGAATCGCCATCCAGGGGTCGGTCGTCGCCGCCAGCACCAGCGCGCCGATGAAATAGACGCTGACATAGACCATGACGTCCATGAACTTCATCGCCACTTCCCGCACCGCAAGCGAGGTCTGCATCAGCTTCGTGGCGATCCGACCGGCGAATTCGTCCTGGAAATAGCTCATCGACTGGCGCAGCAGATAGCGATGCGCCTGCCAGCGGATCCGCTGGGGAAAGTTGCCCATCAGCGTCTGATGCATGGTCAGCGAAAACAGCGTCTGCAGAAGCGGCAGCGCCAGAACCAGCAGCCCGCCCATCAGCAGCAGGCGGCCGCCCTCGACCTCCCAGAAGGCCGCGCGGTCAGAGGTCGCGAGCCGGTTCACCAGATCGCCCAGATAGCCGAACAGCACGACCTCGATCACAGCGATCAAGGCCGAGCAGCCAGCCATCACCAGCATCCACGGCAGGGCCGCGCGGGAATAATGAACGATGAACCGCCACATCCCCTTGGGCGCCATTTGCGGGGCGTCACCGGGATAGGGGTCCAGCCGGCGTTCAAACCAGCGAAACATTGGTAACCTCAGTCAGTTTGGATTGCGCCGCTCCGGGATCGACCGGACCGGCAGGTTTGCGTCAGGTGCTGGCCGGGGCCAGCCGCTCAAGCGCGTCGATATCCGATGCCGCCAGCGCCGGAGTGGCGCGTTCAATGGCATCCAGCGGCCAATCCCACCATCGCAACGCCAGCAGCCGGGCGATGACATCCGGCGCAAAGCGCATGCGCAGGATGCGCCCCGGATTGCCGACGACAATCGCGTAATCCGGGATCTCTCCGCCGACCACAGCCCGCGCGCCCACGATGACCCCATTGCCGATCCGGGCACCAGGAAGCACGGTCGCCCCGTCCCCCAGCCAGACGTCATTGCCGATCTCGGTATCCGGGATCGCGCCCAGTTGCGCGACATAATCCCGAAGACGCGCGAAATCGAAAATCGCGAAAGGATAGGTCGAGAACCCCGCCATCGGATGATTGGCCGAGCCGGTGATGATCTGCACCCCGTTCGCGATCTGGCAGAAGCGCCCGATGCGGATACGCTCCGGCGCGCCGGGATAGGTATAGGGCGCAAGACGCGCCGCCCAGTCCTGCGGCGCATCGAAGGCGCTGGCATAGGTATAATCGCCGATGGTCAGGTTCGGATGGGTCACGACCCTGTTCAGGTGAACAAGCCCGGTGTTGATCTGACCGTTGGGAAGACGCATGGGATGCGGATTGGACGCATCAAGAAATGGGGAAGTCATGGGGAATCCTTGTGAATCGAGGCCGTTGAAAAACGATCAGATTCGCGGAAAGTCCATGTCACCTACTCCTTTTGTCTGAAGACCGCCTAGCAGATTCGCGGCCCCCTGACAACCCCGCGCTAAAGATGCCGCGTTTCGGGTGCGGGATTTTCCCAGGCGTTGGCCGCCCCATCGGCAAAATAGATCTGTGCCTCAGCCAGTTCCTCGACACTGACGTCGTCCAGCGCATTGATGCAGACCATGACGACCTGCCCGCCCAACATCTCGATATTGCCCTGGGTCCACAGCCGCGTGCCGCAGGTCTTGCAGAACCAGTGATGCATGTCGGTGCCTTCGGGGAAGGTCAGAGGCGTCTCGGCCAGGTGATCTTCGCCCTTCAGCAGGCGAAAGCCGCTCGGGTCGGGCAGCTTCATTTCCCAATAGCGCATCTTGCGGCAGAAGCGGCAGTTGCAGCGCATGGTGCCTTCAGACAAGTCACCATCGGCCTCGAAGGCGACCGCGCCGCAGAAGCAGGAGCCGTGATAGGTCGTCATTGCGCCGCTCCGTGGAAAACCGCTTCGATATTATTACCATCGGGATCCAGAACAAAGGCGCCGTAATAGCCCGGATGATAATGCGGCCGCAGCCCCGGCGCGCCATTGTCACGCCCGCCCGCCGCAATGGCCGCCTGATAGAACGCATCGACCGCCGCCGTACCACTGGCGGCAAAGGCCACATGCACACCGCTGCCTGGCGCTTTGCCGGTGCCGATCCAGAAGAACGGATTGTCGGGCACACCAAAGCCCAAATGCGCGCCATGGCCACCGGTCATTTCCTCGGTGACCTCCATCACCACAAAAACCCCCAGCACCGCCAGCGCGGCCTCGTAAAACGCCCGCGACCGGGCAAAATCACTGACAGTCAGTCCAACGTGATCGAGCATAGCCATCTCCTCTGGAACTCGGGAAAGGCTAGCACAGCATCATTTAGAACAAAACAGGAACTTTTATGACAACGATCCCGCTGCGCAGACTCCCGCCAGCCGCGTCCTAGATCCGGGTGACGCCCGCCTGCTGAGCGAAAGCCTCGATCCGGTCCAGCTCCGCCGCGCTCAGCAGCCGTGCGGGAAAGATGCGAATGACGGTGGGCGCGTCATAGACGATGATCCCGCCCTCGTCCCGCGAGTAGCCCAAAAAGAGCCGCCAGGGAATTTGGGCCACACCATCGGGCAAACTGGCTCCAACCCCCTCGGTCGAGACGCGGACGCGCCAGTCCGCGCGGATGGACGGCGTCGTCGCCCTGATCCGGCGCGCAAGCTTGCGACAGAAGAAGCGCCGACCATAGCCGCTCAGCAAGAAGAAGCACCACAAAGCCAGAACCGCCGCGATGAACAACCCGATATCTTCCACCCTGAGCATCCAGAAATAGCCATAGGCTAGGACCGGCAGAAGCAGAAGGATCACGACGGCGCGCGGTTTCCGTCGCCGCAGATACATCAGGTCGAACCCGCGAGCATAATCCTCGTCCGTCGCCCGAAGGTCGAATTCAACCGGTTCAATCACCATCACCCCTCCCATTTTCTCCGTTGCGCAAATACCCATTCGACCGCGCCACCGGCACCACCTGGCCCCATCGCCCGGCAAAGGATAAAGCCCGCCCCTTTCGGGACGGGCCTTGTCATCTTGATATCCGGGTTGGCCCCGGATCACTCGATGAATCTCTCGCCTCAGGCGATGATCTTCGAGACGACGCCAGCACCAACCGTGCGGCCGCCTTCACGGATGGCGAAGCGCAGCTTCTCTTCCATCGCGATCGGAGCGATCAGTTCGACTTCGAACTTCAGGTTGTCGCCCGGCATCACCATCTCGGTGCCTTCCGGCAGCTTCACGGTGCCGGTGACGTCCGTCGTGCGGAAGTAGAACTGCGGACGGTAGTTCGCGAAGAACGGCGTGTGACGGCCACCTTCCTCTTTCGTGAGGATATAGGCTTCCGCTTCGAACTTCGTGTGCGGCTTCACCGAACCGGGCTTGGCCAGAACCTGACCACGCTCGACGCCGTCACGGTCGACGCCGCGCAGCAGCGCGCCGATGTTGTCGCCAGCTTCCCCGCGATCCAGCAGTTTGCGGAACATTTCCACGCCCGTGCAGGTCGTTTTCTTGGTGTCGCGGATGCCCACGATTTCCAGTTCGTCGCCGACGTTCACAGCGCCACGCTCGACGCGGCCGGTCACAACCGTACCACGGCCCGAGATCGAGAACACGTCTTCGATCGGCATCAGGAACGGCAGGTCAACGGCACGCTCGGGCGTCGGGATGTAGGTGTCGACGGCTTCCAGCAGCGCCTTGATCGAGTTCTCCCCGATTTCCGGATCGCGACCTTCCAGAGCGGCCAGAGCCGAACCCTTGATGATCGGAATGTCGTCGCCCGGGTAGTCGTAGGACGACAGCAGCTC
>NZ_VLKU01000018.1 GCF_007830335.1 Paracoccus sulfuroxidans | reverse complement strand
TGGTCCAAGCGCACCGCCAAGGACCGCGCCGAGATCCTGCGCGCCTGGTTCAACCTGATGATCCAGCACAAGGACGACCTTGGCCGCATCCTCACCGCCGAGCAGGGCAAGCCCCTGCCCGAGGCCGTGGGCGAGATCGCCTATGGCGCCAGCTTCATCGAATGGTTCGCCGAAGAGGCCCGCCGCATCTATGGCGAGACCATCCCCGGCCACCAGCCCGACAAGCGCATTCTGGTGATGAAGCAGCCGATCGGCGTCGTGGCCGCCATCACGCCCTGGAACTTCCCGAATGCAATGATCACCCGCAAGGCCGGACCGGCCTTTGCCGCCGGCTGCGCCATGGTGCTGAAACCGGCCTCGCAGACGCCGTTTTCGGCGATTGCGCTGGCGGTGCTGGCCGAGCGTGCGGGCCTGCCTGCGGGGCTTTTCAGCGTCATCACCGGCTCGGCCGCCCAGATCGGGGCCGAGATGACCGCGAACCCCGTGGTCCGCAAGCTGACCTTCACCGGCTCGACCGAGATCGGCGTTCAGCTTTACGCCCAAAGCGCCAAGACCATCAAGAAACTGGGGCTGGAACTGGGCGGCAACGCCCCGTTCATCGTCTTCGACGACGCCGATCTGGACGCGGCGGTCGAGGGCGCGCTGATCGCCAAATTCCGCAACAACGGCCAGACCTGCGTCTGCGCGAACCGCATCTATGTGCAGGACGGGGTCTATGACGCCTTCGCTGAAAAGCTGACGGCGGCGGTGGCGAAGCTGAAGACCGGCGACGGCTTTGCGGCAGGCGTGAACCTTGGCCCGCTGATCGATCAGGCGGCGGTCGAGAAGGTGAAAGAGCACGTGGCCGACGCGGTCTCGAAAGGCGCGAAAGTGGCACTCGGCGGCCAGCCGCATGAGCTGGGCGGGACCTTCTTTCAGGCGACCGTGCTGACCGGCGTCACGCCCGAGATGGCCGTCGCGCGCGAGGAAACCTTCGGCCCCATCGCGCCCCTCTTCCGCTTCACCGATGAGGCGGAGGTGATCGCTCAGGCCAATGACACCGAGTTCGGGCTGGCGTCCTATTTCTACGCCCGTGATCTGGCGCGGGTCTTCCGCGTCTCGGAGGCGCTGGAATACGGGATGGTGGGCGTGAACACCGGTCTGATCTCGACCGCCGAGGCGCCGTTCGGCGGCGTGAAGCTGTCGGGCCTTGGCCGCGAGGGCTCGCATTTCGGCATGGATGACTTCATCGAGTTGAAATACGTCTGTCTGGGCGGGGTCGCGTAAGACGCGAGGGCCCCGCTACAAGGCGGGGCCTAGCCCGAATGCGGCGTCATGCCCGCCTGACGGTCAAAGGTCACAACCGAGCGGCATCCGGCCCGGCGCGCACCCACGACGATCATCTGATCCAGAAAGCCGGGGCCGCCCTGCCGATAATGCTCGACCGCCTGCCCCACCATCTCGCGCGATTCGACGACCAGCTCGCGCGCGGCCAGAAGCCCGTCGATGGCCGCCGCAATCTCGGCCCGCGACAGGCGATAGTTGCGCTCGAGCACCTGCACCAGATCGACGATGACCTCGCGGCACAGATAGGCGGGCTGTTCAACGCTCAGCGAGGCGAAGAAGGCGACCGCCCGGGCCGATTGCGGCGGATCGTCCTGCACCAGAAACCGCAGCACGACATTGGTATCCAGCGCGATCATCGGCCGGGATCGCGCTTCAACGCCTCGATCGACAGCGGCGGGCGGCCATCGCGGCGCAGCATCCCCGCCAGTTCCGAGACCGGGCGCACGCGCATCAGCCGCACCTGCCCGTCCTCCATCACGACATAGCGCAGCCGGTCGCCCGGCCCCAGTTGCAACGCCTGCCGCACCGCCCGAGGCAGCGTCGTCTGACCCTTCGCGGTGATCGTGGATTCGGGCATGCATCCCCCTGCAATTTGCCGTTTCGCATTACACTGTGCCATAAAACAATGCGTTTTCAAGTTTTGCATTACCATTTTCCATGTTGCGGATTTCCGCCAACCGGAAGTCAGGAAAATCTTTCCATTTTCTTTGAAATTGCTTGAGAATCGGCAGATCCCCCTGTTTTTCATATGCTCTTCGTAAATACCCGATGGCGCGAAAAAGGCATCTCCCGGCCTCACACTTTCCTCTGGCAGAAATAAAAACTGCGAATGGGGCGATAAAATCTGGTGTTAGCTGATCGGGACAGCCATCGGAGCCCGGAGGTAGCCAGAAGATGCTTTCAGACATCGAAATCGCCCGTACTGCCAAGAAGCGCCCGATCACCGAGGTGGCGGCCAAGCTGGGGCTGGGGCCGGATGACATCCTGCCCTATGGCCATGACAAGGCGAAGATCACCCATGCCGCCGTCAGCCGCCTGGCTGATGCGCCGAAGGGGCGGCTGATCCTGGTGACCTCGATCAACCCGACCCCTGCGGGTGAGGGCAAGACCACCACCACCGTCGGTCTGGGCGATGCGCTGAACCGCATCGGCAAGCGCACGGTGATCTGTCTGCGCGAACCGAGCCTCGGGCCGAATTTCGGCATGAAGGGCGGCGCGGCGGGGGGCGGCTACGCGCAGGTCATTCCGATGGAGGACCTGAACCTGCATTTCACCGGCGATTTCCACGCCATCACCAGCGCGCACAACCTGCTGTCGGCGATGATCGACAACCACATCTACTGGGGCAATGAGTTGGGCATCGACACCCGCCGGATCACCTGGCGTCGGGTCATGGACATGAATGACCGGGCGCTGCGCGACATGGTTGTGTCGCTGGGCGGCCCCTCGAACGGCCTCCCGCGCGAGACGGGCTTTGACATCTCGGTCGCCTCCGAGGTCATGGCGATCTTCTGCCTGGCGACGAGCCTCGCCGATCTGCAGGCGCGGATTGCCCGCATTGTCATCGGCTATGACCGCAACAAACAGCCGATCACCGCCGCCGATCTGAAGGCCGACGGGGCAATGACGGCCCTGCTGCGCGACGCGTTCCAGCCGAACCTTGTCCAGACGATCGAGAACAACCCGGTGCTGGTCCATGGCGGCCCCTTCGCCAATATCGCCCATGGCTGCAACAGCGTCAGCGCCACGCGCACCGCGCTGGCCCTTGGCGAATATACCGTGACCGAGGCCGGTTTCGGGGCCGATCTGGGGGCCGAGAAGTTCCTCGACATCAAGTGCCGTCTGGCCGATCTGGCGCCCGAGGCGGTGGTCATCGTCGCCACCATCCGCGCGCTGAAGATGAACGGCGGGGTCGAGAAGACCGATCTTGACCGCGAGGATGTCGCGGCGCTGAAACGCGGCGGGGTCAATCTGGCGCGCCATATCTCGAACATGCAGAAATTCGGCCTGCCGGTCGTGGTGGCGATCAACCATTTCGTCAGTGACACCGATGCCGAGGTCGAGACGGTGCGCAGCCTTTGCGCCGATCTGGGGGTCGAGGCGATCCGCTGTACCCATTGGGCCGATGGCGGGGCCGGGGCCGAGGATCTGGCCCGCGCCGTCGTCGCGCTGGCCGACAAGGGCGAGGCCGATCTGCACCTGCTTTACGGCGACAACCAGCCCTTGTGGGAAAAGATCCAGACGATCTCGCGCAAGATCTATGGCGCGTCGCATGCCGATGCCCCGCCGGCGGTGCTCAATCAACTGAAGCGTTGGGAAGAGGCGGGGCATGGCGCCATGCCGATCTGCATGGCCAAGACCCAGTACAGCTTTTCCGCCGATCCGGCGATGCTGGGCGCGCCCTCGGGCCATGTGATCCCGGTGCGAGAGGTTCGGCTGGCCGCCGGGGCGGGCTTCGTGGTCGCCATCTGCGGCGACATCATGACCATGCCCGGCCTGCCGCGCCGCCCCACGGCCGAACGCATCGGCCTGACCCCCGAGGGCGAACTCGACGGGCTGTTCTGACCAGAAAAAATTTTTTTTTCAATAGCTTATGGAAACGCCGCGCCCGACAGCGCGGCGTTTCGCCCATTACAGGCGGCGGCCTGCCGTGGCGGGCCGGTACCAGCTGAGCGTCTGCGGGCGCGCGCGCACCAGCCCCTGCACCAGCATGCCGGTGATCGCCGCCTTCAGCAGATCGCCCGGGATAAAGACCATCATCAGCGCCGCCGATTCCATCAGCCCCTTGCCGGTGACCAGCGAAAATCCAAGGATGCCCGTGGCATAGATCACCAGAATGCCGCCGACGACCGAGGCGAGCGCGGCCAGCAGCCCGGCCGGGCGCAAAGGCAGCTTCTCGACGATCAGCCCGGTCACATAGGCGCCCAGCGGCCAGCCAAGCGCAAAGCCCGTGGTCGGCCCGGCGAAGACACCAAGGCCCCCGCGACCGCCCGACAGCAGCGGCAGGCCAAGTGCCACCAGCAGCAGCACCAGCGCCGCCGCTGCCGCGCCCTGCCGCGCGCCCAGAACCGCACCCGCCAGCATGACGCCCAGCGTCTGCGCGGTGATCGGCACACCAAAGCCCAGCGTGATCTGCGGGACATAGGCCAGCGCCGCGATCATCGCGGCAAAAAGCGCCACATGGGCCAGTTTTCGTTCCAAGTCTAATCCTCCTGTTCGGCGGGTTTCAGGGGGCCGCCGCGCGCGCGCAAAGCCTCTCCTACATGGTCGGCGTCGTCCAGTGCCTGCATCATCAGGGGCAGCACCAGCCGCCAGCCGGGCCTGCGCGCGGCCCGCGCGCGCCAGGCCAGCGCCAGCGCATCAGCCCGCGCGATCAGCACCGGGGTGAAGCGGATGGTCAGGGGAATCGCGGTCTCCAGCAGATGCGTCGGCAGGCCCAGCCGCCGGAACGGCGTCAGCAGCCAGCGCATCACCCCCATCATCCCCTGAAGCGAGGTCGTCATGGTCACCAGATTGGCCAGCCCCACCAGCAGAACCATCCGCATCGAGATCATCAGCCCCATCCGCAGATCCCGCGTGAACAGATGCCAGACCAGCATGAGGACGACGAAGGGCAGGACCAGCCGCAGCGCCCGTGCGCCCGCGCGCAGAAACGCCCGCCCCGGCAGGGCATAGGCCAGAGCCAGCGCCGCCAGCAGCCCGGCCATGACCCATGGATCATCGGTCAGAAACACCGCCGTCGAGGCCAGACACAGCCCCGCAAGCTTCAGCCCGGCAGGCCAGTCATGGGCGCGGGTCCTATGCGGAGATGTCAGCGAGATCATCCTGATCCCCCAATCGCATCATCTCGGCGGTGAATTCGGGCAGCAGCACGGCGGGCGGGCCTTCGGCGATGATGCGCCCCTGCTCCAGCCAGTAAAGCTGGTCATAGCCCGCCAGATCGGCCGGGTCATGCGAGATGTGAAACAGCCGCGCGCCCGAGCGGTCCAGATGCCGCGCGAGTTGCCGCTTGGTCGGAATGTCGAGGCCCGCAAAAGGCTCGTCCAGAATCAGCAGGCGCGGCTGCATCGCCAGAACGGCCATCATGCAGACCAGATGTTTCTGCCCCTGCGACAGGGCCGAAACCGGCGCGTCCAGCCAATGCGCGCGGTCGAATCGCAACAGCGTCGCGCGGGTCTGCTCCTGCGCCTCAGCCGCCGTTGCGCCCAGCTGGCGCAGGCCGAAGGCAATCTCTTCGCCGACGGTCGGGAAAATGATCTGATGCTCGGGGTTCTGGAACAGGATACCCACGGTGCGCAAGGCGGCGCGGCGGTCGGCATAAACATCGACGCCCTCGATCCGCACCGTCCCCGAGGCCGGTTTCAACAGCCCCGCCATCAGCCGCGACAGCGTGCTTTTGCCCGAGCCGTTGCGGCCCACGACCCCGATTTTCTGCGCGCCCGAATGCAGCGTGATCCCGCTGAGGATCGCCTGACCCCCCGCCTCATAGCCAAGCCCATCCAGCCGGACCGGATCCTCTGCCAAATTCGTCTCCCCCTCGGCCACACGCCCGCAGCGCCGCCGCTTATAGACGAGAGAGCGGCCCATGCTCAACGGTTGGGGGAAAATGCCAGCGGGACCGGAATCCTTCGACGCCGGTCCCGCCAATCCTTTGGACGCCCCGCCTTAGTTCAGCGGAATGGCATTGTCCTGCTTGGTCGCCTGATAGGTCGCCGAAAGCTCATCATATTTGCGGCTGATGGCGGCGGCGCGGTCCTTGAAGGCGCTGCGCTGCGGCTCGGGCTGGGCGTCGATCATCGCGTGGATCGAGCGGCCGGTCCAGAAGGCGTTCTTGCGGTTGTAGCCGCCGGGCTCCAGCGTGAAGACCTCTTTCAGGATCTTCAGGTCATGCGGAATGGCGAAAGCGTCGCGCGAATCCTCATGGCTGAAGAAGTAATAGAAGTTGTCAAAGCCCGACCAGGTGATCGCCGACAGGCACATCGAGCAGGGCTCATGCGTCGACAGAAACACCAGATCGCGGGTGTCCGGGCGGCCCTCGGCGGGCATTTCATAGAAGCGCTTCAGCGTGTGCACTTCGCCATGCCACAGCGGGTTCTCGATCTCGTTGTTGGTCTCGACCAGAACCGGGGTCAGGTCCGATTTGCGCAGCAAGGCCGCGCCGAAGATCTTGCTTCCACCGGCCACGCCCGCCTCGGTCTTGGGGATGACCCCGGTTTCCATGGTGGTCAGCAGGGCGTCCAGCAGACGCGCATCATCAGTTTGAGAGGTCATGTTGGTATCCTTGAAGGTTGGCCCCGGCCCCGTGGGCCACAGCCAGACGGGACCGGACAGGGTGGCTGGCTTAGTGATGCGCGGGCATCACCATCGGCACTTCCTCACCCTTCGAGTTGTAAAGCTTGCCGTTCAGGAAGAAGTCGCCCTCTTCAAGGTTCGAGATGTCCTGATACCTGATCGTGCGTTCCGCCGCTTCGGCAAACACCGATTGCTGGTCCGAGTTGCCCGCCCGGAAGTGGTTGAACAGCAGGTTCAGCACAATCGCCATCAGCGCAGACGAGCTGATGCCCGAATGGAAGATGGTCTCGACCCAGGACGGGAAGTGATCGTAGAACTTCGGCGCGGCAATCGGGATCATCCCGAAGCCGATCGAGGTCGCCACGATGATCAGGTTCATGTTGTTGGCGTAATCGACCTTCGAGAGCGTGCGGATGCCGCTGGCCGCGACCGTGCCGAACAGCACGATGCCAGCACCACCCAGAACCGGGCTGGGCACGGCGGCGATGACGCGGCCCATGACCGGCAGCAGGCCAAGCGCGATCAGGAACAGACCGCCGGTGGCCACCACGAAGCGGCTTTTGATGCCGGTGATCGCGACCAGACCGACGTTCTGGGCGAACGCGCTTTGCGTGAACGAGCCGAAGATCGGCGCCAGCACGCTGGAGATCATGTCGGCGCGCAGACCGTCACCCAGACGGCGCGAGTCGACCTTGGTCTCGACGATCTCGCCCACGGCCAGGATATCGGCCGAGGTCTCGACCAGCGTCACGATGATCACGATGAACATCGAGATGATGGCGGCCAGCTGGAAGGTCGGATAGCCGAAGTGGAAGATCTGCGGCAGCGAGAACATCGGACCGTTCGGCACCTGCGAAAAGTCGGTCATCCCGGCGGCATAGGCGATCAGCGTGCCGATCACCAACGCGAGCAGGATCGACAGGCGCGAGATGGCGGCGTTGCCCAGCTTGCTCAGCAGCAGCACGATGGCCAGCGTCAGACCAGCCAGCAGGACATTCGGCACGCTGCCGAAATCCGGGGCCTTGCTGTTGCCGCCCATCGCCCACATGGCCGCCACGGGCATCAGCGTCAGGCCGATGGTGGTGATGACGATGCCGGTGACCAGCGGCGGGAAATAGCGTGTGACGCGCGAAAAGATCGGCGTGATGATCAACCCGATCAGCGAGGCCGCCATGACTGCGCCCAGCACGGCCTCGATCCCGCCATTGCCCGAGATCGCGATCATCGTCGCGACGCCGGCGAAGGACACGCCCTGCACCAGCGGCAGTTTGCAGCCAAAGAACGGCAGGCCCAGCGTCTGAAGAAGGGTGGCCATGCCGCCCGCAAACAGCGATGCCGTGATCAAAAGGCCGATGTCGGAGGTGCTGAGGCCGGCGGCCTGCCCGACGATCAGCGGCACGGCGACGATGCCACCGTACATGGTCAGAACGTGTTGAAGTCCGTAGGCCATGTTGGCCCAAAGGCCCAGCATCTCGTCCTCGGGACGACCGCTGGCGGGTGTTTGCGTCACTGCGTCTGCCAAACTGAACTCTCCTCCTCAGAATTTCGCGCACCGCCTTGGAAGATCGCCGGGGTTCGACGGAACGGGTGGGGCGGGGTCGTGCGCGCGGCTGTGTTGGCGCCTGTCACAGCGGGCGGCCTTCGCATCTGGCGCACGCGCGGCCGAAAGACCCCGCGCGTCGGGAAACAATCCACAGAGGAACCAGACAGGTTTTGGCCATATGAGCAGGCGATAAGATGGATCCTGACCTCCAACTTCGGATACCGCCTCCCCATTAACAAAGAATTCTGGAATTCTTTTTCAATAAATCCGCAAAGGTGAACTCGCATGCGGGCCGGTGGTCGGACCTTGCCTTTCCGGCGCTGTTCTGCCTGCTGGGGACAAGGTGCCTTTGCCTTCAGGATAGGCACGGCAGGGGCTTCTAGGCAACATCGAAGGATCGAAGTAGCATCGCCCGGTCACAGGCGAACCGCCCGACCTTGTCTGCCACCCGGTTAGTCGAAGATGTCTGTGCCAGCAAGTCGGACAAGAGGTTGAGATGTTGAAGCGGATCGCGATTTTCCTTCTGGGCCTTGTGCTGGTGGTGGCGCTGGCAATCCTGATCGGGCGCTGGCTGTTTCCGCTGCCCGACATCTCGGGCCGTCCGCCGCAGGCCGCGCTGCCCGCCGATCCCGCGACCCGGCTGGGCCAGCGCGTCGTGCCCGATCTGGAAGGGCATGAGGGGCAAAGCGGCGTCATCCCGCTGGCCGGAGGCCATGACGCGCTTGGCAGCCGCCTTGCGCTGGCCGCGACCGCCGACCGCTCGATCGACGCGCAATATTACATCTGGCACGACGACACCTCGGGGCGGCTGCTGCTGAAGGCGCTTTACGATGCCGCCGCGCGCGGGGTCCGGGTGCGGCTGCTTCTGGACGACAACGGCGTGCCGGGGCTCGACTCGGTCATGGCCGCGCTGAACGCGCAAGAGAATTTCGAGATCCGGCTCTTCAACCCCTCGACCATCCGCAAGCCGAAGCTGGCGGGCTATGCGCTGGATTTCATGCGGATGAACCGGCGCATGCACAACAAATCCTTCATCGTCGACGGTCAGGCGGCGATCATCGGCGGGCGCAACATCGGGGACGAATATTTCCGCGTGGGCGATGCCAACTATTACCTCGACATGGATGTGCTGGCGATCGGCGATGTGGTGGGCAAGACCGCGACCATCTTCGACGCCTATTGGAACAGCGCCTCGGTCTTTGCGGTCGATCAGATCATTCCCGGTCAGGGCGATCTCAAGGCATTTCTGGCCGATGTCGCCGAAACCGAAGCCAGCGAGACCGCGAAAACCCTGCTGGGCCAGCTGGAATCCAGCGCCACCCGCTTTCACAATGGCGCCGTCCGCCCCGAATTCACCCGCGTCGAGGTGATCGCCGACGATCCGGTCAAGGGGCTGGGCAAGGCCACGCCTGACCAGCTGATGATCACCCAGCTCTCCGCGATTCTGGGCAATATCCAAAGCGGCGTCGATGTGGTCTCGGCCTATTTCGTGCCGGGTCCGCGCGGCACGCAGATGTTCGGCGATCTGGCGCGGGCAGGAAAGCGCGTGCGCATCCTGACCAATGCGATGAACACCACCGACGTGCTGGTCGTGCACGCGGGCTATACCAAATACCGCCGCGACCTGCTGAAATCCGGCGTCTCGCTTTACGAATTGAAGCTGCGCGCGCAAGAGCCTCCGGGCCGGGAAGAGCTGCGCCCGCTGGGGCTTTCGGGCGCCGCGCTGCATGCCAAGACCTTCTCGGTCGATGACAGCCGCGTCTTCATCGGCTCGTTCAACTTCGATCCGCGCTCGATCTTTCTCAACTGCGAGATGGGGTTCATCATCGACAGCCCCAGCATGGCGCGCCGCGTCTCGGAAGGGTTCGACGGGCCGCTGAACTCGGCCTCCTATCAGCCGGTGCTGACGCTCGACGGCCAGATGGCCTGGACCGAGGCGCTGCCCGACGGCAAGCTCGGCATCTATCAGCAGGAACCCGGGGCCAGCTGGTACAAGCAATTCGCCATCGTCCTGATCGGCCTTCTGCCGGTCGAGTGGCTGCTTTAGCGCCAGCCCCGCCACCACCCGCAATCCTTGCGTGCGGCACGCCATTTCCGCACACGTCCAAGGCCGCCTGACGGTGGAATTTTGCCTGTCCGATCAGCTATTTGCGCGAATTTTCGCCGAAGGCTGGGCCTCGGCGTCTTCACGCTTCCGCTGACAGGAATCCGTCGCAAACTCTTGCTTATCTGGCTGCAGCCCTTCGCCCTGTCCGCAGCGTTCCGACCGCTGGCAAGGCCGGTGCTTGTGCCCCCTCCGCCGTGCCCCACCGGCCACGCGTAACGACAGGACCGCCGCCATGCTTCTTGACGGAACCACCTCCGCCCGTCCCCGCCCGCCCGAGCCTCCGGTCACCGTGCCGCCCGTCCCCCGCGCGCCCACCGGCAGCAGTTCGGGCAGCTCCTCAGGCGGCTCGACCGGCAGCGCGCCCTCGGACCCCGACCGTGGCAGCGGCTCGGGCCTTGGCGAAACCGTCACCGGCATCCGCGACGGGCTGGTCATCAAGGACGGCATCCAGAAGCTGAACGGCGCGGGCGACTCGGCCTATCTGCGCATCACCCCCGAAGTTTCGGCGCAGGGGAACTGGCGCGGGCTGATGGTCGGCGGCAAGGGCCAGCTTGGCGCGGATCTGCGCGTGACCCAGAACGGCGAAGGCGCGGACGCCACCTATACCGTGCGCTATGACAAACAGGCGCTGGCCGCGCTTTCGGCCGAGGCCGGGTCGGAAACGCTGGGCAAGGGCGGGAAGGGTGCCGCCGGGCGCGGCGGCCCCGAGGCGACGCTGAAGGCCGATGCGGGCGTGCAGACCTTCGACGCCATCGAGATGACTTTCAACAGCAAGGAAGAGGCGACCCGCGCCGCCGAAACCCTGCAACGCCTGCATCTGGCCGATGCCGCCAGCGACAGCGCCGATATGGCCATCGCCAGCCTCGGGCCAACCGGGCTGCCCTTGAAGATCGCCAAGGACACGCTGTCGGGCGGGGGCGACAACCCGCTGGCGAACCCGATGAACAAGGACGGCGCGCCGGGCCGCATCTCGCAGCGGCTGGCGGGTGTCAGCGACGCCGACATGTCCTTCCTGCGCGATCACGTCAGCGCCTATGAGACGACCATCGGCTCTCGCGCCAGTCTGGCCGCCGACATCAAAAGCGACATGAAATACCTGACCCTCTCGGGCGAGGGGCGGCTTGAAGGCACGCAGCGCATCACCCGCCGGGTCGAGATGCCGACCGATGACAAGGATGGCAGCGTCACCTATCGCCTGCAGGGCGGGCTGCGCGCCACCGGGCGCGAGAACATGCAGCAGGGCTTCAACATCAACGGCCTGCCGGTCGAGCCGAAGCTGGCGAACCGCTTCGATCTGGCCGGCACCACGGGCGAGATCAGCCTGCGCTACCGCCTGCCGAAGGGGCAGGACGTCACCACCTCGGCGGGCGGGCGACCGATCCCCGAGGCGCAGTCGCTGTCCGGCACCGGGAATATGCAGCTCGACTCGGTCTCGCTTCGCACGCAGGTCGACTGGCGCGACCAGAGCCTGGCCGACCCCTCGCGCGCCGATATGCAGCGCCGCACCGCCACCGTCACCTTCAACGACCCCGACAAGATCGGCGCGGCAGCGGGCCAGTTCTTCGACGGCGATTTTCAGGGGGCCGCGCGCACGGCGGGCACGCAGGTAGAACTGGAAGCGCAAGACATCAACCGCAGCGGCAACACGACGCAAGGCGGGCTGAAGCTGAAAGGCGGCGTGGCCGAGGCCGAGGTCTCGCTGACCTTCGAGGCGGGTCTGGACGACGTCACCACCACCCGCAGCCTGAAGCTGGGCACGCCTGCCGCCCCCGCCGATCCGGAACCCACCGATCCGCCCACCCGGACGCAGACCCGCATCCCCCCTGCCCCGGAAGATGACGGCCAGACCCTCGCCGTCCTTCCGACCGAGGGCGCGCGCCTGCGTGACGGCCCCGACGGCACCCCCGTCGGCATCGTCCAAAACGGCACCTTCCTGCGCGATCAGGGCGGACGTCAGACCGATGCCGCGGGCCAGAACTGGATCGAGGTCAGCGGCACCGATCAGCAAGACCAGCCGGTCAAGGGCTGGGTCCGCGCCGATCTGGTCACGGCCCACAGCAGCGCAACCGGGGCCATGGACGCCTCGGGCCGGACCAATCCGACGCTGGAATACCAGCGCCATGACGCGCTGACGGTTCAGACCGACGACAACCTGTGGAACATCGCGCAGCAGCACGGGCTGGACCCGCAGCAGGTGATTGCGCTCAACAACGCGCATCTGCGCAACCCCTCGCTGATCTTCAAGGGCGACACGGTCTATCTGCCGGGCACCGCGCGCGGCCCCAAACCCGAGGTGGTCGAGGTCCCTGCCCCGCCCAAGCCGGACGACCCCGCGACCTCTGGCCCGTCTACCTCTGGCCCCGCCCCGGATCGCCCGACCGGCAGCGCACCCGAGCCCGAACCCGGCGACCAACAGCCCCCTGCCCCGACCACGCCGCCCCCCGGTCGCCCCGATCTGAACCAGATCCTGACCGACTATCAGGTCAAGGAAGACGAGATGACGGATTACACGCCGGATCTCGGCTTCATTCCCATCGACATCCCCTTCGTGGGCAGCAAGAAGATGACCCGGACCGAGGCCGATATTCTGGACGAACTCGGCGACGGTCGCGGGCTGAATGGGCTCCGGGAATTCCAGTCGATCAGCTCGAACGACCCCAAGGACCCCGGCAAGGCCTATGCCACCGCGAATGAGAAGTTCCCCCTGCTCGATGGCGATGGCAACCCGGTCAAGGGCGGCGAGGACGGCCATAACGACGCCTTCCGCCACGCCTATTGGAACGCGCTGATGACCGACCGCTTCGGCGAGGATTTCGCCAGCGCCATGGGCACCGCCCATGAAGGCGTGCCCGGCAACCCCGGCGCGCGTGAGGCGATGGACCTTTACAACAATGAGGTCGGACGCCGCATCGCGCGCGAGAACCCCGACGCCAGCGACAGCGAACTGGCCGACAAGGTGGCCGAGGCCGTGACGAATGGCGAGATGGTGGTGATCGGTGCCGACGGCAATCTGACCTGGTCCGATCAGGTCGGGGTCGGCCAGACCGGCGATGCGAAGCCCGACGTCCTGCCCGGCGACAAGACGCCGCCCGATTACAGCAAATCCTCATGAGGCCCGGCATGACCCTTCGCGCCCTTGCCATTACCATCGGCCTTGCCGCAACCCTTACCCAGACCGCCATCGGGGACGAACAGAAGATGACCGCTGACTATGGCGTCGCACATGACGCACCGCTTCGCACCAAGATCGAGAGCTTCGGCCAGACCGCCCAGACCGGCGCGCGGCTAGAGCTCGCCTCGCTGACCGATTTCCCCTGGGACAAGGTGATCCCGGTGCAAAGCTCTGCCCCGCTGGAGCTTTACGCCAAGCTGACCGGCAGCAGCGACTGGCTGACGACCGAACGTGGGCAGGCCGTCAGCGACGAATCCGTCATGCTGGTCTTCATGGATCAGGACCGGGTCGTCGCCGCCCCGGTGATCGCGCCGCCGATCTGGATCATGGGCGCGGACCCCGTCCCGCATGGGCGCGAGGCCGCGCTGGTTGTGACCTCCCCCGGCCCCGGCAGCTATGCCCATCTGACGCTGGAATAGCCCCCCTGCCCTTCCGGGTCGCCGCGATCTGACCATGGCCCCCGCGGCGCCCGCCAAAGCCTTGCCAAAAAATCAGGTCGCCGCTGCGTCTTGGCGTTTCCGCCGCGCGCCGGAACGTGCTTTCCTGTCTGTGATACGGCCCTGCGATTGTTTGTCCTGTTCACAGCGTGATTTTGAAAGCGAGGCGCATCTTGCAAATTTTCACATCCTTCCGCGCGGCAATTCTGGCCGCTCTGGCCCTCTCCTCTTGCGGTCAGGTCGATTACAACGGGACCAAGCCCGGCGAGTTTCAGGGCAGCCTTTTCGTCATGTGGCTGGGCGAAGGCGGCTCCTCCGGGGACGGCGCGTTTTTGTTCGTCCCCGACCCCGACAACCGCCTGAGCTTCGACTGGCCCGATGAAAACGGCAAGATCCACACCATCCAGCCCGACATGATGTACACCGACGGCGGCTCGATCCCGAAGATCGGGCAGGTCTTCAACGGGTTCGGCCCCTGGGGCTACGCGCCCGCCTATATGGTCCATGACTGGCTTTACACCGCGCGCCATTGCCTGAGGGACGGCACGCCCACCCCCTCCGAACAGAAGGTGGCCGATATCACCTTCGAGCAATCGGCGGTCATTCTCGCCTCGGCCATCAAGACGCTGATCGACACGCGGCGCGTCAAGGAAGACGACTTTGCCCCGCAGGTCATCTCGAGCGCGGTCGCCGGGCCGATTGCGCGCAACAAATGGAATGAGGCAGGCGCCTGCGCGGGCCTGCGCATCCTCGAAAAGGACCGGCAGGCGGCCGAGGCCGGCATTCCCGGCTCCTCCACCGCGCTGAGGCGCGGCGGTGTCCGCCCCGCCACCGTTGTCGGTCAGTTCAGCTTCTAGGCTGGCGGGTTTGGATGATCTGGCCGGGCGTCGGCTGTGCCCGGTCAGATCATGTCCTTTTTTATCTCCCGGGGGCTTTGGGGTCCGAAATCGACCTTCTGCGACGGAAAATCCGCCTCTGACGGGCGCGAGTCCGGGCGGCTCATATCATCAGTTAATGCCCCAAATGATGATTACTTAGACATTGCCATTTTTCGCGGGTTTTCAGGCGTTTCGCTGTGTGGATGCCGTGCACGCCCTGCCCGCCTGACGCCGCGCCTGCCCGTCCGCACCGCCCAAATGCTGCACTGCAGCATAGCCTGCCGCCTCAGTGAAAAAGGGCGGGACACCCTGCCCCGCCCGTTCCACAACCTTCCCCGTGGGGAAGGTCAGTCAATCTGTTGCAACAGGTTGCGCACCGCCGCCTCCAGCTTGCGCCGGTCGATGGCCGAGAAGTCGCGATCCAGCCGGATCTCCAGCCGCCCGTTTGCGGCCGTGCATTTCGCCATCCCCTGCGGCCGCTGGACCTGAAAGGTCGTCTTGGCCTTGCCGGTCGGCGCGGGCGCCAGCGGTTCGGCCTTGGGCTTCACGGGCCCTGCCCCACCGGCAAAGCGGCGCAGCACATCCAGCTCATCCTTGACCGAGCGGTTGTCCCAGCCCGCCAGTTCGGCCCGGATCGCCGCTGGCAACCCGTCGACCTCCTCCATCCGCGCGACCAGCGACAGGCCAAGCGCGCGCGGGATCTCATGCGGGTAATCCAGATCGGCACCCAGCACCTCGACCAGCTTGATGAAGCTGCGGATATAGCTGCGCTTCTGATACCCGGCCGAGCGGAACAGCAGCGCCACCGCCTTCTCGGGGTCGTTCTCACCCGTCAGCGGGTCCATGGCATAATGCAGCGCCAGCTGCGCCATCTCGGCGAAAGAGATGTCCTTGCGCACCAGGTTCTCATCGACCATGCGGCGATACAGCGCCTCCAGCGCCTCGCCTCGCGCCGCGATGCCCGCCGGAATCTGCCCCCAGGCGTCCCGGTCCCCGGTCTCGGCCAGCAGCTGCTTATAGGCCGAGAGCCGCCGCCATCCCTGGATCAGCTCATAGCGGCCATCCTCGCGCGGCTCGACCTGGATCGGGTTCGACAGGCCCAGATCGCGGATCGAGGCAACCAGCTCACCCAACTCGGGATCGACGCCGGGGTTGCGGTCGCGCACCAGCTTTTCGGTGACGATGTCGTCCAGATCGATCAAATCGGTGATCAGCCCGGCTTTCTTCAGCCGCACATGCTCCTGCGCCAGCGCGTCGTTCTCGGCCCGGATATCAGCCTCAAGCTCGGCCCGATGGCGCGTGCTTTCCGCCGTCTCGGTGATCGCGGCGGCCATGGGGCCACGTCGCGCCGGGGCGGTCTTCCCCGCGGGGAAGGTTTCCGGCGCGTCCTCTTCCGGCATGTCGATGTCGAAAATGCGGCGCTTGCGGGTCATGCCTCATCCTCCAGCTTGTCCCAGGCGGCGACCAGATGAGTGCGGAACTCTTCATAGGCGCGGTCGAAAGTGCCGCGCGCCCGCCGCCAGGTGCCGCGCGTCATCTCGCGATAGTCGATCTCATAGACCGAGGACAGGAAGCGGCCCGACTGCTCGACCGCGCGGGTCAGCTCGATCGGGTGCTCGGCCATGCGGTCGCCGAAGACCTGCCGGAACGCGCCCAGCATGGCGGTGTGCAGCTCATTCGAGGGCTCGAACCGGGTCATCAGGAAGCGGACATCGGCGAAGGCCTTCGGCAGGACGATCTTCCCCGTGGGGAAGTTTTCGAACCCGTCCGAGAGATCGCCCAGAGCCTCGGCCAGCTGGCCGATGAAGCTGGTGGTCGAGTCGTATTCCCAATAGCCGGGGCCCGAGGGGATATAAAGGACGTCCGCCGCAAAGACCGCGTTCATCGACTGGTAGCCGATGGCGGGCGGGCAGTCGAAGATGATGACGTCATAGGCGTCATCCGGCAGCGCGTCGAGGAAGCGCGAGACCGCACCGAAGAAGGTCCATTCCGGGTTCAGGTGCCGGTACTGGGCGCTGGCGAACTCGACGAAGGCGGCGTTGGCGCAGCTGGGGATGATGTCGATGGTCGACCAGGCGGTGGTCTTGATGAAGTCCGAGGTCCGAAGCTGGCCCAGCCCCATGTCGCGGATCGAGGCGGGCAGCTTGCGCCGGGGCAGGGTGGTGCCGCTTTCCGCGCCGGTGACGGCGGCGTTCATCCGGTCGGTTTCACGCTCGAGGTCGCGGGCCATGATGCCCCAGACGGTGTGATCCTCACCCACATCCGAGAGGCCCATGGAATGGCTCAGCGTCGCCTGCGGATCGAAGTCGACGACCAGCACGCGGTAGCCGTCCAGCGCCGCCGCATGGGCGAAATGCAGCGCCACGGTCGACTTGCCCGCGCCGCCCTTGAAGTTCGCGATGGCCGCACGAATGGCGCGCTTGCCATCGGGGCGGGGCGGCATCAGCGACTTGCGGTTGACCTTGATGCGGCGGCGCAGCTCATTGATCTCATCGAGCGAGAACCAGCGCTGCCGCCCGTCCTCTTCAACTTCCCCGCCGGGAAGGTTTGGCTCGGCCGCCAGCTTCCCGCGGAAGGTCGACTGGTTCATGTTGAAGATCAGCTCGGCCACCTCCCAGGAAGAGAAGCGCCGCAGGGTCTTTTCATTCGAGGGGCTGAAGGTCTGCCGGCGGATCCAGCCCTGCATCTTCAGGGACTGCGCCTGCAACCGCGCCAGATCGGAATGCGTGAACATGTTGTGCCTGTACTGCTTATTATTGATGATCCAGATTTAGCAGATCGTAAATTTCCGGCAACTTCTGATTTACGCCTGATTTGCCTTTTGCCGGGATTTGCGTTCCAAATCGGGGGTCGGCTTCGCGAATCCAGGCCCGCTTGGGCGAATCGGTCAGCGCGGCTGTTGCGAGAGAGGCGACTGCAGCGCGCGCCTGTTTCGGGGACAGGACGGTCCGGGAAAGGGCGAATAGGGGGACATTCGGGCGCGATATGGGGACATACAGGGTGTCCCGCATAACCAATGATAACCGATTTTCAATCTGATCTGAGAACGGTCAAACCCGCCAATCCGCAACATGCTTGACAGAATCGGAATTCTGGACGCAAATTGGCAACAAGATCGGAAAAGCGTTGAGACCAGCCGCAGAGCTGCCAGCGCAACAAGAATATCCGGTCAGACAAGAGCGGGCAGATACCATGCAGATCCTGAAGCCGGTCGGCCGTGAGGCCGCATCGAAGAAATACGATCTTCTTTCGGCGATGATGGCACATGCGTTGGCGGGTGACAAACATCGCCAGCGGCTGGTTCTGCGGCTGATGGCGCTGATCACCACACGCTACAACTGGGCTCGGGATGAGCTGTCGATCGGGCAGAGAGAAATCGCGAGGCTCTGGTCCGTCGATGAGCGGACCGTCAAGCGCGAGATGGCGAAGCTGCGGGGCTTGGGCTGGCTGGATCAGAAGCACGCAGGCGCGCGGGGCAGGGTGGCGACCTATTCGCTGGGCATCGACCGGCTGCTGCTGGACACAAGGCCCGAATGGGCGCTGATTGGCCCGGATTTCGTGGAACGCCTGTCCGGCACGCCTGCCGCGCCCGAAAGCACCGTCGTGCCCTTCCAACGCCCGCAGAGCTTCACGCCCGAGGGGCTGTGGGGCAGGGCGCAGATGCAGCTTTCGACCGAGGACCCGCCGACCTTCGGGGCCTGGTTCGCGCCGCTGACCGAGATCGGGGTGGCGCAGGGGCGGCTGGAACTGCTGGCCCCGACGCGCTTTCACGCGGCCTATGTGATGACCCATTTCGGCGAGCGGCTGCGGATGGCCGCGCGCCGCGCCGATCCCTCGATCCGCGATGTGCAGGTGACGGCGGTCTGAGGCGCGAAACGGTTCCGCACCCCAGCACGCGAAATGAGTTCCCGTCAGATATGCAGCGCGTGGCCGAGCGCGCGCAGACAGGCCTCATGCAGCGCCTCGCCGCGCGTCGGGTGGGCGTGGATGGTGCCGGTGATGTCCTCGATCCGGCAGCCCATCTCGACGGCCAGAGCAAAGCCTGCGGCGAGTTCCGAGATGCCCGCACCGACGGCCTGAATGCCCAGCACCTCGTGATTGTCCTTGCGGGCGGTCACGCGGATGAAGCCGTCCTCATCCAGCGCCGTCATGGCGCGGCCATTGGCGGCGAAGGGGAAGAGGCCGGTAATGATCTCATGGCCCTGCGTGCCCGCCTCATCGGGGGAAAGGCCGACGCTGACGATCTCTGGGTCGGTGAAGCAGACGGCGGGGATGGCGCGCTTGTCCCAGGCGCGGTTGCGGCCTGCGATGATCTCGGCCACCATTTCACCTTGCGCCATGGCGCGATGGGCCAGCATTGGCTCTCCGGTGACGTCGCCGATGGCATAGACGCCGCGCATCGAGGTGCGGCAGCGGTCATCGATGCGGATGAAGCGGCCGTCCATCTCCAGATGCAGGCCGGGGATGCCCGCCGCATCGCTGCGGGGCAGGCGGCCCACGGTGACCAGAATGCGGTCGGCGGCGATGTCCTCGGCGGCGTCGTCAAAGGCCACGCGCAGCGCGCCATCCTCGCCAAGGCCACCCGCGCGGGCGCGGTTCAGGACGGTGATGCCAAGGGCCGAGAGGCGGGCGCTGACGGGTTTCGTCAGCTCGGCATCATATTGCGGCAGGATGCGCGGGGCGGCCTCGATCACCGTGACCTTGGTGCCGAATTTCGCAAACGCAATGCCCAGTTCCAGCCCGATATAGCCGCCGCCGACGACGGCGAGGCTGGCGGGCAGTTCGCTGAGCGACAGCGCATCGGTCGAAGAGATCACCTTGCCGCCGAAGGGCAGGGTGGGCAGCTCCACCGGGGCCGAGCCGGTGGCGATGACCAGCGCCTCGGCATGGATCATCACCGGCCCCTCGGGCGTGTCGACGACGGCGGTCTTGCCGTCGCGCAGCCGCGCCTCGCCGGTCACCAGCCGCACCTTGGCCTTGCGCAAAAGGCCCGAGACGCCGCCGGTCAGGCGGGTGACGATGCCGTCTTTCCAGGCGACGGTGGCGGCGATGTCCAGATCCGCCCCATGCGCCGAAATGCCCATCGCCGCTTGCGAGGTGAGCGCGCTGATGCGGTGGAATTCATCCGCCGCATGGATCAGCGCCTTCGACGGGATGCAGCCGACGTTGAGGCAGGTGCCGCCGGGCGGTGCGGGGTCGACGACGACCGTGTCGATGCCCAGCTGGCCCGCGCGGATCGCGCAGACATAGCCCCCGGGTCCCGCGCCGATCACCAGCAGTTTGCATGTCATCTCGCGCATGGGTCAGGCCTCCACAAAGATCATCGCCGGGGCTTCCAGCAGGTTCTTGAGCCGCTGGACGAACACCGCCGCATCCCAGCCGTCGATGACGCGATGGTCGAAGCTGCAGGAAATGTTCATCATCTTGCGCGGCTCGAAGGCGGTGCCGTTCCAGAACGGGCGCACGGCCAGTCGGTTGACGCCGACGATGGCGACCTCGGGGACGTTCAGGATGGGGGTCGTGGCGATGGCCCCCAATGGCCCCAGAGAGGTGATGGTGATGGTCGAGCCCGACAGCTCCTCGCGCCGGGCCGAGCCGTCGCGGGCGGCCTGGGCCAGCCGGGCGATCTCGGTCGCCATCTCGCGCAGGCCAAGCGCCTCGGCATGGCGCAGGACCGGGACCATAAGGCCGGTCGGCGTCTGCGCGGCGATGCCGATGTTGATGGCCCCGAAGCGGCGGATCAGCCCCTCATCGGCCAGATAATGCGCGTTCAGCAGCGGCTGTTCGCGCAGCGCGCGCACCATGGCGCGGGCCAGAAACGGAAGGAACGTCAGCTTCGGGCCCTTGCCCTCGGCATTCACGCGCGCGCGCAGATCCTCCAGCGCGGAGGCGTCGATTTCCTCGACAATGGTGATATGCGGGACCTGATTGGCCCGTGCCATATTCTCCGAGATGCGGCGACGCAGGCCGATGACCTTGATGTCCTCGACCGTGCTGTCGGCGCGCGGACCCGAGCTGGTCGTGGTGACGCCGCCGGTGGCGATGAAGGCCGCCAGATCGTCATGGCTGATCCGGCCCGAGGGGCCGCTGCCGCGCACCTGCCGCAGATCGACGCCCGCGTCCCGGGCGCGCAGCCGGACCGAAGGTGCGGCGACGGGTCGTTCGCCTTCGGGGCGCAGCGTAGTGGCCGGGGCCGGGGTGCGCGGGGGGGCGGCTGCTGCCGGTTTGGCGGCGGGTTCGGCCTTCGCAGGCCCGGCCTTCGCAGGTTCGGGGGCCGCAGGTTTTTCCGCCGGGGCGGCGGGGGGTGCCGCGCCCTCGGCCATGTTGCCTGGACCCTCGACCTCCAGCCGGATCAGCTCGGCGCCGACGGCCAGCATGTCGCCCGCCTCTCCGGCGCGCCAGATGACCTTGCCCGAGACGGGCGAGGGGATCTCGACGGTGGCCTTGTCGGTCATCACCGCAACCAGAGGCTCATCCTCGCGCACCAGCTGGTCGGGCTGGACCAGCCATTCGGCGATCTCGGCCTCGGCAATGCCTTCGCCGATGTCGGGCATGCGGATTGAATGGATACCCATGTTACACCTCCATCAATTCGCGCAGGGCATCGCCCACACGGGCGGGGCCGGGGAAATAGCTCCATTCATGGACATGCGGATAGGGCGTGTCCCAACCCGCGACGCGGCGCACCGGCGCCTCAAGCGTCCAGAAGCATTCCTGCTGCACCAGTGCCGCCAGTTCCGCCCCGAAGCCCGAGGTCAGCGTCGCCTCATGCAGGACCAGACAGCGCCCGGTCTTGCGCACCGAGGCGGTGATCGCCTCAAGATCCAGCGGCATCAGCGTGCGCAGGTCGATGACCTCGGCGTCGATGCCGGTTTCCTCGGCGGCGGCCAGCGCCACATGGACCATGGTGCCATAGGTCAGGACGGTGACCGCGCGACCGGGGCGGCGGGTGATCGCCTGACCCAGCGGAATGGTGAAATGCCCCTCCGGCACCTCGCCCAGATCATGCGATTTCCAGGCGGAAACGGGGCGGTCGTGATGGCCGTCGAAGGGGCCGTTATAAAGCCGCTTCGGCTCAAGGAAGATCACCGGATCGGGGTCCTCGATCGCCGACATCAAGAGGCCCTTGGCGTCATGCGGGTTCGAGGGCACGACGACCTTGAGCCCGGTCACATGGGTGAACAGCGCCTCGGGCGACTGGCTGTGGGTCTGGCCGCCGAAGATGCCACCGCCGGTCGGCATGCGCACGACCATCGGGCAGGTGAACTCTCCGGCCGAGCGATAGCGCAGCCGCGCGGCCTCGGACACGATCTGGTCATAGGCCGGGTAGACATAGTCGGCGAACTGGATCTCGACCACGGGTTTGAGCCCATAGGCCGCCATGCCGATGCCCGCGCCGACGATGCCGGATTCGTTGATCGGTGCATCAAAGCAGCGGGTCGGCCCGTATTTCTTTTGCAGGCCCGCCGTGCAGCGGAAGACGCCGCCGAAATAGCCGACATCCTCGCCAAAGACGACGACGCGCTCATCCGCGCCCATGGCGGTGTCCAGCGCATCGCGGATCGCCTCGATCATGGTCATTCGCGCCATGTCAGAACCCCGCTTCCTGACGCTGCCGCTGAAGATGCGGCGGCATTTCGGCATAGACATCCTCGAACATGTCCGAGGGGCTGGGCCGCTGGCCGTGGTGCAGCGTGCCGACGGCCTCGGCCTCTTTCTGCACGGCGGTGACTTCGGCCATGATCTGCGCCTCGGCCTGAACGTGGCGGTCCTCGGACCAGATGCCAAGCGCGATCAGGTGGTTCTTCATGCGCAGGATCGGGTCACCCAAAGGCCAGGCGTTGCTTTCCTCGGCCGGGCGATAGGCGGAAGGGTCGTCCGAGGTCGAATGCCCGCCGACGCGGTAGGTCACATATTCGATGACCGTCGGGCCAAGGTTCAGGCGCGCGCGCTCGGCCGCCCATTTGCCGACGGCCAGCACCGCCAGATAGTCATTGCCATCGACCCGCAGCGCCGGGATGCCGAAGCCCAGACCGCGCGCCGCGAAGGTCCCCGAGCCACCGCGTGCGATGCCCTGAAAGGTGGAAATGGCCCATTGGTTGTTCACGATGTTCAGCACCACCGGCGCCTTGTAGGTCGAGGCAAAGACCAGCGCCGCGTGGAAATCGCTTTCCGCCGTCGAGCCGTCGCCGATCCATGCGGCGGCGATCTTGCGATCACCCGAGATGGCCGAGGCCATGGCCCAGCCCACCGCCTGAATGTACTGCGTCGCAAGGTTGCCCGAGATGGTGAAGAACCCGTGCTCCTTTGACGAATACATCACCGGCAACTGCCGCCCGCGCAAAGGGTCATGGGCGTTCGAATAGATCTGGTTCATCATCGTCAGCAGGGGATAGTCGCCCGCGATCAGCAGCCCCGCCTGACGATAGGTCGGAAAGTTCATGTCGCCGGGATTGAGCGCCTTGCGGAAGGCGCAGGACACCGCCTCTTCGCCCAGATGCTGCATGTAGAAGCTGGTCTTCTGCTGGCGCTGCGCCATCAGCATGCGGGCGTCATAGGCGCGCAGAGTCATCATGTGGCGCAGCCCGTCGCGCAGCTGATCCTCGCTGAGGTCCAGCCCCTCGGCCCATGGGCCCACGGCCTCGCCGTCGCGGTTCAGCACGCGGATGATGCTGAAGGCCAGATCGCGCATGGATTCGGGGTCGGCATCGACCGGAGGACGGCGGACCGAGCCTGCGGGCGGGATCTGCACATGGCTGAAATCGGGCTGACCGCCGGGGCGCACCTCGGGTTCGGGCACGGTCAGGTGCAGGGGGGGCAGGTCGTCGGTGTTCTTGTCCATCCGGGCCTCCTCGGGGGTCGGGCGGGGCCCGGCCGTTGTCAGGGTCTCTTGGCCGGGGCGCGGGGCCCCGGCGGCAAGGATCGGGTGCATCGGGGGCCGGACGAGGCCCCGCGATCTGCTACTATGGTCGCAGCATGCCGCAGAAAAATCCTTCGCGCCAGTGTTGTGACCGGCCTTGACGCGCCGTTGCTTTTTTCCCCGGCAGGGCATTAGATCAGGGGGTCATGCCTTGAGGAGGGGACGCTTTGGCCGCCCGCCATCTGATCGCCCGCAGCTTGCATCGCCCCGCCCCGGGGGGTCGTGCGCTGCCCTGCGTCTGCCGCCCGGCGGGCTGGGTCGCGCTGTGGCGGCGCATCGGGCAATGCGCGGTCACGGATGGGCAAGGGGGCCGTTCTGCCTGATCCCTTCCCATCCACGCGAAGAAAGCCCCATGACCACATATGACCCCTCGAAGGACGGCGCGCAGACCGATTTCAGCGCGGACATGTCCTATGGCGACTATTTGCAGATCGACCGCCTGCTGTCGGCGCAGAAGCCGCTGTCGCCCGCCCATGATGAGATGCTGTTCATCATCCAGCACCAGACCTCGGAACTGTGGATGAAGCTCGCGCTTTACGAGCTGGACGGCGCGCGCCGGATGCTTGCCGCCGACCGCACCGGCGAGGCGCTGAAGATGTTGACCCGCATCGCCCGCATCTTTGAGCAGCTGAATTCCGCATGGGATGTGCTGCGCACCATGACGCCCTGGGAATACACCCGATTCCGCGATGATCTGGGCGCGTCCTCGGGGTTTCAGTCCTGGCAGTACCGGCTGATCGAATATGCCGTGGGCAACCGCAATCTGGCGATGCTGAAGCCGCATGCGCATCGCCCCGACCTGATGGCGCTGCTGGAGGCGGAACTCGCCCGCCCCTCGCTTTACGATGAGGTGCTGCGGCGGCTGGCGCGGCTTGGCCTGCCGGTGCCGCAGGCGGTGCTGGAACGCGACCTGCGCCAGACATGGCAGGAAGATGAGGCGGTGATGGAAGTCTGGGCGCAGGTCTATCGCGACCCGGCCCATTACTGGGAGGCCTATGACATCGCCGAAAAGCTTGTCGATTTTGAGGATTACTTCCGCCGCTGGCGCTTCAACCATGTGACCACGGTCGAGCGTGTGATCGGCTTCAAGCGCGGCACTGGCGGCACGGCGGGGATTTCCTATCTGCGCCGCATGCTGGAGGTGGAGCTTTTCCCCGAACTCTGGCGGGTCAGGACGGTCTTGTGAGGGATTTCATGCGTGATTGGGATGATGAATTCGCGGTCTCGGCCTATATTCCGGGTTCGGAGGTGCTGCCTGCGGAATGGACGCGCCGGGCGGCGGCCTATCGCGCCTCGGGCGTGCGGATCGACGCGGATGTGCCATACGGCACGGGCGCGCGCGAACGGATGGAGGTGATTCATCCCGACGGGCCCTCGCGCGGGCTGGTCGTGCTGGTGCATGGCGGTTTCTGGATGCGCACCGACCGGACCGACTGGACCGATCTGGCCGAGGGCGCGCGGGCGAACGGCTGGACGGTGGTCATGCCGGGCTACACGCAGGCGCCCGAGGCGCGGATCAGCCAGATCACCGCCCAGATTGCGCAGGCCGTGACGCGGGCCGCCGAACGGGTGCCGGGGCCGATCCGGCTGGTCGGGCATTCCGCCGGGGGGCACCTGGCGCTGCGGATGATCTGCGACGACAGCCCGCTTGCGCCCGAGGTGCTGGGGCGGATCCGGCGCACCGTCTCGATTGGCGGGCTGCATGATCTGCGCCCGCTGCGGCTGGCGCGGATGAACGCGACGCTGCGCCTGACCGGAGAAGAGGCGGCGGCGGAAAGCCCGGCGCTGCATCTGCCGCAGCCGGGCGCTCCGGTGACCTTCTGGACCGGCGGCGATGAGCGGCCCGAGTTTCTGCGCCAGACCCGCCTGATGGCCGAGATCTGGGCCGGAGAGGCGCAGGTCGACATGGTGATCGAGCCGGGGCTGCATCATTTCTCGGTTCTGGACGGGCTGAAGGACCCCAACTCGGCGCTGGTGCGGGCGCTGCTGGATCAGAAGGGCGGGGTTGAAATCTGAGCCATGATGACCTAAATGTAGGTCATAACTCAGGAGGTCCCCCATGCAGATCGCCATTGCCGAAGCCAAGGCCCAGTTTGCCGAGCTGATCCGCCGCGTCGAAGCGGGCGAAGAGGTCGAGCTGACCCGCTATGGCCGCCCGGTGGCGCGGCTGATGGCCATGCCCCAGCAGGCCAACCGGCTGGTGGGCTGCATGAAGGGCCAGTTTTCCCTGCCCGAGGGGCTCGATCAGCCCGATGATCAGATCGCGGCGCTGTTCGAGGACAGCCGGCTGCTGCCGGAATGAAGCTGCTGCTGGACACGCATATCGTGCTGTGGGCGCTGCTGGATGATCCGCGCCTGCCTGCCCCGCTGCGCGAGGCGATCACCGGGGCCGAGGCGCTGTATATCAGTTCCGTCTCGGTCTGGGAGGTGTCGATCAAGGCGGGCCTTGGCAAGCTCGAGGTGCCGCGCGATCTGTTCAGCCGGGCGCTGGCGGCGGGCGCGCAGCCCCTGCCGATCACATGGGAGCATGCCCGCGCCGTGCAGGACCTGCCGCCGCATCATGCCGACCCGTTCGACCGGCTGCTGATCGCGCAGGCGATCTGCGAGGGTCTGACGCTGGTCTCGGTCGACCGGATGGTGCGGGGCTATGACGTGCCGCTGCTGGCGGGCTGACGCGCCTTAAGGCGTCAGCCGCAGGATTTGCTCGGCCCCGGCATCCACCGCCGTGCGGGAATAGCGCAAGGGGTGATAACGCCCGTCGCGCCAATCCTGCGCCATATCGCCGAAATGGGGCGAATCCGGGTCGCCCGACTGACCGGCCAGCGCGATGAACAGGCTGTTGTCCCAATCGCCCACATCCATCACTAGCCGCAGCGAGGGGCCGGTGATGATGCCGAAATCGCTGGCCCGATAGGGGCCGTAATTCGGGCTGGAGGCGCTTCCGCCGACCGAGAGGCGCGGCAGCACCAGCCGATCCGCCTGATCCGGGCAGATCCGCGCCAGCGCATGGGTCAGCGTCAGCCCGTGCAGATCGCCCCATTGCCAGGCGGCGGGGTCCGGACCCAGAAGCGCGGCGGTTTCCTCATAGGCCGCGGTCAGCGTGCGGGTGATCAGCGCGTCGCGCTGCGTGGCCGCATCGCCGTGGAACCAGTCGCCGGGCGTCTCCAGCATGGCGGCGACGGTCTGGTGGTCATAGGGGGCGAGCAGCGGGCGCAGGGTCGCATCCGCGCCAAGCGCCTCGGCCAGCGCGGGTTGCAGATGGCGCGTCAGCCACAGCTCAAAAAGCGCGGCGGGGGCGCTGTCCCGCGTGGCGTTTCCGTCCCATGCGGCCAGCATGGCCTGCGCCTTGCCCGCCAGCGGCGGCAGGCCCGCCAGCACGCGGGCGATGCGCGCGCCGATCTGGCTGTGGGTGTCGTTCTGCAACCGGCACTGGCCCGCCAGATCATGCCCGCCGCTGGCGCCCAGCACCGCATGGATGCGCTGCGAGCGGCTGCGGTCCAGCCATTCGTAACCGATGGGATCGCCGGTCTGCTCCCAGCCCTCGGGCAGGTTCATCTCATTGGCGGTGGCGATGAAGCCCTTGTCGGGGTTCACGCTGCGCGGCATCCGGCTGGCCGGAACATAGCCCGCCCATTCGAAACGTCCGTCGCCCGGCACCGGCAGAAGCCCGTTCCAGTTCGGCCGGATCGGCGTCGCCCCCGAGGGATGCCAGGCGATATTGCCCTGCGTATCGGCGAAGATATGGTTGACCGAGGGCGTGCCCCAGCTTTCCAGCGCCGCGACATATTCGGCGTGATTGGTCGCGCGCATCACCTTCAGGCTGGCCATATAGGGGGCCATGCCGGGGTCGCTCCAGCAGGTGCGCAGGGCATAGGCGCGGTTCATCTGCGGGTCGCGATGCAGGATCGGCCCGAGCCGAGAGAAATGCAGCGGCATCTGAACGGGGTCATGGCCGCGCACCGCGAAGGTCTCGACCTGTTCGCGGATGTCCTCCCAGCCGTCACGATAGCGATAGCGCAGCGGGTTCGTCGGGTCGGTGTCATGGACCATGACGTCTTCCTGATCGCCGCCGAAGATCGTCAGCGCATAGGCGATGTGCTGGTTGTGCCCCAGCGAGACGCCGGGCACGCAGGGCTCGCCCATGCCGATGACGTCCAGACCGGGCATGGTCAGATGCACCATATAGCGCAGCGCGGGCAGCGAATGGGTGCGATGCGGGTCGCTGGCCATGATCGGCCGCCCGGTGGTCGTCAGCCGGGGCGAGATCACCCAGTTGTTCGAGCCCTCGGATTCCCCCGCCCGGACCACATCGCCCAAGGGGGTGACGCGGCGCCAGCGCGGGGCATCGGCGATGGAGGCCTCCAGCCGCTCGCGGTCGAAGGTCACGGGCGCGGTCGCCAGCATGAAGCTGTCCAGCACGGCGAGCGGGATCGAGGCCAGATCCAGCCCCTCGATCTGCGTCGGTGTGACGGGCGGTTCGAGTTGTTTGCGCAGCGCATCCAGCCGTTCGCCGCCTGCGGCCATGACGCGGGCGCGGATCACCTCGGACAGCGCATTGCGGGTCAGGCAATGGCTGCGGATGCGGACCACATCGGCGGGTTGCCAATGCGCGGGCTGCGTGTCCATCAGGCCGAATTCCGGCGGCAGCGGCGCGTCGCCCGCGCGGATCTGGTCGATGCGGGCGTTGATGCCACGGGTGAAGGCCAGGCAAATCGCCTGCGCGTCCGGGCCATAGGCGTCCCATTCGGGCTGCATGTCGCCATGGTACAGGAACAGCCGCGCGGCGCGGTCCTGCTCCAGATAGCCGGGGCCGAAATCGGCCGAGAGCAGGCCCAGCCCGCGCTTGCGCCACAGGTCGATCTGCCACAGCCGGTCGCGGGCGGCGTTCCAGCCTTGGGCAAAGAACAGGTCATCGGCGGTTTCAGCACGAATATGGGCGACGCCCTGCTGGTCGATCACGATCTCGACCGGATGGGTCAGCCCCTCCAGCCGGAAGGTTACCTGTTCCTGTGCCATCTTGCCTGCCCCTGCCTTGTGCTTCGAACCGTTGAATCACAAACGCAAAATCCGGGGATTGGCAAGCTTGGCCAGACCAAAACGGCCCCGGAAATCCGGGGCCGTTCGGCGGAGCAACTGTGCGCGGCGATGGTTCAGCCGCCGGGATTGGCAGCGGCCGCGATGCTGAGGCGGACGAAATCGCTGGCCAGCGTGCGGTTCGCGGTGGCCAGCGCCTGACGCGCGGACAACAGGTCACGCTCGGCGTCGAGGATGCGGAAGAGGTCGACCTCGCCCGCCTCATAGGAGGTGCGCGACAGCGACAGGGTCTGGTTGGTGCTGTCGACAAGGCGCTGCTGGGCGGCGACGTTCACGCTGCCCCGGTTGTAGGAGACAAGGCCGTTCTCGACCTCTTCGACCGCATTCAGGACCGAGGCGCGCCATTGCACATGCGCCTGCGCGGCGCGGGCCTCGGCGCCCTTCAGATTGGCCTGATTGGCCCCGCCCGAAAAGATCGGCAGGTTGATCTGCGGGCCGAACCCCCAGGTGGTGACATTGCCGCCGCGCCGGAGGTTCGTCGGCGTGATGTTCCCGGTCAGCTGGATCGAGGGGTAGAAGGCGGCCTCGGCCACGCCCACGCGGGCGGTCGCGGCGGCGAAGCGACGCTCGGCCATGCGGACATCGGGGCGGGCGCGGATCACATCGGCGGGGACGCCCACATTCGGGCGGAAGCGCGCATGCGGCTGGCCGCCGCCCTTGGTCAGGTTCGGACGCAGCGTGCCGCTGCGCGAGGCGGTCAGCGTCGCCAGCCGGTTGATCGCCTGATCGAAGCCCACCTCCAGCGCGGGCAGCCCGGCTTCGGCCTGGGCCACGGCCTGTTCGGCCTGCAGCACCTCCAGCCGTCCGGCCTGTCCGGCCTCGACCATGGTGCGGGTCATCGACAGGGTCTGGCGGCGGCTTTCGATGCTGCGCCGGGTCAGCGAGATGCTTTCCTGATAGTAACGCAGGTCGATATAGGCCAGCGCAATGGCGCTGGTGACCGAAAGCTTCGCGGCATCGGCTGACAGACGCGCGGCATCCAGTTCGGCAATCGCGGCGGCGCGGGCGGCCTGATTGCCGCCGAAAAGGTCGATCATCCACGAGGTCGAGAGCGAGCCTGCGCTGGATTCGACGACCCGCGCGCCTTCCGGGTTCCCGCGCGAGGCGCTGCCTTGAACCGAGACATTCGGCAGGTCGGCGGCGCGCGCCAGACGGGCACCGGCCTCGGCCTCGTCGATGACAGCGGCGGCCTCGGCAATCGAGAGGTTGCGCGACAGGCCCTGCTGGATCAGCCCGTCAAGGCGGCTGTCGCGGAAGGCGCTCCACCAGACCGGGGCGGTCTGGCTGCGGGCAGGCGCGGCGGCATCGAATTTGGGCGCGATGTCGGCATCGGGCGCGGTGTAGCTGGTCTGGCCACAGGCGGCCAGCAGCAGAAGCGCGGGCACGCCAAGCAGCAGGCTGCGGCGATTCGGGGTGAGGGGCCCGGCGCGACGGGCGCGGGCGGAAAGGGTGTTCGAGGTCATGTTCACTTCTGTCCCTTGCGCGGCAGAGATCTGCCGCATGACATGTGGGGAAAGGCAGGCGGGGGCATGAGCCGCCCCCACCCTACCTTCACTATTCAGCCGGCACGGGCTGGTTGGGGAGGTCGTCGTCCGGGCGGCGGCCCAGGCGTTTGTGCGCTCCGGTCAGCTTCATCACGAAGACGAAGAAGATCGGCACGAAGATCGTCCCCAGAATGGTCGCCGACAGCATGCCGCCAACCACGGTGATGCCGATGGCGTTCTGGCTGGCCGCGCTGGCCCCGGTGGCGATCGCCATGGGCACCACGCCCATGATGAAGGCCATCGAGGTCATCAGGATCGGCCGGAACCGCAGGCGGCAGGCGGTGATCGTGGCTTCGATCAGGCCCTGGCCTTCGGCGATGAGGTCCTTGGCGACCTCGACGATCAGGATGGCGTTCTTGGCCGAGAGACCCACGATGGTGATGAGGCCCACGGTGAAGAACACGTTGTTCGTCAGCCCCGTCAGCAGCACCGCTGCAACCGCCCCGATGGCGCCCATGGGCACGATCAGCATGACCGACAGCGGGATCGCCCAGCTTCCGTAAAGCCCGGCAAGGCACAGGAAGACGAAGAGGATCGAGAGGCCGATCAGCATGGGCGCGGTCGAGCCCGACTGGATTTCCTGCAACGACTGCCCGGTCCATTCGAAGGAATAGCCCGGGGGCAGTTCGCCCGCCAGCCGCTCCATTTCCGCGATGGCATCGCCCGAGGAGAAGCCGGGCGCGGCCGAGCCGCTGAGACGCACCGCCGGATAGCCGTTATAGCCAATCAGCTGCGTCGGGCCGAAGCCCCATTCGGCGGTCGCGAAGGACGACAGGGGCACCATGCCGCCCGCCACGTTGCGCACGTTCAGCTTCAGCACCTCATCGACGGTCATGCGCGAGTCCGCCTCGGCCTGCACGATGACGCGCTGCATTTTCCCCTCATTCGGGAAGTCGTTGATGTAGCTGGACCCAAGAGCGGCCGAGATGGTGCGGTTGATCTCTCCAAAGCCCACGCCGAAGGCATTGGCCTTTTCGCGGTCGACCTTCAGGCTCAGCTGCGGGCCGGGGGGCATGCCGTTGGGATAGACCATGGCGATCTTCCCGCCCTGCATGGCCCCGCCCATGATCTGCCCGGCAGCGGCCTGAAGCGCGGTGCTGCCCTGGTTCGCACGGTCCTGCAGGCGGAAGTCGAAGCCCGCGCTGTTGCCCATGCCCGAGATCGGCGGCGGCGACAGCGCAAAGGCGGTCGCATCGCGGATCTGCGCAAGCTTGCCCGAAAGCTGGCCTGCGATGGCATCGGCGCTTTGCGAGGGATCCTTGCGCTCGCTCCAGTCCTTCAGGGTGATGAAGGCCAGACCCGAGTTCGGCCCCTGACCCGAGAACGAGAAGCCCTGCACCGCGACGATGCTGTCGACGCCCGGAATGGACAGAGCGTCCTGTTCCACCTGCGACATGACTTCGCGCAGACGGTGCGAGGTCGCGCCCGGAGGCGCCTGCACGTTGGCGATCAGATAGCCCTGATCCTCTTGCGGGACGAAGTCCGACGGGATTTGGATATAGAACCAGCCCAGACCCACGATCAGCGCCAGATAGATGACCATCATCCGCCCGGCGCGCTTCACCAGCCCGCCGACCAGACCCGAATAGCCACGGGTCGCGCTGTCGAACTTGCGGTTGAACCAACCGAAGAAGCCGCGCTTTTCATGGCTGTGCCCCTTGGGCACGGGCTTGAGGAACGTCGCACACAGCGCCGGCGTCAGCGACAGCGCCAGAAACGCCGAGAAGCCGATCGAGACCACCATGGTCAGCGAGAACTGCTGATAGATCACGCCCACCGCGCCCGGGAAGAACGCCAGCGGAATGAACACCGCCATCAGCGCCAGCGTAATGCCGATGATCGCGCCCGAGATCTGCCCCATCGCCTTTTTCGACGCGGCATAGGGCGAAAGCCCCTCTTCGGACATGATCCGCTCGACGTTCTCGACGACGACGATGGCGTCATCGACCAGAATGCCGATGGCGAGGATCATCGCAAACATCGTCAACACGTTGATTGAGAAGCCCGCCGCCAGCATCACCGCCAGCGTGCCCGCCAGTGCAATCGGCACGACCAGCGTCGGGATGACCGTATAGCGGAAGTTCTGCAGGAAGACGAACATCACGACAAAGACCAGGGCCACGGCTTCGACCAGCGTGTGCAGCACCTTCTCGATCGAGGCCGAGACGAAGGGCGTGGTGTCATAGGGGATCTGGTATTCCAGACCCTGCGGCATCAGGGGGGCCAGACGCTCCATGGTGTCGCGGACGCCCTGTGCGGTCTCCATCGCGTTGCCGGTCGGCGACAGCTGCACGCCGATGGCGGCGGTGGGCTTGCCGTTCAGATAGGCGCTGAAGGCGTAGGATTCGGCGTCCACCTCGATCCGGGCGACGTCCGACAGGCGCACCAGCGCGCCGCTGTCCTCGGCCCGCAGGACGATCTGGCCGAATTCCTCGGGCGTTGACAGCTGGCCGGTGACCAGCAGCGTCGATTGCGTCTGCTGCGCGTTCGGGCTGGGATCGGCCCCGACCGAACCGGCCGCGACCTGCGCGTTCTGCTCGGCGATGGCGCCGGTGATGTCGGTCATCGACAGGTCAAGCCCGACGAGCTTCGCCGGGTCGACCCAGACGCGCAGCGCGCGCTGCGTGGCGAACAGCTGCGCCTTGCCGACGCCCGGCACGCGCCGCACCTCATTGAGGATGTTGCGCGAGATATAGTCGCCCAGACCCACCTGGTTGATGCCCGAACCATCCTCGGCGGTCAGCGAGACCATCATCAGGAAGTTCGAGCCCGCCTCTTCCACAAGCACGCCCTGCTGGCGGACCTGCTGGGGCAGCGAGGCCTCGACCCGGCGCAGACGGTTCTGCGTGTCGACCACGGCCTGCGCCACATCGGTGCCGGATTCGAAGGTCACGGTGATGCCCACCGCCCCCGTCGCATCCGATGTGGATTCGAAGTAGAGAAGCCCCGGAATGCCGTTCAGCTCTTCCTCGATGGGCTGGGTCACCTGCTGGTAAAGATCCTCGGGTGAGGCACCCGGGAAGACGGTCGAAACCGTCACCTGCGGGGGCGCGACGTTCGGATATTGCGCGACCGGAAGGTTCGGCAGCGACAGGACCCCGGCAAGGGTGATGAAAATCGCGATGACCCAGGCCAGAACCGGGTTGTCGATAAAGAAACGTGCCATGTGTAAGCCTTAGCCTTCCTGGACGGGTTGGGGCTCGCCCAGTTTTTGCGTGCAGACGGCGGGCGGGGCGTCCTCGGTCACGGGGTGCCAGCAGACGGGCTGGACCGGCGCGCCGGGGGCGATCTTCTGGAAGCCGTCGGTGACCACCATGTCGCCGGGCTTCAGCCCGTCATGCACGGTCACGCGCGGCCCCATGGTGCGGCCCAGCTTGACCGGGCGCAGCTCGGCCTTGTTCTCCGCATCGACGACATAGACCGAGGTCGTGCCGCCGCCGCTGCGCTGCACCGCCTGATCGGGGATGGCCAGCACGTCCTGTTCGGTCGCCTGTTCGACGGTGACGCGGACATACATGCCGGGCAGCAGAAGGCCGCGCGGGTTCGGGAATTCGGCGCGCAGGGTGACCTGCCCGCTGGTGCGTTCGACCGTGGTTTCGGCGAACAGCAGCTTGCCCGACTGGTCATAGGCGGTGCCGTCATCCAGATAGAGCGTGACCTTCGCGGCATCGGGCTCGACCTGCTCGATCGCGCCGGAATCCAGCGCGTTGCGCAGGCGCAGAAGCTCGGACACCGGCTGCTGGATGTCGGCATAGACGGAATCGAGGTTCTGGATGGTGGTCATCACCGCGCCCTGCGCATCGACCAGCGCACCCTCGGTCACGCGGGCGGCACCCACACGGCCGTCGATGGGGGCGGTGATATCGGCATAGCCCAGATTGATCTCGGCCGCGCGGAGTTGCGCCTTGGCCTCGGCCAGCGCGGCCTCGGCCTGCAGTTTCCCGGCCAGGGCCGAGTCATATTGCGCGCGCGAGGTGATGTTGCGGTCGCTGAGCGTCGAGAGCCGCGCCTCGTTCTGGGTGGCCTCGACCAGACCTGCCTCGGCGCGGGCGACACCCGCGCGCGCGGCCTCGACGGCGACCGAATAGGCGGCCTTGTCCAGTTCGAAAAGCACGTCCCCGGCCTTCACCGTGCTGCCCTGATCAAAGACCCGACGCTCAACGATGCCGCTGACGCGGGGGCGGACCTCGGCAATGCGGGTGGGGGTGATTCGGCCCGGAAGCTCGGACAGGACGGGCAGATTCTCGGGTTCGATCAGCACCACGCCGACCTGACTGGGCGGTTGCTCCTGCCCCTCCTGTGCCAGTGCGACGCTATTGATAACAAAAGGAAAAGAAATTTGAACGGCTGCACCAAGCAGCAGCGCGCGGACCACTTTGGACGGCATGGGGAGGATATTCCTATATCACTAGCTTGCTTCTGGTCATATGTCCAAGTTGGATGGGTGTCCAATTTCTTTTTGATCAAACAAGTGTTACATGGGGGGCCATGGGCACTCGCTGGAGGTCGGTATGAGCTATATGTCCAAGGAAGAACGGCGCGCGCAGATCATTGACGCGACCATCGACCTTGTCCTGAAAGAGGGGCTGCACGCCACAACGGTGCGCCGCATTGCGGCCCGGATGGAGTGCTCACCCGGCCAGATCCACCACCATTTCCATTCTGCCGATGAACTGCGCGCCGAGGCCGTGCGCGAGGTCTATCGCCGCCTTGAACCCTGCATCGAACAGGCGATGGAGGGGCTGCCCGCGCGCGAAAAGCTGCATGTGCTGCTGTCGGGCTGCTCGAACATCGAGGTGCGCGAATCCATCGAGATGCTGACGCTGATCACCGAACGCTTCTGGCGTGACGCGCTGGTCACGCCCACGCCCGAACACACCCACAAGGCCATCGTCGAGGGGCTGGAGCGCTGGCGCAACTCGCTGAATAAGGCGCTGCAATTCGGCGTCGACAGCGGCGAATTCCCCGCCGATCTGGATGTCGAGACGGTGGGGATGCGCCTGCTGGTCTCGGCCTTCGGGCTGGATGTGCTGCGGCAGGTGACGCAGCGCGAGCCCTCGCTTGAGCGGCTGCGCGCCTTCGTCGACGGGCTGATGGACCGCGAAGGGCTGTAGCGCCCTGCGGCGATCAGCCTACCGCGACATTGTCGATCAGCCGCACGCCGTCCAGCCAGACCGCCGCCAGCAGGCGCGAGGGCTTGCCGGGGATCGGCGGGCCAAGGCTTTCGCTGTCGCAGCGCGCCAGATATTCCACCTCGCCAAAGCCTGCGGCGGCCAGCGTGTCGCGCGCGGCGGCCAGTACCTCGGGCTCATAGGCGCCCTCGGCCATCGCCGTGGCCGCGTCGAACAGCGCATTCGGCAGGGCCGCCGCCTGCGCGCGCGCCTTGCGCGACAGCCGCTGGTTGCGCGATGACAGCGCCAGCCCGTCCGCATCACGGACCGAGGGGCAGGGCACGATCTCGATGGGCATGTTCAGATCCGCGACCAGCCGCTTGACGACCTGCAACTGCTGCCAGTCCTTTTCGCCGAAATAGGCGCGGTCGGCCTGCGTCATGTTGAAAAGCAGCGTTACCACCGTCGCCACGCCGTCGAAATGGCCGGGCCGGTGCGCGCCCTCCAGCGGCTGGCTGACATCGCCGACCGAGACGACCGTGCTGTGACCCGCCGGATAGACCTCGGCGGCATCGGGGACGAAAAGCGCATCCACCGCCAGGGGGCCAAGGATGGCAGCGTCGGCCAGCTCGGTGCGGGGATATTTGGCGAAATCCTCGGGGTTGTTGAACTGGCGCGGGTTCACGAACAGGGTCACGATCACCCGGTCGCAGCCCTGTTTCGCCGCCCGCACGAGGCTCAGATGCCCCTCATGCAGCGCGCCCATGGTCGGCACGACGCCGATGCTCTCGCCCGCCTGCCGCCAGGCACGCGTCAGCGCCCGCAGCTCGGCCAGTGAGCGGATGATGGGCGCGCTCATGCCTTGCCCTCGGGCTTCGGGGCTAGTTCCGAGGCGAAAAGATGCTCGGGTCCGGGGAAGCGGCGGGCGCGCACGTCATCGGCATAGGCGGCGATGGCCTCGGCCGAGATCTGGCCCAGTTCCGCGTAACGCTTGACGAATTTCGGGCGAAAGCCGGTGAAGATGCCCAGCACGTCGTCGATGACCAGCACCTGACCGTCGCAATCAAGCCCCGCGCCGATGCCGATGGTGGGAACGGCAATCTCGCGCGTGATGCGGGCCCCCAGATCGGCAGGCAGCTTTTCCAGCACGACCGAGAAGGCCCCGGCCTCGGCCACCGCCACGGCATCCTTCAGCACCCGTTCACCATCCGCGCCGCGCCCCTGCACCTTGTAGCCGCCCAGCGTATTGACGGATTGCGGCGTCAGGCCGACATGGCCCATGACCGGAATGCCGCGCTGGACCAGAAAGCGCACGGTCTCGGCCATGTGCTGCCCGCCCTCCAGCTTCACCGCCTGCGCGCCGGTTTCGACCATCAGCCGCGCGGCATTGCGGAAGGCCTGCTGAGGGCTTTCCTCATAGCTGCCGAAGGGCATGTCGATGACCAGACAGGCGCGCTCCAGCCCGCGGGCGACCGCCTGGCCGTGCATGATCATCATCTCCATGGTCACGCCCAGGGTCGAGGGCAGGCCGTGCAGCACCATGCCGACGCTGTCGCCCACCAGCACGACGTCGCAGGAGGCGTCGACCAGCTGCGCCATGGGCGTGGTATAGGCGGTCAGCACGACGACGGGCTCGGCCCCCTTGCGGGCGCGGATCTCGCCGGGTGAGAGGCGGGGTTTGCGGTCAGGGGTGGCGCTCATGTCATCCTCCTGCGGGGTCGGAAATGCGGTTCAGAAATCAAGCCCAAGGTCCAGCGTGCGGGCCGAATGGGTCAGCGCGCCGACCGAGATATAGTCGACGCCGGTCGCGGCCACCTCGGCGATGCGCGGCAGGCGCATATTGCCCGAGGCTTCCAGCACCAGACGGCCCGCGTTCATCGCCACCGCTTCGCGCAGCGTGGCCGTGTCCATATTGTCCAGCAGCACCACATCGGCCCCGCCTTCGTCCAGCACCTCGGCCAGCTGGTCCAGCCGGTCAACCTCGATTTCCGTGCGCAGCATATGCGAGGCCTGCGCCTTGACGCGCTTCAGCACGGCGCGGATGCCGCCTGCCGCCGCGATGTGGTTGTCCTTGATCAGGATCGCGTCCGACAGGCTGAAGCGGTGGTTGAAGCCGCCGCCATGCAGCACCGCCTGTTTTTCGACGATGCGCAACCCGGGCGTGGTCTTGCGCGTGCAGGTGATGCGGGCGCGGGTGCCCGCCGCCTGCGCCACATGGGCGGCGGTCAGCGTGGCGATGCCCGAGAGGCGGCCCGCGAAATTCAGCGCGACACGTTCCGCCGTCAGGATCGAGGCGGCCTCGCCCTCGACCTCGGCCAGCACGGCGCCTGCGTCAAAGCTGGCGCCATCGGGCACCAGCACGCGCAGGGTCAGGGCCGGGTCGACCAGCCGGAAGGCGATGGCCGCGACCTGCATGCCCGAGGCGACGCCCGCCTCTCGCGCGACGATGCGCGCCAGATAGCGCGTGCCCGAGGGGATCACCGTGCGCGTGGTGATGTCGCCATAGGTGCCCAGATCCTCGGCCAGCGTGGCGCGGACCAGAGGTTCAAGGATCATGTCGGGAAGCGGCGGCTGGGCAGTCATCAGGTCCTCGATGCGTTCGGGCGCAGGTGCATGGCCTGCGCCAATGTCAGGCGGCTGCGCAGGCCGGTGGCGGCAGTCTGCGGGAAATCGCTGCGGAAATGCGCGCCCCGGCTTTCCTGCCGCATCAGCGCGGCGGCGGCGATCAGCGTGGCGGTGGCGGTCATGTTCAAAAGCGCCTCGCATTCGGGCTGCAGCGCCTCGATATCCGAGATCTCGCGCAGGCAGGCGGCAAGGCCGTCGGCGTTGCGGATCACGCCTGCGCCCGCCGTCATCGCGCGGCGCAGGCGGGCGACCAGTTGCGGATCGGGGGTGTTGCCGCCGGAGGGCAGGGCGGGAGGCACGACCGGCGCGTCATCGCAGGGCCGCGTCAAAGCGGCGTTGATCGAGCCCGCAGCGCGCGCGCCGAAAACCACCGCCTCCAGCAGTCCGTTCGAGGCCAGACGGTTCGCGCCATGCAGCCCGGTCGAGGCGGTCTCACCCGCGACCCAAAGCCCGGGCAGCGAGGACCGGCCCTGCGCATCCGTCGCGACCCCGCCCATGTGATAATGCGCCGCAGCGGCGACCGGGATCGGCTGGGCCACCGGGTCGATGCCATTGCGCGCGCAGGCCCCGGCGACGGCGGGAAATTCGGTCAGAATACGAGCGCCAAGGCAGGCGCGGGTATCAAGCATGGGCCGCAGCCCCGCCTGCGTCTGGGCATAGATCTCGCGCGCGACGATGTCGCGGGGGGCCAGTTCGGCATCGGGGTGGATGGCCTGCATGAAACGCTCGCCGTTGCGGTTCACCAGTTGCGCGCCTTCGCCCCGCAGCGCCTCGGTCACCAAAGGGGCGGGGTCTTCGCCGCAATCCAGCGCGGTCGGGTGGAACTGCACGAATTCGGCGTCGGCGACTTCTGCGCCTGCACGCGCGGCCAGCCCAAGCGCCTGTCCCCGGATGCGGGGCGGGTTGGTGGTCAGCGCGAAAAGCCCGCCCGAGCCGCCGCCCGCCAGCAGCACTGCAGGCGCGCGCAGTAGGAAAACCGACGATCCTTCGGGGCCCGATCGCATCAGCCGCACGCCGGTGACGCGGCCGTCCTCGACCGCCAGACCCACGGCCAGCAGCCCGTCCAGCACCTGAACCGAGGGGGTGCGGCGCACGGCCTCGATCAGGGTGCGGGTGATCTCGGCCCCGGCCTGATCGCCCTTGACGCGGACGACGCGGGCAAAGCCATGCGCGGCCTCGCGCGACAGCACATAGCTGCCGTCGGGCCTGCGGTCGAAGGGTGCGCCGATGCCGGTCAGGTCGTGGATATGGCCGGGGGCCTCGGCGGTGACGAAATCGGCGACGGTGGGGTCGACGACGCCCGCTCCTGCGCGCACGGTATCCTCGGCGTGGTTTGCGGGGTGATCGGCGGGGTCCATGGCCGCCGCGATGCCGCCCTGCGCCCAGGCCGAACTGGCCCCGGCGCCCAGGGGATCGGGCGAGATCATCACCACCGGCCGGGGCGCCAGCCGCAAGGCCGCCGTCAGCGCCGCCAGCCCCGCGCCCAGAATGACGACGCGTCCGGTCGAGACTTCGTCCATCGCGTCAGGCAGCCAGTCGGCGCGACAGGTCGATCATGCGCTGCACCGCAAGGCGCGCGCGTTCGGCCACGGCCGGGTCGACCTCGACCGCGCCGGTCATCGAATGCAGCGACCACAGCACCTTTTCCAGCGTGATCTTCTGCATATAGGGGCACATGTTGCAGGGCCCCAGAAACTCGACGCCCGGATTCGCGTCCGAGATATTCGCGGCCATCGAGCATTCGGTGACCAGCATCACCTGCTTGGGATGTTCGCGCGTGACCCAATCCTGAATATTCGCGGTCGAGCCCGCGTAATCCGCCTCGGCCACCACATCGGGGGGGCATTCGGGGTGCGCAATGATCTTGAGACCCGGATTCCAGTCGCGGAAATCGCGCAGATCCTGAGCGGTGAACTGTTCGTGCACGATGCAGGCCCCGTCCCACCAGACGATGCGCTTTTGCGGCACCTGCTTGGCGACGTTCTGCGCCAGCCATTTGTCGGGCGTCATGATGACGGTGTCGCCCTCCATCGCCGCGACGATCTGTGCGGCATTGGCGCTGGTGCAGCAGATGTCGGACGCGGCCTTCACCTCGGCGGTGGTGTTGACGTAGCTGACGACCGGCGCGCCGGGGTACATGGCGCGCATTTCGGCAATGCCGTCTGCCGTGATGCTTTCGGCCAGCGAGCAGCCCGCCTCCATATCCGGCATCAGCACGGTCTTGGCGGGGTTCAGGATCTTCGAGGTCTCGGCCATGAAATGCACGCCACATTGCACGATCACATCGGCCTCGACCTCGGTCGCCTTGATCGCCAGATGCAGGCTGTCGCCCACCACATCCGAGATGCCGTGATAGATCTGCGGCGTCATGTAGTTATGCGCCAGCACGACGGCATTGCGCTGTTTCTTCAACTGGTTGATGGCGCGGACATAGGGCGCATGGATGGCCCAGTCGATCATCGGCATGACGCGGTCCATGCGGGCATGGATGTCCGACATCTCTTCGGCCAGTTCCATCGAGGGCGACAGGTCGTAATGCGCGCGAAGCTCTTCGCGGATGTTCGTCAGATCCAGCATTTGGGCTCCTCCGGTCCGTCTGCGTGGGCGCCGATCATGGGCCGCAGGGCGGTGCTGCGATGCGGCATAGTGACGTTGCGTCGCGCATCCCTATCGAAACCGGGTCGGTAGAGCAATAATAATACGCAGGGCGACCGAAAGTCGAACGATATGCAATCTGGAAGGGGGGGGGGCGCCGTGGCGTCCGACCGGAGTTGTACCGTGTCTCCGATCGGACGTCGTTGCACAGGACAGGTTACTGGTTACCTGAGGCCATACTAGGTTCAGGTACAGGATTGGTGAACCTGTCTAAATCGCAGGTTGTTTTCCGGATTTGGAGGGTTCGTGGTAAATTGCGAGGCTGTCGCTAGAATTTTGTGTAAATTCAATGATGTATTTTGAGACGTCGGATGGACAAGCCCGCCGGAGCGGTCAGGTCACCCGGCGGTGAGGTTGTGTCCGGCCGCCCGACGCGACCTTCGCCAATTTGTTGGAAACACGGCACGATTCGGGAACATCCGTATTGTGCCCTTGTCGCGTATCTGACGTATCTGACTTTCTGCCCGATTTCTGACCCGAATTGCGCTTCTACGGTAGTTCCGTCATTGACGCGAAGAGCCCATTGCGGACGTTGAGTTCATCACATAGCCCTGCCAGATGATTGCTCAACCTTCCACACCGCCTCCAATACAAGTCAGGGCTATCCTGGCTGGCTATGCGTTGTTTTTGAAGTACAAAAGGTGGTTTTTCACCTGTTGGGTCATACTCTTCATGACCGTGTGGACAATGGGTATGACTACGTCTTTCACCAACGGCCCCTGTCGGGATACTCGGAAAACCGCGCAGGACAGGCTATTTTACTGTAACATATCAATCACCACTAGTGCTGTTTTCTCTGTCTCGTCTTTGGAGAATTCACGGCGGGCCACACTCTTCCTAGCGCGCGGCAAGATCCATTCAGATTTGGGACAAATAGAAGCCGCGAGGGAGGATTTCCGATATGCGTTGATCGCCGCAGCGAAAGGCAAACAGTTTTTGTTTCCTGAGGTGCTTCGTCAACCCCATGTCGCGCAGCTATTTGCCGTCATGAAGCTGGAACCGGAAAACAGTGTTGCCTATGAAACATGGGTGGAAATCGTTTTTGATCTGGCTTGCTTGGACAATAGAAAGACTACTTTGGCAAACGGATCTTTCTGTGCAGCGCGCTAAAATCTAAGATCGCACCTCATAACGGCCGCAATGTCCCGCAAAGCGGGCATTGATCCGTTATCCGGCACAATGGGTCAGTTTTGCCCAAAGTTTGTGGATGAAGTGCCAGACGGAAAAGGCCGTCTGGCGCAGCTATACTTTGGCCTATGAGCCAGGAACCTCTGACCCCGCCCCTTCCCTCAGAAGAACGCCTGCAGCCCGGTGATGGCGCGTCCCAGGATCAGCGCATGGACGTCATGCGTGCCCTCATAGGTGTTCACCGTCTCGAGGTTCGCCGCATGCCGCATCACCTGGAACTCCTCCGAGATCCCGTTGCCGCCATGCATGTCCCGCGCCACCCGCGCGATCTCCAGCGCCTTGCCGCAGTTGTTGCGCTTGATGATCGAGATCATCTCGGGCGCCGCCTCCGCCGCATCCAGAAGCCGACCCACCCGCAGGCTGGCCTGAAGGCCAAGCGCGATCTCGGTCGCCATATTCGCCAGCTTCAGCTGGAACAGCTGCGTATTGGCCAGCGGCCGCCCGAACTGGTGCCGGTCCAGCCCATATTGGCGCGCGGCATGCAGGCAGAACTCGGCCGCCCCCAGCACGCCCCAGCTGATGCCGTAGCGCGCCCGGTTCAGACAGCCGAACGGGCCCTTCAGCCCCTCGACGCCGGGCAGCAGCGCGTCCTCGCCAACCTCGACATCCTGCAGCACGATCTCGCCGGTGATCGAGGCGCGCAGGCTCAGCTTGCCGCCGATCTTCGGCGCCGAAAGCCCCTTCAGCCCCTTCTCCAGCACGAAGCCGCGGATCTTGCCGCCATGCGCCTCGGACTTGGCCCAGACCACGAAGACATCCGCGATCGGCGCGTTCGAGATCCACATCTTCGAGCCGTTCAGCACATAGCCCCCGGCGGTCTTCTTCGCCACGGTCTTCATGCCGGCGGGGTCCGAGCCCGCGTCCGGCTCGGTCAGGCCGAAACAGCCGATGAACTCGCCCGAGGCCAGTTTCGGCAGGTATTTCTGCCGCTGTTCCTCGCTGCCATAGGCATAGATCGGGTACATCACCAGCGAGGATTGCACCGACATCATGCTGCGATAGCCCGAATCGACGCGCTCGACCTCGCGCGCGATCAGGCCGTAGGCGACGTAAGAGGCGCCGATGCCGCCGTATTCCTCAGGCACGGTGACGCCCAGCAGGCCCATCGCACCCATCTCGCGGAAGATTTCCGGGTCGGTCAGCTCCTCGCGATAGGCGTCGATGATGCGCGGCTGCAGCCGGTCCTGCGCGTAAGACCGCGCCGCGTCCCGCAGCATCCGCTCTTCCTCGCTCAGCTGATCCGAAAGCCGGAAAGGGTCCTCCCAGTCAAAGCGGCCAAGATCAGGGGCGTCTTTCG
>NZ_VLKU01000017.1 GCF_007830335.1 Paracoccus sulfuroxidans | reverse complement strand
GAGCACGCATTCGCTCTATGCCTGGAGGCGCAAGTTCGCGAAGGCGGTGTCGGGTGACACGGAGAAGGATGCCGAGATCCGGCGGCTGAAGCGGGAGCTGGCGCGGGTCTCCGAGGAGCGCGACATCCTAAAAAAGGCCACCGCGTATTTCGCCAGGGATGCAAAGTGAGATACGCGTTCGTGGCCGAGCATCGAGGTCAGTTTTCGGTGCGGACGATGTGTCGCTGCCTGCGCATCCAACCCCTTCTGACTCCGCAGCGCTAAGAAATTGGCGAGGGCTTCGTCACCTCCGAGTTCATTGATATCGGGATGACCGCGGAGGCAGCGGAGATGGTTTTGGAGCCGGTCTTCAAGTTTCCTTTGGGTCTCGGCTGGATCGAAGAAACGGATTTCGGCGAAGGGGATGCGGGTCATGGCAGGGCACCTTTCGGCAAGGCTCGACCGGCGGCCCGAGGCGATGCCCGGGCGGGATGATGGGCGGCGAGCTGGTCTGATTTGGCAGGGTTGAGGGAGCGGTTCGGGATGTTCTGGAACGAAGGAAGAACATTTCCGATCTGGCGGTCAAGCGTTTCGGGCCAGACCTGGCGACCTGCGGCAGGGTGAACCACCGGAAACGCGCTGTTCTATTATCTAACTGATATTAAACAACATTACAGATCGTTCCAATTCCAGCGGCAGCTTTATCCGTGGCACAGCGGCAATGGACCCCGGTCCAGCGGACGTTTTATGCGGGGTCCCATAAACACCCCCTTGACGCCCGCAACTCAAATCATTAGCTGGCTAATAAATCCTATTAGCAAGCTAACGGTATCGCCGTGCCCGACCGAAATTCGTCCATGTTCGATCCGATCATGCGTCTGACGCGCATGATCCGTCGCCTCTTCGATGTGCGGGCCGAGGAATTGGGGCTGACCTATTCACGCGCGCGGCTGCTGTCGGTGCTGGGTCATAACGAGGGCGCGACCCAGACCGAACTGGCTTGCCTGCTGGGCATCGAGGCGCCGACGCTGAAGCGCCAGCTCGACGCCATCGTGAAGCTTGGCCTGGCCGAGCGCCGCCCGATTGAAGGCGACGGGCGCAAATATGCGGTCTATCTGACCGACCGCACCCCGCTTGAACCGCTGCTGGGTTTTCGGCGCGAGGTGGAGGCGGCGCTTTCGGAAGGGATCGAGCCCGAGGAACTGCTGATCGCGCGCCGCGTTCTGGCCCGGATGGCCGAAAACGCCGAAAGGCTGCATCGCAAATGACCGAGACCCCGCAGACACCGGCTGAAGCCCCCGCTGCGCAGGTTCCGCCTGCGCCGCCCCCCTTCGAGTTTCTGGGCTGGCCGCTGACGCTGGGTTTCATCGGCGCGTCGATCCTTATCAGCCTGACGCAGGGGCTGGCGCAGGGGTTTGTCAGCGTCAATATCTCGCAGATCGCCGGAGAAGTTGGCGCAACCACCACCGAGGCTAGCTGGCTGATGGCGGCCTTCCTGATCCCGCGCGCGTCGCTGCCGCTGTTGCTGATCAAGATCCGAACGCAATACGGCCTGCGCCGCTTTGCCGAGGTGGCGATCATCACCTACCTGCTGGTCTCGATTGCGGCGCTGATGATCTCGGACCTGCGCTCGGCGGTGATGGTGCAATTTTTTGCCGGCATGGCCTCGGCACCGTTGTCGACGCTGGCCTTTCTTTACATGCTGGAGCCGCTGCCGCCGCAATGGAAGATGCGGCTGGGCCTGCCGATGGTGCTGACTTTCGCGATGCTGGGCACGCCGCTGGCGCGGGTGATCTCGCCCGCGCTGATGAGCGATACGGGCTGGGTATCGCTGCACTTGCTGAGCCTTGGCATGGCGGCGGTGGCGCTGGCGCTGGTCTATCTGCTGCCGCTGAAGCCGACGCCGCATGTGAAGGTGATCGCGCCTTTGGACATTGTCAGCTTCCTGCTGATCGCCGTGGGCTTTGGCGGGTTGACCGTCGCCTTCGTCATGGGCGCGACCTATTGGTGGACCGAGGCCCCGTGGCTGGGCTGGACGCTGGTGGTCTCGATTCTCAGCCTGATGATCGCGGTCGTGATCGAGCTGCACCGCAAGGCCCCGCTTCTGGACATCCGCTGGATCATGAGCCCGGCCATCGTCCACCTGACGGTGACGCTGCTGATCTTCCGCCTGATCCTTTCCGAACAAAGCGCGGGCGCGCCGCGCATGTTTCAGGTGCTGGGCGTCACGCAGGATCAGCTGGTGCCGCTGTTCTCGGTCATCGTGGTGTCCTCGATTCTGGGCGGATTGGCCTGCATTCCCTTCATCAAGGCCGAGAATGTTCCACGATTTCACGTCGTTGCGCTGGTGCTGATCGCGGCAGGCGCATGGATGGACAGCCATTCCACCATCGACACCCGGCCGCATCAGATGATGCTGAGCCAGGCGATGATCGCGGCGGCCGGATCGCTGTTTCTGGCGCCCGCAATGCTGCGCGGGCTGATGTCGGCGCTGGCGCGGGGGCCGAATTACATCCTGTCCTTCGTCATCGTGTTCCTCTCGACGCAAAGCCTTGGCGGAGCCATCGGCTCGGGCGTGTTCAGCACGCTCATCAACCACCGCGAGGCCTTCCATCTTGAGGTGCTGCGCGAACAGATCCCGGCAACCAGCCCGATGGTCACCTCGGCCATTGCGGCGCGGGTCGCGGCGGTCAGCTCACAGATCGCCGATCCCATGCAGGCGCGTGCGCAGGCGGTGACGATGATCGGCACCGACATCACCAATCAGGCCTATGTGCTGGCCTATAACGATCTGTATCTGCTGACGTTCCTGATCGCCTGCCTCGCACTTTTTGCGCTGCTCTTGCACATGTGGCGGGACTGGATCGTTCAGCGGCTGGAGGCATGGCGATCTCGCCCGCCACCCGAGGCTGCGCCCGAAACCCCTGCCTCTGCCGAACCCGAAACCCCTGCCTCTGCCGAACCCGAAACCGCAACTGCAAAGCCCGCCGCGTCATGAAAAAGCACTTTCCAACGATTATCGCCATTTCCGCCGGTGTCATCGGTGTCCTACTGGTCCTTTACGCGTGGCATCTGCCGCCCTTCACCGCTGCCCTGCCACAGACGGAAAACGCCTATGTCCGCGGCAAGGTGACCTCGATTGCGCCGCAGCTTTCGGGCTATCTGGCCTCGGTCGAGGTGCAGGATTTTCAGGACGTGACCAAGGGCCAGATCATCGCGCGGATCGACGACCGGCAATATCGCCAGAAGCTGGCGCAGGCCCGCGCGCAACAGGCGGCGGCTCAGGCGGCCATGGATATTGGCGAGCAGAACGTCCATTCGGCCGAGGCCAGCGTGCAGTCGGTCGAGGCGGCACTGGCCTCGGCCGAGGCAGCGCGCGACACGGCGCAGCAAAGCTGGGACCGCGCCAGTGCGCTGCAGTCGCGCGGGGTGACGGCGCAAAGTTCGGCCGATCAAAGCCAGCTTTCGCTGCGGCAGGCGCAGGCGGCGGTGACGCAGGCGGAAAGCCAGATCGCGGTCGCCCGCGAAAGCGTCAACAGCGCCCGGGTGTCGCTACAGGCGCGGCAGGCGGATATCGAATCCGCCCAGGCCGCCGTCGAGCTGGCCGAGATTGATCTGGGCAACACCGTGATCCGCGCGCCCGAGGATGGCCGTCTGGGGCAGGTGGCTGCCCGCGTGGGCCAATATGTCACCCCCGGCACGGCGCTGGTCAGCCATGTCGGCAAGGAGGTCTGGATCATCGCGAATTACAAGGAAACGCAGCTTCACGGCATGCGCGTCGGCAAGCTGGCCAGTTTCACGGTCGATGCCCTGGGTGGGCAGAGGTTCACCGGGCGGATCGAGGCGTTCTCGCCCGCCACGGCCTCGGAATTCAGCCTGCTGCCCGCCAGCAACGCGACCGGCAACTTCACCAAGATCGCGCAGCGCCTGCCGGTCCGCATCTCGATCGATCCGGGGCAGGAGCGGTCCGAGTTCCTGACGCCGGGCCTGTCGGTGGTCATCACCGTCGATACGAATACGCCCGAGCAAGCGGCGAATTGATCCGGTCGCCCGAATGAAAAAGGCCCGCGTGATGCGCGGGCCTTTTTGTTGAAGGGGAGGGGGGGCGCTCAGACCTCGGGCACCAGAACCTCACGCTTGCCGACGTGGTTCGCGGGCGAGACGATGCCCTGTTCTTCCATCTGTTCGACCAGACGCGCGGCCTTGTTATAGCCGATGGCCAGCTTGCGCTGGATATACGAGGTCGAGCATTTCCGGTCCTTCGCCACGATGGCGACGGCCATGTCGTAAAGCTCGGCATCGCCGCCTTCGCCGGTGCCAAGGCCCAGAACCATATCGATGCTGTCGGCGCGGTCCTCATCCGGGCCCTCGACGACGCCCGACATATAGCTGGGCGGGCCGAAGGATTTGAGGTGGTTCACCACTTCCTCGACTTCCTCGTCGCTGACGAATGGGCCGTGGACGCGGGTGATTTTCGAGCCACCGGCCATATACAGCATGTCGCCCTGACCTAGCAGCTGCTCGGCCCCCTGTTCGCCAAGGATGGTGCGGCTGTCGATTTTCGAAGTGACCTGGAAGGAAATCCGGGTCGGGAAGTTCGCCTTGATCGTGCCGGTGATGACGTCGACCGAGGGGCGCTGCGTCGCCATGATGAGGTGGATGCCCGAGGCCCGCGCCATCTGGGCCAGACGCTGGATGCAGGCCTCGATCTCCTTGCCCGCGACCATCATCAGGTCGGCCATCTCGTCGACGATGACGACGATATAGGGGAAGGTTTCGGGCTGGAATTCATCCGTCTCGAAAATCGGCTCACCGGTGTCCTCGTCAAAGCCGGTCTGGACCGTGCGCTTGAACATCTCGTTCTTGGCCAGCGCCTCGCGGACACGGCCGTTATAGCCCTCGATGTTGCGCACGCCCATCTTGGACATCTTGCGATAGCGCTCTTCCATCTCGCCCACGACCCATTTCAGGGCGACGACCGCCTTCTTGGGGTCGGTGACGACGGGCGAAAGCAGATGCGGGATGCCGTCATAGACCGACAGTTCCAGCATCTTCGGGTCGATCATGATCAACCGGCACTCATCCGGCGTCAGCTTGTAAAGCAGCGACAGGATCATCGTGTTGATCGCGACCGATTTGCCCGAGCCGGTGGTCCCCGCGATCAGCAAGTGAGGCATCTTCGCAAGGTTCGCGACGACCGGGCCGCCGCCGATGTCCTTGCCAAGCGCCAGAGGCAGCGGCTGCGTGCCGTCGCCATAGGCTTTCGCGGCCAGAATCTCGCGCAGCACGACCTTCTCGCGGCGTGCGTTCGGCAGTTCGATCCCAATGACGGTGCGGCCGGGCACGGTCGAGACACGCGCCGACAGCGCCGACATGGACCGCGCGATGTCATCGGCCAGACCGATCACCCGGCTGGCCTTCAGACCGGCGGCGGGTTCCAGTTCATAAAGCGTGACGACCGGGCCGGGGCGAACCTCGGTGATCTGGCCCTTGACGCCGTAATCGTCCAGCACCGCTTCCAGCATGCGGGCGTTTTCCATCAGCGCCTCTTCTGACAGCTGATGACGCTCGACGGTCGAGCCTGCGGCCAGCAGCGACAGCGGCGGGCATTCATAGCTATGCGCCGGATCGGTGAAGCTGAGGCAGGGCTGCGCTTCACTTTGCGCCTGACGCGAGGGCTGGGGCTTGCGGGCAGGGGGCACGACGACGCGTTGGGTGGCCGCGCCAAAGGGCATGGCGGTCGGCGCGTCCAGCGCCTCATCGGCGTCGAAATCAACCTCATCCTCATCGACCGATAGCGTGGGCTCTTGCCGGGGCGCGGCCGCGGCGCGATTGCCGGTCAGCTTGGCGGCCATGGCGGCCATCACGCCGCCCGCCTTTGCCTCGCCTGCCGGGCGTTCGGCGCGCAGGCGGATCGCATCGGTGATGCGGGCGCTGATCGCGGCCTTCGAGGGGGTCTCGACGCCTTCGTAATCGGCATGACGCTCGACCAGTTCGGATTCGAACTGCATGTCGCGGTCGTCGTCCAGCGGCTCGGGCGCACGGCGCAGGCGGGGCAGGAAGCGGCGGCCTTCGGTCGCGGCGTCATCCTCATCCTCAAGCGTGGCTGCACCTGCACGGGCGGTGCGGTCGCGTCGGGCATCAGCGCGCGCCTTCAGCCCACGGGCGGCAACGCCCGAGGCATTCGCGCCCCGGTCGATCACCCGCAGCGCCAGATAGCGCGCGGTCAGCAGGCCGTTGCGCAGGAAGCGCGCGATGACAGAGACCTCTTTGCGGTCAAAGCCCAGCACGAAGGCCAGAAACGCGACCGAGCCCACCGCCGTCAGCAGCGCCAGGATCTTGATCGCAATCGAGGCCTTGATCGGCATGATCGACAGCATCGCGCCCATCAGCATATCGCCCAGATGCCCGCCAAGCCCGAAGCTTTGCGTCCAGCCCGGCGGCGGCGTCAGCGAGGTCGCATAGACCGAGACCAGCACCATCGCGATGGGCAGGAAGATGCCGCGCATGATCCGCTCTTCGCCCCGGTGCAGCATGCAGCGCAGCCCCCAGACGATGGCACCGAAGGACAGCGCATAGGCGCCATAGCCCGCGATCATGAACAGCGCCGAGGCGATGTAGGCGCCAAAGCGGCCCAGATAGTTCTGCGCCTGCTGGTCGGTGGCCGACATGATGCTGGGATCATCGGGGGAATAGCTGACCAGCATCATCGCGATCAGCACGCCAAGCACGACCATGCCAGCGCCCAGCAATTCCTTGCCGCGTCGCTCTAGTGCCGCCTGCGTGGATTGGTCGAACAGCGGATCGCGGTGTTTCGCCTGCCAGCTTGCCATCAACTAACCCCCTCGTACAAACAGTTCTTCAGGCGGGTCAGCGCCGCCTCGGTTTCTTCGGCCGACGCGACCAGCGCCACCCGGATGTAATTCTTGCCGGGGTTCCCCTCGGCGGTGTCGCGCGAGAGATACGCGCCCGGCAGCACCTGAATGCCCGCCTCGGACCAGAGCTTCTTCACCGCCGCCTCGCCGTCGCCGATCTCTGCGGGGACGGGCAGCCACAGGAAGAACCCGCCTTCGGGCGACTGATAGCCCGGCGTATTGCCAAGGATGCGGTCGGCGATGGCGTATTTCTGGTGATAAAGGGCGCGGTTTTCGACCGCGTGATCTTCGTCATTCCAGGCGGCGGCGCTGACGCGCTGGATCGGCAGGGGCAGGGGTGCGCCGGAATAGCTGCGCAGGATGCGCAGCTTCGCGATCTGTTCCGCACCGCCCGCCGCAAATCCCGAGCGGAGGCCCGGCAGGTTCGACCGTTTCGAGAGCGAATTGAACATCAGCACCCGGTCGGCCAGCCCCATGCGGGTGGCGACGGCCAGCGCACCGGGCGGCGGGGCATCGCGCCAGATCTCGGAGTAGCATTCATCGGCGAAGATCAGGAAATCATGCCGCTCGGCCAGCTGGATCAGCTGTTCCAGATAATCCTCACCGGCGACCGCGCCCTGCGGGTTCGCGGGCGAGCACAGATAGGCGATGGCCGTGCGGTCCAGAAGTGCCGGGTCCAGCGAGGCGAAATCGGGCAGATGGCCGCTTTCGGCGGTCGCATTGACGAAGACCGTCTCGGCCGAGACGGCGGCGGCGGCGACGGCATAGACCTGATAGAACGGGTTCGGGATCAGGATGGCGGGGCGCTGCCCGGCCTTTTCCTCGGGCGCGAGTGCAAGGGCGGTGTTGAAGAGCCCCTCACGCGTGCCGTTCAGCGTGGTGATGCGCGCAGGCTCGACCTCCAGCCCGTGGCGGCGTTTCAGCCAGCCCGAGATTGCCGCCAGCAGCTCCGGCGTGCCTTCGTTCGGCGGATACTTCCCGAATTCGCCGATATGTTCCGCCATGATCGGAGCGACGAAATCCGGCAGGCTGTGCCGCGGCTCTCCGATGGTCATGACGACGGGGTCCGCGCCCGGCGGAATCCCGTTCAAAAGCTTCCGCAAACGCGGAAACGCGTATTCCGGGAGGTTCGAAAACCGCTCGGGACTAGCCATGTCTGCCTCTCAGTCGGGGTCGTTGCGCCCCGTTTGGCCCAAGGTTACCGGCAATGGCCCGTTTCGTCCAGACTTTCGGCGGCCAAATGCCCCAGAAACAAGGCCATATCACGCGGCGGCGGCCAGCGCCGCCTCGACGGCGGCGGCGGTGCGCAGCAGCGCGCGATCCTGTCCGGCAGGCCCCATCAGCATCAGCCCGCAGGCCGGTTGCCCGGTCGGAAGCGAAATTCCGGGCAGGCCCAGCATGTTGCCGATGCGGGTGTTGCGCAGCGCCAGCAGGTTCTCAGAGGTGAAATAGTCCGGCTCGGCCAGAAGCCGCGCGGCATCGGGCGGCGGGATGGGCGAGGTCGGCAGGATCACCGCGTCAAAGCCCGCAACCGCGTGGGCCCATTCCGCGCGCAGGCGGCGCATTTCTTGCCAGCCGGCGATGAAATCGGTCGCCAGCACATCCTTGCCACCCCGGAAGCGTTGCAGGATCGGCGGATACATCAGCTCGGGCGCGTCCTCGATCTGCTCGCGCCATGTGGCATAGGCCTCGGGGGCGAACAGGGTCGTGGCCAGCGCCATGGCCTTGGCGACGCTGGGCGGGTTGCCGTGGGTGATGCGTGCGCCTGCCTGCGACAGGCGACGCACGGCATCTTCAAACGCGGTGACGGGGCCTTCGCGGGCCTGATCGAAGGGCACGCCCTCCAGCACCAGAAGCCGCAATCCGCGCGTCTCGGCCCCGGTCAGGTCGACGGCGGCCTCTCCGCGCAGGATGGCAAAGATTTCGGCGCAATCCTCGACCGTGCGGGCAATCGGCCCCAGGACGTCGAAGCTGGCGCAAAGCGGCACCACGCCGTCCGAGGAGACCGCGCCATGCGTCGGCTTGAAGCCGACCACGCCGTTCCAGGCCGCAGGCAGCCGGATCGAGCCGCCGGTGTCCGATCCGATCGCCGCCGCCGCCAGCCCAAGCGCCACCGACACCGCCGCCCCCGAAGATGAGCCGCCGGGCGCAAGCCCCGGATCATAGGCATTCGGCGGCGTGGCCGTGACCGGGTTCAGCCCAAGGCCCGAGAAGGCCAGTTCCGTCATATGGGTTTTGCCAAGGCAGACCGACCCCAGCATGGTCGCATTGGCCAGCGATCTGGCGTCCTGCGCAGGCGTCCGCTTGGCCAACAGGGCCGAGCCCGCCTCGGTCGCGATGCCTGCGCTGTCGACATTGTCCTTCCAGCTCAGCGCGACGCCGTCCAGAAGCCCGCGCCGCAGCCCGGCCTTGGCGCGGTCATGGGCGGCGATGGCCTCGGCCCGCGCACGGGTGGGGGTCAGGCGCGCATAGATCTGCTGGCCATAGCGGTGGCGATGGATCGCATCCAGATAAGCCTCTACCTGTTCGACCGGGCTCAGCAGCCCCGCCAGAAACGCCCGCCCCTGCTCTGCCGCCGACGCCTTCAGCCAGTCCATGCCGTCCCCCCTGCAAATGATGCGGAAAGCGTAAACCCGCGCCGTTCCGCCTGCAATGCCGCATGGACATTGCCGCTGTGGGCGGCATAGTGCGCGCATGGAACAGAACTTCGATGTGGTGATCGCAGGCGGCGGGCTGAACGGCCCCGCGCTGGCCCTGGCGCTGGTGGATGCCGGGCTTTCGGTGGCGGTCGTTGACGCGCGCCCCGTTACGGCGCGGGCCGCGGATGATTTCGACGGGCGCGCCTATGCGCTGGCGCTGGCCTCGCAGCGGCTGCTGGCCGCTTTGGGGCTGTGGCCGGGGCTCTCGGCCAATTCCCAGCCGATCCTGAAGGTCGAGGCGACGCAGGGCGAGCCCGGCGATGGCGCGGGCCCCTTCGGGCTGCATTTCGACGCGGCCGAGCTGGAGGAAGGCCGTCTGGGTTATATGCTGGAGGACCGCTTCCTTTACCGCGCGCTGATCCAGGCGATGCAGGGCCGGGTGACCCATGTGCCAGGCGTCTCGGTGATTTGTCAGGAGATCGAGGGCGCGCGGGTGCGGGTCGGGCTGTCGGATGGTCGCGAACTGACCGGCGCGGTGCTGATCGGCGCGGATGGTCGCCAGTCGGGCACGGCCACGCGCGCGGGCATTGGCCGCACCGGGCACAGCTATGGCCAGATCGCGCTGGTCGCGGCGGTCGATCACGAATTGCCCCATCAGGGCACCGCGCATCAGTATTTCATGCCCACCGGCCCGTTGGCGATCCTGCCGCTGCCGCCGGGCAACCGCAGCTCGATCGTCTGGTCCGAGGATGAAACCAATGCCCGCGCGATCATGGAACTGGATGACGGTGCCTTCATGCGCGTGCTGCGTCCGCGCTTTGGCGATTTTCTGGGCGAGATCCGGCTGACCGGCCCGCGCTTTTCCTATCCGCTAGGCCTGACACTCGCGGATCGCTATGTCGCGCCGCGTGTCGCGCTGATCGGTGACGCCGCGCATGGCGTCCATCCGATTGCGGGGCAGGGGCTGAACCTGGGCCTGCGCGATGTGGCCGCGCTGGCCGAGGTGCTGGTGGCCGCCCGTCGCCGGGGCGAGGATATCGGCGCGGCGGACGTGCTGGCCCGCTACGAGGCGTGGCGCAAGCCCGATGCCACGGCGCTGGCCTATGGCATGGACCGGGTGAACGCGCTTTTCTCGAACCGGAACCCGTTTCTGAAGCTGGCGCGCGAGGTCGGAATGGGGCTTGTCGACGCCGTGCCGCCCCTGCGCCGGGGCTTCATGCGGCAGGCGGCGGGCCTTCGGTTGCAGCCGATGCCTAAATTGTTAACAGGCCAGCGGCTATAGCGCCGGAACAGTCACGCGGGCGCGAGCGTTGAGGCTTTGCACATCCGGGTAACGTGATGTGCAAGTCGCTGAACACACAGTATCATCCGGATCATGAAACTCAGATCGCTTGCCCTTGCACCCGTCCTCGCCCTCGCCATGGCTTTCCCGGCACTGGCCGAGAAAATCCCGCTGAACGAGATTTCGCGCTATCTGAACGGTATCCAGACCGCGCAGGCCGATTTCTCTCAGGTGAATGCCGATGGCAGCATTTCCACCGGGACCGTGTTCATCCACCGCCCGAACCGTGTCCGGTTCGAGTATAAGGGGGACAACACGCTGGTTCTGGCCTCGGCCGGGCAGGTCGCGGTCTTCGACAAGAAATCCTCAGGCGGCCCGCAGCAATATCCGCTGTCTCGCACGCCGCTGTCGATCATTCTTGCGCCGAACGTGAACCTGTCGCAGGCGCGGATGGTCACCGGCTATACCGAGAAAAACAACGCCACCATCGTGACGGCGCAGGACCCGCAGCACCCGGAATATGGCAATATCCAGATGGTCTTCACCGCCAACCCGACGCAGCTGCGCCAATGGGTGGTGACGGATGACACCGGCTCTCGCACGACCGTCATTCTGGGCGACATGCAGACCGGCGTCAGCATTCCGCCCTCGCGCTTCGCCATCGAGAATGAGATCGCCCGCCGTCGCTAGGCCGCGCGAAGGGGCAAGGAAAAAGGCAGCGCCGCTTTCGCTGGCGCTGCCTTTTTCTGAACTGTGCCGATGTCTAGCGGCAGCTTGCCAGCTGCATCTGATAAAGCTGCGAGCGCGCATTGACCCGCCCGGCCACGGTCATCAGCCAGGGTTTCGAGTTGTGCGAGCCGCGCGAAAAGCCGCCCCGGCCCTCGTGATAGGCCAGATATTGCGACCCCGCGTCCAGCTTGGACACGCCCAGCCGCTGCGTGGTGCCGTTCATGTACCAGCCCATAAAATCGGTCGCGTCGCGGATATTGTCGCGCCGCGCGCGGCGGTTGCCGGTCGACTGGCGGTATTCGTCCCAGGTCCCGTCCAGCGCCTGGCTATAGCCATAGGCCGAGCTTTGACGGCCAATCGGGATGATCCCCAAGGCATATTGATGCGGGGTGCGGGCATCGCCGATGAATTTCGATTCCTGATGGATCGTCGCCATCTGCACATGGATCGGCACGCCCCAGCGGCGTTCGGCATCTCTCATTGCGCGCAGATAGGCGGGCCGCTCGGCCACGATGGCACAGGCGTTTTCCAGATTGCGCGGCGCCTTGTAATTGCCCCCGCCCCCACATGAGGCGACCAGCCCCACAATGGCAAGCTTGAGAAACCTGTTCATACTGCCCTCATGTTTTTTCCGGCCAGAATACGGAAAACGCGGGCCGGAGCAAATGACAAAGGCGGGAAGGATCTAGCTGCGCGCCATCGCGACCGACTTGATGACGGCGAAACAGGGGGTGCCCGGGGTCAGCCCCAGCACCTCGACCGAGCGGGGCGTGACCTGCGCCAAAGCCTTCTGATCGCCCAGTTTTAGCTGCACCAGACCGTCTGAAACCGCGGTCACGGTGGCCGGAAGAACGTTCAGCGCCGAGAGCCCGACGGGGGCCTCTCGCGACAGGATGATCTCATGAGCGAGAATCCGCAGACGCAGCATCTGGCCCGGCTGCGCGTCCAGATCGGCCAGTAGAAGCGGCCCGGCCGAGGTCGCGACGCGGACCATGCCATCGGCCTCGCGCGCCTCGACGGTGCCGGTGATCAGCGCGCCCGCCTCGCGCGCGCCAAGCTGCGGGGCCAGTTCCGGATCGGCCAGAATCTGGGTCAGCGGGCCCGAATGCGCGACCCGGCCCTTCTGCATCAGCACCACGGTCGTCGCCAGCCGCAGCACCTCGGCGACGCTGTGGCTGACATAAAGGATCGGCAGTTGCACCTCATCGCGCAGCCGCTCCAGCCAGGGCATGATCTCTTCCTTGCGGGCGTCGTCCAGCGCGGCCAGCGGCTCATCCATGATCAGAAGCTGTGGGTCGGACAGCAGCGCGCGGCCGATGGCGGTGCGCTGACGCTCCCCCCCGGACAGCGTCGAGGGGCGGCGGTTCAGCAGCGGGCCAAGCGCCAGCATCTCGACGATGCGGTCGAAATCGCGCGCGGCACCTTTGCGGAACCGGGCCGGATAGCGCAGGTTCGCGGCGACGGTCATATGCGGAAACAGCCGCGCATCCTGAAAGACGCAGCCGATGCGGCGCGCCTGCGGCGGCAGGTCGATGCGCCGGTCCGAGTCGTAAAGCGCCCGACCGTCCAGCACGATCCTGCCGCTGTCGGGCCGCATCAGCCCGGCAATCGCGTTCACGGTCGTGCTTTTGCCGCAGCCCGAGGGCCCGAACAGCGCGGTGACGCCGGTCGGCGCCTCAAAGGCGACGTTGAGGTCAAGTCCCGGAAACTGATGCCGGATATCGACAGAGAGGCTCATCTGCGCGCCGCCATCCTGCGGGCCAGATATTCCGAGCCGATGACCGCGCTCAGCGCCACGACGATCGAGACCAGCACCAGCCGCATCGCCGGACCCTCACCGCCGGGCTGTTCCAGCAGCGCGTAGATGGCCGAAGGCAGGGTCTGCGTCTTGCCCGGAATGTTCGACACGAAAGTGATCGTCGCGCCGAATTCGCCCATCGCCTTGGCAAATCCCAGCGTGGCCCCGGCCAGGATCGCCGGGAAGATCAGCGGCAGCGTCACGGTCAGGAAAATCCAGATGCGCGGCGCGCCCAGCGTGGCCGCCGCCTGTTCCAGCTTTGGATCGACCGCCTCGAACCCCAGCCGGATCGCCCGCACGGTCAGCGGAAAGGACATGATCGCGGCGGCCAGGGCCGCCCCGGTCCAGCGAAAGGCGAAGATGATGCCGAAGGGCTCCAGCAGCCGCCCGACCGGGCCCTTGGTGCCGAAGGTGATCAGCAACAGATAGCCCGTCACCACCGGCGGCAGGATCAGCGGCAGGTGAACCAGACCGCTGACCAGCCCGTGACCGGGGAAGTTTCTGCGCGCCAGCAACCAGGCCACCGCGATGGCCAAAGGCAGGCTGAGGATCGTGGCGACCAGCGAGACCTGCACCGACAGGCGGATGGCCTGCCATTCCTGCGGGCCCAGCCAGTCAAGAAACGGCAGGCTCATGGAAGGACGGTAAAGCCCTGCGCTTCAAAGATCGAGCGTGCCGGTTCCTGCGTCAGGCTGTCGAGGAAGGCATTCGCCTGTTTCGTTTGCGAGACCTTGGTGACCGCTGCCGGATAGATGATCGGATCATGGCTGTCGGCGGGGAAGGTGGCGACGACGCCCACCTCGGGCTCGGCCACGGCATCGCTGCCATAGACGATGCCCAGCGGCGCCTCTCCGGTCGCGACCAGTTTCAGCGCGGCGCGCACGTTGTCGGATTGCGCGACATGGCTTTCAACCGCGCCCCACAGGCCCAGCTTTTCCAGCGCCTGCTTGCCGTATTGACCGGCGGGAACCGAATCGACCATGCCCATGGCCAGCTTGCCGTCGCCCAGCAGGGTCGGAAGCTGATCGACCGCCGCCTCGGCTGGTTTACCCGTGCCGACCAGCACCAGCGTGTTGCCCAGAAGGTCCTTGCGCGTCGCCGGGTCGATGTCGCCCGACCCCTCGACCGCATCCACCCATTCCGGCGAGGCCGAGATGAACAGATCGGCGGGCGCGCCCTCCTGGATCTGCTTGGCCAGTTTCGAGCTGGAGGCGTAAGAGATCACCACCGTGTCGTCATGGTTTTTTTGCCATTCGGTCGCGATCTCATCCAGCGCGGTCTTCAGGCTGGCGGCCGCGAAAACCGTGATCTCATCGGCCATGGCGGCCGGAGCGACCAGGGTGGCAAGGGCGAAAGCAAAGACGGGAAGGCGCATCGACGTGATCCATTCGTTATGTTGCGCTAAGCATAACTGCCGGATTTTACGAAAGACAAGCGTTATTTACTGCGGTGCATAACCCTTGAGGGCGGCACGCATCCGCAGCAGCTCTCCGTCACCTTCGCGGCGCAACAGTTCCTCCAGCGCGGTGTAATCGGCCAGCATCTGGCGGCCGGTCGGGGTCAGCTGCGCGCCCCCGCCCTTCGCCCCGCCGCGGCTGCTGTCGACCAGCGGCTGGTTGAAAGCCAGGTTCATCTCTTCGACCAGCGCCCAGGCGCGGCGATAGCTCATGTTCATGGCGCGACCGGCGGCCGAGATCGAGCCCTGCTCGTCAATCAGCCGCAGCAGATCGGCCTTGCCGCGACCAAAGGTCAACCCTTGAGTGAAATGCAGCCGAAGGCTGAGACGGGGATCGTTTTCCATGGCGTGCATTCTTGGCGAGCCCGCGCGGCTGTGCAAGTCTGGAAGCGAGTTCCCTTCCGTTCCCACGCGTGGCGGACCCATTTAGCGAGGTGCATTGAAATGTCCGACGACGATATCGTGATCCTGTCCGGTGCCCGGACCGCCATCGGTGGCTTTGGCGGCAGTCTGGCGGCGGTGACCCCGATCCAGCTGGCGACCTTCGTGACCAAGGCGGCAGTCGAGCGCGCAGGCCTGACGCCTGATCAGATCGGAACGGTGGTCTTTGGCCATGTCATCAACACCGAGCCGCGCGACATGTATCTCTCGCGCGTCGCCATGCTGGATGCGGGCATCCCCGACACCACGCCCGCGATGAACGTGAACCGGCTGTGCGGGTCGGGCGCGCAGGCCATCGTTTCCGCCGTGCAGGCGCTGCGTCTGGGCGATGCCGATTTCGCCGTCGCAGGCGGGGCCGAATCGATGAGCCGCGCCCCCTATGCCTCGACCACGGCACGCTTCGGCGCCAAGATGGGCGATACGCAGATGCTGGACATGATGGTCGGCGCGCTGACCTGTCCCATGGGCACCGGGCATATGGGCGTGACGGCGGAAAATGTCGCGACCGAGACCTCGATCACCCGCAAGGATCAGGACGATTTCGCGCTGGAAAGCCAGAACCGTGCGGCCAAAGCCATCGCCGAGGGCCGGTTCAAGGACCAGATCGTCCCGGTCGAGATCAAGACCCGCAAGGGCATGGTCGCCTTCGACACCGATGAGCATCCGAAGGCCACCGATGCCGACAAGCTGGCGGGCCTGCGCCCGGCTTTCGTCAAGGATGGCACGGTGACGGCGGGCAATGCCTCGGGCATCAATGATGGCGCGGCGGCGGTGGTTCTGGCGCGCGCAGGCGCGGCGAAACAGGCGGGGCTCGCGCCGCGCTTCAAGGTGCTGGGCTATGCGGTGGCGGGCGTGCCGCCGCGCGTCATGGGCAACGGGCCGATCCCGGCGGTGAAGAAACTGCTGGAACAGACCGGCCTCTCGGTCGGCGATTTCGACGTCATCGAGTCGAACGAGGCCTTCGCGGCGCAGGCGATTGCGGTCAATCGCGGGCTGGGCCTCGATCCGGCCAAGGTCAACCCGAACGGCGGTGCCATCGCTCTGGGCCATCCGGTCGGCGCGACGGGGGCCATCCTGACCGTCAAGGCCATGTATGAGCTGGACCGGATCAACGGGAAGAAAGCGCTGATCACCATGTGCATCGGCGGCGGTCAGGGCATTGCCCTCGCGATCGAGCGGATCTGAGAAAGCGCGGGCGCACGGGTTTCCGTGCGCCGCCTCAGGTGCCGGACGCAGCCACGGCGGCGGCGCGAGGCCTTCCCGTCGCGGGCAGGGCCTCCCGGTAAAGCGCGCCGCGCGATACCAGCGTCACGGTGACAAAGGCCACGTAAAGCAACAGATACCACGCGCCGACCTTGTGGAAGCTGACCATCTTTCCGGCCTGCTGCCCGGCGTAAAGCCATGTGCCCGTGGCCGTGCCCACATTCTCGGCCACCCACAGCGCGATGCTGGACAGGAACGCGGCCACCGGCAGCGGCATCCGCCAGTCCCGGTCCGAGATCCGGAACCAGATCATCGTGCGCCAATAGATCACCACCGTCGCCGCAAACAGCCCCAGCCGGATGTCAGGCAGGAAGTGATGGGCAAAGAAATTCACATAGATCGCCACCGCCAGCAGCAGCGTAACCCAGAAGGGCGGATAGGGCGCAAAGCGCATGTCGAAAATGCGGATGACGCGGGCCATATAGCTGCCGACGCTGGCATACATGAAGCCGGAAAACAGCGGCACGCCCATCACCTTGAACAGCCCCGGATCCGGATAGGCCCATGACCCGGCGCTGACCTTGAACCACTCCATCAGTGTACCGGTCAGGTGAAACAGCAAGATCACCCGCGCCTCGTCCCAGGTCTCCAGCTTGAAGACCAGAAAGGCGGCCTGCGTCGCGATGGCGAACAGAAACAGCGCGTCATAGCGGTGAAACGCCCAATCCGGCTGCCAGAACATGCGCGTACCCAGCAGCGCTAGAAGCAACAGCCCGCCAAACAGACAGGCCCAGCCCTGCTTCAGCACGAACATTACCAATTCGCGCACCGCAAAGGGCAGATGGGCCCGCGCCCAATCGCCCAGACGCCGCTCGATCCGCCCTGTGCTGGGCTGGCGCGAGCCGCTCATTCGCCCCTCGGGAAGCGCTTCGATTCTTCCAGAATGTTCAGGTCCATATGGTTGCGCATGTAACGCTCGGAGGCCTTCATCAGCGGCTGATAATCCCACGGATAGTAGGATCCATTGCGCAGCGCCTCATAGACGATCCAGCGCCGCGCCTGACTTTCGCGCACCTCGGCGTCATAGGCCCCCAGATCCCAGCGTTCCGCCGCCAACGCCCGCATGTGCTCGAGCCGCCCCTGAGCCGCAGGGTCAGCGGCCAGATTGACCCGCTCACCCGGATCATCACGCAGATTGAACAGCATCTCGGGATCGGCGGCGCAGGCCACATATTTCCAACCGCCGTCGACCAGCCCCACCAGAGGCGTGATCGAGCCCTCGGCCGCATATTCCATCGCCACCGGCCCGCGCGCCGCCGCCCCTTGGGCAAGGCTGACGCCATCGGTCCATGGCGCAATCTCCGTTGTTGAAATACCCGCCAATTCGCACAAGGTGGGAAGAACATCGGTGGTCGAGACCGGCGCTTCCTCCAACCCCGGATCCATCCCGGGGGCCGAGATCATCAGCGGCACCCGCGCCGATTGCTCGAAGAAGTTCATCTTGAACCACAGCCCGCGCTCACCCAGCATTTCGCCGTGATCGGACAGGAAGACGATGATTGCCTCCTGCCGGGTGCGCTCCAGCACATCGAGGATCTCGCCGATCTTGTCGTCGATATAGGTGATATTGGCGAAATAGGCCTGACGCGAGCGGCGGATGTCCTCCTCGGTCACCTCAAGGCCCCGGAAATCGCAGGCATCCATCAGGCGCTGCGCATGCGGGTCCTGATCCTCATAGGCAATCGCGGGCGGAGCGGCCAGCTCGGCCGCGCCCTCATACAGATCCCAATACTTCCGCCGCGCGACAAAGGGATCGTGCGGATGGGTAAAGCTGACGGTCAGACACCAGGGACGGTCATCGGCCCCGCGCGACAGATCGTAAAGCTTGCGGCAGGCGTGATAGGCGACCTCATCGTCATATTCGTACTGGTTGGTGATTTCGGCCACGCCCGCGCCGGTGACCGAGCCAAGGTTATGATACCACCAATCGATCCGCTCGCCCGGCTTGCGGTAATCCGGGGTCCAGCCGAAATCGGCGGGATAGATGTCGGTGGTCAGCCGTTCCTCAAACCCGTGCAGCTGGTCGGGGCCGACGAAATGCATCTTGCCCGACAGCGTGGTCTGATAGCCCGCCCGGCGCAGGTGATGCGCATAGGTCGGGATGTCCGAGGCGAACTCGGCCGCATTGTCATAGACCCGCGTCCGGCGCGGCAACTGCCCGGACATGAAGCTCGCGCGCCCCGGCGCGCAAAGCGGGCTGCCGGTATAGGCGTTGCGGTAACGGACCGAGCGTGCGGCCAGCCGCTTCAGGTTCGGCGTATGCAGAAATTCGGCAGGACCATCGGGAAACAGCACCCCTGACAGCTGGTCGGCCATCAGGATCAGGATATTCGGTTTCGTCAATTCACTTCACCGAGGCCAGAACCGCATCCGCGCCGGGTTGCCCGTCAAGGGTGGTGACGCCCTCCAGCCAGGTCCCGACCCGATCGGGATTGGCGGCGATCCAGGCTTTCGCGGCCTCGGCCGGGTCCATCGCATCGTCAAGGATATTGCCCATCAGGACGTTCTCAATGTCGACGTCGAACACCAGTTGCGAAAACAGCTTCGCCGCATTCGGGCAGGCCGCGACCCATTCCTTGCGCGCGACGGTATGCACGGTCGCGCCGCCGAAATCGGGGCCGAATTCCTCATCCCCGCCGGTCAGATAGATCACGTTCATCTTGACGTTCATCGGATGCGGCGCCCAGGCCAGAAAGACCGAAGGCGTGCCCGCGCCGTCGTTGCGCTGCACCTGCGCCAGCATGCCCTGTTCGCTCGACTCGACCAGTTCCCAGTCGCCAAGACCGAACTTGTCGGCGTCGATCATCTTCTGGATCGACTGGTTGGCGGGCGCGCCGGGCTCGATCCCGTAGATCTTGCCCTGAAAAGCGTCCTTATGGGCGTCCAGATCGGCGAAATCCTTGACCGGCAGATCCTTGATGGCGTCGGTCACGGCCAGGGTGAACTTCGCGCCGGTCAGGTTCTGGACCAGCTCCTCGGTTTTGCCCGAGGCGTCCAGATCATCGCGGAATTTCTGCTGCGCGGGCATCCAGTTGCCCAGAAACACATCGGTTTCGCCGTTTTTCAGCGCCTCATAGCCGATGGGCACCGACAGCGTCTTGATGTCGGGCGTATAGCCCAGCCCGGTCAGAAGGGCGTTCGCCACGCCATTCGTCGCGGTGATGTCGGTCCAGCCGGGGTCGGAAAGCCGCACGGTTCCGCAGGTCGCGGCGTCATCGGCAAGGGCGGGCATGGCGGCGGTCAGGGCAACTGCGGCGACGGTGGCTTTGATGATCTTGCTCATGGCATCCTTGCTTCAACGTGACGGTGACAACTCGGGACAGATAATCATATTGATATCCCCCATGCCCATCAGCGCAACCCCGCTTGCGCTGTGGCGGCGCAGGTCCTTTTGTGAAGGCAGGCCCATGACCGACGACCCCTCAGCGACAGCCCCCTGCGCGATCTGCGGCAAGTCCACGCCTGTGGGCGATCTTGTCCCGCTGTCGATGAACCGGACCATGCTGGCTGACCTTATCCGCAAGGATCGGCCCGATCTGCGACCGGACGGGATGATCTGTCGCGATTGCATGGCGAAGTACCGCCAGCTTTACCTGACCCAGCTTCTGGCGGATGAGACGGGCGAGCTGGGCGCACTTGAGGCAGGCGTTGTCGAGGCGCTGGAGCAGGGCGAATTGCTGACCCTGCAAACCGCCCGCGAGTCGGTCGAGCCGATGACCTTCGGCGCGCGTCTGGCGGATCGCGTGGCCGAGATTGGCGGCTCCTGGGGCTTCATCCTGTTGTTTTCCTGCGTGCTGGTCGGCTGGATGGGCCTTAACACGCTTGGGTTTTTCACAAAGCCCTTTGACCCTTACCCCTTCATCCTGCTGAACCTGCTGTTGTCCTGCGTCGCGGCCTTTCAGGCCCCGGTCATCATGATGAGCCAGCGCCGACAGGAGGCCAAGGACCGGCTGCGCGCGGAAAACGACTACCAGATCAACCTGAAGGCAGAGCTGGAGCTGCGTCAGCTGCACGAGAAGATCGACCACCAGCTGACCCATCAATGGCGCCGCTTGCTGGAGATTCAGGCGATCCAGACCGACCTTCTGCGCGAGCTTCGGGGACCGGATGCCGCGCGGGCCGACCTTGGCGCGACTGACGGCAGGGCGTCCGGGAAATAGAACGGGCCGCCCCAGAGGAACGGCCCGCGAGATCTACGGAGATGGTCCGGTTAGGGTTGGAGTACAACCACCGTCCCAGTCAGGGTTTACGACCCTTGGGGCTGCCCTCAGGCCACGGCCCCCCTGACTGTCCCGACACCTCTCTCCACTATCACTCTCGACACTGGACCACCTCCTTTCAATATGTTGCCGTTAAATGGAAGCGTGCCACAAATATTGTGTCTGTCAATCAGATTTGCGTCCGTCTTTCGATCAGATTTCCGACAATGATGCGGAACGGTATCAGCGCCAGAACGGCCTGCGCCATCTTCACCGACCAGTCCGCCACCGCCAGCGAGACCCATAAAGGCTGAACCGGCCCGACGCCCAGAAGCGGCAGCGCCTCATTGGCCCAGGCCACGTCGTCATGCGGGAAAATGCCCGAAAGCGCGGGCGCGAAGGCGATGAAAAAGAAGACCACCGTGTCCAGAACCGAGCCCGCGACGGTCGCGGCCAGCGGCGGAAGCCACCAGTTGATGCCGCGCAGGCGGTTGAAGATGGTGATGTCCAGAAGCTGGGCCGACAGGAAGGCCGCGCCCGAGGCGACGGCGATGCGCAGCGTCGTCTTGTCCAGCCCGGCGGCCACGACCGAACAGGCGACCCCGGTCAGGAAGCCCGCAAAGACCACCTTGCGGGCGACGGCGGGGCCATAGACGCGGTTCATGATATCGGTGACCAGAAACGCCAGGGGATAGGTCAGTGCCCCCCAGGTCAGCCAGTCGCCCAGCAAATGCTGGACCAAAATATTCGAGGCCACCACGACGGCAGCCATGGCAAGAATGCCAGGAAGAAGGCGGGACATATCTGATCCGTTTTGACAAGGTAGCGGAGACTCGGCCCGAAGCACGGCCTCGGGCAGGGGCGCGATACGCCCCGCCGCCTTGCGAGTCAAGAATCAGGCGGCCGTAGCGCGCTGCATCTCGACCGAGAAACGGCCGCACATGCCCTCGACGGCGGTGTTGGTCAGCGCGATGACGGTGCGTTTGCGCAGCGGATCGATGAACCAGCAATGGCCGTAGATCCCACCCCAGGTGATGCTGCCCTTGGAAAGCCCGACCGAGGCCGCCTGCGGGTCGGTGATCAGCGCCCCCGCCCAGCCGTGGCCATAACCGGGGCCGCGCAGCGGATGTTCACCCAGAACGCGGTTCGTGGTCGCGGCGGCGCGCAGATCTGGCGTCAGGAACGCGCCCTCGCGCAGCGCCTCCAGAAGCAGCAGCGCCGATTCCGCCGTTCCGGCCATCCCGCCCCCGCCCGAGGGGAAGGCGGAAAGATCGGTGATCCGCTGCGGGTCGAAAGCATAGCTGAAGCCTTCGGGCAGGTTGCCACGGATGCGGGTCACGCCCTCCATCCGTTTGGGCTCGGGCTGACCGTCGACATAAGGCACGGCAAGGTTCGTCGTGTCAGGCAGAAAGAACGAGGCATCCAGCGCCAGCGGTCCGGTCACCAGCTCGGCCATGGCGAAGGGCAGGGCGCTGTCGGTCACCGCCTCGATCACCGCGCCCAGAACGTCGGTCGCGACCGAGTAGCGCCAGTCCTGCCCCGGCGTCAGGTCCAGCGGCACCGAGGCGATGCGGCGGATATTCTCGGGCAGCGAGATCATCCGTTCAGAGATGCCGTCCGACACGCCCGCGCTTTCATAGGCACCGCCGGGCGGTTGGGCGAAGGCGTAATCCAGCCCCGCCATATGCGACATCAGGTGATTGACGGTGATCTCGGGACGGGAGCCATCGGGAAAAGCGGGGGTGAACTCGGGCAGCCAGCGCGCGACCGGATCTTCGGGCGAGAGGCGCTGCTGCGCGATCAGTTGCAGCGCGGCCATGGTGACGAAGGGCTTGGTGACCGAGCTATAGCGGAACCAGGTGCCGGGCTGCATCTCGATGCCGTTTTCCCGGTCGGCAAGGCCAGCGGCGCGGGAATAGGTAATCTGGCCGTCCTCGGCCATCATCACGACCGTGCCGACCAGCCGTTTCTGCGCAATGGCCGCATCGATCGCCGCATCCAGTGCCGCGATGGCGGGGGTGTCGGGGCTTTTGCCGCTCATGTCTTGCTCCTTTACCGCTCGTTTTTCTGCCAACGAACGCAAGCGGGGCCGGCAAGTAAAGGCCGATGGCCAGAGGGGCGCGGAAATCGGCTTATTCAGCCGGTTCGATGACGCGATATTCGACTAGCTCGGTGCGCTGCAGGAAGTAGAAATTATCGTCCGAGATCATCGTCAGCCGGATCCCCAGCCCGTCGCTCCAGGCGGTGATGCCCTCCAGATTGTCATATTGCAGGGAGCGGGTTTCCAGCAGCGTGACCTCGTTCTCGATCCCGTTTTCGGTCAGATCGAAGCGCCGGACGCGGGACAGGAAGCCCAGAAGGCCCTTGAAGTCACGTTCCAGCAGATAGAAGCGGCCATCCGGGCCGATATCCGCGCCGACCGGCAGCCAGGCGCCCGAGCGCGGAATGCTGAAGGGCTGATCCCAGGCGCCATCCCTGTAGCGCCAGACCGGGAAGGGCCGCGTCAGCATGCCCGAGCGTTCGGGCAAGGTCAGGATCGTCCCATCCGCCGTGATCGCCAGCGCCTCAAGCGAGGAGTTGCGCTGCATCTCCTTGAACTCGGGCGGGCTGGGCAGGGGTTTGGCGGGGCTGTCGGGCGTGTCATAGCGCACGACGCGCGTCAGCCCCTCGAAGCTGACCCACATTGCGCCGTCGGGGCCGATGGCAATGCCCTCACTATCGGCCAGATAGCCGCCTTTCAGCGGCGCGCCATGGGCATCGCGCAACCGGGCGATGCCTGCGGTGTTCATCGCGCGGATGCGACCCGCGCCGTCACGCTCGACGCTGCCCCAGCGAACGGTTCCCCGGTCCGACAGCGCGTGAAAGCGTGTGCCGTCGTCATTCATCTCGATGCCCGAGAAGCCGCCGAACGCCTCGTCATCCATATGCCAGACATAGGTCGCGACATATTCGACGCGGGGCTGCGCTACTGCCGCGACGGCCCAAAGGGCCAGCGCCATCGAGGCCACGCCCCTCTGGATCAGAGGGGCGAAGCGTCGGGTTCGTGAAACGGTCGTAAGGGTGTCAGGCCCTAGCGGGCCAGACCGATGGTCTGACATTGCTGGGGCATTTCACTAAGCTTGAAGCTGCGCGGGTGACGATAGTTGGGATCGGGCGGCACGGGCTTCACGCGGCTGGGGTCGATACGGTTGCGGATCCACTCGGCCGCTTCCTCGCAGCCGTCGCCCGGGGGCGGCGCGTCCTGCTGCTGGCAGACCGAGCCTGCGGGGCAGGACATGCGGACGTGGAAATGGTAGTCGTGGTTGTTGATCGGGCGCACCTTGCGCAGCCAGTTGCGGTTGCCCGTTTCCGACTGGCACATGGCGACCTTGACCACCGGGTCGACGAAGACACGCTCGACCCGCGGATCGCTGGCGGCGGCGCGGATGATCGACATGTGGCCCGGCGTCCAGTAGTTCGAAAGCGCCGTCCCCGCCCGGTTCACCACCGAGACCGAGGAAATATTCTCGCGCTGCGCCCGGCTAAGCTGCAGGCTCGAGGGCGGCAGCATCCAGATATCGGCGTCCAGACCCAACTGGTGGCTGGCGTGGCCGGTCAGCATGGGGCCACCGCGCGGCTGGCCGATGTCGCCGATGTAGAGCCCCTGCCAACCGGCGCGCTGCGCGGCTTGGGAAAGGCCGATCAGGAAACCCACCATTTCGGGGTGGCCCCAGTTGCGGTTGCGCGACAGGCGCATCGCCTGCCAGCTTGGCCCGGATTCGGGCAGCGCCACGGCGCCGGACACGCAGCCCTTGGAATAGAAGCCGACCGATGCCGGATTGCCGGCGGTGGGCCCGGGGGCGCCTCCGAACACATCCTTGGCAAGCGGTTCTGCGCCGGCAGGCAACGCGGTCGCGATGGCCGCGAACGCCAGAGCGGCGGCGGATAGCATTTTGCGGATCACTGCTCGGGTTCTCCCTCTGGTTTGACCCAGATTAGCAAAATCAGCGACAGAAGGAACAGCAAGATCAGCGGAGAAATTCCCAGACGCTGGCTGCCTGACATGCTTGTGACCAGCGTGATCAGCGCCGGGGCCAGAAATGCGGTGGCCTTGCCCGAGAGCGCGTAAAGGCCGAAGGCCTCGGTCGCGCGGGCGGGCGAGGTGTGGCGCACCATCAGCGTGCGGCTGGCCGATTGCAGCGCCCCACCCGCGCCGCCAATCGCCACGCCGCAGATGAAGAACACCGTGTCGGGCAGGTTCGACCCGGCCTCCAGCGGCATGCCGAAGAACGAGGTGCGGCTCATCCCCACCAGAACGACGCAGACAAGGCAGAGGATCGATGAGCAGATGATGATGACCGGCATCGGCCCCCATCTGCGATCCGCCAGCCCGCCGATCCAGCTGATGACGGCGGCGGAAATGGCGCTGACGACGCCAAAGATGCCCGCCATGAAGATCGACCAGCCCAGCACCGTGCCCGCATAGACGCCGCCAAAGGCGTAAAGCGCGTTCAGCGCATCGCGCGACAGCATTGACGAGGCCAGCCAACTGGCCAGCGAGCGACGGTGACGCAGGCTTTTGATCAGGTCCCACAAATCCATCATGGCGCTGCCGAAGTGCAGCGGCTTTTTCGGCCCCTTCGGTTCAGAGACCCAGAAGAGGAAGGGCAGCATGAAGACGATGTACCACAGGGCCACAAAGGGGCCGGTCGCCCGCGTCCCCTCGCGCGCAGAGGCATCAAGGCCGAGGGGCGGGTTCAGGCCCAGAAGGGTCAGCCCGGTCTTCGAATCCTCGGCCAGAAACAGCAGCACGACAGCCAGCGATACCACACCGCCCACATAGCCGAAGGCAAAGCCCGAGCCCGAGACGCGGCCGATCTCATCTCGTGAGGCAAGGCCGGGCAGCATCGCATTTGTGAAGATCGTGGCGAATTCAATGCCGATCAGGCCGATGGCAAAGCTCGTGATGGCGAAATGCAGGTTCGGCTGTTCCGGCATCAGGTACCAAAGCCCCGCCGACCCCAGCACATAAAAGCCCGAGAAGACCCACACCCAGACCAGCCTGCGCCCGGTGTTGTCCGCAATCGCCCCCAGGATCGGGGCCAGCACGGCAATGATCACGCCCGAGATGGTCAGCCCGGTCCCCCACAGCTCTTGCGCGGCAGCGGCAGCGGTCGCCGTATCCATGCCCTGCTGGGCGAAATGGTGCCGCGCGACCTCGGCGTAATAGACGGGAAAGATGAAGGCCATCAGCAGCGTGGCAAAGGGCTGACTGGCCCAATCAAAGAACCACCAGCCCCAAATGCGCTTGCTGTTCATCGCGTTCGTCCCTGCTGAGCCTTGATTGCCGGCATAAGGACAGAGCGCGCTCAGGCTGGCAAGTCCTCGCGCGGGTCGCTGGCGGCCAGCGGGGGGACCTCGGGCGGCCAGGGACGGGCGGCATCGGCGGCGATCCAGTCCCTGACCCAATCGGGCAGCGCCGGGCTTTCCGAGGGCAACCCGGCCGCATCCAAGAGGCGCGCGGGCGGCACGATCCCGTTCTCGGATGTGATCGCGGCGCGCAGCAGCATGTGGTTGCAGCATTCGCCGCGCCGCCACATCGATTGCTCCATGTAAAGGAAGCGGTTGTCCCACCCCAGCGAGCGCGAGAGCATGGTGAACCGCTGGAACGCCCGGATCCGGCGACGATAGCGGACCGAGTTCCCGGCGACGGTGATGCCCCAGCGGTTCTGGCGCATCGTGTCGATCATACCGGTGCGCACCGCCATCGGGATGCGGCCCAGATCGTAAAGCGTCAGGGTGCGGCCGTTGTTCAGCTCGATCCAGGGGTCAAGGTCCCAGGGCCAGCAGCGGTGGGTCGAGACATGCACCCCCAGCGGGTCCAGTGCGGGCGCGCGACGGAATTTCAGCATTTCCTTGGCGAAACGCGCGAATGGGTACATGGGTGCGGTCCCTTCTGGCATGCCCGACCGGGCCCGGCTAGCCCCCGATGCCGCAGACGTCAACCGGGACGCCACGGCTAATGGGTTGCGCGAAGCCCGTGGCTGGCTTACCTGTCCCAAAACTCCATGACCGAGGGATGTGATGCTGACACTTTATCAGGCGCTCATGCTGATCCTTGACGTGATCTGGTTCGTGATGATCGCCCATATCCTGATGTCATGGCTGATCAACTTCCAGGTGCTGAACCTGCGCCAACCGCTGGTCTGGCAGATCTGGAACGGGCTGAACCGGCTGCTTGAGCCGATCTATGCGCCCATCCGCAACATCCTGCCCAACACCGGGGGCCTCGATCTGGCGCCGCTGGTGGTCTTTGTCATCATCATCATCCTGCAGCGGGCGCTGGCCAATAACGCGGGCTGGTTCCTGGGCTGATGTCCGCCGCGCCTCTTTTGCGGCAGATCTTCGGCTTTGACGCCTTCCGGCCCGGCCAGGAAGAGATCGTCGATGCCGTCGCCCAGGGCCGCAACGTGCTGGCCATCATGCCGACGGGCGGCGGAAAGTCGCTGTGTTATCAACTGCCTGCGTTGATGCGCGACGGGGTGACGGTGGTCATCTCGCCGCTGATCGCCCTGATGCGCGATCAGGTGCGGGCGCTGGCCGAGGCCGGTGTGGCGGCGGGCGCGCTGACCAGTGGCAATACTGAGGAAGAGAATGCCGAGGTCTTCCGCGCGCTCACCTCGGGCGCGTTGCGGCTGCTTTACATGGCGCCCGAGCGGCTGGCCTCGGGGGCGACGGTCTCGATGCTGCGGCGCGCGGGCGTCAGCGCAATCGCCGTTGATGAGGCGCATTGCGTCAGCCAGTGGGGCCATGATTTCCGCCCCGATTATCTGCGTGTGGGCGATCTGCGCCGCGCGCTGAACGTGCCGCTGGCCGCCTTTACCGCCACCGCCGATGCCGAAACGCGGGACGAGATTGTCTCGCGCCTCTTCGGAGGCGATACGCCGCAGGTGTTCCTGCGCGGCTTCGACCGCCCGAACATCCATCTGGCCTTCCAGCCCAAGGACGGGCCGCGCCGTCAGATCATGGATTTCGCGCAGGCGCGGCGCGGGCAATCGGGGATCATCTATTGCGGCACCCGCGCCAAGACCGAGACGCTGGCGCAGGCGCTGAACGAAAGCGGGCTGCCCGCCGTCGCCTATCACGGCGGCATGGAGGCCGAGGATCGCCGCGGCGTCGAGATCCGCTTTCAGCGCGAGGACGGGCTGATCGTTGTCGCGACCGTGGCCTTCGGCATGGGGATCGACAAGCCCGATATCCGCTGGGTGGCCCATGCCGACCTGCCGAAATCCATCGAGGCCTATTATCAGGAAATCGGTCGCGGCGGTCGTGACGGCGCGCCTGCCGAGACGATGACGCTGTTCGGCCCCGATGACATCCGCCTGCGCCGAAGTCAGATTGATGAAGGCCTCGCCCCGCCAGAGCGGAAATCGGCGGATCATGCGCGGCTGAACGCGCTTCTTGGGCTGGCCGATGCCAGCGGCTGCCGCCGCGTCGGCCTGCTGGGCTATTTCGGCGAAACCGCTGGTCCTTGCGGAAATTGCGACAATTGCGACCAGCCGCCCGAGGTCTTCGACGCGACCGAAGCGATCCGCAAGGCGCTGTCGGCGATCCTGCGCACCGGCGAATATTTCGGCGCGGGCCATATCATCGACGTACTGACCGGGAATGAGACCGAGAAGGTCCGCCAGCGCGGCCATGACCAGATCCCGACCTTCGGCGTCGGCCGCGACATGAGCCGCCCGCATTGGCAGGCGATCATCCGGCAGATGCTGGGCCGCGACCTGATCCGCCCGGATCCCGAGCGGCATGGCGGGCTGGCAATCACCGCCGCCGCCCATCCGGTCCTGCGCGGGGAAGAGCGGATCGAGCTGCGCCGCGACGTCATCGGCCGGGCCCGGCCCTCGACCGTGATCCGCACGCAGGTCGATGAGGAGGACGCGCCGCTGCTGTCGGCCCTGAAGGCCAAGCGCCGCGCCCTGGCCGAGGCCGCCCGCGTTCCGGCCTATGTTATTTTCCCGGACCGCACGCTGATCGAGATGGCGCAAAGCCGTCCCTCGACGCTTGATGAGATGGCGCAGGTCAACGGCATTGGCGCCAAGAAGCTGGAAAGCTATGGCGAGGATTTTCTGCGGGTCATTGCGGGCGACGTCGCGCCCATGCATCCGGCGCGCAAAGCGCTGGCCGGGCGCGCCTCGGGTGCGCTGTTCGACCGTCTGGCCGAGGCGCAGACCCGGCTGACGCGCGGCGAGGATGGCACCGAAAAGCCCTTGTCGGTCAGCAATTCGATCCTGCGCCGGATCGCGGAAGACCGTCCGCGCGACCTTTCGCGTTATCTTGATACCGCAAGGCTTGAGCGTTTCGGTGCCGCCTTCGACGCCGAGATCAGCGCCGAGTGATCAGGCGGCCTCGGCCTCCGTTGGCGTGTCGTCGTTCTTGGGCGGTTTGACGCCAAAGACCGCGCAGTAAAGTGCGGGCACAAAGATCAGCGTCACCAGCGTTCCCGCGATGATGCCACCCATCATGGCGAAGGCCATCGGCCCCCAGAACACCTGCCGCGAGATCGGGATCAGCGCCAGACTGGCCGCCGCCGCCGTCAGCAGGATCGGCCGCGCGCGGCTGTCGGAGGCCTCAAACACGGCCTCCCAACGGGAATGGCCCTTGCTGAGCAGCACCTGAATCTCATGCACCAGAATGATCGAGTTCCGGATCAGGATGCCGACCAGCGCCAGCACGCCCAGAATGGCGACAAAGCCCATCGGCACGCCGAAGGGCAGCAGCGCCGCGACCACGCCGATCAGCCCCAGCGGCGCGGCGGCAAAGACGATGAAGGACAGCCGGAAGCTTTGCATCTGGATCATCACCAGAAGCGCCATGACCAGCAGCATCACCGGGACGACGGCGGCAATCGGCTCCTGACTTTCGGCCGAGGTCTCGACCGTGCCGCCGATCTTGACCTGCACCCGCGAGGGCAGATCAGCGGTGAAGGCGTCGACCCGGCCCTGAAGCGCGGCAATCAGCGTCGCGGGCTGGTCCTTGGTGGTGATCGCCGCCTTGACCGTGACCGTGGGCAGGCCGTCGCGCTGCATGATCAGCGGCTGCTCGGTGCCATATTCCAGCTTCGCCAGTGACGCCAGCGGAATGGGTGTGCCGGTCGCGGTCGCCAGTTGCAGGTTCTGGATGGACTCCAGCGAGGCGCGATCATCCTCGGCCCCGCGCGCGATGATGTCGATCAGGAAGATGTCGTCGCGCAGCTGCGTGACCGTGACGCCCGAGAACAGCGCCATCAGCGCGCCCGAGATATCCTCATTCGTCACGCCCAGTTGGCGCGCCTGATCCTGATTGACCTGCAGGCGAATGACGCGCGCGGGTTCGTTCCAGTCCAGCGAGATATCGCGCAGGCGCGGCTCGGTCGCCAGCACGGCGGCAAGGTCGCGGGCGGTGTCGCGCGCCTCGTCAATGTCGGGCGAGGACACCCGGTACTGCACGGGTTTGCCGACCGGAGGACCGATTTCGAGGTTCTTGATATAGACATCCGTGCCCACCAGATCACGCTCGACAATCTCGGTCAGGCGCGCCTTCAGGCGGTCGCGGGCCGCAAGATCGGGGGTCTGGATCACGATCTGACCCATGAACGGCCCGGGCGTCGGCACATCCATCGACAGTACGAAGCGTGGCGCGCCGCGTCCGACATAAGAGGTCCAGAACAGCGCATCCGCATCCTCGGCCAGCTGCGATTCGATCAGGTCCATATCGGCCGAGGTCTTGGCGATCGAGGCGTTGGCGCGTTCGGTGATGTCCAGAATGATCTCGGTTCGGTCCGAGGTCGGGAAGAACTGCTGTTCGACGAAGCGCATGCCGAAGACCGACAGCGCGAACAGCAGGACGGTAGCCGCGATGGTCACCCATTTGTGCCGCATGCCCGCCAGCAAAAGCCGGTGAAAGGCGCGGCGAAGCCAGCTGGCCTTTTCCGAATGATGCGCCATCTTGGCGGGCAGGAAGGTGACGCCCAGAAGCGGCGCGAAAAGGACCGCGACGATCCAGCTGACCAGCAGCGACACGGCGATGACGACGAAGAGCGAAAAGGTGAACTCCCCCGCAGCCGAGCTGTTCAGCCCGATGGGGATGAAGCCCGCGACGGTAACCAAAGTGCCCGTCAGCATGGGAAATGCGATCGAGGTCCAAGCGTAGCTGGCCGCCTGTCCCAGATTGTCGCCCAGTTCCAGCCGCGAGATCATCGTCTCGATCGCGATCATCGCGTCGTCGACCAGAAGGCCAAGCGCGATGATCAGCGCCCCCAGCGAGATCCGCTGCAGGGTGATGCCGTAAACCTCAAGGATCATGAAGGTGATGGCCAGGACCAGCGGAATGGTCAGGGTGACGACGAAACCCGCCCGCATGCCAAGGCTGATGAAGCTGACCAGCAGGACGATGGCGACCGCCTCGGCCAGCGCCTTGACGAAATGGCTGACGGCTTCGTCGACGACATGGGGCTGGTCGGCAAATTTCGCCATCTCGATCCCCACCGGAAGATCGGCGGCGACGTCGGCCATCAGCGCGTCAAGTTCTGCGCCGAATTCCAGAATATTGCCGCCTGCGCGCATCCCGATCTGCAGGCCGATGGCCGGTTCGCCGCGATAGCGGAACAGCGTCGAGGGCGGGTCCTGATAGGTGCGCCGGATCGTGGCGACATCGGTCAGGTTGAAGAAGCGGTCGCCGACCCGCAGGTTCACCGCCGCAATCGAATCCGTATTGTCAAACTGGCCGCCCACGCGGACCAGAACCTGCTCGGGACCCGCCTGAATGATGCCCGAGGGCGCGATGGCGTTCTGGGTGGCCAAGGTGTTCATCACCTGCACCTGATTGAGGCCCAGTGCCGCCAGCCGCGCGCTTGAAAATTCCAGATAAATCTCTTCCTTGCGGACACCCAGAAGCTCGGTCTTGCCGGCGGCGGGAAGGGCCTGCACGCGCTTGCGGATATCCTCGACCCGGTCGCGCAACTCGCGCAGCGTGAAGCCGTCGGTGGTGAAGGCATAGATGTTGCCGTAGACGTCGCCGAAATTGTCGTTGAACTGGAAGCCCGCGAATTCCTGCGGGAAATCGGCGCGGATGTCGGACATCATGCTGCGCACGCGCTTCCAGATCTCCGGCACGAGCGGGCCACGGATCGAAGGGTCAAGCTCCAGATAGACGACCGATTGTCCCGGCATCGTCACCGAGCGGGTGAACTTCAACTCATCCAGCTCTTCCAGCTTGGTCTCGATCCGCGTGGTGACCTGATTGAGCGTGTCTTCGATGGTCGCACCGGGAAGGGCGGCGCTGATCACCATGGTCTTGATGGTGAAGTTCGGATCCTCTTCTCGCCCGAGGTTCAGATAGCTGAACGTGCCCGCGATCATCGAGACGATCAGCAGGAACCACACCAGAGAGCGGTGGTGAAGCGCCCAGTCCGAGAGGTTGAACCCCTTTTGCGTCATGGGCTTACCCCTTCTCCGACTCTTTGGCCCTCGGTCAGCGAGTGGATGCCCCGGATGACGATTTCCTCGCCCAGAGACAGGCCGTCGCTGATCGCGACGATGCCGTTGATCGCGGGGCCAGCGGGTGTGATCTCGCGCCGGGTGACCGTCGCGCTGTCGTCTTGGCGCTCAACAACCCAGACGCCCGGGCTACCGTCCTTCGTCAGAATCGCGGCCTGCGGCAGGGCGGGATGATGGTCGCCCTTGATCTGCGGGCGGGCGCGGATCAGCGCGCCCAGCCTGATATCTGCCTGCTCGGCCAGCGCGAGATGCACGCGCCGCGTCCGGGTGGCGGCATCCGCCAGCGGCGCAATCTGCCGGACCTTGGCGGGCTGGATGTTGTCGGGGTCACTTTCCGCCCAGACCTCGAACGCCTCTCCGATCGAGACATCCTGCAGCGCCGTTTCGGGCAGGTCGATGACGGCCTCAAGCTCGCCTTGCGCAGCCAGTTTGAACACAGGCTCACCCGCGCTGACGACCGCGCCGGTGTTGACATAGCTTGCGCTGATGACGCCGTCGAAGGGGGCTGTCATCACCGCAAATCCTTCGGCGTCGCGGGCGCGCACCAGCTGCGACTGGGCCTGATCCATCTGCGCCTGCGCGGCGGTATAAGCGCGCTCGGCCTGTTCAAGCTGGGCGGCGGGGGCGACATTGCGGCGCGCCAGTTCCCGCGTGCGTTCCAGCATCGCTTCGGTCGTTTGCAACTGAACCTCAGCCGAATCGACGGCGGCGAGGGCGGCATTGACGTCGCCATGAAGGTCATCAGGGTTCAGCGAGGCCAGTGTCTGGCCCGTCTTGACCAGATCGCCGATGTCGACGTTGCGCGTGGCCACGCGCCCGATGGTCTGAAAGCCCAGCGTCACCTCGACCCGTGCAGCGATCGCTCCGGGGACCGAGCGCACGTTCTGCGAGGTGTCGGCCAGAATGATGCTGGCCACGGGGCGCGGCGCGGTTTCTTTCGTCGTTTTCGCGGTCTGCCAGGGCCAGCTGAAGGCATGTGCAGTGCCTGCAAAAGCCATACACACAAAGATCAGCAGACCGGTGATCGCCCCCTTCATTTCCGCACCTCCGCTGCGACGACGGTCCGGCCAGGATAAAGCTTCTGCGACCCGGCGCCGACGACTGTCTCTCCGGCTTCGAGCCCGGATTTCAGGATGACCTTGCCATCCACGAAGCGCTCGATCACGACGGGCCGCAGGTTTGCGCGACCATCGGCCTCAACCACCCAGACGGCAGGTTGATCATGCGATGCGGTTAGGGCCGTCCAGGGAATCGCGATCCCCGAACCAAGCGGGAAATGGACAACGCCATGCGTCGCCCCGCCCAGCAGGTTGATGTCGTCGGGCGGGTTGTCGATCGTCGCGTGAATGGTGACCGAGCCCGTCATCGGATCGACAAGCGGAGAGACCTCGGTGACATGGGCCGTCATCGTCATCCCGGGATAATCCAGGGGCGTAATGCTGACCGAGGCACCCATGGCGGCGTGCAGCAAGGGGGAATCGGGTGTCTGAAAGACCGCCTCGCGCCCCTGTGCGGCGGCCAGCGACATCACCGTCTGGGCCGCGCCCACGATCTGCCCCGGCTCGACAGAGCGCGTCGTCACAATGGCATCGGTCGGTGCGCGCAGGACGGTATCCTCCAGCGCGCGTTGGGCCTGCCCCAGGGACGTCATAGCCTGAGCCAACGCCCCTTCGGATGCCGACAGTGCCTGAGAGGCGGAATCCGCTGCCGCCCTTGTGCCGACGCCGCGCTCCAGCATCGCCTTCGCGCGGTCATTCGCCTGTTTGGCCTGCGCCTGCGCGGCGCGGGCTGAGCTGACGGCAGCCTCGGCCACGCGCAGCCCCTGTGTCTGCTGAGTGGGATCGGTGCGGGCCAGAGCCTGACCTTTCACCACCTTGTCGCCTTCTGCCACCAGAACCGAGGTGACACGGCCGCCCAGCCGGAACCCCATATCGATGCTGTCCTTGGCAAGGATCGTCCCGGTCAGCCGCGAATCCAGCGTCAGCGACGTCGTTTCGACCGGGACGAATTCGACGCGCAACCCTTCCTCTGCCATGGCAAGCGAGGGGGTGGTCAGTCCGATGATGAGCAGCGCCGTAAATCTGTTCATGGCCAAGACTTCGCAAAGATCAGCGCAACCTGACCGATTTTGCCGCATATGAGAAGCACCCGGCCTCAATGACGTTACGCATTCGGCAGGAAGGGGTACGATCGGGCGGCGGAGCGCCGCGCGCGACCACGCCTACTGGTAACTTCGCACCAATGCGGCGGCGATCAGTCCCCAGCCGTCTATGACCACAAAGAATGCCAGCTTGAAGGGCAAGGCGACGACGGCGGGCGGTACCATCATCATGCCCATGGACATCAGAACCGCTGACACTACCAGATCGATGATGAGGAAGGGCAGGGAAATCAGAAAGCCGATTTCGAAGGCACGCTGCACTTCGCTGAGCATGAAGGCGGGGATCAGCACGGAAAGCCGTCCCTCGGCGCTGTCGGGGTCGGGGGCGACCTCTGCCAATGATGCCAGCGTTTCAGGGCTGGTGCGGTTCTCCATGAAGCCGCGAAACGGCTCGATCCCCCGTTCGAAGGCCTGTTCGACGGTGATCGTGCCATCGCGCAGGGGGGCGCCTGCAGTCTCCCATGCCTCGTTCAGGACGGGGCTCATGACGAACCAGGTCAGGAACATGGCGAGACTGACAATCAACATATTCGGGGGCGATTGCTGCAGCCCCATCGACTGACGCAGGATCGACAGCACCGTCACGATGAAGGGAAAACAGGTCACCATGATCGCAATTCCTGGTGCCAGGGAAAGGATCGTCATGACAGCCAGCAGGATGATCGTATGTCTGCCGACGCCATTCGCCAGGCCGTCAAGGCCATCCATCTCTTGCCCGAAGGCGATGGCGGGCAGCAGCATAAGTCCGACGGCGAGGCCCAAACGGATCATTTGTTGGCCACCGCGCCAAGGATACGGACGCAGAGCCGGTCACCATCGTCTTGATCGGTGGTCAGTTCGCCCCGGGCGATGACCTTTTCGCCCACGCAGATCTCGACGCCGTCCGAGATCTGTTGATCCAGCGTCAAGACATCATCCGGCTTCAACTGCGACAGCTCCGCAATCGTCAGTCGGGTGCTGCCCAGACGTATGGTGATTTCGACCACGATCTGGTCGGTGGCGATCAGGCTGGCGAGGTCTTCCATCGTCATTCCTCTGTCAATTCGGAGATAAGGGCGTGCAGCGATTGGGTGATCGCGTCGAGGGCAAGCACGGTTCTTGCGCTGTCGAAGATCAGCTCTGCCGATCCTGCCATGTCGGGATCGCCTTCGAGCTGAACGCGATCAACGCCAGAGGCCGCAACAGCTTGCTCAATCAGCGGCAGCAGGTTCAGATCACAGCGCACGAGCGGCCGCCGAAGGGGCGCATTGTCGACCATGCGGCGTAACTCATCTGCGATGGCATGGCACAGGCGGTCATTCCGCGAAGCATTGCCCAGCACATCCACGATGGCCGTCAAGACGATCCCCAGATCGCGCAGCATTTGCTGGCGAAGCTGGGCTGCCTGCGTCTCGTTGAACTCAAGCGTTGCGTTCAGCGCACGCAGTTGCCCAGCAAGATCTTCGATGCCGACCTGTCGGCCCTGCGCATAGCCGTCATCGAAGGCGAGCTTGCGCTCGTCTTCGAGCAATCCGGGCTCCGCCTCCATTGCTCTGGGTTGCGTAAAAGATTCGAGCCTCAGGACTGCGGCGCTCATAGCGCGTCCTCACGCTTCTCGATCCAGCCGGACAGCAGTTTGAGGCTTTCCTCGCGCCGCTCTTTCATCATTTCCTTCAGCCGTGCGACGGGATCTGATGCCGGGGCCGACATGGGTTCAAAATCGAACTCGGGAACTGCCATCGAAAGCGGAGGCAGATCATTGCTTTCAGCCGGGGACGGCTCGACCGGCGAGGGCAAGGCCACAGAATTATCTAGGATCGCTGCCGAAGCCGCAGCATTCCGGGCGCGAAGGACTGGGCGCAGGAACAGCAGCGCCAGGATCAGAACGAACAGTCCGAACATTGCCAGTTTGACCAGGCTGTTCAGTTCCAACCGATCAAGAAGGCCGCCCTTGCTGGCCTCGCTCCCAGCATCCGAGAGGTCTGCGAAAAGAAGCGATTTCACCGTGATGACATCGCCACGCGCCTCGTCGAAGCCGACCGCCGAGGCGACGAGTTCACGTATCGCTTGCAAGTCCTCCTCAGAGCGCGGAACCAGCGTGGGCGCGCCGTTCGCATCGGTCTGGACCACGCCATTGACCAATACGGCGACGGTCTGGCGGCGAACCTCACCCGGACGGCGGGTGACCTCCCGGGTGACCTTGCTGACTTCGAAATTCGAACGCTGGCGGGTTTCGGATCGGGATGACTTGCTTTGCTCGCCACTATCCATCTGTCCTTCAGGCAAGTTCGATGCGGCCGTGACACCCGCCTGCTGTGCGTTCGAGCTTTGATCGGCAGTTTCCTCGCTTTCCTGCGAAATCAGGGCGCGCTGCTGAGGATCGAACCGCTGTTCGGTCAGGAATTCGGATTCAGTGACGATATCAAGGTTCAACTCGACAATCGCATTCCCCATGCCCACATGCGGCTCAAGGATGCGCTCGACGTTGCGCTTCATCTCGGCCTCGCGGTCTTCGCTGCCCAGCTCCTCGCCCGTGCCGACCACGCCGCGTTCGCTGTCGATCACCGTCACCCGGTCAGAGGACATGCCCGGCACACCTGAAGACACAAGGAACTTCAAGGCCTTCGCCTGAGCGCGCGACAGGGGTGTCCCGTTTGTCGTCAAGGTGACCGACGCCGAGGCCTGCGCCTCCCGGCGGTACCCTCGTCCACCGGGTACGGCCAGATGGACCCGCGCTGCCTTGACGTTCGGAATTGCCAGAATGGTCCGGGCAAGCTCACCCTCTTTGGCCCGCCAGTAAGCGGCGTCAAACATCTGCGAAGTGGTGCCAAAACCGGACATGCCGTCCAGGATTTCGTATCCTGCGCCGGTCGCAGAGGGCAGTCCATCGCCGGCAAGCGTCATGCGCAAGGCGTCTCGCCGCGCCTCTTCCACCCAGATGGAATCGCCGCGAATCTGGTAGCGAACGCCCGTCTTTTCTATCGCCTCAAGCACGCTGCCGGATTGCGCTGAATCCAGCCCCGAATAAAGCAGCGCCATCGTCGGGCGGTTCGCCATCCAGGCGAAGGCCAGTATCCCCAGAAAGGAAAGAGAAAAGACGACAGCAAGCACTGTCTTCTGCTGCGCACTTCTTGCACGCCAATAGTCTTGCAGTTTCAGCAAAACATTCCCCCGCGAATCGCATTCGAAAACCGTTCATCCGAATGTGCATGAGTGGAATTAAGATTCGGTTAGTTTCGCAGTGCTATCTGTCGTCATGCCGGAAGGAGAATCATGATGACAGACATTGCCGAGCCAGATGGAGACGCGACGGGAGGTTCGCGACGACGGGGCGCCCTTATTGCGGTGCTTTTGATCGCGGTTTTTGCATCCGCTGGATTGGCGTCGACTTTTTTTGGGTATTGGTCACCCGGTGAGGTTCTCTCCCGTCGCGCCAGTGCGCCACTTGCCGAAGATACAGTCGTTTTTGTTGATATTCCAACGATTGTTCTTTTGGTCCCGGGATATCAGGGGCGCAATCTGGTTCTTTCAGCGAAGGTCGAAACCTCTTCGAAATATCAAGCTGATGTTGAATATATGATTCCCAGATTTTTGGACACGTTTAATGGCTTCCTAGCGGATATTGATGCCACGGCCTACGGGAAACGCGGAATTCTGGATGTTATCCGCGCCGAACTTATGACGCGTGCAAGCTACGTTGTTGGATCGGAAAAACTGAAAGATGTTCTGATAACGGAGTTTCGAATTCAATGAATATGACATTGATGATGCAAATTCCGGTTCTCGTATTTCTTCTTGCAACCTTGATTTACTGTGGTGTTCTGGCGCGCAGAGTGAAAAGCTTGAATGATCTTGAAACTGGGCTGGGCGGAGCCATCGCCGTGATGACCAGCGAGATTGATCGGCTTGACCGGGCTCTTGCTGCCGCCAAAGCCGATGCGCTGAAAGCCACCGAGACGCTCTCCAAAGAAATTGAGCGGGCGAAAGAAGAACGCGCATTCTGGATCCTGCAGCAGAAGTTTTCGCAAAACGGCGGCTCTGCGCCGGTCAGTCGGCTTCGTCGGCGTAAGCGGAAGGAGGCTCTGGAAGATGCGTAGGTACCTTCAGCAGGTGCAGGGTTGCGTGGCCGTCGTGGTTGCTGCGGGCAGCGCGGCAGCATTTCTTGGCACATCGGACAAGCTGCAGGCCCTTGCTGCACCGGCGGAGCTGTTGGCTGGCTGTCAGGACATCCCCGAGACGGTCGCATTGGCGCAAACGCTCAATGATCGAACCCTGCGACTTGAGACATATAAGCAGGAACTCGACCGTCGAAAAAACGAACTATCAGCGGCGCAGGCAGAGCTGACGCGGAAGCTGGAAGAGTTACGAAAACTCAAGCAACAAACCAGTGACCATCGTATCGCAAATGATCAACGACGGGACGATGATATTTCCGGCCTGATCGCGATTTACGATCAAATGAAACCCGATCAGGCCGCAACGATTTTGGCGAATCTTCCGCCCGATTTTGCAGCGCAGATACTCGTGCGCGTACAACCCGAGACGGGCGCCAGAATCATGGGCGCTTTTCCGCCAGATCAGGCCGCAATCATGACCCCCTACATGGGACTTGGTCGTTCCGCTAGAAATTAGGAGGTCGGAATGTTTGGACTAATTGGTATCGCCCTGACATTCGCGATGGTTTTCGGGGGATATATTCTTGCCGGCGGAAAGCTTGGCGTTATCCTCCATTCATTGCCCTATGAAATGATGATGATCGGGGGTGCTGCGGTCGGGTCATTCCTCCTGTCCAACGAGACATCGGTTCTGAAACACACGGCGGCTGGCTTGGGACGTGCATTGAAAGGGCCGAAATGGAACGAGCAGGATCATCAGGATGTTCTCTCATTGCTGTTCCAGCTGCTTCGCATGGCCCGGGCTGCCCCGGTCGAGATTGAAGAGCATATCGAGAACCCCGAAAGCTCCTCGATTTTCAGCAGCTACCCAAAGATTGCTGCCGACCACAATGCCGTCACACTGATTGCAGATACGCTTCGCTCGGCAAGTCTGAACTACGACGACCCTTATCAGGTTGAAGAGATGCTGGCCCGGCGCATTGCCCTGATGAATGAAGAGGCCATGCACCCTCCGCATGCGCTTCAGAATATGGCGGATGCCCTGCCTGCGCTTGGCATCGTCGCGGCAGTTCTGGGCGTGATCAAGACCATGAGCGCCATCGATCAGCCTCCGGAGATTCTGGGCGGCATGATCGGCGGCGCGCTGGTCGGCACGTTTCTGGGGGTGTTTTTGGCCTATGGTCTGGTCGCGCCTTTTGCGCAACGACTGTCGGCTGTCACCAAACAGGATCAATCCTTCTACGATGTCATCAAATCGGTTTTGGTCGCCGGATTGCATCAGCATGCGACCAACCTTTGCATCGAGGTTGGTCGCCAAGCGTCACCTGAGCATGTCCGACCGTCCTTCGTCAGCGTCGAAACGGCGCTGCGAGAGATCAAAAGGGCCGCGTGATGAGGCTCATTCTTGTGCATCTGCTGATCCTGGCATCCGCGCAGCAAGCTGCCGCGACCCCGCGCGATGACCTTCTTCATGAGGCGACAGCCTGGCTGCTGAATGGTGACGCGCTGCCACCTGATATCGCCGACCGGTTGATGCAGCTTGAGCCGGGCGAGCGTGTCGAGGTGCTGGTGTTTCTTCGCCGCTCGGGCTTGCTGACGACACCCGTCTGGTCGGCCGAGCGCATGCTTGCCCCTGCGGTCAAAGCCGAACGGGGGGAATGATGGGGCTCACTTTGCCGAAAACGTCGATCTCGCCCTTGGCCGTGACCGGGGGGCTGGTGCTGATCGTGATGTCGATGGTCCTGCCGATGCCAGCCTCGGTGCTTGACGTCGGTATTGCGCTGTCGATTGCCTCCGCCATCCTCATTCTTGTCATGGCCTCACTGGTCGAGAGGCCATCCGAATTCCAGGCCTTCCCGGTCCTGCTGCTGGTATCGCTGCTGATTCGGTTGTCTCTGAACGTGTCCTCGACCCGGCTTATTCTGACGGACGGACATAACGGCACGCATGCCGCCGGGCAGGTCATCCAGGGCTTTTCCGATTTCGTGGCGGGCGGATCATTGCTGATCGGCCTGACAGTTTTCGGCGTGATCTCAGTCGTTAACTTCATGGTTATCACCAAAGGCTCTGGCCGGATGGCCGAGGTGTCGGCGCGGTTCGCGCTGGATTCGCTTCCGGGCAAGCAGCTTGCGATCGATGGCGACCTGAGTTCAGGCGCAATCGACCATGAGGAGGCGAAGCGCCGCCGCGTGCAGGAACAGCGTGAGATCAGCTTCTATGGCTCGCTGGACGGCGCGTCCAAATTCGTCAAGGGCGATGCCATCGCGGGCCTTGTCATCATGCTGATCAACCTTTTCGTTGGCTTGGCGGCGGGAGTTCTGGTCCACGGCCTGCCGATTGGAGAGGCCGTCGCGACCTATTCAAAGCTGACCATAGGGGACGGGCTGGTCACGCAGGTGCCTGCGCTGATCACCTCGATGGCTGCCGCGCTTCTGTTGTCGCGGGGCGGTACGACCCAGAACACCGCAGCCCTCCTGTCGTCGCAACTGGTCGTCGACTGGCATGTACCAGCGGTGGTGGCCGCCGGTCTGGCGCTGATTGGTCTGATCCCCGGCATGCCGCATCTGCTGTTCTTCTCGCTGGCGATAGGTATGGCCTTTCTGGCCTATCGGAATTTCCGCCGCCAGAAGGCCAAGGCCGAAACACCGGAGGTCGCAACAGAGTTGCCAATCGCCGCGCCAACATCCTCAACTCTCGGCGATTTGCTGGATATGGATGAGATCTGCGTCGAAATCGGTGCCGATCTGATCGCCAGCGCTCTGGACGAGGCGAGGGGGCTTGGCCCGCGCATCACCAACCTGCGCCTGCATATCGCGCGGACCTATGGCCTGATTTTGCCGGACGTTCGCATCACCGACGTTTCGTCCTTGAGAGACGGGGAGTACGTGATCCGCCTGCAGGGCGTGACGCGCGGCAAGGGCGTGCTGCACGCGCACCGGGTTCTGGCGCTGGCCCCGGAAGACATTCTGCAGACCCTGCCCGGAGATCAGGTGCGCGAACCCGTCTACAACAGCCCCGCACGCTGGATCGAGCAAGACCGTCAGGATCAGGCGGCGCTAAGCGGCGCGACGGTCGTTGCGCCGATGGAGGTGCTCTCGACCCATCTGATGGAGGTGGTCAAGGCAAACCTTCCCGCGCTGCTGACGATGACCTCGATGCAACGGATGATTCGTGAGTTGTGCAACGTGACGGACGAACACCGAGCGCAACTGAACCAGCGCTTCTTTGATGGGATGGTGCCGGACAAGGTGTCGCCTGACATGCTGTTGTTCGTCTTGCGCGGCCTGCTGCAGGAACGGCTGTCGATCCGCAATCTGGTGCTGATCACCGACGCGACCTATGAGGCAAAGTCCTCGCCGACCCCGGAAGCTGCCTATGAGCAGGTTCGCAAGCGCCTGCGCGGCCAGATAACCGAGCAATATTCAACCAGCGATGGTCGATTGGATATCGTGCAACTACAACCTCAGTGGGAAGCTGAGATCGTCCGCGCCGAAGGCGAGGCGGGCCGGGGCAGTCCGGCACAGATCCCGCAGCTTCAGCTTCGACTCGCGGAGGCGCTCAAGACCACCTTGGCCGAGGTTCCCGACGAATGCGATCCGGTTCTGGCCGTTCCCGACCACAGGCGCAGACTTGTCCGGATGATGCTGGCGGCATCCGGCGTGGCAACTCCCGTGATCGGTTTGGATGAGATTGATCCGGATGCGCAAGTGCGCCTGTGCGGCACGGTGGCCTGATGACCGAGGGGCTGCAGGATCCGGCATTTCTGACCATGATGATGACGCTCTTTCTGGTCTATTGCCGGGTTCAGGCCTGCTTCATCTCGATGCCCGCCTTCTCTCAGAGGGTCTTGCCTGCGCGTGTGCGTGTGGCGCTGGCCATGGCCGTGACGCCGCTTCTGGCGCAGCAGGACGGGTTGCGCCAATTGCCTGCTGGCCTGGCGACGCTGGGCATGTTGGTTGCGGCCGAATTGGTGACGGGCCTGGTGCTGGGCGCGTTGGTGCGGCTGATGGCGGGTGCGCTGGATATCGCAGCCTCGACCATTGCGGCCAGCGCCTCGCTGTCGCAGCTGATCGGGGCGACAACCGAATATGCACCGCACCCGATCGGTAACCTGCTGCATCTGGCGGGGCTGGCGCTGTTGATGGCGATGGGCTTTCCGGTTCTGCTCTGTGAGCTTTTGCGCGACAGTTTCCAGCTTCGACCGCTGGGCGACTGGCCGCAGATAGCGGAGCTTCTGCCCAATGTCGTCGGCATCATGTCACGCGCCTTCCTGCTAGCGATGTTGCTGGCTGCCCCGTTCATTCTGGGCGGGTTCCTGTTCCAGCTGCTGACGGGGATGGTCAGCAAGGTCATGCCGTCGCTGCCAATCGTGTTCATTGCCGCACCGGCAGCCATTCTGCTGGCCCTTCTTGGGATCACGCTGCTGACCCCTTCCATTCTGTCGGTCTGGGCCGAAGCCCTGCTGACGCTGGTGGAGGACGGACCCGCATGAGCGAGGACGGCGAGAAGCAATTTGACCCGACCGAGCAGAAACTGCGCAAGGCACGCGAGGATGGCGATGTTCCCCGATCTGCGGAACTGAACAGCGCGCTGATGTATGTGGGTTTCTGGCTTGCCACGGCCTTCGCGGCGGGGTGGGCCGTACCACGATGGCTCAGGATGGCCGCGCGTGCCATCGGGGCAGAGCCTTGGCCGGACGCCGCCGGGCATTCGGTGATGGACCTGTCGACGGCGCTGGCGGGCTTTGCGGCCTTGGCCACGGTTGGCTTCATTCTGGCGATGGGGGTGCCTGTGCTGGCGGGGCTGATCGTGCAGCGGGCAATCACCTTTTCTCCCAAGAAACTCAATCTGGATTTCGGGCGGATCAATCCGCTCAAGAACGCCAAGCAGAAATTCGGGACTTCTGGGCTGGTCACCTATGGGATCTCGGTGGGCAAGGTCGCTTTGATGGTCGTTGGCGGCTGGTTTCTGTACCGGTTTCTGCTGAGCTGGCTGATGACGGCAGAAGCCATGGACGATCTGCAATGGGTCGACGGGCTGGGCGATATCCTGCGTCGCGCGACGATGCTGGCGACTGCGGTCGCCGCTGCGTTTGCGATCATCGATCTGCTGTGGAAGCGCATCGAACACCGGCGGCGGCTGCGGATGTCGCGCAAAGAGATGCAGGACGAGTTCAAGGAAAGCGAAGGGGATCCGCATCTGAAAGCGGCGCGCCGTCAGAAGGGTGTAGATCTGGTGCTGAACTCGATGCTGGCGGATGTCGAAAAGGCCGATGTAATCATCGTCAACCCGACCCATTACGCGGTCGCCCTGGAATGGAAGCGGGGCAGCGGGCGCGCGCCCGTCTGTCTGGCCAAGGGCATGGATGAAATCGCCGCGCGCATTCGCGAAAAAGCGCGCGAGAACGGCGTGCCGATCTGGTCCGATCCCCCTTGCGCGCGGGCGATCTACGCTTCGGTCGAACTGGGCGATGAGATCGAGACCGAGCAATTCGCCGCCGTCGCCGCTGCGATCCGCTTTGCCGAGGAGATGCGCAAGAAGGCACGCAACGGCTGGGGCAGCGCCGTCGCCACCAAGAAGGGCAAAAGATGAGCCGCACGACCGACCGGCTGGAGCAGCTGCAAAAACTGGCGAAACTGCGCTCGGATATGGAGATGCGCCGCTTCTCGGCCTTTCGTCACCATGTTGAGGCGATGCGGGCCAGGATCGACGGTCTGCAGCACGATCTGGCGGCGCTCTATCAGGTTGAAGATAAGTTTTCGGTTAGCCAGGCAAAGCTGGTGAATGCCATGGCGGGTGATATCGCCCGGCAGACCCTGCATGCCGAGACGGAACTCAGCCAGATGCTGCCGGGGTTCGAGGCCGCGCGCCAGGATGCGGTGCGGGAATTCGGCCGGGCCGATGTCCTGAAACGGCTGCGCGAAAACCTGACCACAGAGGAGAAACAGAAGGCGCAGAAGAAGCTGGCAAACCTATGAAGTGCTGAGGATCACGACGGTCGAACTGGGACCAGCAGATGAACCGGCACGCCTCCGTAGCTGTGGAAAGCGCCGCACCGCAGCCGCCCTAAACCATCAGGCGGCTGCCCGCTTCATCGAAAGCGCGCTTAAAGCCCAAGCGCCTGATAGCTGGCGGCGATGCGTCGGATCGCCACGACATAGGCCGCCGTGCGCAGGTCCGTCACCCGGTTGTCGCTGTAAAGCACGTCGGCCATGTTCTGGAACGCGCCGCGCATGGTGTCATCCAGACCGGAACGGACCAGCTCAAGCTCATCAGCACCGCGCAGATACTTTTCCTTGAACCCTTGCGTCAGGGTCCATCCCAGCCCGCGATCCGCCGAAAGCTGCTCCAACTCGCTGACAAGAAGCTGGTGCCGGGCCTCCTGCTGGCGCCGCTCCATCCGGCCGAAGCGGATATGGCTGAGGTTCTTGACCCATTCGAAGTAGCTGACCGTCACCCCACCGGCATTGGCATACATGTCGGGAATGATCAGCGTGCCGCGTTCGCGCAGGATCTGGTCGGCCTCGGCCGTCAGGGGGCCGTTGGCGGCCTCGATGATCATCCGGGCCTTGATGGCCTTGGCGTTTCCGGCGTGGATGACGGCCTCGACCGCGGCGGGGATCAGGATGTCGCAATCCAGTTCCAGCGCCGCCGCCACGTTCGGGTCAAACCGGCCGCCTGCAAAATCCGCGATCCCCCCGGTCTGTGCCAGATGGGCGCGCAGATCCTCGATGTTGAGCCCGTCTTCGTTCGAGATGGCCCCGTCACGCTCGATCACCGCGATGATCTTGGCGCCATCCTCTTGCGAGAGGAACTTGGCGGCGTGATAGCCCACATTGCCAAGGCCCTGAACGATGATGCGCTTGCCACCAAGCCCGCCTTCCAGCCCGGTCGGCTTGATCAGTTCGGGGTGACGGAAGGCCTCGTGCAGGGCGTATTGGATGCCGCGCCCGGTCGCCTCGACCCGGCCCGCGATGCCGCCCATCGACAGGGGCTTGCCGGTGACGCAGCCGCGCGCGTCGATGTCCTCGGGGTGCAGGCGCTTGTAGGCATCGGCCATCCAGGCCATTTCGCGCTCTCCGGTTCCCATGTCCGGGGCGGGCACGTTCTGGCTGGGGGAAATCAGGCTGCGGCGTGACAGCTCATAGGTGAAGCGGCGGGTGATGCGCTCCAGTTCATCCTCGTCATATTGGCGGGGATCGATGCGTAAGCCGCCTTTCGAGCCACCGAAAGGCACCTCGACCAGGGCGCATTTGTAGGTCATCAGCGCGGCCAGCGCCTCGACCTCGTCCTGATTGACGTTCGAGGCATAGCGGATGCCGCCCTTGACCGGCTCGGCATGTTCGGAATGGACCGAGCGGTAGCCGACGAAGGTGTGGATCGCGCCGCGCAGGCGGACGCCGAAGCGCACGGTATAGGTTGAATTGCAGACCCTGATCTTTTCCTCCAGCCCCTCGGGCAGGTTCAGCAGCGAGGCTGCATGGGAAAACATCTGGTCGACCGAATCACGAAATGAACGATGTTGCGGAACCGGGTTCTTGGGCGAAGACATGCGGCCTCCCTGACTGCGTCAGCCTTTGGATCAAGGTTTCCTAGGGCCAGAGTCGGCGGATTGGTGCCGAATTCTCCGGCTTTCCGATGGTCCTGAAACGCTAGCACGCGACCAAGGTCTTGCCTATCTGGTATCCGCGATACGGCTCAGTGCAATAATGCATCATTTGTGTGGCGTTGGTTTCCGCAGTCCCGGATCATGCGTTCGGCCCCTTTTGTTGAATTGGCATGAACCGTATAGTTTGAACTTGGGCTGCATTTAATTCGTTTAGTCTGGATTGTACCGACAAGTCGTTATGTTGAGGTCAGGAGGTTCGTTGTGATGCAGAAATCGTTGCCGGTGACGCGCGGTCGGAAGTTCATGCAGGTTCTTGAAGGCGCTCGGACGGTTTTTCTGAGAGACGGATTCGAAGGCGCCAGCGTGGACGACATCGCGCGCGAGGCGGGGGTCTCGAAGGCGACGCTTTACAGCTATTTCCCTGACAAGCGGATCATGTTCATCGAGGTGTTCCGCAACGAACTGGCGCGCGAGGCGGCCGATGCCAGCGCGCTCATCGACGTCGACCTGCCGGTCGAGCAGGTGTTGCCCTTCATCGTGCAGATCATTTCGGCGCATCTGGTCTCGGGTCTTGGCATGCGCATGTACCGCGTCAGCGTGGCCGAGGCCGAGCGCTTCCCGGTGCTGGCGCAGGAATATTACGAGGCCGGGCCCGTGCTTTTGCGCACGCAGGTCGTCCAGTATCTGGAGCGCTGCGTCGAGAAGGGCGAGCTGGACATCCCCGACCTTGAACTGGCCGCCGACCAGCTGATCGAGCTGTCCAGCACGACGGTTCATGACCGTTCGCTGTTTCTGGGGCCGGAGTCGGTCGACAAGGATCTGATGCGCCGCATCAACCGTGGCGCGGTGCGCATGTTCATGTCCTGCTATGGGCAGGCCTCGACGATGAGCCGCTCTGCCGTCGGGTGAAACTTGCGTGATTGCGCCGTGTCCAAATAACGTCGCGCGATATCAAACCATTAGCCTGTGGCGGCGCTGCCGCTGCGCGACGGATTGATCTTTCGCGCCCTTCTCAAGGCATCTGCCGTCTTTTATGATGAGGCGGATTTCAATTCTGCGCCGGGATGCCTGACTGATGAAACGACCTTTGATTGCGCTTCTTGCTCTTGTGCCGCTGGCTGCTTGCGTTGCCCCGCAGGCGCAGCAATATCCTGTCGAACCCGTTCCGGCCGTTCAGCCGGTCGTGGCCGCGCCCGTCAGCCCGGTTGCAGGCTTCGGTGGCCTGCAATCGCGCGAGCCTGACGCCTGCCACGCGAAAGACTATACCTCGGCCCTGGGTCAGCCCGGCACCGTCATTCCGGGTCTGGGCGTGACGCGCCAGTATCGCGTGGTCGAGTATCGCGGCATCGAGCCGCAGGAATACGACCCGCTGCGCATCGTCTTCCGCCTTGATGCGGCAGGCAACATCTACAACATCGACTGCGGTTGAGGGGGCCAGCCCGTATGAAACTGCGACTTCTTGCCCTTCTGCCGGCGCTGATGCTGGCCGCCTGTGTCGAGACCTCGACCCCTGCGGTCGAGCCGCCGCAGGACGCCTGCAACGCCACCCGCTTTCAGGGGCTGGTCGGCCAGCCCGAGGGTGTGCTGAAGGAAATGATGCTGCCTGCGGGCGCGCGCGTGATCCGTCCGAATGACGCGATCACCGATGATTTCCGGGTTGATCGGCTGAATGTCGAACTGGGCAACACCGGCCGTATCGAGAAGGTCAGCTGCTACTGATCGCCATGATCGCGAAACGGGCGGCTTCGGCCGCCCTTTTTCGTTGCCACCGCGCCCGGCCGGTGCCACCATTTGGTCATGAATGCACCCACGCCCCTTGTTCCCTCTGGTGATCGCGTGACCTTCAACAGGGCAGAGCTTGGCGTGATCCTGTCCGTTTATGGCCGCATGGTCGCCGCCGGGGAATGGCGCGACTATGGCATGTCCTTTCTGCGCGATGTCGCGATCTTTTCGGTGTTCCGCCGCGCGACCGAACACCCGCTTTACCGGATTGAAAAGCGCCCGAAGATGCGGGCGGCGCAGGGGGCCTATTCCGTCGTCGCCATGGATGGGCGCATCCTGAAGCGCGGCCATGATCTGGCAACCGTCCTGCGGGTGCTCGAGCGCAAGCTGATCCGCCCCGTCGAATAACCCGCCCTCGGCAATTCGCTGCCGATCAGGGCGCGCCATTTTGCCTGAACTCTGGCGCGATTTCGGCGGTCTCGACTATGCTTGACGCATGATGATGCGTTCGTTTTCCAGTTCATTGTTTTGTGTGTTAATTGCATCCGGCCCTGCCATTTCGCAGGACAGCAAGGATTGCAGCGATGTGGCCGCGCCCGGCCAGCGGTTGGCCTGCTATGACGCCGCCGAAAATCCCAGCGGTGCCAGCACCTGGCGCATCCAGCGCGAGGCGACGGCGGTCGACAAGCATGAGACGGTCCATATGGCGCTTCTGTCGAAGAACGCGATCTCGACCCCGTTCACGACGATGGGCGATGCCTCGACCCATGCGGTTCTGGCGCTGCGCTGCATGGGCGGGACGACGGCGTTCTATGTCACGCTGGCCGACAATCTGATGAGCGACATCCGCGAATTCGGCCATGTACCCTACCGGATCGATGAGGGCGAGCCTGCGGAATATGTGATGACCGCCTCCTCGGACGACAGGTCGCTGGGTTTCTGGGACAGCGCCAGCGCCATCGCCGCGATCAAGCCGCTGCTCGAGGCGCAGACGCTGCGCATCCGCGCGACACCCTTCGCGGGCCGCCCGCATGAGCTGGAGTTCACCGTTGCGGGCCTTGATGAGGCGATCAAGCCGCTTCGCGCCTCTTGCGGCTGGTAGGCGGCGCGTCAGCCGCCCGTCACCCAATGGATGAAGGCGGGCACGGTCAGGATGCTGGCCGCCGTTGAAAACAGGATCGCGGTCGAGACGCGATGCGGCGCGACCTCGAATTGCCGCGCCAGAATATAGACATTCCCGGCCACCGGCAGCGCCGCGGCTGAAATCATCACGGCTGCGGCGAAGGGCTCGACCCCAAAGACCGCCAGCGCGGCGATGCCCACGGCGATGGGGTGCAGCACCAGCTTGGCAAAGCTGATCCACAGCGCTGTGCCGACACGGGTCGCGGCGCGCCCGACGAGGCTCGCCCCGATCGCGAACAGCGCCCCCGGTGTCGCGGCGGATCCCAGCATGGCCAGGAACTCCTCCAGCGGCGCGGGCATCGGCAGATGCAGCGCCGACCATGCCAGCCCCAGCAGCATCGACACGATCATCGGGTTCGCGACGATCCCGCGCAGGATCGGCGCAAGTGCCGCAACCGAGACGCGGCCCTGACGGCTGATCTGGACGATGACCGTGATCAGCGTGGTGAAGACCACCAGATCGATGGTCAGCATCATCAGGACTGGCCCGACCGAGGCCGGACCCAGCAGCACGACCAGCATCGGCACGCCCAGAAAGCCGGTGTTCCCGGTCATCGAGCAATGCGCCTCCATCCCCGCCTCGGCCAGTGGCAGGCCGCGATAGCTCGCGACCGCCATCGCCAGCCCCCAGACCGCCAGCGAGCCCAGAAGGTAGGCCAGAATGAAGTTCAGCCGGAACAGCGTCTCGACCTCAAGCGAGGCGGCGAAGCGGAACAGCATGGCAGGCAGGGCGAAGTAATAGACGAATTTCGTCAGCCAGCCGGTCGCTTCCTGGGTGAAGAACCCGGTCCGTCCGGCAAACCAGCCGCAGCCGATCAGGCCAAAGAAGGGCAGGGTCTTCAGAAAGATCTCAAGCATCTTCCGCGCCGCGCTCGACCAGATATTCGGCGGAACCGTCGTCCAGCGGCCGCGTCTCGATCAGCAGATGGCCGGATTCGCGGCAGAAATGCGGCACGTCGATGATGGCGGCCGGATCGGTCGCGACCAGCACCACGCGCGCGCCGGGCGGCAGGTCCAGCAGGATCTTGCGCAGGCGCAGCACCGGCAGGGGGCACAAAAGGCCCCGCGCGTCGATCCGGGTGGTCATGCGGCGGGCCGGTCCAGCGCCCCCAGACACCAGTCCTGCATCGACGCCGCCGAGACCGGCTGCGCCAGATCGCCCGCGAAGGCATGGAAATCGGCCAGCATCTCGGGCGGGACGTACAGCAGCACCGGAATTTCATCGTCCAGCGCGCGGGCGATCACCTCGCGGAAGCCACCGCCCCGGCTTTCCTGCTTGCCGAATTTGTTCAGGATCACCAGATCCGCGCCGCCATCCAGCACGGCGACGATGCGCCCCGCCGCCTGCATCAGCGCATCCGTATCCAGCCTGCACCCCTGCGAGCATGAGCCCAGCGATTGCGAGATGCGGATCTCGGGGCCGTCGTCGCCCAGAATGCGCAGGTCCATGTCGCAGTCGCGGTCGGGGCCGTGGTCGATGTTGAACTGCACCGCACCAGCCAGCCGGACGCCACGCTCGGCCAAAAGCCGCGCGGCCTCGGCCAGAATACGGTCGGCTGCGCCCGGCGCGTCATTGTCGATGGTCACGAAACCCAGCATGTCACGGCCTTTCTGAATGCATGCGCAAGACTAACCGGCATGGGCGGGCGTGTCACGGCTGCTCATCACCCTTGGCCAGCGGGCCATAGATGATCAGCGCCGGATGTTTGCTGGGCCCTTCGGCCTGCAAAAGCGCGGCAAGGGCGGTCACGGTCGAGCGCACGAGGCGTTGATGCGGATGGCCGACCGCTTCGGCCAACAAGGCGGGCGTATCGGGCGCAAGCCCGTTCTTCACCAGCAGTTCCACCATCGCCGGGAAGGTTCGCTGCCCCATGAAGACGACCGTGGTCGCGAAAGGATCGGCCAGCGCCGCCCAGTTCTGGTCCTGCGGCAGACCGCCGGTCACATCCGCCCCGGTCAGGAACTGCACCCGGCGCGAGGTCAGCCGCCGGGTCAGCGGCAGTCCGGCAACCGCCGCCGCCGCATTGGCCGAGGGCACGCCCGGCACGATCTCATAGGGAAGGCCCGCATCGCGGACGGCCTGCAGCTCTTCCTCAAGCCGGCCGAAAATCCCGGCATCGCCCGATTTCAGCCGCACGACGCGCCGCCCGGCCTGCCCATGTTCGACCAGCAGCGCGTTCACCGTTTCCTGCTTGGCCGAGGGCCGCCCGGCGCGCTTGCCGACGCTGATCAGCGTGGCGCCCTCGCGCGCCTGCCCCAGCACCGGGCCCGAGGCCAGATCGTCATAAAGCACGACATCCGCCGCCTGCAGCCGCTTGACGGCGCGCAGCGTCAGAAGCTCGGGATCGCCCGGACCCGAGGACACGAAACTGATGAAGCCATTCGAATTCTTCATAGCAGCCGGTTGCGCTAAATCTTGACGCAATGCAAGAGGCTGCGCGCTTGCCGGGCTGCCCCGCATTTGCGATAGAGAGCGCGACCGAACCGAGGGAAGTTCAACATGTTTCGCGCGCGCCACCTTCTTGGGATCGAGCCGCTGGCTCCGGCCGAAATCACCGCCATCCTTGATCTGGCCGAAACCTACGTCGATCTGAACCGGCGCACCGTCAAGCATTCGAACGCGCTTGAGGGCATGACTCAGATCAACATGTTCTTCGAGAACTCGACCCGCACCCAGTCCAGCTTCGAGCTGGCCGGGAAGCGCCTTGGCGCCGATGTGATGAACATGTCGATGCAGACCAGCAGCGTGAAGAAGGGCGAAACGCTGATCGACACCGCGCTGACGCTGAACGCCATGCATCCCGACCTGCTGGTCGTGCGCCATCCGCAATCGGGCGCGGTTGACCTGCTGGCGCAGAAAGTGAATTGCGCGGTCCTGAACGCGGGCGACGGTCGGCATGAGCATCCGACGCAAGCGCTGCTGGACGCGCTGACCATTCGCCGCACCAAGGGCCGCCTGCACCGGCTGACCGTCGCGATTTGCGGCGACATTGCCCATAGCCGCGTCGCACGCTCGAACCTGATCCTGCTCGTCAAGATGGAGAATCGCGTGCGGCTGGTCGGCCCCGCGACGCTGATGCCCTCGGGCGTGGGTGAGCTTGGCTGTGAGGTCTATGAGGACATGCGCGAAGGCCTGAAGGGCGCGGATGTCGTCATGATGCTGCGCCTTCAGAAAGAACGCATGGACGGCGGCTTCATCCCCTCCGAGCGGGAATATTACCACCGCTGGGGTCTGGATGCCGAAAAGCTGGCGCTGGCCCATCCCGATGCCATCGTCATGCACCCCGGCCCGATGAACCGCGGGGTCGAGATCGACGGCACCATCGCCGATGACATCAACCGCAGCGTGATTCAGGACCAGGTCGAGATGGGCGTGGCCGTGCGCATGGCCTGCATGGATCTTCTGGCGCGGAACCTGCGCGCGCAGCGGGGCGCCATGGCCTCGCAGGCCTTCGAGGTCTGATCGAGTGGCCGCATCCGTCCCCACCATGCCCCCCACCGATGAGTGGCGCGATTATCTTCTGCCCGACGAGAGCATCGTCTGGCAGGGCCGCCCCGGCACCATGCTGCGAATCCGGCCGCGCGACCTCTTTCAGATGCTGTTCGGCGCGGCCTTCACCGCCTTCGCGCTGTTCTGGATGATCGGCGCCTCGCAGGCCGGGGGCCATTTCTGGATGTTCGGGCTTTTGCACTTCGGCGCGGGTCTGGCCCTGACGCTGATGCCGCTGCTGGCCGGTCCGTTTATGCGCCGCCGCAGCTTCTATACGCTGACGACGCAGCGCGCGCTGATCGCCAGCGACGTGCCGCTTTGGGGTCGCCGCCTTGACGCCTATCCGCTGAAGCAGATGGGCGAATTGCGGCTTGAGCCCGGCAAGCGCGGATCGGTCTGGTTCGCCGAGCGTCCCGGAAACTGGGCCCTGCGCACCGCGCCCGCCCAGATCGGATTTGAATTCATCGCCGATGCCGCTCAGGTGTTTTCCTGGATGGCGCAACTGCAAGGGAAACGTTCGTGATCCTTCATTTCCTGAACGCCCGCCTGATCGACCCCGAGGCGCAGACCGACGCCCTGGGCTGCCTGACCGTGACCGATGGCATCATCACCGCGCTGAACGCCGAGCCGCCCGAAGGGGCCAAGCTGATCGACGCGGGCGGCAAATGCCTGGCACCCGGCCTGATCGACTGGGGCGTCAAGATCGGTGAACCGGGTGAGCGTCACAAGGAAAGCTTCCGCTCCGCCGGTCTGGCGGCGGCTGCCGGGGGCGTGACCACGCTGATCGCGCGCCCTGACACGCTGCCCGCCATCGACGCCCCCGAATCGCTGGAATTCGCCACGCGCCGCGCCGCCGATGCGCCGGTCCACATCCGCCATATGGCCGCGCTGACCAAGGGCCGCGACGGGCGCGAGATGGTCGAGATGAGCTTTCTGCGCGACGGCGGCGCCGTGGCTTTCACCGATGGCGTCCGCGTCGTGCCCGACACGCGCCTGCTGTCGCGCTGCATGACCTATGCGCGCGGCCTTGACGCGCTGATCGTCGGCCACCCGCAGGAACCGGGTCTCTCGAAGGGGGCGGCGGCCACCAGCGGCAAGTTCGCCTCGCTCTACGGCCTGCCCGCCGTCTCGCCCATGGCCGAGGTCATGGGGCTGGAACGCGACCTCGCGCTGGTTGCCATGACCGGCTGCCGCTGGCACGCCGATCAGATCACCACCGCAGGCAGCCTGCCCGCCCTGCGCCGCGCCCGCGACAAGGGGCTGAACGTCACCGCCGGGATTTCGATCCATCACCTGACGCTGAACGAATTCGACGTGGGCGGCTATCGCACCTTCTTCCGCTTCACCCCGCCGCTGCGATCCGAGGATGACCGCATGGCGATGATCGATGCCGTGGCCGAGGGGTTGATCGACGTGATCGCCAGCTTCCACACGCCGCAGGATGAGGAATCGAAGCGCCTGCCCTTCGCCGAGGCCGCTCCGGGCGCCGTCGGCCTGCAGACGCTGCTGCCTGCGGCCATGCGGCTTTACCATCAGGGCGGGCTTAGCCTGCCGCAGCTCTGGCGGGCGATGTCGCTCAATCCTGCGCGCAGGCTGGGCCTGCCCGGCGGACGGCTCAGCCAGGGCAGCCCGGCCGATCTGGTCCTTTTCGACCCGGATGCGCCCTTCATTCTTGACCGTTTCACGCTGCTCTCGAAATCCAAAAACACGCCCTTCGACGGCGCGCGGATGGAGGGCAAGGTCCTCGGCACCTGGGTGGCGGGCAAAAAGGTGCACGGAGACAACGCATGAGCCTGATCCTCTGGACCGTGATCGGCTATCTTCTGGGCTCGATCCCCTTCGGCATCGTCATCACCCGCAGCCTGGGGCTGGGCGACCTGCGCCAAATCGGCTCGGGCAATATCGGCGCAACGAACGTGCTGCGGACCGGCAACAAGGGCGCGGCGCTTGCCACACTCCTGCTCGACACCGGCAAGGGCGCGATTGCGGTCCTGCTGGCCCGCTGGGCCGCCGGCGATGACGCAGCCATGCTCGCCGGTGCCGCAGCCTTCCTCGGCCATCTCTTCCCGGTCTGGCTGGGCTTCAAGGGCGGCAAAGGGGTCGCGACCTTCCTCGGAACCGTGCTGGCGCTCGATTGGCGCCTCGGCCTTGCGGCCTGCGGCATCTGGCTGGTCGCGGCGCTGATTGGACGGATTTCGTCCCTCTCGGCCCTCGTCGTCGCTGCCCTGACGCCCTTCCTCGGCTGGTGGCTCGACGGCGGGCGCATGGCACTGGTCACCGCCTTCATGGCCGCGCTCATCTTCATCCGCCACCGCGCGAATATCGAACGCATCATGTCGGGCACCGAACCCAAAATCGGCAAACGCTGACCCGCGCCTGCCGATTTCTCTGTTGCCCAAATACCCCGGGGTCCGGGGCAGAGCCCCGGCCTGACTAGCGCGTCGGAACCGGCGTTTCGCCCGAATAGTCATAGAAACCGCGCCCGGTCTTGCGACCCAGCCAGCCCGCCTCGACATATTTGACCAGCAACGGGCAGGGCCGGTACTTGGTATCCGCCAGCCCTTCATGCAGCACGTTCATAATCGCAAGGCAGGTGTCGAGACCGATGAAATCGGCCAGCTCCAGCGGCCCCATCGGATGGTTCGCCCCGAGCTTCATCGATTCGTCGATCGAGCGCACCGATCCCACGCCTTCATAAAGCGTATAGACCGCCTCGTTGATCATCGGCATCAGGATCCGGTTGACGATGAAGGCCGGGAAGTCTTCGGCGCTGGCCGAGGTCTTGCCGATCTTCTCGACCACCTCGACTAGGGTCTTGTAGGTTTCCTCATTCGTCGCGATGCCCCGGATCAGCTCGACCAGCTGCATGACGGGAACGGGATTCATGAAATGGAAGCCCATGAACTTCTCAGGCCGGTCGGTGCGGCTGGCAAGCCGGGTGATCGAGATCGACGAGGTGTTCGAGGTCAGGATCGTGCTGGGCTTCAGATGCGGCAGCAGATCCTCGAAAATCGCCTGTTTCACCGTTTCGCGCTCGGTCGCGGCTTCGATGATCAGGTCGGTCTGGCCCACGTCCGACAGTTGCTGCGTGGTCGAGATGCGGCGCATTGCGGCGGCACGCTCTTCTTCCGAGATCTTCTCGCGGCTGACCTGGCGTTCGAGGTTGCGATCAATCAGCGTGATGGCCTTGTCCAGCGCTTCGCGTGAAATGTCGGTCATGAGGACATCATAGCCGGCCAGCGCGAATACATGCGCGATGCCATTGCCCATCTGTCCTGCGCCGATGATGCCCACCGATTGAATCGCCATGGTTCTATCCTTTTGAAGGTCAACCCGGACGATAGGCGCAGGGCAGGGGCGGTTCAATGCAAAAACCGCCCGGCTTTGTTGGCCGGGCGGGGATTGGGTGTGGTGTCGGGATGGGAGGGGCTCTGCCCCTCGGCGCGGTGCGCCTCACCCCGGGGTATTGATCGCAACGAAGAAGCTCTCAGAGCTTTTCGGTCAGTTCCGGCACGGTGGTGAAGAGGTCACCCACGAGGCCGTAGTCGGCGATCTGGAAGATCGGGGCCTCTTCATCCTTGTTGATCGCGACGATGACTTTGGAGTCCTTCATCCCCGCGAGGTGCTGGATCGCGCCCGAGATGCCAATGGCGACATAAAGCTCGGGGGCGACGACCTTGCCAGTCTGCCCGACCTGCCAGTCGTTCGGGGCATAGCCCGAGTCGACCGCCGCGCGCGAGGCACCGACGGCGGCGCCGAGCTTGTCGGCCAGCGTCTCGATGATCGCGAAGTTCTCTTTCGAGGCCACGCCGCGGCCGCCCGAGACCACGCGCTTGGCCGAGGTCAGTTCCGGCCGGTCGCTTTGCGCCACCTCGTCCGAGACCCAGGCCGAGAGGCCGGGATCGGCCGCCGGGGCCGCGTCCGCGACCGAGGCCGAGCCGCCCTCGCCCGCCGCGTTGAAGCTGGCCGTGCGGATCGTCATGACCTTCTTCGCATCGCCCGATTTCACCGTCTGGATGGCGTTGCCGGCATAGACCGGGCGCTCGAACGTGTCGGCGTCGACGATCTTCGACACATCCGACAGGATCATCACATCCAGCAGGGCCGCCACGCGCGGCATGATGTTCTTGGCATCCGTGGTCGCAGGTGCAGCGATATGACTGTAGTCGCCCGCCAGCGACACGATCAGCGCCGCCGTCGGTTCGGCCAGCCGGTGGCCGTAAAGCGCGTTCTCCGCAACCAGCACCTTCGAGACCCCGGCGATCTT
>NZ_VLKU01000016.1 GCF_007830335.1 Paracoccus sulfuroxidans | reverse complement strand
TCTCCGATCTCGGCCTTGATCAGCACGCCCGCTGCGGTTTGCGTCAGGCTGGCGCTGCCGATCTCGGCGCCGTCGGTGTTCACGAATTTGGCCGTGGCGTCCTGAGCCAGTGCCGCCACCGGGAGAAGCGCGGCGGTGAAAATCATCGAAAACTGCTTCATTTGAACCTCTTTAATGCGTGTGCCGTAATCCCGGACCCAACCGCGAAGGGGGCGGTTTGTTCCTGAATGCGCGGATCTTCGGCCCGCAACCGCCGGTGGCGACCGCGCAGGAACCTTCGGCGCCATTCGCGGTTGGATCACCATGGCACCGCGATATTTCTGGAAGGGCTATCTGAAACTGTCGCTCGTCACCTGTCCGGTGGCGCTGACCCCGGCCACGACCGAGGCCGAGAAGCTGCGTTTCCATACCCTGAACGCCCGGACCGGTAACCGCGTGCAAAGCCGCTATGTTGACAGCGTCACCGGCAAGACCGTGCACGAAAAGGATGAGGCGCGGGGCTATCCTCGCGGCGAGGATGAATATGTGCTGATCGAGGATGACGAGATCGACGCCCTTGCGCTTGAAAGCACCCGGACCATCGATATCGAGATTTTCGTTCCCGCCGACAGCATCGGCTGGATCTGGTATGACAAGCCGCATTATCTGACCCCCACCGACAAGGTCGGAGAAGAGGCGTTTTCAGTGATCCGCGAGGCAATGGCGGCCTCGGGCACCGTCGGCATTTCGCGACTGGTGATGTATCGGCGCGAATATGCGGTGATGCTGCAACCATCGGGCAAGGGGATCATTCTCTGGACGCTGCGTTTTGGCGATGAGTTGCGCGACATGCCGCCTGAGCCCGACGACAAGCCCGATCCCGCGGCGTTGCGGCTAGTGTCGCGGCTGATCAAGGAGCGCACCAGCACATGGGACCCCAAGATGGTGGCGGATCCGGTTCAGGCGCGGCTGCTTGAAATCATCGCCGACAAGAAGAGGGGTCGGAAGGCGTCGGCCAAAAAGAAGGCCGCCGAGCCTGCGGACAATGTCATCGACATCATGGATGCGCTCAGGAAGTCGCTTTCCGCCGAGAAGAAGGGCGGAAAGTAAGCGGGCGGGCGGCCTTGCGAAACCCGTCCCATGGCTCCGGCAGATCCGAGCGGACGGTATAGCTGGCAGGCCCGATCTGCGACAGCGCCTCCCATTCCACCGGGGTCGAGACCGCCGCACCGGGTCGGGCACGGGTCGAATAGGCGGCCACGGCGGTCGCGCCCCTTTGGTTGCGCAGATAATCGATCAGCACCTTGCCCTTCCGCTTGGATTTCGTGATCGTCGCGACATAAAGATCGGGCGCGTCGCTTTCCATCGCCATGGCCATGGCCTTGGTGAAGGCCTTGACCTCCGGCCATTTGGCATGGGGTTTCAGCGGCGAGACCACGTGAAGCCCTTTGCCGCCCGACGTCTTCACGAAAGCGGTCAGGCCCGCGTCCGTCAGGCGCTGCCGCACTTCGGTCGCGGCCGCAACGATCTGGTCCCAGCTTGCGCCCTCACCGGGATCGAGATCCATGATGATCATATCCGGGCGCTCCAGATCCTCAAAGGTCGCACCCCAGGGATGGATCTCCAGTGCGGCCGATTGCACCAAAGCGATAAGGCCATCGAGACCCGAGATCGCGATCAGCGCCTCGCCCTTATCCTTCGGCTGGTCGATGCTGGAGTTGATGCCCTTCCAAGGGTGTTTCTGGAAAAAGCGCGGGCCGTCGATTCCGTCGGGACAACGCAGGAGGGCCAGCGGGCGGTTCACGATGAAAGACGCGATCTGCGGCCAGACTCGGGTGTAGTAATTGGCAAGCTCTTCCTTGGTCACTTGCTCATCAGGCCAATAGATCCGCTCCGGATGGGTCAGCTTGATTCTCGCTTTGGGCGGGTCCTCGCGGGTGACTTCAATGGCGGGCTTGTCCTCACGCAGGCCGCGAAACGCTGCGTGTCGCAAATGGCCATCGGCCGTCCAGGCGCTGAAATCGACCTCGGCCACCAGTTCCGGGGTGGTATAGACAACCTCGGGGGCAAGCTTCTCCCCAAAGGGGCTGGTCTTCCGACGCAAGGGCTGCAGGCGTCGGAAGAGATCGGCGGCACCCTTGCGGGTAAAGCCGGTGCCGACCCGACCGACGTGGCGCAACCCGTCCTCATCCGCGTCATGCACGCCCAGCACGAGCGAGCCGATGGCATCCGCCTGCGCCTGCGAGGGGACATAGCCGCCGACGACAAATTCCTGGCGCGCGGAACATTTCGATTTCACCCAAGCCCGCCCGCGACCCGAGCGATAGGGCGCATCGGCAAGTTTCGACACGATCCCCTCAAGGCTCATCCGGCAGGCATGGCGCAGCACCATCTCTCCGGTTTCGGTGAAATGGCTGCTGTAGCGGATGTCGCTGGTCCGCAGAATGCGCTCGAGCGAGGCCTTGCGGGCGGTCAGCGGCTCGTCCCGCAGGTCATGGCCGTCGAGGTACATGAGGTCGAAGGCGTAGAAAATGAAACGATCGTCACGACCGTCCGCAAGATCAGCCTGCAAGGCCGAGAAACCCGAGGCGCCGGCATCGCTTTCCACCACCAGCTCACCGTCGATGATCGCGGATTTCAGCGCCAGCTCAGCGAATTTGCGTGCCATATCGCCGAATTTCGCGGTCCAGTCGTGGCCACTGCGGGTCAGAAGCGCCGCCTTCCCCCCGATGACATGCGCCTGCAGGCGATAGCCGTCGAACTTGATCTCATGCACCCATTTGTCACCTGAGGGCGGTTTCGATTGCAGCTGTGCCAGCATCGGTTTGATAAACTCGGGCATCGCTGCCTTCTTGCCCTGCGCAAGCGGGCCGTCCTTAGACGACCAGCCCGGCGGTTCGTCCTCAACCTCGGGTAGATCACGGCCGGTCGAAACGGATGCTGGCTCCTCCTTCAGGATATCGCCCTTTTTGCGCGCATATTGGTCATCGGCCTTGATCAACAGCCAGTTTTCGCGCTTTTCCCGCGTCTGCATCCGCACCAGATGCCAGCGCCCCCTGAGCTTCTGCCCCGAGAGTTCGAATTCGAGATGGCCCTTGGCATAGCCCTTCACCGGATCGCCGATCGGTGTCCAGGTGCCGCGATCCCATAGGATGACCGTACCCGCGCCATATTCGCCCTTGGGAATGGTGCCTTCGAACGTGCCATATTCAAGCGGATGGTCCTCGACATGCACCGCCAGCCGCTTGTCTTCGGGGTTCAGGCTTGGGCCGCGCGTTACCGCCCAGCTTTTCAGGACGCCCTCCATCTCAAGCCGGAAATCGTAATGCAGCCGTCTCGCGTCATGTTTCTGGATGACGAAGCTGTTGCCCTTTTTGCGCGCAACCCGGCCCTTGGGCTCGCTGGTCGCCGAGAAGTCGCGCATCTTTCGATAGGATTGAAGCGACATCTCACCCCGCCTTGCGTTTGCTCTTGGCCTTCGTCTTCGGTTCCGGCTTGGCGCTGGCGCGCAGAGCCTCCATAAGGCTGATGACCTTGGGTTTTTCGGCCGCCCGGCGTGGCAGTTTTCGGCCTTCCTCCTTGGCCTTGACCAGCTCGATCAGGGCCGCTTCATAGCGATCCTCGAAGGTCGAAGGATCGAACCTGCCCATCTTGGTCCGAATGATATGCTGGGCAAGATCCAGCATCTCGGGCTCGATCCTGGTCTTGCGGATGCTGTTGAAAGCCTCGTCTGCAGCACGAACCTCATAGTCGTAATTCAGCGTCGTCGCGACCATTCCGTCTTTGTAGGGCTGGATCAGCAGATTGCGCATCCGCCGGAACAGCACGGTCTGGGCCAGAGCCGCAACCTTCTGCTTCGCGAGCCCCTGCCGGATCAGCGCGAAAGCCTCGGCGGCAGAGGGATCGGCGGGTGCAAGATAATAGGGGCGGTCGAAATAGACCGGGTCGACCTGATCGCAGCGGATGAAATCGGTGATCCCCAGCGTCTTGTCGCTGTCGGGCACGGCCGAGGCGATCTCTTCATCGGAGAGCACGACATATTCGCCGTCCGAGACCTCATAGCCTTTGACCTGATCGTCACGGGAGACCTCTCTGCCGGTCTGGCTGTCGACGAACTCACGCCTGACGCGATGGCCGGTGGCGCGGTTGATGGTGTGAAAGGCAATGCGGTCCGAGGTCGAGGCCGCGCTATAAAGCGCAACCTGACAGCTGAGATCCGCAATCTTCAGCACACCTTTCCAATTTGCGCGCGTGGCCATAGGCCGCCTCCTCTCTCCGCTCATGGCGCGGGTCTCAAATCCTCCTCGCGGTCCCAGGCGCGGTCGGCCAGCTTGGCGACGACTCCCTTCGCGTCCTTATGGTCCAGGGTGAACTCGTCCTGGCCGCCATTGGCCTTGTCGAGAAGCTTGCGGCCACCCGGGCAGAGACCCAGAGCCTTCAGATGGCTCCACGCCAGTGCTGCAAATTCAAGCGCGGCGGGGTCATTGATCAGCGCGTCGTAGCCCTCTTTGCCGGTGGTAATGACCACCGCGTCAAAAATGAGCGAGGGCGTCCCGGCAAGCTGGCCATCCGCCGGCAGAACCGAACCGTCCGACAGCTTGGCACCACCAATCTTCTGGCTGATGATCATACAGCTTGCACCCGCCGTCCTGGCCTCATCCTGCAGCTTTTTCACGGCTGCAGCATCCGCGCCATCGCCAACCAGAATTCCCAACTTGCGTCCCTTAGGCGCAGGCGCCTTGTGTTTCAGGATCGACAGCGCTGGTGAGGGTGGCAGGTCCACCGCTTTCCTTGCAGCAGGGGCAGCGTCAGGCAGCTTGTCCATGCCCAGACCGTTTGCCACCCGCTTTGCCACCTCGTCGTCGATGTTACGCAGCTGCGCCAGGACGGCTTCGCGGATGGCTTTGATGCTGACCTTGGACAGCTCGAACACCAACGCTCCAACAACGTGATCCAGCTCTGGCTTCGACAGCGAGCGCAGGAACATGCGGGGCTGGCTATAGTGATCCGCAAAGGTCTCCGAACGCAGCCGAACCTTCTGGGTCGGGTCATTGCCCAAGGCATCTGAGTCGGTGGTGCTGCGGAACCCGCCCTTGGCATCGGCGCGAGGTCCGCCGATCTCTCCGGCCTTGGCAAGCGAGTTCGGCTCGTAATTGGCGCGGCCTTTCGGGATCTGTGTCTGCATCATGCCGTCGCGCTGGAAATTGTGCATGGGGCAGCGCGGTGCGTTGATCGGGATCTGATGGAAGTTCGTTGTCCCCAACCTGGATTTCTGTGTGTCGAGATAGGAAAACAGCCGCCCCTGCAGCAGCGGATCTGCCGAGAAGTCCATGCCGGGCAGGATATTCGAGGGCAGGAAGGCAACCTGATCGTTCTCGGCAAAGTGGTTGTCGGGGTTGCGGTTCAAAGTCATCGTGCCGATCAGCTGGACCGGCACTTCTTCCTCGGGGATCAGTTTGGTCGCATCGAGAATGTCATAAGGCTGTCTGGCCGCCCACTCCGGGTCGATGACCTGAATGCCCAGATCCCATTCGGGATAGCTGCCCGCTTCGATCGCCTCGTAGAGGTCGCGGCGGTGGAAATCGTTATCGGCCCCCTGAAGCTTGGCAGACTCGTCCCAGATCAGCGACTGGATGCCCAGACGCGGCTTCCAGTGATAGCGGACGAACGAACCTTTCCCCTCGGCATTGATCAGGCGGAAAGTGTGGATGCCGAAGCCTTCCATAAAACGCAGGCTGCGCGGTATCCCGCGGTCAGACATAGCCCACATCACATTGTGAAGTGTTTCCGGCATGAGCGAGACGAAATCCCAGAACGTGTCATGGGCCGATGCGGCCTGCGGATAGCCGCGGTCAGCCTCCATCTTCACCGAATGGACGAGGTCGGGAAATTTCATCGCATCCTGGATGAAGAAGATCGGAGTGTTGTTGCCGACGAGGTCCCAGTTGCCCTCTTCAGTATAGAACTTCACCGCAAAGCCGCGAATGTCGCGTGGCGTATCGACTGAGCCAGCACCGCCTGCCACGGTCGAGAAGCGGACGAATACATCGCAGATGTTGCCCTTTTTCTGAAACAGCGCGGCGCGGGTCAGTTCGGGAATTGCCTTGCTGACCGTGAATGTGCCGTGCGCGACCGAGCCGCGCGCATGGACAATCCGCTCTGGAATCCGCTCATGGTCGAAGTGAAAGATCTTTTCGCGCAGCACGAGATCTTCAAGCAGCGTCGGTCCGCGGGTTCCGGCCCTGAGGCTGTTCTGGTTGTCCGAAATCGGAAGGCCGTGGTTCGTGGTGAGACGCGCGGCCGTGTCATCCGTCATCTGCTGAATCTCGCCACCATTGCCGGTTTCTTGCGTAAACGTCGCACTGATCGGATTGCTGTTGGTGCCATCATGCCCGGGCGCAGAAGCAGGGTTCGTTTTCGCAGGGGTGTTCGATTGTGCCATGGCTTCCTCTCCTTGGGCTGTTGAAAGCACGCAGGACCGCCGAGGTGTCAGCGGCAGCAAGTTGATTGCTGCCGCTCAACGCGGCGCAGCCGATTTTGTTCACTTGCGGATCGCATATTGTGGCTGACTTGCCCCCAAGCGAGCTACGATCCTAGGGACCTTTTCCACATTTTTTTCTGAGCTTCTCCCTTCTTCGACAGTACCTGGCGTAATTTAAGCTGCAGGACTTCACACCCAACTCGGTTTTAAATTTTTCGGGTTTTCTTGATCTTCAGCTGCCATCCTTTCCGTGCAAAACATGGATGCGACGGAAGCCGTATCGCACCCGAGTCTGGCAGATCTCCCTGATCTTCAGTTCCAAAGCCGTCCGCCCGGTTCGGCGGGATTTAGAGTGTTAGCTCGGTGGACCAAAGAACAGGCCCTACTAGCTCGTCCAAAAGGCCGCAGATTTTGCCGTCACCTTCCAAGCCAACACACCCGTTTGGGTCACCAGCGGCAGGAGTGGTTCAGTGTCACGATTGTGGTCTCGAGAAGCGAAAGCGCGTCATTTCTTCGTTAACTCAATCCGACCTTGACGGGCGCCACGCGAGCATAGCTTATGTTTTGAAACAACCCTTTTGCAGGCTTTTAACGCTATGTATTTGGCAAGCATGCCGAAATCCGAGGGCGGGATCGACCGCCTCTATGCGGATTATGACTGGGGGACGTCACCGCTCGGCGCGCCCGGAACATGGCCCGCAAGCCTGCGCTGCGTCTTTGAAACGATTCTTGATGCCAAATCTCAGGTGGTGATCTTCGCCGGGCCCGAATTCGTGGCGCTGTATAACGACGCTTATGCCCCCACCATCGGCAACAAACATCCGCAGGCCTTCGGCAGGCCCGCGCGCGAGAATTGGACCGAGTTGTGGGCAGCTCTTGAACCGATGCTGCAAAAGGTGCGCCGGGAGGTGCAAACCGTTTCGGCACGCGATCTGGCCTTTCACATCGAGCGCCACGGCTATCCCGAGACGGTGCATTTCGACATTTCCTATTCTCCGATCCGCGACGGGGAGGAAGTTGCGGCCGTGCTGTGCATCGTGACCGAGACGACCGAGCGCGTCCGGGCGCAGGATACGCTGGCGCAAAGCGAGGCGCGGCTGAGGGCGCTGTTTGCACAATCCGCGGCGGGAATTGCCCTGATTGACGCTCAAGGCCGGTTCAATATGGTGAACGCGCGGCTGTGTGCTATGTTGGGATACAGCGAAAGCGACATGCTGGCGATGAATTATCGCGACATCCTGCACCCGGATGATCGCAATGGTGATGCCTTGATCTCGGGCTGCCTACCGCAGCTCTCGAGCGGCCGGACGATCGAGCAGCAATGCATCCGAAAAGACGGCTCAAGTCTCTGGGTCGCGATTTCCGGTGGATCGGTGCCTTACGTGCAAGGCAAAGATGACCGTATCAGTCTGGTCATGACCGACATCGGAGAGCGGCGCCGTGCGGAAGCGGATGAGCGACGTCTCGCAGCGATCATCGCCTCGTCGACCGAGGCGATCCTCAGCACAGATCTGCAGATGCGGATCACAAGCTGGAACGGCGGGGCCGAACGGCTTTACGGATATACCGCCAGCGAGGCAATCGGGCAGCTTGTCACCATGCTTGTCCCAGACGATCGCACGGCCGAAGAGGCGGCGATCATCGCGCAGATCCAAAATGGCCATCAGGTCGAGCCGCATGAAACCATCCGCCGATGCCGCGATGGCCGTCTAGTCGAGGTTTCGCTGACTGTCGGACCGATCTATGACGAATTCGGCCATGTCGTCGGCGCCTCCAAAATCGCGCGCGATATCGCTGAGCGCAGGCGGGCAGAGCGGCTGCAGACGGTGCTGGTCCATGAGATGAAGCACCGGGTCAAGAACATCCTTGCCACCGTTCTGGCAATCGCCCGCCAAACGCTTGGCGCGCAGGAAGGGCAGGCGGCCGAGACCTTTCGCGCCCGCCTGATGGCGCTGGCGCGTGCACAGGATCTGGTCACGGACGAACAGCGCGACGGGGCAGAGCTTTGCGACATCGTCACCGAAGTATTGTCACCCTATGCGGACAGCCGTTTCAGTATAGATGGTCCGGCGGTCTTGCTGCCGCCCAAAACGGCGCTTGCCTTTGCCCTTGGCCTCCACGAGCTTGCGACGAATGCGGCGAAATACGGCGCGCTGAGTGCGGCGGAGGGTGTGATCGAGATCCTCTGGCGCTATGACGAAGAAGTCGGTCTGGATTTCACCTGGCGTGAACGGGGCGGTCCCGATGTAGTTCGTCCCGATGCAACTGGCTTCGGTTCAGTCCTGATTGGTGAGGTCTTACCGGCCGAGTTCATGGGTGAAGTGACGATCGAATATGCCAGTGACGGCTTGGTCTGTCACCTAACCGCACCACCGTGGCAGGATTTTGCCCCGATGTGAATTCCCGTGCGCTGGAACGACTGAGGGTCTGACTGGTTGTCTCAGCGCAACCATATGCAAGGGAAAGCCGATGTCCAACGACCGCCGAGAGGAATTCTGGGAAAGACTTGAAGATGTTCGCGCTGGTATGCTTGAGATTGGTGGGGCGTTCCTGCCGATGTCGCATAATGTCGAGCCCGAAGATGGCAATCTGTGGTTCATCACCGCGACGGGCACGCAGATGGCCGAAGCTGCGGCCAAAGGCGCAGAAACGCGCTATATCGTTAGCGACACTGCGCAGGGCCTTCATACCGAGATCAAGGGCCGGATCGAGATCTCGACCGACCGCAAGAAACTGGACGAGGTCTGGAACGCGGTCGCGTCATCCTGGTTCGAGGAAGGCAAGGACGACCCGGACCTAGTTCTGATTAGGCTTGTTCCTGCCTCGGCCGAGGTCTGGCTGGGGCCAGAAAGCGGGATGCAGTTTCTGTATAAACTGGTGAAATCCAAGGTCTCTGGCGAGAAACCGGATTACGGAGAGCAGTTCTCTCTGACCTTTTCTTGATATCATCGCAACCGCCCCTCTTTCGCCAAACCGCCCGATTGGCGAAACATAGTGCGAGCAAATCCGGAACCTTCGTCATTGCTGAGCCGTTGGCCCCTGTAACCAAACCAAGGAGAGCGTTATGAATTGGGATATCATTCAGGGTAAATGGGAACAGCTCAAAGGTGGTGTTAAAGAAAAGTGGGGCGATCTCACGGATGATGATCTGACGCAGATCGAAGGTAACAAGGATAAGCTCGCCGGTAAGCTGCAAGAGCGTTATGGCTGGGCCAAGGAAGACGCTGATCAGCAGATCAACGATTACTTCCGCGACAAATCCTGATTTACAAGGAAGTTGCCGAATATACCTGATCGGTGACGGCTTCGTCTAACATGATAATACGAAGACCGGGCATCTGCAAATATGCCCGGTCTTTTTTTCGTGACCGATAATTCAGCTTGGTTGATCACCGACGACGGTAAGCAAGCCCGCCCCAGATCCGGCCATCGTCGCGGTGCTCTCCGCCACGGATTGCCCCGATATAGGCTGCCGCACCAGCGACCAGAGCAGCAGTCGCGAGCAGGAATGCGGTCAGGATGCCTGCGACGCGAGCTTCTTCGGCAGCCTGTTCAGCTTTCGCTTTGGCTTCGTCAAAGGTCTTCTGAGTCTCGGCCTTCAATTGGTCGATTTTGGCTTGGGCCTCATCAACCTTTTTCTGCGCCTCTGCACGGATTTCCTGTGCACGCTGCTCGGCTTCATTCACACGCGCATCGACTTCATTCGGCGTCAGTCCAGTTTGAGCCGCCACGACTTGACGCAGGTAAGCCTTATCCGCTTCGCTGATCTCGCCAGTGCGCACCAGGTTCATCAGGATTTGCCCGATTTCCTGCTTGGCATTCTCCGGCTCGCCAGTGTTCGGGCCCGGAACAGCCTGAGCAGGCCGCAGCATCGTATCGGAAATGTAGTCGATCGGGTTCGACGACAGTCCGCTCGGCATGGCTTCTTCAAGTGTCGGAGCAACCGCTTGACCGGCGCCCTGAGCGACGCCACCAACAAGTTGACCCGCCCCCGAGATGGCGCCGCCAGCAAGCTGGCCCGCCCCTTGAGCGGCCCCGCCAACAGCCGAGCCGGTGGCTTCAAGCGCAGTGCCAGCGACATTTCCGACCGCCTTGACGGTGCCCGTCACGGCGCTGGACAAAACGATTGCGCTCAGGATTGTGCCCAGCCCCCAGACCACAAGACCGTGCAGCCCATCGCGGACCTTGACTTCATCGGTATTCGCAATCTCGACGCGCCGACGAAGGCGCCCGGTGATATACCCGCCCAGCATATAAACGAGCACCATCGAGATCACGACGAACAGAGCGGTCAAGATGAGCCCGAAGATGCTGATGCTGCCATCGTCAAACGAGATCGAGCCGAGGCCAATCGCCGCGCCAAACGCGGTCAGCACCAATGACGCACCGACAGCCACTAAGGTGCCTGCGACAATCGCGCCTAGATCGACGTAGCCACGATCACTGAGGGTCGCTTTTTCAACAGGAATTGTATCCGACATCAGCGTAACCCCAACATTCCAAGGATAAAAAGAACCACAACGACCAAGCCGACGAGGTAGATAATGCTATTCATGCTGACCCTCACTCAATATGTGTGTACTCGCTTGCTCCGATCTACCTGTCAGGTTTCGGAGCACATCACGCTCCAAGGAACGGGCCAGAACGGCAATGGGTTCCAAATCAACTGTTGATTGCGTTCGGATGAACCAACTTGATCTTTTTCACCCTTTTCTCTTCGTGTTTTATACCCGCTGAATGGCAAGCGACCGCGAGGATGGCATCTTGAAAACACTTCAGTACACATCCCCGCATGCTTTGCATGATATGGGCCGAGAAACGTTCTGTTGAACACCTTACCAAGATGTCGAAGGCTGTACAGCACCCGATCTCAGAGCGACCGTGGATGCGCACCTCAAAGAGACAAAGGGTCACGTGAACAGACGAGATAAGTTATTTCGAATCCTTCGGTCTTAAATCTAAGGGCAAGTATGACATAATTGACTCCTGCGGAGAGGGAGCGGACAGTATCCATCCCACCCGTCCACGGTAACCGCGCAGGCTCTCCTCGACGATCGGGACCTTGCCTTCATGAGCCCAGTGCCGATGAGGGTCCAGCCTCACCGGCGGCGAAGATCTTGATTGATGAAACAAATAAAGCGCATGCCATTGGCAATGCCTTTTGAACACTTGCTCAATTTGAGCTGACGTTCATCACTGAACAATGAGCGCCCCAGTATGGGCATCGGCGTCACGCCAAGGAATTGGAGAAGGCTGCCTGAAGGCTGCTTTTGCATCACTTTAAAACGAGGAGAATTAACTCTCCGTTTCCTAAAATGTGAACTCAAGAGGAAGAAATGGTGGAGTAATGAGAAAGTATTCAAAGTGTTGTTGAATTGTTGAGGAATGTAAAATTTTATTTCCTAATATTATAAATCGTCCTCCTCGTCGATCAGATCAATCTCCGCGGTGACGCCAACCCTGCAGGCGGGTCGCCAGTGTCATGCCCACGGCAAATGCACCGATGACAGGGGCCACGGCGGCCAGATTGCTGGCCTTGGCCTGTTCGACCTTCTCGGAGACCTGCTCACTCACCTTGCGGGCGTTTTCCGAAGTCAGCCCAACCTTCGCCGCCGTCTCGCCCACGCGGGTGGCAAGGTCCTGGACCTTGTGTTCGGTGGTTTCGGCGAACCGGTCCGCTCGATATGAGACCGTATCGGCAAAGGAATGCAGCCGGTTCTCGGCCTCGTTCACGAACTGACTGGCCTTCGCCTGCGCCCGGTCGACGGTCTGCCCGACCCGGTCGCTGACCTTGGTGATAACGACATCCGTAAGGCAGCCAGCAGGAAGCCCGCTCCGATGGCGGCAACCACTCCGGCTGCCGCCTTCTGACCTATGCGCCGCGCGGTGTCTTCAAGCGCAAGGCGCATCCTGCGCGCATAGTCGAACATCATCTTGCGATCAGCGGCGCGCGGCGATCAGCAGGCCGATCAGGAAGCCGACACCTGCGGCGATCCCCAAGGCCTGCGCGGGGTTGCGGCGCACGATATCCGAAACCTCGTCATAGCGATCCTCGGCATAGGCGGCGACCTCATCGGCCTGGCGACGGCCGCGACGATACAGATGATCCGCCTCTTTCCGGGCACGGTCGGCCATCTCGCTGCCGTATTCGCGGGCGGCTTCATAATATTCCTCGCCCTTGCGGCGGGCGGCATCCAGATGTTCGCGCGCGCTGTGGCGCATGTCATCCGCCATTTCGGCGCCTTTTTCCTTGGCCGACTGCACCAGGTCCTCGCCACGATCACGCGCAGTCCGCGCAGCCTGACGCGCATCATCGGCTACATCTTTCGCCGCGTTTTTCGCGTCACCGGCCAGATCGCGTGCAGCATCTTCTGCTTTACTCATCTCGTGATCTCCTTCATGCAATTCGGGAATCCATACCTATCAAACGAACTTCGGCAGGCATTGTTCCCCGGAGTTCGGAAAAACAGGTCGGGGTTTGTGGTCGATCTAAGCGCCGACCACGATGCCCTTATGATCTCCTTTCGCATCGAGTGTTAAATTTGGGGGAAGTGTGGAACAACGATGTTCGGCAGATAATATTGAGCTCACCATATTGAATTTTCAAATCGGGAGCGAATGAATTGCAACGCCCTGCCTCCTCTCACCTCAATCACCTTCCGAAAAGAAGAAGCGGATCATTTCGGCGCTCGCATCCGGTCCGGCCGCATCGGTATAGGAGCCGCGATCATCGCCACCCGACCAGGCATGGCCAAGGCCATCGACGGTCCAAATCTCTGACAGGGGTTTTCCATCGGCTACGCTGGTGACCTCTCGCCTGAAAGATCGGCCTGCTACCTGTCCGGATTCATCGGTCACCACGGTCTCGTAGGGCCCGGATGCATTCGCCTGTGCGATGATCCGTTCGGCGTTGATCGGATGCACCGTTTTATCGTCCGCGCCATGAAACACGATCGTTCGAGGTGTCGCCTCCATGCGTTGGGCCGCTCCGGTCATGGCTTGGCCAGCCATGGCGGCAAAGGCCGAAGGCACGTCTTTCGCCGCACCGAACGGCAGACCGGAATGGGCGCCGACTGCGGCAAAAATCTCGGGATAGGTTTGGCCCATGATCACCGCCATCGCCGCCCCTGCCGAGAGGCCAGCAACAAATACTCTCGCCGGCGGCACGCCATGGCGCTGCATCACCTGCCGGGTCAGGCCCGCCAGAATTGCGGGCTCACCACGGTCCCGCATCTGGTCGCCGCGGCGGAACCAGTTCCAGCAGGATTGCGCATTTTCTCCGCGCGCTTGCTGCGGATAGATCACGATGAACCCGTCCCGCTCTGCCAGGCTGTTCATCTTGGTGCCTGTGGCGAAATCGCGATGCGTCTGCGTGCATCCGTGCAGCATCAGCACAATGCCCGTGGGGCGATCTTTGGCAGATGAAGGCACATAGATCAGGTATTCACGGCTGCCTTCGGCGCAGCGGAATGTCTCGGCCGTGAAACTGGCACCTTCCGGACAGCTGAGGTGGAGAGGTGCCGCGTTGCTGGCGGTCGGCTTCAAGCCCGCCATAAGATCGGCCATTGGCGCGCGGGCTTGAGGCGTACCGGCGGTCTGACCCGGCATAAGCCCATGCTGAGAGAGGGTTTTCGCGACCAGATCCTCGGCGAAGGACGGGTCGACGCTGCCCATCACCTGACGCAGGGCGTCGGCGTTGAAGAATTTCATGATGATGTCCTGTTTGAAGCGTTTGCTAAAGAATACGGTCGGAAAGGGCCTTTCGAACCTCGGCGCTGGCCTGCAGCGCACCAAGCACAGTGATCGAGCCGATGGTCTGCAGGGCAAGTTCGGGCGTCACGTCCGAGGCGATGCGCGCCAGGCCCACGACCTTGACGTGCAGGATTTCTCCGGCAGCGCGAAGATCCTCGAGGTCCTGACGCGAGTAGTCGCGCAGACCAAGCTCCATCGTATGCCGCTCGATCGTCTTGGTGACCGTATCGACATGTGTATTCACCTGGTTGCGGATCGCCGTGCGGACGAAATCGCTGCGGTTTGAGTAGAAGCCTTCCTGCACCAGAAGGTCGATGCGCCCAAGGTCCACATAGCCGAGATTGATCGTGATCTTCTCGCTGTCGGGGGTCTTGTCGCGAAGGGGGGTGACATTGGACATGCGGTTTCTCCATCCGTGTGGATGGTATATGGATGTCAAGGCGCTCCATTCAAGACTGAACGGTTAAAAAACCGCAGATCATTGCCTGAACAGTTCAGCCGATCAGGGCTGCGGCTGTGGCCAGATCGCCCGCCAGTTCCTGCCTCGCGGATCGCGCATCTGCCGAGGGCAGGCGCAAGATCAGGCTGGGGTGCCAGGAGATCAGCGTAGGCCCGCCGTCTCGCGCTGCCTCGATCTTGCCGCGCCGGGCCGTCAGAGGCGCGGGGTTGCCGGTCAGCGAAAACGCCGCGCTCGCGCCCAGAGCCACGGTCAGCCTCGGGCTGACAAAGCGCCGCTCTAAGTCAAGCCACCAGCGACAGTGTTGGATCTCGCCCCGGTTGGGGTTTTGATGAAGACGCTGCCTGCCGCGCGGGGTGTATTTGAAATGCTTGACGGCATTGGTCAGCCAGGTCTGTTCCGGATCAAGCCCGACCTCGGCTATGATTTCGCGCAGAAGCTGTCCGGCGGGCCCGACGAAGGGGCGGCCCTGCAAATCCTCCTGATCGCCCGGCGCTTCCCCCACGATCATCAAGGGGGCGTCGGGATTGCCTTCGCCCCAGACGGTTTGGGTTGCGGCATGGCACAGGTCGCATCGCGTGCAGGTGGCGGCCTTCTGGCCTGCCTCGGCAAGGGTCGTTGGCTGGGCGGTCGGTTGCGATATCCTGACCCGTGCTGTCACCTTCGCCGCAAACCTCGGCGCCTCGGTCGCGCCAGCCTCGGCCATCGCGCGGACGCGACGGGGGGCCTCAGCCAGCATCTCGGGGATGAGCTGCGTTTCGGGCAGGTTCTTCCAATATTTCAATGGCATCTCAGAGCGCATGGCGTTGATCTTCACGCGCGCCGGATTGAAAATATTGGCGAAATAGGTCTGCCACAGATCATGGCCTGCGTCGGGCGGCAGATCGGGGCGGGGTCCGGGCGGCGAGAGGCTGACGGAGCCGTCGAAATGCGCCGTGCCCTCGGGGGTGGCGATCAGCCAGTCCATATCGGCAAAGCGCTTGGCGAAGAACGGGACCGCGGCTTCCAGGATCGGATGCTCGGGCTCGAACCAGGCGGAGAAAGAGCGGCGCGGGCCCTGCGAGGGCATTTCGTGAAAGCGCAGGAAAGCATGCATCTTGTGGATGTCGCGGCGAACGGATTTCGCCAGAGCGCCAAGGCGGATCATCAGCGGATCGGCGGGATTCTGGCACAAATCGCTCTCTGCCTGCATCCGGACCAGCGCCGAATAGAGCAGCGCCCATCTTTCAGGGTCCGAATGAAAACTGACGATCTTTGCGAGCGTCAAAAAATCCTTGCTGACGCGCAGGGGCTGGTTGCCGGGGGGCGGCATGGGCTGACCCCCGAACAGGTCTGCGGCATCGCCCTTCGTCACCCACAGGATATGCTCGGGCGGAACAGCGGCGGTGGCGAGTTGCCGGGCGCTGGCGCGCCAGGCGTCGAAGCGGTCGAAATGCGGCAGCTCAACCCGGATCATCAGAAAAGCGAAAGCTGTTCCGCAGGCGGGGTGAAACGCGCGCGAAGCCCGGCGCTGTCGGTCAACTGCCCCGGGCGCCAGTCGGGCAGCACGACGAAGGCCCGCGCCTTCGACATCACCGCGCCCATGCGCAGAAGGTCAGCATAGCGCAGGGTCGCGTGGCGGCGCGCGGTAAGAATTCGGCTGACCGTCTTTGTGCCAAAGCCCGGCACGCGCAGAAGCTGTTCCTTGCTGGCACGCGCGACCACAAGCGGGAAGGTGGCGCGATTGGCCAAGGCCCAGGCGAGCTTTGGATCGATATCCAGATCGAGGTTGCCGTCGGGACGCGCGCCGCCGATCTCTTCCGCCTCGAAGCCGTAAAACCGCATGAGCCAGTCGGCCTGATACAGCCTGTGCTCGCGCACCAGAGGCGGCTTGACCAGCGGCAGGGCATGCGAGGCGTCGGGTATAGGGCTGAAGGCCGAATAATAGACCCGCTTCAGATCGTAGCCGGAATAGAGGTTCGCAGAGGTGCGCAGAATCTCACGGTCGCTGGTGTCGTCGGCGCCCACGATCATCTGCGTCGATTGCCCCGCCGGGACAAAACGCGGTGGGCGCTTGCCGGTGAAGCTGCGATCCGTCGCGGCCTCACGCTCCAGCCGGACGCCTGCCATGGTGGCGCGAATGGTCTCGGGGCGCTTTTCGGGGGCGAGTGTACGCAGGCTGCGATCCTGCGGCAGCTCGACATTCACCGAAAGCCGGTCGGCCAGAAGCCCGGCCTCGGCCACCAGTTCGGGCGCGGCGTCGGGGATGGTTTTCAGGTGGATATAGCCTTTGAAGTCATGATCGATGCGCAGCATCCGTGCGATGCGGACCATGTCCTGCATCGTCTGATCGGGGCTGCGAATGATCCCCGAGGACAGGAAAAGCCCCTCGATCATGTTCCGGCGATAGAATTCCAGCGTCAGCGTGACCACTTCTTCCGGGGAAAAGCGCGCCCGCTCGACATTGCTGCTGACGCGGTTCACGCAATAGGCGCAGTCATAGATGCAGAAGTTGGTCATCAGGATCTTCAGCAGGCTGATGCAGCGCCCGTCGGGGGCATAGGCGTGGCAGATGCCTGTGCCTCCGGCCGAGCCGATGCCGCCCTGCGACGAGTCGCGACGCGTGGTCCCGCTTGAGGCGCAGGAGGCGTCATATTTCGCCGCATCGGACAGGATCGCGAGTTTGCGCTGAAGGGTTATCTGGGCCATGCCTCATTTTATGTTCCCTATTTGTTCGCGTCAATATCCGTCAAAATCCCGTTTATGCGTTCATGGGGTTCAATCGCGGGGACTTCCGGAACTCTCGCAATGCGAATTTGTTGGCCCTGCATAGCGGCGCGGGCGTCGCGTTGCATTCCACCCACCGCAAGGAGGACTACAAATCGAAAAAGCGCTCCTGCCGTTGAATTGGTGAAGGTACCGAACTGTCCGGTACCCGTGAGTCGTCTCTATAACTGAAAGAGCACGCGATTGATGAGCAGCAAAGCTGATACCCGCGAGGATGACCTGAGAGTCGGAACGCCCCTCTGGGTCCGAACGCCGCATTCCACGGTCGTCTCACAAAAGCGGCTTGGGAGCAGGCATGCGGATGTGGTGATCGTCGGCGCCGGGATCAGCGGCGCCTTGATGGCCGAAGCGCTGACGGAGCAGGGGCGCAAGGTGCTGATCCTCGATCGCCGTCCACCGGCGCGCGGCTCGACGGCGGCCTCGACGGCGATGATCCAGCATGAAATCGACGTGCCTCTCACCCGACTACAAAAGCAGATCGGCGCGCGCGCAGCCAATGCCGCCTGGCGCAGGTCGGTGCGTGCGGTTGACGATCTGACCAAGATGACGAAACGGTTGGGCATCGAATGCTCGATGCAGGAAAAGCCTGCGCTTTATATCGCGGGTAATTTGATGGGCGCGCGGGCCTTGAGGACCGAGGCGGAGGCGCGCCGGAAGATCGGGATCGAAGCGGAGTATCTTGATCGCTCCGAGCTGGTCGCGCGCTACAGCATCGACCGATCCGCTGCCATCCTGTCGCCCGCATCTGCCTCGGCCAATCCCGCGCAGCTGACGGCGGGGCTTCTGAAGGTGGTGCTTAGTCGCAAGGCGCAGTTGATCTCGCCGGTGCAGATCATCGATATGGCCGAGCTTCCGGGAGGTATCGCACTGTCTACCTCGGACGGGCAGATCATCACCGCGGATCATGCCGTTTTCTGCACCGGCTATGAATATCTGCAGCAGATGAAAACGGCCGCCCATCACGTCACATCGACATGGGCACTGGCCTCGCGTCCGATGCGGGATTTGCCGGAATGGATGACGTCGACCATCGGATGGGAGGCGGCAGACCCCTATCTGTATTTCAGGACCGATCCCTCGGGGCGCATCATCGCAGGCGGCGAAGATGAGGATGCTGCCCACACCAACAGCGATACAGGCAAGCTGGCGCGAAAGGCGACACGGATCGCCGAAAAACTTCACGCGCTGACCGGCATCCGCATTGGCAAGCCCGCCTATACCTGGGCCGCACCCTTCAGCGTCACGCGCGACGGACTGCCCATGTTTGACAATGTTCCGGGATATGAACGGATCTTCACGCTGATGGGGTTCGGCGGCAACGGCATCACCTTCTCGGTCATCGGGGCGCAGATCATCGCGGCCCGCATCGCCGGTGAAACCGATCCCGATCAGCACGTGTTTCGTTTTCGCTAGGAAGGGGGACGCGCGTGGAGAACGTCATTCCATTTGAAGTGGGGCGCATTTGGTTTGACGGTGCGCCTTGGCTATTTCTGCTCGAGATCATTTTTCGAAGCACGCTTGCCTACCTATATTGCTTCCTTCTGATCCGCGTCTTGAACGGCCGAGCGGTCGCCCAGATGTCGATGACCGATATGGTGCTGGTCATCGCGCTTGGCTCGGCCGTGGGCGATCTGACTTTCTATGAGGATGTGCCGATCATTCACGCGTTGGCGGCGATGACGGTGATCATTCTGGTCACGAAATTCGCCGACAGGGCGATCCACAATCAGGATTTCCTGAAGAGCGCGCTGTCCAACTCTCCGATCCTGCTGGTCCGCGATGGGGTGATCGACATGGCGGGTGCCTCGCGCCGCGATCTGAACACGCTTGAGGTGATGGAACTGCTGCGCCTCGACGGTGTCCGGAACCTTGGCGAGGTGGAATGGGCGTTCATGGAGGCAGGTGGCCAAGTCTCGGTCTTCCGGTTCGACAAGCCGCGCCCGGGGCTGGCAATCGTGCCACCGCTGGATCTTCTGCCGATACCGCCAAACGTGCCGTCACCGGAATCGGGAGAGACGGCAAGTTGTCATTGCTGCGGACTGACAATGGCCGCGCCGCCTGAACCCGGCAGGTCTTGCCCCAATTGCGGCCGCTCGCGTTGGGTGGTGGCGGCGCCTGCGGTGTAATCGATGGGGCAAATAGACGATCCCTCTGTCTGGTTCCGATAGACCAATCATGGCACACAAATGCCGTCGGGGGGGGCGGTTACATCATCAACGCCGATTGAACAGCTCAAAACATTTTCTATCCGCTGCAACTGCGCAACCCTCCTGCCAGATGGCAGGCGTGGCACAGCACCATGCGCCTGCATAAACATTCTTCGCCGCGCTTGGCCGGTGGCTCATTGTCCTGACCTTTGGCGGGGGCGCATCGGCCGCTGCGGGTGTCGGTTGGCGCTTCTGGGCCAAGAAGCGCGGCGGGGTCACATGATCTAGGCCTGCGTCACCTGCTATTCGGCAGGTCACCACTTGCTTCTCCATGACCAGCGTTTCCCACGGAAGAGATCTCGGAATGATCCATTGGTCGACGCTATGTGACCTCCTCACTGGACCTTTCTGGTCAGTGCAGTAGTTGAGTCCAGAATTGGTACTTCATCAATAAGGAAGCGTTCATGTCAGGCGTGAAATCTCTGGCGTTTTTTGTCGCGGCTGTCGTCGGAATCGGTCTGGCCATTGGGTATCTCAATGTGCCCGGGGCCTGGTATGCGACCCTGAACAAGCCATGGTTTAATCCGCCGAATTGGCTGTTTGCGCCAGTCTGGACCGCGCTCTATGTGCTGATCGCGATCGCGGGATGGCGCGCTTGGTGTGTGACACAGAACTCCGACTTGAAGGTGCTGTGGACATTGCAGATGGCCCTGAATTTTCTGTGGTCTCCGGCATTCTTCGGTGCTCAGCGTCCCCTGCTGGGGCTGTTGGTCATCCTGCCTCTGCTTGCAACAATAGCGCTGTTCATTTGGCGAGCTCGGAAAGCAGATCCGGTATCCGCAGCAATGTTCCTGCCATATGCCGCTTGGGTCGCATTTGCTTCTCTGCTCAACGCGGCAATCGTTACGCTTAACTAACCGCACTCGCCCGAAAGGTTGTCCATCTTGAGGCGCTGCTTCGCATGCTTGGCCTTGGAACTTCCATCCTCGCGGGCACGTTGAGGGCGTGCCTGGACTGAGGGACACCAAAACAGGAAGGACTCCCAAATGAAGACTCTTAGCGACGCATTCGAGCATACGCTCCAAGACATCTATTGGGCCGAAAATGCCTTGACCAAAGCGCTGCCCAAGGTTTCTAAGTCGGTCAACAATGCCGAACTCAAGGTGGCTATCGATGACCACCTCAAAGAGACGAAGGGGCATGTGAAGACCCTGGAAGCAGTGTTTAAATCCCTCGGCCAAGAGCCGCGGGGGGAGAAATGTGATGCGATGGAGGGCCTCCTGAAAGAGGCGGACGGGATCATCGAAGAGGCATCGGGGCACGCTTTGGACGTAGCACTCATTGGTGCCGCTCAGGCAGTCGAACATTACGAGATTGCTCGCTATGGAACGTTGCGCGAGTGGGCAAAAACACTTGGGCATGAAGAAGCACACAGCTTGCTTTCGTCGATCCTCGACGAAGAGAAGGCTGCAAATTCGAAGCTGACAGCAGTGGCTGTTATGGCTGTGAATGATGGCGGCAAGACCAAGAAAAAATAAGTCGCTGATCGCATAGAAGCGCCCGGGTCAGCAAATTCGCCCGGGCGCAAACTCATCTATCGTAGTGACATCGAGCGGGGCGCGGCCGGACGGCCGCGCCATTTCGCTTTTTACTGATTGGGAGCCTCATATTTTGGCAGGGCCTTCAGCTCATCTTTTGTCATAGAAACATACGCGCGAATGTCGTTGTCGGCATTCTTGTAGATAGCGACCTGGTCTGGCCCTAGGGAAATGCGGTGTTCACCCATTCCCAGGAAGCCACCTACATCCGTGACAATGCCGGTGACCTTGTCATCGCTGCCAATCACGAGATCGGCTATCTCTGCGATCTTAGCATCGGTCTGATCATAGATATCTACGCCTTTAAGTTGATCAGCAGTGACCGACGTCAGTTCGGTCATCGTGTATCCTTCTGGTACCACAATCGCGACGTCTGCAGCGCCATCAGCGGCAGCTGCGGGCGTTGTCGTTGTGGGCACGTCCCCAGACGTCGTAGGAACTTCGGCTGCAGGATCCGGCTTCACTTCAGCCTGCGCTGCGTCGACCTCGGTGGCTGGGTTTACAGCCTGAGCGTCACCAGTATTTTGTGCAAATGCTGGACCAGCCAGCAGTGCAGTGGTCATCAGAGCAGAAAGAACGCTGATTTTCATGAGATTCCTCCAATTTGCAGACGCGAAGGGACGGGGTGTCACACCCGATCTTTGTCGACGAAGAAACGATTGATTTCGTCTTCCGCCTGTTCCTTGGTCCAGCCATATTTTTCCTGCAGTTTGCCAGAAAGCTTGTCCTGTTGGCCGGAAATTTGAGTGAGTTCGTCATCAGTGAGATCATCCCACTTTTCTTTGACGCTCCCTTTCAGCTGGTCCCACTTGCCTTGAATGATATCCCAGTTCATGGGCTTCCTCCTTGGTTTTGTGATTGCTGTGTACGGGGCCCAAACATGCCGACGATGGATTTGGTTCCGGTTAAATCATAGTCACGTGACCTCTCCAGTGCTCCGTTCTGCCTCCGGTAGAGTGCATGGGCTATGGGCTCTGTTGAAAACGAAATCGCTGTAGTCGAATTGCGGAACGCGCCTATTGCGAGATAGATTGTCCTTTGCAGCTAGGTTATCCTCCCCTTTGAAAGGGTTAACTGAAATTTGGCCCAATCCCTGGAAAACTTGTGTGGTTCGAACGTCCGTCTGGTGGGGAGTTCAAGGCTGTCAGAGCTCTTCGTCGGCAAGATTTCGCCGCTCCATCGGCGGAGATTCGGTTTCTGTTCTGAGTGGTGCTAGGTCATGTTGACAAATGTCGGAACCAGAGACGGATTGACGTGATGTCAATGAAGCCGAGGAAGCTTTCTGCCGTCTTGTCGTAGCGGGTCGCGACACGCCTAGCGTTTTTGAGCTTGTTGAAGCAGCGTTCGACCAGATTCCGCAGGCGATACAGCGAGCGATCGACGCCAATCCGTTTCTTGCGGGACCTGCGCATCGGTATCACGGGCAGGACGTTGCGCGCCTCCATGCCCTCTCTGATCTTGTCTGCATCATAGCCGCGATCCGCGAGTAGCACGCTTGGGCGGGGCAGATTGCCCGCCATCACCAGGTCGAAGCCGAGATAATCCGACGTCTGGCCGGGCGTGATCTCTGTCCTCATGGGGAGCCCGTGTGCGTTGACGAGAAGGTGGATCTTGGTCGTAAAGCCACCTCGAGAACGGCCGAAACCCTGTCGTGGAGTCCCCCTTTAGCGCCCGCTGCCTGATGGTGGGCGCGGATCACGGTGCTATCGATCATCTGCAGGGCGCTTGGCACAGCTCCGCTCTGGTTCAGGGCATCCATGATGTCCGCCCAGAGGCCCGCCAGTGTCCAGCGCCGGAATTGTCGGTAAACGCTCGACCATTTGCCGAACTCGCTAGGTAGGTCCCGCCATGGCGCGCCGGTTCGGGCAATCCAAAAAATCCCATCAAGGGCGAGGCGGTGGTTGGTAGCTTTGCGTCCGTTCGGCGCGCGGACGGCGAGGATGAAGCGCTCAAAGAACGCCCATTCCTCGTCCGACATAAGGGATCGTGCCAAGCTGGTCTCCATCGCAGATGCCAGCTTGAATCATGCCCCGAGGCCGAGCGAAATCCCTTTTGTCAACACGACCTAGCGTCATCCCATCGGTGAAAGGAGGAAGAGATGGGGCAAAAGTTCGTACCCGAGCTTCATGATCCAAACTACCGGAGCACTGAGGGACAGAAGACTGAGGCGCTCACAGAAGATGAGGCCGAGCGGATCTTCGATGCAATGATTGCAGAGCTTGACGCTGAACACTGCGACGAACAACGATCTAATTAGGGCTGGGAATCGCTCCGACTAGGCAGAGCAGCCCGCCAGCGTGTGCATGCGCTGAGCGCGCGTGGATTCTAGTCCCGTGACTAGATGGTGCGTAGCCTTCCTTTAAAGGACGCGGGCAATCACCTTACATGATAATTCCCATTTTGGAAGCGCGATAGGGGAGTCACGGGACCGTTACGGAACATCTACGCCCTACAGTTGTTGAGGCTATGTGTGGTATCGAGAAAGGAGAACGAGAATGGATCATACCAATCATGTCCGCCTGAACGATAGTGAATTTACGGAGGCTGTTCTGAATGGTGCTCCTATATACGGGCCTGATGACGACCAAGTAGGCATGATTTCTGAAGTCTATGGAAATGGTGCTGACACTACAGTGGTGGTCGATGTCGGCGGCTTTTTGGGCCTGGGGGCAAAGCCGGTTGAGATGAGGGTAAAAGACCTCGACCTTATGCGCGGTGAGGATGGAGTAGTGCACGGACATACACGCTGGACCAAAGATCAACTCAAGGATCTTCCCGAGTATACTCCTCGCAATATCCCCTGAAAGCATTTGAAGGAAGATCTCTCATGAGCGGCAAGTTTGACCCGAGAGAGGAAAATGAAAAGCATAACCTTGCGCAGGACGCGCAGCGGGACAAAATGGCCAATGCTGACCCTGTTTTGAACCCAAAGCAGATGAAGCGTTCCAATGAGCCAAATGCTGGTGGTCAGAACAGAGAAGCCGGTGATCGCAAAGCTCGCCAGAATGATCGCGCCACCAACGGAGGCGAGTAGCATGTCGCGTAGAGCTGCCTAAGTTCAGTGAACGAGCATTCCGTCCTCGGTTCGCATCGGGGACGGCTTTGTCGGTTCGGCTTGGTTGTTGCCAGAATCGTCCAGACAGTATTAATTTGCCGGGATGCGAACCCCTAGACACCTTGGCAATTACACTGACTGCGACCTTGACCTACAAGAGGCGCTGGAGGACGGGTTTATCGCGCTGATCGCGGCGGCCGAGAAAGCAGGCTGGCTGCCATTGGGAGCCTATCAGGCCATCATATCGCTGGCAGAAGCCCACGCCTGCGCGGATCTGAGTGATGAGGCAACCGCTGATCTCATTGATCGCTTGAAGCGCCAAGGATAGCGCACCGGCCGCTTATCGTCGCCGATCAGGAGCAGCGTGCCCTGGAAAGGAATCATTGTGCCTGCCTGCGACCTCGATAGTGTCGCCGTCACATGGGCGAACTATTTTCTCTTCTTTATCGCAGCAAATGCATCTTGCCAGCACTCAGCTCGGCAGAGCTTGCAATGCTGGAAGTCGCAAGGACACGAAATCAGTTCGAGTACATCACAGGCATTCTGCATCGGGAGTCTGGCGCCTATTTTCAATGGCTGGAGGGGCCACGTTCAGGCGTTGAAGCGGTTTACGCGTCTATCCAAGCCGACAGCCGCCACACCAACGTTGAATGTCTGAGCAGCGAGCCTGCCACGCACCGCCGTTTTTCCGACTGGTCAATGGCATATTCGAACTTCGACGATGAATCTCTTTTTGACTGGGCAGCAGCAACAGGCATGTCCCTCTTGCTCCCAAATCCGCAGGAGATCCTCGGGTTTCTGGAACACCGAGCCAGCCTATTGGCATAGCGCACTTTGAGCTAATGAGATGAACTGCCTTCCCACCAACCCGCTGCTATCAATGCGGGCAGAGGTGGAGAGAGGAGCGTCTGATGCACATCAAGGTTTTGGGAGTTGATCTGGGCAAGACCGTTTGCAGTCTTGCCGGGATGGATGAAGCGGAAGCGGTTGCGTTCCGCAAACGGCTCCAGCGGCATCGGCTGTTGGACTTTCTTGCTACGCTTCCGCCCTGCGTGGTTGCGAGAAGCCTGCGGCGGGGGCGACCTGCCTCCCTCGAGACCCACGCTATGCTAGCTTACCTCCATTGAAAAGTTCCCCCTATCATACTGGCAGGAAACACCTTCCGGGGCGATTGCCGCAATCCTTTTGCGGGCATTTCATGACCAGCCTCGCCGAAACCTTTGCCCAGACATATAAATCTGCCCCCGGCGAGAGCCGCGTGCGGGAGCTACAAAGTGGCTAGCTGCCAAGTTCAAGGTATGCCAATAATCAGTCTCTTTCTGACCAATAAGGGATTTTTCGCATGCCTACTGGTACTGTTAAATGGTTCAACCAGACCAAGGGATATGGCTTCATCGCGCCGGATGACGGCGGCAATGACGTGTTCGTTCACATCACCGCCTTGGAGCGGGCCGGTTTGCGCGAGCTAGCCGAGGGCCAAAAACTGTCTTACCAGCTAGAGACAGGCCGCAATGGAAAGACCGGCGCTGTAGACCTCAAAGCCGTCTAGGACCGATGAGCGGTTCTGAACCGCGCCGAGTTTGCCGGAAGCTCCAACTCCTGAGTAGGATGGAGCATCATGATCAAGACGACGAACAATTTTCCCCCGAAATGCGCGAAGGTGCGGTGCGCTTGGTCCTCGACAATAAGGGTCAGCATGGATCGCGCTGGCAGGCAGTCAGTCGATCGCGACGAAGATTGGCTGTGCGCCCCAGACGCTGAACGATTGGGTCAAAAAGGCCGAGGTTGACAGCGGCCGGCGCGGCGGCGTCTCGACCGACATGGCGGAGAAGTTGAAGGCGCTGGAGCGGGAGAACCGGGAACTGCGCCAGGCGAGCGCATATTTTGCGATGATCGAAGGCAATGCGGCACTGCTTCAAGCATTGCCGAAGATGCTCGACCGCCGGTCGAAGTGATGGTCGGGTTCATCGACGGTCGGCGAGGGGAGCACGGGGTCGAGCCGATTTGCAGGGTTCTGCCGATGGCCCCGTCCACCTACTACGATCAACTGGTGAAGCGTGCCGATCCAGCCCGGTTGTCGGATCGCCCCCGGCGCGACGCAGTCCTGCAGCCAGAGATCGAGCGCGTGTTCGAGGAGAACTGGAGGGTCTACGGCGTGCGCAAGGTCTGGCGTCAGCTGGATCGGGAAGGCTTCGATGTCGCCGTTCGCAGTCTCTCTCGAACCGGTGGCGTTCACCTGCTCACCACCGTCGCCAGGCTGATGAAGGATATGGGTATTCAGGCATTTTGCGCGGCAAGCCGCACAGAACGACGGTGCCGGATAAAAAGGCTCCATGCCCTTTGGACAAGGTGAACCGGCAGTTCAGGGTTCCAGCGCCGAACATGCTCTGGGTTAGAGATTTCGCTTCGCGGACCTTCGGTTCACCTACGTCACCACCTGGAGAGGCTTCGTGTATGTGGCTTTTGTCATCGACGCCTACGCACGCCGGATCGTCGGCTGGCGGGCGAGCCAGACAGCTCACGCAGGCTTTGTGCTCAATACTCTTGAACAGGCTGTCCATGATCGCCGCCCGGTGAAGGGCGCGGGGCGCGACCACTATTCCGACCGCGGGTCGCACTACCTGTCCATTCGCTACACCGTGCGGCTGGGCGAGGCCGGCATCGAGCCATCCGTGGGCAGCGTCGGAGACAGCTACGACAACGCGTTGGCCGAGACGATCAACGGCCTCTTCAAGGCGGAGGTCATCCATTGGCGCGGGCCGTGGCGCAACTTCGAGGCCGTCGAATATGCCACCCTCGAATGGGTCGACTGGTTCAACAACCGCCGCTTGCTCGAGCCGATTGGGAACATCCCTCCGGCGGAAGCAGAGGCTAACTTTTACGCCGCTCTGGAAACTGAAGACATGGCCGAGTAACTAACACAAATCAGCCTCCGGCAAACTCGGCGCGGTTCAAGGTGATGGTCAGCTAGATCATGTGACAATGGTGCCTTACTTCATCACTCGTGACCTGCCCGATACCTTCCACAGAAGATGTGCCGCCGCCGACCAGTGCTCCTTTGGGGCTATCGTGCTCTTCACAGGTCACGTCTCGACGGAAATCAACACCATATGAAAAAGGGCGCCCCGAGGGACGCCCTTTGTCTGTCTTGCGACAGCGGATGATTACATCATGCCGCCCATGCCGCCCATGTCGGGCATGCCACCAGCCGCAGCTTTCGGCTCGGGCTTTTCGGCGATCATCGCTTCGGTGGTGATCAGCAGGCCAGCAACCGAGGCCGCGTTTTCCAGCGCGGTACGGGTCACTTTGGCCGGGTCGATCACGCCGAACTTGAACATGTCGCCGAACTCTTCGGTCTGGGCGTTGAAGCCGAACGAGGTCGAGTCCGACTCGCGGATCTTGCCCGCAACGACAGCGCCGTCGACGCCCGAGTTTTCCGAGATCTGGCGCAGCGGAGCTTCCAGAGCGCGGCGGATGATCGAGATCCCGACGTCCTGATCGGCGTTCGCGCCTTTCAGACCGTCCAGAACCTTCGTCGCCTGAACCAGAGCAACACCACCGCCGACGACGATGCCTTCTTGAACGGCCGCACGGGTCGCGTTCAGCGCGTCATCAACGCGGTCTTTGCGCTCTTTGACTTCGACTTCGGTCATGCCGCCGACGCGGATGACGGCAACGCCACCGGCCAGTTTGGCAACGCGTTCCTGCAGCTTCTCTTTGTCGTAATCCGAGGTGGTTTCCTCGATCTGCTGACGGATCTGCGACACGCGGGCTTCGATCTCGGCCTTCTCACCGGCGCCATCAACGATGGTGGTGTTGTCCTTGTTGATCGAAACTTTCTTGGCGCGGCCCAGCATGTCGACGGTGACATTCTCAAGCTTCATGCCGAGGTCTTCCGAGATCACCTGGCCGCCGGTCAGGATCGCGATGTCCTGCAGCATGGCCTTGCGGCGATCGCCGAAGCCCGGAGCCTTGACGGCAGCGATCTTCAGACCGCCACGCAGCTTGTTGACGACCAGCGTGGCCAGAGCCTCGCCTTCGACGTCTTCAGCGATGATCAGCAGCGGCTTGCCCGACTGGATGACCGATTCCAGCAGCGGAACCATCGGCTGCAGCGACGAGAGTTTTTTCTCGTGCAGCAGGATCAGCGCGTCTTCCAGATCGGCGACCATTTTCTCGGGGTTGGTCACGAAATAGGGCGACAGGTAGCCGCGGTCGAACTGCATGCCTTCGACGACTTCGACTTCGGTGTCCATGCCCTTGTTTTCTTCGACGGTGATGACACCTTCGTTGCCGACGCGCTGCATGGCTTCAGCGATCTGCTTGCCGATCGACTCTTCGCCGTTGGCCGAGATGGTGCCGACCTGCGCGACTTCGGCGCTGTCGTTCACGGGACGCGAAGCAGCTTTGATGGCTTCAACGATCTTGGCGGTTGCCTGATCGATGCCGCGCTTCAGGTCCATCGGGTTCAGACCGGCTGCAACCGACTTCAGACCTTCTTTGATGATGGCCTGAGCCAGCACGGTCGCGGTGGTGGTGCCGTCGCCAGCTTCGTCATTGGTGCGGGCTGCGACTTCTTTCACGAGCTGGGCGCCCATGTTTTCGAACTTGTCCGAAAGCTCGATTTCCTTGGCAACGGTCACACCGTCCTTCGTGATGCGCGGCGCGCCGAAGGATTTGTCGATCACGACGTTGCGGCCTTTCGGGCCAAGCGTGACTTTGACAGCATCGGCGAGCGTGTTGACGCCCTTCAGCATGCGGTCGCGAGCGTCGGTGTTGAACTGAACGTCTTTTGCAGACATCGAGATATCCTCCTAAAACTTGATCAACCGGTTGGGCTCAGGCGGCCTTCTGGGCAGCGCCATGGGGCGTGATGATGCCCATGATGTCGCTTTCCTTCATGATCAGCAGCTCTTCACCATCGACGGTGACTTCGGTGCCCGACCATTTGCCGAACAGAACGCGGTCGCCGGCTTTGACTGCCGGAGCGATCAGCTCGCCCGAGTCCTTGCGTGCGCCTTCGCCGACCGAAACGACCTCGCCTTCGGCAGGTTTCTCCTTTGCACTATCGGGGATGATCAGGCCGCCCTTGGTCTTCTCGTCCGACTGGACGCGACGGACCAGAACGCGGTCATGGAGTGGAAGGAACATCTTGAGTTCTCCTTACGTGGACAAACATAGATTGATCCCGCCTTATCCGCTGCATCCGGATAAGGGGTGCGTGACCCTCTTTGGCATCACGCGACAGATCAGATAGAGCCGGCCACAAGGCGTTCAAGAGACCTGCACAAAAAAAATAGCTCTGCGCATAAATCCGTAACTAACTGAAACAACCTAACTTAGTTGTGAATTTCTGAGGCTTGACCCGCGTCATGGGCAGCGCAGAATGGGAAGATGGGTAGATACACCGCGAGGGCTTTATGAGTAACTCGTACCTTTCGGCCGCACGCGATCTTGTTGTTGCGGGGATGCGTGAAAGCCAGATCGACTTATCGCCGGAACTTGAATTTCATCTTGCCTCGACCGTCGCCTGCTATATGCGGCGTCCTGTTCGTACCGATTACCTGACCACCCGTATGATGCAGATAAGGCGCGACCGGGGTCGGGAAGAATGTCGCAGGATTGGTGATGACTGCCTGATCTCTTGCGCGTTCTTTGTTCAGCGATTGACCCGGCAGGGCGGCAGCATCGTCCATTATGCTGGGTTGGGACAGGCGGCCTATGATGTGGCTGGGATGACCGATGTAGCGCACGCTTTCCCCGTCATGCTGGATGTGCTGCAGGGCAGCGTCAGCAATCAGAAAGCCGCCGCGGTGAATGAGGAGGGGGACGGTGTGATCAGCAATCTTCTGAACCCCGCTCGGTTCGGTAAGTATCCAGATTGTTGATCTCTACCGATGCCGGGGCTGAACCACCTAGGTGATCCGCACGCGTCTACCGCCTCGCGGTTGGGGCGGCTCTATTTGGCTCGCAATGGACGGCGGAACGCCGAACCAGACACAGAGCTTGGTCATGTGATCAGCCCCTCTCGCCGCCATAGGCATTCGACCCGCCAGTCGTTCCCCTGCCATCCGGCATTCCGCAACAGAGCCGCTGTCTGGCGACAGCCGTAGCGGCCATACTGTCGAGCCAACTCGATCCTTTCCGTGACCAGCGATCTTCATCCGCCCGCCCTCGCTGCATTTGGCGTTGTGTCGAACGATGTTGACGGAGCACGTGGCAAGCCCGACGCTCGGAAATGCCAAACTCACTGCGGCCATGGTCAATGCAGGCTAGGCGGCCAGCGGGGCTGACACAAGCTTCGCTGACGCGGATCTTCGGTTCCCCTGGCGGCCTCCTTCATGATCAGTTTGTCCAACGTCACCGCACGTCTGAGCAGTTCATTCTCCTGCTGAAGACGTTTCAGCTCTTTCAACTGGTCTGGGCCCATTGCACCAGATTGCTTGCGCCAGCGGTAGTAGACTTGCGCGACAACCCCGCTACGTCTGATCGCGTCCTGACGGGACTGACCTTGCCCCATCAGAACCTCAACTTGTCGTAACTTCGAAACAATCTCTTCCGGCTTCGGTCGGTTGTTTTCAATTCTTGATCCACCGTTCCTAAGCATAACAGCGGACCACCACACGGGGGGAGGATCAGGATCACGTCTCGACGGTAATCAACATTCAACGGTATTCCAGGCATGCTGATCACCGCGCTTTTCTTTCTTGAACGTGAATCAAATGCCCCAGCCATCATCGCGCTCATGCTTGCGGTCTTGCGCTGGTGCGTCCCGCTCTTTCAGCCTAACCTCCGCCTGTTCGGCTTCACGCAGGGTGAGACCGAGGCTCTGGTGGGCCTTGGCGGCCGAGATGATCGACAGGGCGACGTCGCGGCGCTTGTCGGCATCGGGGAAGTCCACGGCCAGCGCGCGGTCATCACCTTGGGCGATGCGATGCACGACATCGTTGCCATAGCGCTCTTTGAGATCATTGGCGAAGCGGGCGGCCTGTTCCTCATGGCCGAACCGCAGGTCCTGTCCTTGCGCCAGCCCCCGCGCCATGCTGGAGAGGGTGCGCGTCAGCTGATCGTTGGTGTGATGCTGCGTCGCCTCGAAACCACGGTTCAGGACCCTGGCCGCCTGCGTATAGAACCTGTCAGCCAGATCGCCCGCAAGACCACGGTCTTTCTCGCGGGTGAGGTCGAGGTGACGGGCTTCGGCCACCGCAAACAGGTCGGCCTTGATCCATTGGCGTTCCTGCCAGGCATTCCCCGCGCCAGCCTCAAGACGTTGCGCAATCACGTCGGGGCGAATGCCGATCCTGGCGGCTGCGTCCTGCACGCTCTGGCGCATCTCCTGTGCGGCAACCGGGCCGATCTCGACCGTCGTCCCGTCACGGCTGATCTGCCCTGCCTCAAGCCGGGTCTGATAGAGAGCCGCGCGTGGACCCCGCCGCATCAATGCGGCCCCGCGTGCATCTCCGAGATCTTCAAGAATTTCGCCACTGACCTGATGAAGTTCGCGGAGCAGATCCTGACGCTCCTGCGCGGGCTTGGCCTCGATCAACTGTTCTGCGTTTTCAAACCAGCCCGCGAACTCCTGCCGCAGATCCGACAGGGATCGAATTGCGCCGTCTTGCATGATGACCTCCATATCCTTCGGGCGAATGATGCCGCCGCGCTCAAGGATCGACGCAGCCTTGTCGAGATTGGCCGCGATCCCGGCCAGCTGAACCTGATCGGCGACACCGGCCAGATTGCGCGCAATCACGGCATTGGCGGCGATGTCCTCCAATGCGTCCTGCAGCGCTCGACCCTCGCGCATGCGTTCGCGCACCGGCCGATGCTCGCGCTTCGCACCCTCGATCTCGGCCCGCGATGGACCGTAGCTCAGGATGCCGCGCTCAAGCCGAGACGTGGCATCCAGCCGTACACCCTCCTCGGCGGCGATCTCGACGATTCGATCTTTCATCACGGTCAGGTTGAAGGCATGGGTCTTCGCCATGAAGAACCAGGTCCCCTGTGCGATGCCGCGATTGTTCACAACGATATGGACATGGGGATTGGCGCGGTCGGTGTGCAGCGCCGCGACATAGGCCCATTCGTCGTCAGCATGAATGCCGGATTGGAACATTTCGGCCGCCCAGGCCTCGGCAATCAGCTTCGCCTTTCTGGGCGCCAGATCGGCCGGGAAGGACACGAGCAGATGCGTGGTCTGCCCGTTCTTCGGGGAACCCGTCCAGCCATCGCTCCACATGTCCACGATCTCCTTGCGCTCCCCCTTGCTGAGCGAGCGGCCATTCGGATCATGCTCGACCATGTTCCCAAAGAGTGAGGTCGACTTTCCGAACAGGTAATCGAACTGATTGCCAAGCTGTTTGGCGCTATGCGTGCCCCCTCGCGCGATCTTCTTCAACACGACCGAGTTGGAGCCCTGTGCCATCCGCCACAGATTCCGGGCCTTGGAGGTGAACCCGAACCGGTTGAAGGATTGCCGGGCGGTGAGGGTCAACGATCGGGCTGCCCCGGCGAGGTTGCGACGGAACTCGATCTCGCCGATCAGGTCACGGGCGATCGAGTCAGACATGATCTTGCTCGGCGAATTTCTCGTAGAGCCGGACGCCCTTGCGACGCTGTTCGTCCATGGCCGCCTTCAGGAACCCCCGGGCTTCCGGCAAAACCCGGCGCAACTCGTTGATCTCTGCCCATTGGTGCTGAAGCAGATCGGTCCGGCCGCGGTTCGCAGCCAGGGCAATCTGGTTCACATTGACGCCGATCTTGTGAAGCTCGGTCTTGCCTTCAACACGGGTGCGGGCCTGCACGGCGCTGAAGGGCTCAAAGCCTTCGGCCCGCAATCCGTCCAGCACGGTGACCGTGGGGACGGGCGCAAAGCGTGCGCTGCGGCTTTCATGCGCTTCCGTCGCAAAGATCGAGGGAACGGCGGCCTGCAATTCCTCATTGCTGAGCGGCTGGCCGGTGGCGATGCGGGAACCAACGTGGATGGCGCGGGTGTAGCGGCTCATATTGTAACCCATTGGGGTTTCCTTTCTGCGGTGATGGGCGGCGAGGTCTGTTGCCTCGTTCCGCCGATGGGCTGCGCCTCGGCCAATCTGTGACCGAATACGCATGTATTCGGCGGAACAGAGTGGGTGAGGGCGAAGCCCGACCCACGGGCCTGCACCGGACTGTCAAAGGTCGGGAGGGCGGGGTGGTGCGGCCCGCAGCGCAGAGCGCGAGGACACGGCCCGCCTGGACGACGACGCGCGGAACGGGCGGCGCTTGCCTATTGACCGGCCGGGGCAGGCATGTTGGGCGGACACCAAAGGAAAAGAAAGGTCGTCGGGGCCGGGATGAGCGCGGGCAAGGCCCGCGTCGATGCCCGGTCACGTCCATGGATTGACCATGGCCCGCGCGCCTGGCGCGGGCTGCATCCGATCTTCTCTTGCGTCAGCTTTTCCAGCCGCCAGGGAGCGGACGCCTGCAGCGGGTCACCGTCTGCGTCAGATAGGTTTAAATTCGGCCCGCCAGAAAAAGGCGTAGAAGCCAAAAAAGTCCCAGAACCACTGCAACTGCGCCCGCAACTCGGTCAATTGGAGGTCCCAGGACGAACGCACCGCAAAGCAACGCAGCCCCCAATGCCCACTGTCGCAGCGCGGATCTATACTTCTCAGTACCGTAAACGGACAGAAAAAGGCAGAGGATCGCGGTGATTCCGGTCAGTATAACCCATTGAGTGATCACAATTAGACTCCGCCGCAGGGCATTAATTTACCATTAAAAAGGCATTGGCACAGTTTCAAGGGGAACCGCCCCATTTGCGTCAGGGATCGGACCCCGCAGGGCCGAGACGGGCAGGGCAGGGCGACCCGGACCGGGGGTCAGGCAGGCGGCTCGGGACGAGACGGCTGGTCGGCCGCCGCAGCCTGGTTGCATCGGCCTGATCGGCTTGGGTCCGGGCCGCAGGCCGGACGAGAGCCCGGTGACGACTGCGCAGCGGGCGGCAGACGCACTAGTATTGATTACCGGGGTAGCCTCGACGCTGACAGGTTCGCGGACTTTCTGGCAGCAGCAACCATTGGCACCAATTCCGCATCAGGACGACAACAAGCCGGTGGCGCGCGGTTTGCTGCATATGACCTATGCACCGAGTGAAATACCATCCAGCATCGAGACCAACTTATCGATTGACGCGCCACGATTATCACTAAACACATTGCATAATGGAGAGCAAAAAAGGAAAGACGCAGATGAACTGGGTAGTTGTTGCGGGACTAGGCGGCCTTGGTTTCGCGTTTCCTCCTGCATGGATCGCACTAGGAATGTACCTAGCTTGGGTGCTTATTCTTAAAAAACCGATGCGAGCGGGATTAATCAAGAAAGATCTATCAGATCTTCTAAAAAAAGGTCGTAAAAGCGGATACATAGGAGTGCGTTATCACGAAGCTGAAGCATATGCACTGCAATTTGGAGGCAGAAAAAATAATTCTGGCTCCGAGATATCTCTTGTGATCAATGGCGCCCCAAGAAATGTAAGTTTTTCGGAGCCCGCCGATGATGAAAAAAAGTACAACACGTATGTTTTCATAGATTGACAGTTGATGCAGGAAGGCATCCGCCCAGGGATTGACCAAAAATATACTTTAGAGCCATTGGAAGTACCCTCAAAGCACCTCTCGGGAACAAGGCTACTGGCTCTTTGCCCTGATAGAATGTTAATTCTATGATCCGACTTTTTTCTTGTGCAATATTTTCATTACCTAGAAAGAGCTTAACGCTCCGCTTGCGGACCGTTCAGGATCGCGACCATGGCCCCAAGCACGGTCGCGGGATCATCGAGATAGTTGGCGGCGATCACGACCGGAACGGCTTTGGGCGTGACCAGTTTGCCATCCGGCATGCGCATGGGCTCGGACTGATAGTAGATTGCCAGCTTGGGCTCACCCTTCTTCGTGTAATAGGCAGGTTTCACGAAATAGGTCATTACTGTATCCATCGTGCCGTTAGCGAGTTCATTTTGCTCATATCGCGCCGATCTCGCACCGCAGGATATAGGCTCAGCGACATATAGATCATATTATCAAACTCGCATAATCGACACAACGACAAGTCGATTACAAACGGAACAATCGCATTAATTTCTTAACTGTATTTGCTGTCAGCAAGCATCTGATCATAGACAATGCGGGAATAAATGTCTGGTGCATCTATTTCAAAGCCAGTACTTTGTACCTCTATCGGGCCTCAGATAACCCAAAGGAGCATTTCCTATATGAGCCAGTCCATTGATCTCACCGCCATGACCCTGTCTGAGCTGCAGGCTCTGCAAAAGCAAGTTGCCCGTCAGATCGAAACCTATGAGGCGCAGCGGGTGCAAAAGGCGCTGGCCGCCGCGACAGAAGCGGCAAAGGAGCACGGGTTCGCGCTCAAGGAGCTTCTTGACGCTGCTGCAACTGGAAAACGCACCGTTGCCGCCAAATATGCCGATCCCGACGATCCGTCGCGGACCTGGACCGGTCGCGGCCGTAAGCCCGCCTGGGTGCAGGCCCGCCTCGAAAAAGGCGCGAGCCTGGACGATCTGGCGATCTGATCGCCTTCAGCCTCGCTCGAAAAAGCCCGGATGGGCGGCATGGATGCCGTAGCGGATCATGCCGTCGCCGAAGCGGGCATTGATCTGATCGACCGCTACGGACACGCGCTCGCCGCGTGTCCGCTCGGCGGGGGCGAGGGGGGCCAGCAGGTCGCCCTGGCGTCGGTCGAGCAAATCCACCTCGGTCAGATTGACGCCTAGAGAGATGACCGGGCCGGGCGGTCCGTTGCGCCAGAGCGCCCGCCAGAGGGCGCGATGCAGGCGCAGGAAAAAGGCCGTGTCCTGCGTCGGAAAGCAGGAGACCCCTCGCGCCCAGGTCTGGCCTTCGAAGAACGAGACGGTCAGCGAAAACCGCGCCGCCACCCGACCGTCACGGCGCAGCCGGGCGGTGGCCTTTTCGACCAGCCAGCGCCCGACCTGATAGGCCCGGCGCGGCGCGCGAAACTCTGGCGAGAGCACTTTTGAATTGCCATAGCCACCGCGCTGCGTGGCGATGATCGGAATGTCCATCCCTTGCAGCATGCGCACGAAGCGTTCGCCTTCGACGGAGCGCCAGATCTGGCGGGCATGGCGCGGATCGAGCTGGCAGAGCGAGACCACATCATAAACCCCCGCGCGAAACAGCCGCTCCTTCATGGCCCGCGAGATCCCCGGCAGGTCATCGAGGGAGAGATGCGCAATGCGTTCCGGCATGTTGTCCGGTGAGAGCCATTGCAGCCCGTCGGGCTTGTCCAACTTCCCCGCAATTTTTGCCAGCAAATGATTGGGTCCAAGGCCCGCAGAGAAGCGTAATCGCGGCCCGACTTCCTTTGCCACCGCCGCCTTGAGCTGCGCGACCAGCGCACATGCCCCCTCCAGGGTCTGGGCGTCACCGGAGAGCGCCAGCTGGAATTCATCGACCGAGCGAATATGGGTGAGTTCGGCATAGCGATCGAGCACATCGGCCACCGCGAGGTTGAAGCGCACATAGAGCCGGTGCCGGGACGGCAGGAAGATGATGCCGGGACAGAGCCTGCGGGCATCTGCCACGCGCGTGCCGGTCCGGACCCCGAAGGCCTTGGCCTCATAGCTGGCAGCAACGCAGGCCCCGGAGTTCGAATCAACAGCGGTGATCGCCACCGGCTTGCCGCGCAGGGCCGGATCGAGCTCCTGCTCCACGGAGGCGAAGAAGCTGTTCATGTCCAGATATGCGACGCGAAAGGGGGTCATGGCGCTAAACCTGCGGGATGGTGTTTTCGCGTTTATGTTCTATGTTTGTTCTCATTGATGGCAAGAGGGCGAAATGGACAGGAAAGACCAACTCCGCAACGTGGCCTTTGGCGGAGCCTGGTCCGAACAGATCGCCGGGCGCGAAGAGCTGGCGGGATCGCTGCAGCGCCTGCGCGACGCGGCCGGGCAGGCGGGGCGCTTCGACGTCCGTACGGATGCGGAGGTAACGGTTGCGCTCTGGAAAGCCTGCAAGGATCACCCGAAGGGCGAGATGCTGCAGCAGGCATGGGGCAGGGGCGCTGCTCTTGCGAACCCCGGCCTGCGTATCCGCGAGCTGCAGCGGATCGCAGCCTTGCTCGAAGAGGGCCACAGAGGCAGACTGCGCTGACACGGGGGAGGGCACGGCCATTTGCAATCTCTTTGCCAATATGGCGACGAAGGACGCGATGCGTCAGCTGTTTCGGATCGAGCCGGATCTTGACCACCTCGGCAATGCGGAGCCGCTGCCAGCCATCTGGCCGAAATATGAGGCCCCGGTCGTGCGCCTTGCCACCAGCGGGGCGCGCGAGCTCGTGAGGATGCATTGGGGGTTTCTGACCCCGAAGACTTCCGAGAAAACAGGAAAGCTATTGAAGCCCGACGCCTGGAACAATGCGCGCGACGACAAGCTGCGTCGGACCGGGCTCTGGAAGGACAGCTTTCTTCATCGCCGCTGCCTGATCCCTGCAACAAGTTTCAGGGAGGCCAAGGGCCGCAATCCCGCGACAGATGTGTGGTTCGCCATCACGGGCGAGGAACCCCGGCCCCTCTTTGCCTTTGCCGGTCTCTGGCGCGACGGCCAGCCCGGGATCGAGGGCGAGGAAGGGCAATGGGTGACCCATACGATGGTGACGACGACCGCCAACGAACTGGTCAAGCCGGTCCATCCGACGCGCATGCCGGTGATCCTGCACCCGGATGACCATGAAACCTGGCTGACGGGGAGCGAAGACCAGGCCTTTGCCCTGCTGAAGCCCTTCCCGGCAGATCAGATGCGCATCGTCGCGACGGGAATTGGGCTGACGAAGGACAGCGAAGGGTAAGAGAGTTGTCCATTCGGCTAGACCCAAAGGACTAGACTTTGTTCCGCAGATCGCAAATCTTCTCCGCGCATCGGGGCAGGGCATTCAGATCCCTTCCCGGTCTGAGGGAGGGAGACATGCTTGGACCCAAAGACAAGCGAGGCTATCCGGATCGGAAAATCGACTGTGAGGCTGCGCTGGAGCACGAGTTTCTGGGGCTGATCAGATCAGCCGAGATGGCAGGCTGGTCACGGCAGGAAGCCTATGAAGCCGTCATGAGCCTTTGCCAAAACAGCGCGCTTGGCGATCTGCACTTTGATGCTCTCGAAGTTGCACTGGAGGAAGCCAGGCTGCGCCGAGAGCAATAGGCCGGCCATCCGGTAGGTTAGGTGGGGCGCAGAGGCCATGGGCGCCATCAACAGATGGATGGTTGTGAAATGACCGCAAACTGTCTGCTATGCGGGACCTAGCCGCCGTTTGCGGGTGCAGCGAGGAAGACTGCCGGCCCGATCCCGTGATCGTCCAGTTGAGAGTATGCGGTCTATCGGCGTTGCATCGTGGCAGACGCAGAGACAGTGAAAAAGCAGACACTCAGTCAGCAGACGACGAAATGGGTAAGTGAAGGTCGTGAGAGGGCGGAAAGCGGCCTGACGGTAGCGCGGCACAGCAGCTGCAAAAAATCCCCGATGAGCAGCCTTTCGCGCGATCCGCGGCGAGAAGATCGGCTCGTTGATCATTTGTGCGGCGAGCAGGGATCCAAGGACATCGGAAGTCATATGCGACGTAGGCGGCCGGTGACTATTCATGGCTTCGAGATTCGTACGCTCGCCCTTCGAGAAGATGGTCCCAAGCTGTCAATCTTCAACACTTTGAGGTTGCTAAGGTGCTGAAACTTCGTGCTAATGACATCAGACACATATCGAAGGCTAGGATCATGCTGAAAAGCGCTAAATTAAGCAATTTTACAAGCATACCCAGTGCCAAATGGGAATTCTCTCCAGGGCTCAACGTGATTGTTGGGGAAAACGGTTTGGGGAAATCTCATGCGCTCAAAGCGCTCTATTCCGTTTTAAGCTCACTTAAGCCGGATAGCTCGCAAAATAATAGCACGAAACTTGAGAGGCTTGGGAAGTCTCAACTTGAGAAAGTAATCGCAGACGAATTGATCGGAAATATGCGCCCAGATAGCTTAGGGCGATTGGTGAAGCGCAAGCAGGGCAGGAATAGGGCTGAAGTCTCAGTTAGTTTCAAAAACAAAGAGCTCGATACAAGCTTTAGCTTTGCGACTAATTCGAAGACTCAGGTTGAGATCGACGATATGCCTTCTGCAGTATTGGCCAAGCCTCCAGTATTTATTCCTACCAGAGAGCTGATCACTCTATGCCCATGGTTTGTTTCTCTATTTGACTCTTACAGTGTGCCTTTTGAAAAAACTTGGCGTGACACAGTTCTTCTTTTGGGAGCGCCAAGTTTGAGGGGGCCGCGCGAGAAGAAGGTTAGTGAACTCTTGTCCCCGATCGAAACTGCTATGGGGGGCAAGGTCGAAGTAGATGCAAATGGGCGATTTTTTCTTAGGGTCAATGGCGGCCGCATGGAGTCTGCCTTGGTTGCTGAGGGCCTCCGAAAATTCGCGATGCTTGCACGTTTGATCAGCACTGGTGTCTTGTTGGAACAAGGTTATCTTTTCTGGGATGAGCCGGAAACCAACCTAAACCCAAAGCTCATAAGGGTTCTGGCACAAGTAATTGTCAGCCTGGCCGATCAGGGTATTCAAGTTTTCATCGCTACACACTCAGTTTTTCTTGTCAGAGAGATCGCTATCTTAACAGCCGGCCGCAAGAGGAAGGCACAGTCTAGATATTTCTCACTGGCTGCATCAGGGGATGACGAGGTTTCTCGTCTCGAGCAGGGCAGCGAAATTGACGAACTGAGCACTTTGGTTCTGCTCGACGAAGAACTTCTTCAGTCAGATCGTTATATGGAGTCCTCTCTCCATGCTTGATATTACGTTGAGTGAAGGCGATTTGTCATTTGAATTGGAGCAGGTTAGTTTTGCAGAAAAATACGACGATTGGCGCCACTACAGGAACGTTTTCAATTCAGCTTGCGGAGCATCAAAAGCAGTTGACTTTGCGGTATCAAAGGCAGGCACACTTTGGCTTATCGAAGTCAAGGACTACAGGAGAAATAAAAGAACGAAGCCGTCCAGCCTAGCAGACGAGGTCATGTTAAAAGTCCGCGACACTATGGCTGGCCTTGTGAGCACTGCGTTCGTTGGAGTGGATGCCCAAGAGGCTGATAGATCTCGGAGCGCGCTTTCAAGTCGTAAGCTCAAAATTGTTTTACATCTTGAGCAGCCGTCTAAACCATCGCGACTATTTCCCAAGTCAGTGGATCCAGCTGATATTTTGATGCAACTTAAGCAAAGGCTTCGGTTCGCTGACTGTCACCCGATTGTCGTAGATAGGTTGACGTTTCCGGCGTCACTTGGTCGGGTGATCAGCACGTAATCGATGCTCTGCATATTCCTCGGTTGGCAAAAGTGTTCAGTGCGATCAAAGTGAAATGTTAGTTTACAGCGCCCCGTCCATTTCTGCGCAATCTCCATGCGCAGTAAACGACCGCTTTCCGCCCTACGGATCAATTTTGCGGCGACGATAAGCCTCATTCTGCTGAGCCATGATGTCAGTTTTTTCCCTTCAGTATGAACAACCGTCTACTTGGCCCCGGATATCTAGCATTGCGGCCGGATTGGGAGGTTGCGCTGCGGCGCGAGGCGCCTCGACGAACGTCCGCCAAGGGCCGACCTTGTTCAAGGCCACATCTGCGCCGCGTGTAAAACGCGGAGAATTGTCACTGCCTCAGAGTCTTCACGGTAGACCACGATGTAGTTCGGCCGAATGACAAGCTCTCGAGTCCCCTGCACACGACCAACGCGGCACCGCTTCGGGTGGACCAGAAGCAGGGCGACCTTGCTTTCGATCTCGTCCATCAAAGCGCGCGCGGCTACCGGGTTGTCATCGGAGATATAATCGACGATCGCCATCAGGTCAGAAGCTGCGGAGGCCTTCCATTCGAGTTCAGGCACGCCACTTTCCGGCAATGATGGACCGTGCTTCGCTCATAATTTGGTTGTGCGGTGTCGCAGGCGTTGGGTCAGCCAGCGCTTGCTGCACTTTGGCCCGGAACCAGGAGTCGTAGGCCTCCGGATTTGCCGTTAATCCGGCCGGCATTCCACCTTCCGACGCTACACGCGTGAGAAGTATTCGGACGGCGTCCGAAAGGGTAAGTCCCACCCCTGCAAGGGCGTCAGTGGCTTTCGCCTTGAGCTGATCATCGACCCGAATGTGGATCATAGATGATTGTTTGGGCATGCTCTGCTCCTGCGGATCTGAACCGGCAGTATGTATCTCAAATGAGATCCAGTCAAGGCGATGCATCAGAGCGGCACTTTGACAGATAGTCCTTCCTCCGGCCCCAAATGCTGCGGCCTCCGACGAACGACCGCTTTCGGGAACATCGCTCTGCAACAATCTTGCAAAGCAAGTGACCGCTTCGGGCGTTGTCTTCTACGGCAACCGCAAATGGCTGCGCCATGCCGCAGTTTACCTGAGTGTCGCAGATGGGCTCTGAACGTCGATATTTCCTTTGCCGCCCCGAGCTCGTGCCAGGTGGGATCAGCGACGGCAGCGATGTGGGACGGAGCGGACGCTCGCTTTCAGTGCTTTTCCATCGTTTCGGAGACAATCTGAAACCAGATCTGCTTGGCATGTACGGACACATGTTTCTGCTCGGCACGCACTAGCAGTTCCGGAACCCAAGGCTCAGACTTCGGCGGGTTCAAGATGATCGGATTAGGTCGCGGCGGGTTTGCCAACTCCATCAACCTCTCATGAGGTTTTCCGAAAGACGCTAGCTCGAGCGCCTTCTGCATATCCTCTCGCGCGAGCTCGGTTTCGCCGATATTTGCATGGAGGATTCCCCGCTCCATGTAGAGCCCTGACATCTTGTGCCCCTCCAGGCTACCAACGGAGTACCCGGCCACTCGAAGGGAAAAGTTGCAGTATCGCAGTCGTTTTTCATCATCATATTTCGGATTCATGCAGACCTTGGCCGTAAGGCTGGCGGCCATGAACGGTAACCAAACGCACAAGACGAGCAAAAACACTACAAGTATGGATTTTCCGGAAGGCTGTGGCGGCAAGGTGAAGGTCATCGCGTTCTCTGGGTAAGACAGTTCTCCCTATCAGTGAGGTTCCTCACGCCGCAACGGTCCGCTGCCTCATTGTGGAATGATCGTCCACAATGGGCTCAAACTGACGTCAAAGGCCCTATCTCGGCGCAGCTTGCCTCCCGTTTAGGACATCAGCCATGGCTCCCAATACGGTAGCTGGATAACTGAGGTAGTTCGCAACAATGACGACCGGAATCGCTTTAGAGATCACCATCGTTCCATCGGGTATGCGCATTGACCCGCTCTGATATATGATCGCCAGTTGGGGTGGTTCCCTCAGGAGCACGACAAGGCATCATCAAAAAAATATTGCACATTTACAGAACACTATAGCAGGTTCTTAAAGTGGTGATAATAGAGATTATGTAATATTATAACATACCCTCACGTAGAACTTGCGCCTCGACGACCTCCTTGCGAAAGGCCCGAGCTTCAGCTCTTTGTTTCAGCAGCCAAACCTTCCGAATTCTGAAACGCCAGAAGACATACGCACTACCAACAAGCAGGCCGATCCAGTTAGGAACCCCAAAAACGATCGCAATCCACGAAAGGAAAAGCGCAACTGCCCCATGAATGAAGATTGCACTAGCGCCTGCGTAGACGTTCACACCCAAATCATTCAGATCTTCATAGGGTAGGATGCGATCCACAGCATAGCGCATGCCAAGTCGCCTCAACTCATCCTGAAAATCATAGTTGGGCCCAAATAACGCTTCGCCGTCCTTAAGCCAGGAGAGGCCAGTTTCCTCCCATGCTCGAACTTCTTCAGCCCGTTCGGCGGCTTCCTGTTGAGCTGCTTCATCGGCAGCTGCTTTGGCCTTTTCCATTGCCAGCCGTTCGCTCTCTTCTCGCCCCAGGCAATAGAGGTCCAGTTCCTGGCGTTGCTTAGAGTTCAACGTACGCATAAGACTTCCTCCTTTCGTAGGCTGTACCTAGCATATTTGCCGTTAAGCAAGAACATTTATCGAACACGTCTTTTGCGGCAGTTCGAGAGTGTGTCGAATGTGCCCGACCAGATCCCGCGCCTCATCCGTTGAGCCTCGATCTCGGCCAGTCGAAGCCGCCCTGCCCGATCGTAATTGCGGATCGCCCAGCCTTGCCGGACCATCCATTCCGCGAGATCCTGTCCATCGACAAAGCAATGGGCAAGAGCTCTCCCTTATCTGTCCTGACCTGTGACTGAGCAGAAGACGGACCTGCGGCCGATCATATCTGACAGGGCCAGTGCGGCGGCTTGGCCACAGCGCCAGAGGCGGTCACTGTGATCCCGGCAGAGCTGGCCGGATTCCGGCGCGTCGATGGACTCAAGGCGGATGCGGGCACCGCGGATTTCCAGGGTGTCTCCATCAATGATCGAGGCTCGGCCGGTGACGTTTGCCGACGCCTCTGCCGGAACGCTGCAGCAGGACACCCGCGACAATGCGCTGATGATGTCGCTGGAGATCAAGGGCAAGGACGGCTTCACGTCCTCTGACCGCGACCTTGAGGATCTGCGCCGCGACTTTGCTGCGATCCTCGACGGGCTGGATGAGCGCTTCAGCTTCTATGTGCACCGCATGATGCGGCCCGCGCGCCTTGGCCTGACACCGATCTATGGCGACAGCTTCGAGGCGGATCTGGACCAGCGCTGGACGGCGCATCTGGCAGGCCAGAAGCTGCGGGACTTCATGGTCGTGTTGACAGTGGTGCGCAATCTGCAAGCGCCGCTGAAGGTGCCGTTCTTCATGCGCAAGGCCCGGCAGATCTTTGACGGCGATACGGCCGAGCGGCATGGTGAGCTGCGCGAACTGGTCGCCATTCTGGAAACCGGCCTACCGGTCGGCACGCAGCGGCTGAAGATCAGCGATGGCTCGCTTCTGGGCTTCTACAGCGCGCTCAATTCCGGCGTTCTGCGCCCGGAATATCGCGGTGACATGACCTTGATCGCCGAAGACGTCAGCAATGTCGGTCTGCGCTTCAAGGGCAATGTCATCCGCTTCGATGAAGGGCTGGACGCACCGCGTTATGCGGCGGTGCTGGCGGTCAAGGCCTATCCTACCATGTCCGAACCTGGGATGCTCGATGCGCTCGACACCGGCATGGATACCCTTCTCACTCATTCCTACACGCCGATTGCGCGCCAGAAGATTGCCGATCTGGCCAAGCGCCGCATTCAGCAGATGCGGGCGGCAGATGATGCTGCAGGCTCGATCGAGGATCAGCTTGGCGCCACATATGACGCGGTGGAAAGCGGACGCCTCGGCTTTGGCGAGCATCAGTTCACCATTACCGTCTTTGCGGGCTGCCCGGAGGCGCTGGAAGCGCGGGTCTCGCAGGTGCGCGGTGTGGCCGAGCAGGCCAAGATCCGGCTGACCCGGCTGGCGTCCACGATGGAAGCCACCTTCTTTGCCAATCATCCCGGCAATCGCGATTATCAGGCCTGGGAGACGATTGTCAGCTCGATCACCTTTGCCGATCTCTGCAGCCTGCATATGACCGACAGCGGCACGCCTGCCGAGCGCCTGCCGTGGAAGACCCCGATCACGGTGTTCCAGAGCGTGACCGGTGCGGCGCATCGATTCTCCTTCCATGATGCAGGTGATCCGAAGGCGGAACCGACCATCGGTCACACGCTCATTCTTGGCCCGTCAAACAGCGGTAAAACCGCGACCATGGCCTTTCTGGCCGCACAGGCGCGGCGCACCGGCGCGCGCATGGTGCTTTTTGACAAGGATCAGGGCCTGTGCATGGCCGTCGCGGCCCTTGGCGGGCGCTATGCCGAGATCAAGGCGGGACAGCCGACCGGGCTCAATCCGCTGGCCACCGAGAACGGCCCGCGCGGGGAAGCCTGGCTGATGGACTGGCTGGCCTCACTGGTCGAGCGCAACCATGGTGTTCTGAGCCCGCAACAGGCCGATGCCCTGAAGAATGCGGTGCGGCAGAATGGCCAGGCGGCTCCCGATCTGCGCAGCTTCGAGCATTTTGCCACGCTGATCGGCGATGCCCGCGATGACCGGGCGCTGAGCACGCGGATTGCGGAATGGGGACCAGAGGGCCGGTACAACTGGGTCTTCGGTCAGGCGGATCGGCCGGTCGTGGATTTTGACGGGCTGGATGTGCTTGGCATTGACCTGACCGAGATCCTGAGCCTGCCAACCGAACGCTCGGCGCTGCTCTCCTATATCTTCCGCCGTCTGGAGCTGATGTTCGAGGCCCGCCAGCCGATGCTTCTGGTGATCGACGAGGCGTCTACGGTCTTCGATGATGAGTTCTTTGCGCGCTGGCTGCCCAAATGGCTGGTCACGGTGCGCAAGATGAACGTGGTCGTGGTCCTGTTGACGCAGTTTCCCTCGCAGATCCGCAACAGCAAGTCGCGCACGATCCTTGAGGGCCTGCCGACCCAGATCCTGTTCCCGAACCGCCGCGCCCAGCCGAATGATTACGAGGGCTTTGCGCTGACGGAAAACGAGATCGACTTCCTGATGGCCGGTCGCAGCGGCCCGCGTCAGGCGCTTTTGCGCAGCCATCACGGCCAGACCATCCTTGACGTCGATCTCTCGGCCCTGGGTCCGCTGCTGACCGCGCTTGGCGGTGGCGAGGCAGGCCGGATGGCCTTCGGTGCTGATTTTGAAACCACCCCATTCTTCTGGAGGAAAGACGATGCGTAAGTTGATTTTGCTGCTCGCCCTTTTGCCGCTTCTCTCCGCCTGCGGCGAGACCCCGATCAAGAAGGCCAATTGCTGGTCGAGCATGAGTTTTGTCGAGACGCGCGACTGCGCAGCCCTGCGGTGAGCGCGGCCATGCGTCTCAGAGCCATGCTTCTCGGCACCAGTCTGGCCCTCATAGCCGCCCCGACTGCAATCTGGTCGCAGGGCGTGCCGACCGCTGATCTGAAGAAGGTCGCGGTCGAGGTCCTGACCATCGACACCGAACGGGCCAAGACTGCGGCGGAGATCGCAGAGAACGACAAACGTGCGGAACTGGCCCGCATTCAGGACGAACAGATCGCAGCACTGGACGAAACGCTGCGGCTTTTGACCGGCGCCAGCGCGTTTGTGCCCGACCTTGAAGCCGGAGGCGCGGGCGGGGACGCCTATGCCAGCGCGGCGGTCTATGCGATTGACGACGACAATCCCTATGCCGAGCGGCTGTTCGGGGATGCCCCTGCCACCATCGAGCAGATGATAGCCGAAACGGTGGTCAAATATGCCAACCATCCGGCGCTGGCGAAGGCGGGCATCAATGCGGTCGAGTTCCGCTGCTGGTTCCAGGGGCTGGTCAAGGCAGAGTCGAACTTCTCGATCGGGGCCAAAAGCCCGGTTGCGGCCTTTGGCCTGACCCAGATCATGCCGGGGACCGCCAAAGAGCTGGGCGTCTTTCCCGGCTATTATGACAATCCGCGTCTCCAACTGGATGGCGGCGCGCGTTACCTGCTTCAGCAGCTCAACAAGTTTGGCCGGATGGAGCTGGCGCTGGCCGCCTATAACGCCGGTCCCGGTGCGGTGCAGAAGTACAATGGCATCCCGCCCTACAAGGAAACGCAGGGCTATGTCGTGCGCATTCGGGGGTTCTACCAGACCTATGCCGCGCGGGTGAGCGGGGCCGATGATCTCGGCACGCTCGATCCCAAGGACATGGCCATTGCAGAAGCCTCAAACATCGCCGACGCGGGCTCCCATTACGCCGGTCATTCGATGGACACGATGCAGGCAGCGGCCACGCGGCTTCGCGCCATCGTGACGCAGATCGAGGGCACGGGATCGGTCAAGCAGGCGATGGATCTCAACAGCTATGCGCGAGCGGAAGTGACGCGCATGGCGATCATTCAAAGCCGTCTCAAGGCCGTGCGGCAGAAGATCGACGCCGCACGCTATGCGCTGCTGCTGGAAGCCTATGCGAGAGACGACAAATTCCTGCGGATCTCTTTGGAGGATTGATGATGAAGATGTTTCTCTCTGCCACCGCCCTCGCCCTGACTTTCGGCCTTCAGGCCAGCGCGCAGGGCGTGCCCACAATTGATCTGTTGAGCATTGCCAAGCTGACCGACCAGCTGGCGGAGGCCAAGCTGCAGTTGAAAGAGCAGATTGCCGCGAACCTCAAGCTGGACGATCAGACGCTGAAGCTGATCGAGCAGGTGCAGCTTTTGCAAAACCAGCTCTCGGCCCTGCGCGACGGGTTCTCGCTGGCCGATCTGGGTCTCGATCCCTCGACCTTCCTGCAGGAGATCCTGCCGCAGTTTGCCGATCTGACCGGCTCTCTGGATGCCGCGAAGTCGGGCAATTGGGCGCAGGCGCTCTCGGGCGGCACGCTCGGCGGCGGCGCGGTCTCGGCACATGTGGACAAGACCTTCGCCTCGGCGGGCATGAGCCGCGAACAGGTTGATGGACTGACGCAGAGCGAGAATGCGGCCACGGCCCGGATCGGGACGGCGGCCAATGTCAACGCCTTCATGTCGGCGGCGGCCGAGAGCTCATCGCAACAGGCCAGGGAGAGCCTTGTCCGGATCGACGGGTTGGTGGCGAAGATTGAGGACAGCGAGAACCTCAAGCAGGCCATCGACCTCAACACACGTGTCACCGCCGAACTCGGGATTGCGCTGGCCAATCTCTGGGCGATGGAGGCGGTTCAGACGGTGGGCATGGGCGAGGCCGGTGTCATGGACGCCGCGACCGCTGCCGATGAAGAGAAGTTCCTGCAGATCAAGATGGAGGACTGAGCCATGACCAAGCTGCTTTACGGCACGGTCGGGGCGTTGATCGGGGCACTCGCGACCAGCGCGGTGTTTCTGTCCTTGTCATCGCCGACTTCTGCTCCCACCCCCGAACCTGCCCCCTCGCCCGCTGCCGATGCACTTCCGATCCAGCCTCTGTCCGAAGCGGAACAGGCCGAGGAGGATCGTTTCCTTGAGCTGCGCCTCGGTGCGGAGGGTGTGCCAAAGGTCGAGCCGCTGAAGGATGCAGGCAATGTGCGCTATTCGGATTGCCCAAAAACCCCGGAACTGGTGGCCTGGCTCGGCAAACCGGGCAATGCCATCTCTGCCCGTCGCCGGGACATGAATGACTATCTGGTCACGACGAATGTTCTGGCGACGAAAGACTGCACCTGCACGGGCAAGATGATCCCGGTGGACACCCTCACACGTTTTGAGACCCGCCTCATGGAAGAGGCGAAGGTCGCAAATGTCGAAGATGTCGTGACCCACCCGATGCGGGATGAAGCGCGCGTGATGCGCTGGCAGGTCGAAGACCTCTGCGGCGGGAGGCTCTGATGGCAACGGTCACGGATCTTCTGACCAGTCTGGATCGGTCCATTTCCTCGGCGGGTGAGCGCTATTTCGAGACCACGGCCGAGGCGCTCGGCCCGATCATGACCATCATGATGACGATCTTCATCGTCGCGCTCGGCATCAATATCGCCCTCGGCGCGGCGAGCCTGTCTTTGCGGGACACAAAACAGCTCATGTGGCGGGTGATCCTAGTCTACACCTTCTCGCTCAGCTGGGCGAACTTCGGGGTGCTCTATCACGCCCTGTCGGAGGGATCGGGTAATCTGGCCATGGGCCTCTTCGATGCCGAAGGTGGTGAGCACTCCAACCCCAATGCCGCAATGGACAGCTTTGCCAAGAATATGGCGGATACCGTCGACACCGTCTCGGCCTCGCGGGGCTCGATCCAGCGTGGGGTGATTGGCGGCATCGCCTATGTGTTCCTCTCCGCGCTGATGGCGGCCTATATCCTTGTGGTGGGATTTGCGAAGATCATGATCGCTTTCCTGCTCGGAGTGGCGCCGCTGGCGATGATCGCCACGATCTTTGACAAGACCCGAAACCTCTTCGAAGCTTGGCTGGAATCCTTCGTTGGCTATCTGATGTATCCGATTGCCGCCTCGGCCATCATTACCAGCATCGTGGCGGTGGGCGAAGAACAGGCTGTCGCGGCGACCAGCGGCGACGCCACCCTGGGCAGCATCCTGGGCTTCTTCGTCGTGGTCTTCGTGGGGATCTTTGCGCTGAAGTCCATTCCCTCGGCGGCCGGCCATCTGTCGGGACAGTTCCGATTGGCCAGCATCACGCCCGCTCCGGTGACCAGTGTGGCGCGGGGCCTGATTGGTGAGCGCGCCACGATGTTCCGCTCCGGGATGCTGACAGGCGGCGTGAAGCGCAAAGATGCTGCAGACGCCCGTGAACGTGTCTGGGCTGAACGCGGCGGCAAGCTGGCTCAAAAAATCCGACTTTCCAAGGTACTGGGCACCGAACCCAAACCCTGATCCACGCTCCGCGCTGATCCATTCAATTCTGAGGTAATGCCATGACAGACCGAGTGTCTGAACAGAGAACGATTCTCGAAAGCGAGCTGTTTCTCGAAGGAAAACGCCGCGAGCGCCGGGGCTTCATCATCGGCACGGTCGGGCTAGTGATCGCCGCCGGGGGCATCGGTGCGGCCCTGGCCACCCTGCCCCTCAAACAGACCGAAGCCTTCGTGGTGATGGTGGACAAGGACACCGGCATGGCCAGCCGGATCGTCCAGGTCGAGCCTGCGACGATGAACGAGGCCGAAGCGGTCAGGAAAGGGCTGCTCTTCAATTATGTCATGGATCGCGAGACCTATGACGAACATGACAATGAGCACCGCATGCTCAAGGTCTATCGCATGTCGAGCCTGCTCGAAAAGGACAAGCTCCGCAGCCTCTGGAACCCGGCCAATCCGAACTACCCGCCGACGCTTTACGGCAATTCGGGCAAGGTCGAGATCAAGGTGCTGAGCATCAGCGAGATCAGCGAGACCACCGCCACGGTGCGCTTCACCAAGACCTTCTCGCAGCCGGGCGAAGATGATCGCGTGGGCAAGTTCTACGCCACCGTCACCTATCAATTCCAGCCCTCCACCGAAAGCGCGGTCGAGCTCGTCTGGGAAAATCCCCTTGGTTTTGTCGTCAACAATTACCGCGTCACCGCGGAATCCCTGGAGGAAGAGAAATGATGAAGACGCTGATGGCTGCGGCTGTTGCCGCCCTGACCCTTCCCACCCTCGTTCATGCCGAGATCAGCCCGCGTTCGGGGTCGCGCGATGGCCGGATCACCTATGCCACTTATCAGGAGGGGCAGGTCTATACGGTGCCAACGCGGGTGCGCAACATCACCATGATCGAGCTCGGCGATGGCGAGACCATCCGCTCGATCGCGGCCGGAGACACCGAAGGTTTCCAGGTCGAAAAGCTGGAAGGCAACAACGTCTTCACCATCAAGCCGGTGATCGACGGGGCCCATACCAATGTCACGGTCGAGACCAACCGGCGCTTTTACTTCCTGAACGTGGTCGAGGGCAAACGCCAGCCGTCCTGGTCGGTCAAGTTCTCGGTGCCGGGCAGCGGGCGTACGTCGTCCTCCAGCGCCGCCACGGTCAGGCCCATTCCGGAAGCGCCGTTGCCACAGATGCGCTACCGGATTCTCAGCCGCACGCAGGGCGCGGCCTTCGCGCCCATCGGCATCTCCGATGATGGCGCAAAGACCTTCTTCCAGATCCCGCAGGGTGCGGCCACGCCGACCGTCTTCCGGGTGGATGAGAAGGGCCGCGAATATGCCGTCAACAGCACCATGAAAGGCTCCGTGATCGTGGTCGCGGGGCGGTCGCAGCGGTGGATCGTGCGCTACGGCGACGATCACGCCTGCATTGAGGGAAGGTAATCCAGCCATGACCGAAACGAACCAGGACAAGGTGCAGGACCGTCTTCAGAGCTTGCGCAAACCGCCCCCGAAGCCCTCGCTGGTCAAAACCTATGGGCCCTATGCCGCCGTGCTGGTGGCCGGTCTCGGGATCGGTGGCTATGTCGCCTCGGTTCCCGCAGCCGAGGAAGCCCGGCCAGAGGTGGAGACCTCCGAGAGCGCCGAGTTTCAGGAAGACCTGGGCATGGCCGGGTTCACGACGCGGGTGCCGCGTGCACAGCCCGCCATCGTGACGCCGCAAGCAGAGCCGGAGCCTGTGGCAGAACCTGTGGCGCTTGTCGTCGATCCGGAAGCCGAGCGGCTGCGCGCCACGCTCGCCGAACTTCAGGCCCAGATGGAGGCGCTGAGGAACAAGCCTGCGGAGGCGTCGCCGGAACTGGCGGCCCTGCAGGCGGAAATGGACAGCCTGCGTCAGCGGGCCACCGATCAGGAGAACGCTTATGCCGAACTCGAACGGGAAAACCTCCGGCTGCAAACGCAGCTCGGGACGCAGAACATGCTCGGACTTCCGGCGCAGGAGTTTGATGATGGCGAGGCGCAGCGTCTCGCCGATCTCGAAGCGCGCCGGGCGGCGGCCGAGGCGCAGCGGATCGCCCAGAATGGCTCGCCCATGGTGGCATATCGCGCCGGAGGCAGCGGAACGGGCGCTCAGGGCGAAGGCGATGCGGGCCAGCGATATGAAGGCGATGAGGCATTTGTGCGCGCCGGGGCCACGCGCGCCAGTGTGACGCAAGCCGAAGTCATCGCCAATCCGTCGAAGACGGTCGTGCAGGGCACGCTCATCGAGGCCACGCTGCAGACCGCGATCCAGTCAAGCCTTGAGGGCAATGTCATCGCGACCGTCAGCTATGACGTCTTCTCGATGGACATGTCGAATGTGGTGATCCCGCGCGGCTCGAAGCTCTTCGGGCGCTACAGCTCGGACATTGATCGCGGCCAGCGCCGGGTTCTGGTGGCCTGGGACCGGGTGGTGACGCCCGACGGCCAGTCGGCCGAGCTCGCCGCCTATGGCACCGACCGGATCGGTCGGTCCGGTCTGACCGGCAAGGTGCGCAATCACACCTTCGCCCGGTTCATGGGCGCGGCGGCGGTCTCGGTGATCGGCGGCATTCCGGCGATCCTGACGGCGGCGCTGGAAAGCGAGACCGACACCGGCAACCGGCGCGACAGCTGGTCGGAGGCGGCGTCGGACGTCGCGCAGAACTCCACCTCGGCGCTGAGCGAGGTGATGCAGGGCTATCTCGATATTCCGACGACCATCAGCATCGACCAGGGCGCGGTGGTGATGGTGCAGGTCAATGCCGATGTGGAGATGCTGTAATGGCGGGCTATCTTCACCATTATCTCAACCAGATCGGCGCGCTGATCCGCGATCCCGCGATGATCGAGATTGCGCTGAACGGGGACGGCCGGATCTGGACGGAACGGGCGGGCCAGGCGGTGATGCAGGAGGCCAGCCTGCCGGGACTGGAGCCGCATTTTGCCCGCGATCTCGGCAAGCAGATCGCCAATGACCAGTCGCTTTCGCTCAATGAGATCGCCCCCATGGTCTCGGCCTCGGTGGAGTTCGAGGGGGTGAACCTGCGCTGTCAGGTCATTGTGCCCCCGGCCTCGGCCACCGGCACGGTGATCTCGCTGCGGCTCTTCCGTCCCCGTGCAGCCGGGGCGGCCCCACATCGGTTTGGTCTCTTGCGTGATGTGAAGCTTTCGATGGAGGAAGAGCGCGCATCGATCCTCGGGCGCTTGAAGGCCGGGCTGACGATTGGTTCGGAAGATGAGTTTGACGCCTTCTGCTGCGAGGTGGTGGGTCAGAGGCTGAACGTCCTGATCTCGGGGATCACGTCGGGTGGCAAGACGGAACTATCACGCCGTCTGCTCTGGATGGTCGCGCCGGAACAGCGCCTCGCGCTCATCCAGGATGCCAATGAGCTGCTGCCCGATCTGCCGAATGTGGTGAACCTGATCGCGGACCGGAAGGAAAGCTCGCCCCGCTCGGCCGACCGGCTGCTGGAAGCGACGCTGCGGCTGCGACCTGACCGGATCATCCTCGGTGAGTTGCGCGGCATCGAGGCAATCACCTTTCTGGAGGCGATCAACACCGGCCATGAGGGCTCCTTCACCACGATCCATGCGCAATCGGCCCGTAAGGCGCTCGATCGGCTGGCATTCATGGTCGCAAAGGGCGGTCTCGGCATGAGCTACGGCGAGATCCAGCGCTATGTGCGCGGCGCCATTGACGTGGTGATCCAGGTGGGCCGCGCGGGCGACCGGCGCGGCGTCATGGAAATCTGGATGCCCGCGCTCGATGGCTTTGTGCTGGAAAGCGAGGCGGCATGACCAGCGAGGAATTTGCCCGCGCCTATCCCCGCCTCACCGAAAAGCAGGCCGAACGGCTGGTCCGCGATCACGGCCTCGATCCGGCCGAGGCCCGCAAGGACCTCGGTCCCACCCGCTTCACGACAACCGCCGAACTCTTCGGCTGGCTTGGCTACTGATCCCCAGATGGAGGACTGACAATGGCTGAAGAACACCCCAACATGTTTGCCCGTGTTCTGGATAGCATCCAGCGCATGATCCGTCCCGATTATTCGCAGAACCGCGAGGTGCAGCGCGCAGCGGCGCTGGCGATCGCAACGGATCAGCGTGAACTGATCGGTTTTGCCCGCAAGGAGGCGGTGGACTATCTGTCGAAGTTGGCGGAGATCCCCGCGCCGGACCGCGCCGCCCATCTGAAGCTGGAGCGGATCGACCCCGGCGAAACCTCCGAATGGCGTGCCGAGGATTGGGCCGACAAGGCCAAGCTGGTGGCAAAGGTCGAGGCCGATGTGCTGGCCTGGGCCAAGGACAACAAGCTCGATCTCGAAACGCATGACGACCGCTTTGCGGCCTATGTCGGCGTCGGATCGGCCTATGGCGCAGCCCACCTGGCCATAAACTTCGCCGAATGGGAGAAGGAATACTGGGAATCCCACCCGGAAATGACCGAAATCGGTGAGTGGGAGGTCGAGGATGGGGCCAATGAATATCGCCTTTCCGTCGCGGTGATCGATGGCAAATTCCATCCGGCCGTCGAGACGTCCTACATGGGTGGCGAAGAGGTCTATTCTTATTCGGCTGTGGCCTTTGACACCGCCAGGGAAGCCCGGGCTGTCGCGCAATCTTACTATGCTCATATGCAGTTCGGTGATGGCGATGAGGCGTTTCGGCGCGAAATCGTAGAACTCGGCCAGTCGCGTGAAGGACAGGTGGCTACCCAACAGCAAGAAGCTGTGACGGCGGGCCGTGAAGCCGAGGCCCGTGGCGAGTCTGTTATCTATGTCCATGGCAGGCCCTTCGCTGACCCAGGCCGCGACGTGAACGTGTCAACCGAACCTGCGCCCAACCGCGACCCACAGGCCGTCATCGCAGAGGCCCGCGCGGCGCGGATCACGACGGCTTTTGACGAAATGGCCGATGCGGTGATCGCAGGCGAGCGGCCGCAGTTCCGCAGGGAAGAGCAGGCCGCCGCCTTCCGGCGCGATGTCGAGGCACATTATGGACAAGGGGCCATGGAACGGCTGCGGTCGGGCGACAGCACCGATCTCAGCCGCGATGTGTCTGATCCGGCGCGGGTGGCAATCATAGGGGCGGCGATTCGCATGATGGCTGAAACGCATGAGGCGCTGCGTGATGCCGCGCCAGAACAAACCCTGTCGCAAGCCACCGTCATCGACCGCGACAGCGGTCTCGACCTTGATCTGTGAGGGGACGAACATGAACCGCACGCTGATTGCAATCCCCTTCGGTCTCATCTGTGGAGCCTTGATCGGCTCCATGGCGGGTGGCCTGTGGCTGGCCTGGCATCTGGGCCAGGACCTCAATACCGCCAATCCTTTTGTGCTGCTGACCGAGTTCCCGGGCTTTCGGGCGGCACAGACAGATCCATGGCGCTTTGCCTATAGCATTGCCCTGGCTGGATCTGTGGCTCTTGGGCTGGTGGCTCTGGTCATCAGCTTCGGCCACAAGCTGACGCAATACGGGCAGGCCCATTTCCAGAGCCGCCGTGAGATGCGCCGCAATCAGCTCTTGCAGCCGGTTGGCCGCGGGCTGGTCTTTGGCAAGCTCTATCGCTTCGGCTGGCTCGGGCGGCTCTTACTGTCCGGTCGCTTCATCTCGGCAGAGTATGACAAGTTTCCGCATTGCCTTGTCGTCGCCCCGACCCGCGCCGGTAAGGGCGTCGGCTACGTCAACCCCAACGTGCTGATGTTTCCGGGCAGCGTTGTCGTCCTCGATGTGAAGGGCGAGATCTTCGAGGCGACGTCCCGGCACCGGGTCTCCATGGGCGATGAGGTGTTCCGCTTCTCTCCCTTCGACTTCGCGCATTCGAGCCATCGCTACAATCCGCTGGAACGCGTGGCCCGGGTCATGCATCCGGCGGAACGCTATACCGAACTCGCCAAGATCGCGGACTACTTCCTGACGGTCTCGGAAAAGGGCAACGCGGGTGACTTCCTCTCGGAAGGGCGGCAGCTCTTTGTCGCGGCGGGGCTGCTGGCGATCGAGCGCGGTCGCCCCACGCTCGGCGAGATCAACCGCATTCTCTTTGGGCAGGGCGCGTCACAGGGCGCCTATGCTGCCCATGCGTTGGAGGTGAAACACCCCAACGCCGCCGAGACCTTCCGCAAGTTCTCGGCCTATGATGGCAAGGTGCTGTCATCGCATGCCTCGGTGCTTGGCGGGGCGGGAATGGCACTCTGGAATAACCCGGCGGTGGACTTCGCCACAAGTGGCAATGACTTCTCCTTCTCCGATCTGCGCCGCCGACCCATGGCGGTCTATCTGGTGGTGAACGCGGATTCGATCGAGACACTGGCACCGCTAATCCGCCTGGTTTTCGGCGAATTGATCGCCACATTGCGCGCGACCATGCCTGATCCCGAGCGCGAGCCCTGGCCGGTCAAGATGGTCCTCGATGAGTTCGACCAGCTCGGCCGCATGAAGATCGTGGTCCAGGCCCTGAAGCAACTCGCGGGCCATGGTGCGCGGGTGTCGATCATCACCCAGTCGATCCCCGGCCTGGAAAACATCTACAGCAAGGAGGAACGGCTCTCCATTGAATCGGCCTGCGGCATGAAGCTCTACCTCGCGGCCAACGACAAGATGACGGCCAACGAGATTTCCGAGCTACTGGGCAAGACGACCCGGCTCTCGATCAGCGACAGCTACGCGCCCGACAAGGGTGGGCTTCTGCGCCGCTCGATCTCACGGCGCAACGAGGAACGCCCGCTCCTGTCGCCCGATGAAATCACCAAGCTTGACCGCAATCAGGTCATTCTGATCCCCGAGCGTCAGCATCCCATCCTGGCGCAGCGCATCGTCTATTACGAAGATCCGTCCTTCCAGAAAATCATGGCGGCGCAGACAGGCCCCCTGCCCTACCCCTCTGCGTCGCATCGCGAGATCGGCGCGTTGAGCGAGCAGGTTCAGGCGCTGATGACCCAGGTGACGGCGCTCTCGAAGGTGCGGCTGATCGAGTATCAATCGGACCGTGCCAGTGATGCGCCAGCGTCCGTGAGGCCGCCTCACGACAGCTCGTGTCCATCTTCGGCAGGCGGGAGGGACGAGGTCTCAAATCCTCCGGATCATCGGCAGGCGATCGCCGATGCGACTGAAGATCTCAAGAAGACCCAATCAGTCAACAGCAGCGCCGAGGATAGCGCGCCGAACGCCTCGCCTGTCTCGCCCGCGAAGACGGAGGCCGCACGCCGGAAAATGGCGCGCATGGAGGCCAGAATCGGCTCATGAGCCGTCGCATCGGTGCCGAGGATGCGGAAGGGGTGTTTGTTTTTCTCGCCGGGCCGTCCGGCAGCAGCATTCGCCCCCCCTTATCGTTTACACCCTGCCCCGCCGCCGGGCTCTGTCGCAAACTGCGGGAAAGGACATAAATCTACCCCCCTCAAATGCAGTGCCGCATTTGCGGCACTCTCATTCCCCCCTGTCAATCTCGCCCCGGTTGCCGCAGAGGACACCGGCGCCTGCATTTGCCAGCTCCATTTACGTGCCCTCCGCAAAATCAGTCGAAATCATCGAGCTGGACCAGCAAGCCTAAAGCATCATGTCCGGCCTGCTGTTGCCGAACTATTTCCCAGCGGCCTGCGCCCCGAAGACATAGCTGTCATAGGAGAACTCGGCGACGCGGAACCATTCCATGCCCTCGTCGCGGAACTTCTTCCACTGGGGGTATATCTTGGCCCAAGCCGGGCTTTTCTGTCCGTATTCCTCGTAAAGCGCGAAGGTCTGGGTGTAGGCCTCGTCCATCACATCGCGCGGCAGTGGCCGCAACTGCGCGCCCTTGCCCACAAGTTCGCGGATCGCGGTTGTGTTCTTTACGTCATACAGGGATTGCATGTTGATATTGGCGGCGTGGAAGGCCGCGTCCAGAACCGCCTTGTACTCTTCGGGCAGCTTTTCCCATTCGGCAGGATTGATGAAGAAATGGACGGTCAACCCGCCCTCCCAGAAGGAGGGGTAATAATAGTAGGGCGCGATCTGGTAGAAACCGAGCCGTTCATCATCATAGGGGCCGACCCATTCGGCGGCGTCGATCGTCCCGCGCTCCAGTGCCGGATAGATGTCGCCGCCGGGAAGCTGCTGGGGCACGACACCAAGCCGCGCCATGACATCGCCCGCAACGCCCGCGATCCGCATCTTGACCCCCTTGAGGTCGGCCAGAGAATTGATTTCCTTGCGGAACCAGCCACCCATCTGGCTGCCCGTCGCTCCGCCCGGACGGGCCATCAAGCCGTGGCCTTTCAGGAAGTCATCATAGGCCTCGTTCCCGCCGCCGTGATACAGCCAGGCGTTCTGCAGGCGTGAGTTCATGCCAAAGGGAATGGCCGAGCCGATGGCGAAGGCCGGATCCTTGCCGGTGAAGTAATAGCCGCAGGTATGCGCGATCTCGACAGTGTTTCCTGCGACCGCGTCAAGCGCTTGCGGGCCGGGGACAATCTCGCCTCCCTGAAAGACCTGAATCTCGAATTTGCCGCCGGTCATCGCCTTGACCTGCTCGGCCGCATAGACCGCGCCGCCATAGATCGTGTCGAGGCTGTTCGGAAAACCCGACGTCAGGCGCCAGCGAATATTCGGCGCAGCCTGAGCGATGGCGGGCGCGGCCAGTGTGCTTGCGGCTGCCGCGCCAAGTCCGAGCGTCGCAGATTTCTGCAAGAACCCCCGGCGTTTGATAGTGTCGGTCATGCGTATTCCTCCCATGTGTCGCTTGTTGATCGCGACGGTTTAATGCCCGAAGGACGGTGGTGGCGGGTTCTGTTCGGCAGGTGCGCCGAGGCTGGGTGCTGGCGGCTGTTCAGCGGGCTGTGGTGCCGGGGCGCCAAAGCTGGGCGCTGCAGGGGCCGTAGCGGGTTCGGAAGGCGCGCCGAAACTTGGGGCGGTCGTCGTCGCCGGAGTGCCAAAGCTTGGTGCCGCAGGCGTTTGCCCTTGAGGTGCGCCAAAGCTGGGAGCTGCAGTCCCGAAGCTGGGTGGCGCACCCCAGGGATCGGCCGCGCCGCCGCCGCCGGGCAGGTTCAGATTGACGGTGGCGGGATCGACCTCGACCACCTTGCCTTTGTAATGCATCACCAGCTGCGGGAAGAGCGCGACCAGAAGCACCATGGCCAGCTGGATCCCCAAGAAGGGGATCGCGCCAAGATAGATCTGGTTTGAGGTCAGCGGCTGGATCAGCGCCCCAGTCACGCGGTCGCGATATTGTCGCGCTGGCGCGACCGAGCGCAGGAAGAACAGCGAAAAGCCGAAGGGTGGGTGCATGAACGAAGTCTGCATGTTGATCGCCAGCATCACGCCGAACCAGACCAGATCGATGCCCATGGCCTGCGCGGCCGGGGCCAGCAGCGGAATGATGATGAAGGCCAGCTCGAAATAGTCGAGGAAGAAGGCCAGGAAGAAGACCAACAGGTTCGCAGCGATCAGGAAGCCAAGGACACCGCCGGGGATCGAGGTCATCAGATGCTCGACCCAGACATGGCCGTTGACGCCATAGAAGGTCAGCGAAAAGACCCGCGCACCCAGCAGGATCGCCAGCACGAAAGCCGAGAGCTTCAGCGTCGAATAGAGCGAATCGCGCAGCAGCGGGAAGGACAGCTTGCCCTTGATTGCGGCCAGGATCAGACCGCCTACGGCCCCCATCGCGCCGCCCTCGGTCGGCGTGGCGACGCCCAGGAAGATCGTGCCCAGCACAAGGAAGACCAGAACCAGGGGTGGGATCAGCGAGGTGATGACCCGCAGCAGAAGCCTGGCGCCTTTCAGCGACCGCGCCTCTGGCGGCAGGGCCGGGACCTTATTCGGCGACACGATCGCGACGATGACGATGAAGAGCATATACAGCCCGACCAGGATCAGCGCGGGCACCATCGCGCCCTTGTACATGTCCCCGACCGACTTTCCCAACTGGTCGGCCAGCACGATCAGCACCAGTGAGGGCGGCACGATCTGGGCCAGCGTCCCCGAGGCCGCGATGGTGCCCGCCGCGATCCTGCGGTCATAGCCATAGCGCAGCATGATCGGCAGTGAGATCAGGCCCATCGAGATGACCGAGGCCGCAACCACCCCCGTCGTTGCGCCCAAAAGCGCGCCGACCGCGATGACCGCAAAGGCGATGCCGCCGCGCACCGGACCGAAAAGCTGGCCGATCGTCTCCAGCAGATCCTCGGCCATTCCCGACTTCTCAAGTATCAACCCCATGAAAGTGAAAAAGGGGATGGCAAGCATCGTCTCATTGCTCATCTGGCCGAAGATGCGGTCAGGAATGGCGTGAAACAGGTTCGCGGGCAGAAGCCCAAGCTCGATCCCCAAAAGCCCGAAGGTGAAGCCTGTAAAGGCCAAGGCAAAGGCGACGGGATAGCCGAACAGCAGAATGACGATCAGCCCCATGAACATCAATGGGGCCATGTTTTCGGCGATAAACTGCATTCGATCCCCTTAAAGCTCTGCCGCAGCGGCATCGGCCTGCACGACGGGATCGGGCAGATCCCCCCGCAGCCAGGCGATGCGCTTGATGAGTTCAGAGATGCCTTGAAGCCCCAGCAGCGTGTATCCGACCGGGATCAGCATCCACGCGGGCCACAAGATCAGCCCGCCGGTATTGTTCGAAGTCTCACCCGAGGCTAGCTTCGCCAGAAAGACCGGCCAGGACATCCAGACCACCACTACGCAGAAAGGCAGCAGGAACAAGACGGTGCCGATGATGTCGACGACGATCTGGGCGCGTCTGCCAAGGCGACTGTAGACCAGATCGACGCGGACATGCTCATTGCTCATCAACGTCCAGGCCGAGCCCAGAAGAAAAGCCGCCGAAAACAGATACCACTGGGCTTCAAGCCAGGCATTGGAACTGAGGTTGAACGCCTTGCGCGTAACGGCATTGGTGGCCGAAATCAGAATCGAAGCGAGGATCAACCAGGCGACGGATTTGCCAACCAGTTCGTTCAGCAGGCCGATGGCGCGCGACAGTGCAAGAAATGCTTTCAAACGTCCTCGCTCCGCTTCCCAACCCGTTCTGATTGAGGCTATTTTTTTTGCCCGCTATCGGGCAAGAGGTTTTTGATGCCTGAATAGCTCCGGGATCCTTAAATGCCATCACGTCTTAACATCTGGTGATGCCAGAGCCCGGCAGGCGACAGCATCGCGGCGCGCTTAACTTCCCATCAACGCACTCGGCAGGTTCGGGGTAACGCGCGTCGCCGAGGCCGCCGCTGGATCGCGATAAGAGCGTCTGCCGCTCATGATGCCTTGCACCACGCTGTCGCAGTACCGCTCCTTGGCCCCGCGCGAGCCCTCGGCCACCCCCGACGCGCCGCATCGGCCATGCACTGCGACCGGACGACTTGCCGCACGTTGGGGTCGTCCAGCATGGCCGTCCGCATCTTCACGAAATGCTGCTGCTGCGCTTGCGCGGACGGCACCATCCTTTGCTACCGGCCTTCCATCCCCTTTGAAGTCTTCCTGACCATCGTTCTTCCCCCGACTGGTTCCTGAAGAGACTAGGGCGGGCATCGAGATTTATTCCAATGAGGCAGGGGCTGCTCGCCCGTAGCTATTCTCTGCCGCGTTCTTGCGGCGCGATCGCCTCGAAGGGTTGTAATATGGCGTAGCAATTCTGCATGATTTGCGATTTGGTCATCATTAACTCACCCAATTGACGACTACTTGGACATCGGAATATATGCCTCATCACTCCTGATAAGGACTGATTATCAGTTCTCTTGAATTCGCCGCGAAATCGGCGATACTCGGCCCCATGACCCTGCCCATCGCGCCCGCACATCTCACGGACTCCGACGCATCTGCGCTGCATGATCTCTATCGGCGCGGGACGCCCGAGAACACGCTGCGCGCGTGGGAGCGGGATCTGGACTATATCTCGTCCTGGAAACGCGCGGCCTTCGGCACGCCCCTCGACTGGCCGGAATCCGAGGCGGTGGCGCTGCGCTTCATCCTTGATCATTCCACCGATCTTGCCGCCACGGACGGCCCGGCCCGCCAGGTGGCCGAGGCGCTGATCGCGCAGGGGCTGCGCCGAAAGCTGGCCTGCCCTGCCCCGGCGACCCTCGACCGCCGCATCGCCAGCTGGCGCGCCTTTCACCGGTTGCGGAACCTGCCGAGCCCCTTCGAGGCCCCGCTGCTACGGCAGGCCCGCGCCAAGGCTCGCAAGGCCGCCGCGCGCGAGCCGGTGCGGAAATCCGAACATCCGATTACCCGGCTCGTGCTCGAGGCGATGCTGGCCAGTTGCGACCACAGCCATCGCGGGCTGCGGGATCAGGCGCTGCTGATGCTGGGCTGGGCCTCGGGCGGCAGGCGGCGGTCCGAGATCGTGGCGCTGAACCGCGACGACATCGACGACCGTGAATTTACCGAAAAAGGCCTGATCCGCATCCGCCTGCTGACCACCAAAACCACCGGGATCGAGCGCGCGCCGCGCCTGCCGCTGAAGGGCCGCGCGGCGCGTGCTGTCATGCGCTGGATGCAGATTGCGGCGATCACATCGGGCCCGCTGTTCCGTCCGATCAGCCAGGCCGACCGGGTGCTGGCGCGGCGGCTCTCGCCTGACGGAGTGCGCGAGATTGTGCGTCACCGGCTGGTTCTGGGCGGCTATCCGCCCGATTTTGCCAGCCCGCACGGGCTGCGCGCCGGGTTTCTGACCCAGGCCGCGTTGGAGGGCACGCCCCTGCCCGCCGCCATGCAGCTGAGCCTGCATCGCAGCCCGGCACAGGCGCAGCGCTATTACGCCGATGTCGAGATCGCCGAGAATCCCGCCACCGATCTGCTGGGCTGACTCCGCTTGAAATCGGCGCGGATCGACGCTATCTAGCTAGGTATCTAGCCAGATACGGAGGCCATCATGTGGACCCTGCAAGACGCCAAGAACCGCTTTTCGGCCGTGGTCGATGCCGCGCTGGCCGGGCAGCCGCAAGAGGTCTCGCGCCGCGGCAAGCCTGCCGTCGTCGTGCTGTCGGCCGCCGATTACGCCCGCATGCGCGCCGCCGCGACCGAACGTCGCGGCTCATTCGTGCAGCATTTGCTGAGCTTTCCCAGCCCCGCCACCCCCGATGAGCGCACACAGGTCGCACCCCGCGACGTCAGCTTCTGATGCTGATCCTTGACACGAATGTGCTGTCCGCGATGCGCCGGCCCGAGCGCAGCGCCGCCGTCATGGAATGGCTCGCGCGTCAGGATGAGGCGCGGCTTTACCTTTCGGTCATCACCCTGGGCGAGATCGAGCGCGGGATCACCATGCAGGAACGCGCCGACCCGCAGTTTGCGCAGGATCTGCGCGACTGGTTGGTGCGCACAGTTACGCTGTTTTCCGACCGGCTGCTGCCCTTCGGCGCGAATGAGGCGCAGATCTGGGGCCGTCTTTCCGCCCGCATCGGCCATTCCGGCGCGGATCTGTTGATCGCCGCCACCGCACTGACCCATGACGCCACGGTCGTCACCCGCAATGTCGCGGATTTCGCCCCGACCGGCTGCCGGATCGAGAACCCGTTCGCGTAAGGCCGCGCAACACCTCAACTCTGGTTCCGATCCTGCGGATAACAAAATACTTCTTGTCAGAATCGTCCCTATCGCGCATTTAATTACGCTATAAACAGAATATGACGGTCGAAAGCGTAACAACCGACCGCGCGATTTGAGGGACAGGATGCAGCAGAAGACTCGCATCGACAAGCTGGTGGGCGATCATGCCCTGGCGCTTTCCGGGCGGCTGCAGGCGCATCGCGCCCAGCTGTTTCCGCCCGATGCGCGGCGGGAATTGCGCAAATTTACCAGCGGCGAGGTTGCCGATCTGCTGGGCGTCAAGGATGCCTATCTGCGCAAGCTCGACCTTGAGGGCAAGGGCCCCAGCCCCGAAACCCGCGCGGGCGGGCGGCGCTATTACAGCCCGGATGAAATCCTCGAACTGCGGCAACTGCTTGAAAAAGGGGCGAAAACCCCTGGTACCTACCTGCCCGGACGGCGAGCGGGCGATCATCTGCAGGTCATCACCGTCATCAACTTCAAGGGTGGTTCGGGCAAGACCACGACCGCCGCGCATCTGGCGCAGAAGCTGGCGCTGGACGGCTACCGCGTGCTGGCCATCGACCTTGACCCGCAGGCCAGCCTTTCGGCGCTGCATGGCGTCCAGCCCGAGTTCGACCTCAACGACGGCGGCACGATCTATGACGCGATCCGCTATCAGGACCCCCTGCCCCTCAGCGCGGTGATCCAGAAGACCTATTTCACCAATCTCGACCTGATTCCCGGCAATCTCGAGCTGATGGAGTTCGAGCACGACACCCCGCGCGCGATCATCGAACGCTCGGGTAAGTTTTTCTTTACCAGAATTGGCGATGCTCTGGCCGAGGTCGAATCCGATTACGACGTGGTCGTGATCGATTGTCCGCCGCAGCTTGGCTTTCTGACGATGTCGGCCCTGTCGGCCGCGACGGCGATCCTTGTGACGGTGCACCCGCAGATGCTGGACGTCATGTCGATGTGCCAATTCCTGCTGATGACCTCGAACCTTCTGGGCGTCGTCGCGGATGCGGGCGCGGATATGGATTATGACTGGATGCGCTATGTCGTCACCCGATACGAGCCCGGCGATGGGCCGCAAAACCAGATGGTCAGCTTCATGCGCTCTCTGTTCGGGGACCATGTGCTGAACCATCCAGTGCTGAAATCGACGGCGATCTCGGATGCCGGGATCACCAAGCAGACGCTCTATGAGGTTGAAAAATCAGCCTTTACCAGATCGACCTATGAGCGCGCGCTGGAAAGCCTGAACAACGTGAACGGCGAGATCGAGGGGCTGATCCAGGCGGCCTGGGGCCGCGAAGGGGGTGAGTGATGGCGCGCAAGGACTTGCTGAAAGGCCTGATGCAGGCCGCCGTCGAGGCCCCTGCCCCCGAGGATGCGCCCCTGCCCCGCTATGATCGCGGCGCGATTGGCGCGGTCTCTCGCGGGATCGGCGATCTGAAGCGGCGCGCGATCATCGACGTGCAGCCTGACCTGATCGACAATGCCGGGCTGCGCGACCGTCTGGACAATGACCCCGAGGGCATTGCCGCGCTGGCCGAATCCATTCGCGAATATGGCCAGCAGGTCCCCGTGATGCTGCGCCACCATGCCAATATCGAAGGCCGTTACGAGGTCGTCTATGGCCGTCGCCGGGTCGCTGCGCTGAAGCTGTTGCGCCAGCCCGTCAAGGCCATGGTGCGCGAGATGGACGACCGCGAGCTGATCATTGCGCAGGGTCAGGAAAACTCGGCCCGCAAGGACCTGACCTTTATCGAAAAGGCCCTCTTTGCCCAGCAAATGGTGAAATCCGGCTATGATCGCAAGATCATTTGCGACGCGCTCAGCATCGACAAGACGGTGATCTCGCGCATGCTGACGGTGGTCGACACGCTGCCGCAGAAGCTGATCCTGGCGATTGGCGCGGCGCCCTCGATCGGGCGGGATCGCTGGACGGCGATGGCGCAGCGGGTGCGCGGCGCGGATCTGGCCGCAGCGCAACGCGCAGCCACGGCCTCCACCTCTGACACCCGGTTCGAGCAGGTGATGCGCGCCCTGACCCCTGCCCGCGAAAAGCCCGACGGTGCGCGGCAGATCAAGGCCGCGAATGGTACGCTGCTGGGCGAGGCGCGGCCTGCCGCCAAGAAAATGGTGATCGAACTGACGGGTCAGGGTCGCGAATTTGGCGACTGGCTGGCCGATCACCTTCCGGAAATTCACCGCAACTGGCTGGAATCAAAAGAATAAGCCAGAGCATTTCGAGCAACCCGAAAGAAGGAGGCACGGTTACGGACAAAAAAGAAGCCCCCCAGGACTGACATCCCGAAGGGCCGCTCTTTCGATCTAGCACTTCGAAGATAGCGGCATTGGTTGACAGCTGTCAACAACGTCTGGCTTGGGCGCGCGATATTTTATGCCCGCGTGACAATATGATGCGACACATCTCAATGACGCCCTTCGGGCGGCAGCCGGTGACGGCTGGTCTGCTGGCAACCCATGCGCTGGCCGAGCGCCCTGCCCCGCAGACCGCTTTGGACAAATGGGCCTTGCTGCGCGATCTGACCACGGCGCGCGCCGCCTTCGGGGTCAGCGACCGCGATCTGGGCGTTCTGTCGGCGCTGCTGAGCTTTCACCCCCGCAAAGACCTCAGTGATGACGGCGGGCTAATCGTCTTTCCGTCGAATGCCTCGCTCTCGGACCGCGCGCATGGCATGGCGGAAAGCACGCTGCGCCGCCATCTGGCTGCGCTCGTGCGCGCCGGGTTGATCCTGCGCCGCGACAGCCCCAACGGCAAACGCTACGCAAGGCGCGGCCCCTCAGGCCTGCAGCGCGCTTTCGGCTTTGACCTGCGGCCGCTTCTGATGCGCGGCGCGGAAATCGCCGAGGCCGCCACTGAGGCACGCCAGCGCGAGCTGGAGCTGCGCCTGTCCCGCGAGACCGTCGTGCTGCACCTGCGCGACACCGCCAAGCTGATCGCCTGGGGCCGGAATGAGGTTCAGGCGAATTGGGATGAGCTGTCGGACCTCCTGGCCCTGATGCAGCGCCATCTGCGCCGCAAATTGCAAGCCGATGAGCTGTCGGTTCTAGCTCAAAAAGCGCGTACACTTCTGGCCCGCGCCAAGGATCTCGTCGCCGTAGAAACGCCCGAAATGATCGCCAATGACGGTCAAAATGAGCGGCACCAACAGAATTCAAAACCAGACTCTTCTGAATCTGAATCTTGCCAAGACAATCAGAAAGCCGCCGCGCCGGCATTGCCCTTGAGTGTCGTCCTGAAGGCCACGCCCGAAATCTGCGACTTTGCGCCAGAGGAGATCCGGAACTGGACTGATCTGGTTCGAGCCGCCGATTTCATCCGACCCATGCTGGGGATCACGCTGGAGGCCTGGCATCAGGCAGCATCCGTGATGGGACGAGAAACGGCGGCCGTGGTTCTGGCCTGCATTCTGCAACGTGCCCGGGCGATCTCGAACCCGGGTGGCTATTTGCGGGCGTTGACGGGCAAGGCTGCGGAGGGCGGATTCTCGGCCGGACCGATGGTCATGGCACTGATCCGGGCGGAAGGCAGGCCGAGTTGACAGCCGTCAACTTTCCCGCAGAACCGGAACTTGGGGCAGGGCGCGCCAACACCCCAAAGAGAAAGGCCGCCCCGACAGGGACGACCCGGATTATCATGGAAGGGAAGGCCCGTCGCCTCAGATCACTTGGCCGAAGCCGCCGTCTCGATCAGATCCGCGACCTCTTTCGGATGCGAGACATAGACCGCATGGCTGCCCGCGCTTTCCGCGATGGTCATGCCCGCACGCTCGGCCATGCGACGCTGCAGCGGCTCGTTCAGCATCTGGTCGTCGCGGGCGATCAGATAGTAGCTGGGCTTGGCCTTCCAGGCCGGTTCCGTGACTTTCGCCTCGGCGGCAGGATCGGCGGAACCGGCACGCCTTCGGGCAGATCCGCAATCAGGTCGAGGACCGATTCACCTGCGTCCGGCGCAAAGGCGGTGACATAGACCAGCGATTTGACCTTGGGGTCATTGCCGACCTGCGACAGGATCACGCCGCCATAGGAATGGCCGACCAGCACCGTCGGCCCGTCCTGCAGCGCCAGCGCCCGGCGGACATAGGCGACGTCCTCGTCCAGCGAAGCGGTCGGATGCTGGACGATGGTGACGTTGTAACCCTTGCTTTTCAGCTGGTCATAGACGCCTTGCCAGCCCGAGCCATCGACCCAGGCGCCATGGACAAGGACGATGTTTCTGGCACCGGCAGGCTCGGCAGAGGCGCCACCCAGCACGGCAGCAGCAAAGACGATGGCGGAGGAAGCAATCAGGGATTTCAGCATTTCGATTTCCTTACCTAGATAATGATTATTGCAATAATTAAATCGCTACTCTTTCCGGCACTCCTTGTAATGATATTTTTTATCGCGATAATGAAATACAACGCAGCGATGAGCCCATCATGACAGACACACCCACGATCCCGCTGGACGGCCAGCTTTGCTACGCGATCTATTCCGCCTCGCTGGCGATCCAGCGTCTCTACAAGCCGCTGCTGGATCAGATGGGCGTGACCTATACGCAATATCTGGTGCTCAGCACCCTGTGGGAGGGGGAAGAGCAGACCGTCGGCGCCATTGCCGAGCGTCTGAACCTTGAGCCCAGCACCGTCACGCCTGCGGTGAAGCGGCTGGAGGCCGCCGGTTTCGTCGCGCGCCGCCGGTCCACGACCGATGAGCGGCAGGTACTGGTCGAGGCGACGCCGAAGGGCAGGGCGCTGCGCAGCGATTCGGCCTGTCTGACGCAGAAACTGCAGGCGACGCTGGGGCTTGGGGCGGCGCGGATGATCGAACTCAACCAGCTTGTCAGCGATCTGACCCGGCGGCTGAACGATCATCTGGCGCGGCGGGGGCGCTGACACCCGCACGCGGATCGGCAATTCCTTTTGCCGCCGCGCCATGCGATGAAGAGGTCCGCGCCCATCCGCAAAGAAGGTCATCTTGCGCTTTTCCGTAAAGAAATACGGCGTTTTTGCCGGTGGGGCCGCCCTTGGGGCACTGGTCGACTATGGCGTGACGCTGGCGGCGGTGCGGCTGGCGGGGCTGTCGCCCTCGGTCGCTTTGGGGTTGGCCATGCTGATCAGCGCGACGGCGGTGTTCTTCTGGCATGAACATGTGACTTTCGCCGCTGCCGGTCAGCCGGGCCAGATGCGCCGCTATCTGGTCTTCATGGGCTGGAGCCTGATCGTCTTTCTGCTGCGTGCGGGCCTGCTGGAGCTGTTCAGCCGCATGGGTCTGGCGCTGCCGCTGGCTTTGGCTGTGGCCATCCTGATCGCTTCGGTGATCAATTACCTGATCTCGGCCGCGTTGATTTTTCGGCGCAAGCAGCCCTGAGGCGGGCAGGGTGGCCGCCTGATCGCAGCCGTCCACCTTGCCCCAGAAACCCGTCGCTAACGCGCGGAGTCCTTGTCAGCTTCCACGATCAACTGCGGCTCGCCATCCGAGGTGTGGCGGTGTGAGCGGCCATGTTCGTCAATCGTGGCGCGGATCTGGTGGCGCAGGTTCGAGAAGCTTTTGAACCTGACCACATCGACCGGCCTGTCAAAGCGGATCGAGATCTGCCGGTGGCTGGCCGGGCCGGACAGGCCGATGATCTGCCCGGTGAACGGCTGGCCAAGATAGCGGCCGCGCACCCTGTCGTTCAGCGCCAGCTCGGCGGGGGCATTGCGCTGCGCCAGCCGGGCGTGGAGCGTGTTCCAATCCCTCGCGCCCTGCTGCCGGGCGATCAGCTCCAGCGCCTGCGCATGGCTGATCGCGGTTCCCTGCGCCAGAAGTGCCGCGCGCAGGGCCTTGGCCTGCGCCTTTGCCTCATCAAGGGTCATGCGCGTTCCTCCATGGTGACGGCCTGCGGGTCAGCGCGGCGCAGGGCATCGCGCCCGATCATTGCAGCAAGGCCCAGAATGATCGTATCCGCGATCGGAAAGGCCAGCCAGATGCCCGACTTGCCGATGACGGCGGAAATCGTCAGAATCAGCAGGGGCGTCAGAAGCCAGGGCTTCACCAGCGTCAGCGCCGCCGTCCGACCCGGTTGGCCAAGCGCCTGATAGTAAAGCGCCAGCACAAGGATCGGGCCCGAGGCCGCATAGAGCAGCAGCATCGGCCGCAGGATGGCGGCAATGGCGGCGATCACGGCAGGATCATCGCTGAACCAGCGGCCAAGCGTGGCCCCCGCAAAGGCTCCGACCAGCGTGACCGACAGGCACCAGAGGAACGCCACCCCCATCGCCAGCGACAAGGTGGCCCGGACGCGGTCGGTCCTGCCCGCTCCGGCATTGTTTCCGGCAATGCTTTGCGTCGCGAGCGCAAGGGCCATCTGCGGCAGGAAGGCAAAGCCCAGAAGCCGCGTCACGACGCCGTAAGCGGCCACCAGGGCGTCATATTCCGCCCCGGCTGCGTGCTGCAGGGACAGGATCACGATGCTGGCGACCATGGCGATGCCGATGAAGCTGAGGCACAGCGGCAGGCCCAGCCGGACGATCCGCGACCACGACCCCCACCAGCTTTGCGCACCAAGGGTGGACAGCGGCAACAGCGTGCCGCTGCGCGCCCGCAGGCCGACCACCAGCGCAAGGCCGAGTGTCTGGGCCGCAACCGTGCCAAGCGCCGAGCCGGAGATCCCAAGGCCCAGCACCACGATCCCCAGCCAGTTCGCGCCAATATTGAACAGGTTGACCAGCAGCGAAAGCGCGGCGATCAGGCCGGCGCGTCCCTCATTGCGCAGGGCGTCGGCATGGATGCCAAGCATCATCTGAACCGGCGCGCCAAGGATCAGGATGCGCAGATAATCCTGCGCCAGTCCGGCGACCTCGGGATTGCCTGCGGCCATCGAGTTGACCAGCGCAGGGCCGACCACCGCCCATAGCGCCACAAGCCCGGCGTACATCGCCAGCGCCAGCCCATGCTTCTGGGCAAAGATGCGCCCGGCGGCGGTGCGATCTCCAGCGCCCAGATGGCGTGCCATCAGGCTGGACATGCCGCCGCCCGCAAGGGTCGTCAGCGCCGAAAGCACCATGGCCACCGGAAAGGCAAGGCTCACGGCGGCCAGCGCGTCCGACCCGATGAAATGGCCGACGAAAATCCCGTCGACGACATTGAGAACGCCGCCCATCGACATGACCACGGCCATGGGAAGGGCATTCGACGGAAACAGCCGCCCGACAGGGGCGGTCAGAAAAGGGTGGTTGTGATCAGCGTGCCGCACAGACATCGCCCACTCCTCATGTGTGGCATTTCAAGCTGTCATGGGTGCCTGCATTGCCCACCGCGCGAAATGCTTCGAGGGTGAGATGTCGTGTCGATCCGGGCTTCACCGTGGCTTGCGCCGCAGGCGGCAGGTGCCGGAACCTTGCGGCTGCACATAGGGGACGGGCTTTGCCACGTCAACCGGGGTGGGCGCTGCCGTCAAAGGACTGTGTTCGGCCTGCCCTGGCCAACGGCCATGCGAGCGGCGCATTTGGCGTTGACGGGGGCGGCGGTCTCGAAGAACAGAAGACCTGTGATATTGCCGAGGCTGCCCGATGTTGCGCACGATCTTTCTAAGCCTGTGTCTCTCTTTGCCGGTGCTGCTGCCCGCCGCGAGTTTCGCTCAGCAGAAAAGCTGGTCGGGAACTGCCGAACCCAGGAATGAAAAGGAATGGATCCGGGCCGTGCAGCTTCGGGTGAACGCGAATGCGGTCAATTCATTCATGACGAACAGGCTGGCAGGAACGGGCAGGGCAAAGGGCGTTGCCGCCCTGACGGTTGAGATTGCCTCGGACGGTCAGATCAAAGCTGTCTCAATTCGGACCAGCAGCGGCTCTGAGGAAGTTGATGAAAGCCTACGCCGAGGCGTCATGGCGCTGCCACAGATGCCGCGTTTTACCCCGGATATGCAGGGCGATTCTATAGCGCTGGTCATCCCCTTTGCCCTCCACGGGTGATTGGCGGAGGGTCTCATGACCGAAACCACGCCCCTTCTGATCGGCACGCCCCGGCAATGGCGACTGGCGGGCGGGGTGCGGCTGGTCCGCAGCCAGTTCTCGCCGCAGAATCTGTGCGATGATGATGCGGGCCAGTTGGCGCGCGCGAACCTCTCGCAGGCGCATCCGAAGCGGCAGGCCGAGTTTCTGGCCGGGCGCCAGCTGTGCCGCGCGGCCTTCGGGATCGAGGAGCTGGGCCGAGGGCAGATGCAGGAGCCGATCTGGCCCAAGGGCCGCGCGGGGGCGATCAGCCATAGCGGCACCTCGGTCGCCTGTATCGCGGGGCCGGACAACCGCCTGCTTGGCGTCGATCTGGAGGCGCTGCTGCGCCCGACGTCGCAGCGGGCCGTCGCAAAACGCGTGCTGACCGAGGAGGAGGCGCAATGGATCGCGCCCGTGCCGGAGGAGCAGCAGGCCGCGCTGCTGAGCGTGATCTTCTCGGCCAAGGAATGCGCCTATAAAGCGATTTTTCCGTGGATCGGGCGGCGCCTGCCCTTCGATTGCGCCGCACTTCTGCCGATGCCTGCCCGCGCGCGGGGGCGCTGGCGGATGCGGCTGACGGGGGATCTGGGTCCGGGGTTTCCGCAAGGCATGGTGCTGCGCGGCGGGTTCGTCTGGCAGGGGGACATGGTCCTGACCTGGATGAACCAGCCGCGCGAGGCTTACTCGGCCGAGACAGGCTAGGCGCGGGCCCTCCGATCCTCAGTCGATGCGGACATTCGACAGAAACTCGCGGTCGGTGGCCTCGACCAGCACGATGGTCTTGCGCAGGATGGACCAGCCCTTTTCGGTCAGCTCGATCAGGCGCTCGCGGCGGTCCAGCTCATAGGGCTCGACCGTCACCAGCCCGCTGTTGCTGAGCCGCTGCAACAGTTGCGAGACCTGCATCTTGGACAGCCGCGACATCTCGACGATGATCTTCTGCCGCACGGCGCGCTGCTGGGTCGCCTTGTGACTTTCATCCGAGAGCCAGGCCGAGATCGCCAGAAGGCTGAAACTGGGCTGCGTCAGATCATAGGGCGCCAGCACGACGTCAATCCGGCGCTGCCAGTTCAGGAAGGTCTGCCAAAACCGGAAACCGGGACTGTCCATCGGGCTCGGGTACTCCGTGTTTATGTTGTTTTCGTCTGTCATCACACCTTCACATGCCTTCTCTAGGTCGTCTCGCTGATGCGGCCGGGTTCGGCCATTGCCCGGGAGGAAAGCATTTCCATCGCCCCCGCCAGATGGGCCTTGATCTTGGTCCCGATCACCTTGCCGAAGAGGGGGGCCAGAAGGCCGGTCAGGGTGACCGAATGCCGGATCTGCGCCCGCGCCCCATCCTCTTGCGGCAGATATTCATGGGTGAATACCATCTTGGTCAAAGGCAGCCGCGCCGTATCGGTAAAACTGACATTCGGGGTCACCTCGGTCAGTTCAAAGGCGACCTCCGGCCCGCCCGAGGGCTTCATCTTGCCGGTCGTGCCCTCGACAAAGGGGCCGTTCAGGCGAACCCATTCGACTTCGCTGTCCCAATCGGGCCAGTTCGCGGCATCGGCCCAACGCGCCCAGATCTGGTCGGCACTGGCCGGAGTCGTCACGGTTTCGGAATAAGTCCATGTAAACATTTTAAAACATCCTATGAAATGGCTCCGGAAGTGGTGGTTCACCCGGATCGCGGAGCGAGTATCCGAGAAAGTGATAACGCAATAGTACGATAATGGTAATATTTAATACTATAAACAAAAGCATGCCGCTGGCCTGATGGCTCGGCGGGGCAGGGCGCGGATTTGGCGAGGCGCACACACCCGCTCCCGGCGATGTTCTGCCGAGTGCAGGCCGAAACGCCCGGCTTCATGGAATATCGCCGCGCCTGTGTCGTACTCCCTTCATGAACAAGCGAAAGGGGAAGTGCGATGGCCCGGAAGACAGCAAAAGGCCCGGCGGCGGGCAGTGACCCTGTGGTCGAAGGCATCCCCGAGGATGCAACCGCGCTCCCGCCGAAAGAGAAGCAGCTTGGCTCCTCGAAAGCGGTCGAGACGATGTTTCGCAACGCCACGCGGGCCGAGCTGGATTTGATCGCGCTGGCGGCTACCAAGGCCAATATCATGATCTCGTTGAACGGGCTGATCATCTCGGCGCTGATGATCTCGGGCGCGTTCATCTTTGCCCAGACGGCGGCCTTCCTGCTGCCTGCGGGGGTGTTCATGATGACCGCCGCCGCCTCGATCATCTTCGCGCTGCTGGCGGCATCGCCAGAGCGGGCAGGGGTCTTCACCGCGCTGCGCGAATGGGCGGTCGCGGTCTTTCGCCGTCAGGCGCGGCTGCGCGACCTGCGCGACTATCTGGACCGTCGCCACGATGCTCCCGAGGGCGAGCCGATCAACCTGCTGATCTATGAGCACCGGGTCCGGCTGACGCGCGATGAAAACTGGGAACGCATGCAGGAGCTGCTGCGCGACCGCGATGAGATCTATCACCAGATGACCGACCAGATTTACTGGCTGGGTCAGGTCGCGGACCGGAAATTCCGCTTTCTGGATGTCTCCTATACGGTCTTTCGCTGGGGGCTTCTGGCCTCGGTCATCGCGTTTCTCAGCGTGAAATCCTTCATCGGCCTGTTCCCGGGCGTCGGCGGCAGCGGTGCGCCCCGGCTGCAGAACCTGGGGATCGCCGAGTTCGAGGATATCTATGAACCCTCTGCTGTGCAGCAGCTGGCCGATGGCCGCATTCTGGTGGTCGAGGACGAGGCCTCGCGCGCCATAAGCATCATGTCCCTGGCCGAGGATGGCAGGCTGGTCGAAAACGCCTCGACCGATCTGAAGATCACCCGCGCCTTTGGCCGCAAGCTCAGCGATCTGGAGGGGCTGTCGATCGATGATGCGAACAACGTCTATGCGACCACCTCGCATTCGATGAACAATGACGGAGAGCGCCGCCCCGACCGCGAACAGATGCTGCGCTTCCGCATCGAAGGGAACGCGGCGGGCCAGATCGCCAGCTATACCAAGCTGCGCGATGACCTGATGGCCGCCGATGATCTGAAGGCGGCGATCCGCGAACTCAGCGGCGAGGAGGTCGATTTCGAAAAGCTGAACATCGAGGGCCTGTCCTATTACCGCGAGGCGAGGCACCTGCTGGTTGGCCTGCGAGAGCCGATGGCGGGGGACATGTCCATCGCGCTGGCGATCACCAACCCGGGCGAGGTCTTCGACGGCACCGCCGCGCCGCGCTTTGGCCGGCCCATCCTGCTGGATCTGAAGGGCGGCGGCATCCGCGCGCTCAGCTATGATCCGGTGCTGGGCAGTTTCCTGATCGTCAACGAGATCGAGGGTCATGAGGGAAACCGCTATTCGCAGCTCTGGTCCTGGTCGGGCGAGCCCTCGGTCCCGCCCGAGCCGATTGCGCTGCCCGATATCATCAACCTCAACAACGTCGAATCCATCGACTCGATTGTCGTGGATGGCCAGCCGCGCCTGTTGCTGATGAGCGATGAAGGCAATGAGAAGAAGAACAAGCCCGCCCGCTATATGATGCTGGAATACAGCCAGCTGGGGGGCTGAGGGGCGGCAAAAAATGTCACGTCACTGGCGCCGGGCGGCGCCAGTTCTGCGCGGATAATTGCTTGATTTGTCCGCATTCCGGTCGCAAGCTTTCCCCATGTTTTGACGTTAAGGGGGGAATGCGCATGGCGCGGTTTCTAATGGCGATGATTTCGCTGGCGGCGGTCGGATCGCTGGCCGGTTGCGAGGATGTGCAGAAGAAGATGGTGCCGCCCGCGCAAGCCCAGCAGCAGCATTTCGCGAAGGTGCGCACGGCCATGCTGGACGACCCGAACCTGCGGCAGGTCGTCCGCTCGCAATGTATGGCGGATGCGGCGCGGCAGGGGGTGGCAGAGGGATCGCGCGGGGCCAAGGGCCGCTATTGCGACGGCGTGGTGCAGGGCATCATGAGCGGCAGCCGCTCGTATCGCGATCCGGCGGCGGCCTCGGCCACGCGGGTCACGCCGAACCTGACCAGCGCGCTGACCGGAAGCTGAGCGGGGTTCTTGAGGGCTTGCCCCGCCGTGGCAGAGCAAGCCTTTGAATAGGATCGCAGATCAGGCAAAGACCAGATCGTCGGCCAGCGCGCCGATGGTGGTGTTGCGCACCGTCAGAACGTCGCCATTCCCGAAGTCGAAGACTACATCCTGCCCCTGTTGCGTGGCATGGCTGCGGGCCTGGGCAAAGTTGGTGACCCCGGCAAAGCCCTGCAGGCGGATCGTGTCGAAATTGTCCTGAAAATCGCTGACCGTATCGCGGTTGAAGCCCCGCCCGAAGACGAAATTGTCGTCTCCGAGCCCGCCTTGGAGCACGTCATTGCCAGCCCCACCGATCAGCCAGTCCATGCCCGCGCCGCCTGCCAGCAGGTCGTTGCCGCCCATGCCATAGAGGTGGTTGTCCCCCGTATCGCCATAGACCTGGTCGTTAAAGCGCGTGGCCTGAATGCTCTCGACCCCGATGAAGCGGTCGCCATTGGCCATGAAGGTCGATTGAGCGGGCGTGCCCATATTGATCCTCAGCCCCACGATGGCGGCCGCATAGGTGACGACGTCCTGTCCCGCGCCGCCGTCCAGCGTGTCCGCCCCGACGCCTCCGGCCAGCGTGTCGTTACCGGCCCCGCCCTGCAGCAGATCGTTGCCCAGCCCACCATCCAGTTGGTCGTTTCCGGCCTCTCCGATCAGCACGTCATTGCCAGCCCCGCCCGCGACAAGGTCATTGCCCCCCATGCCGTTCAGCCGGTTGTCCGCCGTATCGCCATAAAGCTGGTCGACAAAGCGCGTGCTGATGATCGACTCGATGCTGATATACTGATCACCCCGTGCATCCCCGTATCCGGAACTGCTGCTTCCCATATTCACGGTCACACCGATCGAAGCGGACATGTAGGTGACGACATCGAATCCGGCGCCGCCATCCAGCGTGTCGCGGCCCGAGCCTCCGTCCAGAGTGTCAGCCCCGGCACCTGCCATCAGGTGATCGTTGCCATTCATGCCCAGCAGTATGTTGTTCTGGGAATTCGCGATGAACGTATCGTTACCCGACGAGCCGATGAGCCCTTCGACATCGGTGAACTGGTCCCCAAGGGCGATGCCTGTCGAATGCGAGGAGTTCAGCATGCTGACGGTCACGGCATCGTATCCCGCATAGCTGACATAGTCGATGCCCGCGCCGCCGATATGCAGATCACCACCGGCCCCGCCGATCAGCGTGTCGTTCCCGTCGCCGCCGTTCAGCGTGTCGCGGAAATTCGTGCCTGTGATGGAATCATTGCCCAGCCCGCCGCGCAGTTCAGCGCCGACGCCAGAGGTTGAGCCAAAGTCTCCGGACACGGCCAGAATGGTGTCATTTCCCGCGCCACCGTCGATCACGGACGAGGTGGGCTGGCTGGAGGTGATCACCTCGACAGAAATGTAGTCGTTCCCGTCACCGCCCGAGGCCCGTACCTGATCCTGCGACCGGCCGACGCGGATGGAATCGTTGCCCTCGCCCCCGACAATGGCGATGGCCGAATAGGCTGCAGAGGAATGGATCGTGTCGTTGCCGGCGCCGCCATGGAAACTCTGGCCGGTCGCACCGCCGTATCCGGCCCAGGTCAGATCCAGAAAATCGTCACCGGCACCGCCGCTTACGACCTGATCCGTGCCGTTGACCCAGGTCATATCGATCGTATCGTTGCCCTCTCCGCCATAGACGTTCAGCAAGCTGTTCGAGAGATCAAAGGTATCATTACCCAGCCCGGCGATGATACGACCGGTCGAGCCATAGTCCTCAAAATGGTTATTGCCAGCGCCGCCATCGAGGACCAGCGCGACCCCGTCAGTCTCGAAGCGTTCAGCCGCAGCGGTCCCACGGATGGTCGAGGCGCCCCGGGAAAACTCGAAGATCTCGATCCCCCTGATGGTTTCCGCGCCTGCGGCGGGCTGATTGAGGTCAATCACACCGTTGAACTCGTAGTAGTACAATGTGTCCGTGCCCAATCCACCGTCGATCACATTGCCTCGGGAAGGCGTATAGACCCGGATGAAATCATCTCCGGCCCCGCCATAGAGGCGATTGCCCGTGCCTTCGGCAATCAGGCTGTCATTGCCATTGCCACCATGCAGATAGTCATTCCCGGAAGCGCCTTCCAGCGTGTCGTTGCCAGCAAAACCATAGAGGCTGTCCGACCCGTCGCCGAGGCTGGTCAGCCGGTTCGCAAACTCGTTTCCGCCTAACCAGACATTGATGGCATTATAGGAGGCGGTCAGGTTCTCAATCCCGGAGAGTCTGTCCAGACCCCAGCCGGTATCCTGAGCCACGGTGATGCGCAGATCCACGACGGTTCTGGTCACATCGCCATTGAAATCGGAGAAATCCACAGTGTCAACGCCGGCGCCGCCATCGTAGACGTCATTCCCGCCATCGGCCTCGATTCGGTCGTTGCCTTCGCCACCCCGGATGGTCGACCGGCCGGTATCCAGAAATCCATTGGGCGCGTTGTAGAACCTGTCATTGCCAGCAAGACCGTTCATCACGTCATTGCCGCCCCTTCCGAAGAACGTGTCCGCCCCCGCCGTTCCGCTCAGAGTATCGTTGCCGCTGGTGCCGTTGATCGTCGCCATCATCTACCCCTTAACACTTTCAAGTTCAGTTCTAACGCCTCGGGGCCGGTTAGGGTACAACTACGCGGCGAAAAAAGCCGGACGCGCCGGGACTTCACTGCGCTATTGGGCCGGATCCCGTGATCATTTTTTCTGCATCGCGATCTGGATTGGGCTGAAGCTACTTATGCTGGCCGAATTTGGCGGAAACGGCGCTGATCGGATGACCTGCAATCGGGGAGGGTGATGTGGGCGCATGCCGTGATCGTGGCATTGCAGTTCGGGTAGGCTTTGATCAGGGTAAGGCACGTTTATGAGGTTCCGCGCTGCCCTGATCTGGACCGCGTGCGGGCCTGCATTACCTAAGCCGGGTCGATCTGAATAAGCCGGGATTGACGAATGTCCGCAGCCCAGTGGACTGGGCCGATGCCGATCTGGCAGCGGAACAGCTGCAGCTCCCAAGCGCCCGGAGTGTCGGGCGCAAGAAGATCAAAGCCACCTGCACCTGTGGTGTCGCCGCGAACAGGATGGGCGCGCATGATCAGGCTTGGGTTTTGATGATCATGCCAGCGCGCCAGAATATCACCGGGCACACGGACTCCGTCTGGGTGCGAGACGAAAACGCTCTCGCCTGTCCGCATCTGCGGCGGCAGGGAAACCTTGCTACAGAGGGCGTGCTGTCCACGCGAAGCCTGCGGCTGAACAAGCCTGCCGTGGTAGTGGTCGATGAAGCTGGAAACATGCGCCGCCAGAACCGACAGCGAGGGCGCGGTGAAATACTCGCCATGCCCGGCGGGCAGCGTTCTGGGGCTGACTTCCCGGAACGCGCGATGCCAGAGCGGGAAAAGATTGGCCCCTTTCAGGCAGGGATTAAACTCTTGGCTGAACTCACCGAAGATCGCGGCATAGGGAATGGGCAGCGGCAGCAGGTTTTCCGCATCAATCGACAGAAGGCCCAGAACAGGCTGCGCTTGCGTCAGGAAATGCGCGGCGATGGCGCAGGAAATATGTGCGGCCTGGCAGTTGCCCCCGACAAAGCAGGGGCGGCCCGACAGGATCGGTGACAGGATCTCCCCGTAATGTCGTCCCAGTTCATCCTGATCCCGGACGCGCATGTCGGAATACGGCACGATGAGATTAAGGGACCTCAGGCCGATGACGGGCTGGTCAGGTCCAAGCGTCTCGGAAAGCGCCCGGAACTCGGTTTCGGCGTTGAAGACCCAGATCAGCGGCGGCCTGTGACCCGAGGGGTTGATCATATGGACAAGCCCCTGCCCCCCCTCGACCGATCCCGGCCAGGAGGTCGCAAGCATCTTCAGGGCCGCAAGCCGTCGCGCGTTCATGAAAGGGTACGGCTTCACGCCGCCTGGGCAGAGATGATGGCGTCAGCGAACTCGCCAAGCGTGCCTGTCGAGAAAACCAGTGATGGCTCGAACTCGATCCTGAATTCGTCCTCGATATCGCAGCAAAGCAGCACGGCCTCGCTGGAGGACAGGCGCAGATCGACAAGATCGGAGCGTTCCGTCACCTTGCTCGGATCGGTGTCCGTGCGTTTGGCCACCTCGGCGCGCAGGAATTCAACAAGGCTGTGTTTGTCGGGTGTGGCCATCGGGCGCGTCCATTCTTGATCGTCGAAAACTTGTCCGCCCGAGGTTTGCAATCGGGCCCTGAGATGGCTCAGGCGGCGCGCCCGGAATGTGGGCGTTTCGAGGCTTGATAGAGGAAGGGTGGCAGGACCCCGAACAGCGCGCGCGCAATGTCGCGGGCGATCTCGGGGCGGGCCGAGGACAGCGCGACCGAGGCCTCAAGGATTTGCCGTCCCCCGGGGGTGCGATTGACGAGCCGCATCAGCCGAAGCGAGAAATCCTTGTCGACCGCAACGCGACCGTCCTGAGCCAGACCCTGCAGATGCAGGGGTGCGGGCTTCAGAAGCCGCGCCATATGGGTCAGGCGCCTGATGATATTGTCTGGCAGCAGCAGTTCCTGCATCAGCCAGCGCGCGCCCTCGGCCAGCTGTTCGCGCGACATTTTCGCCGGATAGAAATTCGTCATCGCCATGCCGAGAAGCCCGGCGTTCAGGTCCTGCTGCGGCAGCAGACGTCCCTCGGCTTTCAGTTGCGCGTAAAGCGGCGTGGCGACGGGGGCCGACAGAACAGACACCCGCGTCACCGGCACGGGCAGCGCCATGGCAAAATCGAACTGCCGTTCGAAACAGCCCAGATCGTCGCTGTCAAAGCCCACCATCAGACCGGCTTCCACCGCAATCCCCGCTGAGACGATGTTGCTGATCTGCTCGACGCGGTTCTGCCGAAGGTTCTGGCGTTTCTGCACCGCCGCCAGCGCCGTTTCGCTGTCGGTCTCGACGCCCACGAAGGCATTGCGCAACCCGGCCTGATTGCAAAGCTCCAGCAGCTCGGGATCGCGCGTGACGTCGATCGACAGCTGCGTCGTCAGGGCGACGGGCGATCGTCCCTCCCGTCCGTTCCAGGCGATGATGGCTTCAAGCAGCGCGCGGGTGCGCTTGCGATAGACCGTGAAATTGTCATCCGACAGAAACACCGAACGATAGCCGTGCCCATAGAGGTTTTGCAGTTCCGTCACCACCAGTTCGGGTGGCTTGTGGCGCTGCGCGCGGCCCAGATAGGCAATCACATCGCAAAAGCTGCATTCGAACGGGCAGCCACGGCTGGTCTGCACCGTGCCCAGAAGCGCGCGCTCATTGCTGTAAAGGTCCCAACGCGGCATCACCGCCTGCGCCAGATCCGCCTTGCCGCCCTTGTAATGCGCCTTCAGTTGTCCGGCCTGTAGATCGGCGACAAGCGCATTTGCGACCGGTTCGAACTCGCCCTCGACCATGCAATCGGCGACGCCCGCGAAAAGCTCGGGGGCAAGCGAGACATGCGGGCCGCCGATGATGATTGTTTTGCCCGCCGCGCGGAACTGCGCCGCGATCTGAAGTCCGCGCCGGACCTGAGAGACGTTCATGCTGATGCAGATGACCTCTGCCGGGTCGTCGAAATCAAGCGCGTCGATGACCTCATCACACAGCCGAAGGTCAAACCCCTCACCCAGCAGCCCGGCTACGGTCACAATGGCGGCAGAGGCAATCATCGTCGCCGGAGGATTGGTCTGCAGAACCCGGTCGACATGGACGCCGTTTTCTTCGAACTCCGGCGCTGGTGCGATCAGGTAAATGCGCAAATAGCTCTCCTGTCCTTGGGGCAAGGGGATACATGCGCACATCCTTGACGGATGCGAACTCCCTGCGAAATACCGTTTAGGTTGTAATTCGGACTGTGTTGATTCTCAATGAAAAACCGATTTGTCGCTCCGCAGGAGGCTTCACCGGCGATTTTGCATTGGAGGATTTGGGCTCAATCGGAGATCGCCCTGTTGCCAAGCCGAGAACGCGGATAGTGCTATCCCTGATTAAATCAGATATATGAATGGCTGCGGACTTCGCTGTACTAAGTGCATCCGGGAAAACGCAAACTTTCAATTCTAAGATAGCCTTTCACATTGAGGATATATAAGATGCTCCAATAGTTTAATATTTAATTACCATCGCGGCACTAAAACTCTTTGAAACCAATCTATGTACCGGCTAACGTCCGTTTCAACGTATTCGTGAGGTAGTACATAAGGGAATTTATCGTCGAACCCTAGAAATTTGGTATTGAGATCAAGAGTTAATTTTTCGTTCCCGGAAATAAACTGATCCATATATCGTTGAGCTGTTGCGCCCTTGAAGAACGAAAGCTTTCCTTGCGGAAACTTCATGTTTGACATTTTTTTCTCCAGCTCAATTCGAGCGCCTGGCGAGAAAGAATCAATAATATTTGCCTCTCTAAGTGCTGCTATGTAGTGATAATTTAGCGATATATTTTCTGCCACCTCGCGGTCTGGAGCCGCGCTCTCGGCTCCAATAATCTCAAGAAAACTTTTAATTATACCTGTGCAAACTGCTGCATCGAAATCCTTTACAACAACCCTTTCGAAGCGCTGCGACCAACGCTTGTACAAATGAAAGAAATCAAGCGACGGAACGCGAGATCTCCATAGTGCCGAAAATCCTGAGAAAGGCTCGGTAAGAGGAAAAACTTCCTGCTTAACCCTTTGCACGTATTCGGATTGAATGAGTTTATCTTGGCGTCGAACATACATCACAACGGTAGTATCAAAGCCATCAAAAATATCACGAATGATATCGGCCTCACTGTCGTCTGCCATGCAGAAAGGCTCTGAGCTTATAATGACCTGGCTTTTTTTCTGCACACGCGCTTTAATAGCATCTATTGATGTCCGATGGGGGCGTGATATAGGGTTGTCTTCAAATTGAGGTATCACGGACCATGGTATTGCGTGGTGGGCATTATTAATTGAGAATTCTTTTGGGTATTCCCATCCAAATGATGACGACAAAACCGAGCGATTATTCCACAGCCAGTTCTGAATGCTTGTGGTTCCGGTTTTGTGAACTCCAATGTGAATTATTGCTTTCTTCATTTTTCTTCTTTCTTGGTAGACGACGGATTGCGTCCCTGAGGTTATTTATGATCCGCTTCTAGTTTTGCGTAGGAATTCCTCTACTTTCTCTGTCAGGAGAAGTTCACTTTTCTCGATAACTGCGTCGTATTGCGTGTTATCGAAACCCCAGATGGTCGAAGTAGTGTCGGGACGGTGCCCGACCAGGAATGGGAGCGTCAAAATGACCTTCGTGTCCTCCCGCCGTTCAAGGTAGCGGTCAATAGTGTTGCGATCCACGTCCTTGTCGGTTGGGTCCCACTCAGCCAGATATTCCATGATGCCGCGATTATAGATGTTGAACACCATGCTGACGGCTCGGTTGACATGCACGAAGCGTACACCTTCGAAGTCTACAACGGCAGACACCACAATGTCATCATGTGCATCGGCAATAAAGCCCGAGAACAGGTCCCATTCGTGATGTTCTAGATAGCGTTCCACAACAGCCATACGCTGATTGTAATCTGTGGGAAATAGTACGTCATCCTCACATATGATGGCTCGCTGTGTACCAGACGCCACGATTCGCTTAAACATGTGGCGATAGCTCATAGCCGCGCCGATCCATCCTGGCGTAGCCTTCAAACCATCCCAGATCGTGAAACCGGGCTGCATCTGACCGGCAAACAGCGCTCGCCTGCGGGGCGTTTCCGGTAGGCTAAGGCACAAATGCGCGGGCTCGGGGACCGATATCGGATAATTGGGCGCGCGCGTGCTCATAACATCGTATCCTACCATGTTTTGCGCCAACAAGAAGCGACGGAAGAACATCTCGAAACGGTTGTCATCTCGGGCCGTGAAGGAGCGAATTCGCTCGCGCTGCGCGATGGCATGGATGTCATTGTCGATATAGGGCCGCAACAACTCGATGATTCTGTCAGTATCGTCTACCGGGGCAAACTCTACGATGCCATGGAGCACTGCATGTTCGTCCTGATCGGCGGAAACTTCGGAGACCACGGGCGTGCCATGACTTAGCGCTTGATAGATCCGCGTCGTCTCCAGAAGAGAACCTTCGTAGTAATGCACGTTTAGCACCACCGCAGCGCGCTTGAGTTCCTGATCTATTTCTTCGCCGAAGAGATTGTTGACGATACGTAATTGCGGATACGCATCGGCCACGGCAGACAGAATTCTTTGCCGACGTGGGCATTTATCGTCGCCGTAAAACAAAATTCCTTGGCGAGGTGCTTCGTCCGACGGTAGTAGGTTTCGATCAACGTCCAGCGGTATGTAATGAAGCTTGTACAGTGGCAGATCGTGACGGCCGAGATAGTCAAGGTTTGTCATCGAATAATCGATAATTGCACGGGCGCGATTTAGGCTGTCAAAATATGCCTCGGTGAACCAGCGAGAACTGACCGATTGCTCCATCTGGACGGCGATATAATGTTCTGGGATATTATCGAACATCTGTGGGCAGATGACGAAAACATGCGTTGCACCATCTGCGCCATCAAGATCGGTTCCTACGCTTACCAAGAAACCTTCCTCGCGCAGAACCCGAGCCATCAGTTGCGCCAGACTCATTACATGAGGAGTAGCAGCAATATAGCATTGATGCGCAGATGATTTGTTGACACCTTGCGCGTCTAGATGAGCAATATATCGGTGTCGACTCAGGCGGCGGCCAATACCTCTAGGACCTTCCTTAACCAAAATGCGCGTCGTCGCAGAGGCAGCCGCCAGTGGTCCTCCGAGGTTGCGGCTGGCGCTTTGGAAGGTATTCACCGCAATGCGAATATTGCGCAATTTAGTGGAGACCTGCCGCATTGGTGCTGTTACCCGCCAAGAGCGTGTCTTATAGATCTGATCAACACGAAGTTGGGAGATCAGCTGCAGTTTGTCGTAGTCGAGATTGCGGTTGTGCAGCAGCTCATTCATTTCTGCGAGTTTACGCTCGTGCCAACCCAACATCTCCTGCGCGTCGGTCAAGCTTAGCGTCATCTCCAATATCTGTGAAAGTTGCTCCTCAATTTGCTGTTTTGCTGCCTGTTCGCGCTCGCGCGCGTCATTCAAGCTTTGCGTGAGCACTTGCTGATCAGTTTCAAGGCGGCGCAGCTCTGTGTTCAGCTCGCCTATCTGCGTGTCCTGCCCCTCAATCCGTTGCGTTGCCGCCTGTTCGCGCTCGCGCGCGTCATTCAAGCTTTGCGTGAGCACTTGCTGATCAGTTTCAAGGCGGCGCAGCTCTGCGTTCAGCTCGCCTATCTGCGTGTCCTGCCCCTCAATCCGTTGCGTTGCCGCCTGTTCGCGCTCGCGCGCGTCATTCAAGCTTTGCGTGAGCACTTGCTGATCAGCTTCAAGGCGGCGCAGCTCTGTGTTCAGCTCGCCTATCTGCGTGTCCTGCCCCTCAATCCTTTGTCTTGCCGCCTGTTCGCGCTCCTGCCAGTTGCAGCTTTCATACTGGGCGCGTGCTATCTCTTCCTGAAGCAAGTTGATCCGAACTGCGTCGCCATTGGCCATGTCCGAAAGTGGGAGCTCTGCAGCGTCAAAATCGCGTCGGATTATATCGAGCACGGCCATAGCCGACTCGGAATGCGGATCGATTACAAGCCGCTTCAACGCATCATGTGCTCTCATGCACCAGCCTCGCAGAGCTGGCTGACCAGAGATATCGTGTTCCTTGATCCGTTCATGGTTGAGGTCAGGACGTAAAAACTCCCCGATTAGTGGGGCTGACTCGATCACAGGCTCGGGAAAGTCGAAACTTCCTTGATTGGCGATACGTTGGATCTCACTCTGCCAGTCCTTTGTAAGCATGGCGTAGTTGATGAAGCTGCGTGGCATGTTACGGCTCGCAACCTCTGCATCCAGAACATGTCGCAGCCACATCAATGCTGCAACGGAATCGCCAAGTCCGGTAGGCCAGTTGCTGCGCCGACGTTGTAATGAACGCATGACTTCCGCAGGGTTGCGAAACGCGATCAGTGGCACTATGCGGCAATGTAAATGCTCTAGGGCTTGTATATAGAATGGTGCCAGCCTACAGATCCGCGGATCTTTAAGTATTATGTGTGGCGCATCACCAAATTCTCTTTGCAACAGATCGCGCAGTTGCAGATCGGCGTTCTGGAGGGCTACAGGTCCCAAGCGAGAGGGCGACAGACTACGAAAATCGTGCCAAGTAGAGCCCATATCGCTAAGTAACTGATCGTTGAATAGGACAATATTTTCGGGCTCCCAATGCCCGGCATCATTACCCTCTGCCGCCCCAATTAGCTTTTCGGGCAAGCTGTAACCCAAGAGGTTTAATGTTCTGGTAAGAGCACTGGTGCCGGAACGATGCATGCCTAGAACCAGCAGGCATGTTCTGGTAGCGGTGGAGGTCTTCTGAGTGGAGGGTGGCCGTTGTTTGCCAAAATTTTTTAGCGGCCGGTCTTCGAGCTTTTCCACGGCAAATTTCCCATTTTTCAGCGGCAAAAGCTGTTATGGTACAACTGATAAGATAGTTCCATATCATAATGCATCCAACGGTGTGTGTTTCGGCGTGCAATCTTGACCCCTTAGAGGGGGGTATCGGCACCCAATTTTGACCCCCCTGATGTTTTGCCAGACCGTTCGCTGGAGGATAAGCGAGCGGAGGGGAGATGAAGCGGGTGGATACGATCGCGCGGGTCCGGTGAGCCTTCTATGTTCATGGCTGGTCGGTGAAGAAGATCGTTCGGGAGCTGCACGTGTCGCGGAACACGGTGCGGAAGATCCTGCGGTCGGACGAGACGGATTTCAGCTATGAGCGCAGCCGCCAGCCGTTGCCCCGGATCGGGCCATGGCAGGGGCAGCTGGAACAGTTTCTGTCCTCGAATGCGTCGAAGACCTCTCGCGAGCGGCTGACGCTGATCCGCATCTTCGAGGAATTACATCGGATATGAGGGCGGATACGATGCCGTGCGCCGGTTTGCGCGAACCTGGTCACAGGCCCGTGGGGCGGTGACGGTCGAGGCCTATGTGCCGCTCTATTATGCTCCAGGCGAGGCCTACCAGTTCGACTGGAGCCATGAGGTCGTGCTGATCTCGGGCGTGACCGTCACGGTGAAGGTCGCCCATCTCCGCCTTTGCCACAGCCGAATGATGTTCGCCCGCGCCTATATGCGCGAGAGTCAGGAGATGGTCTTCGAAAAAGACCGTCAGCTAACTCAACGCCACCAGATCAATGACGAATTGCGGATGCTGAATCCGTTCAAGATGTGAGATCTGGCGCAGTTCACACAGCCCATCAATCAGAGCCCTCGCGGCGTCAGGGCCGTGCCAGATCGTCTGTGTTTCGCCGGTCCAATTCACCAGAAGGCACCAGGCCTTAGGATAGGTGCTTTCGGCAATCCGCGTGCTGAGCGATGCGATCTCATCCGCGGAAAGATAGTAAGCAACCTCTGAAAGAACCACGAGATCCCATCGCCCCTGTGGCCATTGCGCAGGAATGGTCAGGCCGTGCAGTTGGACACGGGCAACTGCGGAAAGCCTGCTGCGTGCGCTGCTCAGGGCCTCTTCGCTTAAATCGACGCCAGTCACATGATCGGCTCGCGTCGAAAGCATTTCCGTCAGCACACCGATCGAGCAACCAATCTCGAGACAGGATCGAAATTGATGCTGGGGAAGGGCGGCTATTGTGGCGCGGTATTTGTCGGCCTCGTAGGCGCTGGCCAGATAATTCCACGGATCGGGATTCGCGCGGTAGGTCATGTTGACAAATGGCGGATCCATAGCCTGATGCAGGCAATGTCTATGAATCCGAGGAAGCTGTCTGCGGTCTTGTCGTAGCGAGTTGCCAGCCTGCGGCTGTTCTTGAGCTTGTTGAAGCACCGCTCGACCATGTTGCGTAGCGTGTAGATGGTCATGTCGACGACCTTTCGAACCTTTCGGTTTTTGCGCATCGGTATCATCGGCACGGCGCTGCGGCTCTCGATATCTTCCCGAATTTTATCAGAGTCATAGCCTCTGTCGGCGACCAGAACGGCGGGCTGCGGCAGGTTGTCGGCCATCACCAGATCATAGCCTGTGTAATCGGAATCCTGCCCGGGCGTGATCTCGGTCCTCATCGGGAGGCCAGCGCCATTGACGCGGAGGTGGATCTTGGTCGAGAACCCACCTCTTGAACGGCCAAAAGCCTCTTTCGGAGTCCCCCTTTTGCGCCCGCCGCATGATGATGGGCACGGATCACGGTGCTGTCGACCATCTGCAGTTTGTCTGGCGCAATCCCCGCGTGGTTCAGCGCGTCCAGTATATCCTCCCAAAGTCCGGCCAGGGTCCAGCGCCGGAACTGGCGATAGACCGAGGACCACTTGCCGAACTCTTCAGGCAGATCTCGCCACGGCGCGCCTGTTCGCGTTATCCAGAAAATCCCATCTAGAACAAGGCGATGATTGGATGGCTTGCGCCCATTCTGGTGTCGAACGGCGCTAATGAACTCCTCGAAAAAGGCCCACTCATCATCGGATATCAGGTTGCGTGCCAACCTCATCTCCCAAGTAGAGATAAGCTTGAATCACAGTGCCTCGGTCAGGGGAATCCCTTTTGTCAACACGTCCTAGTTGGGAAAAAATCGCCATTATCGCTATAGATGAAGTGACTTTAATCTAGAATCGCAGGAGTTGTAATGCAGGTCATGATAGGACTGTCAGCGGGTCTGATTATTGCGGCGGCAATTTTTCTTATTCGCAAAACCTATATAGATCATGCCACATACAAGACGTTCCTTGCTGATTGCGATAGAGCGCGAGAGCATGCCATTGGCAGTCAGGTTGTGCGGGATGCTTACTCCAACGGATGGAATGCCGGTTACAAACAAGCTTGCGACGATTCCAAAGCCAGCACTCCAGAATTCCGGCTGCGAGCCTAACTCTGCATCTGCCCGATCTCATTCGCAACAACTTATATGGACGAATCATGATTGGCGGATATTTTCCATGCGCTGTTGATTTCCACCCAGAACTGACCCGGGTTGGCGCGTAATTTCCATTGAGATTTGACCCATGTGACCCTTCCCCAACGTGACGAGCGACGGGGAGCAACGGAGTGATCCACATGGGACTTTTGAATGTCATCCGCCCGATGGCGCTGCGTGAGAAGCTGCCGATCCGCGAGATTGCCCGACGGACGGGCCTGTCGCGCAACACCATCAAGAAGTATCTGAACGCGGGCACGATCGAGCCGAAGTTCTCGCTGCCGGAACGTCCGAGCAAACTCGATCCGTTCGCGGAGAAGCTCGCGGCCTGGCTGAAGACCGAGACGACGAAGTCGCGCAAGCAGCGCCGGAACTTGAAGCAGTTGCACGCCGATCTGGCCGCGCTCGGTTAAACCGGTTCCTATAATCGCGTGGCTGCCTTTGCCCGGGATTGGCGAGCTGATCGCCAGCGTGAGAAGCAGACCACGGGCCGCAGCACATTCGTGCCCTTGGCCTTCCGCCCTGGCGAGGCCTTCCAGTTTGATTGGAGTGAGGATTACGCGGTGCTGGGCGGAGAACGCACCAAACTGCAAGTCGCCCGTATCAAGCTGTCGCTCAGCCGGGCTTTCCTGGTGCGCGCCTATCTGCTGCAGACTCACGAGATGCTGTTTGATGATCATTGGCACGGCTTTCGCGTTTTCGGCGGCGTTCCAGAGCGCGGCATCTACGACAACATGAGGTCCGCGGTGAATCGTGTCGGTCGCGGCAAGGAGCGTCAGGTCAACATGCGCTTCCTCGCCATGGCCAATCACTATGTCTTCGAGCCGGAATTCTGTAATCCAGCCGCAGGCTGGGAGAAAGGTCAGGTTGAAAAGAGCGTCCAGGATGCGCGGCCGCGGCTGTAGGCCGGAAAGCGTGCCGCTTTCATATGATAGGCAATCGACCGAACCTCTCGTTCGGCCATCTCCGCCTTCAACAGCTGGGTTAGGATCGGGACTGCCGCTTCGAATGCAGGCGCGCCTTGCTCGATCAAATCGGTCACGGCCTGCGCCATGCCATGCATCTTGAGGCTGCGAAGCATGATAATGACGGCGCCGCTGGCGGGATCATGACGCATGGCGGCCTCCGGTGTTATGGAGGCATGCGCCAGCGCTCATGACTGGGGTCGCGCGATCCAGCAGTTCGGCCACGACATACGCCTCGTTCCAACTAGCTACGTCAAGCCATATGTGAAGCGGCACAAGAACGATACGGCGGACGCGGAAGCCATTGCCGAAGCAGGTTCTCGGCCGACAATGCGCTTCGTCGCAGTGAAGACCGAGCAACAGCAGGCGTGCTCCATGGTCTTCCGGACCCGCGATCTGCTCGTGCGCCAAAGAACGCAATTGATCAATGCGCTGCGCGGCCACCTCGCAGAGCACGGTCTCGTTGTGCCGCAAGGCCCAGCTCACCTGAAATCTCTGGCGCAAGCACTAGAGGCACCCGATGTCGCAATGCCGCAGTTGGTTCGCGATCTCGGCCAGATCTACCTCGAACAGATCGAACACCCGATCACATGCTCGGCGGCACGAATTTACCCTTGCATGAATCGGGGCATCCACACATGGAGCCTCCGGCAAACCCGGCGCGGTTCAATATCGCGATTTTGGGTATTCTGGACAAGAAAGACAATCATGAAGGTGATGATCGTTGTCGAGGTGTTGATGATGAGCTGCCAGCTGTCGGAGAAGCCGAAGACAGGGCCGCTGACAAGCCAAATCAGGACGAAGACAATGCAAAGCGCGAATGCGATGGGTGAACCGGCCCAATAGGCGATCCGACCAGCGACGCGGGTGAACAGGCGCTCCATGTCGTTATTCCTCTGGAAAGCATATGAGGATAAACCGCTCGGAGCGCCGATGGTTCATGCTGGCCTGTGTAACGATGCTGGCGAGGCGTTACTCGATGACCGCACAGGCCAGACGATCGCCGGCCGCTCCGGAGGGCTGGCTGGAGTAGTCGTCGGCCTTGGCGTGGATCATCAAAGCACGGGATGTGATGCTCTTGTCTCCCTCGGTCAGGGTCACCGACGGGTTGAAGACCTCGAACCGGGCCATGCCGGTCGCATCGACGCGCTGATTGGGCATGTCACCAGCGTGGGGCCCAGTTTTGGACAGATAGCCGTGCTCGACCCCGGTCGGATTGAAATGGCCGCCCGCCGAGTCATGTTTGGTCGCGGGATCGCAGGTGCCGGTTTCATGGATATGGAAGGCCACCCAACTGTCGGGCGGAAGATCTCCGATCTCGGCCTTGATCAGCACGCCCGCTGCGGTTTGCGTCAGGCTGGCGCTGCCGATCTCGGCGCCGTCGGTGTTCACGAATTTGGCCGTGGCGTC
>NZ_VLKU01000015.1 GCF_007830335.1 Paracoccus sulfuroxidans | reverse complement strand
GAACGACACCATCACTTCGACCGGCGGTCGAGCTCCGCCAGCGCAAAATATGCGCTCGCCTTGCGCAGGATCTCCCTCGCCATGGTCTCTCGGACCAGTGGCGTTCCCATGGCTCGACTTGGCGCAGTTCCCGGTTCTCACATTCCAGGGCCTTCATGCGATCCGACATCTCACTCGAAACTCCCGGCCGCTTGCCGCTATCGACCTCGGCCTTCTTGACCCAATCGTTCAGGGTCTGGGGCGCATCGCCAATCTTCGCCGCGATCGACATGGCTGCCTGCCAGCGCGATCCATGCTGACCCTCATTGTCGAGGACCAAGCGCACCGCACGTTCGCGCACTTCGGGGGAAAGCTTGTTCGTTGTCTTGCTCATGATGCTCCATCCTACTCAGGAGTTGAAGCCTCCGGTAAACCCGGCGCGGTTCAAAGAGCCACGAGATCAGCGTGAAGCCGTGTCAGCGGACGGCGCTGCTTACGTGATTTGGACGCCTCGGTCTTCAGCCAAGCCGCAAGCTTGTCCGCAAAAGGATCAAGCTTGCTCGGACGCTCAGGAGCCGCGAACTTCGGCTCGACCGTGCCAGAGTTCAGATACTTCTTGATGGTGTTGCGCGACAAACCAGTGCGACGTGCGATCTCCCGGATCGGCAGCCTCTCGCGTAGGACCATCCGCCGGATGACATTCAAAAGTCCCATGTGGATCACTCCTCGGTCCCCGTCGCTCGCTGCGTTGGGAGAAGGGTCATATGGGCCAATTCTCAATGAAAATTATGCCGGATACCGGGTCACGTATCGACGGAAATCAACACACCGTCGAGCAGGGCTCGTTTCCGTCGGATGCAACCCGAACCGGCTTGCTAGCTCGGCGGCCGTCTCCTCGCCTTTCAGGGCTTCCAGCGCGACCTTCGCCTTGAACTCTGGCGCGTGCTGTTTCCGTTTCGACATCTCTGATCTCCTTCTCGTCGAAGATCAGCAGACTGCAAATCGTAGCTTATGTCAGTGTCCGAAAATCGGGGGGTAGCTCACTATGCTTCCTGCATATGCGCAACGTCCAGGGGCACCCGTGGAACCATAAGCGCGTCCACCGGATCTACTGCGAGCTGGAGTTGAACCTGCGGATCACGCCCCGCCGGAGGATCAAGCGCGACAAACCCGATGAACTCAGCGTCCCTGAGGCACCGAACACCGTCTGGTCAATGGAATTCGCTGCGCGGACCTTCGGTTCATGGCTGATCGCTTGGCCGATGGTCGCCAGTTCCGGCTCTTGAATGTGCTGGACGACTTCAACCGTGAGGGCCTGGGCATCGAGGTCGACTTCTCGCTCCCGGCTGAGCGGGTGGTTCGGTCGCTGAACCAGATCATCGAGTGGCGCGGGACGCCGCTCGCGATAAGGGTGGAGTTGTCCGTGATTGCGCCATTGGTTCGAGCAACCACTGGCGACGGCCCAGAATACATCAGCTCCACGCTGATGATCTGGGCCGAAAAGCAGGGCATTGCTCTCAATCACATCCAGCCCGGAAAGCCCCAGCAGAACGCTTATGTCGAGCGTTACAACAGGACCGTCCGGCATGAATGGCTGGACCTCTACATCTTTGAAACCATCGAGGAGGCGCAGGAGATCGCAACCGACTGGCTATGGACTTACAGCAATGAGCGCCCCAACATGGGCATAGGCGTCATCACACCCGCCCAGAAACTGAAGATGGCTGCCTGAAGTCTACTTCAGCACCACGTTAAAACGGGGAGGATTGCCGCGGCACGGCAATCATACCCATCCGCAGAAACGGCCGCCTGTGGAAGGAGGACTGTCCTGCCGCCAGAGCCCGCGACGATATACCTCACGCGCGACCAGGCGCTTCGGTCGCTCCACCTGGAAGCAATGGACCAACTATCATGTCCGAAGTCGGATCGAGGCGAAGATGACCTCGCAGGTTCTCTCGAACCTGTGGCGTTTACCTGCTCGACCTCAAATTCTTCAGCGAGCGGATCGCCTCACGCGATCCCGATCGTCAGACCGCTGAAATCCAGATCCGTATCGCACTTATGAACTGCTTCAACGCACTCGGCATTGCGGATATTGAGCGCGTAGCTTGAACACGATGGGGAAAGGGGGATGTCCCACACCGCTCGGATTTCTGCAAGAAAGCCCCTTCGGAAAATGGCTATTGTGAGAGCTTCAACGCCCGATTCCGCGACGAGGTGCTGAATGGGGAAGTCTTCTACAACCTCCGCGCGGCGCAGATCCTGATCGAATAATGGAGGAAGCATTACAACACGAAACGCCCCCACAGCGCATTGGGCTATCGTCCACCAGCCCCGGAAACCAGCGTCCCGATGGACCAAAGGCCCGTCATGCATTAACTTTCAATATAGACAACTCAGGTGGCGCGGATCACCGGACGCTCAATCACTATCGAGGTGCTTCTGGCCGCAGGAGGGCGGATTTATCACTCCGAACCTACTTTGAGCATTAGAACATTTCCTGCCCCTGGATATATTCGCTCAAACGAAATAGACGCGCGCCTGATGTCAGTTTCTTCTCCAGAAGCTCGGCGACCAGTTTTTCATGCAGAAGAACGGGCAGTTGGTCCAACCTGTCGAGGCTGATGATCATTCTCTGCGCTTCAGGGGTCAGGCCCAATTCAGCATCATTCAACACAATCTGTGTCAGTGAAGCACCCAAATCGACGTCGGGATCAAATGGAATGAGATAGGTGGACTTTTCACGGTCCCAGACGTCCAGATGTCGCATCATATGCAGGAAATACAGGGGCTCGACATAGGTGCGGTCGATGGTCTCCAGAATGGCAGGATAAAGCTCGAACGACGCGTTCTGATATTCCACCATGACATTGCGCACCGCCTCGGACACAAGGACGACCGGGCCGGTGATGATGAAGTGGCCGATTTCGCCCGGAAGATTATCGGCGACACGCATATCGAACATGTCCATGCGGAAGCGCATCGGAATGCCCAACCGGATCGGATCCGGATCGAACAGCCGGTCGGAGGTATCGTCATTCGCGGCCTCGGCCCCGGCATATAACGGCCGGTCGTCGACTGTGGCGTAGTCTCGCAGCAGGATGAAATATTGCTCGGTCAATGGGGTCAATGTGCTGGCCTTATCATATAGGGAATCGAGAGCGTGCCCGAGTTGATACCAGGCGCATGATTGCGGTTATGGCTGCAGGTCACGCCGGCCGCATGTTTAACGGAATCGACATTGGCACAGCCGACCTGGCTGAGTGCGGCGAAGTCGCGGGCAACGCTGGTCAATGGCAGGGTAAAGATATTGATCTGTGCGGCAAGCCTTGCGCTGACCCTGTCGACATCGGGCTGGATTCTGTTCGGGTTGCCTTGCTTGCAGTATTTGCTCAGGTTCGCCAGGATCAGCGCAAGGTTCGCGGCAACCTGAATGTGATAATTGTACCCGCCGAAGCGATGATCACTGCGATGCAGCTGACATTTGAGATGGCAGGCGAGCGAGCCCTTGCTGGGGATCAAAGACAGGTTTTCGACCACGTTGATCTGATAGCCCAAGCGCTCGAAATTCCTGGCCTTGGTGGTGGTCTTCATCCCTTCCGCCGATACTAGGTGATGGGCCTGAGTGTCGCCAACCAGCAATGTGCTGCCGATACTTGAGGTCGTCCGCAGCGTGTGCGTCATGATTCTGCTGCGATAGCTGCCATCCTTGCTGGTGTTGCCATTGGGGAAGTTGGGGCTGATCGCGGGATGCCCCCGTTTCCCAAGCTCTGCCCCGCAATTGCGGCAACGCCGTTCATCGTCCCGCTGATCTCTTCGCTGATGTCCACGCCCGCGCGGTGGCACGGTCACGCGGCTGTTCTGAATGGTTCCGCGTCGTCGGGCTTTGACGGCCAGGCGCGCCAGCTCGATCACCTTTTCCATGATATTGTCGATCCAGCCGATAATCCTGCGGAAATGTTCGAGGATGGTTCCGCCCATTTTTGCCCATTTTGCCGCTCGCGCCGCCAGCAAAGGGCCCACGATGGCCGTTGCGCCGCCCACTGTCGCACCTTCGGCAAGGCCGCAGATCAGGGTGATGATCGCGCTGATGGAAAGCTCGATCGCGATCACCGCGACAGAGACGGCCCCCCAACGCGCCCAGACATGAGGAGGGATCGCCGCAACAAGACCCGAGACGAAGGCCAGAAGATGTTTGGGAACATTGGTAAAGCCCACCACCTCAAGCACCATCTGCCAGTTTTCGGCATTGTTCATGATGGCGTCGGTCCAGGCCTGCCGCGCCACCGGATCATCGATCAGATCCAGCAAAGTGGTGCGGCAGAAATGCTCGATTTCATCCCAGTTCCCGGACATGAAATCACCAATGAATTTCGTGATTGCCGCGATATTGTTCAGGATCGCCATCGTGCCCGCATAAAGCTTCTGGGCCTTCCCGGGCAGGCTTCGGACGAATTCGCCGGTCTTCTGCGCGGTCGCCCGCGCGGCCTCCCACACGATCTCGGCGGTCCTGCCGATATTGTCGGGATGAAGCGCGGTCGCAAGCTCTCCCAGCCCTTCGACGATCGAATCCCAAGCCTTTGAGAATGTTTCGCCTATCATCGACCAGAAGTCGCCTTCTTCGTCGAACCAGTTGTCCATTCCCTCGACGAAGCCGTCGAAGGAGTTCGAAAGCAGCAGTTCTGCTTTGCCGGTGCTTGTGGCGTTGTTCCACTCTGCCCAGTTCTGGGGCAGGGTCCCGCCAGCCCGGAATTCCGCCAGCTTGGTCTGGATGAGCGTACGAAGGGCCTCTTCCTTCGCAATGACGGCAGACTCCTCTTCCTCAAGCGTCAGTTCGAAAGCCAGATCACCCGAAGGGGCGTTCTTATGCTCAAAGGTTCCAAGCTGGGCATACTCTGCGGCCGTGAGGGGGTCGCCCGGTCGCTTGCCGATATCGGCAAGCGATTTCAGCCGGTTTTCCTCAATCACCTTGCCTTTGTGAAGCAGACGAAATTTCGCCCCAGCCATCGGCGTCGACCAGTTGTCGCCATAGCGGGCTGACAGGATCACACTGCCCGAGCAGCTTTGGGCATCCTGCTTGATGCTTCCCGCGTACCGCGTGGCCGCAACATGCTGCAACCGTTCCGAAATTCCGCCAACCAAGCCACCGTCTGCCATACTATCCCACCAGTACCTTCAATACAGCCTCGAACTCCGAGAACTTTTGCTGTTCCGACATCCGCGAATTGAGAATGTCGTAGAGCCGCGAATCCGGCGCGCGCTGCTCGAACCCGTGCCCCCATAACGCGTCCCATGCCGCGAAATGGAAAAGATATCGCCCGTCCGAGACGCCGAACCGTTCCATCCGATCCAGTGTTTGCTGGACTGACCACTCAAGGTCATGTTGTTCGCGGTCTTGCAGTTCCTGCGGCAACAGCATTTTCAGGTCCCGTGCCATCTCGCGAATATTCTGCAGCAGCACCTTGTCGCGAAACGGTCGGCGATCACGTTCCGTCAGGCGGAAGGCAAGCCGCGTATCCGGAGCGACGAGGACGTCATTTGTAGGCCTGAAAATCCGTGCAGAGCCATCGCTCAGTATCGTCACGATCCGAAGGATGGGGTAGCCGTTGTTTGGAAGGAACCAGTTCTGCAGCCGTTCCGGCCAGTCACGAATGCCGGAGAGATATGTCTCCATCACGTCGGAATCGTTGAAGCGAAAATAAAATACCCGACCCTCGTCATCGCCTGATTTCGTGAAACGGCGGAAATGGTCAGCCAAGGTGTCGATGGACGCCCGCGAACGCAGGTAAATGCCCGGTCGCAGGTCCCATAGATCACCGGGCTGGTTCGCTTGCGTGAAAAGGCTGCGGGTGAAGCCGTGGTCAGGCAGAAGCCGGACGATCCATGGGGCGACATGGTGCCATTTCTCGAAGGCTTCGCCCCGGTAAAGACAGCGATGCTCCAACCCCGAGGCCTCCAGCCGTTCCGGCAGATGCAGCACTTTCGTAGCGTCCAGAACGGCGTAGCACGCCGGATCAGGCAGCTTTTGTCCCAATGCATCGGCGCACACGATTTCTGTTGGATTGGGCTCAATCGCCCCAAACAGGGGATCGGCCAGAGCGACAGGAGCAGAACGCCGGTCGTCTACCCCGAACTGCGCCCCCAGCGGGGTAATCTTGTTCAGCGATGCGATATGAAGAAATGCCCGAGGTCCACCGGCGTGTGGTGCGACCTGCCAGCGTGTAGGTGCATCTTCAAGCATAAAAGGGGACCAAGCAATCTGAACGGCTGGACGATAGCACGCGCATGCTCGCGCGCAACTTAAACCTTATTTGGAAGAGGCAGAAAGATCTGCTATTTTCGCACGATCTGTGAGGTGTTCGAGGCGGACCGCGCACATCTCCTGCCTCTTGCCGGCCCCTTCCACGGCTTCCCCAGTGTGGCCGCATCGGTGTCGACGGCCTGCGCGAGGAGGTTGGGCATCAACAGATACTCTGTGTTGGCCATAAGGTATATTACGAGGAGGTCGGGCTGATCTCCTCCTCCGGTCGCCGGCGACTACGCAGGATCTTCGAGGATGCGATGCTGACGCGCCTGTCGCTGATCTCGCTTGGATAGGCGGCTGGCTTCTCGCTTACGGGCATCGGACAGATGCTAAGGGGGGGACGGGAACGCCCAGCATCGATCGCGAGCAATTGGTCAAGAAGGCCGACAATCTTGATCGCAAGATCCGCGAGCTTACTGCACCGCGGAAGCTCGCCCAGTAGGGGTCAGATGCAACGCTTACGGTTCATTGCTCTGGCCGTCCGGGACTGGATCAGCACGGTCGGCACAAAAATGGCTTATCTTGAGCCGGGGTCGCCTTGGGAGAATGGATATTGCGAGAGCTTTGATGCCCGGCTCCACGACGAGGTGCTGAGCGGGGAAGTCTTCTACAGCCTCGGCGCGGCGCAGATCCTGATCGAGCAATGGAGGAAGCACTACAACACGATACGCCCCCACAGCGCATTGGGCTATCGCCCAACCGCCCGGGAAACCATTGTTCCGATCGATCAAAGGCCCATCATGTACTAACTTTTATACTGGATCACTCAGGTGGGGCTGATCGCCTGAGACCTACTCAGCCTCCGCGACAGTCAAGCCGTCCTCGGTGAAGCGCACGCGGTCGGGGGATATTCCGGCGATTTCGCTGAACGCCTTGCCTGCCGCTTCGCGCATCTCGGCAATCTGCTCGGGTTGCGGATTGGCCTGAAGGTCCAGCTGGTTCAGCTGATGGATCATCCCGGCGACCACGAGCCGCTGATAATACTCGGTCCGCTGAGGCAGGGGCATTTCTCGGAATGCGTCGTCCTCGACAAGTGTATCGGCGAATTGCTGGTAAAGCGGCTGGAAGAATTCGTCGGGGAAAGGCTTGTTGGTATAGGCCGCATATGTACCCGCCAGAAAGGCCGCGATGCCGCTGGCGCTGTCATTTGCCGGCACATCAAGCTTTGCCGCGACCTCGCTGTACATCGCCAGCACCTTGGCGGCCCGTTCCTCGGTCATATCGATCTCGGCCAGATAAGGGCGCAAGGGCGTCAGATCCGTCGTTGCGGTCTCGCCCAGATCAAGCGCCTCTTTCGCCTCGGCCTCGCGACGTTCCTCGATCTCACGCTCGATGTCGTCGTTCATCATATCAATTCGCTGGTTCGTGAGGCGGTTGTTGATCTCGGTCCAGCGCTGATCCGTGAGGAAGTCGAAGCTTGACCAAGGGGCCTCATAATAGGACTGGGCGCTGGCCATGCCGAAACCGGCTGTGGTGGCAATCGCCAAGGCTGCACAAAACTGCTTGATCATCACGCTCTCTCCTCACGCTCTGCCGGCATAAGATCATAGGTGGCGGGCCCTCGGTAGAGGATATTCCTGCGCCGACCGGGCCTGTCCGGCGTGAAGGCGGAAATCAGCCTTGGATCAGGAACTTGCTGAGCGTGGCGTTGAATTGCGGGGCCGCCTCGAGGTTGACGATATGCCGACCGGGAAGAGAGACGTGGCGGCCGTTCTGTACGCCCTTGGCGATGGCCTCCAGATCGGCGGGCGGGCAGACCGGATCGTCGTCGCCGGAAATGGCCAGAACCGGCGCGCTGATCCTGCTAAGCGACGGGCGCAGGTCGGCGCCAGCCAGCGCGGCGCAGCAACCGGCGTAGCCCTCGACCGAGGTTGTAACGAAAGCCTTCAGGATTGCGTCGACCGCCTCGGGATGGGTTTGCCGGAATGTTGGGGTGAACCAGCGCTCGGCCGTGGCGGGGACCAGCGGCTGAAGGCCCTGCGCCTCGACCTCGGTCCTGCGTGTGGTCCAGCTCTCGACCGTTCCGATCCGGGCCGCCGTGGCGCAGAGGATCAGGCGGTCCAGTCGCGACGGCGCGTGAATGCCCAGCCATTGCCCGGTCAGCCCGCCGATAGAGAGGCCGCAGAAATGGCTGCGTTCAATCGACAGCGCGTCCCACAAGGCGACGACATCGCTGCCAAGATCGGAGAGGCTGTAGGGCGGGGGCGGAGTGCCCGAGCCGCTATGCCCGCGCCGGTCATAGCGCAGGACGCGAAACTCCTGCGACAGATCGGCAATCTGGGCGTCCCACATCTGCAGGTCGGTGCCCAGAGAGTTGCAGAAGGTCAGCCATGGCTTGTCGCCCTCGGCACCGTCGATGCGGTAGTGAAGGCGGTGGGTGGGCAGGGTCAGAAAAGGCATGGCATCTCTCCAGGCGTGGAAGGCCGCGCGGGGGGAACCGCGCGGCCAAAGGTTTGGTTTCAGGCAGCGGCCAGTCGCGTCGTATCGCGCGGGCCCTGATTGCTGAGGGCGAAGACCAGCATGGCGATGGCCGAGACCGCTGCCGGGATCGCGAAGATCAGGAAGTTCTGGCTGAGCGGCAGCTCCCGCGCCAGCAGCACGCCGCCAAGGGTCGGGCCGACGATGGCCCCGATCCGGCCCACGCCCGAGGCCCAGCCAAGCCCGGTCGAGCGGACCGACAGGTTGTAAAGCTGCGCGACGCTGGCATAGAGCAGGATTTGCGTGCCAATGGTGGTGGCTCCGGCGACGAAAACCAGCAGGAACAGCAGGCCCGGCGCGGGGTTGAAGCCGATCATTGCGATCGACAGGGCGGCGGCGGTAAAATAGCCGATCACCACTTTGGGCAGGCCGAAACGGTCGCCCAGCCAGCCGCCCGCAATCGCCCCGGCCATGCCGCCGAAATTCAGCGAGAACAGCGACAGAAGGCTGGCGCGCTCGGCATATCCGGCCTCTTGCAGCACTTTTGGCAGCCAGGAGGACAGCAGATAGACCAGCAGCAGGCAGCAGAAGAACGAAAGCCAAAGCATCAACGTGCGCGTCGCCCTCCCGTGCCGGAAGAGTTCCGCAATCGAGGCCGAGGCGCCCTTGACCTCATTGAAGACCAGCCGGTCTCCGGGGGCGAGGGGCGTGGCGGGGTTGATCCGGGCGAAGATGCGCTGCGCCTCCTCCTGCTTGCCCTGACGGATCAGGAAGCCGAGCGATTCCGGCAGTTTCCACAGGATCAGGGGTAGCAGCAGAAGCGGAAGGGCGGCGATGAAGAACATCGGCTTCCAGCCAAAGCTGGGGATCAGCCCGATGCCAAGGCCCGCCGCGACCATGCCGCCGACCGAATAGCCTGAAAACATCAGCGCGACCGTGGTGCCGCGCATGCGCTTGGGTGCATATTCGTTCATCAACGCGACCGCATTGGGCATCAAGCCGCCGCAGCCGAGGCCCGCGATGAAGCGGAAGATCTTGAACTGCTCGGGCGAGGTTGAAAACCCGGTCAGCAGGGTTGCCGTGGTGAACAGCGCGAAGCTGATGGCGACGCCCTTTTTGCGTCCGATCCGGTCGGCCAGTGACCCGAAGATCAGCGCGCCGAACATCATGCCAAACAGCGCCCATGCCTGCAGCGCGCCCGCTTGTGGCTTGGTCAGGCCCCATTCCGCGATCAGCGTCGGCAGCACGGTGCCTGCGACGAACACGTCATATCCGTCGACCACCAGCAGCGCGCCGCAAAGCGCGACCACCATCCATTGAAATCTGCCGAACGGGCCTTGGTCTATGGCCTCGCTCACGTCGATATCGCGCATTCTTTCTCCTCCCGTTGTTGTTGGTTTGTCTGCGATCAGCCCGTGTCGCCTCCTGCGACGGGCAGGATCGAGCCGGTGATGTAGGACGCCTCATCCGAGGCCAGAAACAGGATCGGCGCGGCCTGTTCCTCGATGGTCGCGTAGCGGTGCATGAGGGCGGATTGCTTCACCTGATCGACGACTTCGGCCATCCAGGCCTTTTCGGCAGCACTGTCGCCCTCAGCGTTGCGGGGGATGCGGCGAGGCGGTGCCTCGGTCCCGCCGGGGGCGGTGGCGACAACGCGGATGTTCCGGCCCGCCAGTTCCATCGCCAGCGATTGGGTGATCGCGTTGACGCCCCCCTTGGCCGCCGAATAGGGCACGCGGTGGATGCCGCGGGTGGCATTGGAAGACACGTTGACGATGGCGCCGCCGCCCCGCGCGAACAGATGCGGCAGCACCGCCCGGCAGCTGTAAAGCGTCGGCATCAGCGAGCGGCGGATCTCGGCGTCGATTTGCTCGGGTTCGAATTCGGCGAAGGGGCGCATGCGGATCGCGCCGCCGACATTGTTGATGAGGATGTCGATACCGCCGTACAGCCGGGCGGCGTGGCGCATTGCGGCCTCGGCGCCGTCCCAAGTCTCCAGATCGGCGGTGAAGGCTTCGGCCCCGGCCTCGGCGGCGACCTCGGCCACGAAATCGGCGCGGTCGACGAAGAGGACCTTGCCGCCCTCGGCTGCGGCGCGCAGGGCGACGGCGCGGCCGATGCCCTGCGCCGCCCCGGTCACGACGATCACCTTGCCCGCGAAGCGACCGGGGAAAACCGCGCCGCTCATGCGCTGGCCTTCAGGGGCGCGTTGGGGGTGAATTTCTCATAGTGGAAGCTGGCGGGCGTGATGCCGTTCTCGTCCAGATAGTGCCGGACGGCATCGACCATGGGGGGCGGGCCGCACAGATAGATGTCGACCTCGCCCGAGGCCAGCATGTCACCCGGCATGTGCTGGGTGACCCAGCCCTTGCGGGGATGATCCGAGGCCGGGTCGGCCACGACCGTCGCGAAGGTGAAATTCGCGAGCCGCTGGGCCTGGGCCGCAATCTGATCGACCAGCACCAGATCGGCGTCGCGCGTCGCGCCATAGATCAGGTGGATCTGGCGATTGGACCCTGCGCGCGCCAGCACCTCGAGCATCGAGAGGAAAGGCGCGAGGCCAGTGCCGCCTGCCAGAAACAGCAGCGGGCCTTCGCCGTCACGCAGATAGAAGCTGCCCATCGGCCCGGTCAGGTTCAGCCGGTCGCCGGGCTTGGCGCGCGACAGCCAGTTGCTCATCAACCCGTCGGGGATTTTCTTGATCAGAAAGCCCAAGCGCTGTTCCCCCGGCACCGAGCTGAAGGAATAGGATCGGTGATCACCGCCGCCGGGCACGTCGATATTCACATATTGCCCCGGCAGGAAGACGGGGGCGTTGTCGCCGTCCTCGGCGTCCAGTTCCAGAACCACGGCGGCATCCAGATGCGGCGCGATCCGGGCCACGGTCGCGGCAAAGCTTTGCTGGCCGGTCTTGCAGGCCTGCGAGGTCGTCGGCACCGACAGCACGCAATCCGAGGAGGGCACCATCTGGCAGGTCAAGACCAGACCAAGCGCTGCCTCATCCTCGGTCAGGGCGTCCTCGATGAAGTCTTCGCCCAGATCATAGGCACCGCTTTCGGCGCGGCATTTGCAGGTGCCGCAGACGCCGTCGGAACAATCCATCGGCAGGTTGATCTTGTTGCGAAATGCGGCGTCGAGAACCTTCTCGCCCGGCTTGCAATCGACAAAGCGGGTAATTCCGTCTTCAAAGTTCAGTGCGATGCGATAGCACATGCGCGCCTCCTCCTTGCATGGGTGCTGGGTTGGCGGTCAGACGTGATAGACGTCGATGACCTGACGGATGTAGTCGTTCTTCAGGACGATCTTCTTGGCCGCGATCCGGAGCCCGTCATCGGACTGGCGCAGGGTCACGAACATGGTGCCGAAGAACTGGTCGGTGGTCTTGTAGCGGTGGTTCAGCGTCAGGAAGTTGTAGCGGACGTCGACCTCGGTCCCGCGATCCGCGATCACCTCGACATTGATGACCGAATGACTGGTGCGGGGTTCAGGGGTCGACGCGCCCGAGCGTTCGGTCTTGATGCGGAACACCCGATCCTCCAGCCCCTCGCGGTTGGGGTAATAGATCAGGGAGATCTGCGATTGCGGGTCATCGGTGATCTGGTCGTTGTCGTCCCAGGCCGGCATCCAGTAGCTGGCATCGGGGGCATAGCAGGTCAGCCATTCATCCCATTCCCGGTCATCCAGCAGGCGCGCCTCGCGGTACAGAAAGGCGCAGATGGTGTTGTAATCGAGGCCAGTGCCAACGGTGTGATCAAGGCTCATGCTGCTTCTCCCTTGGCTTGAGCTTCGCCCGCCTTTTCGGCCGCCAGCGCATCGCGCATGACGCGGGCCCAGTATTCGTGCTGGACTACGAACAGCCCCTCATCCTCGCTGCGCTCGCCCGAGATCAGCGGGTTCAGACCCATGCGTCGAGCGTTGTCATCGGGGCCGTGGACCCACAGCGGCGCGCCACGCGACATGTCGTTCCAAAGGGGTGCGGCATAGGCGGTCTGGCAGGCACGGAATTCTTCCAGATCGTCCGACGTGCCCATGCCCGAGACGTTGAAGAAATCCTCATACTGGCGGATGCGGTTCGCCCGGTCCTCGGCGCTTTCGCCCTTGGGGCCGAAGCAGAAAATGGTCACCTCGGTCTTGTCGACAGACAGAGGGCGCACGACGCGGATCTGTGTGCTGAACTGATCCATCAGGAAGACGTTGGGATAGAGGCAGAGGTTGCGCGTCTGGTTGACGATGAAGCCTGCTTTTTCAGCGCCAAGACGCTCGGTGATCTCATCCAGGCGGTTATAGACCGGGCGGACCTCGGGGTTCGTGGTGTTGGTCCACAGAAGGATATGGCCATTTTCGAAGCCATAGACACCGGCGACGGATTTGCTCCAGCTATTGGCGTCCACCGCCTTGGTGCCGGTTTCGCTGCGGCGGTCCATCGTGGTCGCATAATTCCAGTGGACCGAGCTGACGTGATAGCCGTCGCAGCCGTTCTCCATCTGCAGCTTCCAGTTGCCGTCATAGATGTAGGAGGAATTGCCGCGCAGAACCTCCAGCCCCTCGGGGGCCTGATCGACGATCTGGTCGATGATGATGGTGCTTTCGCCCAGATATTCCGTCAGGGGCGCGACATCGGGGTTCAGGCTGCCGAACAGGAAGCCGCGATAGCTTTCGAAGCGGGCAACGCGGGTCAGGTCATGCGAGCCGTCCTTGCCGAACTGGTCGGGATATTGCGTGGTCTTGGCATCCTTGACCTTCAGAAGCTTGCCGGTATTGGCAAAGGTCCAGCCGTGGAACGGGCAGGTGAAGCTGCCCTTGTTGCCCTGTTTGCGGCGGCACAGCATCGCGCCCTTATGGGCACAGGCATTGATCACCGCGTTCAGCGTACCGGTCTTGTCGCGGGTGATGACCACCGGCTGACGGCCGATCCAGGTGGTGTAGTAATCGTTGATCTCGGGGATCTGGCTTTCATGCGCCAGATAGACCCAGTTGCCTTCGAAGATGTGCTTCATCTCCAGCGCATAGAGGTCTTCATTGGTGAAGATGTCGCGGCGGCAGCGAAACAGTCCGGCCTCGGCATCGTCCTGCACCGCGACCGCCAGCAGGTGATCCAGATCGCGGGCCTTTTCGATGATTGCAGACATATGAGTTCTCCCTTCAGGGGCAGCGCGGGTCGGCGCCGGTTCCCCGGTGATGGTTGAGATTGCAGGGTCGTGGGCGCTGGGGCCGAGGGTTGCCCCTCAAGGCGCCTCGGCGCGTGGGAATGCGTCTTGGGCGTCAGCTGTGGCGCCGGTGGTCAGCGGCAGGGCTGCCGTGAGGACCGCAGTAGGGAAGCGTCGTGGAAGGGGCGGGGCGCTTTCGAAGCATTGCGCCCCGCTGTAGGCTGTCGTCGCGGTCAGGCCGCAGCGCGCCTGCGCTGTTCATTGACCTGATTGTCCAGACCTTCGACCAGAGCGGTCAGGTGGATGTCAAAACTGATCTCGGCGAAGGGACCGTTCAGGCCATTGGCCTTGATGCTTTCCGCATCCGTCCGCTCGATCACCGAGGGCACCAGCCCTTCGCGGGTCGCATAGGCGAAGTCGTCGTTGATCAGCGGATCGCCCTCGATATTGATCTGGGTGGTCAGCTTGCGGTGATCGTCGGCGCTGATGAAGAAGTGGATATGCGCCGGGCGCTGGCCGTGGCGGCCAAGGGCGGTCAGCAGCTTCTCGGTCGGGCTGCCGGGGGGGACGCCATAGCCGCTGGGCAGGATGCTTTGAAATTTGTAGCGGCCGTTTTCATCGGCGATGATCGTGCGGCGCATGTTGAAGGGCTGCTGCTGGCCGGTCGGATCGAAGTGCGAATAGAAGCCACGGGTGTCGCAATGCCAGACCTCGACCTTGGCGCCGGGCAGGGGCTTGCCGTCCGCGCCGTGAACGGTGCCATGCATGATCAGCGTATGGCCATTGGTGTCGGTGCCGTCATCCAGTCGGGCATAGCCCAGGGCCTCGGGGGCACCGGCGACGTAAAGCGGGCCTTCGATGGTGCGGGGCGTCGGGTTCTCGATCCCGAGCGATGCGTCGATCGCATCCAGCCGCTCGTCGATGAAGTGATCGACCCCAAGCCCGGGCGAGACGAGGCCCGCCTGACCGGCCGCACCCAGATCATTCAGCCAAGCGACGCCGGTCCAGTATTCGTCGGGGGTGATGTTCAGATCGTCGATGGCCTTGAACAGGTCCGACATCAGGCGGTGCATGATCTCCTTCATGCGCGGATTGCCGTCGCTGGAGTTCAGGCCGCTGAGTTCTTTCAGGAACGCCTGCACGTCGGGACGGTCGAAAATCGTCACGTTCATTTACTTCTCCTCCTGGATTCGCTTGGAAACTGGGCGGGGCGGCTCACTCTCCGTCCCTTCGGGGCTTGATTAGCTGTCGTCGTCCCTGATCGCGGATGGATGGCGCAGCAGGGGGGTCACCTTGATCTCCATGAAGGGAAACAAGGGCAGACCGGACAGGATCTGATGCAGCTCGGCATTGTCCTGAACGTCGAAGATGCTGATGTTCGCGTACTGCCCGGCGACCCGCCAGATGTGACGCCATTTGCCCTGGCGCTGCAGATCCTGCGAATAGGCCTTCTCGCGGGCGAGGACTTGAGTCCGTTCGTCCTCGGGCAGATCGCGCGGGATCTTCACGTCCATGACCACTTGATACAGCATGTTACACCTTTCCGCCGGTCAGGCTGATGGTCTTGCGGATGCCGTCGCGGGCGAAGAAGGCCACGCGGTCCTCATCCAGCGTCACGCCAAGCCCGGCTCCGCTTGGCACGGTCAGCTCGAACTCGCTGTAATCCAGCGGCTCGGTCAGGATTTCCTCGGTCAGCAGCAGGGGGCCGAACAGTTCCGTGCCCCGTTGCAGATGCGCGAAGGTCGAAAACGTGTGGGCCGAGATCACCGTGCCGACCGCGCCTTCCAGCATCGTGCCGCCGTAAAGTTCGATCCCGGCGGCATCGGCGATGGTCGCCACGCGCTGGGCATTATAGGCGCCGCCGCTTTGCTCGAGTTTGACGGCGAAGACGTCGGCGCCCTGCACGCGGGCCAGCTCGAAGGCACTTTCGGGGCCGGTCAGCGCCTCATCGGCCATCAGCGCGACCGGGAAGCGTCGCACCAGCCGGGCGAGGGCCGCGGTCGAGGCGACGGGCTGCTCCACCAATTCGCAACCGACATCGGCCAGCGCGGCCATGCCGAAGGCAGCTTCGCCCTCGGACCAAGCCATGTTCACATCGACGCGCACCGATGCCCGGTCGCCAAGCGCCGCCTTGATCGCGGCGACATGGGCAATATCCTCGCGGACCCCACGCGCGCCGATCTTTAGCTTGAAGATGCGGTGGCGGCGCAGGTCCAGCATCTGCTCGGCCTCGGCAATGTCGCGGGCGGTCTCGCCCGAGGCCAACGTCCAGGCGACCGGCAAGCGGTCCCGGCGGCGTCCGCCCAGAAGCTCGCTGACCGGCAGGCCAAGGCGCTTGCCCTGCGCATCCAGCAGCGCGGTCTCGACCGCCGATTTGGCGAAGCGGTTCTCGCGCACCATCTGGCCGACGCGGGCCATCAGGGCCTGCACCCGCGTCGCATCCTGACCGATCATCACCGGCGCGAACCAGGTGTCGATATTGGTCTTCATGCTTTCCGGGCTTTCACCGCCATAGGCCAGACCGCCGATGGTGGTGCCTTCGCCGGTGCCGGTGATGCCGTCGCTGCAATGGACACGCACCAGCATCAGCACTTGTCCGTTCATGGTCGCGACCGACAGTTTGTGCGGCCGGATGGTCGGCAGATCGAGGATCACCGTCTCGATCCCCGTCACAACGGGGGCAGCGGCGGTGGCGGCGGTCGATCTGGCAAAGGGGGCATGTGATTTGTTCATAGGGACAGAGTGCATCCGGGTAAGGCGCTGCGTCCAAGATCATTTGCGTTTACCACGATACCTTCAGGGTATAGTCTGGATGAATGGGTCAACAATCAGCCACTTGGTGGCCTTTGGGATACCTGAGAAAGATGTGATTCAGGCGATTGACGACGGAGGGCAGGGGTGGATCTGCGACAGTTGCGATACTTTGTGGCCGTCGCGCGCGAGCGGAATTTCACCCGCGCCGCCGAGATTCTGCATATCGCGCAACCGCCGCTGAGCCGTCAGATCCAGCTGCTGGAGGAAGAGCTGGGCGTAGCGCTGATCCTCCGCAAAAGCCGCCCGATCAAGCTGACCGATGCGGGGCGTCTGTTCTATGAACAGGCGTTGCAGGTGCTGGGGCGGGTCGATCAGCTAAAGGATGCGACGCGCCGGGTGGGGATGAACCGCAACCGGCTTTTGTCCATCGGCTTTGTGGCCTCGACCCTTTACGGCGGCCTGCCGGTTCTGGTCAGACGCCTGCGCCAGAGCGTGCCGGAACTGGACATCCAGCTGCTGGAACTGGTCTCGATCCAGCAGATCCCGGCGTTGAAGGAAGGGCGGATCGACATTGGCTTCGGTCGCCTGAAGCACAGCGACCCGAATGTGACCAGCACCGTGTTGCGAGAGGAGCGGCTGGTGGCGGCGCTGCCCGAAGGCACGCCGCTGGCCGACACCGATGCGCCCCTGCCGATCGAGGCCATCGCTGGTCAGAAGCTGATCGTCTATCCCAAAGAGCCGCGCCCCAGCTATGCCGATCAGGTGCTGGCGCTGCTGCAAGAGGCGGACATCCACCCCAGCGAGGTGCTGGAGGTGCGCGAGATTCAGACCGCCCTTGGCCTTGTTGCGGCAGCCTCGGGCATCTGCATCATTCCGTCATCGGCGCGGCAGATGCGCTCGGACGTGCGCTATCGCGTGATCGACAGCCCAAGGGCGGTCTCGCCGGTCATTCTCAACCACCGCGCGGGCGATTCCTCGCATTACGTCGAGATGGTCAAGAACCTGATCCAAGAGATGTATGCCGAAAACCCGGCCTGGCTTGAGGCGAACAACGTCCGTCCGCCCCGATAGCCGCTGGCCTCAGACACGCTCAAGCGCCACGGCAATGCCTTGGCCCACGCCGATGCACATCGTCGACAGCGAGCGCTTGCCGCCCGTGCGCAGCAGTTCCAGCGCGGCGGTGCCGGTGATGCGCGCGCCCGACATGCCCAGGGGGTGACCAAGCGCAATCGCGCCGCCATTCGGGTTCACGCGTGGGTCGTCATCGGCAATCCCAAGATCGCGCAGCGTGGCGAGGCCCTGCGAGGCGAAGGCCTCGTTCAGTTCGATCACATTGAAATCGGCTGGCGTCAGACCCAACCGCGCCATCAGCTTTTTCGAGGCCGGAGCAGGGCCAAAGCCCATGATGCGCGGAGCGACGCCTGCCGCGGCACCGCCCAGAACCCGGGCAATCGGCGTCAGCCCATACCGCTTGGCCGCCGCCTCGGAGGCAAGGATCAGCGCCGCCGCCCCGTCGTTCACGCCCGAGGCATTGCCCGCCGTCACGCTGCCGCCCTTGCGGAACGGGGCTTTCAGGCCCGCCAGCACCTCAAGCGTGGTTTCGCGCGGATGCTCGTCCCGCTCGACCAGCTTCGGCTCGCCTTTGCGCTGCGGGATGCTGACCGGGGTGATCTCTTGCGCGAGCCTTCCATTGGCCTGCGCCGCCGCCGCCTTCTGCTGCGAGCGCAGCGCGAACGCGTCTTGATCTTCGCGGCTGATGGCGAAATCCTCGGCGACGTTTTCCGCCGTCTCGGGCATGCTGTCGACGCCGTATTGCGCCTCCATCAGCGGGTTCACGAAGCGCCAGCCGATGGTCGTGTCATAGACCGCGTTGCTGCGGCTGAAGGCGCTTTCGGCCTTGGGCATGACGAACGGCGCGCGCGACATCGACTCGACCCCGCCCGCGATCATCAGATCGGCCTCGCCTGCCTTGATCGCGCGGGCGGCAGCGATGATCGCATCCATGCCCGAGCCGCAGAGGCGGTTGATCGTCGTGCCCGAGACCTCGACCGGCAGCCCCGCCAGAAGCGAGGACATGCGGGCGACGTTGCGATTGTCCTCGCCCGCCTGATTGGCGCAGCCATAGATCACGTCATCGACGGCCTGCCAGTCGACGCCCGCGTTCCGCTCCATCAGGGCGCGCAGGGGGATGGCCCCCAGATCATCGGCGCGGACCGAGGACAGCGCGCCACCAAATCGGCCAATGGGCGTGCGGATATAATCGCAGATGAAAACCTCGTTCATGTCACACCTCGGGCACGATCAGATCGGCCACGTCGCCCTGAAGATGCAGGGGCGCGCCAGTCAGCGATTGGAGTTCGTCAAAGGACAGCGCGGGCAGCTTTTCCCGCAGCACGAAGCGGCCACCCTCGACATCGACGACCGCCAGCGAGGTATAGATGCGGGTCACGCAGCCGACGCCGGTCAGGGGCAGGGTGCAGCTTTCAAGCAGCTTCGGCTTGCCGTCCTTGGTGACGTGATCGGTGATGACCGCGACGCGTTTCGCGCCATGGACCAGATCCATCGCACCGCCCACGGCGGGCACGCCCTTCGGGCCGGTGGACCAGTTCGCCAGATCGCCGTTTTGCGCGACCTGATAGGCGCCAAGGATCGCCACATCCAGATGACCGCCGCGCACCATCGCAAAGCTGTCAGCGTGGTGAAAGAAGGCCGTGCCGGGCTTCAGCGTGACCGCTTTCTTGCCCGCATTGATCAGATCCCAGTCTTCCTCGCCCGGCGCGGGTGCCTCGCCAAAGCCGAGGATGCCGTTTTCCGTGTGAAAGATCGCCTGCCGCCCCTCGGGCTGGAAGCGGGCGACCATTTCGGGATAGCCGATCCCCAGGTTCACATAGGCCCCGTCATGGATGTCCTGCGCGGCGCGCCAGGCAATTTGGGCGTTCGAAAGCTTGCTGGTCATGCTGGCACCTGCGGATGATGGGCGTTGGCGCGGTTGAGGTCTTCTTCCTGCGCGGGGTTCGGGACCGACACGACGGCGTCGATGAAGATGCCGGGCGTCACGACCGCCTCGGGGTCGATGCCGCCGGGCGTGACCACCTGGCTGACCTGCGCGACCGAGCGGGTCGCGGCCATCGCCATCAGGGGGGCGAAGTTCCGTGCCGCCATGCGATAGGTCAGGTTGCCCAGATGATCCCCGACCTCGGCCTTGATCAGCGCGACATCGGCCTTCAGCCAGCGTTCCTGTACGTAAGAACGGCCCTCGAACTCGGCCACGGGTTTGCCCTTGGCCAGATCGGTCCCGAAGCTGGTCGGCGTATAGAAGGCGGGGATGCCCGCGCCGCCTGCGCGGATGCGTTCGGCCAGCGTGCCCTGCGGGACCAGCTCCAGCTCGATCTCTCCGGCAAGGTAGCGCTCGGTGAAGGCGCGGGGATCGGCCGAGCGGGGGAAGGAACAGATCATCTTCGTGACCATGCCCTGCTCGATCATCGCGGCAATGCCGACATGGCCGTTGCCCGCATTGTTGTTGATGACGGTCAGCGCCTTCGGGCTGCCGGTCTCCAGATAGCGGTCGATCAGGGCGTGGATCAGCTCGATCGGGGCACCCGATCCGCCGAACCCGCCGATCATCACCGTCGCACCGTCGGGGATATCCGCGACTGCTTCGGTCAGACTGGAAATGCGCTTGTCCATGAATGCTCCTCCGTTGGAGTATGCTTAGGCCCAAGCTGCGGCGCGCGACAGAGATTTCGTGCGCATGTTGACATTTGTTCGATGAGTGAATTTTACTGTTCGCATGGCGAACAAGACAGACACCATCGGATCATTGGCCAAGGGCCTGAGCGTGATCGAGGCCTTTCGGGCCGAACAGCCGCGCATGTCGATCTCCGACGTGTCCGCAGCGACGGGGCTGGACCGGGCAACCGCGCGGCGCTGCCTGCTGACGCTGCATGAGCTGGGCTATGCCGATTACGACGGCAAGTTCTTCACCCTGACGGCCCGGGTCCTGCGCTTGGGCATGGGCGCGCTGGCCGCGATGCCTTTGGCGCAGATGGTGCAGCCCTGGCTGGATCAACTGTCCGAGCGGATCGGGCAATCCACCTCGGTCTCGATCCTCGACGGGACCGAGATCGTCTATCTGGCCCGCGCGGCGCAGCGGCGGGTGATGTCCATCGGTCTGATGCCCGGATCGCGGCTGCCCGCGCATTGCACCTCGATGGGGCGGGTGCTGCTGGCCGCGCTGCCCCCGGATGAGGCGAGGGCGATTGTCGAGGCCTCGGACCTGACGCCACGCACCCCCTTCAGCCTGACCGACCCGGCCGAGATCATGGCCCGCATCGAGGCCGCGCGCCGCGACGGCTACGCGGTGATCGATCAGGAGGTCGAGCTTGGCCTGCGTTCAATCGCGGTGCCGCTTTATTCGGTACATGGCCGCGTCATGGCCGCGCTCAATACCGGCGTGGCCGCCGTGCAGACTGACGCGGGCGATCTGGCCGCGATGTATCTGGAGCCGCTTCTGAAAGTGCAGGAGGGGTTGCGCCGCGTTCTGAGGTGAGCCTTCATTGCCGCACGCGGCTGTGGTGCGGGAGAAGGATCCGCAATGAAAGTACCGTTACAACGCTACGTTGTTTAGAAACGTAGGCATATGCTTATATCTTGCGCCGCCGATAAGCGCTAAATGTATACCTGAACTCCAGCGCAAATTTACGGTAGGCACAGGTGGCATTCGGTTATCGGGTTACCCTCGGCAGCGACAATTCTGCCTGGACGGGAGACAGAATAGACCTCACGGCCAGCGAGTTCACCCCTGGCCTCTCGGCCACTGCGGCGGCAGGCGGGGCGAGTTCCACGGTCGGTGGCGCGACGTGGAAAATCACGGGTACGCTGGCCGATGGCACGACCGTGACCAATCAGATCATGGGTGGCATCTTCCAGACCGATGCCAGCGGCGCGCTGTATTTCGTGCCCGACGATCCCGTCGCCAGCATCAGCGCTGCCGTCGTTGACACCTCTCCGGTCTACACGCTCAAAGAGACCGTGCTGGGCAGTGGCAATGACACCTTTGGGTCACCCACCATGACCTCGGCCACCCCGGATGTCATCTATGCCGGGGACGGAAACGATCTGATCTATTCCGGCGCCATAAACGGGCCCGGCGCGGCGCAGGACCATGACGTCATCTATGGCGGTGCCGGGAATGACAGGCTTTATGCGCAGGGCGGCGTTGATCGTCTGTCCGGAGGTGCCGGCGACGACTACATCGAGGGTGGCTACGGTGGCGATATCGCCGATTACTCGGCGGCGACCGGCAATTTGAATATCAAGTTGCCGCCATGGGGTGGCACAGACTTCACGGATGAGCAGACCGGCGGTCAGGGAAAGGACCATCTGATCGGCATCGATGGCATCATCGGGGGCAGAGGCAATGACACCCTGATAGGCTATGACACCGCCGGAACCGATCCGGATGGGTCCATTTTTACCAATTATTTCGATGGTGGCGCTGGCAACGATTCCATCGACGGTGCTGGAGGAAGTGACTTTCTGTTCGGTGGCACCGGCAATGATATCATCATTGGCGGCGTGGGCGGGAACAGGGTCAGCTTCAACGACACCATCACGGTCTATGAAGATCAGATCTTTGGCGGCGCGGGCGATGACATTCTCTACGGCGATGACGTCGACGGGACCAATGCCGGGGGCGGGGACGACCTCATTCAGGGCGGCGCGGGCAATGACAGGATCATTGCCGGTGCAGGCCATGATGTCGTCTTTGGTGGCGACGGCAATGACACAATCTATGGAGACAGTACTGTCGCCGGAGGCTCGCCAGCCGGAAACGATACGATCTACGGCGGCGATGGCAATGACCTGATCCAAAGCGGCCTCGGTGACGACCTGGTCTACGGCGGCACCGGCAATGACAACATCACCAACAACGGTGGCCGCGACACCATCTATGGCGATGCGGGCAACGACATCATCTATTCGGCTGGCTCCGGCGTCGTCCATGGCGGTGACGGCGACGACATGATCCAGGCAAACGCGGGGAATTCCGCCTCGCTTTATGGAGATGCCGGCAACGACAACATGATCGGCCATAGTACCACCAATGACCTGATGTTCGGTGGTGACGGCGACGATGTCCTGACGGGGAATGGCGGGAATGACACGCTGTCCGGTGATGCCGGGAATGACAGGATCTATGGTTATGCCGACAACGATCTGATTGATGGCGGGACTGGCGACGACAGCCTTTACGGCGATAGCGGCAATGACACCGTCCATGGCGGTGACGGCAATGATCTGGTCTATGGCGACTCCAGCTCGCCCGGACAGCCCAATACAGGCAACGACCTGCTGACCGGCGGCGCTGGCAACGACACCATGGTCGGCGGGCGCGGAAGTGACACCATCGATGGTGGTGCCGATGACGACAGGATCTACGGCGACGACACGCTGGGAACCGACACGCTCGGCGGGGCGGATTCCATTTCAGGCGGTGCGGGCAACGACTTCATTCTGGCCGGGTTCGGAAACGACACCGTCGACGGCGGCGCGGATAGTGACACGATCCTGGGGGGCGAAGGCAACGACCTGCTTCACGGCGGGGATGGCGCTGACGAGCTGCAGGGCGGCACGGGCAATGACGCGCTTTATGGCGATGCAGGCAACGACCTGATTTTCGGCGGCACGGGGGCCGATACGATCTACGGCGGCGCCGGGAATGACATCATCCATGGCGGAGACAGCGCGACCGGAGACGAGGACAACGCCGGCGACCTTCTGAACGGCGGCGAAGGTTTCGACATTTTCCATGTCGGGAATGGCGATACGATTGACGATTTCAACACCGGCGCCGGGCAGGACTTCGGCGATGGCGTCAGAGAGAACAACGATTTCGTCAATCTGGGCCGCTACTACAACCAGACCAATCTGGACATCATCAACGCAACCCGGGTGGCAAACGGGCTGAAGCCCTATGTGACTCCGCTGGGCTGGATGCGTGCCGATCAGGCCGATGGGGTGCTGAACGACATCTCGACGGCGAACGGTTTTGCCAATGGCATGACGGTGACGATCCGGAACGGCGGCAGCGCCATCGCCGGCCGCGACCTGACCTGGGACAACACGGATGTCGTGTGCTTCGCGGCCGATGCGCTGATCGAGACGGTCGAGGGGCCGGTCCGCGCCGGAGACCTGAGCGTGGGTGATCTGGTGCACACCGCAGATGCCGGGCTGCAGCCGATCCGCTGGATCGGACGTCGCCGCCTTGGCGCGGCCGAGTTGGAGGCGCATCCCAACCTGCGTCCCATCCGCATCCGCGCGGGCGCCCTTGGGCAGAACCTGCCCTCCCGCGATCTGGTCGTCTCACCGCAGCACCGGATGCTGGCGCGGTCCCGCATCGCGCAGCGCATGTTCGGCACCGATGAGATTCTGGTGGCGGCCAAGCAATTGCTGCAGCTGAAGGGCTTTGATATCGCCTCCGATCTGGCCGAGGTGACCTATGTGCACTTCCTGTTCGACGCGCATCAGATCGTTTTCGCGAATGGCGCGCCCAGCGAGTCGCTCCACACCGGCGCAGAGGCCCTGAAAGCGGTCGGTGAGGCGGCGGTGGCGGAGATCTACCAGCTGTTCCCGGAACTCCGTTCTGACACGCGCGAGCCTGCGCGGCTGCTGGCACCGGGTCGCATGGCCCGAAAGCTTGCCCAGCGGCATATGCAGAATGGACGGAACCTTCTGAGTTGAGGCTTAGCTAAGTTTCGGGGCGATGCCGCAGTTCCCCGGGGCTGTGGCGCCCCGAGGTGAGCTTGCAGTGCAGGGATCACGTGTCGCAGAGCGCGATCTGGCGCTTTAGCGGGGGCGCGAGAGGGAGCAGCGATGACATTGCTCAGTTTTATCGCGCGCTGTTCCAGCGCCGAGGCAAGTGCTCCATGAAGCCGAGGGCCTTATCAGCGCCTCGCTCGGTTAATAGTTGCAATCAACTCGCCCCACACCCGCAACCCACCGCGCCGGCATTCTTGGCTTCCTCATCCTGCTTACAGCAAGCGTCGATTCTGGCTTTCGCCGGACCGCCGCAGCAGGAGGCGGGCGTCTCGATGATCTGTTCCCGCGCAAGCGTAGCGTCAATCGGCAAGGCCTCTTTCCGCTCGGAATAACGGTCGACCAGATGTGTGGCGTGGTCGCGGGTCAGCAGCGTAAAGCGCACCAGTTCCTCCATCACATCGACGATCCGGTCGTAATAGCTTGAGGGACGCATGCGGCCTGCCTCATCGAACTCGTCATAGGCTTTGGCGACCGAAGATTGGTTCGGGATGGTCAGCATCCGCATCCAGCGCCCGAGCACGCGCATCTGATTGACCGCATTGAAGCTTTGCGATCCGCCCGAGACCTGCATGACGGCCAGCGTCCGCCCTTGCGTCGGACGGATGGCGCCCATGCTCAGCGGGATCCAGTCGATCTGCGATTTCATGACGCCGGTCATCGCGCCGTGACGTTCGGGGCTGGTCCAGACTTGCCCTTCGGACCAGAGGCACAGTTCGCGCAGCTCCTGCACCTTCGGGTGATCGGCGGCGGCATCATCGGGCAGGGGCAGGCCATTGGCGTGAAAAACCCGCGTCTCGCAGCCGAAATGCTGGAGGATGCGTTCAGCCTCCAGCGTCGCGAAGCGCGAATAGGACCGTTCGCGGAGCGAGCCGTAAAGCAGCAGAATACGCGGCGGATGGGTCGAACGCGGAACGATGGGCAGGTCCGGGCGGCGATCTGCGGCGGGGGACAGGTTTGGCAGATCGGGGATCATGCGCGGATCTCCTTCAAGGCGTTGTCTTCGGGAAACCAGTTCGCGCCAAGGCGCAGCGCGACATTGACGAGCAGGATCAGCACCGGCACCTCGACCAGCGGCCCGATGACGGCGGCGAAGGCTACGGGCGAGGCGAGGCCGTAAGCGGCAATCGCGACCGCAATCGCCAATTCGAAATTATTGCCCGCCGCGGTGAAGGCGATGGCGGTGGTGCGGGGATAGTCCTTGGCGATCAGCCGCCCCAAAGCGAAGCTGACAAGGAACTGGATCAAGAAATAAAGCACCAGCGGCACCGCGATCCGCGCGACATCGAGCGGCAGGCGCACGACCTCTCCGCCCTTCAGGCTGAACATCGCGACGATGGTGAAAAGAAGTGCTGCAAGCGTGATCGGGCTGATTTTTGGTAAGAACACGTCTTGATACCACGCGGCGCCCTTGCGACCGACCAGCACGCGGCGGGTCAGATAACCGGCGAGGAAGGGGATGCCGAGATAGATCAGCACGGCCTCGGTCACTGTCCAGAAGCCTACGTCGATGACACTGCCTTCAAGCCCGAAAAGCGGCGGCAGGACGGTCAGAAAGAACCACGCATAGGTCGAGAAAAACAGGATCTGGAAGATCGAATTGAAGGCGACGAGCCCCGCGACATATTGGTTGTCGCCGCGCGCGAGCTGGTTCCAGACCAGCACCATCGCGATGCAGCGGGCGAGGCCGATTAGGATCAACCCGGTCATATATTCCGGCTGATCGCGCAGGAAAATAACCGCCAGAACGAACATCAGCACCGGCCCGATCAGCCAGTTCTGGACCAGCGACAGGACCAACACGCGCTTGTCGGCGAAGACCTGCGGCAGTTCCTCATATCGGACTTTCGCAAGCGGCGGATACATCATCAGGATCAGGCCGATGGCAATCGGGATATTGGTTGAGCCGATGGTCATCGCATTCAGCGCCTCGGGCAGGCCGGTGAAGACGGTGCCGAGCAGGATGCCAAGCGCCATCGCCGCGAATATCCACAACGTCAGGTAACGGTCGAGGAAGGACAGGCGGGCGCGGGCAGTCATTCCTGCGCCCCCGAGGTAACGCGATGGCCTTGGGCATCGACCACCGCCTCGCCGTCTTCCTTGGTGAAAGCGGCTTGTTGTGGCGGCAGCAGGTCCAGCACCAGTTCCGACGGCCGGCAGAGGCGAACGCCTTTCGGGCTGACCACGACGGGACGGTTCATCAGGATCGGATGGGCGACCATAGCGTCCAGCAAATCGTCATCGGACAGGGCGGGATCGCCTAGGCCAAGCTCGCCATAAGGCGTCCCCTTTTCGCGCAGCAGATCGCGGGTCGAAATGCCCATGCGGGCGATCAGCGCCTCAAGCATGGCGCGCGAGGGCGGGGATTTCAGATATTCGATGACATGCGGCTCAACCCCCGCATTGCGGATCATCGCCAGCACATTGCGCGAGGTGCCGCAGTCCGGGTTGTGATAGATAATGACGTCCATGATCAGTCCTTCGCAGGTTCGCCGCAGGCGCAGCTCAGCGCCGCGACAGCCGGGGCGCAGATTTCGGGATGACCTTGGCAGCAGTCCCTCATCAGAAAACCGACCAGCCCCGCCAAGGCCGGATAGATCGCGCTGTAGATGATGAAGCGCCCCACGCGGCGCGACTGGACTAGCCCGGCATGTTCCAGATGGGTCAGGTGGAAAGAGAGCCGCGAGGTGGTCGCGCCGCCCAGAGCCTCTCCGATGGCGCCGGCAGCCATTCCCTCGGGGCCCGCCTGAACCAGCAGGCGCACGACACGCAGCCGGGTCTCCTGCGACAGAGCTGCAAAGGCCGCAAGGGCCAGCTCTTCATCCATCGAATCAACTCCTCAATAGTTATTGACTTGATAGATCGATGCAGCGCCGCCATCAATATCTTTCGCGACCGGGTGTGGCGATCTGGCGGTCCCGATCTGTCGCACTACCCTTTCAACATCAGGATCACACCACTCGCGATCGAGAAAATCAGCACCGCCATACGCAGGGCCGGGCCGTTGATGCGGGCATGCGACAGGCGCGACAGCACGGTTCCAACCAGCGTCGCCGGGATCAGATAGGCAGCGGCGGTGATCTGCGCGGCGTGAACTGCGCCCGAGATGGCGAGGATGACCAGCGAGATCACCTCGCCCGCCAGAAAGCAGAGCGCGACGGTCGAACGCAGCACCGGCCCCGCAGCATGTTGATATAGCAGTGCGAGCGGGGGACCGCCGATTCCCGTTGCGGTCTCGGTGACGCCGGTGAACAGGCCGATGCCAAGCGCCGAGCCTTTGGTAGGGTTGAAGGGCGGCGCCATCAGCGCAATCAGCGCGGCAAGGACAGTGAACAGACCGACCGCGACCTCTAGCTGGCGTAGGGACAGGGCGACCAGAACCCACATGCCCAGAAAGGTTCCGAAGAAGCGGCCGACCATGATCCAGCTTGCGCCGGGCCAATCCGTCGCCTCGCGTTCGCGGAAGAAGACCAGAAAGTTCAAGGGCAGCATCAGGATCAGCAGAGCCACCGGCAGATAGGACGGCGCGACGAAGGCGAAGATCGGCGCCATGATCAGGGCGAAGCCGATGCCGACGCTGCCCTGGATAAAGGCGGACAGGCCAACGGCCAGAGACAGGCCGAGGAAGGTCAGAATGGTCATTTCACACGTGCTTCAAGGATGGAATCGGCGGTTGGATGAACGCGGTGGATCGGCGCATTGGCAATGGCCTTGGCGCTGGTCTCGCGGATCTCCTGCATCAGGGCGCGGGCGTCCCAATCGACCGGCCAGCCCTGCAGCAGCCGCAACTGCCCATTGGTAAAGACCGCGTCGATCTGGTCGCGGTTGCCATAGCGCACCAACTCCCATGTCAGATCATGCGAGGGGGTGAATTCGGGCCGGTCCAGATCGATCAGCAGGAAATCTGCGGCAAGGCCCGGCGCAATCCGGCCCGTGACGCCACCAAGCCCGCTCGCATCGGCGGCCATGCTGGTCGCGGCCTCCAGCCACAACCAGCCGCCTCCGCAAGAGCCGTCGCCCGAAGCCAGCCCATAGCCCGCGCGCTGCAGGCTTTCGCCCGCATCCATCAGCCGGAACCCATCGGCGCGGGTGCCGTCGGTGCCAAGCCCGAAACGGATCCCCATGCTCGCCATTTGCAGCGCGGGCGCGATGGCATTGCCCTTCCAGACCGAGGCGACGGGGTTATAGGCGACCGCCGTTCCGGTCTCGGCCAGGATCTTCAGCTCGGAAGGCGTCACCAGCGTCGAATGGGCGATCAGCACCTGCGGGCCAAGCGCGCCGATATGGGCCAGATGTTCCAGCGGACGGCGGCCATTCGCGACCAGCGAGCGTTCGACCGCAACCAGATGCTCGTTCACATGGGTCTGGAAGATCGCCCCGGCATCCGCGCACATTTGCAAAACATCGCGCAGCATTTCATCCGAGCCGACCTCGGGGATCGAGATCGCGAGGGATGGATGGATCAGCGGGTCCGAGGCATAGGCGGCCAGATGGGCGGCCGCGATGCGCAGGATCTCGGCCCGGTCCGGCACCACAGCCGCGCCGCCAAGATCGTTGCAGATCTGTCCGACCACCAGCCGCAGTCCGGTCTGACGCGCGGCATCGACCAGCATCCCGATATGGCCAGCCGAGCGCGTGCCCGCATCGACCGCCGAGGTAAAGCCGCCGCGCAGACATTCCAGCGCGGCAAGCTGGGACGAGAGGCCGACCATATGCGCATCCAGACTGCCCTCCAGCGGAACCCAGATGCGGCGAAAGATCTCGGAGGGCTCGCCGAAGACCAGCGACTTCCCCAAAGATTGCGTTAGATGGGTATGGGTGTCGATGAAGCCGGGCATCAGCAGATGCTCGGGCAGGTCGATGACCGGCAGGTCGGGGTGGCGGGCGGTCAGATCCTCCGCCGCGCCGATCTCGGCGAATTTACCCGCGCGGATCAGGACGGCCAGCCCCGGTTGCGGGCCGCTCTCGACGAACAGGCGGCCGGGCCGGAAGATGACATCGCCCTTCAGATTGCGAAGCGGATCAAGATTGGCCATCAGGCGGTTTCCTTCTGGGATTGGGTGGAGCCGCCGAATTGGAACATCGCATTGACGATGGCGGCGGTGATGGTGCCCATGGCAAGCCCGTTTCCAAGGATCATCTGCGACCATTGCGGAAACTGGCTGTAAATGCCGGGCACAAGGATCGGCATCAGACCCATCGCCAGCCCCGAGGCCAGCGTGAACATGGCCGCATGGCTGCGCAGATCGACCCTCGACAGCAGGTTGATGCCGATGACGCCGATGATTGCGAAGACGATGACCGCCGTGCCGCCGACGACCGAACCGGGCAGTAGGCTCGAAAGCCGCGAGACGGGGGCAATCAGCGCGATCAGGATCAGGATGACCCCGGCCATGGCCGTGACATAGCGCGAGCGCACCCCGGTCGCGCGAACGATGCCGACATTTTCGCCCGAGGTGATGATCAGCGACGTCCCGAACATCCCGCCAAGCAGCGAGATCACCGCATCGCCCCGGATGGTCGCGGGCACGATCGCCTGCGCATCGCCCTTGCGGCCCACGATTTCAGCGGTGGCGATGGTCTGTCCGGTCGCCTCGGCCATGGAGATGATCGAGAAGACGATCAAAGGCAGCGAGGCGATGATATCGAATTTCGGCATGCCGAAGGGGAAGAGATGCGGGACGGCGATTAGCGGCCCGTCCATCACGCCTGCCAGCTCGACCCGACCCAAAAGCGCGGCCAGAACCGTTCCCGCGATCAGACCCAGCATGACCGAGATCCGCTGCATGGTTCCGGTAAAGACGCGCGAAAAGACCACCGTCAGGATGATGGTGGCCAGCGCCAGCAAGGTGTTGACCGGATCGGCAAAGCCCGGCGTATCTGGCCGTCCGGTGATCGTACCGCCATAAACCTTGATCAGGTTGACCGAGACCAAAAGCAGCATCGTCCCCACAACAATCGGCGGGAAGAACCGCAAGAGCCTGCGAAAGACCGGCAGCGCCAGCAGATAGAAGATCGCGGTCATGATCACCGCGCCAACAGCGGTCTGCACATCGGTCTGCGTGGCAATCGCGAGGAAAATCGCAATCGGCGCGCCGCCCGGCACCATGATGAAGGGCAGCCGTGCGCCAAACCCTCCGGGGCCGAAGCTTTGCAGGATCGAGCCGATCCCGCAGACGAGGAACGTCGCGCTGATGATCGAGACGGTCATGGCGCTGTCGAAGCCAAGCGTCTGCGCGACCAGAAAGACCGCCGTGATCGGCGAGGCGGCCATGACCAGCACATGCTGAAGCCCATAGAGCACCAGCTTTTGCAGCGGCAGCTTTTCGTCAACCGGGTCGTAGGGGGTCAATTCGGCATTGGGTGAATTCATGGCTGTTTCCCTGTCAGGAGGTGGGTCGTCTGCTTATGCAAATCGTTTTGTTATTGGTTTGCGTAGCACGAAGATCGATTCGTGCAAATCGTTTTGTCAGCGCCACGCAAATCGGTTAGTCTGGGCAAAAGATGTTGAAAGCGGTGGGGAAATGGGCAAGCCGACAATCTCTGACGTGGCCAAGGCGGCAGGTCTGTCGGTGACGACGGTGTCGCATGCTTTCAGCGGCCGACGTCACGTCGATCCCGCCACCCGCGAACGCATCCATGCGATTGCGCAGGAGTTGGGCTATCACCCCAGCAGCGTCGCGCAGCAATTGCGCAGCGGTCGGACTGGGACCATCGCGCTTGCCTCCTCGATGCCTTTTGCGGTGGCGGCCGGTCCCTCGCGGCTTGGCTTTCTGATGGAGATCGCGGCCTCCGCTGCCATGGCCGCTTTCAGCCGCGACATTGCGCTTTGTCTGATCCCGCCGCAGCCCTCGCCCGCGAACCTGAACCAGATGGGCTTCGACGGCGTCATTCTGGTCGAGCCCGAACGCGATGACCCACTGGTCCGCCATTTCGAGGCGCGACGCACCCCGGTCGTGACCATCGGCAAAGTGCCAGAGCGCGAGGATATTCCGGCGATTGACCTGTATTCGGCGGAGGGGACGCGGCTTCTCCTCGACCATTTGTGGGAGAATGGCGCACGGCAGATCGCGCTCCTGACCGGAGCGAGTGAGCGGACGAGCCATCTTGAGGCACGCCGCATCTATGCCGAATTTGCCGCGACGCAGGGCTTTTCCCCGCAGGCCCTGCTGCTTGACGAGGCGAAGGGCGAGGGTGGGGCGAAAGAGCTTGTCACCCACCTGCTGCGCGACCACCCCGAGATCAACGGGCTGCTGGTTCCGGTCGATGCCTTCGCCTCTGGTGCGGTGGCCGCGGCGAAGGACCTTGGGAAATCCATTCCCGGAGAGCTGTCGATTGCGACGCGCTACGACGGGCTTCGGGCCAAGCTCTCGGAGCCGCCCCTGACGGCTTTGGACCTGCACCTCTCGCAACTGGCCGAGGCGGCAGTTGCGCTGCTGCTGGCGCATATCGAGGGCGCGCCGGGGGTGACTCCCGTGCCCGTCCCAAGCCTTGTGCCAAGGCGCTCGTCCCTACGCCGCGAGGGCTGAGGTCCGCCCCGCTCCCCTCCACCAGCTTGTGAAAAAAATATGCGCTGCTATCCAAGGAACCGGCGCGTGGCTGCGTCATATTGATCGTGATGCAGATGACAGTCTCGGATGAAGCGCTGGCAATGGCTGCGGCAGGCGGCGACCGGGCGGCCTATGCCGACCTGGTCGAGCGGCATTATGACCGCATTTTCGCGCTCTGCTGGCGCCTGACCGGGCAGCAATCCGAGGCCGAGGATCTGACCCAGGACATCTTTGCCGCGCTGCCCGCGAAGCTGCGCGGCTGGCGGAACGACGCGCGGCTGACAACCTGGCTTTACCGGGTCGCGGTCAACGCGGCCCATGACCGGCGCAGGCGCGCTGCGACCCATGCGAAGGCCGCGCTTGGCTGGGGCGATTGGGAGAAGGCGAGGCAGGCCGACATCGCCGCCGAGGCCGAAGGCCAGGACTGGTTGCAGGGCGCGATGGCGAGCCTTTCGGAGGAGTTGCGCGACACCGTCGCCCTGATCCTGGGAGAGGGCCTGTCACAGGCCGAGGCGGCCGAGGTGCTGGGCCTCTCCGAGGGCACCGTCGCCTGGCGCATGTCCGAAGTGAAGAAAAAGCTCCGTGCTGTCGCGCAGGAGGAGACAAGATGACCACCGATCCGAAGGACGAACTCGACCGCCTGTCCCGTGCCCTGCGCGAGCGGGCCCCCAAGCCCGATCCGGCGGCGAAACGCGCGGCTCTGGCACGGTCGATGGAAAATTTTGACCGGCTTGCCAAGGAAACCGACAGCCAGATGCGTCCCAGTCAGGACCGCCCCCCGAAACGGGCGGGTTTTCTGACAGGAGTTCGTCACATGTTTTCCTATCTGACCAGCAAGCAGGCTTTGGCCGTCACCACCTCGGCGGCGGCGCTCTGCATCGGCCTGTTCATTGTCCTACCGCAACAGCAGTTCGGGACCGTGCCCGCGCCCGTCGAGCAGGCCCCCGCGCCGATGCCGCAGCCCCCGGTGGGCGCGAGCGATGAGATCGCGCGGTCTGAGCCTGCGCCGATGGCGGAAGTTGCGCCTGCGCCGGCGGCAGGCGCGCCCGCGGCCCGTGCAAAGGAAACGCGGCGGCTAGCCACGCCGCAAGCTGCCCAGCCCCAGATGATGGCGGAAGGGGCGATGGCCGATATGGCGGTCGGCAATATGGTCGCGCCCTCCGCCGCTCCGGCCGATATGATCGACCTGCCGTTCCCGCCCGCGACCGACAGCGAAGCCTTCGCCAATGAGGACGCGAACCCGGTGAAGGTGACGGCGGAAGAGCCGGTCTCGACCTTCTCGGCGGATATCGACACGGCGTCTTATGCGGTGGTGCGCGACAGCCTGATGTCGGGCCGCCTGCCGCCCGCCGAGGCTGTCCGCATCGAGGAAATGGTGAACTATTTCCCCTATGGCTATCCCGCGCCTGGCCCGCAGGATGCCGCGCCCTTCAAGGCCTCGGTCGAGGTCATGCCGACGCCCTGGAATGCCGGGACGCAGCTGGTGCGGATCGGGCTGCAGGGGCGGATGCCCGCGATTGCGGACCGCCCGGCGCTGAACCTGGTGTTTCTGATCGACACCTCGGGCTCGATGCAGGATGCCGACAAGCTGCCACTGCTGAAGCAATCGCTGCGCATGATGCTGGGCCAGCTGCGTCCCGAAGATCAGGTGGCGATTGTCGCCTATGCGGGATCGGCGGGTGAGGTTCTGCCGCCGACCCATGCCTCCGACAGCGCGAAGATCCTGCAGGCGCTGGACCGGCTGGACGCGGGCGGCTCGACCAACGGGGCAGAGGGGCTGGAGCTGGCCTATCGCACCGCCGAAAGCATGACCGCCGAGGGCGAGGTTTCGCGCATCCTGCTGGCGACGGATGGCGATTTCAACGTCGGCATCTCGGACCCGAAGGGGCTTGAGGATTATATCGCGCGCAAGCGGAAAGCGGGCACCTATCTGTCGGTTCTGGGCTTCGGGCGTGGCAATCTGGACGATGCCACGATGCAGGCGCTGGCGCAGAAGGGGAACGGGCAGGCGGCCTATATCGACACGCTGCAAGAGGCGCAGAAGGTGCTGGTCGACCAGTTGTCGGGCGCGCTGTTCCCGATTGCCGATGATGTGAAGCTGCAGGTCGAATGGAACCCTGCCAAGGTCGCCGAATATCGCCTGATCGGCTATGAGACGCGGGCCCTGCGGCGCGAGGATTTCAACAATGACAAGGTCGACGCGGGCGAGCTGGGTGCGGGTCACTCGGTCACCGCGCTTTACGAGGTCACGGCACCGGACAGCCCGGCGCTTCTGAACGACAACCTGCGCTATCAGTCAGCTGGGCAGGCGGCCAAGGGGGCAAGCGAGGAGTTGGGCTTCCTGCGCATGCGCTACAAGGCTCCGGGCGAGGGTGCGTCGCAACTGCTCGAGACGCCGATCCTTGCAGGTGGGGCCGCCGATGATGACGCGCGCTTTGCAGCGGCGATTGCCGGGTTCGGCCAGCTGCTGACGGGCGCGACCTATCTGGGCGACTGGGGCTGGGATGATGCCATTGCGCTGGCGCAATCGGGCAAGGGGGCGGACCCCTTCGGCTATCGCGCTGAAGCGATTTCGCTGATGCGGCTGGCCGAAAGCCTTGAGGCGGGCGGGGCTACCGCCACGCCGCAGACCCCGGTGCCGGATGATCTGAGATAGAAAGGCGCTGCAGGTGAAACCTCTGCCCGCCACAGAAGACCGTGGCGGGCAGGGCACTTATTTCAGATCATCGCCCCGGCGCATCGCGGGCAGGCCAACGCCGGTCGCGTCGAAACCGCCATCTGCCGCCAGCGTCTGGCCGGAGATGAAGCTGGCCTTGTCGCTGCAGAGAAACACCACCGCCTCGGCAATCTCACGCGCCTCGCCATAGCGGTTGAGCGGGATCGCGTCGTAATAGGCGCTGATGATTTCCGGCGCGTGGACGGCCATCGCGAGCTTCGTGCGCACAGGCCCGGGGGCCACGCAGTTGACGCGAATGCCCAGCTCACCCAGTTCCGCGGCGAATTGCTTGGTCAGGTGGATCACCGCCGCTTTCGAGGTGCCATAGGCCACGCGCAGGGTCGAGGCGCGCAGGCCGGAGATCGAGGCGATGTTGACGATCGCGCCCTTGGTTTTCGCCAGTTCCTCGGTCGCGGCTTGGGTGCAGAGGAACACGCCATCAAGGTTCGTGGCCATGACCTCGCGCCACGCCTCGAAACTGGTCTGGCTCGTGCGGGAAAACAGCGCGACGCCTGCATTGTTGACCAGCGCGTCGATGCGCCCGAAGGCGTCGGTAACTTCAGCCACCATGCGGTCGACCTGTGCGGGGTCCGAGATATCGGCTTCGACCGCCAGCACGTTTTCCATGCCGGATGCGACTTTGTGCAACTCCTCGGTGTCGCGGTCGACCATGGCGACGCGCCAGCCCTGTTCGAGGAAGATCTCGGTTGAGGCAAGCCCGATGCCGCGGCATCCGCCGGTGACGATGGCGACTTTGTTCATCTGCTCAGTCCTTGGGTTCGATGAGAAGTTCAAGCGTCACGCCGACCGGGTTCGCGCCCTTGGTCAGCGTGCCAAATGCAATGGTGCCGTCGATATCGACGACATCGATGGGGATATGCGCCGCGCCATCTGTCAGGCGCGCGGCGTTGAAACGCAGTTCCGTCGCGAGGCAATCCATGCGGTGCCCTTCGGCGAAATGAATATGGTCGATGCTGCCAACCGCATGCAGCGCGGCGTTCCGAATGCCATGCGCGGCGGCGATGGTTTCAATCGCGGTCACCACATCCTCGCCCGGCAGGATGCGGACGAAGAGCGCGGGGCCGTCGTCGCCGCCTTCGGGAGTGAAGAGGGTGAAGGCGGTCTCCGCGTCGGGAAGTGCTTCAAACCACGTTCCGGCAGAACCAAGGCCCGAAACCTCGGCATCCTCCGCAATCACCGCATCAAGGGGCAGCAGGTGGCCCATCCAATCCGCCCCGCCATCGGACCAGATGCCATGGCAATGCAGGAAGGTCGCGCCGTCCTTTTGACCAATCGAGGCAGAGGAATTGCGGATGGTCCAGCGGCCCTCCGGCGCGTGCGTCTCCGAATACCAAGCGGCGTGCAGGCCATCCGTAGACAGCGCGGGCAGCACGAAGCGCATCGGATCACAGGTCACGCCGTCAAGGCTGAGCGTCCCGCCCTTGCAGCCATGCGCCGCGAAAAGCGCCGTCACCGCCTGCATCACCGTCTGGCCCGCGCGCAATGTGCCGGTGACGGGGATCAGCCTGGCGCGCCGCACCTGAGCGCGTTCCGCCGCGCGGGGGCCGGGATGGATCATGCCGCGCTTCACGCCGAGACGCCTTCGCCGATCAGCCCGCGCGCTTCCAGCTCCTCGCGGATCATCTTCTTGGTGATCTTGCCGTAAGCCGATTTCGGCAGCGCGTCCCAGAAGATCACCCGCTTCGGCATCTTGTAGCGCGAGAGTTTGCCCTCAAGGAACGCCAGCACCTCGGCCTCGGTCACGCCTTGGCCGACGCAGACGGCCCAGCCAATCTCGCCCCAGAGGGGGTCGGGGACGCCAAGGATCGCGACCTCGGTGATGGCGGGATGGGTCAGCAGCTTTTCCTCGATTTCGCGCGGGTAAACGTTCGAGCCGCCCGAGATATACATGTCGGATTCGCGGCCCGTGATGAACAGAAAGCCCTGCTCGTCCATATGCCCAAGGTCGCCGGTGCGGAACCAGCCGTTGCGGAAGGATTTCGCATTGGCGGTGGGGTTCTGGTAGTAGCCCGCGAAGACCGCGGGGCCGATACAGCAGATCTCGCCGGTCTGGCCGGGGGGAAGCTCGGCCCCCTGATCGTCCTGAATCTGCACCTCGATCCCCGTGCGCGCAAAGCCGCAGGTGCCAAGCCGGACCGTTGGGCTGTCGTCCGCGTCGTGCATATACGCAGGCAAAACCGTGATATTGCCGGTGCATTCGCCAAGGCCGAAATATTGGACCAGCACCTTGCCAAGCGTCCGCAGCGCCTTTTGCTGATCGACCCGGTACATCGGCGCGCCCGCATAGATGATATAGCGCAGTGAGGAATGATCGGCAATCGCGGTCGAGGGATGCTCGACCAGCAGCTTCACGATGGTCGGCACCGTGAACATGGTCGAGACGCGCCATTCGCGGATCAGATCCCAGACCTCGGCCACGTCGAAACGCTCGGAGGGCAGCAGCACGGTTTTCACGCCGCGCGCGATCTGCGTCAGCTGGTGGACGCCCGCGCCATGCGACAGAGGGGCGACGACCAGCGAGGCGTCGTCCGAGGTCAGGCCGGGCATCAGATCGGCCAGATGATTGGTGACGACGAAGGCCATCTGGCCATGCGTCAGGACGGAAGCCTTAGGCCGCCCGGTCGTGCCCGAGGTGAAGAAGAACCAGCAGGGATCGTCACGATCCACCGCCGCGACGGTCGGACGGTTGCCCATGGTTTCAGCGGTGATTGCTTCAACCGAGGGGCCGAAATCGGCCTCACCGAAGGACAGGATTGTTTCCAGATCGGGACATTCCGCCTTGCAGGCCGCCGCGTGGCCGGGGAAGGCCGCATTACAAATCATCAGCTTCGCGCCCGAGGATTGGGTCAGGTAAACCACCTCCTCCGGCGTCTGGCGGAAGTTCGCAGGCACCCACACCGCGCCGACGCGCCAGACGGCGAACATCGCCTGCATCATCTCAAGACAGTTCTGCGACTGACACATCGCCCGGTCGCCCTTTTGCAGGCCAAAGCGGGTCTGCAGGGCATGGGCCAGCGCGTCGGTGCGCGCCTCGAACTCGGCCCAAGTCCAGCGAGTCTCGCCCATGACAAGGGCAATCGCATCAGGCTCGCGCCGGGCGATCTGCGTCAGGAAGGTGGCAAGGTTCATCACCCGGGTCGAAACCGGGGCAAGGCCGCCTTTGGGGTCGGTCATTTCAGGCGCTCCAGAATCGAGCAATAGCTGGCGACGGCCGCCCCGCCCATGTTGAAGACGCCGCCGAGGTTCGCGTTCGCCACCTGCATCTCGCCGGCCTCGCCCGCCAATTGCATCGCGACCATGACGTGCTGTGACACGCCGGTCGCGCCGATGGGATGGCCGCGCGATTTCAGCCCACCCGAGGGGTTGACCGGCAGCGCACCGTCAAAGCGGGTCACGCCGTCGCGGATCGCGCGCCAGCCTTCGCCCTGCGCGGCAAGGCCCATGGCTTCGTATTCGATCATCTCGGCGGTGGTGAAGCAGTCATGGGTTTCGACCAGCGACAGGTCCATGATGCCAAGCCCGGCCTGATCCAGCGCGCTGGCCCAAGCGCGGCGCGGGCCGTCGAAGGCGATGGGATCGCGGCGCGACAGGGCGAGGAAATCGCCCGCCTGCGCGCGGGCGCGGAAGCGGATGGCGCGCTTCAGATCCTCGGCAACCTCGGGCGCGGCCAGCACAATCGCCGCCGCCCCGTCCGACACCAGCGAGCAATCGGTGCGCCGCAGAGGGCCTGCGACCAGCGGGTTCTTCTCGGACGGCGTGTTGCAGAAAGTGAAGTCGAAGGGCTTTTGCATATGCGCCAACGGGTTGCGCATGCCGTTTTCGTGGTTCTTGGCGGCGATCATCGCGAGTTCTTCGGATTTGTCGCCGTAACGCTGGAAATAGGTATCGGTGATGCGGCCAAAGACGCCTGCGAAACCGCCGGGAATCTCGCCTTCTTCGGGGAAGTAGCTTGCGGACAGAAGGATGTCGCCGACCTGATCGCCCGGCGTCGCGGTCATCTTCTCGGCCCCGATCACCAGCGCGATCTTGCCCCGCCCCGAGGCGATGAAATCCGCCGCCGCATAAAGCGCGGCCGAGCCGGTGGCGCAAGCGTTTTCGGTCCGCAGGAAGGGCACGCCTGCGAGTTCCGGCGTGCCCATCGCGACCAGCGCGCCCTGAAAGTCCTGACGCGTAAAACCGTTATTGTAGACACCAACGAAGATGCCATCGACATCACCCGCGTCAACGCCCGCATGATCCAGCGCCGGACGCGCGACCTCGGCCATTAGGGCCAGCGTATCGGGGGCCTCGGATTTGCCGAATTTGGTATGGGCCCAGCCAACGATCAGGGGGTCGGTCATGTCCTTCTCCGTTCAGGGGTGCGGCCGAGTGCGGCCAATTGGGTTTCGATCAGCGCCACCTCGCGGCGCAAAAGGGCGATGAGGTCGGCGCGGCGGTCGTCCTGCATGCGGTTTTCAATCGCGGCGATGGAAAGCGCGCCCGCGGGGCGGCCATCGGGCCAGAGAATCGCGATGCCCAAGCCCCACGACCCCGGCACGATCCGGCCCCGGTTCAGGGCAAAACCATCGCGGCGGGCCTGCGCCTCATCCTCGACCAGCGCCTCGGTCAGTTCCGGCATCAGATGGGCGACACGCTGGCGCAGCTCCTGCGCCTCGGATGGCGGCAGGGCTGCGAGGATCGCCATGGCCCCCGCGCCGACGCCCGCAGGCTTGCGGTCGCCCTTCATCAGGGCATGGGTGCGGACCGGAAAACTGCCCTCGATCCGTTCGAGGCACAGCGTATGGTCATCCTGCGGTGCGGTCAGCAGGACGGTGTCATGCGTCACCTCGGCCAGTCGCAGCATTGAAGGCCGGGCATGGTGCAGGATGCCGTGACGTTCGGCGGCAAAGGTGCCGAGCAGATAGGTTTCCGGCCCCAGATGATAGCGGCGCGAGACCGGGTCCTGATCGACCAGCCGGGCCGAAACCAGCGCCAGCAGCAGACGCCGCGCGGTCGGGCGTGCGACCCCCGCATCATCAGCAAGCTGGGCAAGGCCGATTCCTTCGGACCCTGCCCGGCCCACCAGCGACAGGATCGACAGCGCCCGCCCAACCGCCTGCGAGCCGCCCGGTCCTTTCGGTCCGGGCGGCGCAGCGGCGATTTGGGGGGCGGCGATCACGATGCGGGCCGATCAGACGAGCGTGCGGCCGATGGCGGTTTCCAGAATGGCCCATGCCTCGTCGCCATAGGTCTTCTTCCATTCGGCGTAGAAACCTGCCTCGCGCAGCTTGTCCTCAAACGGCTTCGGTTCGACGTCGTTGAAGACGAAGCCTTCCTTTTCAAGCTCTGCCTTCAGGGTGCCGTTCAGCGCCATGACATCGGCGCGCTGATCCATCGCCGAGGCGTTGAAGTGCTTGGCGACAACCGCCTGCGCATCCTCGGGCAGCGCGGCCCATGCGCGGCGGTTGCCGAGCAGCCAGAAGCCGTCCCACATGTGGTTGGTCATCGACAGATACTTCTGCACCTCCCACATCTTCGCGACCTTCATGATCGCGAGCGGGTTTTCCTGACCGTCGACAATGCCGGTCTGCAGCGCGGTATAAACCTCGGCGAAGTTGATCGAAGCGGGCGCGGCACCAAAGGCCGAGAACATCGAGGTCCAGAGCGGGCTGACGGGCACGCGGATCTTGAAGCCTTCGAAATCCTTGGGCGTGGTGATCGGGTGCTTCGAGGACGTGGTCTGGCGATAGCCGTTGTCCCAGATCTTCTCCATCACGACCAGACCCGCGCCTTCGATCTGGCCGCGCGCATAGGCGCCAAGATCGCCGTCCATCGCCTTCCAGACCGTGTCGTAATCGGGGAAGGCAAAGCCGATGCCGCTGATCGAGGCATTCGGGACCAGCGTCGACAGGATCACCGGCGAAAGCTGGAAGAACTCGACCCCGCCCGACCGCAGCTGGCCCAGCACATCGGTATCCGCGCCCAACTGGTTCGACGGGAAGATCTGGATGTCGACGCTGCCCGAGGTTTCTTCAAGGATGCGCTTCACGGCTTCGGCCAGACGCACATTGCTCGGGTGTTCGAGCGGCTGGTTGTTCGCGATCTTATAGCTGAACTCGGCCGCGCGGGCCGCGCCCGGACGGATGAAGGGCGCAGCCAGCGCGCCAGCGGCGGCACCAAGCAGGATATTGCGACGGTTGATGAGCATGGGTTTCCTCCTCCCAGGTTATATTTACAGAAGCGCGGTCGAGAACCACGGCACGGCGGCAATCGCCAGAAGCCCGACCATCAGCGCGGCGAGATAAGGCCAGATCTTCGCCATCACCTGTTCTGCCGGGACATTGGCGATCTTGCAGGCGATGTAGAAGCCGATGCCGATGGGGGGTGCCATCAGGCCGATATTCATCGCGGTGACGATGACCATGGCGTAATGGATGTCATGAATGCCAAGCCCACGCGCGATGGGGAACATGATCGGTGCGAGCAGGACGATGGCGGGCAGGCCCTCAAGGATGCAGCCAAGGATCAGGAAGATCACGATCGAGGCGAGCATGAAGACCAGCCAGCCGCCCGGCAGACCGGTCACAAGGTTCATCAGATCGCGCGCAAAGCCCGATTGCGTCAGGGCCCATGCCATCGATGAGGCCGCACCGAGGATCAGCAGGATCGCCCCCGACATCGCGGCGGTTTCGACCAGCATCGTGCCCATTTTGCGCAGCGGGATGCCGCCATAAAGCACGATGCCGATGATGAAGGCGTAAAGGACGGCGATGGTCGAAACCTCGGTCGCGGTGGCGACGCCGCTGGCGACGAGGCTGCGGATCATGAAGGGCAGGACCAGCGCGGGTATCGCGATGACGGCGGCTTTGAGGATCAGCGGCAGGGTTGCGCGCTTCACCCCGCTCATGTCTTCCTTGCGGGCCTTCCAGCGCGCAAGGATCGCGAGCATCACCAGCAGCACCATCGCAATCGCGAAGCCGCTGGTGAACAGGCCCGCAATCGACACCCCCGCGACCGAACCGAGTACGATCAGCACGATGGACGGCGGCACGGTATCGGCCATCGCGGCCCCGGTCGCCAGCAGCGCGGTCATCTCGGACGGGGAATGCCCACGGCGGCGCATTTCCGGGAACAGCGCGGGGGCGACGGTCGCCATGTCCGAGACTTTCGACCCCGAAATCCCCGACACGAGGAACATCGAGCCCAAGAGCACATAGCTCATCCCCGCTTTCACATGGCCAAACAGCGAGGCGAGGAAGTTGACTATGGCCTTGCCCATGCCGGTCGCATCCAGAATGCAGCCCAAGAGGACGAAGACCGGCACCGACAGCAGGATCAGCGAGGACATGCCCTCATCAATCCGGCCCATCATCACGAAGATCGGGGCGTTGCTGGCGAAGGTCAGATAGGCCAGCGTGCCGAGCGCAAAGCAGAAGGCGATGGGCACACCGATGGCGAGCAGCGCCATGACGAGGAAACCGAGGAAGATCGGCAGGTTCCAGTTCCCGATGCTGAGAAGGCTTGGGCGCAGGAACCACAGCGCCGCGACGATCAGACCGGCCACGACAAGCGTCCCGATAATCGCGCCCCATTCGCGGGTGCGGATCACTGACAAGACCGTCAGAAGCGCCATCAGCGCCATGCCCGCAGGCAGGGCCGAGGCGCGCCAGGACATCGGGATACCAAGCGCGGGCGAGGTGACGAAGCTTTCCTCATAGGCGTATTCGACGGCGACGGGCAAAAGCCGCAGCAGCAACACGCTGACCAGAACGCCGCCCGCGACCTCGGCGATCTTGGCGAGGCGCGGCGGCATCATCGGCAGGAAGATCGTCAACTTCATATGCTCGTGCCGGTCGACAGCCAAAGCCGCGCCCAGCATCGCCATCCAGATGAAACTCATCGAGGCGACCTCATCCCCCCAGATCAGGGGTTTGTGCAGGACGTATCGGAAGAAGACATTGGCAAGCACGGTGATGATCATCGCCAGCAGAAGGCCCGCGGCGACGATCTCGACCGGGCGCATCCATCGCTCGGCGCGCTTGGGTTCGGCCAAAGCCTCGATCCCGCCAAGCGCCAGTTCGGCACCGGGTTGCGACTCGTTGAGTTGCATCGTCCTTCCCCCCTGTCAGCCGGGCTCTTCCCAGCCCTTTCCCCGCTCCACATTGTGGATGGCGGGGCGAATTTCCGGGATACAGAGTTCCACGAAAATATAGGCATTCTGCAAGGGAAAATTGCGTTTCGGCATCAATTTTGCAGAAAGATCGGCAAATAGTTTCACATAATGGAATGACCTAATGCCTGGAACAAAACCCTGACCAACCGTGCTGACGTCATGTAAATTACAGAATTATCCGATACTTCTGGCCGATGCGCATTGCAGCGCGGGCAAGGTGGTGCGAAGCTTTGCCAACTTGTTTCAAGGAGCCTGTGTTCATGTCCCTAAGCCGCCTGACCGGCCTGACCCTTTCCGTCGCACTCGCCTCGGCCATCCCGGCTGCGGCGCAGGAGACGACTGCCGAAACCCAGCCCACGGAAGCGGCTGAGGCCAATACCGCCGGTGCGGAATGCGGTGCCGATATCGCGCCCTGGATCCGCGAGTCGAATGTCGAATCGAACATCTCGCAGGTGGAAGGGCCGCTGGGCACGATGATCTCGACCGGCGCGACGGGGCGTCTGGTGGGCTTCCATGTGAGTGAGGACGGGCAGTTCGTCCGCCTTGAGGCCGAATCCGTCGGCAGCGGCGACCCGGTGCTGACGCTGCTGGACGGCAGCGGCTCGGTGCTGGCGGAAAACGACGACGCGGGGGACACGCTGTCGTCGCGCATCGAGACGACGCTGGCGGCGGGCGACTACTGCCTGCGCGTGACGAACTACGATTCCAACAGCGTGCAGATGGGCATTCAGATCGGCCATCAGGACGATCCGCCGCTGTTCGAGGTCTCCAGCACCAGCACGGGCGGGGGCAGCAGCTCGATGGCCTGCACGGCTGATACCGAGGCGCGTCAGCTGACCGAGGGCGCATTGGACGCGGCGGTTGCTGCGGGCGATGTGGCGCTGTCGGTTCCGGCCAATGGCGTCAACTACTTGCGGTTCGAACTGGCCGAGCCGACCGAACTGACGCTGCGCGCCGCATCCCCTTCGCTGGACCCGACCGCCACCTTGTTCGACGCGCAGGGCAATATCGTTGCCCAGAATGACGATGCGGATGGCACGAACTCGCGCATGGATTTCCCCTCGGCGCTGCCGGCGGGCATCTATTGCATGGGCGTGTCCACCTATGACGGCGGCACGCAGGAAGGTGAGATCCGGGTCTCGGCCAGCAAGCTGGACCTCGAAAGCTATCTGGCGGGCTCTTATCGCCGGGGCGAGCTGGTCCCGCCGCTGGGTGGCAGCTTCCCGGTGCGAGAGCTGAACCTGGCCGAGGTGAAGCAAGAGGTCGCGCTTCTGGGTGGCCAGGCGCAGTGGTACAGCTTCGAGGTCGCCACGCCGACCGTGGTCATCGTCGAGGCCTTTGGCTCGCTGCTGGGGGTTGATCCGAAGCTGGCGCTCTTCTCGGGCAACGGGCAGGCCGTGGCCGATAACGACGATTACAACAACAGCAACGATGCCCGTCTGGGCCCGGTCCTGCTGGCCCCGGGGCGCTACAGCATGGCGCTGACCGATGTGAACCAGACCGACCAGCCCGGCGCCGCCGTGCGTCCGGTGATGCTAAGCTTCGAGCGTTTCCTGCGCGCCGAATAAGCGGCGCCTGAGGCTGAAGCATAGAAAAGCCCGCCGGTTCTGGCGGGCTTTTTCATGCGTGCTGACCTGATCTCAGACCGTGTCGAGATAAAGCTCGATCGTCTCATCATCCGAAAGCTCGGCCATGTAATGCAACTCCTGCCGCTTGGTCATGACGAAATTCTCGACCAGATGGGCGGGGAAGATGCGGGCAATCTCGGGCGAGGTGGCGAAGGCGTCGATGGCCTCGCGCCATGTCGCGGGAAGCTGCGCCAGGCCCTGCTCATAGGCGTTGCCGCGAATGGCGGGGGGCGGTTCGATCCCGTCCTCGATCCCGTTCAGCGCGGCCCCCAGAATGGCGGCGACGGTCAGATAGGGGTTCACGTCGCCCCCGGCCACGCGATGTTCGATCCGGCGAGCCTTCGGCCCTGACGAGGGGATGCGGATGGCCGAGGTGCGGTTTTCATAGGCCCAGCCGATGCCGGTGGGCGCATGGGCATTCGGGACCAGCCGGTCATAGCTGTTCTCGTGCGGGGCGAACAGCAGCGTCGAGCCGGGCATCGCCGCAAGACAGCCCTGCACCGCATGGCGCAGCCGGGCCGAGCCTTCCTCGCTGCCATCGTCGAAGATGTTCTGCCCGTCACGGTCGAGGATCGAGAAATGCATATGCATGCCCGAGCCGTTCCATTCGTTATAGGGCTTGGCCATGAACGATCCGGCAAAGCCGTATTGCCGCGCCAGGCCCTTGACCAGCAGCTTGAAGAGCCACGCGTCATCCGCCGCCTTCAGCGGATCGTCCTGATGCATCATGTTGATCTCGAACTGGCCCGGCGCGGCCTCCGAGATAGCGGTGTCGGCGGGAATGTCCATCGCCTCGCAGGCGTCGTAAAGCGCGGTGAAGAACCGGTCGAAGGCGTCAAGTGCGCGCAGGCTGAGCGTCTCGGCCCCGGTGCGGCGCTTGCCCGAGCGCGGGCTGGGAGGCACGCGCAGCTGGCCGCCGGAATCGTCGATCAGGAAGAATTCCAGCTCGGTCGCGACGACGGGGGTCAGCCCGGCCGCCTTGTAGCGGTCATAGACGCGGGCCAGCGCCTGACGCGGGTCGCCGTCATAGGGGCTCCCGTCGGTGTGAAACATCCAAAGCGGCAGCAGTGCGGTCGGCGCGTCCAGCCAGGGCATCGGCATGAAGCCCCGCTCGGTCGGCAGCAGCAACCCATCAGGGTCGCCCGATTGAAAGACCAGCGGGCTGTCTTCGACATCCTCGCCCCAGATGTCCATGTTCAGGACCGAATAGGGGAACTTCGTGCCCTCGGACAGCAGCTTGTCGGCGAAGCGCGCGGGCACGCGCTTGCCGCGCGCGACGCCGTTCAGATCTGCCGCCGCCACGCGGATCGTCTTCACTTCGGGATGGTCGCGCAGCCAGTCCATGTGTCACCTGACAAGATTGGGCCGGTAGCGGATCTTCGCTGCCGCGCCGGGCATGTGGCGGTTGAGACGCCGGTTGATGATCCCGAAAAGCCCGATGAGGCACAGGGTCATAATGATGAAATAGACCGCCGCGATGGGGTAGGCCACGAAGGGGTTGAAGGTCTTGTCGGCCAGATAGCTGGCGTAATAAAGCGTATCGCCCTTCTGCTGGAACGCGGGGAAGCCCGAGAAAAAGACCAGCGTTGTCGCATGAAACAGGAAGATCGCCTCATTCGTGTAGGCGGGCCAGGCCAGACGCATGCTGATCGGCCAGACGATGCGGCGAAAGCGCGGCCAGCCGGTCAGGCCATAGGCGTCGGCGGCCTCCAGATCGCCCTTCGGGACGTTGCGCAGCGCGCCGTGAAAGATCTCGGCCGAATAGGCGGCGGTGTTCAGCGTCAGGACCAGAAGCGCCCCGGCCCAGGCCTTGGTCATCCATGAGGTGTGGATGGTCAGCCCGAAAATCTCGAAGCCCGCGCGCGGCAGCATGACCAGTGCCTCATAGGCCAGGAAGAACTGGATAAACAGCGGGCTGCCACGGAACAGGAAGATGAAGGCCTCCGCCGGGCGGCGCAGGAACGGGTTGCGCGAGCCCTTGGCCAGTGCCAGCGCATTGGCAAGGACAAAGCCGAAGCACAGCGCCAGCGTGGCGAAATAGATGTTCCAGATCAGGCCCGAGCCGATCAGCACGACCTGTTCGCACAGCGTGAAGTCGCTGCGGGGCAACATCCGCTCGCCCAGACCGATGGAGCGCAGGGCATAGTTCTGGATGGTCTCGATGCACTGGTTCATGCCGGGGCCTTTCGCATCGCCTCACCGGCGGCGGTGGCCTGACCCGAGGACAGGCGGCGCCGGATGCGGGCGAAGACACGCTCGGACCCCCAGGTCATCAGCAGATAGAACACCAAAATCCCCAGGAAATAGTAAAGCCGCCAGTCGGGATGCGGATAGGCATAGGCATTGGTCTTTGACGAGCCCAGCTCGCGCGCCCAATAGACGATATCCTCGACCCCCAGGACGAACAGCAGGGGCGTGGCCTTGATCAGGATCATCCACAGGTTCGACAGGCCCGGCAGCGCATAGGTCCACATCTGCGGGATCAGGATGCGGCGGTTCACCTGCCGGGGCGACATGCCGTAGGCTTCGGCCGTTTCCAGCTGGGCGCGGGGCACGGCATTCATCGCGCCGTAAAGCACATTCGCCGCGAAGGCCCCGAACACGACCGAAAACGCGATGACTGCCAGCGTGATGCCATAGGCCTGATGGATCCATTCCGGCGCGGTTGAAAGCGGCAGTTTGGCAGCCGGGCAGACCAGAAACTCATTGCCCTGCCGGATCGGGACCGAGGGGTCGCAATAGACCTTGGCGCGCAGCCATTCGAACGCCTGATCCAGCGCAATCGGCACGAACAGGAAGAAGATGATGTCCGGCACGCCCCGCACCATCGAGGTGTAGATGCGCCCGAACCAGCGCAGCGGCGCAAAGCGCGAGCGCGAGGCCATGGCACCGCCGAAGCCAAACAAAAGCGCCACCGGCGCGGTGATCAGCAAAAGCAGGATGACCGTGCCGAAGGACAGATAAAAGAGCCGATGGGCGCCCGACGTGAGATAACACGACAGCCATTCCAGCCCTTCGAGCGACTTGGGATCAGCGCAGTAAGCGAACATCGGGCACCTGCTGGCCCCGCCCGGAAACGGACGGGGCAAGTTTCATGTCAGAACTGCAGGGCGTCTTCGCCGAACCACTTCTTCGACAGCGTGTTCAGCGTGCCATCGTCTTTCATCGACTTGATGGCGGCGTCGAACTTGTCCTTCAGCTCGGTGTCGGACTGGCGCACGGCCATGCCGATGCCATCGCCCAGCGGGATGTCATCCTTGCCCTCGACCCAGACCATGGCACCGCCCGACTGCTCGACGATCGGAACGAGGAAGTCCTTGTCGGCAAAGACGGCCTCGGCCTCACCGTTGCGGACCGCGCCAACGGCTTCGTCGGGGGTGGCGAATTCCAGCAGCGTCGCGCCGCTTTCGGCCACATGGGCCGCCTGAATGGTGTTGGTCTGCGCCGCGACGACGCCCGCCTCGACATTGGTGTCGGCGGTAGGGGCCGCATAGGCCGAGGGGTTCGGCGGGTAATAGGCCTGCGTGAAGGACACGGCCTTCTTGCGTTCCTCGGTGATGCTCATGCCCGCCATGATCGCATCATAGTTCGACGAAACCAGGTTCGGGATGATCGAATCCCAGTCGTTCTTGACCCAGGTGCATTCCAGCTGGGCGCGCTTGCACAGCTCATTGCCCAGCTCGACCTCGAACCCGTCGACCTGACCGGTTTGGTCATTGACGAGGTTGTAGGGAGGGTAGGCGCCCTCGGTGGCGATGCGCACGGGTGCGGCCATGGCGGCGCCGCTGGTCAGGGCGATTGCGGTGGCGGCGAGGATCAGTTTTTTCATTCTTTGGCTCTCCTGTTGGTCTTCTTCGGGCGGCTTTGGGCCGCGCGGGTTCTTAAGCCTGAGGCGCCATGCTGGCGCTCAGGAATTGGCACAGACGTTCGGTCTTTGGCGCGCCGAAAAGCTGTGCGGGTGGGCCTTGTTCTTCGATCCGGCCCTGATGCAGGAAGACGACGTGATCGCTGACATCGGCGGCCAGCCGCATGTCATGGGTCACCAGCAGCATCGTCCGATGCTCGGCGGCCAGTGCCTTGATGACCTTCACGACCTCCTGCTGCAGTTCGGGGTCAAGCGCGCTGGTGGGCTCATCCAGCAGCAGCGCCTTCGGCTCCATGCAAAGCGCCCGGGCGATGGCCGCGCGCTGTTGCTGGCCCCCCGAAAGCTGTGCGGGCCAGGCGTCGGCCTTGTCGCCGATGCCCACCTTGGCCAGAAGTTCGCGGGCCCGAGGCTCGACCTCGGCCCGGCTGCGGCCAAGCACGGTGACCGGAGCCTCCATCACGTTTTGCAGGACGGTCAGATGGGACCACAGATTGAACTGCTGGAACACCATCGACAGATTGGTGCGCATCCGCGTGACCTGCGCGCGGTCGGCCGCGACCCGACCGGAGGAGGTCTTTTTCCAGCGCACCGGCTCGCCCTCGAACAGGATTTCGCCGGACTGGCTGTCCTCCAGCAGGTTGCAGCAGCGCAGAAGCGTGGATTTGCCCGATCCGGAAGAACCGATCAGGCTGATGACATGGCCGCGCGGGGCGCGCAGGCTGACGCCCTTCAAAACCTCAAGATTCCCGTAGGATTTATAGAGGTCCTGAACCTCGATCACGGATGTCGCATCCGGTGGGGAAAGGGGCGTTTCGGCGTTCGTCATCATGCCGTCATGAGGCGATATTTATGGCGGGAATGCAATGGTTTCGTTGGGTCCCTGCGGGGCCTGCGAACCAGAATGAGCTATTCCAGACCCATGCTGGCCAGCACGCCCTGACGCGCCAGCGCCGAATCGCGATCCGGGATGCCCAGAAGGCCTGCGACCAGACGCACCAGCGTCTCTTCACTGGCCGAGCGCTTGCCATCGGCGTAGACGATTTCCCACATCGCGGCGATGACGCCGATGCGATCCTCCAGCGAGATGCGCTCTTTGATGTGGCGGGTGAAGCGGACGGTATCGGGGGCCTCGGCCTCGATCATCTCGGCTGCGGCGCGGCGCTCGGCGGCCTGCGAGGCGTCCAGATTGCGCCGACGCATCAGCACCTCGTCGATGCGCTGCATCTCGGCCTTGCCATAATGGTCGTCTGCGCGGGCGATGCGCACCAGCAGGGCGGCGATGGCGACTTCGCTATCCTGGCTGTTCAGGGCCGAGGGCTGCGGTTCGTCGGAAAAAAGGCGGCTGAGAAGATTACGGAACATGGGGCGATCATAGATGCGCTGGTGCCATTAACAAGTGAAGAAACTGGTGATCTAGCAAAATTTTCCGGGCAAATCGCGCCCACAGGGTTCCGTAGGGGAAGGGGCGACCTGCAAGGCGGGATGCCCTGCAGGCCGGTCTCGGGCCGTGATGCGTCAGTATTTCTGCGGCACGTAAAGGTCGTGCGGCAGGATCTCGCGCTCATAGTCGGGGTTGAAGATGCGGTCGGGCAGGGCGACCTCTTCATGGGGCACATTCTCGTAGGGGATCTGGTCGAGGAGGTGCGAGATGCAGTTCAGCCGCGCGCGCTTCTTGTCATTGCCGGGGACGATGTACCAGGGCGCTTCGGGGATGTTCGTGCGCTCGAACATCTCTTCCTTGGCATAGGTGTAATCCTCCCAGCGGACGCGGGATTGCAGGTCCATCGGCGACAGTTTCCACTGTTTCAGCGGGTCGTGGATGCGCATGAGAAAGCGCATCTGCTGTTCCTCATCGGTGATCGAGAACCAGTATTTCACCAACCGGATGCCCGAGCGCAGCAGCATGCGTTCGAATTCCGGGACGTCGTCGAAAAACTGCGCGACCTGATCTTCGGTGGCAAAGCCCATCACCCGCTCGACGCCGGCGCGGTTGTACCAGCTGCGGTCAAAGAGGACGATCTCGCCCCCGGCGGGCAGGTGCGGAACGTAGCGCTGGAAATACCATTGCGTCTTTTCGCGGTCCGAGGGCGCGGGCAGGGCGACCACGCGGCAGACGCGCGGGTTCAGACGCTGGGTGATGCGCTTGATCGCGCCGCCCTTTCCGGCGCTGTCGCGGCCCTCGAAAATGACGACGACCTTTTCCTTGTGATAGCTGACCCAGTCCTGCAACCGGATCAGTTCGGACTGAAGCCGCAGCAATTCCCGGAAATAGGTCGCGCGGTCCATCTGATGGGGGTGGCTGCCGCGATAGATGCGGGCGATCTCTTGCGAGAGGACCGCGTCCTCCAGCTCGATCTCGATATCTTCGTCCAGCGTTTCCTGCAGTTCCGCCTGGAACCAATCCTTGGGTGCGTCGTTCATTGCGTCCTGATCTCCTGACGGTTGGCGGCGGTGTAATCCCCGATTGTGACAATGTGGTTAAAGCGGCCCAAAACCGGGCGCGGCCAGCGCATTTTGCCTAGAAAAGGCCCGCGCAGCCCTGAATAATGCCGAAAGCAAAGCCGCCGCCCTGATTGCTCGCGACCGTGCCGCACCAGCGCCCGTCGTTCGAGAACAGGCTTTTCGAGCCGCGCGGGCGATAGGCGACCCGCTTGCCGTTCACGTCGAAGAGGTTCAGCGTGCCGCTGTTGTTGGGCGCGTAATAGCCCAGAACATTGCCCTCGGCGGTGAAGATCAGCCGCTTTTCATTCGCCGGATTGCGTGGCGAATTGGCAAAGCTTGATCCGCTGTTGGCCGAGCTTGCCGAGGAATTCGCCGCAGCATTGGGCGAATTCGCGGCGCGCGCCGGGGCATTCGCGGGCGCACCGGGGCCAAGGTCGAAGGGCAGCTGCGTCTGGTCGATCACGAAGATCGGCGCATCGGCAGCCGCCGGGGTGGCGAGCAGAAAAAGGGCAAGTAGAAGACGCATGGAACCCTCCAACAGGGCCACTATGCGCCAACCGTTCCGTAAGGGCCAGCCCGCCCAAGGCGGGCGTCAGACCAGCCGCTCGGCCTCTTTCGCGGCGCGCACGAAATCGGCGAAAAGCGGCGCGGGGCTGAAGGGTTTCGACTTCAGTTCCGGGTGGAACTGGACGCCGATGAACCAGGGGTGGCCGTCGATCTCGACGATCTCGGGCAGGCGTCCGTCCGGGCTCATCCCCGAGAAGGTCAGCCCGGCCTTTTCCAGCTGGTCCTTGTAGGTCGCGTCGACCTCATAGCGGTGACGGTGGCGATCCTCGATCTCCAGCGCGCCGCCATAGACCTGCGAGATCAGCGTGTCGGGCTTCAGCGAGGCGGTATAGGCGCCCAGACGCATGGTACCGCCCTTGTCGTCGCTGAGCTTGCGCTGGACCTTGTAATTGCCCTGGATCCATTCCTTCAGCAGATAGACCACCGGCGTGAAGCGTTTCTGGCCCGCCTCATGGTCGAACTCTTCCGAGCCCGCGTCGGGAATGCCCGCCATGTTGCGCGCGGCCTCGATCACCGCCATCTGCATGCCCAGACAGATGCCCAGATAGGGCACCTTCTTTTCGCGGGCGTATTTCGCGGCGGAGATCATGCCTTCGGTCCCACGCTCGCCAAAGCCGCCGGGCACCAGAATGCCGCCATAGCCGTCCAGCAGATGCGGGCCTTCGGGGCCTTCCAGCTTCTCGCTGTCGATCCACTCGGCCTTGACGCGGATGCGATTGGCCATGCCGCCATGGGTCAGCGCCTCGGCCACGGATTTATAGGCGTCCTCAAGCTGGGTGTACTTGCCGACGACGGCGATGCGGACCTCGCCCTCGGCGTTCTGCAGCCGGTCCATCACGTCTTCCCAACGGGTCATGTCGGGGCGCGGCGCGGGCGAGATGCCGAAGGCATCCAGCACCGCCTGATCAAGCCCGGCCTTGTGATAGGCCAGCGGCGCTTCATAGATCGTCTTCAGGTCATAGGCCGGGATCACCGCATCGGGGCGGACGTTACAGAAAAGCGCGATCTTGGCGCGTTCCTTTTCCGGAATCGGCTGCTCGCTGCGGCAGACCAGCACGTCGGGCGCAATCCCGATCGAGCGCAGTTCCTTGACCGAGTGCTGCGTGGGCTTCGTCTTCAGCTCACCCGAGGCGGCCATATAGGGCAGCAGCGTCAGATGCATGAAGATGCACTGGCCGCGCGGGCGGTCCTGCGCGAACTGGCGGATCGCCTCGAAGAAGGGCAGGCCCTCGATGTCGCCGACGGTGCCGCCGATCTCGCACAGCATGAAATCGACCTCATCATCGCCGACGGCGAGGAAGTCCTTGATCTCATTGGTGACGTGGGGAATGACCTGAATGGTCTTGCCCAGATAGGCGCCGCGCCGCTCTTTCTCCAGCACGTTCGAATAGATGCGGCCCGAGCTGACGGAGTCGGTCCGGCGGGCGGAAACGCCGGTGAAGCGTTCGTAATGGCCCAGGTCCAGGTCGGTTTCCGCGCCATCGTCGGTGACGAAAACCTCCCCATGTTCGAAGGGCGACATCGTGCCGGGGTCGACGTTCAGATAGGGGTCGAGCTTGCGCAGACGGACCGTATAGCCCCGCGCCTGCAGAAGCGCGCCAAGCGCCGCCGAGGCAAGGCCTTTGCCAAGGGATGAAACCACGCCGCCGGTGATGAAAATGTAACGCGCCATGGAGGCCCCCGTGATGTCTATCTAATAGCTGATCGCGGTCCGAATCTGACCGGTATCACGGGAGTAAACCTATAACGGTTTTTTCCCGTGGCCGCAACGGACCGCAAGTTGTGGTAAAGGGTGCCGAAGCACCCTCTATGAATGGTATCAGTTGGTGGTGCCCGGCGTGGCTGGTGTCGCCGGAGCAGGCTCGGGCGTCGCGGCTTCGGCAGGAGCTTCAGCCGCAGGGGCCGGAGCCGGGGTTGCCGCAGCGGGTGCTTCAGCCGCAGGGGCTTCAGTCGCGGGCGCGGTTGCGCCGGGCGGCGTGATGGGCGAGCCCGCAGCGGGTGCAGGGGCCGGAGCGGTGGTGCCGGCGCCCGGAGGCGGAGCGTATTCGCCGATGCCCGGCAGGCTTTGCGTGGGTGCGCCGCCAAGGTCCAGCTGGTCGGCGATCGAGCCATTGCTGGAGTTGCGCGCGGCAATGACCGTCAGCGACAGCGAGGTCACAAGGAAGCCCGCAGCCAGCATCCAGGTCAGGCGGGTCATGGCGTTTGCGGCCTGACGACCGGTCATGACGCCACCGCCGCCGCCGCCAATCCCAAGTCCGCCACCCTCGGACCGTTGCAGAAGCACCAGACCGATCAGCAGAACTGCGAGGATCAGATGCACGGTAAGGACGACGTTTTCCACCACGGGGCCTTTCATTCAGCGACGCGCCTATCTAGTCACGCATGAACGGGAAGGCAAGCGGAGGCTTCCATGCGGGCGTTGATGATTCAGGGAACGGGCTCGAATGTGGGCAAGTCGCTGCTGGTGGCGGGCCTGTGCCGCGCCGCGCTGCGGCGGGGGATCAGCGTTGCACCCTTCAAACCGCAGAATATGTCGAACAATGCCGCCGTCACCCCCGAGGGCGGAGAGATCGGCCGCGCGCAGGCCTTGCAGGCCCGCGCCTCGGGGCTGGAGCCTTCGGTTCATATGAACCCGATCCTGCTCAAGCCCGAAACCGACCGCGCCGCGCAGGTCGTCGTACAGGGGCAGGCGCGCATGCGGGCGGCGGCGCGTGACTATGCGGGTCTGAAGCCGCAGCTGATGACGGCGGTGCTGGAGAGCTTCAACCGCCTGCGGCAGGCGCATGATCTGGTGCTGGTCGAGGGTGCGGGCAGTCCCGCCGAGGTCAATCTGCGGCCTCGTGACATTGCGAATATGGGCTTTGCCCGGGCGGCGGATGTGCCGGTGATTCTGGTGGGCGACATCGACCGGGGCGGCGTCATTGCCCAGCTGGTCGGCACGCAGTCGGTCATCGATCCGGAAGATGCCGCGATGATAAAGGGGTTCATCGTCAACCGCTTCCGGGGCGATCCTGCGCTGTTTGATGAGGGCCGCCAGATCATCACGGCGCGCACGGGCTGGCCGGATCTGGGGCTGGTGCCGTGGTTTTCCGACGCCGCCCGCCTTCCGGCCGAGGATGCTGTCGATCTGCGCCGCAGCCGGGGCGAAGGCCGCCTGCACATCGCTTGTCCCATGCTGTTGCGAATCGCCAATTTCGACGATCTCGACCCGCTGGCGACCGAGCCGGGCGTGCGGCTGACGATGGTGCCGCCGGGGCAGCCTCTGCCGGGGGATGCCGATGTGGTGATCCTGCCGGGGTCGAAGTCGACGCGGGGCGATCTGGCCTTCCTGCGCGCGCAGGGCTGGGACATCGACCTTGCGGCGCATCTGCGACGCGGCGGCCATGTGCTGGGGATCTGCGGCGGCTACCAGCTTTTGGGGCGGCGAATCCTTGACCCCGAAGGCCATGACGGGCTGGCCGGAGAGGATGAGGCGCTTGGGCTTCTGGATGTCGAGACGCAGATGGCGGGCGAAAAGCGTACCGTGCGGATTGCGGGCGAGGCTCTGGGCCAGCCCATCGACGGGTATGAGATCCATATGGGCCGCACCTCGGGGCCCGATTGCCGGCGCCCCTTCGCCCATCTGCCGGGGCCTGAAGGCGCGATCAGCGCCGATGGCCGGGTGGCGGGCACCTATCTGCACGGCCTCTTCTCATCGGACGGGTTTCGCGCTGCATGGCTTGCGCAATTCGGGGCTGTCTCGGCGCTGAGCTATGGCGCGGATGTCGAGGCGGTGCTGGACCGGCTGGCCGAACACCTTGAAGCGCATGTCGACATCGACCGGCTGCTGACGCTGGCGCGCTGAAGCAAAGGGGTGCGCGGGCCTAGAGGCCCGCGATCTCGGACAGGATGCGCTCGGCCTCGGTCTTGCAGGGCGACAGCTTCTCGCGATCCTCGCCGGGGAAGAAGCGGGCGCGGGTGGCGGTCGGCATGGGCTCGGGCGTGGCAATGACGACGCGGGGGCCGATGCTTTCGCTTTCGGCCTGCCAGCTGCGGGCCAGCAGGATCTGCGCCGCCTTGGTCGCGCCGTAACTGCCGAAGAACTTCTGCCCGGCACGGGGATCGTCCAGAAACAGCGCCGTGCCGTCACGGCCGCGCAGCAAGGGCTCGATCAGCCCGATCAAGCCGCGCGTCGTCACCAGGTTCAGGTCGACCGATTTCTGGAAATCCTTGGCGTCGATATGCGGAACCGGCGACAGGGGGGCTGCATGGATCGCCGTATGCGCCCAAAGATCGACGCCGCCCCACCGCTCGCCCACGGCCTTGACCATCTGGACCATCGCCTCGGGGTTCGAGACATCCATCGGCACCAGCGTGGCCGAGCCGCCCGCCGCGCGGATGCGGTCATCGAGTTCCTCCAGCGCGCCGGTCGTGCGGGCGACCGCCAGAATATGCCAGCCGCGCGCCGCAAGCGCCTCGGCCAATGCGGCACCAAGGCCGCGTGAAGCGCCCGTGATCAGCGCGATTTTGTTCATCTCTGTCATGAGCCCGCTTTCGCACCCCTGTCGCAGTCGCGCAAGCCCGCTCAAGCAGATCGGGCCGCGTCAGGATGTCCTGCGCATATGAAAACGGCCCCGGAAACGGATCCGGGGCCGTGTCTGCCATTCGGTCGCGTCTTAGCGGGACTTCAGGTCCACATAGTCGCGACGGTCTGCGCCGACGTAAAGCTGGCGCGGACGACCGATCTTGTTTTGCGGATCGGCGATCATCTCTTTCCACTGGGCGATCCAGCCCACGGTACGCGAGATCGCGAAGATCGGCGTGAACATCGAGGTCGGGAAGCCCATCGCCTCAAGGATGATGCCCGAATAGAAGTCGACGTTCGGGTAAAGCTTCTTCTCGATGAAATAGGGATCTTCCAGCGCGATCTTCTCCAGCTCCTTGGCAACCTGAAGGGTCGGGTTGTTGTGGAAGCCCAGCAGGTCCAGCACCTCGTCCGCCGATTCCTTCATGACCTTCGCGCGCGGGTCGAAGTTCTTGTAGACGCGGTGACCGAAGCCCATCAGCTTGAAGGGATCGTTCTTGTCCTTCGCCTTCGCGATATATTCGGGAATGCGGTCGACGCTGCCGATCTGGCGCAGCATCTCCAGCGCCGCCTGGTTGGCGCCGCCATGGGCCGGACCCCAAAGACAGGCGATGCCCGCCGCGATACAGGCAAACGGGTTCGCCCCGGACGAACCGGCCAGACGCACGGTCGAGGTCGAGGCGTTCTGCTCGTGATCCGCATGCAGCATCATGATGCGGTCCATGGCTTTCGCCAGCGCCGGGTTGACGGTGTATTTCTCGGCCGGTACCGAGAAGCACATCTTCAGGAAGTTCGACGCGTAATCGAGTTCGTTGTCCGGATACACGAAGGGCTGGCCGATCGAGTATTTATAGGCCATCGCGGCGATGGTCGGCATCTTTGCGATCAGGCGGATCGAGGCGACCTCGCGCTGGACGGGGTCATTGATGTCGACGCTGTCGTGATAGAAGGCCGACATGGCGCCGACGACGCCGACCATGGTTGCCATCGGGTGCGCATCGCGACGGAAGCCGCGATAGAAGTTGTGCATCTGTTCATGCACCATCGTGTGACGGGTCACACGGGCGTCGAAATCGGCCATCTGCGCGGGGTTGGGCAGTTCGCCGTAAAGCAGCAGATAGCAGGTCTCGAGATAGTTCGATTTCGCCGCCAGCTGCTCGATCGGGTAGCCGCGATACCACAGCTCGCCCTGATCACCGTCAATATAGGTGATGGTCGAGTCGCAGGATGCGGTCGACGTGAAGCCGGGGTCATAGGTAAACACACCTGCCTGGCCGTACAGTTTGCGGATATCCAGAACATCCGGGCCAGCAGTCGGGGTAAGGATCGGCAGATCGACGTCCTGCCCGTTTACACTCAGCTTTGCAGATTTATCTGCCATACGGTGTTTCCTTTCACCTGTCTTCGACCCTGATGGCCGAAGGATGGGTACGGGCGGTCAGCCCGCCTGATCATGCAGCCGGGCCAACGCTTCTTCGCGGCCAAGTGCCAACATCATATCGAACACGCTGGGGGTGGAACTGCGGCCCGCCAGCGCCGCGCGAAGAGGCGCTGCGACCTTGCCCAGACCCAACCCGTGCGACTCGCCAATCTGCTTGGCCGCAGCCTCTAGTTCGTCGCGATTCCAACTATCATTCTGCAATGCAGCAGTCAATTCAGATAGTATACCACGGGATACTGAATCGAGTGAGGCTGCCGCTTTCTCCTCGATCTGCACCGGACGTTCGATCAGCGCGAAGTGGGCCTGCTCCAGCAGCGCGGGCAGGGTCTTGGCCTTCGCCTTCAGCACCGAAAGCGCGGATTCGATGCGCGAACGCTGGATATCCGTCAGCGGTGCGGCCCCGGTTTCGGCCAGAAACGCGTCCAGTTCCTGCATCAGGGGACCGTCCTGCATCTGGGCGATGTGGTGGCCGCTGACATGCTCGAGCTTCTTGAAATCCAGCCGGGCAGGGGCCTTGCCGATGCCGGGCAGGTCGAACCATTCCAGGGCCTGCGCATCGTCAAACAGCTCATCATCTCCATGCGACCAGCCCAGCCGGGCCAAATAGTTCCGCATTGCCGAGGCCGGGTAGCCCATCGAGGCATATTCCTGCAATCCGACAGCACCGTGACGCTTCGACAGTTTCTTCCCGTCCGGTCCGTGGATCAGCGGGATATGGGCAAAGACCGGGATCTCCCAGCCCATGGCAGCAAAGATCTGGATCTGGCGGGCGGCGTTCGTCAGGTGATCGTCGCCCCGGATGATATGGGTCACGCCCATGTCGTGATCGTCGACGACGACCGCGTGCATATAAGTGGGCGTCCCGTCCGAACGCAGCAGCACCATATCGTCCAGCTGGTCGTTCCCGAAGGTGACATCGCCCTGCACGGCATCATGCACGACCGTCTGGCCGTCGCGCGGCGCTTTCAGGCGGATCACATAGGGCGCATCCGGATAGGTCGCGGGATCGGCGTCGCGCCAGGGGCTCTGGAACAGCGTGCTGCGGTTTTCAGCGCGCGCGGCCTCGCGGAACGCCTCGATTTCCTCGGGCGTCGAGAAGCATTTATAGGCCGTGCCATTCGCCAGCATCTCGCGCGCAACCTCGGCATGGCGGTCCTTGCGGGCGAACTGGCTGACCGGCTCTCCGTCCCAGTCAAGGCCCAGCCAGGTCAGGCCCTTCAGGATGGCCTCGGTCGCCTCGGGGGTCGAGCGGGCGCGGTCGGTATCCTCGATCCGCAGCAGGAATTTCCCGCCGCGGCCACGGGCATAGAGCCAGTTGAAAAGCGCCGTCCGTGCCCCGCCAATATGCAGGTATCCGGTCGGAGAAGGGGCGAAACGGGTCACGACGGGACGAGATTCGGTCATGCTATCCTGAGGGCTTCGATTTTTAAGGACGTGGAGGGCCGCGTTAATCCTTTGGAAAGGAGAACGTGCCAAATTCCAGCGCATATCTATTCAAGGCGCAGCGAAAGGACAAGTTTCCGTGACGGCACCCGCGGCGAGATCCCGTGCTGGCGGCCTGCAGGGCGCGATTTCCCGCAGCCGATCGGCGGCGCGGTCGCCGGTTGCGCGGCGCTCGGGGATGTTGCCCTGGGTGCCGTTCTGGATGGCGCTTGGAATCGGTGGCTGGCTGTCGCTGAAGGAAGAGCCGGGGCTGGTCTTCTATATGGCTGTCGCCGCCTTCGCGGTGGCGGTGCTGGCCGTCGTCATCCGTGCGCCCCGCTGGGCCGAGCGGGGCCGGATCGGCTGGGACCACGCCGACTGGCTGCGGCTTTGCGGCATGGCGCTGGCCTTGATCGCCGGGGGCGTTCTGCTGATCGGCGGGCGCGCCCATCTGGTCGCGGCCCCGGTGCTGGAGTTTCGCTATTACGGCCCCATCGAGGGGCGGGTCGTGGGCATCGACCGCTCGTCCCGGGACCGGATGCGGCTGCTGCTGGATCAGGTCGTCCTGCGCGACATGGCTCCGGCGCGGACGCCCCGGAAGGTCCAGATCTCGCTTCTGCAAGAGGATGAACTGCCCCAACCCGGCCAAAGGGTGATGCTGACCGGCCATCTTGGCCCGCCCGGCGGCCCGTCCGAGCCGGGCGGTTTCGACTTTCGCCGCAGCGCCTGGTTTCGCGGCCTCGGCGCCATCGGCTATTCGCGCAACCCGGTGATGACGGTGGCAGCGCCCGAGGAAGGCGGCGTCCTCTCGCTTCACCGTTTGCGCATGCAGATGTCGCAGGCCATGCAGGATCAGATCGGCGGGCAAAGCGGCGCGGTGGCCTCGGCGCTGATGACGGGCGACCGCTCGGGCATCATCGAGAGCACCAATGACGTGATGCGCGCCTCGAACCTTTACCACATCATCTCGATCTCGGGCCTGCATATGAGCATGCTCGCGGGGTTCATCTATGCGGGTCTGCGGCTAGTGGCCGTGCTGGCGCAACTGGTGCTGCCGGTCTCGGGCTGGCCCGTCCACAAGATCGCGGCGGGCGGGGCGATCCTCGCCTCGGCGGCCTATCTGTGGCTCTCGGGTGGCGGGGTCGCGACCGAGCGGTCCTTCATCATGGTGGCCATCATGCTCTGCGCGGTGCTTTGCGACCGGCGCGCGATCTCGCTGCGGACGGTCTCGGTCGCGGCGGTCTGCATCCTGGCCTATGCGCCCGAGGCGCTGGTCGATGCCGGTTTCCAGATGAGTTTTGCCGCGACGGTCGGCCTGATTCTGGCCGCTGGTCCCTGGACCGCGACCAGCCAGCGCCTGCACTGGCTGCTGCGGCCGGTGGCCATGCTGGTGATGTCGTCCTTCGTGGCGGGCATGGTGACCTCGCCCATCGCGGCGGCACATTTCGGGCGCATGTCCCAATATGGGCTGCTGGCGAACATGCTGGTCGTGCCGGTCATGGGGGCCATCGTGATGCCTGCGGGCGTCATCGCCGCGCTGCTGGCGCCGATCGGGCTGGCCGGTATTCCGCTGCGGGTGATGGGGATGGGCACCGACTGGATGTTGATGATCGCCGCATGGGTCGCCTCGCTGGGCGGTTCGGTAACCCTGATCGCGGCACCGCCTCCGGTGGTTCTGCCGCTGATGGGGGCAGGGGGGATGCTGCTGGCGCTGACGCCGCTGGGGCGCGCACATCTGGCCTCGGTGCTAGCGCGTTGCAGGTTGGGTCTGGCCGTGGCGCTTCTGGCGGGGGCGGCGGTGGTCTGGACCATGGCGAACCGCCCGCTTGTCCTCATTTCGGCCGAGGGGGACGCGGTTGGCGTGATGACGCCTGAGGGGCGAGCGCCTTCGAAGGCCCGAGGGGGCAGCTATGCGGTGACGAACTGGCTGGAAGCGGACGGAGACGGCGCCGATCAGCAGACAGCGGCACTGCGTCCCGCCTGGACCGGAGCGGCCAATCTGCGTGAGGTCGAACTTGAGATCGGGGGGCAGAAGCTGCGCATTCTTCACGCCACCGGCCGCGCTGCCGATCCCGCGAAGCTTCCCTGTGATCGCGGTATGATCGTCGTGGCCAACAAGCCCCTGACCGGGCTTTCCGGCGAATGCACGGTGCTTGATCCACCCGGCCTGCGCCAAAGCGGCGCGCAATCTGTGGTCGCTGCTGCGGACGGAACGCGGCTGCGCAGTCAGCGAGACGTGGGCGGCCAGCGCCTGTGGGCTGCGCCAGCGAAAAAGCGCGCTGTAATTAAAGAAAAATCTTCGGACATGGTGGTCGCGAATCCGACCGCAACACGCTATTCAAGGCTGAGTTCATCGGATGCCAGAGGCCGGGATGCAATCGCTGATCAATCGCGCGCTGGAGGGGTTCTTGCGCGATAGCTATGGCGACGAGATCTGGGGCGATATCGCCCTGAAAGCGGCCATAGACCCGCTGGCCTTCATCAGCAGCAACCGTCCCCGCAGCCGAGAGACGCGGCGGGTCGCGCAATGCGCCTCGCGCAGGCTGCACAAACCGCTCAGCGAATTACTCGAGGATCTGGGCGGCTGGCTGGTCCGGCTTGAGCCTATCCGGCGCCTGCTGCGGTTCAGCGGATCGGATTATGGCGAGTTCGTCCTGTCCCTGAATGAGCTGCACGGCCGCGCCAAGATGATCCTTCCCGCGCTGAATATTCCGGCCATCCGCGTCCTGCGGCAGGGGCATGGCTGGTATCGGATCGACACCGAAAGCCTGCCCGCAGGCTGGGGCCATGTGCTCAGCGGTGCCTTGCGCGGCATGGCGGATGACTATGGTGCGCTGGCGCTGATCGGCCATGAGGCGGGTGGGATCGACTTGCGGATCGCGCTGATCGACCATGGATCCAACCGGCCGTTTCACCTCTCCTACGCCTGGCCAAGGGCGATCGGGACATGAGGGTGCCATTGCCCGATGTCGAATTCGGGGCTCTGACCGTTCTCTTGCCCATGCATCTTGCTCTGGATGAGGGCGGTGCAATCCTTTCGGCGGGGCTAACTCTGCGCAAACTCATCGGCACGGCCGAGCATTTTGAAGACGCCTTCACCATCACCGGGAACGACGCCGATCCTGGGCAATTCCCGGTCGATCTGATCCATCTTCGTAGGGGGCAGCGTGTGTTCCTGCGCCTCAACAAACAGCCAGACACCGTCCTGCGCGGGCATGGCGTGAGTCTAGGCAATCGGATGTGCCTTCTCAACCTTGGATTTGGGGTTGGGCTGGCAGATGCGGTTGGCAGTTTTGGTTTGACGGACGCGGATTTTGCCCCCTCGGAACTAGCTATGGAGCTTCTTTTCCTGTTCGAGGCGAACCGCGCCGCGATGGGAGAACTCGTCCGGGTCAATACGCGTCTGGAATGCGCGCGCCGCGTCGCTCAGGCGCATGCGATGGCCGATCCTCTGACCGGGCTTCTGAACCGCCGTGGCATGGAACTGGCGCTCGAGCAGGTCTCGAACCAAGGCTCGAAAGTGCCCTATGTGGTGGCGCAGATCGATCTTGACGGCTTCAAGCAGATCAACGACCGGCTGGGCCACGCCTTCGGCGACCAGATCCTGCAGGCCGTTGCCGAGGCATTGCGGCGCGAAACACGGGCCGGCGACTCGGTCGCGCGTTTCGGTGGGGATGAGTTCGTGATCCTTTTCCCCTTGCCGCCCGCGACGCATGAGTTGGGCCAGCTTGGTCGAAGACTGATCGACGGCATCGAAAAGATGACCGCTGCCAGTCCTTACCGCGCCCGGATCTCGGCCAGCATCGGCTTCAGCGATTCGCGCAATTATGCTCAGCCCGGCGTCGCAGGAATGCTGGAGGATGCGGACCGCGCGCTCTATCAAGCAAAACGCAGCGGCAAGGCGCGAGCGAGCGTCTGGCGACCCGACATGGATTCCGAGCGGTGACATCGAAGGTAGAGCCGCCATCTCGGACGGGGCAAGGCTGCTACCGGCATGCAAGGCGATTTCGCTTCGCCGTCTCACGCTTCCGGATCTGGTTCTTCTGCCTATCAGGCAGCCGTAGATTTTCAGCCGGCAATCGGTAGCCCTTGGAAGAGGGGCGCAAGAACTGCTCCATGCCCGATCCGGCTGCTGACATCTCGCGGCCTGACGTGATGATGCAGCGGATTTTCTTTGCAATTCTGCGACGGTTTTCCCATCATGCTGCATATGCATTGCCCGGAGGAGCCATGGCTGACGCCGAAAACACGTCCCCCCTTCTCATCAAGCGCTACGCCAGCCGTCGCCTCTACAACACCGAGACGAGCGATTACGTCACGCTTGAAGACATCGCTGGCTTCATTCGCGCAGGCCGTCAGGTCAAGATCGTCGATCTCAAATCCGGTGATGACCTGACCCGGCAGTACCTGCTCCAGATCATTGCCGAGCATGAGGGCAGGGGAGAGAACGTCCTGCCGATCGAGGTGCTGACCGATCTTGTCCGCAGCTATACCACACAGGCGCAATCCGTCGTGCCGCAGTTCCTGGCCGCCAGTTTCGAGATGCTGCGCGACGGTCAGTCGAAGCTGATGGAAAATCTGTCGACCTTTCCGAATCCTATGTCGTCGATGCCTGGCTTCGAGGCGCTTCAGCGTCAGCAGCAGATGTTTCTCAAGGCAATGACCAGCGGCTGGCCAAGCGCAGGCAGCAGTGGGCCCGAGCGCGAGAGCGACGACGGAAGCACCACTCCACCCAAGTCCGCCAAGGACAGCGGCGACATGGACGAAATCCGCAAACAGCTGGCAGAGCTGCAGAAACGTATTTCTAAACTTTGACAAAAGCCCGTCTTGCGCCCCCCTGTCGGGCGCGCTAGACGAACCCGACGGACAGTTGGCCGAGTGGTCGAAGGCGCACGCCTGGAAAGTGTGTAGGCGGGGAACCGTCTCGAGGGTTCGAATCCCTCACTGTCCGCCACTATTACTAGCGCTGCACGCAAAATCAATGACTTAGCGCAAGGCCGTGACCCGAATTGTGCCCCGAAATGTGACCCAATTCACATCGTTCCGGCATGGCTCTCGATAGCACGGAATCAGACCGCTGCCAGCTGTAAAGGGCTGTGCCATGTCTGATCCGACAGCTTTGATTTCAGCGTGTTGCGGGTCGCTAGCTTTGCGACAAAAGTGCACTAGCTTTGCGACGGAAATTTTTTCGTCCCTGTCAGGATTAGGGGCTTCTCGGATTTCCTAGCGTGCTGACGGATGGCTTCATCAGCTCTTTGGCTAGGTCGATTTCAGACGCGTAGAGCCCTTTGTGTTGCGGGTCGCTAGCTTCCGCACAAAAGTGCACTAGCTTCCGCACAGAAATTTTTCCGTCCCTGTCAGGATTGGCCCCCGAGCAAGTTTCCTAACAGGTCCAGCGGGACGCGGTTCATCGCTCCCGCCGCCGGTCACGGCACCACCCCCAGAAGATGCTTCATCAGGCGCATGCGGGTCAGGTCATCGGGCACTGACAGATAGGCCAGCCCGCCGTGGATGGTGAAGTTGCCTGCGGTGACCTCGAGCGCGTTGTCATTCCACCACACGTTGACCCCCAGCCGGGTGGTCGGAAGCGCCCTCTCGCCCTTCGGCTGGAAGCCCTGCAGCCAAGGGTAGGGGTCATCAAGGTTCAGGAACCGGGTCCGAGTGCCCCTCGGGCCGATGTATCCCTCGACCCACATGGGGTTGGATCAGGCGCGCCAGCCGAGATAGGGCCGAGCGGGGGCCAGCCCGACCAGATCGGATCATAACCGTTCAGCAGCATCAGCCGAACGCCTCGAACACTGCGACGCCGCCAAGCGCCTCCGCAGCCTTGATATGGCCCGCATCGCCAGCCTTGAGGCGAAGGGCTTTGCCCACCGGAAGGATAAATCCACCCGAGGGCGCGGCCTTGAACGTGATGCGGATGGGAGCAACCTGACAGATCAGGTTTACCGGCCCTGTCGGGACCGGAAGCGGCTTCCAGTTGCGGGAATCGGCAACGGTATCAGGAATGTCGGGCATAGGATCACCATGGGTTTGAAACCAGGGCGCACGTCCTATGCAGCCATGTCGGCACCATACCAGCGCCGACACTCAATATCTAGCGGGCTCGAAGCCTCAGATCACAAGCGAAGATGAGGCGCGCAGAGCGTTAAGATTTCCTCGCCGTATTCGATGGTGGCGGCCTCAGCGCCGCGCTCGGAACGCTCGACAGGTTTGCGAAAAGCGTTGAAAACGATCTGCTTGAGAAAGTCGATTTCATGCGGTTCGCCGCCGACCTCCTGCATCGCGTTCACGGCGGTTTGCAAAACCTCGCGTTGAGGAACGCCCAACTGACGCATTTCCATCGCATATTTCGCCGCCTCCTGCCATTCGGTGCAGCTTTTGACCGCTTGCGCATGCGCGATCGAGGGCAGCGCCAGACATGCGGCGACGATCGAGAGAACCAGCGTTTTCATGGGCGGCATCCAGTTTGAGGGGCTTTTTATGACGCTACATCAGAAGCCTGCGCCAATCCATACCGGCGCAGGTTACATTTTTAGTTGTAGACCATGGGCGCGCGCTCGGCGCGCAGGCGGTCATTCAGCTTCGGGTTCAGGGCAACGCCGAACTCGTTGCGCTGGCTGGCCCGGTTCCGCGACTGAACGGATTGCCTGATGCTCGCGGTCGTGATCGGGTATTCCGGCCATTCACGGTTGAATGCCCGAATCTTGTCGACCGATGCCGGCGAAATGGGCTTGCCAGCCCGCATCGCATCCCCGACCTCGCGCATGATGTCCTTCCGGCGATCTGTGATGCGCTTCTCTTTCAGCTTGAGGCGGTTGTTCACCGCGTAGCGTTCCGCGACCTCGGCAGGGGTGAAGCCCACCGTTGTCGTCAGCACCTGCCATGGGTTCACCGATTCCAGCAGATCATCGCCGTAATAGGTGGTGACGCCATCTGTCGCGTACCTGCCGCCCTTCATCGCGTTGCCGATGAATTTGGGCACCATCCTCTCGGCACCTCGGTACGCTTGCCCGTCCGCGATCATGGACGCGCCGGTCATATGCACCCGAATGGTACTGGCGTCTAACCACGCATCCTGCGGGTTGACCCCTTCCTCGGTTACGGAGGGATAGAAGCAACGGTCAGTCCGAGTCAGTATGTCTTGTAAAAGGCCTCGGCCTCGAACTTCACAAACTCCTCGGTCTTGTCGGTGCTTCGACTCACCACCTGCCAAGGCTCTAGCCTAGCGATTTCAGTTTGAAGGTCTTTTGCTGTTTTGTTGCTACACCCAAGAATCTTTTGCACAGAATTGGCACTCACACCCTCGCATTGAAAAATATAGGCGAACTCAAGAAGTTCTTGAAAATTGAAGAATTCTTGCTGGTAATCGTTCGGCGATTGGCTTGCGAAAAAAACCACAACCCCCTTCGAGCGACCCTCGCGAATAATTCTCTGAAGGAAAATGTTCTTTTGACTCAAGTAATTATGCGCCTCATCAATGACCAAGATACTCCGAATAGTTCGCCTCCCATCGATGACTGGACTGTCCGGCATGTGCGCCATCTCTTTGTACAATCTTTCAATGACAAGATACGCCACTAGTTCCTTCAGGACTGGCATAGCATGTACATCAATTATCAGAGTGCGATTGGAAATTCTCTCAATTGGAGGGGATTCGCTTCCGTGCTTCCAAAAGAGGTCGAAGTCGGAAAGATCACGCAGCACCTCAATGAGGCTGTCATCTTTCTTGCTATCTTCTTCATAGGCAGCAACTGCAATCTCTAGAATGTCCTGAAAGTCGGGATATGGAGCCGAGGACCCTGCGCGCTTCGCGTATCCAGCCCTAATGGCCTCAGTCAGCGCCCCTTTCTGAACGACACCTAGCTTAGCGTTAATTGAGGCAAAGCTTTCGGCCTTTTCCCGCGCAGAAATGTTTATATTTTGATCGTCATACGAAGGCAGAACGAACGGATTTATTGGCAGGCTTTGACCCGTCTGCAAAAGTCGATATGGCTGAACCTTTGCAATGCTCGCAAAGTTTTCGTTATCAACCACGTCACCCTTGTAATCAAAGTAGATAAAGTTGGTTTGGAAATTCGACTGGATACGAATATCAGCCAGCAGCTTTAAAAGAAATTGTGTCTTTCCTACGCCAGGCTTGCCCATGATCGCCAAGTGTGAGTTGGCATGTCGCGACGTGTTGTTCAGTTCCATCACCAACTCGTTTCGCTGCAAGAGCGTGCGCCCAATAAATATTTCCAGTCCGTGCCCAAAATTCTCCCTGCGACCTGAGAATTCCACCTTCTCTACAAGAGCGGAGATGAGGCCATCGCCGCTGCGCCCGCACGACTGAAACAGGTCGTTTAACAGAGATGCTCCGTGGTCGATGTGGTTCTTCGTGAGAGCGCGATTGGAAAACAGTTCATCTTCACTGAGATCGGGCTTTTTGTAAGTGTATGATAGAAGCGCCCGTACAAACGCTTCATCATCAGCAAAAAAAGTTGGCCTTTTCATCTCGCCGCCACTGAAATTTGGGCTCGATGGAACATCCTTGCCGATCTTTGCAACCGACAGCGCAAATGCCATTCTGGCAAGGGTTACCTTCTCCAGTTTTGTCTCGAACCGGAGGGCGCTCAAAATTTCATCAGCCTCACTTGAGGTATAGAGTCGATCAGCCACGGACTATCTCTCCCAAAAGTACCCGGATCTAAAGGTAGTAAGCTCTTGCCTTTGGTCGAAGTCGAGGCAGCCCGCACCACTCAGGTGGGGCTCAAGGCTCCTGTAGTAATTCGTGTCGATCTCCGTGTCAGTTGAGAGAATAACGACCTGATCGCCTGCATTCGGGAAATAGTGGTTCACAATGTTGTCGCGGTGCGTGCTATCCAAACGGGAAAGCGGCGTGTCAATGATTATTGGTAATTTGAGCTGACTCGTCTGAGCGAGCCCCCATAAAAGGGAAACAGCAAAAACTTCTTTCTCGCCCGCAGACAGTCCAGACTTTTTTATCTCATGCCCATTCCGATCGCGTATGCGAACTTCGTAAGTTTTGTCGTCAATGGTCAGGTCCTTGATCAATCCGCTTCGGCTCGATAGAAGCCGATACATCTCGAAAGTCTTTTCCTGGAGAAGATGCACCTTGTTTTTTCGCAGACGAACCATGAACTGGTTGAGCACACTCGCAATGGAGTCGCACTCCTGAATGTACTCCGCCTTCTCCTTTGAGACGTTGTGCTTCTCGTAGAGCTTCTCGATCTCAATCTCTATGTCGCGAATTCGTTTCTCAAGCGCGATGATCTCTTCCTCTAGGATGCGTAGCTGTTCCGTTTTTCGACCAATCTGAGTTGAACAGCTTTCCATCTCTCCCTGCAGCTGCTCAAATAGTTCCCGCTCAGACTCGGTCATTGCTCCGAGGGCACTCTTGCTTTCAAGCGTTCGCACTTGAGATTCGAGCTGCCTCTTTTCTTCAATGAGAGGCTGAATGAGGAAGACTTCGCTTCGCTCGAGGTTTTCCATTTGATTAAGTACGCGCGCCACGTCGCGGTCTGAAAGGTCGAGAATCTTTGTTACATCACCCCTACCATCTCCTTCTTTCAGCAAACGAACTATGCGGCTCTCTAACTCTATCATTTTTTCCGGAGAGAGCTGCTCTCGGTAGATCGGTTCCGGCTCCTCGACGACACGAACGAGTCGCTTAGCCAATTCAGCAGCGTTCTCCTTGATGGCTGCTCCAGTCGCGGACTCGCGTTCCTTGTCGATTTGCTGCCGGAGTCCATCGAACAACTTTCCAGCGAGGGAGAAGGGAAGAGACTTCTCGCACAGAGCTCGGATTTCATTTTCGACTTGAGTGAGGCGGTTCGTCGCCTGGATCCGCCGCTTCTCTTGTTCCCGCATGGCGTCGCGGGTCTCGGGTTCGCTTTGGAAGGTAAATTTGAAGCGCTTCTTTGCGTCGGAGAGTTGCTCCTTAAAGCCCGCAAGTTCACCTTGTAGGTCGGCGCGCTCGTTGTTTTTCCGCGTGAGCTTGCTCTTTTCCTTCTTCAACTCGCTCTGCTTGAATTCAAGATCCTCGTCGGAAATCTCGACGAACCCCTTGCGCTCCTCCTGCTTGATGTACGCAAGGTCAGACGCCAGTCGGTTTATGTTCTGAATGCCCAACGCCGCCTCGAGGGACGACTTCAGGCGGACTTCCGAATGGTCGTCCGCTGCGATCTCTTGAATCTTTTCACCGTCGAAAAAGAAAAACTGGGTGATCCCCGGCGGGATAGCAGCGCGGATGAAGTCCTGCCAGATTTCCTGGTTCTGGACTGACACGCGCTTGCCGTCTCGAACAACGACCAATCGTTCGCTCAGATCCTTGGGCCTTGGGTCGACGACGGCACCGGCGCTCCAGGACCGTTTGACGATCAGCTCGGATCCTTCGTCCATTTCCATGACCAGCTCGAAAACGACGTTTGCGTTCCCCTTAGCCTTTTCCCGGCGATTGATGTTGCGAAAGATCGTGTCCGCTTTCGCGCCATAGAGGCAGAAGTTGATGGCCTCCATGATCGAGGTCTTTCCGGCCCCGTTCATCCCGCCGATCAGGAAGATGCTGCGCCCCTCGCCATCTGACGGAAAGGGGATCTCGGTCGCGAACTGAAAGGACTTGTAGTTCTCGATGGTCAGCTTGACGAATCTCATGCGTGGTCCTCACTCAGCTCCCAGCTACCTCGGGGCGAACCCGTCTTGAGAACGCCATCCTTGGTCATCTGGTAGCGTTCCCAGCAGGCGTTGTTCTGCCAGGCGTGGTCCCTCGTCGTCTCGCGCCATTCCATGTCGCCGGGCAGCAGTTTGCCCTGCAGCTTTTCCTCCATGTACTGCAGCACGTCGTTCTTGTGGCAGGATCCACCGTGGTGCCGGAGTGCTTCCACGATCAGCTCGCGGAGTGTGGAATTGGGCGTTTTCGGAGAGCGCGAGCGCTTCGCGCGCGGCTTCTTCGTCGTATCACCTTCCGAAGTGCGGCCGAGACGGGCCGTCAGGCCCTTCAGCAGCTCCTCCAGTTCGTCGGTGAGGTGATTGAGGACCTGCACGGCTTCGGCATTGACACCGAGGGCGGCGGCAAGCCGTGTCTTCTCGGCCCGCAGCGCGTCCGGTACCGCGACGCCGATCTTGTCGAGCTTGTTGATCGCCTTCGCGATCTCGCGCAGCTGCGCCTCCATGGCGGCGGTGTCGTCGGCTTCCGTCCCGGCGTCCAGGCGTTCGATGACCTCTTGGCAGAGCTCCAGCAACAGGCTCGGGTCCTTCACATAGCGATCGACCTCGGACCCGTCCGTCATGGCGCACTCCCGGACGACGACTTAAGGATCTCGCGCAGCGCGTCATACACCCCGGTGCGGCGCTCCTTGAATTCATAGTCGCGGACGGTGTCGAGCAGCTTGACCACCTTGTCCGGGTTGACCCCGTGCTGTTCGCACAGTTCCTCGAGCAGGCGTTTGTCTTCCGTCGAGAGGTTCATGCCGCCACTGCCTCCTCGATCAACTGTTCGACGCGTGCCTTGGCTTGCTCGAGAAGCCGGGCCGACTCCCTCTGCTGGGCGAGGCTCTCACGAACCAGGTCTCCGATTTCCCGCTGCTTTTCGCTGGGCAGCAAGGGCACGACGAACTTGTCGATGTCCGCAGGATAGAGCTCGGCCTGGGCGCTGCCGCGCGCGTGTTTCTGGGTCTGGAACTGACCGATGACGGACTGAAAGACCATCGCCATGTAGGCGTGGTCGATATCGGGAGAGAGGCGCAGGATGTTGACGTGATTGCTGGCGAATGCCGGCGTATCGTCCAGATAGACGTTCGTGCGGCCGATGTACGCGCCGGTGGTGTAGATCAGCAGGTCGTCCTTCCGGATGTGCGCTTCCGGTGCAGCATTGAACAGCTTCTCAGTCGTCCGCTGCAGGCCATCGTAGTTGATGTGTTTCGGGCCGAGGTGCTGGCTGTTGACGACCGCATGAGTCCCGTCTTCGACATAGACGGGTTGGATGCCTCGGCGATTAAGGCGCCGAACGTCCCGAACGCGTCGTGTGGGGAATCTCGAGAGATGCGAAGTTAGCTCGGCGAACCTCGGCTGGTAGTGTTGCGCATCGGATCGAAGCGATAACTCAAGCGCGCTAAAAGTCGTGGTGTAACCGACTGGCCTTTCGAATTTCAAAGCTTGCAGTTCCAACTCAGAAACCAACAAATCGTGGGCTTGTTGGAAAAGAACTCCGCTGGCCCTCAAGGCGGCATAAGCAGTCTCCACAAGCCTCGATACTTCTTTTTGACAACCCCAATCCAAGATCGGGACTTTAAAGTGCTCGAGTATAGTGAGATTCACATGCCCTTGTACGCCACCGCTAGCAAATCTCACCAGTTGCGTTGAACCCAGGCGCGAGTTCATAAATGCCACAAGAAAGAGAGGATCAATCCCCTTTAGGTCGTCAATGTCGACGATAATGATATCTGCAGAATTTATGATCTCTTCTTCGAGATATATTGATGCTGAGCCAAATGATCCGCTTCGCGCGATTAGAATATCGCCTCTTCTTATTTTGGATTTTTCAAGCCTTGAGTGGAACTCGGGCGTTATTCTAATCGAATGATTTAGATCGAGAAAAAATTCTTTTACGTTCTGCGTCTGCAATATTAATATGCCATCATCGCGATAGTGCTTAACCATCGAACCAACATGGCCAACATCAATTCTCTTTGCTATTTGGTGCAGTGCTAAATTTGGGATTTTCGATAGGGTCCGGTCACTCGAAATGAACTCAGGTCGAAAATACTCTGCGTCGAGCCGCCCAAAGTTCTTTGATATTTCGGAATGAGACGTGTTACTCCAAACTGCCATTACTCAGCACTCCAGAAATGTAGACCCTGATCGCGGGCAAAGCGGACAAACGCCTCAGCCACACAAAGTTCGTCATCTGGAATGTTGGCGACATCAGCCAGATCACTCGCCGTCAGGTCATAGTTCACAAGGTCCTGGTCAATCTTGGGTTGGCCGCTTGCGTCCTCGATCATGTGCCCTTCGGCATCCAGCATGAACTCATAGTCGCCAGAGTTGTTCTTGCCGCCCCGCTCGCTAACCGCCATGAAGATCGGATAATCCAGCCGCTTGGCCACCTCGGCGGCGATCCATCGCTCCTTCAGCGTGCCGATCAGGTCGTCGTCGCCCAGCACCAGCTCCAGCTTACCCCGGCTTGTCAGGAGCTTCAGGTCACGCTCCGCCTCGGGGATCGCCTTTTCCAGCCGCTTGATCTCCGCCTTCAGCCGCTTCGCGGTCTCCTTTTGCTTTGCCTTGAGGGCCTTCACGGCCTCCTTGTGCTCGGTCTTGATCGTTTTCAGATGCGCGGAAAGCTCGCGCGCGGTTCCGGCGAACGTGTCGCCAATCGCATCGATCTCGGTCTTCTGCTGCCATTCCAGCGCCTCGACGTCGCTGTCGAGGTCGATGAGCTTCTGCTTCACACCGACCAGCTCGCTCCTAAGCGTGTCGACCTTGTCCTCCGCCGCGGCGATCCGGTCCTCCTCGCTGGGCGGCTCGGGGGTCTCCTCGCCATCTTCGCCTTCGCCATCCTCGGCGGCAGGTTCATCAAGCTCCGGCTCGCTGAATGTCTCACTGATCAGATCGGCCACGGCGTCGGGGATCGCGTCTTCAGGCACATCCCCTTTGTGCGCGTCCAGCAGAGCTTCGATTTCAGTTTCGTACGCCGGGCAGTCCTTCGCCACGTCGTCGTGGACGCGGGCGATGTCGGCGAGCTGCTCGTCCGTGTACTTCTGGATGAACAGGACCGACGTCTTGGTCCCGGTGTGCGGCTTGAAGGTGTTCGGGTGCAGCCCGACGACAGCCAGCAGGCGCGCCTTCTTCAGGATCCACTCGCGGATGAAGGCCAGCGAGGAGTTGTTGAACTTGCCCTGGGGCAGAACGATCGCGGCACGACCGCCCGGGCGCAGCATCTTCAGGATGCGCTCGATGAAGAGCACGTCGCGCTCTTCCTTGGCGGCTTTGTCGGACCCGGCCCGCTTCAGAGCGGGCTTGGCTAGCTCGTAGCGCGCCAGCATCTTGCGGTCCTTCATCTCCCCCGCGAACGGGGGATTGGCCAGGACCACGTCAAACTTCAGCTCGTCGAAATACTCCCACGCTCGGTCATCGTCCTTGAGCGTCTCCTGCTCGGGAATTTTGGCGGCCGTCAACTTCGCCTGCCTCAGGCCATGCATGAGCGCCTGTCCCGAGCTGTTCTCGTACCAGGTTCGCGGGTCAAGGCTGCTGACGTCCGGTCCGAAGATGTTGGTATGTCCGTCGCCGGCAATCAGCATCAGCGCGCGGGACGTCTTGGCTGCGCGGGCTTCGAAGTCGATGCCTCAGAGATATTTCGCAGCGTATTTATGCTTGCGAAGCTCCCGCTTGTCGTTGTCATCCGCCGGGTAGCACCACTCCATCGCATGCAGAAGAAAGCCGCCCGACCCACAGGACGGGTCCATGACGTACTCTTTCTGCGTGGGGTTCAGCATCCGAACGCACATTTCGACGACGTGCCGCGGCGTAAAAAACTGCCCCTTCTTCTTCTTCGCCTCCGTTGGCAATAGATACTCGAAGGCATCGTCCATGATCCGGAGATTCGAGCCCATCAGCCGGACGCCCTCGATCGGGCCGACACACACTTGCAGATGGCGCTTCGCCAGTTCGATATCTTCGTTCTCCTTGAAGATACCAGGCCACTCCTCACAAGCCTTTTTGAACAGGCCATTGATCCGATCGAAGGTGATGTCCGGATCGAGCGCCTTGCTGAACTCCACGGTCTTGTCCCTGCGGTTCTCCAGCGCTTCTTTTTCGTCCCAGATCTTGGCAAATATCAGTTTGAATATCTCATTGAACTCGTCCTTGCCGCTGTCGGCCAGAACCAGCTCCTCAAGGTCCTGGATGATCTTCTTGAAGTTAAAATCTCGCTTTAGCTGAAGAAGCGTTTTCTTTGCCTCAAGAACATCCTTGGGCTCTTGGCCCCGCTTTGGAATATCGAAAAGCGTGTCATCGAAGTTCTTCGGATAAGGACGATATAGAATTATGCTGTCGCTGCCATTGGACCAAACGGCAACGGGTGCTCCCTTGGCATTCATATAGCTCTTCAGCTGCTCGATGCCGTCTTTGCGCTTCGGCTTCTTGCATTCAACAATGATCTTCGGGGTATCCTTGGCATTGTCAGTGTAGACGATAATGTCTGCCGCCTTCGTGCCCACCTCCACTCCGAACTGGACGCTGGCCTCAAGATCAATCTCGTCTTTCTTGTATCCGTATTGGTTTATGAGCTTATAAACCCATAATTGGCGGATTATTTCCTCGGGAGCGGACTTTCCACCCTCAACAAAGACCTGCACTTCTTCATTTCCAGATGAGAATGGAATAAAGCTCTTCAAGAAATACTTTACCTTTCCGGCATCCCGACCGGTAGAGGTGGTTTTTGGATATATTGATACGATTTCGTGAACTGGTTTTCCCAAGTTTTCGAACTCAGTAAGCTCGTAGACTGTACTCGGATCCTTGAATATGTGATCGATTATTTCTTTGGTATTCAACGTATCATGTTCCATGTCGACATTTGCGTAATTCATGTGTCCGACCCTGCTTTTCCACTCGCGTTCGATTTCATCCACTGGTCGATTTCTTCGCGATTGAACCGCCACTGGTTGCCGATCTTGGAAGCAGGCAGCTCGCCGCGTTGAGCCATTCCGTACAGCTTGGTCCGGCTCAACTTTAGGTAGGAGGCGAGCTCATCAATGGTCAGCCATTTGTCGGATGCGTCCATACGGTCACCATTGATGGAGTGGAAAAACGGTGTTGTTTGATAAGATTAGACAACAGATGTCATCGAAGGGCAAGCGGTCGATTGATGCGAGAGCTCAACACGGCCGCTGCCTGTAGATAACCGGGGACCTGGAGCTGGTCGTGCTGGTCGTGCTCATCGACCAGGTGGACCCATCGGCCTGCGACACTTAGCCGGTGATGCAGTATCGTGTTTCTTGCACGTCCCACTCGGCAGGGACGTGCCTTAAGAGATCAGCCAAGGTCACGGTGTGTGACAGGCGGCCATCCAAGATGGTATCGACCATAGCGGGCGAGAGAAGACTTAGGCGCATCACCCGTGTCATGTATGTTGGTGCAATATTTTCTCGGTTTGCGAGCTCGGACATGGTGGTGAACTGACCGCTTTCGAGCATGCGCTGCCACCGAAAGGCGCGCGCTAGTGCCTTAACCAGTGCAGCGTTGGGTTTTCGTGGTAGCGGCGCTCCATCAGGCATGTTGCTCGGCCACACCATTTCCTTACGGCCGCCGCGCTTTATGACACGGAACGGAACGTGGATCGTCACGGTCTCGGGGATCGTCATCCCGCGGGTCATGCGGCTTCTCCGATGCTGCCAGACAGCATCTCACGCGCGAGCCCTCCAAGGCCGTCCATACGAAGGCGGACGTTGAGCCCATCCGTGCCGATGTCCACGCGCTCGACCAGCAGCGCCACGATGCGTTCCTGTTCGGCGGGGAAAAGTTCGTCCCACAGCGGGTCGAGCTGCTGAAGCGCTGCCCGTGTGTCAGCCTCGGTGATCTCCTCGTCCTGTGTTCGACCCGCTCTCAACGTGCCCGCCACGATTTCGGGCTGGCGAAAGACGGCGCGAAGCTGGTCGATCACCGCCGCCTCGATATCGCCCGCGGGCACGCGGCCGACCGGGCACGATCCAGCACCATGTTTCAGCACCGTCTGGCTGACATAATAACGGTATAGCCTGTTACCCTTGCGGGTGTGGGTTGGCGAGAAGGCGGCGCCATCGGGACCGAAGAGTAGCCCCTTCAGCAGCGCGGGCGTGTCAGCGCGGGTTCGAGCAGCGCGCTTCCGGGGACTCTCCTGCAGGATGGCGTGGACACGGTCCCACGTCTCGCGGTCGATGATCGCGTCGTGCTCGCCGGGATAACTGTCGCCCTTGTGGACCGCCTCACCGATGTAGGCGCGGTTGCTGAGCATCCGGTAGATGTATTTCTTGTCGATTCGGTTGCCGCGCGGCGTCCGAATTCCGCGCGCGCCAACCTCCCGCGCCAGTTCCGTGCAGGACCCGATCTCGATGAAGCGGGCGAAGATCCAGCGCACATGCACGGCGGTTTCTTCGTCGACCACCAGCTTCCGGTTCTCGACCCGATAGCCGTAGGGCGGCACCCCGCCCATCCACATGCCCTTCTTCCGACTGGCGGCGACCTTGTCGCGGATGCGTTCGGCTGTCACCTCCCGCTCGAACTGGGCGAAGCTGAGCAGGATGTTCAGCGTCAGCCGCCCCATGGAAGTGGTGGTGTTGAAGGACTGCGTGACCGAAACGAAAGTCACGCCGTTCCGGTCGAACACCTCGACCAGCTTGGCGAAGTCGGCGAGCGAGCGCGACAGGCGGTCGATCTTGTAGACCACCACCACGTCGACCAGCCCGTCCTCGATGTCTTCAAGCAGCCGCTTAAGTCCGGGCCATTCCAGCGTGCCGCCGGAGATGCCGCCGTCGTCATACTGATCGCGGACCAGCACCCAGGCCGGGGCCAAGAGCATCCGCTGAAATTCCTTGCCGGATACCGCGGTCGGTTCCTGCAATGCGATGCCTATCAGGCTTACAACGCGATGCCCGAGATCCCGCGCGACAGCGGCCCGTGGCAGTTGGTCTATTGCTGGACCCACGTCCGCCGTCGCTTCGTGAAGCGCTTCGAGAACGACCGCTCACCCATTGCCCAGGAGATGCTGCGCCAGATTGCGCTGCTCTATCAGGTCGAAAAGATGGTTCGGGGCAAGGAGCCTGCGCTACGTCTGACCGCGCGGCGTGAGCACGCCGCCCCGATCATCGCAGCACTCAAACCGTGGCTGGAGGCCAAGCTCTCCCACATTCCGCAGAAGTCCCAACTCGCCGAGGATATTCGCTACACGCTGGCACATTGGTCCGGCCTGATCCGCTTCCTCGACGATGGCACGCTCGAACTGGACACCAACCCTGTTGAAAATCAGATCCGCCCCATAGCCCTTACCAGAAAGAACGCACTTTTTGCCGGCAATGAGATCGGCGCCGAAAACTGGGCGATGCTGGCCTCGCTGATCGCCACCTGCAAGATGTCCGGCGTGAACCCGGTCGACTATATCGCCAACACGCTTCGCTCTATCCTCGACGGCCATCCAAAGTCCCGGATCGAGGACCTCATGCCTTGGCGTTTCAATCAGCCGTCAAGCCTCGCAGCGTAGGGTAACGAGGTCGCGCTTACGAGAAGGCTAATGATGTCCAACGCCGGATGCTGGAAGCGGCAGGTCGCCGTCCTCGCGATCGCGACGAGCTTGCTGAGCGGCTGCGCGACGGTCGCTTCTGAGCCCGGCATCGCGACCGTCTGCCCGCCCGTGTTAGAGTATCCCAACGATGTCCAAGCGCGCGCGGCTGAGGAACTCGGGTTACTTCCAGAGATGTCCGCCATCGTCGAGATGCTCGCCGACTACGGCGTCATCAGGGACCAAGCCAGAGCATGCACACTCTGATCGCAAGCTCATTTCTTGCATGACTTAGAGCATTCTAGCTCATTGCCACATGGCATAGGCCGTTGCCGAAGCCCCATCGCAGACAGGTCAAGAATTAACGGTTGCAGCAAAGCGCGGGTAGTCGCCCCACCTCGTGAAAGCACGTCGATGAAGTCCTCCTGATTGGGCTGTCCGAGAGCCAACCTATAGATCATGCGCTGTTCTCGAAGTTGGGCGAAGCGGACGATGTCCCGTCCAAACGGGCGCTCGAAGACGTGACGACGAATTTCGGCACCATCGTACACCCACCAGGGGCGAAGGCCGCTCGCATCGACCAGACGCTCAGCGTGAAATTCTACGCAATGCCAAGGGGAATGGTGTGCCGCAGTACGATCTTTCAGCACGTCACCACGCAAATCTACCGCGAGTCTGCGTCTGACGGCTAAACCAGCATAGCGTTGGATGCGACCCTCTCGTTGTTCGATATCGAGAGGGTTTGACGAAAGATCCCAATGAACCACGTGCGCGCACCAGGGATGAAAATCGAGACCCTCCTGACCAACCGATGTTGTTGCCAGCACATGTGGCCAAAAGGGTGTGTTGAAGCTGCGCCGAACCTCATCGGGTCGGACAGGAGCGGCTTGCCCCACGCCGCCGTCCACCTTGACGTCGGGTTGGGTCTCGGCGTCGCCGAACGGCACGGCGACGTGGCAGCGCACCGGGATCTTATGTGGCGCACCTCCTATTGCATGAAAGCTAAAGGTGCCTGCTCGTAGTCCGAGCGACGATTGAAGGTCCTTGGCGAGACCAGCTGCGCCCTCTTGGAGATTTTGCGATCGCAACCAGAAATGCTCGTCCAGGACGCTTTCGAAGCCGCCATCGACCACGGCGCCCATGACTTGCTCGACTGCGCTCTTCCCCGGCAGCGATGACAGGATCACCGGGTTATCGAGGTAGGCGCGCAATCCCTGCCAACAGAGCTGGACCAACTCGGGATAGCGTTTCGGATCAAGGATTGACGGATCATGCCGTAGCAATGCCCGTCCTAGCGCGACGCCGGGCGCCCCGATCGCATAATCCACAAGATCAGAAAGCTCGACAGGTGAAAGCCGCTCAATCGGCTGCGCCTGGCGCCATTTTCGAACCGCAGACTTCGCGGCACGATCATCACCGATTGCGCTGCCCCAGCCTGAGGCGGATTGTTCGACAACACCTGCTGTCCGTTCTATCGACGACAGAATCCGGGCAATCGATCTGTGCCGCCTGCGGGCCTTCACGGTGTCGCGTTCAATGATGCCCTTGGGGAGTGCGGCGAGAATTTGTCGCCGAACCTCTTTGCGTACAGCGCCGAGCGTCGCTCCGGCTTTCGCAAGCGGGTTCGTGTTCCGGATTAGCCATGGCGACGGATGGAATGCGGCCATCACTGGCCCCGGCTCGGCCCCCAACTTGAAACGACGGCGCTTATAAGCCTTCTCGTACCCGCCGTGATTCTTGGGAAGACAGTGCGCCTCGACGCCAAAGCTCAGAAGCGCCGCCACGCTAGGGGGCGTTGCGCGAAAGCGGCTGAACATCAGGAGCTTGGGATCGGCTCCCGAACCCTTCCAGCCGCCGGATAGTGGCCACCAAGGTAGTGACGGGGCGACCCACGGGAGCGAAAGCTCCTTGGGAGAAGCCACGCTGTTCAGAGCGCGAAGCTTCGCGTCAGGCCATGTCGTAGGCGCGTTGAGTTTGTTGCGGCGCTCCCGGGTCATCTTAGTGAGCTTCGGTGCTGCCCTGAATTTGGCGCGCTTCCATGCTGCATAGCGTGGACCAAGCGATTGGGCAGGCATCGGAACGGACGACCAATATGGCAGCGCCTCGTAGCGCATCTGGTCTGCAAAGCTCTCGACGAGATGTCGATAGACCCGAAAATCCTCTGGCAACGGGTCCGCATCGAGAAATTGCGTCGCGGCGAGTGGATCGGCCGACGCCACACTGTCCCGCTCAGTGCGCGACATGACTGGCGTCAGAAGGCCGCGGAGCTCATCTCTAAGTCTGGCCGCTTGGGCGACTTCAGCCGCCAACTCGGGACTACTCGCATCTGCATGCGCCGCAATATCACGTAACTTGTCACCGAAGTCGGCAAAAAGCACCTTCGCACGTTCTCGAACATCGGCGCCGGCAAGAAATTCGATCAGTTCTAGAAGTTGCGAGTGAGCAAGCGCACCGCGCGCCTCTTCCCATCGTGTGCTTAATAGCCGATATGGCGTAGCGCTAAGCAGCAAGACTGCCGGCGGGACAACCAAATGTTCAGGTTCCAGAAGAGCCTTAAGAAGCGGGTCTGCGTCCTTTTCGTCAAGAATTTGCCGGTAGCGCTGAAATTCATCGAGAATGACTAAATCGGGCGGCTGATGGCGAAGCGTTGCCAGTGCAAGGGCGCGCCTGAGGCGGCCAACGAAGGTGGTAGGCTTAAGCGGCTTAATTTTTCGGGCCGCGTCGCCATACACAGCCAGATCGAGCATCGTGCGGACGGGCTCGCCGAACTCAGCCGCAAGGGCCTCGCGAAACCTCTTCCGCAAATGGGGCGGCGACGCCGCGAACTTGTGCTCCGCATCCTTGATGGCCCACTCCCATGACCCACGCGCGCTCAACTGCAATATGTCCGGATCGAGATTACGTACAAAAGCAGGATAGCTCTGCTCGAGCAAAACCTTCAGGAATGCTCGTTCTTCCTTGCGTCCTCCAGTAAGACGTACCCGCCCCCCGGGAAAGGACGTTGCGGGGGTCAGTGCGTAGACAAGGACGGGACTGTCCGGCCGTCTCGCGACTGCAATTAGCGAGAGCCGATCTGGTGTTGCGATGGCGGCTTTACGTGAATAATCCTTAAGGAAGTCAACAACTCGGCTCTTGTTTTGGTGCGAAACCGCATGACCGTTGGCTATATAGTAAATGACCAGGGGCGCCCGACCATCCTCCGACATGCGGCGAGCCAATTCCTTCGCTACCACTGTTTTTCCGAGACCGACTTCATCCGCCACCAGAAATCGCCGACGCCCATTATGATCTCCGAAGGCCGCGAGCGCCGCATTGACTGCAGCTTCCTGGAACGGCTTGGGCGCGCTCACCGGCTTCTACCCTTTACTTCGGTGGAGCCCAGCCCAGTTCGGAGCTTGCTCCATAACTCCTTGAAGCTCCTCAGCATTTCAGCGGTTGATATATCTTCCTGTTCGGCCTGTTCGAGCACCGCAGGCAGATACTGAGAGACCCGCCGTTCAATCTCGCGGAACTTTACCGGATCGCGGGCCCATGCCGCCAACATCGCTTCCAAAGTTGGCAACGAGGAGTCGAATGTTGATTTCTCCTCTTCACTCGTCCGTTCCCGCGGTTCGTCAATTGTCCAGTCGCCGTCGCTCTGTGTATTGTCATTTGCGAGCAATCCGGCCACCCAAAGAAGAAACCCTCGAGCACCAAGAAAGCGCACGAACGCGGCACGGTCTCGATCCTCCCCAAACGGCGGCTCCGCCGGTGCTCGTTGCAGCCATGAGAGACCTTTGTCCTTGCGGCTGACACGCAAGCGCACGAGCTCGCTTCGGTCAGATGGAACGACATGCCCAAGATGCACCTCGGCTTGTCGTGGCGGCCAGATCAGAAGGTCACCGTGAAGAGCGCCGACTTCCAGCAGGATGTCGGCTTCGTCAGGATGTGGCCCGTCGGGATGTCGATCGGAACGATGGCTGAGACGTATCCCCTCGCCATCAATACTGAGCGAAGCGGACCATCGCGCCGCCACCTGCGCGCGCGCCCGTTCGAGCGCTTCCTCCTCCAAGACCGCTGCGTCGGGCAAATGCTCGCCGCTGGGCGCGTCGACCAGACGGGCTGACCCCAGCAGCGCCTTCAGCCCTCTTTCGACCGGCTCGGTGACAACCAGTTCGGCCGTGGCTTCAGCGTTGCGTCCAGTCCAGGCCCGGAGGGTCGCGTTCGCGCTTCCCAGCCACAGGGTGCGTTTGCGCCCAGTTCGCATGAACAGCAATTTGGCATGGAGGCCGCGTCCGACCTCTTCTTCCTCATCCTCGGTCGAAGTGACATCGGATGGCCACTCGGCGGACCGGGACCCAAGCTCCGGATCACCCACGGGATAATCAGGTGCATCGAGCGCCAGCAAGTCGTCGAATGCTGCCAGTGACGGACCAATCCGCTCAATCTCACGTACCGTAGTCAGCAAAACACGCCTAGACTGTTTTGTACCCTTCACGAGCTGACGAGCAAGAAATTTCTTGTCTATAAAAGGACTTACCACAATGACTTCATCGACATCCGGCGGCGGGACTGGAACGGGCTGATCTCCAGTTCCGGCAGACCAGCGAATGCGCTCAACCCGTACGCCCGCCGGAGAACGCCAAGCTACCTTTGCGATCGTCGCCGCGAGCGAGGCCGGGCGCAGCCCCTTCAGTTCGGCCCTTTCGGCCAGCGCACGCGCCATCTCATCCGCACCAGCGATCAGTGCGCCGCCCTTGGTGCCTGAGACAAGCAGTAACCCGATGTCGCGGTTCACGTTTTCGGTGAGATTTCGGCTTCCGATCCAAAGCCGCCAGCCAGTCTCTCCAGTCGTGTTGCGTGTTCGAACGAGAGCTACCTTGGGGTGCCAGCTATGGGTGGCTTCATCGAAATCGACCTCGCGCACGAATTGGTCCAACACTGCTGCTATGCGCGGTGTCCGACGCATCTTTGCTAGACGGCCACGCTGAATGACAATCCGTGCCTTCCCTCGCAGTCGCTCGACCGCGTCAGCGAAATCTGAGGGACTACCTCGGCCCGCATCTGTGTCTTTGCCTGCCAGGGCAAGCAAAGTAGCGCCGATTGATCCCAGGTCTGCCGAATAGGACGCCAGCATTGCCAACTCGACACTTTCATCGGGACCGGGACGTAAACCCTCAAGAAACGAGAGCGCCGCCCAGTTTTCGACTGCGCCGCTCATTGGGCGCCCGCAAGATCATTGAGAAGCATGCTGACCTGCTCCCACCTGTAGTGGAGCGGCCCCGCAAGACCATGTTCATCGCTCGACCATTCGAGCCGTCGGGCACGACCATGGGGTGTAACCGCGAGGCGTGCGCGTGGGCCCTTTCGGGCCTCAGCCGCAGCATAGACGTCGAAGAGTGGGGCTGGGTTCTGTGATTTCGAGGCCACCCAATCCTTAGTAGTTGTCAGTACAGCCCGCAATTTCGTTGGCAGCGCGCCAATGTCCGCCTCGAGAGCACCTACATCAAGTTTTACTGCAAGCGATCCATGATCTTCGACGACGGCAGTAAGGTGGTCGCGATGTCGAGTCGAAGTCTCCCGCTTGTCATCGGTCTCGACAATCCGTTCCAGTAGTGCATCGTAGACAGCACGGCCGACACCCGCGAGGTGTGCAGCCTGATGAGCGCGTGCAAGTGCGGATTTGTCGGGGCCGGCGATCTCCCGGGTTTCAGTAGCCCACATTCCGTCCGGTGCCACAGTCTCAGTCCGCACCAATCGCGCGAGCAGTGAGGCCTCGTGTCCACCATTGCTCCGCAACTGGCCAAGCCGCTCGCGCAGGAAAGTTGCTTCTTCAGTCGTAAGCTGAAGGGAGATATGCCCACTTCTCCAGTTCTCCGGTCGTTTAGGGAGTGGCACGAATGGTGGATCGAAACTGACGAGCGGTTGGCCGTCGTCATCCATCGCAGTTCCAGCGCTCTTAAGCAGCCGATGCGCCTGCGCCCGGGAAATGGTCCGCCCATCAAGGCGCCTACGCAGTATTCCCCAGACCGCGAGCGCATTCCAGTACACCGTTGACGGCGGCTGGCTCGAAGGTTGGGGGAAGACGCGCCCCCCGATCACTTGGGATTCTCCAGCGTCCTTGAGCCGCCCAGCGAGCTCCCTTTCCCGTTCGCGCATTGCACGCATGGCAGCAGGACCTGTCAAACCTGCCAAATCCTCGAACAGCCAAGGCACAAAAAGAATATAGCGGGCTCGGGTATGCAGCACTGATGTGCCCGGAAAGAAGCGGTCGGCGTAACGCTGATGAATCGTTAGAAAGCCAATCTCGTCGCGCACGCCCATGGACTCTTCGTCCATCTGAGCCTTAGCGCGGGACAGTGCCTCGCGGGACAGAAAAGTCCAGCCGAGCGCCGGCTCCACTTGCAGCGCATTGCGCGCGCCGGTTGATCTTAACTGGCGCATCGCTCTGAGCCCCACTACAACTTCTAAGTTCCAGAAAACATTGGGTTCATGCTACTAGGCTTAGTTCAGGATTCAAGATCAAAGCTTGGCACCATCTCGATGGTGGAACGGAGGGATCTTACCGCGAGCGCGAGCCATCACGAGGCGTCTACACGTTTCTCGACTGGCGATGATGAGTTCGCGGTATCGTCGTTGTTAGGGCGATGCGGCGATGACCGTTGACACCTTCTCGCTGCAGTGGGTGGATGACGCTCTCGCTTCGTAAGGGCGTGCCGGAGTAGCCCGACCTCCGACACGCCCCGAATGAGACGCAGCCGCAGGCGCGGCCGCGCAGCCGGCGAAAACTCGAACCGGCCTGGTGGCCTCCGAGCGGGTTCGCCGCCATCCCCACCGCCGCGCTTGATCCGGCCCACAGTCCGGCGTCTCCCGCGGTCCCCGCGCTTATCGGGTCCGGGTCCCCTTCATTCGCCACGAACGGCTACTCGGCGTCGGCGGCCTCGGCCGGCGTGATCTCGGTGATCGTCTGGAACTCGCCGAGGAACTCGGGATGGTTCTGCGCCAGGTAGCGCACGACCCGAGCGTTCCCGAGCAACTTGCCGACATAGCCCTTGATCACGGTCAGGTGCAGGTGATCCTGCCCGTAGGTGTCCTGGATCGAGGCGATCCCCTCCTGCAGACGGGCCAGTTCCTGCTCCATGCGCGCCATGGCCTCGGGCGTGATGCCCTTCACCTTCTTGGGCTTGGACGACTCGACCAGTTGGGCCTGCGGCGTTCCTGCCAGGATCGCGTTCACGTAGGCGACGGAATAGTTGTTCGCGTTGACAAGAAGCTCCCCAGCCTCGATCTGGCGCATGGTCTTCATCTTGCGCAGCGCGTCGAACACGGCGTTCGTGCAGGGCTTGTCTTTCAGGATTGCGACGGCTTCTTCGCAGATGCCGTCCAACAGGCGCGCCTTGCGCCGAATGCTGCTCATGTTGAGATCGAGGGCGAGCGCGATCTTCTCTTCGGGGACGCCGCGTTCGATCGCCTTGCGGATCATCTTGTGTTCCTGGATCGGCGCAAGGCGGCTGACCTGGCGGTTGTAGGTGAAGGCCTCATCGTCGGTGGAGACCAGACACTCCACTTCCTGTTCGTCGGCATCCTTCAGCGCTTCGATCCGAAGATGGCCGTCGAGCAGCAACCAGGTGGCGGACTTGTCGGGGTTCCGAACCACGACGGGCGGCTCGACGATCCCGATCTGGGCGATGGAAGCCACGATCTGCCGATACTTTCGGCTGGATTTTGCGGACTTGCCGAGGGCACGGAGCGGCAGGATCGCGTCGATGGGGAGGGTGACGCAGTCGTCCTCGAACCCGAGTGTGACGCTCTTCGGGGTGTCGCGTGCTTCGCGCTTCATGCCGGGGCCCCGTCGGTCGCGGGCCGCGCAAGGTCGGCGGGCATTGTCTCGAGCCCCTCGGCCCTGAGCAGGGTCATGAAATGCTCGTCCGCGCAGAGCTTCCGGAACGCCTCGCGCACGAACATCAGCCGGCTCTGGGTGAGCTCGGCCTTTTTGATAAGCAGCTTCTGGCGCGTCGCCTCCTGCTGATACGCCCGCACAAGGCCCTCGCTCGTGAGCGCCCGTTTCGGAGGCTTGCGTCCGAGTTGGTTGCTGTGGATTTGCGGGCCGCGCAGTTCGCGCTGCTGTATCAGGCGGCGCACGAGCGCCAGCTTCCGGCCCCGCAGCTTGTTCTGGGTATAGGCGTCCATGAGCGCTTTCTGCGCCCCCTTCGCGTCCGTCTTGGAGATCTGGATGGCCAGATTCAGCGGGAGGACGCCGGTCTCCACGGCCGAGACCAGGCGCTCTTCGCCTTTCTCTAACAGGCCAGCGATCATGTTCACATACTCGGTGGACACGCCGATCTTCTCGCCGATCTGGCGGTCGTTGTATCCGCGCTGGCGGAGTGCGCCGATCTCGCGCATCAGGTCGATGGGGTTGTGCTGGCGCCGCGCACAGTTCTCGACGAGGCTCATGACGAGGCAATCGCTTTCGTCGGCCTTGATCACGATGGCCGGGATCCGGTCCTGCTTCAGTTCGATGAAGGCCTCAAGTCGACCCTGTCCGCAGACGAGCTCATACTCCTGCGGATCTGTCCCGGCGCGCGGCGCCACGGTGATCGGGCGCTTCAGGCCGATGCGTGCGATGTTCTCCACCATCGCCTCGAAGGTGCGTCGGTTGCGAACGCGGGGGTTGAGGATCCTGATCCGGTCACAAGGGATCAGGGTCACGTGCTTCTGGCTGGTCGGCTCCATGTCATCGGGCATCACGCCACCTCCGCGATCCTGGCCCGCGAGGCGAGCGCGTAGAAGAAATCGAGCGTGTCGAACCGGTACGCATCGAGCGCTAGGCCGTTTTGCTCGGCGAATTTCAGTTTCCCGAAGGTCATGTCGATGCTGGGCAGCAAGTAGTAGTCGCGCGGCGCCTCGTTCACCTCGTCCATGCGCACAGCGATGGTGATGTCGGGCACCAGTCCGGTGTCGAGACGGATGCGCCAGCGCAGCGACCCGGTCGCCGTCGCGGTGCAGCGGGCCAGAACGATCGACACAGTGAACTCGTCGTTGACGCGAACCAGATCGGTGTCGGGGTCTTGCACGGCCGACCCACCGTGCCGGGTGACGCCAGCGATGATTTCGGCCACGACCTGCGGATGGGCCCGCCGCAAGGCGCGGTTGACCTCGATGTAGCTGTAGTCGCGGTCCGGCTCGTAGCCGATCAGCCGGTAGGCGCGCAGCAGGCTGCCGAAGCGGCTGCGATAGGCGCTGGAGGACGGCAGATCATCCTCCTCATCGATGATCAGCCCCGACAGCATGCCCTGTCGCTTGAGGATCGCGCGCAGGGCGTCGAGCAGTTCCTCATCTGAGAAATGGCGGCTGCGGGCGTCCACGATCTCCCGGGCGCGCAGGAACAGCGCCTCGTCCACAATGGCAGGATAGGCGCCCTCGGCCCGGATCCACATTTCGCGCGGGTTTACCACCCGACGCTGCTTCAGCTTGAAGGACACCTTGTTGAAGACGTTGTTCCCGATGTACTTTTCGTTGGTCAGCACCTGATGGACCGTCGCCCGGGTCCACGGCCGATCGAGATCGGTGCGGTGACCTTCGGCGTTCAGAACCTCCGCGATCTCCCGCTCCGGACGCCCCTCGCGCACGAACATCGCGTACATGCGCTGGACGACCCGCTGCTCCTCCTCGGGGCCGGGGACAAGGATGACGTGGTCGGTCTGCAGGCTCTTCTGCTCGCCACGCGACAGTTCGCCCTTCGGGTTGCCGTGCTCGTCGATCAGCACCCGCCGCAGCCCGTATCCAGCCGCGCCGCCCTGGCGATAACCGAGTTCCACGAGGCGGCACTGCCCGGCGAAGACCTTCACCGACAGCTCGCGGCTGTATTCGCCGGCCATAACGCGCTTCACGGTCTTCAGGAGGTTAGAGCCGATGCTGCCGTCGTTCTCGAACTGCTCGCCGCAGTAATGGACCCGGATCCCCGCACGGGAGCAGACGTGTTCGTGGTAAGCGCCCTCGTCAGCGTCCTGAAACCGACCCCACCGACTGACGTCATAGACGAGGATCGCCTTGAAATCGGCCTGGCCGGATTGCACCTCGGCCATCAGGTTCTGCAGCGCCTCCCGGCCATCGAGCCGCAGGCCGGATCGCCCGGAGTCCTCGAACACGCGCTGGATTTGCAGGCCGCGGGCGACAGCGTAGTTGCGGATGACGTCCAGCTGGTTCTCGGTCGAGTATTTCTGGTGATCGGTCGACATCCGGACGTACGCGACGGCGGGCACGTCGGGCTCTGATTGGCTGGCGCCAGTCTCCCTGCTTGCCTCACGCCCTCGCATCTGCCCGGCTCCGGTTCACGTCGCAGCAATCCGGTCGGGATGGTCCGGACCGTTGCGCATGCTGCCGCGATCATTCGAACATGCGAGCGCCGGAAAGTCGTTTCCGGAAAAGGGCAATTCCTTTCCGTGCCCGGCGCATTGGCGGATCGCCTGCGGCGCGCGGCCGCCCACGCGCTCGATAATCTGCGGTCCCGTTTCGCAGTTCATATCGGCCACCTTCAAGTGAATGGTCCGTTCCAACAGGCGGCCAAACAGGACCGCAGCGGGAACAGATGGATTCTGCCGTTTTCATGGCTCTCCAAAGATTTAGCGGAGAGAAACATGAAGATGCGCGTGAAGATGGGCACAGTTGTGCCGAAGATGGGCACAGTTGTGCACCCCGAGGACGTTCCGGCTGACTATCGCGCCGCCATAGCCATTGCATTGCATGCGGAGCTCGGATCGACCCATCGGGCGATCAAGTCCGCCATGCGGTGGACAGGTGCCAGCGAGCGGACCGTCAAATACTGGTTCGCAGGCGAGCGCGGGCCGAGCGGCGAGCACCTCGTGTCGCTCGCGCGTCATTCTGATGCCGTCCTGATCGCGCTGCTCGCGCTGGCGGACCGGTTGATCGTGGAAGAGGCCGAGGACCGGGCGCGCCGATAGGGGGACGTCCCGCGCGGCCTCGCTACCCTTGTATCGTGTTCGATTTTGGTTATCTTGAATACACACCGAGCAGGGAGAGCGCCATGCCCCGCACCACCACCATGACCGTCCGCGTCAGCGGCGCCCTCAGCGAGTTCGTTGCGACCAACGTCGGCGAGGAGGGCGCCTATGAGAACGTCAGCGAATACATCCGCGACCTGATCCGTCGCGACAAGGAGCGTGCGGAGCGCGAGGCATTCGACCGATTGAAGGCCGAACTGAACCGAGCCTTCGCCGCGCCCGAGGACAGCTACAAGCCGCTGACCGCTGCTGAGGTGATCGCCCGGAACCGGACCTGAGCCCATGGCGATCCGCGTCCAGGAGACGGCCTCACTGCGCCTCGACGAGATCTACCGATACACCCGCGACCGCTGGGGCGAGGCGCAAGCCGAGATCTACATCACCGGTCTGTTCGCCGCCTTCGAGCAGATCGACACACGCGGAGTCATTTCGAGACCCGTACCGGCCGAGTTCGGAGTGGAGGGGTATTTCTTCCGCTACGAGCGGCATTTCGTGTACTGGCGACGGCTGTCAAATGGCGACATTGGCATCGTCACGATCCTTCACGAGCGGATGCATCAGATGGATCGCCTCAAGGAGGATTTTGGGTAAGTCTTTGTCCAGAAGTAATTTTTCTGGATAGTGCCGGTGCTGCGGCCGACGGGTCAGACTTGGAGAACGTTGGATCTCAGACCCATTCCCTCCGCCACTTGCACATTGCAAACCCGAAAATAGGTCCCTCGCGGGGCCTTTTTCTTTATATGCCAAAGGGGTTTGCGGGGACCATCCTTACTTCGGAGACTGGCCAACTGCTGTTTGTTGCGGGTCGCTAGCTTTGCGACAAAAGTGCACTAGCTTTGCGACGATAATTTTTCGCGCCTATCAGGATCGGGCCGCCTCAAGGATTTCCTAACGTGCTGACGGATACCTTCATCGGCTCTTTGGCTAGGTTGATTTCAGACGCGAAGAATCCAAGCGGTTATTCATTCCTGACAAGCAGGACGACGCCAGCCGGGTCGGAGGTCCAAAGGCCGTTGACATCATCCAGCGGTTCCAGTTCGTCCCGCCTCGGGCTGTCCAGCTTTTTCAGCGCTTGGTCGGGGTCGTCTGAGAAGAGCTCAAGCCATACATCAACTTGGCTTTGCCGCTCGACGCGATCAATCCAGAGCGTCATGCTCCCAAAAGTGAAACCCACACTGTTCGTCAGAGTTTTGGCTACCGTCAAACCGACTTTGTCGCGATAAAAGGCAACCGTTTCCTCCCATTTGTGGAGTGGAACCTTGATGGCGATGTTCTTTCCTGGCGAAATTTCCATAGCATCCTCCCTCATCAGAAAGCCATCGTCGTTCATCGTGCTGGCGTTAGCAACTTTGTCCCGCAAATCCTCAGCAATGGTTCACACAAAAACTGCGTCGTTTCCCGTAACGCCTAACGGCCGCTCCGTCCCGCATAGTCGCCGGTCGGGGGCGACAGATCGGCACGAAGAGCCCTTTGCGGTCACTCGGTCTCAAGCTACCGTCTGCGCAACGAACCTGAACGACAGTGAACTGCATGAAACGCACGATCTTGGCCGCTTCCGTGGTCATCGCATGGTATGCGCCAGCGTGGGCGCAAGATGACAACTCTCTGGCTGGCCCGGAGCTTGGGTCATCGGGATTTTCAGCGAGCATCGAGGAAGCCGCATGGGACTGGCTGCCGGGAGATTTGGTCTTCCGCAACGGCCTCAATAGCTTTGACGATCTCGTCCGGGATGCTGAATCTGGGGAGTGGGCGTCAGTGGCTGTGCTTCGCCCTTCAAGCGGTGGCCCGGTCGCGATCTATGTTGATGAGCAGATCGGCGTGACAGAAACGCCTCTGGATTATTTCATTGACAGGGGCCCGTATGCGGTCTTTCGCGTCACCGGCATGGATGCCGCACTGACGAACAGTTACGATCCCGGGCCAATGGCAGCATTTTCCGGAATTGTGGCGCTGGAAATGCCGTATGATGCTGATATGATGCTTGAAAATGGTAAGTTATACAACGCGGAGTGACGTTGCCCCCGACTTTTATCCAGCGTGAGCGAGACTCCGGGCTTGAGTTTTGCCCACTTGGGCGGGTTGGGCAACGGGGGCTGGCGCGGAGCTTTGCAGATTGCGCAGCGTCAGGCCCCGTTGCGGTGTGAAGGTTTGGGCGAACTGGGCCGGTGTCTGCCAGCCGAGACGGGAGTGAGGCCGTTCGGTGTTATAGTCCGTGCGCCAGGCGGCCAGGCGATGCCGAAGAGCGCGTCGAGATCCGTATCGCTGATCGCCATGGCCTCGGCCAGGGCAGCCAGCACCGGGTTGGTTCGCTCGATGACCGTGGCCGCGCCTCAGCAGACGACGGCCTCGATGCGGACCTCGGGTGGCAGGCCGTCGAAGACCGGCACCAGCGAGGGCGGGATCTCCCCGCGCGAGGCGGGACCGGCGTCGCTCTCGTGGATAATCTCGGCAGCGACTGCTGCCAGCAGGAAGGCAGTACGCGTCATGTTCACACTAACCCGCGCCACCTCGAGGGCCAGAACCGGATCATAGAGGTCCACCCATTGCCTGGTCCCGAAGTCGAACTCGGCCCATTCAGACGGCCGATCGGGGAAGGCGACCATGGCGCGGCCATCCCAATAGAACCGGTCCGAGGTGAATTCGCCGGGCACGCAGCCTTCATCTCCGGCAAGGTTGTTGGCCAGATCGATCGGGTTGATGGTGTGTAGGTCGTGCCGATCTTGATGTAGAAGGGCACGGTGCGAACGCCGCCTCGAGCGCGACAACAGGTGGCTGATCAACCGAGATCTCGAACCCGGCAAGGGAGGCAGGCTGGGTGCGGCGCTGGTCTTTGCGCTGCTGATTCTCGGCGCCATCGCGCTGTGGCTGCTTGTGCGGCGCGGGGTGATCTGAGCGCCGCCTACGAAAAGCGCCGCCCATGAAAAAGGCCCGCATCTCTGCGGGCCTTTTCGCTTGCAGGCGGTGGCCGGCGTGATCCGCCAGCCGTGCCCCGATCACATGCCCTTGTAGAGCGGGAATTTCGCGCACAGCGCCTCGACCTCGGCCTTCACCTTGGCTTCGACGGCGGCATTGCCCTCTTCGCCATTGGCGGCAAGACCGTCCACAACCTCGACGATCCAGCGCGAGATCTGGCGGAATTCCTCTTCCTTGAAGCCGCGCGTGGTGCCTGCAGGCGCACCCAGACGGATGCCCGAGGTCACGAAGGGCTTTTCCGGGTCGAACGGCACGCCGTTCTTGTTGCAGGTGATATGCGCGCGACCCAGAGCCGCCTCGGTCGCCTTGCCGGTCACGCCCTTCGGGCGCAGGTCGGCGAGGCAGAGGTGGTTGTCGGTGCCGCCCGAAACGATGTCGAT
>NZ_VLKU01000014.1 GCF_007830335.1 Paracoccus sulfuroxidans | reverse complement strand
CCTCAGAAGAACGCCTGCAGCCCGGTGATGGCGCGTCCCAGGATCAGCGCATGGACGTCATGCGTGCCCTCATAGGTGTTCACCGTCTCGAGGTTCGCCGCATGCCGCATCACCTGGAACTCCTCCGAGATCCCGTTGCCGCCATGCATGTCCCGCGCCACCCGCGCGATCTCCAGCGCCTTGCCGCAGTTGTTGCGCTTGATGATCGAGATCATCTCGGGCGCCGCCTCCGCCGCATCCAGAAGCCGACCCACCCGCAGGCTGGCCTGAAGGCCAAGCGCGATCTCGGTCGCCATATTCGCCAGCTTCAGCTGGAACAGCTGCGTATTGGCCAGCGGCCGCCCGAACTGGTGCCGGTCCAGCCCATATTGGCGCGCGGCATGCAGGCAGAACTCGGCCGCCCCCAGCACGCCCCAGCTGATGCCGTAGCGCGCCCGGTTCAGACAGCCGAACGGGCCCTTCAGCCCCTCGACGCCGGGCAGCAGCGCGTCCTCGCCAACCTCGACATCCTGCAGCACGATCTCGCCGGTGATCGAGGCGCGCAGGCTCAGCTTGCCGCCGATCTTCGGCGCCGAAAGCCCCTTCAGCCCCTTCTCCAGCACGAAGCCGCGGATCTTGCCGCCATGCGCCTCGGACTTGGCCCAGACCACGAAGACATCCGCGATCGGCGCGTTCGAGATCCACATCTTCGAGCCGTTCAGCACATAGCCCCCGGCGGTCTTCTTCGCCACGGTCTTCATGCCGGCGGGGTCCGAGCCCGCGTCCGGCTCGGTCAGGCCGAAACAGCCGATGAACTCGCCCGAGGCCAGTTTCGGCAGGTATTTCTGCCGCTGTTCCTCGCTGCCATAGGCATAGATCGGGTACATCACCAGCGAGGATTGCACCGACATCATGCTGCGATAGCCCGAATCGACGCGCTCGACCTCGCGCGCGATCAGGCCGTAGGCGACGTAAGAGGCGCCGATGCCGCCGTATTCCTCAGGCACGGTGACGCCCAGCAGGCCCATCGCACCCATCTCGCGGAAGATTTCCGGGTCGGTCAGCTCCTCGCGATAGGCGTCGATGATGCGCGGCTGCAGCCGGTCCTGCGCGTAAGACCGCGCCGCGTCCCGCAGCATCCGCTCTTCCTCGCTCAGCTGATCCGAAAGCCGGAAAGGGTCCTCCCAGTCAAAGCGGCCAAGATCAGGGGCGTCTTTCGCGGTAAGGGCCATTCTGTCCTCCTTTGTTGCTTTCCGGATAGGGCATCGGCGGGCCCCTGCGCAATCCCGCCAGCATCACAGGGCGCTCACGGTCTTGTTCCGGAACCGGCGCCATGACGAGCGGGTTTCTGATCCAATCCAACACGCATTCTTCGGAAAAGGAACCGGTATGCGCAGAATTTACAAAACCACGACGGCACTCGCGGCCTGTCTGACCCTAATCGTGCCGCAGATCGCAGCCGTCCCCGCAATGGCCCAGAATGATGAGAGCCCCCTGCCCCTGCGCCGCAATCAGCAGCAGCAGAACGGTGGCGATCAGGGCGGCCAGTTGGGTGATGAGAGCGCGGTGCGCGCGCCTCAGGGCAAGAAAGAGCAGCAGGCCGAGCAGCCGCAGCCACGTCGCCAGCAGCAACAGCAGCAGGCCCAGCCGCAGGTCGAACAGCCGCAGCCGCGCCGCCAGCAGCAACAGCAGCAGGCCCAGCCGCAGGTCGAGCAACCGCAGCCGCGCCGCCAGCAGCAACAGCAGCAGGCTCAGCCGCAGGTCGAACAGCCGCAGCCGCGCCGCCAGCAGCAACAGCAGCAGGCCCAGCCGCAGGTCGAGCAACCGCAGCCGCGCCGTCAGCAGCAACAGCAGCAGGCCCAGCCGCAGGTCGAGCAACCGCAGCCGCGCCGTCAGCAGCAACAGCAGCAGGCCCAGCCGCAGGTCGAGCAACCGCAGCCGCGTCGCCAACAGCAACAGCAGCAGCAGGCTCAGCCGCAGGTTGAACAGCCGCAGCCGCGTCGTCAGCAGCAACAGCAGCAGGCCCAACCGCAGGTCGAGCAGCCGCAGCCGCGTCGCCAGCAGCAACAGCAGCAGGCTCAGCCGCAGGTCGAGCAGGCTCCCGCCGCGCGTGAGACGGCCGTGACGCCGCCCGCCGCGCCGAAACCGCGCGCCCAGCAGCCGGTTGTCGAGGCCGAGCGTCCGCAGGTCGCTCCGCGCCCCGATGCGGAAGCGCCCAATCCGCGTCCGGCTCAGGCCGCCGATGATGCCGCACGCGCTGCGGCCCAGCAGGAGGCCGGGACGCCGCCTGCCGCGCGCCCGGCCACCGACGAATCCGCCATCCGTCGCGCGCTGGAAGAGAATGCGCAAGAGCAACCGGCGCCGCGCCCGCAGGTTCAGGGCCAGCAAGCCCAAGGCCAAGGTCAGGCTCCCGCTGTCGAGCCCTCGCAGCGACCGATCCCGACGCCGGGTCAGCCTCAGGGTCAGCAGGCGCAGGGTCAGGCCCCGGCCGTGGAAATCACCCCCGGCCAGCAGGCTGGCGGTGGCGCACCCGCGCCGCGCCCGGTGCTGCCGAACCCGCGCGGTGAGCCCGGTCCAGCTGCCGCCGCGCAGCAAGAGGTCACGCCCGGCAACGGGAATGGCAACGGCAACCGTCCCGGCAACGGTCCGGTGGTCGAGACCGCCGACCCGACCAACCCTGAGGACATGCGCCGCATCCTTGAAGAGCAGGCCCAGGGTGGCCAACGCAGTCAGGGTGCCCCTGCGGTCGTTCAGGAGGTCGCGCCCGAAACCCGCGTCAAACCCAATGACGTCGCAATCCGTGCGGCGGAAGAAGTGTCGCCGGTGACGGCGGCTGCGCTTGAGGCAGGGGCGGCAGCAACCGGCCAGATGCAGGAAACCGCAATCACGCCCGAGAACATCCGCACCTCGGATGAGGATTTCCGCAACCGCGTCGGCCAGCCCGTCGTCGAGGCGCCGGGCCAGCAGGAATATCGCGACAACAATGATGACGATGACGACGATCATCTGGGCGATATCGCCAAGCTGCTGCTGTCGGGTGCCGCGGGCATGGCCGTCGGCTCGATGCTGGGCAACAACCGTCAGGTCGCGCTGAACACCGGCGACCGGGTGGTCGTCTCGCTGCCCGATGGCAGCCAGCAGGTCATCCGCGACGACAACGCGCTGCTGTATCAGCCCGGCTCGAACGTGCAGACCGAGACCTTCGACGATGGCTCGACCCGCACGACCGTGCTGCGCGAGGATGGCAGCCGCGTGGTCACCATCCGCGACGCGAATATGAACGTGTTGCGCCGGACGCTGATCAGCCCCAACGGGCAGGAGACGCGCCTGATCAACGACACCGAGGCGCAGCCGGTCCAGATTTCGACCCTGCCTGCCCCGCCGCCGGTGCAGATCTATGACCGCCCGCTGAACGAAGAGGAGTTGCGCGCCGCGCTGAACCGCGAATCCGCCGTCGACCGTCGCTTCTCGCTGAGCCAGATCCGCGACATCCCCGAGGTGCGTTCGCTGGTGGCGCCGGTCGACATCCCGTCGATCACCTTCGACACCGGCTCGGCCGCGATCACGCCGGATCAGGCGAAGCAGCTGTCGACGCTGGGCAATGTCATCAAGGAGGCGGTGGCCTCGAACCCGGGCGAGATCTACATGATCGAGGGCTATACCGACGCGATCGGGACGGGTGCCGCAAACCTTGCGCTGTCGGATCGCCGGGCCGAGTCGGTGGCGCTGGCGCTGACCGAATACTTCGATGTGCCGCCCGAAAACCTTGTGGTGCAGGGCTATGGCGAACAGTTCCTGCTGGTCCCGACCGATCAGGCCGAGCGGATGAACCGCCGCGTCGCCGTGCGCCGGATCACCCAGCTGATCGCCCAGAACTGATCGGGCATCGACGGACAAAGGAAAACCGCGGGGGCGACCCCGCGGTTTTTTCATCTCATACGGCCCGTTCGCCCGTGGCCTAGCCCAGCGAATAGCCGGTGCCGCGCACCGTGCGGACCGGGTTTTCCCCGCCATTCGTCATCAGCGCCTTGCGCAGGCGGCCGACATGGACGTCGATGGTGCGGGTGTCGACGTAGATGTCGCGGCCCCAGACGCGGTCCAGAAGCTGCTCGCGCGTCCAGACCCGGCCGGGCTTCTCCATCAGCGTCGAGAGCAGCCGAAACTCGGTCGGCCCCAGATGCAGCGGATGGCCACCCCGGAAGACGCGGTGCTCGGCGGCATCAAGGATGATGTCGCCATGGGTCAGCCGCTCGCCCATCGAGGCTGGGCGCGTGCGGCGCAGCTGCGTGCGCAGGCGCGCCATCAGCTCGACCACCGAATAGGGTTTGACCACATAGTCATCCGCGCCGGTTTCCAGCCCGCGCACGCGGTCGCCTTCTTCGGAGCGGGCCGACAGCATGATGATCGGGATCTGGCGGGTAGCCGGGTCGGCCTTGACCCGGCGGCAGATCTCGATGCCGCTGACATTGGGCAGCATCCAGTCCAGCACGATCAGATCGGGCTGTTCCTCGGCCACCAGAAGCATCGCCTCGTCGCCGTTCTCGGCCATCACGACCTGAAATCCTTCGGCTTCGAGGTTGTATTTCAAAACCTCGCGCTGCGCGCCTTCGTCCTCGACCACGAGCACGCAAGGTTGCTGCTGAGATGCCATGGCGTCAGTCCTCTCCTTCGTTCAGTCCGGCCCGGGTGACGCTGTCACTTTTCGGGCGCGCGTCATCGGGCATTTCGCCGGTCGCCAGATAGATGACCTGCTCGGCGATGCCGGTCGCATGGTCGCCCATGCGTTCGATGTTCTTGGCGATGAAATGCAGATGCATGCAGGCGGTGATGTTGCGCGGGTCTTCCATCATATGGGTCAGGAATTCGCGGAACAAAGCGTTGTACATCTGGTCGACTTCAAGGTCGCGCTGGCGCACGTCAGCGGCCAGGGCGGCGTCGCGCTGGATATAGCTGTCCAGCGCATCCTTCATCATCGTCTCGACCGTCGCCGACATGCGGCGCAGCGCAATGCCCGCGCCGTCGATGGCGGGCATATGGACCAGCACATGGCTGCGCTTGGCGATGTTCTTGGCGTAATCGCCCACGCGCTCCAGAATGGCCGAGACCTTGATCACGGTCAGCGCGGTGCGCAGGTCGGTCGCGGTCGGGGCACGCAGCGCGATCAGCCGCGCGGCCTCTTCGTTGACCTGAGCCTCCAGCGCATCGATGGCCTTGTCGCGGCGGCGCACCTCTTCGGCAAGCTCTTCATCGCGGGTATCAAGGGCGATGGCGGCGTCGTGGATCGCGCTTTCGACCATGCCGCCCATCTTGACGACCAGCGCCTGGACGGTTTCCAGATCGCGGTCGAAGGCGGAAGAAATATGGCGTTCGTTGTTCATGGTTTCCTGCTCCTCGAGGTCAGCCGATCCGGCCGCTGATGTAGCTTTCCGTGCGCGGATCGCGGGGCCGGGTGAAGATCTCGTCGGTGTTGCCGTATTCGACCAGGTTGCCCAGGTGGAAAAAGGCGGTCTTTTGGCTGACGCGGGCCGCCTGCTGCATCGAGTGCGTGACGATCACCACCGAATAATCCGAGCGCAGCTGGTCGATCAACTCCTCGACCTGGCTGGTGGCGATCGGGTCGAGGGCCGAGCAGGGCTCGTCCATCAGCAGGACCTCGGGCTGGGTCGCCACCGCGCGTGCGATGCACAGACGCTGCTGCTGGCCGCCCGAAAGCCCGGTGCCGGGTTCGTGCAGACGGTCCTTGACCTCATTCCAAAGCGCGGCGCCGCGCAGCGACTTCTCGACGATCTCATCGAGTTCGGCGCGGGTGCGGGCCAGACCGTGGATGCGCGGGCCATAGGCCACGTTGTCAAAGATCGACTTCGGGAACGGGTTCGGCTTCTGGAACACCATGCCCACCTTGGCGCGAAGCTGCACCGGGTCAACGCGGCGGTCATAGATATCCTCGCCGTCCAGCTCGATCCGGCCTTCGATGCGGGCGATGTCGATGGTGTCGTTCATGCGGTTGATGCAGCGCAGGAAGGTCGACTTGCCGCAGCCCGACGGACCGATGAAGGCGGTGACGGTCTTGTCCAGGATCTCGACGTTGACGTCCTTGATGGCGTGTTTGTCGCCATAATAGACCTGCACGTCCTTGGCCGAGATCTTGATGTCCTTCTGGTCCACGGCGCGCTCCACAATACTCATGTCGTTCATTTCGGTTTTCCTCGTGGTCCTTACCAGCGGCGCTCGAATTTGCGGCGCAGATACACGGCAAGAAGGTTCATACACAGCAGGAACACGAGCAGGACGATGATCGCCCCGGATGCACGTTCCATGAAAGCAGGGTCGGCGCGCTGCGTCCAGTTATAGACCTGCACCGGCAGCGCCGAGGCGGGTTGCTCCAGCCCGGCGCCGACCGGCCAGGGAGCCTCGGGGAAGTTCTTGACGAAGGCCACCATGCCGATCAGCAGCAGCGGCGCGGTCTCGCCCAGAGCCTGCGCAAGGCCGATGATCGTGCCCGTCAGGATGCCCGGCAGCGCCAGCGGCAGGACGTGGTGAAAGACCGACTGCATCTTCGACGCGCCCACCCCAAGTGCCGCATCGCGGATCGAGGGCGGCACGGCCTTCAGCGCCGCGCGGGTCGAGATGATGATCGTCGGCAGCGTCATCAGCGTCAGCACCAGACCGCCCACCAGCGGTGCCGATTGCGGCAGGCCCATGAAGTTGATGAAGGCCGCCAGACCCAGGATACCGAAGACGATCGAGGGCACCGCCGCGAGGTTCGAGATGTTCACCTCGATCACATCGGTCAGCCGGTTCTTCGGCGCGAATTCCTCAAGATAGATCGAGGCGGCAACCCCAATCGGCACGGCCAGAACCAGCACGATCAGCATCATGTAAAGCGATCCCAGGATCGCGATGCCGACGCCCGCCGCTTCCGGACGCTGGTCCGAGGCGTCGGGGCTGGTCAGGAAGCCCCAGTTCCATTCGGTGGCCAGCAGGCCCCGCTGCTTCAGCGCATCGGCCAGTTGCAGCTGCTGGGGCGAGGTATTGGCGTCGCGCGCCGCACTCTCCATGCTCACGCGGCCCTTGTAATAGCCGTCGACGCGGCCATTCACCAACACGCGGGCGTCGATGGTCTGGCCGACCAGTTCGGGATCGGCCAGCACGCGATTGCGCAGCTGCGCCGAGGCCTCTTTCGAGATCAGGTTGCTGACGTCCTTGGCCGAGATATCGGCAATGGCGATGCCCTTGTCCGCAATGGCCGTTTCCAGCGATTGCTGCAGGATCTTGCCATAGGTCAGGGTCAGGACGGATTTCATCTGCTCGGGGTCGCGGTTGCCCTGCTTGTCAAGCTGCGCGGCGTCCAGCGTCACCGGGATTTCCAGATAGGTCTGGCGGAAGGCGCCCAGACCGTCCGACAGGATGGTGAACAGCAGGACGATCAGCGCGATCACCGCGATGCCGATGGCGGTCAGGCCATAGGCGCGGAAGCGGGCCTCGGCGGCGTTGCGCGCACGGGTGCGCCCATCGGCCTTCATCAGCGAGCCCGAGCGTGCGGGGGCTTTGTCCGAGCCTTGGCCGGGGAAGGTTGCGTCACTCATTCATACTGCTCCCGGTACTTGCGCACGACATAGAGCGCGACGATGTTCAGCCCCAGCGTCACCACGAACAGCGTCAGGCCAAGGGCGAAGGCGACCAGCGTTTCGGGTGCGGCGAAATCGGTGTCGCCGGTCAGCTGGCTGACGATCTTGACGGTGATTGTCGTCATCGCCTCGAACGGGTTCAGATCCAGCTTCGCGGCGGCCCCTGCCCCCATGACCACGATCATCGTCTCGCCGATGGCGCGGGACGCGGCCAGAAGGATGGCGCCGACGATGCCCGGAAGGGCGGCGGGCAGCACGACCTTGCGCACGGTCTCAGAGGGCGTCGAGCCAAGGCCAAGCGCGCCGTCGCGCAGGCTTTGGGGCACGGCGTTGATGATGTCATCCGAGAGCGAGCTGACGAAGGGGATCAGCATGATGCCCATGACCAGACCGGCCGTCATCACCGAGGAACCCGAGTTCCCGAGGCCCAGAGGTTGCGCAAAGTAATCGCGCAGCATCGGGCCGACGGTGATCAGCGCGAAGAGGCCGTAAACGATGGTCGGGATGCCCGCGAGGATCTCGATCAGGGGCTTGGCGACCGAGCGCAGACGGGGCGAGGCGTATTCCGACATATAGATCGCCGCGAACAGCCCGATCGGAACCGCCACCGCCAGCGCGATGAACGAGATATAGAGCGTGCCCCAGACCAGCGGCAGGATGCCCAGCTGCGAGCCGCCGCCGAATTTCGGCGACCAGGTGGTGCCGAAGAAGAAGTCCTGCCAGGGATACTGGCTGAAGAAGTTGCCGCTTTCGAACAGCATCGACAGCACGATGCCCAGCGTCGTGAAGATCGCGATGCTGGCCGAAGCGATCAGCATGCCCTTGACGAAGCTCTCGACCACATTGCGGGCGCGGAAGGCGGGGTTGATGCGCAGATAGGCGAAGGCGAAGCCGCCCAGACCCAGCACCAGCGCGGCGATGCCAAGGATCGTGTTGCCCATGCGCGAGGTCGCCACATAGTCCTGCGCGGCCGTAAGCACGGTCGCGTTGACGCTGGTCGCCAGCGGCAGCTGCGCCGCCGTCATCTTGGCCAGCGCGTCCTTGTTTTCCAGCGTGAGGCCGGTGACCTCATCCGCCGTCAGGACCTTGCGCGAGATGGCGCGGTCCAGCGAATTCGCCGTCCGCAGCACGTCCGAGACGAAGAGGCTCTGGTTCGAGACCTCGGCGCTGGCGGCTTCCGGCACTTTTCCAAGCGCCGATTGCAGCACCAGCGGAGGCTGCACGAATTGCCAGATCAGAATAAGCACAAGGGCTGGAATCGCCGTGAAAAGGGCGACATTCCAGCCGTAATAATTGGTACGCGAATGAAGGCGCCGCGTATCACCGCCAGCCTGCGAGACAGCTCGCATGCGACCAATGATATACCCCACCACCGCAAGAGCGATGACGCATGACGCGATCCAGCTAACGGGCATGATGGCCTCGGATCTTTGGGTTCGGATGGGTGGAACGGGCGAGGCCTCTGGCCCCGCCCGAAGAAGTGCTTACTGCATCGTGACTTCGTCAGCGACCGCCTGCTGGACGGTGGCCAGCTCGGGGTCCGACACGAGGCCATAGGCGGCCAGCGGGCCCTCGGGGCCAGCGATCTCGTCCGAGACGAAGAATTCAGCGAATTCTTTCAGGCCCGGGACAGTGCCGATATGGGCTTTCTTGACGTAGAAGAACAGCGGGCGCGAGACCGGGTATTCGCCCGAGGCGATGCTCTCGGTCGAGGGCGTGACGCCCGACATGGTCGCCACTTTCAGCTTGTCGGTGTTGTTCTCATAGAAGGACAGGCCGAAGACGCCGATGCCGTTCTTCGCCGAGGCGATGCGGGCCAGGGTCTCGGTATAGTCGCCGTCGATGTCGACCGACTTGCCATCGGTGCGCAGCGCGACGCAGGCTTCCTTGGCTTTTTCTTCGCCGAAGACTTCGGCGGCGCCAGCTTCTTCACAGCCCGCGTGGATCACCTTCTCTTCGAAGACTTCACGGGTGCCGTGCTTGGTGCCCGGCACGAAGGCCAGGATTTCCTGGTCGGGCAGCTCGGCGCGGATTTCGTTCCACTTGGTGTAGGGGTTCTTGACGACCTGACCGTCCTTGACGACCTCGGCGGCCAGCGCGTTGAACCAGTCAGCCGGGGTGAAGGCGAAGTCGTTCGAGCTGGTGTCGCTGGCGAAGACGATGCCGTCATAGCCGATGCGGACTTCCATGATGTCGGCGACACCGGCGGCGGCGCAGGCCTCGCGCTCGGAGTCCTTGATCGGGCGCGAAGAGTTCGCGATGTCGATGGTGTTTTCGCCCACGCCTTCGCAGAACTTCTTCAGACCTGCCGACGACCCGCCCGATTCGACCACGGGGGTCGGAAAGTCGGTGTTCTCGCCGAAGGCTTCGGCGACGATGGTCGAATACGGCAGCACCGTCGACGAGCCGGCGACCTGGATCTGATCACGGGCGGCAGCGGCCGTTGCCGATGCAGCAATGACGGCAAGGGCAGAGACGGTGAATTTCACGGATTTCATAGGATCTCTCCTGACAGCTTCGTTGGGCTTGGTTCAGCCTGTCAGACCCCTAAAGGCCCGCTGCGACGCTTATGCGAAGAAATTGTAACAGCTATGCGACAATTCACGATTCGCTAAGATTTTCCACAGCGGTCCGTTTTCTCCCGGCGTTTCAGCCGATTTCACCGCGATTTCCGCCGGTCTGGGCACGGTCCAGCATCAGGTGATCCAGAATGACGCAGGCCGCCATCGCCTCGGCGATCGGCACGGCGCGAATCCCCACGCAGGGATCGTGACGGCCCTTGGTGATCAGGTCGATCTCATCGCCCTTCGAGTTGATCGTCTGGCGCGGCGTCAGGATCGAGCTGGTCGGCTTGACCGAGAATCGCACCACAATGTCCTGCCCGGTCGAGATGCCGCCCAGAATGCCACCCGCATGATTCGACAGGAAGCGCGGGCCGTCATTGCCCATGCGGATCTCATCGGCATTCTCGGTCCCGGTCAGGGCGGCGGCCCCCATGCCCTCGCCGATCTCGACGCCTTTGACGGCATTGATCGACATCATCGCGGCGGCCAGATCGGTGTCGAGCTTGGCATAGATCGGCGCGCCAAGGCCGGGCGGGCAGTGCCTGACCAGCACCTCGATGGCGGCACCGACGCTGTTCTGCGCCTTGCGGATGCCGTCCAGATAGCTTTCCCATTCCGGGACTGCGGCGGCATCGGGCAGGAAGAACGGGTTCTGGCCGATCTGGCCTGCGTCAAAGCGGCTGCGATCCAGATGCAGCGTGCCCATCTGGACCATATAGCCGATGATCTGCAGGTCGGGCAGCAGGTCGCGCAGCACGGCCTGCGCCACGCCGCCCGCCGCCACCCGCGCCGCCGTCTCGCGCGCACTGGATCGCCCGCCGCCGCGATAATCGCGGATGCCGTATTTCAACTGATAGGCAATATCGGCATGCCCGGGCCGGTAGGCCTGCGCGATGTCGCCGTAATCCTTGCTGCGCTGGTCGGTGTTCTCGATCATCAGCTGGATCGGCGTGCCGGTGGTGCGGCCTTCAAACACGCCCGACAGAATCCGGACCTGATCGGGTTCCTTGCGCTGCGTGGTGAAGCGCGAGGTGCCGGGTTTGCGCCGGTCAAGGAACTGCTGGATGAACGCCTCGTCCAGCTCGATCCCGGGAGGGCAGCCGTCGACCGTCGCGCCAAGCGCGGGCCCGTGGCTTTCGCCCCAGGTGGTGAAGCGGAAAACGCGACCGAATGTGTTGAAGCTCATATTACCCTGCCCTTTCGCCCCTGCGATAGCCGCCACGGGGCGAAGGGGCAACGGTTATCCTTGGAGGGCCGGCCTCAGCGGAAGCGGGCCGGGTCCAGCCGCCGCGCCAGTGTCGCATCGGTCGGACGGCCCAGCACGGTATCGGCGATGAAGCTGGCCGCCGCCGCCGAGGACTGGAACCCATAGCCGCCCTGCCCCGCGAACCAGATGAAATCGGGCTGATCCGGGTCACGCCCATAGGCCGGGCTGCCGTCAGGCGCGAAGCTGCGCAGACCCGCCCAGCTGGCGATCATCCGCGTGACGGGGAAGCGCATCATCGCCTCATAGCGCGCGAGCCCCTCGGCCAGCACCATGTCATCGGGCCAGGCATCATGCGGCTCGGCCGGGTCGGCCTCGCTGGGCGAGACGATCATCGCACCCGCGTCGGGCTTGGCATACCAGCCCTCGTTCATGCCCAGAAGCATCGGCCAGCCCGAGACATCAAGCCCGCCCGGTGCCGGAATGCGCGCCATCGAGCGGCGCTTGGGCTGGATGCCCAGCGGGGCAACCCCGGCCATGCGGGCGATCACATCCGCCCAGGCGCCCGCCGCATTCACCAGCACCCTGGCCGAAAATTCGCCCTGCCCGCTCGTGACCTGCCAGCGCCCGCCCTGCCGCATCACGGCGGCTACCGGCGCGCCGGTCAGGATCTCAGCCCCGTGGCTGCGGGCGGTCTTGCGATGGGTCTGGATCAACAGGTCGGTGTCGATATCCTGCGCGTGATCGGCCTTTGCCGCCCGCGCCACGCGGGCCGGGTCCAGCGCCGGAAAGGCGGCGACCGCAGCCTCTGGGTCGATCAGGGGCATGTTCATCTGATCGGCCTCGGCATCGAAGGCCTCGATTTCCTCCGGTGCGGCCACCAGCATCACGCCGCGCGGCGACAGCACCCCCATCGCCCCAAGCTCAGCTCCCGAGGCAAGGCTGAGTTCCACGATGGCGGGCGGGCCGTAATGCGGCTCATAAAGCGCGGCCGAGCGGCCCGAGGCGTGATAGGCAAGGCTGGTTTCCGCCTCAAGCAGCGCGGTTGTGCCATGAGGGGCCAGTCGGGCGGCCGCCGAGACACCCGCGATGCCGCCACCGATGATCAGAAAGTCGACGTTTTTCATGGCGACAGCCTGCCTTGGACGCAGGCGTCGTCAAGGGAAAAGCGCGCGTCTTGGGTGATTTGGCCGACATAGACGCAGGCACTGATTTTTCGCGGAAACGCCGTTCGGCTTTCACGCCCGATTCACGGGGCATGTGTCAGCGTCATCCGCGTTCGGGACACGTCATCTGCAGTTTAAACGGTGGAGGAGAAGATGGGACTGTTTCCCATTACCATTTTAACCAACGGCAACGACACCTATCACGGCAACGACAACAACAATACCGTCTGGGCACTGGAGGGGAACGACTGGGTCGATGGCCATGCCGGGAACGATATTCTGTCCGGGGCCGCGGGGAATGACACGCTTTGGGGCGATAGCGGCAATGACACGCTGACCGGCGGCACGGGTCGAGACACGCTCTATGGCGGGTTGGACAACGACTCCCTCGACGGAGGAGAGGACAGCGACTACCTGGACGGCGGCAGCGGCAATGACATCCTGCGCGCCGGACCGTCCTCGTGGTTCACCTCGGATACAATCTATGGCGGCGCCGGGAACGACACGATCTATTCCTCGGGCCGTGGCTATTACAACGGCGACGCAGGCAATGACTACATCTATGCGGGCGATGGCCTTGCCGAGACTTTGATCGGCGGCAGCGGTTACGACTGGCTCAACACCAGCCTGGTGAGTGCCAATTACCGGGTCGATCTGGCAACCGGGGCCACGAATTTCTTGGGTGAATACTTCATCGAGTTCGAAAGCCTCTCTACCGGCACGGGCAATGACACGCTTCGTGGCACCACGGACGCCAACTACCTTAATTCCAGCGATGGCAACGACTACCTCGACGGCATGGGCGGGCACGACACGCTGTCGGGTGGCGCGGGCAACGATCTTCTGCGCGTCCGAGACGACGGCTATTACTTTGGCTCGGACGGGAACGACACGATGCAGGTCGTCACGATGGGTTCGGCCTATCTGAATGGCGGTGACGGAGTCGACTGGCTGGACACCCGCTCCTACAGCGGCAATTATTCCATCAACCTTGAAACCGGTGCGACCAATCAGGGCAACTCGGCCGATAATCTGGAAAATCTGTTGCTGGGCAATGGCGACAACTCGGTCGAAGGATCGTCGGCCGACAATCGGATCATGGGGGCCAGTGGTGACGACTACATCCACGGCAGGGCTGGCAATGACTATCTTGTCGGCGCTGCGGGCAATGACACCATTCATGGCGGCGGCGGCGATGACTTCATCGCGGGCGGTGACGGCGACGACCAGTTGTTTAGCTGGGGCGGCACCGACACGATCAACGGCTTCACCGGCAACGACCTGATCGGCTCGGCCGGGTTCGGGGTCTTCGACGGTGGCGCGGGCAACGACACCATTCGCGCAGGCGGCGGCCTGACCGAGACGCTGATCGGCGGCGCCGGGATCGACCTTGTCGACATCAGCAGCGCGGTTGGCAACTACGTCCTGAACATGGCCACCGGGGCCACACAATATGCCACCGAATTCTTCACCGGGTTCGAGAATGCACGCATGGGCGCGGGCAACGACCGCGTCACCGGAACAGCCGTCGCCAATGTCATCGAGGGCGGAGCGGGTGCCGACACGCTCTCGGGCCTGTCCGGGCTGGATACGCTGCGGGGCGATGCCGGGAATGACCGGCTGATCGGCGGTCTTGGGCAGGATGTGCTGACCGGCGGCGCAGGAAATGATGTCTTTGCGTTCACGATGGTCGCGGATAGTCCGGTCGGAGGCTTTGATACGATCCTGGACTTCCAGGGGGCCGGAGACCAGCCCGCAGGCATGGCCGAAGATCGCATCGACCTCTCGGGGATCGATGCCAATGCGCTGGTCGCAGGCAATCAGGCCTTCGTCTTCAACGGGACGAGCGCGGGCGGAGCCGGGCGGATGTGGCTGGAAAACGTGGGCACCGACACCTGGCTCAGGGCGAATGTCGACGGCACCCCGGGCTATGAGATCTCGATCCGGATCGCTGATGGCAGCGTGCTGGCGGGCTATTACGACGCAGGAGACTTCATCCTGTGATCGGTACTGTCGTCAAACCTGTAGGTTTGAATGCGATGTTTGCTGAGTAAACCGTTTCCGGTTCGTGTTTGGTTAAATGGTCACATGGTAGAAGGGGCGCGGCGGTTTCCCGTTGCGCCCCTTTCTTGTTCCATCCCGGCGAAAAGCCTCAGGCTTGCAGCGCGCGGACGCCCACCTCGCCTTCGCCACGCGACTTGATGGCGGCGACGGCCGCGATACTGCCTGCGGCGGTGGTGAAATAGGGGATCTTGTCATAAAGCGCGACCGCGCGGATTTCGCGCGAATCCGCGATGGCCTGCGCGCCCTCGGTGGTGTTCAGGACCATGGCGATATCGTCGTTCTTCATGCGGTCGACGATGTTCGGACGGCCCTCATAGACCTTGTTGACCTGCTCGGAGGCGACGCCCTGCGCGTTCAGGAAGGTCGCGGTGCCGCCGGTCGCAACCAGCGTGAAGCCCATGGCGACCAGATCGCGGGCGGCATTGGCCAGATCCTCGGTCTTGTCGGCATCCTTCACGGAAATGAAGACGCGGCCCGCATCGGGAAGCTGCACCCCTGCCCCCATCTGCGCCTTCAGGAAGGCTCGGGCGAAGGTGCGGTCCCAGCCCATGACCTCGCCGGTCGAACGCATTTCCGGCCCCAAGAGCGTGTCGACGCCGGGGAAGCGGGCGAACGGCAGCACGGCCTCTTTCACCGAATACCAGGGGGTGTTCGGGTCAGCCAGCGTCATCGGATCGGCGAAGGGCAGCGGATCGTCGGGGCCGACGCCTGCCGGATAGGGCGCGCGTGCCGGGAAAGCCTGCATCGGCTCACCCGCCATCAGGCGCGCGGCGATCGACGCAATCGCGCTGTCGGTGGCCTTGGCGACGAAGGGCACGGTGCGCGATGCGCGCGGGTTCACTTCAAGGACATAAATCGTGTCGTCCTTGATCGCGAATTGCACGTTCATCAGGCCCACGACGTTCAGCGCCTTCGCCATTTCGACGGTCTGCCGCTTCAGCTCGGTGATGATCTCGGGGCTGAGCGTATGAGGCGGCAGCGAGCAGGCCGAGTCGCCCGAATGGACGCCCGCTTCCTCGATATGCTCCATGATGCCCGCGACGTGGACAGTCTTGCCGTCCGAGAGCGCATCGACATCGACCTCGATCGCACCCGACAGATAGCTGTCGAGCAGCACCGGGCTGTCACCCGAGACCTGCACGGCCTCGCGAATGTAGCGGTTCAGGTGATCCATATCGCGCACGATCTCCATCCCGCGCCCGCCAAGGACGTAGGAGGGGCGGATGACCAGCGGGAAGCCCACATCGGCGGCGATGGCCAGAGCCTCGGCGTCGGTGCTGGCGATGCCGTTGATCGGCTGCTTGAGGTTCAGGTCGTTCAGCAGCTTCTGGAAACGCTCACGGTCCTCGGCCAGGTCGATGGCGTCGGGCGTGGTGCCGAGGATCGGGATACCCTCGGCCTCCAGCGCATTGGCGAGCTTCAGCGGCGTCTGGCCGCCGAACTGGACGATGACGCCGTGCAGCGTGCCATTCTCCTGCTCGATGCGCAGGATTTCCAGCACATGCTCCAGCGTCAGCGGCTCGAAATACAGGCGATCCGAGGTGTCGTAATCGGTCGACACGGTCTCGGGGTTGCAGTTGATCATGATCGTCTCGTAGCCGATGTTCGACAGCGAGAAGCAGGCGTGGCAGCAGCAATAGTCGAACTCGATCCCCTGCCCGATCCGGTTCGGACCGCCGCCAAGGATGACGACCTTCTTGCGATCCGAGGGGCGCGCCTCGTTTTCGACATCGCCCATCGCGGGGGCTTCATAGGTCGAATACATATAGGGCGTCTGCGCCTCGAATTCGGCGGCGCAGGTGTCGATGCGCTTGAAGACCGGATGCAGGCCCTGCGTGCGGCGGGCCTTGCGGACCTCGGTTTCGGATTTGCCGACAAGCTTGGCCAGACGGGCATCGGTGAAGCCCATCATCTTCAGGTGACGCATGCCCTCGACATCGCTCGGAAGGCCGCCCGCGATCACGGCTGCCTCGGCCTCGATGATCTCGCGCAGGCGCGACAGGAACCACGGATCGAAGCTGGTCGCGTGCTGGATTTCCTCATCGGTCAGCCCGTGGCGCATCGCCTGCGCGATCAGGCGCAGCCGGTCGGGGGTCTGGGCCGAGATGGCCTTGATGATCGCCGATTTCTCGGGCGCGCCGGGGATCTCGATGTCGTCGAGGCCGGTCAGGCCGTTCTCCATCGAGGTCAGGGCCTTTTGCAGCGACTCGTGGAAGGTGCGGCCAATCGCCATGACCTCGCCCACCGATTTCATCGCGGTGGTCAGTTCGGGCTTGGAGCCCGGGAATTTCTCGAACGCGAAACGCGGGATTTTGGTCACGACATAGTCGATGGAGGGCTCGAACGACGCGGGCGTCACGCGGGTGATGTCGTTGTCCAGCTCATCCAGCGTATAGCCGACGGCCAGCTTCGCGGCGATCTTGGCAATCGGGAAGCCGGTGGCCTTGGACGCCAGCGCCGAGGAGCGGCTGACGCGGGGGTTCATCTCGATCACGACCATGCGGCCGTCTTTCGGATTGATCGCCCATTGCACGTTCGAGCCGCCGGTTTCGACGCCGATCTCGCGCAGCACGGCAATCGAGCCGTTCCGCATGCGCTGGTATTCGCGGTCGGTCAGGGTCAGCGCCGGGGCGACCGTGATCGAGTCGCCCGTGTGCACGCCCATCGGGTCGACGTTTTCAATCGAGCAGACGATGATGGCGTTGTCGTTGCGGTCGCGCACGACCTCCATCTCGTATTCTTTCCAGCCCAGCAGGCTTTCGTCGACCAGCACCTGCGCGACCGGCGAGGCATCAAGGCCCGAGCGGATGATCGCCTCATAGTCGTCGCGGTTATAGGCGACGCCGCCGCCCGTGCCGCCCAGCGTGAAGGCGGGGCGGATAATCGCGGGCAGGCCGATGTGGTCGAGCGATTTCATCGCCTCGGCCACGCCTGCGGAAATGTCGAACTTGCCGTTCGGCAGTTTCGGGGCCGAGATGATGTCGGCCTTGGGGTTTTCCAGCCCGATGCGGTCCATCGCCTCGCGGAAGAGCTTCCGGTCTTCGGCCATCTCGATGGCGGCGCGCTGCGCCCCGATCAGCTCGACCCCATAGCGGTTGAGCACGCCCATATCCGCCAGCGCCAGCGCCGTGTTGAGGCCGGTCTGCCCGCCCATCGTCGGCAAAAGCGCGTCGGGGCGTTCCTTGGCGATGATCTTCTCGACCATTTCGGGGGTGATCGGCTCGATATAGGTGGCGTCGGCCATCTCGGGGTCGGTCATGATGGTCGCCGGGTTCGAGTTCACCAGGATGACCCGGTAGCCCTCTTCCCGCAGCGCCTTGCACGCCTGAGCGCCCGAATAGTCGAATTCGCAGGCCTGCCCGATGACGATGGGCCCGGCGCCGATGATCATGATGGATTTGATATCGGTTCTTTTGGGCATGGCGTAGTCCTCGGGCTGGCGGCTGACAAATCGTCCGGGGTTATAGCCATGACAGGGCCGCGCGCAAGGGTTGACCACGAGGTACGGCCCGGAAATCGGCAGGCAGGAAAGGGGATGAAGGGCAAGGCCGCGCGCCCGGAAAGGCGCCGGCGCGGTCGTGATCTAGATCGCCGACCGCGCCCCTGCCAGAATTATCGGCAGCCCTCGTGAGAAAAGGAATCGCTAACCATACTCAATCGCTGTAGATATCTCACATGTAATCACTAATTACATTGTTCTGTTTTCGTCAACCTGACATCGTCACCCGCATCACCATGAACGAGTTTTCATCCGCCCCCGGCCCGACCGAAAACGCGCGCCCCTATCATCATGGGAGCCTGCGCGCCGCGCTGCTGACCGCGACCGTCGACTTCATCCGCCAGCACGGGCTGGAGAACCTGTCGATCCGAGAGATCGCCAAGCAATTGGGCGTGTCTCCGGCGGCCCCCTTCCGGCATTTTGCCTCGCGTTCTGCGTTGCTTACGGCCGTGGCCGAAGAGGCGATCCTGCTGCTGCGCAAAAGCTATGAGGCGCAGATCGCCGCCTGTGACAGCGACAACCCGCTGGTCCATTTCATGGCTTTGGGTCACGGTTATCTGATCTGGGCGACCAGCCATCCCACACATTTTCTGGTGCTGAACTCGCGCAATCTGATCGACGTGGGCGGCTCGGCGCTGCTCAAGCAGGAAAACGCTCATCTGCAGAACCTGATGGCCGGGCTTCTGCATCAGGCCGAGGCACAGGGCCTCCTGCCACCCGAGGCCCGCCCCCGCGACCTGATCCTGGGCGGGCGGGCACTGGTCTATGGTCTGGCGCGCATGGTCACCGACGGCCATATGCGCGGCGTCCCCGAAGAGACGCTGCTACCCATGCTTGAGGCAGCGATGCGCGCCTATGTCTCGCGCGTGCAAAGGTCGGCCTGAGCCTCAGACCTCGATGAATTCGCGCACGAAGGGGGTCGCAGGGGCCGAGCGGATGTCCTGCGGTCGCCCGATCTGCTCGATCTTGCCCATGGACATCACCACGACCAGATCGGCCAGTTCCATCGCCTCTTCCTGATCATGCGTCACGAAGACCGAGGTCAGGCCGGTCGAATCGTGGATATGCCGCAGACCGGCGCGCAGCTCTTTGCGCACCCGCGCATCCAGCGCCCCGAAGGGTTCGTCCAGCAGCAGCATCCGCGGCTCGATCGCCAGCGCCCGCGCCAAAGCGACGCGCTGACGCTGGCCGCCCGACAGCTGCGAGGGGTAACGCTTGCCGATGTCGGGCAGCTGGATCAGGTCGAGCAGCTTGTGGACGCGGCGGTCGATCTCGGCCCCGGTGGGGCGGCTTTGGCGCGGACGGGCGCGCAGACCATAGGCGATGTTTTCGAAGACCGTCATATGCCGGAACAGGGCATAGGACTGGAAGACGAAGCCCGCGCGACGCTCTTGCACGGAGAGCCCGGTCGCGTCCTGCCCGTCAAACAGCACCCGCCCCGAGGTCGGGTATTCCAGCCCGCCCAGAATGCGCAGAAGCGTCGTCTTGCCCGAGCCCGAGGGGCCCAGCAGCGCCACCAGCGCGCCCGAGGGGATTTGCAGGCTGACCGGGTGCAGGGCCGCAGTTGCCCCGAAGGTCTTGGCGATTTCTTCGATTTCAATATGCATCATTAACCTCACTTCGGCTCAGTGGCGGTGGGTTGTGGCAAGCTGGTCGGCATAGCGCCATTCCAGCACGGTTTTCAGGCCCAGCGTGACCAGCGCCAGCATCGCCAGCAGGCCCGCCATGCTGAAGGCCGCGATCGAAAGATATTCATTATAGGCCATCTCGATGGCGATCGGCATGGTGGCGGTCTGTCCCCGGATCTTGCCCGAGACGACGGCCACGGCACCGAATTCCCCCATGGCGCGGGCGTTGCACAGCAGGACGCCGTAAAGCAGCGCCCATTTGATATTGGGCAGCGTCACCGTCAGGAAGGTTCGCCAGCCCGAGGCGCCCAGCGTCAGCGCGGCCTCTTCCTCCTGACGTCCCTGCTCGATCATGATCGGGATCAGCTCGCGCGCGACGAAGGGGAAGGTCACGAAAACCGAGGCCAGCACGATGCCCGGCAGCGCGAAGATGATCGGATAGCCCTGCCCCACGAACCAGCCGCCGATCAGGCTGTTCGCCCCGAAGAGCAGCACCAGCGCCAGACCCGCCACCACAGGCGAGACCGAGAACGGTAGGTCGATCAGCGTGATCAGGAAGGCCTTGCCGCGAAACTCGAACTTGGTGATCGCCCAGGCGGCCGCAACGCCGGTCACCGCGTTCAGCGGCACCGCAATGGCCGCGACCACCAGCGTCAGCCAGATCGCCGCCCGTGCATCCGGGTTCGCCAGTGAACTGAGCGAGGCACCGACACCCTTGCTGAGCGCCTCGGCGAAGACGATGCCCAGCGGGGCCAGAACCAGCACGGTCAGGAAGCCAACGGCGAGCGTGATCAGGATCACCCGGACGACCGGCGATTCCTGCGTGACGGGACGCCAGACGGGGGCGCTGCGGCTGTCGATATCAGTAACCATGGGATGCATCGTCGACTCATACATATCCGATTCTCCGTCGGCTCCAGATCTGGATCAGGTTGATGATCAGCAGCATCGCGAACGAGATCGCCAGCATGGCGATGCCGATGGCGGCCGCGCCGTTATAGTCGAACTCTTCCAGCCGGATGACGATCAGCAGGGGCGCGATCTCGGTCTTCATGGGCAGGTTGCCCGCGATGAAGATGACCGAGCCGTATTCGCCGACCGCACGGGCCAGCGACAGCGCAAAGCCCGTCAGCGCGGCAGGCATCAGCATGGGCAGGATGACCCGGCGCAGCGTATAGGCGCGGCTTGCGCCCAGCGTGGCCGAGGCTTCCTCGACCTCGCGCTCGATCTCGGCGATGACCGGCTGGACGGTGCGGGTCACGAAGGGAAGCCCCACGAAAACCAGCGCGATCAGGATGCCCCATTGGGTATAGGCGATCTTGATGCCGAAATCCTTGGCGATGCTGCCGAAGATGCCGTTCGGCGCGTAAAGCGCGGTCAGCGCGATCCCGGCCACGGCGGTGGGCAGGGCGAAGGGAAGATCGACCACCGCGTCGATCAGCCTGCGACCCGGGAACTCATAACGCGCCAGCACCCAGGCCAGAAGCGTGCCGAAGACCAGATTGAACAGCGCCGCATAGACCGCGATCTTGAAGGACAGAAACAGCGCGGCCAGCACGCGCGGCTGCGTCACGACCCCCCAGACCTGCGCCGGGCCAAAGCTGATGCCTTTGAACAGCAGCGCGCCGACCGGCAGGATCACGACCAAGGACAGCATAGTCAGCGTGATGCCCATACCCAGCGCAAAGCCGGGCATGGGGGATTTTTGCACAAGGCCGCGCATGGCTCACGAACCCGAATAGATCTGGTCGAAGATGCCGCCGTCGCCGAAATGCTCGGGCTGCGCCTTCCGCCAGCCGCCGAAGTCATTGATCGTCACCAGATCAAGCTTGGGGAAGCGGGCCACGTCCTCGGGGTTGGCAGCACTCTCGTCCCAGGCACGGTAGTAGTGCTTGAAGGCCAGCGCCTGCCCTTCGGGCGAATAGAGGAAGTCCAGATAGGCATTGGCCAGCGTGCGCTGCTCATCATCGGCAATGTTCTTTTCGACGATGGCGACCGGAGGCTCGGCCAGGATCGAGACCGAGGGCACGACGATGTCGAAATTGTCCTCGCCCAGTTCATTCAGCGCCAGATAGGCCTCGTTTTCCCAGGCCAGCAGGACGTCGCCGATCTCGCGCTGGGCGAAGGTCGTGGTCGAGCCGCGCGCGCCGGTGTCCAGAACCGGAACATGCTTGAACAGCTCACCCACGAATTCCTTGGGGTCCTTGCCGTTCTTTTCGGCCCAGGCCCAGGCGGCCAGATAGTTCCAGCGCGCCCCGCCCGAGGTTTTCGGGTTCGGCGTGATGACCTCGACGCCCTCTTTGACCAGATCGCCCCAGTCTTTGATGTCCTTCGGGTTGCCGTTGCGCACGAGGAACACGATGGTCGAGGTATAGGGCGACGAGTTGTGCGGCAGGCGCGACTGCCAATCCTCGGGCAGCAGCCCGGCATCGGCGACCCGGTCGATGTCCGAGCCCAGCGCCAGCGTGACGACCTGAGCCTTCAGCCCCTCGACCACGGCCCGCGCCTGAGCGCCCGAGCCGCCATGCGAGGCCTCGATGACCGGTGCCTCATGGCCCTCATCGGTCCATTTCTTGGCGAAGGCCGCGTTCACGTCGCGGTAAAGCTCTCGCGTCGGGTCGTAGCTGACGTTCAGCAGCCGGTTTTCGGCATGCACCTGCCCGGCCAGCGCGACACCGGCAAGGGTCACGAAGGCGGCGACGAAGCGGCGCGTCTGCGGAAAGACAAGACGCTCGAACAGGCCCGGACGCAGCGGGAAACCGGTCGCCTGACCGGCGCCGCTGTCCACGGTCAGCTGACCGTCCTTGTGGCGGCGGATGACGCGACCATGTGCCAGGTGGCTGCTGCTAACTCGAATGGTACGGATCATATCGCACACTCCCTTCCGTTTTTCTGCGGGCGCAGCCGGTCCGTGGCTGCGGTCAATCCCATGGCGCTAATTACGACAGGGTTTGTCGTTAATTGCAAGAAAAGACGATAATGGCGATGGATATTTATTATTTAATTTTTCCAGTCACTTAAGAAGATTGTTCTCTTTCGTGGCGAAATCCGGCCGTTCGGCAGTAAGAATTTCCCAAGTTCAGAACAGCAGAAGGGCCCGGACGCATTGCGCGCCCGGGCCCTTCTGGAATCACCTCGGATGGGTCTTGTCAGCTGGTCAGGCTGTCCTCGGCTTTCTGCGCCAAAGCTTCGGCGCGGGCGGCAAGCTCGGCCAGGGCTTCCGACACGCTGTCGGGAATGACCGGAACCTCGACCCGCTGCGGGTTCGTCTTCAGCCGCGCAAGCTCGCGTTCCGCCGAGGCGGCCCGGTCCTCAAGCGCAGAGGTGCGGTCCGCCAGCATCAGCCCGGCCAGCAACAGAAGCCGCGCCTCGGGCATGCGTCCGGCCTGCTGCAGGATCTGCTGCGCCTCGCCATCCAGCAGGGCGGCCGCGCGCTTCAGCAGCCGCTCCTCCCCCTCCTGACAGGCCAGGGTATAGTCCTTGTGACCGATGTTGAAATCGACCTGAGCCATGGTTTAACCCCTCTCCCCTTCCGCCACCTCGGCACCCTGATCGTCTTCGACCACGGCGTCAGGATCGGCTTTGGCCGCGCGCGCGGCCTTGGCCGTGTTACGACCAGTGTCCAGCGGGGGCGTGTCCAGCATGCGGTCCAGCGCATCGACGATCTCGCCCATCTGCGAAATCTCGGCCCCGCGAGCCGCCCGCAGCGCGTCGATCTCGGCCTGAAGGGCGGCGCTGGCGTCATCGCCGGAAATGCTGCCGCCGGCATCCAGAAGCTTGCGATTGGCCTTGGCCAGCGTCTCATTGGCCGCAGACATGGCGACGGCCTGCCGCCCGGCCTCGGTCAACTGGCGCTGCGCCTCTTCCAGACGGGTCTCAAGCTCGGCCATGGCGGAGGCGTGGCGCTGTTCGGTGACAGCCAGGCGATGCGCCAGACGGCGCGCGTCCTCGCGGGCCTCGGATTCAGTTCCGGGGGCACTGCCCTCCGTGTCCGTGGCCGCCGCATCCGTGCCCTGGGCTCTGCGGTCAAGATAGGCGTCGATCCGCTCCAGCGCCGCGAACAGGCGCTTCTCGCTGGCGTTCAGGTCGTTTCTCATCGGCCTGCATCCTTTGGGTTCATTTGAGACTTTGTGACACCGCAAGCTTGATATGACAAGGACGCGGAAAGCGGCGCATGCCCGATCGGCGATCTTGCGGAGCTGCTGGATGCAGGCTGGAACGCCCCAAGCCCGAGGCGAATCGCGGCTTTCCTATGAGCTGACCGACACTTATAAGGCTGCGAGAGTTCAAACGGAGGACCACGCATGCGCCGCGCCACGATCACCCGCTCCACGGCCGAAACCAGCATCGAGGTCACCCTGGATCTGGACGGCACCGGCCGTTACGAGAACCACACCGGCATCGGCTTCTTCGACCATATGCTGGATCAGCTGGCCCGCCATTCGCTGATCGACCTGACCATTTCCGCGAAGGGCGATCTGCACATCGACGATCACCACACGGTCGAGGACACCGGCATCACCATCGGGCAGGCGCTGGTCAAGGCACTGGGCGACAAGAAGGGGATCCGGCGCTACGGCTCGTTCCATCTGGCCATGGATGACACGCTGGTGCGGGCGGCGCTGGACCTCTCGGCCCGGCCCTTCCTGGTCTGGAATGTCGATTTCCCGACGCAGAAGATCGGCAGCTTTGACACGGAACTGGTGCGCGAGTTTTTCCAGGCTCTGTCGACGCATGGCGGCATCACGCTGCATGTGGACCGCCTGCACGGCTTCAACTCGCACCACATCGCCGAAGCCGCCTTCAAGGCCGTCGCCCGCGCGCTGCGTGAGGCCGTCGAGCCTGATCCGCGCATGGCGGGCGTGCTGCCCTCGACCAAGGGTGCGCTTTGATGCGGGTGGCGCTGATCGATTACGACAGCGGCAACCTGCATTCCGCCGCCAAGGCCTTTGCCCTGATGGGCCGCGAGGCGGGGGCCGAGGTTCTGGTCACCAGTGACCCCGATCTGGTGCGAAAGGCCGACCGTGTCGTCCTGCCGGGCGATGGAGCCTTCCCCGCCTGCCGGGCCGCACTTGATGCCGTGCCCGGCATGGTCGAGGCGCTGCGCGAGACCGTCCTTCAGCGCGGCACGCCCTTTCTGGGCATCTGCGTCGGCATGCAGATGCTGGCCGATCTGGGGCATGAATATCATGACACCGAAGGACTGGGCTGGATCGGTGGCGAGATCGACGCGATTGAGGCCCCCGGCCTGAAGGTGCCGCATATGGGTTGGAACGATCTGAAAGTTCTGTGCCCGCATCCGGTGCTGGACGGGATCACGACCGGCGATCATGCCTATTTCGTGCACAGCTGGCAGTTTCGCGTGCGCGACTCTGCGCATCTTCTGGCGACGGTCGATTATGGCGCGCCGGTGACGGCGATCGTCGGGCGCGACAATATTGTCGGCATGCAGTTCCATCCGGAAAAATCACAGGCAGTCGGGCTGCGGTTGATCGCGAACTTCCTGCGTTGGGCCCCTTGAGGCGCACCGGGGGCTGACTGCCCCCGGACCCCCGTGGATATTTTCACATGAAAGAAGGCGCTACTGGACCTTGATCCAGTTCTGCGTGCGGCAGATGATCGCGACGCAGCCGGACACCGCGAGGTTCGCGCCTTTCAGCTCCATCTTCGAGCGATAGGTCTTGTCGGCACCCGGGTCCCAGATCGTGCCGCCCGAGAATTTGCCGCCGCCGTCATCGCTCATATTGGCGACGATGTTCTTGCCGGTATGGGGCGAGGAGATCTCATTTCCGGCAGCGTCGAAGGATTTGACCAGCTTGCCGCAGAATTTGCCGCCGCAGTCATAGAACTGGACCATGCCGATGTTGCCCTCATCATTGGCCTGGGTCTGGAAAATGCCGCTGATGCCATCGGCATGAGCCATCGTACCCGCCAGCAGGGCCAGGGTGGCGAAAGCGATCGTCTTCATTGCAGTCCTCCCTTGGGTCGTCCACCGACCCGATTGCGGAGATTTCCTCTCCCTTCCCGGAGCATGCGAGGGCGGGATTGCGCCGATCAAGTCTGACGTCAGGTCGCCACTTTGCCGGTCGGGGACTTTCCCATTCGGGCCTGCTGTGGCAAAGGGGCGCGACTGTTGCAGGAGAGACCCGATGATCCTTTACCCCGCCATCGACCTCAAGGACGGAAACTGCGTGCGACTGCTGCGTGGCGACATGGAGGCGGCGACCGTCTTCGGCAGCGATCCCGCCGCGCAGGCCCAGGCGTTTCAGGATGCCGGCGCGCAATGGCTGCATCTGGTGGACCTGAACGGCGCCTTCGAGGGCAAGCCGGTGAATGACGGCGCGGTTCAGGCGATCATCGCCGCGACCGAAATCCCGGTACAGCTGGGCGGCGGCATTCGCGACATGGAGACCATTGACTATTGGCTGGAGCGCGGTGTGGCCCGGGTCATCCTTGGGACCGTGGCCGTCGAGCGTCCGGCATTGGTGCGCGAGGCTGCCCTTGCCCATCCGGGGCGCATCGCCGTGGGCATCGACGCCCGTCAGGGGCGCGTCGCGACGCGCGGCTGGGCGGAAGAGACCGATGTCATGGCGACCGATTTGGCGCGGGACTTCCAGGACGCAGGCGTGGCCGCGATCATCTATACCGACATCGACCGGGATGGTGCCATGCAGGGGCCGAACATCGCGGCGACCGAGGCGCTGGCGCGGGCGGTCTCGATCCCGGTGATCGCGTCAGGCGGCGTGTCCTCGATGGAGGATCTTTTTGCGCTGCGCCAGACGGGGGTGATTGCCGGGGCGATCTCGGGCCGGGCGCTTTACGATGGTGCGATTGATCTGGAAGCGGCGCTGCGCGCGCTGGACTGAAACGCCCTTTCAATGTCATGAAATTGAAGCCGGCGTCATCGCGCCGGCTTTTTGATTCGCGCCCGGGCTGAGCGCTGGCGTTGCGAGGCAGGATTCGGGGCTGATTCCCTGCCTTCCCCGGCCCTTTCGGCACCAGAAACCGACAATTTCTTCAATAAATGAACGATGTTAAATAATTTTTCAGAAAGATATTGAACACCGTTTATTAACTGCTATTCTGAATTCATCGGGAAGCAGAAAGGAGAAGGGCATGGTACTGATTTCACTGTTTTTAGTTGCTCTGACCCTGATCTGGGCGACGCGTTTCATGGCGTCACCAGCCGGGCGCTGCGCGCTGCGTTGGGTCCTGCTTCCCGGGCCGATCTGTCTGGTGATGGCATGGCTTCTCAGCCTCGATTGCGGAGCGGCCATCATGATCGGCGGGAATGGCGGGAACTGTGGCATCGTTCCGGCGCTTCTGGCGCATGCCATCTACCCCGTCCTGGGTCTTGGCCTGCTGATCCTGTCCTTCGTCAGCCTCCCGATTGTGGTGTTCGGGATGCTGGCCGAGGTGATCGAGCGCTGGCTGGAGCCCCCGTCGGGCGGGTCTGTCAAGAACGAGTGTCTGGGTCTGTAGCGTAACAAGTGCCGGTTTCTTCTTCTGTGCATCGGCATATGGTTGTTGGTTAACGAGTGTATTGTTTCAATGCGGCGGGTTTGTGGTGGGCCCAATGCATTGTCGCGGGCGGCGCTTTCTGATCCGGGCCGGGATCGAATGCGTCGCCCGCCCTGTTTCGTACCCCGCAGGCGCAACGCTCTTTCGCCCCGACGCCGAACCCGGTAATCAGGCGCAGTCAGGAGGCCCGCATGCTGAAAACCCGCGTTATCCCTTGTCTGGACGTTGCCGATGGGCGCGTCGTCAAAGGCGTCAACTTCGTCGATCTGGTTGATGCCGGAGACCCGGTCGAGGCTGCGCGGGCCTATGACGCCGCAGGCGCGGATGAGATCTGCTTTCTGGACATCCATGCGACGCATGAAAATCGCGGCACGATGTATGATCTGGTGCGCCGCACCGCCGAGGAATGCTTCGTGCCCCTGACCGTTGGCGGCGGCGTGCGCAGCCACACGGACGTGCGCGACCTGCTGCTGGCGGGGGCCGACAAGGTCAGCTTCAACTCGGCCGCTGTCGCCAACCCCGACGTGATCGCCGAGGCAGCGGACCGTTTCGGCAGCCAATGCATCGTCTGCGCCATCGACGCCAAGACCGTCGCGCCCGGAAAATGGGAGATTTTCACCCATGGCGGCCGCAAGCCCACCGGCATCGACGCCGTCGAATTCGCCCGGCTGATCGCCGAAAAGGGTGCCGGAGAGATCCTGCTGACCAGTATGGACCGCGATGGCACCAAGGCCGGGTTCAACATTCCGCTGACCCGCGCCGTGGCCGATGCAGTGAGTATTCCGGTCATCGCCTCGGGCGGGGTCGGCACGCTCGACCATCTGGCCGAGGGCGTGCTGGAAGGGCATGCCAGCGCCGTGCTGGCAGCCTCGATCTTCCATTTCGGCACCTTCACCATCCGCGAGGCCAAAGAGCATATGGCCGCCGCAGGCATCCCCGTGAGGCTGACATGAACGCACTCGAACGCCTGGCCGCGACCATCCAGTCGCGCAAGGGTACCGATCCCGACACCAGCTGGACCGCCAAGCTTTTGTCGAAGGGCCCCGAGAAATGTGCCGAGAAATTCGGCGAAGAGGCCGTCGAAGCGATCATCGAGGCGGTGAGAGGCGACCCTGAGCGTCTGGTATCGGAAGCGGCAGACACGCTTTATCACCTGCTGGTCATGCTGGCCGCGCGTGATCTGACGCTCACCGATGTGCTGGCCGAGCTGGAGCGGCGCGAGGGCCGCTCGGGGATCGAGGAAAAGGCGGCGCGCGGTCAGTAATCGCGCTGGTAAAGCCAGCCGGGCGCGGGGCCTTCGCGGCCCTTGCTGAGCATCGTGATCGCTTCGACTTTGGAAAACCCGGCCTTTTCCAGCACGCGGGCCGAGCCGGGATTGTCGGCCATCACCTCGGCCGTGAGGCCCTGCAGACCATAGCGCAGCGCAAGCTCATCACAAAAGGCGGGGACGATTTCCGAGGCGATGCCCTTGCCCGCCTGATCCGCCGCCAGAAAATAGAAGATCGGCGGGGTCTCTCCCTTGCCGACGCCGATCGAGCCGATGGTGCGGTCCCCCAGCCGGACCGCCGCGCGAAACGGCGGACGACCAGCAAAGGGCGTCATCAGCGCGTTGAACGCGATTTGCTCCATCCCCGGACGAAAGATCAGCAGCATGCGCGCGGCCTCGGGCGCGGTGGCAATGCCGTGCAGAATGGGCAGGTCGTCGGCGGTGAAGGGCAGGATCTCGGTGCGCGGGGTCTGGACCCGGAAGGGCACGGCGCGGGCGAAATCGGCGCGTGTCAGGGCCAATATCTGCCCCGGAACCTCATCGCCCACGGCCTGAGAGTACAGCCGGATCGGGCCGTTCGGCGTGAAACCCAGCCGCGTCAGCACGGCCAGCGAGGCGCCATTTCCGTCGCGCGTGGTGGCGAAGGCGCGCTCATGCCCGGTGGCGAAATGGCGTGACAGCGCCAGAATGCCCGCCCGCTGCGCGATCCCCCTGCCCTGCAATTCGGGCACGACCCAGAAGCCGAACTCGGGCTGGCAGCGGATCAGACCAGCGAACTGCCCATCGACGCGGATCGCATATTCGCTGTCCGAGGCCTCATTCAGCACCTCTTTGGCGATCTGTTCCGGGTTGTCGGGCCAGTTCAGCCAGCGCTTCAGGTCAGGATGCGACAGCGCCCGAACGAGGGACGCGACATCTTCCGGCCGCGTCCGTTCCAGCGCCACCCGCATGCTAGTGCGGTGCCACGACCACGCGGACCGCCCCGTCACGGGCAGAAAGCGCGATCTCTCCGGCGGCAAGACGCAGCGCGTCATGGCCAAAGACCTCGGCCCGCCACCCGGTCAGCGAGGGCAGGTCGCGATGGCCCGAGGCTATCGCATCAAGTTCCGAGGCCGAGGCGATCAGCTTGGGCGCGACCCCGGTTTCGTCGGATTTCGCCTTCAGAAGCACGCGCAGCAATTCCGCGAGCGCGGCATTGCCCGGACGGCCCGGCTCATCCGAGGAGGGCTTGGGAAGCTCTTTCGTCTCCAGCCCGTCCTTGACCGCCGCCAGAATGCCCTGCGCGATGTCGCCGCGCCGCGCGTCGCGCAGCAACAGGCGCGACTTGCCCAGATCGCCTTCATTCAGCGGCTTGGTCGAGGCCAGCTCGATCAGCGCATCATCCTTGAAGACGCGCGTGCGCGGAATGTCGCGTTCTTGCGCATAAGTCTCGCGGAAGCGGGCCAGTTCGCGCACGATGGCCAAGAACCGGGGCGAGCCGGTGCGGGTGCGCACCCGCTCCCACGCATCCTCGGGCCGGGTCACATAGGTCTCGGGGTTCAGCAGAACGCCAACCTCTTCCTTCAGCCAGGGCGCGCGGCCGGTCTTTTCCAGCTGTTCGGACAGGAACTCATAGATGGCGCGCAGATGGGTCACATCCGCCAGCGCATAGGCCGCCTGCGCATCCGACAGGGGCCGGTGCGACCAGTCGGTAAAGCGCGAGGATTTGTCCAAGGGCTGGCGCGCGATCTTCTTGACCAGCGTCTCATACCCCGCCTGTTCGCCAAAGCCGCAGACCATCGCGGCGATCTGGGTGTCAAACAGCGGATCGGGCAGCACGCCCGCGTCGTGGAAGAATATCTCCAGATCCTGACGCGCGGCGTGGAACACCTTGACCGTGGCCTTGTGGCGGAAGAGGTCATAAAGCGGTTCCAGCGACAGATCACCCGCCAAGGGGTCGATCAGCACCGCCGGACCGCCCACCGATTTCGGACCAGAGGCCGGCGGCAGGGCGGCCTGAATCAGGCACAGGCGCGAATAATAGGTGCGTTCGCGGAGGAATTCGGTGTCGAGGGTGACATAGGGCTGGGCCTTCGCAAGCTCACAGAATTCCGCCAGTTCTGCGGTCGTCGTAATGGTGCGAATATCGTTGCGGCTGCGTCTGTTCTCGGTCGCTGCGTCAGCTGACATGCGGGTCTTTCAATCTGTTTCTGGGCGGTGCGTCCGCCGGTGATTCCTTCTGGAATATTCAGATTTCGCCGCAGATCAAGATTTTACCGAATCTTTACAGCGGTTCGATGTCGCCCTGTGCTCTCATGGCCTCAAACTCGGCCACGAAGGCATCCAGATGCCCTTCGGCGATTGCCGCGCGCAGACCTGCCATCAATTCCTGGAAGTAATGCAGGTTGTGCCAGGTCAGCAGCATGCCCGAGATCATCTCTCCGGCGCGGAAGACATGGTGCAGATAGGCGCGCGAATAGCCGGTGCAGGCCGGGCAGGTGCAATGTTCGTCCAAGGGGCGCGGGTCATCGGCGTGGCGCGCGTTCTTGATGTTGACCTGACCGCGCCGCGTCCAGGCCTGTCCCGTCCGCCCCGAGCGCGAGGGCAGCACGCAATCCATCATGTCGACGCCACGCACAACCGCGCCCACGATGTCATCGGGCTTGCCCACGCCCATCAGATAGCGCGGCTTGTCTTCGGGCAAATACCCGGGCGCATAGTCGAGGACGCCGAACATCGCCTCTTGCCCCTCGCCCACGGCCAGACCGCCGATGGCATAGCCCTCAAAACCGATGGCCTTCAGCGCCTCGGCCGATTCCTCGCGCAACTCAGGCGTGACGCCGCCCTGCATGATGCCGAACAGCGCGTGCCCCGGCCGGTCGCCAAAGGCATCGCGCGAACGCTGCGCCCACCGCATGGACATGCGCATGGACTGCGCCACTTCGGCCTCGGTCGCGGGCAGCGCCGGGCATTCGTCGAAACACATCACGATGTCCGAGCCAAGCTGGCGTTGGATCTGCATGCTGGTCTCGGGCGACAGGAAATGCTTCGAGCCGTCGACATGGCTTGAGAAGGTCACGCCCTCTTCGGTCAGCTTGCGCAGGCTCGAAAGGCTCATCACCTGAAACCCGCCCGAGTCGGTCAGGATCGGCCGCTCCCAGTTCATGAAGCGATGCAGGCCCCCTAGCCGCTCGACCCGTTCGGCACCGGGGCGCAGCATCAGGTGATAGGTGTTGCCCAGCAGGATATCCGCCCCCGTCGCGCGGACGGATTCGGGCATCATCGCCTTGACGGTCGCGGCAGTGCCGACCGGCATGAAGGCGGGGGTGCGGATATCGCCGCGCGGGGTCGAGATGACGCCGGTGCGGGCGCGGCCATCGGTCGCCGAAACCTGGAATGAGAATCTGTCGGTCATGCCCCGGCACATAGTCAATGCCGTAGCCAATGCAAAGCCCCGCCTAGCCGCCCGCCAGCCGCAAAAGCCGTGCCCGCCCGGGTGGGATCGTCCGGATCTCGAGCCCGGTGAAGACATGCAGCGTGTTCAGGTGCCGGTCGACCACCGCATGATCGCTGACCCAGCCGCCCATCATCAGATAGGTGCGCAACAGCGGCGGCAGCTCGGCCATGGCACGTTTGGGGTCGGGCTTGCGCAGACGCAGCGCGCGCGCGAAACGAAAGACCTGCGGCGCCTTGACCCGAGGCAGCCAGCGTTTCGGTGCCAGATGACGCTCGCGCAGCATGGCGAAAGCGTCCTCATAGCCGACCGTATCGGTGCCCATGAAGCTTGAGCAGCCAAACAGCATCTCGACCCGTTCCTCATCGACATGGCTGGCCAGCGCGCCCCAGGCAAGGCGCAGGATATCGGGGTCGTGCCATTCGGGATGAATACAGAAGCGCCCGATCTCCAGCATGCGGCCGGTGAAGCCGTTGAGCCGCGACAGATCGTAATAGCGCGCTGAATAGCTGCGCCCGATCTCGGCCCCGCCCGACAGCATCATCATGCGGAAACAGGCGACCAGCTGACCCGATGCGATCTCATGGATCAGCACATGCAGGCAGGACTGATCGTAATCGTCGATGTCCAGCGCATCATCCATCTGCGCCGCGCCCATCTGCGTGCTGCAAAAGCACAGCCAGCGCAGGCGCTGCGCGGCCCGGATCTCGGCGTCGGTGGTGGCAATGCCGATTCGATACCGGCCTTTGCACAGAATCTTCATGACACCTCGGCGCGATCTCAGAACATGCAAAGCAGGTCGATCGCGAACCCACTTGCTCCTCGATACCCTGAACCTATCTTGTAACAGCAGCATGAGAGGATTGAAGAGCGAAGATGTCTGAAAAGATCATCAAGAGCGATGCCGAATGGCGCGCCGAGCTGGACCCCGAGACCTATCGCGTCACCCGGCAGGCCGGAACCGAGCGCCCCTTCTCGCATCAGGGCTTCCCCGAGGGGCCGGGCCATTACGTCTGCGTCTGTTGCGGCGCACGGCTGTTTGACGGTGATATGAAGTTCGAAAGCCATTGCGGCTGGCCCAGCTTTTCGCGCGCGGGCGGCGCGATCGACGAACATCACGACAGCAGCCACGGCATGATCCGGACCGAGGTCAGATGCCAACAATGTGACGCCCATCTGGGCCATGTCTTCCCCGACGGGCCGCCTCCGACGGGATTGCGCTACTGCATCAACGGCGTCGCCTTGCGATTCGTGCCGGACGCCGAATGACGCCGCTTCTTCCGCCCGAGGGCTGGTATTCGCTGCCAGCGGGCCCCGAGAATTCGATCACCGACGTGCCGGGCGTGGCCGTGGGCCAGGTCACCGTGAATCGGGGCCAGACGATCAGTGGCGTGACCGCCGTCCTGCCGCATGGCGGCGATCTTTACCGCGACCCGGTGCCTGCCGGGGCGGCGATCCTGAACGGCTTTGGCAAAAGCCTTGGGCTGGTGCAGCTGATGGAGCTGGGAGAGATCTCGACCCCGATCCTGCTGAGCAACACGTTCGCCGTGCCGGTCTGCGCCAATGCGCTGATCCGCGCCGCCTGCCTGGCCAATCCGCGAATCGGCAACGCGCTGCCCACGGTGAACCCGCTGGTGCTGGAATGTAACGACGGCGGGGTGAACTGCATCGAAGGGCTGGGCCTGACCGAGGATGACGCCAACGCCGCACTGGCCGCCGCACTGCCCCAACCGCCCCAGCAGGGCACCGTCGGCGCTGGTCAGGGCATGCGCAGCTTCGGCCTGTCGGGCGGGATCGGCACGGCCTCACGCCGGGTTGAGGGCTGGGCGCTGGGCACGCTGGTGCTGTCGAACTTCGGCAAGGCCGGAGAGTTGCGCGTCTTTGGCCAGCGCATCCTGCCCGCCGCTGCTGCAACGCCTGCCGAAAAAGGCTCGATCATCATTCTTTATGCGACGGATGCGCCGCTCGATGCCCGCCAGCTGACCCGGATCGCGCGGCGGGCGGCGGCGGGGCTGGGGCGGCTTGGCAGCTATCTCGGGCATGGCAGCGGCGATATCGCCGTGGCGTTTTCGACCGCGCGGCCCGGTCAGGGGCAGGCCTTGCTGCCGGATGATCGGCTTGATCCGTTCTTTCTGGCCGCCGTGGAAACGCTGGAGCAGGCCGTGCTGAACGCGCTTTGGCACGCCCGGCCGATGCCCACCCGCGACGGGCAGGCTGGCCGCGTGCTGGCCGAGATCTATCAGTCGCCCAGCAGTTCGCCCGCCTGAACCCGGCCGATATTGCCCAAAAGCTGGCGCAGCAGGCCCGAGCTGCGCACGCCACCATCGGTCACCCGACGCGACAGCGCGACGACCCGGCCGTGCTCAAGCCCGAAACGCTCGACATTGCTGACGGTGCCGTTTTCGGTGAACGAGACAGCCACGACCTGCCGTTCGATCTCGCGCGGCTCGCGCGCGCCGAAATACTCCCAGCGGGAGCCAACATAGTACCAGGCCGCACCCGTCAGCACCCCCGCAGCCGATGGACGGCCGACCAGCCCCTCAAGGTCGCTTTGGTTGGTGCGCCCGACCTCGATCAGCGACAGCTGCTCTTCGGGGGGGATGTAGCCGTGGTTGCGATAGGTCGCCGTGCAGGCGGCCGCAAACAAGGGCAACGTCAGGGCAAAGCCCACCACCAGCCGCCGAGAAATCGTCATATTGCCGTCCTGCCCCGTTATGCGCCTGTTGACGCTGCGGCTCAGGCTTAGCAAACTCGGCTCTCACGCTCAAGAATATCCAGACAAGGGGCGGCCTTGCCCGCCAACGGTTTTCATATGTCCCAATCCGAAACCAGCCAGCCGCGCCTGCGGGTCGCCCATCTGAACCCGAACAAACCCACGGGTTTCACGCTGCGCCCCGGCGCGGATGACCGCGCGGCGCTGGCGGCAGAATTCGGCCTGCTGGAACTGCCCAGACTGGTGTTCCAGGGCCAGATCAGCGCCTCTGGCAGCGACAGCTGGGATCTGCGGGGCGATTTGCAGGCCGAGGTCGTGCAGCCCTGCATCGTGACGCTGCAGCCCGTCCGCACCAAAATCGATGAGCCGGTGCACCGCCGCTTTTCCCCCCATGTCGCCCAGCCCGAGGGCGAAGAGGTCGAGATGCCGGACGATGAGCTGGAGCCGCTTGGCCAGTTCATCGACCTCGCGCATGTCATGGCCGAGGAGCTGGCGCTGTCCCTGCCCCTCTATCCCCGCGCCGAGGGCGTCGAGCTGGACGATTCGCCCGAACCCGAGGCCGAGACCCGCCGCCCCTTCGCCGGTCTGGCCGAGATGATGAAGCGCAAGACCTGACGCGATCCGCGCGCGGCGCCCTCAGGCGCTGCGTTGCGAATGCTCCCAATCGCCCGAGCGGTCCGGCCCCAGGTTCAGCGGTGCCAGCATCCCCTGCCCCAGAATATGATCGGCGGCCTTCTCGCCGGTCATGATCGAGGGCGCGTTCAGGTTCCCGTTGGTGATGCGCGGAAAGATCGAGCTGTCGGCCACCCGCAGCCCCTCGACCCCGATCACGCGAAGCTCGGGATCGACGACCGCCATCGGGTCGGACGCCGCCCCCATCCGCGCCGTGCCGCAAGGGTGGAAGGCCGATTCCGCATGCTCGCGGATGAAGGCGTCGATCTGCGCATCCGTTTCGATGCCTTCGCCCGGCTGGATCTCCCAGCCCTTGTACTCAGTGAAGGCGGGCTGCGCGAAAATTTCGCGCGTCAGGCGGACGCAGGCGCGGAACTCCGCCCAGTCGTCGGGATGCGACATATAGTTGAAGCGGATCTCGGGCGCCTCGCGCGGATCGGCCGATTTCAGCCGCACCGAACCGCGCGATTTCGACCGCATCGGCCCGACATGAACCTGAAAACCATGCCCCTCGGCGGCGGCCTTTCCGTCATAGCGCACGGCCAGCGGCAGGAAATGGTACTGGATGTCCGGATAAGGCACCCCTGCGGACGAACGGATAAACCCGCAGCTCTCGAACTGGTTCGAGGCCCCAAGGCCCGTGCCGGTCGCCATCCATTGCGCCCCGATCGAGCCTTTGCCCCACAGGTTCCAATGCTTGTAAAGCGTCACCGGCTGGGTGGCGGTGTATTGCATATAGATCTCAAGATGATCCTGCAGGTTCGCCCCTACACCCGGCCGGTCGACCAGAGGCTCGATGCCATGCGCGCGCAGATGATCCTCCGGGCCGATCCCCGACAGCATCAGCAGCTTCGGCGTGTTGATCGAACTCGCCGACAGGATCACCTCGACCCCGGCCCGCAGCACCGAAACCCCGCGAGTGTTGTAAACCTCGACGCCGACCGCACGCCCATCCTCGAAGACGACCCGATGCGCCAGACCCTTTCTCAACCGCAAGAGCCCGGTCTGCTGGGCGGGACGCAGATAGGCATTCGCCGCCGACCAGCGCCGCCCCTCCCAAATCGTCGCCTCCATCGCGCCAAAACCTTCCTGACGCGCGCCGTTGTAATCCTCGGTCATCCCATAGCCAGCCTCGCGCCCGGCCCGGATGAAGGCGTTGAACAGGGGGTTCTTCCGCATCCCCCGCGTCACATGCAGCGGCCCTTCGGTGCCGCGATAGTCGCTGACCGCCCCGTGCGAGGTCTCCATGCGCTTGAAATAGGGCAATACGCTCGCGTAGCCCCAGCCCTGCGCACCACTTTCCTCCCAATGGTCATAATCGCAGGCATGCCCGCGCACATAGACCATCCCGTTGATCGAGGATGACCCGCCAATCACCTTCCCCCGCGGCGTCACCAGACGCCGGTCGGCCAGATTGGGTTCGGGCTCGGTCGAAAACCCCCAGTCATAGCGGCGCATGTTCATCGGATAGCTCAACGCCGCAGGCATTTGAATGAAGGGCCCGATGTCCGAGCCCCCAAACTCGATCAGATCAACCCGCTTCCCGGCCTTCACCAGCCGATAGGCCAGCGCACAGCCCGCCGATCCCGCACCCACAATGACGTAATCCGCGATCATGCCCATCCCCCCAAGGCTCCGTGTTTCTCCGTTGCCCAAATACCCAAACCGGCCAGACCGCCGACCCGACCTCGCATCTCAGTAAGGCGCATCGACGCCTCCCATCCCGACATAGACGGATTTCACCTGCGAATAATGCTCGATCGCCGCGGCCGAGTTCTCACGCCCCACACCCGACAGCTTCACGCCTCCGAAGGGCGCTTCGACCGGCGTCAGGTTATAGGCGTTGATCCAGGTGGTGCCCGCCTGCAGCGCAGCGGCGACCCGATGCCCCCGCGCCAGATCGCGGGTGAAAACCCCCGCCGCCAGCCCATAGGGCGTGGCATTGGCGCGCCGGATTGCTTCATCTTCGCTCGCGAATCCCAGCACCGTCATCACTGGCCCGAAGATCTCCTCGCGGGCGATCTGCATGCCGTCCTCGGCATCGGCAAAGACGGTCGGAGGCACGAAGGCCCCCTCGCCCGGACCGCCACAGACCAGCCGCGCGCCCTCGGCCAGCCCCGAGGCGATGGCGGCGCGGATCTTCCCTGCCTGCACCGGGTTGATGATCGGCCCGTGCTGGGTCTCCTCATCCATCGGATCGCCCATACGCACCCGCCCCACGCGCTCGGCCAGCCGCGCCAGAAACGCCTCGCGGATGCCGTCTTGCACGAAGACGCGCGTGCCGTTCGAACATATCTGCCCGGTCGAATAGAAATTCGCGAGCATGGCCGCGCTGACGGCGTCCTCAAGATCGGCGTCGTCAAAGATGACCAGCGGCGACTTGCCGCCCAGCTCCATCGTCACATGACGCATGCCCTCGGCCGCCGCCGCATAGACCCGCTGCCCGGTCGCGACCGAGCCGGTCAGCGACACCTTGGCCACGCGCGGATCGGTCACCAGCGCCGCGCCCACCGCGCCGCGCCCCTGCACCACGTTGAAGATGCCCGCAGGCAGCCCCGCCTCGGTCAGGATCGCGGCCAGTTGCAGCGCCCCCAGCGGGGTCTCTTCGGACGGTTTGAAGACCATCGCATTGCCCATGACCAGCGCAGGCGCGGCCTTCCAGCAGGCGATCTGGCTGGGATAGTTCCAGGCCCCGATGCCCGCGCAAACCCCCAGAGGTTCACGAATCGTATAGACGAAATCGCCGCCCAGCGGGATCGCCTGCCCGGTCAGCGTGGCGGCCAGCCCGCCGAAATACTCCAGCGCATCCGCGCCCGAGGGCCAGTCGGCCACGCGCGTTTCCTGCAGCGGCTTGCCGGTGTCCAGCGTCTCAAGCCGGGCCAGTTCCTCGGCGCGCTCGCGGATGATCTGAGCCGCGCGCAGCAAGACCCGGCCCCGCTCGACGGGACGCAAGGCGGCCCAGGCGGGTTGCGCGGCTTCGGCCACCGCCGTCGCCTCGGCCACCTGCGCCACCGAGGCCTCATGCAGTTCGGCAATCACCTCGCCGGTGAAGGGATAGCGCACGGGCAGCGCATCGCCCTGCCCTTCGACAAAGGCGCCATTGATGTAAAGGCTGGCCGCAGGCTGGGCGATCAGGGTCATTTCAGGCAGTTCTCCAGATAATCTTCGACCAGTCGGACGGCGGCCTGGGCATCGGCCTCATCGGCCAGCGCCGCGCGCAGATAGACGCCGTCGATCAGCGCGCCCAGGGTGCGGGCCATCCCCTCGGCCTTGGGGCCAACAAGCTGGCGCAGCGCGACCAGCAGGTTTGAGCGCAGGCGGCGGTGATAAACGCGCAACAGCCGCGCCGCCTCGGGTTCGATCAGCGCCAGCGCATAGAAGTTCAGCCAGGCCGCGATGGTCTCTCGCTCGAAGTTCGGGCGCGCGAAACTGGCGCTGATGATGCCGTCCAGCCGCGCACGCGGCGTCTCAGCCCCGGCCAGCGCGCTGCGAATCGCCGTGCTGTAATTCGACAGGATGTGCCGCATCGCCGCCAGAAAGATCTGGTGCTTCGAGCCGAAGTAATGATGCGCCAGCGCCGAGGACATTCCCGCCTCGCGCGCGATCTGCGCCACCGTCACATCCAGCGTCCCCGCCCGGCCGATCGAGGTGATCGCGGCGTTGATTAATGCGGCTTTTCGGATAGGCTCCGCGCCTATCTTGGGCATGACGCATCCTCCAGTTTGGGTCGGCTCAAATAATTCGGGGCGGTCTTTCAAATTGATTGACTCGCCAATCAATAAAATACTTTGATTGACTCGACAGTCAACAACGGGAGAAGAAAGATGACAGATCGTCGCACCGGCCCCCTTCTTGCACTGGGCCTTGCCGCAGCCACCCTCAGCGCGGGAACTGCGGTCGCGGCTGAACCCGACAGCTGCAAGAAGGTGATCTTCTCGGATGTGGGCTGGACCGATATCAGCGCGACGACGGCTCTGGCCTCGGCCGTGCTTCAGGCGCTTGGCTATGAGCCCGAGACGAAGATCCTGTCGCTTCCCGTGACCTATACCGCGATGGCCAAGGATGACGTCGACATCTTCCTGGGCAACTGGATGCCCACCCAGGAAAACGACATCAAGCCCTACCGCGATTCGGGCACGGTCGAGGTGCTGCGCACCAACCTGACCGGCGCCAAATACACGCTGGCCACGAACCAGGCGGGCGCGGATCTGGGCATCACCGATTACGCCAATCTGGCCGAGCATCAGAAGGATCTGGACGGCAAGATCTATGCCATCGAACCGGGCAATGACGGCAACCGCCTGATCCTCGACATGGTGGCCGAGAACAAGCACGGCACCGGCACGTTCGAGGTCGTCGAAAGCTCGGAACAGGGGATGCTGGCGCAGGTCGCGCGTGCCGACAGCGCAGGCCAGCCCGTCGTCTTTCTGGGCTGGGCACCGCATCCGATGAACGAGCAGTTCAAGATCACCTATCTCAGCGGTGGCGATGACATTTTCGGGCCGGATTTCGGTGGCGCGCGCGTCGATACCAACGTCCGCGCGGGCTATGCGACGGATTGCCCGAACGTGGGCAAGTTCCTGCAGAACCTCGAATTCACCCTGCCCATGGAAAACGAGGTCATGGGCAAGATCCTGAACGACGGCGACGATCCGGCCACGGCCGCATCGAAATGGCTGAAGGACAACCCGGATGCCGCCAAACCCTGGATCGCCGGGGTCACCGCCTTCGACGGCAGCGACGCTCAAGCCGCGCTGGACGGGGCGCTGAACGGATGATCCGTCGTCACCGGCCCATCCTGCTTGCGCTGGCCCTTGCGGCCACGCTGGCCAATGCCGGGCCGGTGGCGGCCAATCAGGTCGATCTGCCCGATCAGGCGGGATGGGACGCCACGCGCCGAATGGCGGTGACGCCCGACGGCGTGCACCTGACCTATCTTGAGCTTGGGCAGGAACCGGGGATGGAGAAGGGCGCGCCCATCATCCTGATCCACGGCTATACCGACAACAGCCGCAGCTGGTCTCTGCTGGCCCCGACGCTGCGGCAAGAGATGCCGGACCGCCGCATCATCGCCGTCGATCTGCGCGGTCATGGCAGTTCGGACGCGCCGGGCTGTTGCTATGGGCCCGACAGTCTGGCCAGCGACGTCGCGGGGCTGATGCAGGCGCTGCAGATCTCGCAGGCGGATGTCGTCGGGCATTCGCTGGGCTCGATGACGGCGGCCTATCTGGCCGCCACCCGCCCCGCCAGCGTCCGCAGGCTGGTGCTGCTGAGCAGCGCCACCCACCTGCCCGCGTCCTCGCGCGACTGGCTGTGGCAGAAGGTCCCGGACCTCGCCCAGCCCATCGACCCCGACGGCGCCTTCATGAAAGAATGGTTCGCCAACCCCACCCCCGTCGCCGAGGATTTCCTGAAACGAGAGCGTGCGGATGCCGCCGCCGTGCCTCTGCATGTCTGGAACGGTGTCCTGCAAACGCTAAGCGCATGGGACTGGGCCCCGCTGGCCCCGCGCATTCAGGCGCGCACGATGATCGCATGGGGCGATCAGGACACGCTTTTCGACGCGAAGGCCCAGACGGTCTTGCAGGCGGCTTTGCCTGCGGCGCAGTATGTGCAGTTCGATGGACTCGGTCACAACTTCTTCTGGGAACAGCCGGAAAAGGTAGGAAAAACCATCTCCGGGTTTCTGACGGAAGCGCCGTCCCCCTAGTGCGAGGCAATCTTGTCCGCAGCGATCCAACGCCTTCTGAGGCAGAAAGAAAGGACGCATGGAACAACTGACCAAGCTACTGACCGAAACCAAGATCCCGGTCGGCAAAACCGCCAAACAGGTCTTTGACTGGTTGAACGTGCATGCCGGTTTCATCTTCAACGCCATCGCTGACGCGCTGAATGCGATGATCAACGGCATTCTGGCGGTGCTGGAATATCCCCATCCGCTGATCTTCATCCTGATCACGATGGTCATCGCCTGGGTGCTGCAGCGAAGCTGGAAAACCTGCCTGCTGGTCTGCCTTGGCTTTCTGTTCGTGCTCAATCAGGGCTATTGGACGCCGACCATGCAGTCGCTGACGCTGATTCTGGCCGCCTGCCTTGTCTGCATGCTGGTGGGCGTGCCCATCGGCATCGCCGCGGCGCACCGCCCCCGGCTTTACGCCTGGATGCGGCCGGTGCTGGACCTGATGCAGACGCTGCCAACCTTCGTCTATCTGATCCCGGCCATCGTCTTTTTCGGCGTCGGCATGGTGCCCGGCCTGATCGCCACGGTGATCTTCGTGCTGCCCGCGCCCATCCGCCTGACCCATCTGGGCATCAGCAGCACCCCCCGCACGCTGGTCGAGGCCGCGACCGCCTTTGGCGCCACGCCCCGCCAGCTTCTGTGGAAGGTCGAGCTGCCCAGTGCCATGCCCCAGATCATGGCGGGCATGACCCAGACCATCATGCTGTCGCTCTCGATGGTGGTCATCGCGGCGCTGGTCGGCGCGGCCGGTCTTGGCGTTCCCGTCGTCCGCGCACTCAACAGCGTCAACACCTCGGTGGGCTTTGAAAGCGGCATGGTCATCGTGGTCGTCGCCATCATGCTGGACCGCGTGCTGCGGCTGAGGAAATCCGATGACTGACAGAAACGCGGTTGAATTCGACAAGGTGAACATCGTCTTCGGCGGCGCCCCCGAAACGGCGCTTCCGATGATGGACAAGGGCATGGAGCGGGCCGCGATCAAGGCCGAAACCGGGCAGATTCTGGGCGTGCATGAATGCTCGTTGACCGTCCGCGAGGGCGAGATTCTGGTGCTGATGGGCCTGTCCGGTTCGGGCAAATCGACGCTTCTGCGCGCGGTGAACGGCCTCAACCCCGTCTGCCGGGGCGAGGTGCGGATCCGCGACGGCGAGAAGATGATCTCGGTCACCAAAGCCTCGCAGCCCGATCTTCGCCGCCTGCGCCGTCACCGCGTCGCCATGGTCTTTCAGCAATTCGGCCTGCTGCCCTGGCGTACGGTGCGCGACAACGTGGCCCTGGGGCTGGAGCTTGCGGGCCTGCAGAAGGACGAAATCCGCACGCGCGTCGATGCACAGCTTCAGACCGTCGGGCTGGCCGACTGGGCCGACCGCAAGGTGGGCGATCTGTCAGGCGGCATGCAGCAGCGCGTGGGTCTGGCCCGCGCCTTCGCCACGCAGGCCCCGATCCTGCTGATGGACGAGCCCTTCTCGGCGCTGGACCCGCTGATCCGCACGCGCCTGCAGGATGAGCTGCTGGAGCTGCAGGCCAAGACGCAGCGCACCATCATCTTCGTCAGCCACGACCTCGACGAGGCCTTCCGTCTTGGCAACCGCGTTGCCCTGATGGAGGGCGGGCGCATCGTTCAGATCGGCACCGCGCGCGAGATCATCGCCAATCCGATCAACGATTACGTGCAGGATTTCGTTGCGCATATGAACCCGCTCAGCGTCCTGACGGCCGAGGATCTTGCCGAACAGGGCGAGGCTTTCGGCCCGCCCCTGCCCCGCGACATGCCCGTGCGCGAGGTCATGCGCACCTTCGGCGCCACCGATGCCGAGGCCCTGCCGCTGACCGGCGGCGGTCGCATCACCCGCAGCGGGATCATGGCGCGGCTCAGCGGCCCCACGGGCTAAGCCAGCCGCGCGTCACGCTTCGCGCGGCACATCGGCAGGCGGGGTGATCGCGCCCCGCCGCAGCCGCGCCTCGCGCCAGGTGATATAGCTGATCGCCCCGATCATCAGCGCACCGCCAACCAGCACCCAGATGTCCATCGGCTCGTGAAAGACCAGCGCGCCCAGCAGGCTGGCCCAGATCAGCTGCAGAAAGACCACCGGCTGCGTCACCGTCAGCGGTGCGGCGGTGAAAGCCCGCGTCATGGCGTAATGCCCCAGCGTGGCAAATGCGGCAGTTGAGCACAGCACCAGCACCTGCGTCAGGTTCGGCGGCACCCAGACCGCCGCCGCAACCGGTGCAAGGCCGACGCTGACGACCAGCGACATCATCGCCACCACGACGGCGGCGGGCACCTCTTCCGACAGGCGCTTCGCGACCAGATAGGAGGTGCCGAAAATGATCGAGGCCGCGATCTGCGACAGATGCCCCGGCTCCAGCGTGCGCAGCCCGGGACGCAGCACGATCATCGCCCCCAGCAGGGCCACGACGATCGCCAGCGTGCGGCGCCAGGACAGCCGCTCGCCCATCAGCAGCGCCGCGCCCAGCGTTACCACGATGGGGTTCAGGTAACCGATGGCCGTCACCTCGGCCACGGTGATATTGGCCATGGCATAGAACCACAGGATCACCGCGACGATGTGCAGGCCGCCGCGCAGCACGAAAAGCCCCCAGATCCGCCGTGAAAATCCCGCCTTCAGCGCCGGCAACAGCACGGGCAGCAGGAACGCCAGCCCGAAGATGAAGCGCAGGAAGGCCCCTTCGGCCGCGGGCAGCGAGGTCCCGACCCATCGCACCGTTCCGTTGACCCCGACAAAGGACAGGCCCGCCAGCAGCATCCAGCCGATGCCGATCAGATCGCCCCGGCTGCGCGAGACGGTAGGTGTCGAGGTCAAGGTCATTCTTCTTGCTTTGCCGTTTGCGCAAGATTGGCAATCTCAGCCCGCGAAGACCAGACCCAATGCTATGCTCCACATGATCAATCCGACCAGAACGTCCAGCAGCCGCCAGGCGACCGGGCGGGCAAACAGCGGCGCCAGCAGCCGTGCGCCATAGCCCAGCGTCAGGAAGAACAGAAACGAGCCCGTCATCGCGCCCATCGCGAAGGCCCGCTTGTCCTCCCACGCGGCCGAGACCGAGCCCAGCAGCACCACCGTATCCAGCCAGACATGCGGGTTCAGCCAGGTCAGCGCCGCCAGCGTCATCAACGTCGCCGCCAGCCCCGGAGAAGCCTTCCCCCGCGCCTCCAGCGTCTCACCGCCCCGCCAAGCGGCCAGGAACGAGCGCGCGCCATAGACCAGCAGAAACAGCGCCCCGCCCCACCGCATCACCACCAGAAACCAGGGCGCTCGCGCCGCCAGCGTTCCAGCCCCCGCCACGCCCGCCGCGATCAGAAGCCCATCCGAGATCGCACAGAACAGGCACACCGCCAGCACATACTGCCTGAGCAGCCCCTGCTTCAGCACGAAGGCATTCTGCGCCCCAATGGCGACGATCAGCGAAAGTCCGGTGCCCAGACCGGCCAGATAGGCATGCATCAAAGGCCCTCCTTTGGACGCCTTCCTCTTGCCTCACGCGTCACCTTCAATCAAATTAATTATAGTAACTGCAATGAAGCAAAACTAATGCTCGACTATCCGGCCCTCGCCGCCCTTGCCCAGATCATCCGACGCGGCTCCTTCGATGCAGCGGCGGCGGCGCTTGGCGTCACGCCCTCGGCGGTCTCGCAACGCATCAAATCGCTCGAAGAGCGGCTGGGTCAGGTCCTGATCCACCGCGGCCCACCCGCGACGGGCACCGAGACCGGCCTGCAATTGCTGCGCCATTACGATCAGGTGACCTTGCTGGAACAGGGACTGGCGCAGAAGCTGCGCCCCGATGACGGCCCCCCCGCCCTGCGCATCGCGGTGAACGCCGACAGCCTCGCAACATGGTTTCCCCCGGCAATGCAGGCGCTGCCCGTCCTCTATGATCTGGTGATCGACGATCAGGATCACGCACGGGAATGGCTGCGCAAGGGTCAGGTCTCGGCGGCCATCACCTCCGACCCCTCGCCGGTCGCAGGTTGCGACGCGTTCCATCTGGGTGCCATGCGCTACCGCGCGCTCGCCACGCCCACCTTCATCGCCCGCCACTTCCCGAATGGCATCGATACCGACAGCCTCTCCCGCGCCCCTGCCGTCATCTTCAACGCCAAGGACGCGCTGCAATCCCGCTGGGCAGAACTCGCGACAGGACGAAAGCTGCACCTCCACGGCCACCTCATCCCGGCCTCCGAGCCTTTCGCCCATGCCGTCCGCCTCGGCCTCGGCTGGGGCATGATACCCGAAGCGATGGCCCCGGCCGAAGACGCCACCCTCACCCCGCTCAATCCCGACCTCCCGCTCGACGTCCCCCTCTACTGGCACGTCCAGCGCGCCATGGCCCCAACCCTCTCCCCCTTGACGGCCGAGACACGAAAAAGGGCCGCAGACGCGCTGCGACCCTGATTTCTCTGTTGTCCAAATACCCCCGCCGGAGGCACCGGCCTCACAATTGCGCGGCCACGTCCTCGGGGATATCGAAATTGCCCGTCACGTTCTGAACGTCGTCATCATCCTCAAGCACGTCGATCAGCTTCATCAGCTTCTGCGCGGTCTCAAGGTCGATCAGCGTCGGCGCCTGCGGTTTCCAGATCAGCTTGGCATGCTCGGATTCGCCCAGCGAGGCCTCCAGCGCCGCGTTCACCTCGGCGAGGTTGGTGTCACCGGTATAGATCCAGTGCCCTTCCTCGTCGCTTTCGACGTCGTCGGCTCCGGCCTCCAGCGCGGCCATCATCACCGTGTCGGCGTCACCGACCTCGGCCTTGTACATGATCTCGCCCTTGCGATCGAACATGAAGTTCACGCTGCCGGTCTGGCCCAGATCGCCGCCATGCTTGGTAAAATACGACCGCACGTTCGACGCGGTGCGATTGCGGTTGTCCGTCATCGCCTCGACGATGATCGCAATACCATTGGGGCCATAGCCCTCATAGCGGATCTCGTCATAGTTCTCGGCATCGCCGCCGATCGCCTTCTTGATCGCGCGGTCGATCACATCCTTCGGAACCGAGCTGGACTTGGCCTCCTTGACGGCCAGCCGCAGACGCGGGTTCTTTTCGGGATCGGGGTCGCCCATCTTTGCGGCAACCGTGATTTCTTTCGCCAGTTTCGAGAACAGCTTCGACCGGATGGCGTCCTGACGCCCCTTCCGGTGCTGGATGTTCGCCCATTTGGAATGGCCTGCCATTGGTTTTTCAGGTCCTGTGTTTTCTCTCGCGGGCGTTTTTAGTCAGGCACGGCCCGCGCTGCAAGGGTTCTGGCGGTCTGCACCTCCGAGAGGACGTAAAGGCGCAAGGCCGTGGCCAGCCCAACCTCGGGCGGGCGCTGGTGATCGACCAGTGAAATCACCGAGGCCAGCGTCGCGCCGCTGTGGCGCGCGATATGGCGCAATTCGATCCAGAAGGCCTCTTCCAGACTGACCGAGGTGCGGTGCCCGTCGATGGTCACCGACCGCTTGATCGGGGGTGTCATGACCGGATGATCAACCATCGTCGCGCCGGTGGGCGTCAAGTTTCCTTGCCGCCGATTCCGCCTCTGTCAGATCGGCCAGTTTCTGTGCCTTGCTGCGGCCGTATTTCGCCGCGTTTTCGTCGCCCTGACGGCGTGCGCTTGCACGGGCCAGTTCTTTGCGGACCTGCCGCAGATTGATTACCTTAGTCACATTACGACCACGACCAGTTCAACTACGCCGAAAATATCGGCCACTCAGTTAAAACGCACATATTAGACATTAAATGTTCTGTCTCTGATCCTATTGGCCGCAATCCGCCCGTTCCGCTTGAATTTCTTGCCCGGATTAAAACAGACGGTTGAAAAACCTTTCTTGATCCTTGGGTTAGATCATCGCGACTGGCAAGTGCAAAAGCAAGCGGAAGGATTGAGGTCGCAATATGAACAGTGCTTCCGCATCTCTGCGGAAGCACTTTATCCTATACCCGAATCACCTTGCGGCGATATGGAAATCAATCCGGGTTTCAGTCCTCGGGGCCGACCATCTGCTCGGGCCGGACAACGCGGTCAAAGGTCTCGCCATCGACGAAGCCAAGCGCAATCGCCTCTTCGCGAAGGGTCGTGCCGTTCTTATGCGCGGTCTTGGCGACCTTGGTGGCATTGTCATAGCCGATGGTCGGCGCCAGCGCCGTCACCAGCATCAGCGATTCCTTCATCAGCTTGTCGATGCGCGGCAGGTTCGCCTGCGTGCCCACCACCATATTGTCGGTGAACGAGCTCGCCGCGTCGCCCAGAAGCTGCATCGACTGCAGCACGTTATAGGACATCATCGGGTTATAGACGTTCAGCTCGAAATGCCCCTGCGAGCCGGCAAAGCCGATGGCCGCGTCATTGCCCATGACATGGGCACAGACCATGGTCAGCGCCTCGGCCTGCGTCGGGTTGACCTTGCCCGGCATGATCGACGAGCCAGGCTCGTTCTCCGGCAGGATCAGCTCGCCCAGACCCGAGCGCGGGCCCGAGCCCAGCAGACGCATGTCATTGGCGATCTTGAACAGCGACCCGGCCACGGTTTTCAGCGCACCCGAGAAGAAGACCATCGCATCATGCGCGGCCAGCGCTTCGAATTTGTTCGGCGCGGTCACGAAGGGCAGATCGGTGATCTTGGCGATCTCGGCCGCGATGGCGGTGTCCCAGCCCTTCTTGGTGTTCAGGCCGGTGCCGACGGCGGTGCCGCCCTGCGCCAGCTCATAGATGTCACCCAGCGCCAGCTTAACGCGCTCGATCCCCTTGGCGACCTGATGCGCATAGCCGCCGAATTCCTGACCCAGGGTCAGGGGCGTCGCGTCCTGGGTATGGGTGCGGCCGATCTTGATGATATCTTTGAACTCTTCCGACTTCGCGACCAGCGCCTTGTGCAGCTTTTCAAGGCCCGGGATCAGCACGTCACGCGCCTGCATGGCGATGGCCACGTGCATGGCGGTCGGGAAGGTGTCGTTCGAGGATTGGCCCATGTTCACATGGTCATTCGGGTGCACCGGCTTTTTCGAGCCCAGCTCACCGCCCAGAATCTCGATGGCGCGGTTCGAGATGACCTCGTTGGCGTTCATGTTCGACTGCGTGCCCGAGCCGGTCTGCCAGACCACCAGCGGGAAGTTGTCGTCAAACTTGCCCGCAACCACCTCTTTCGCGGCTTCGACCATGGCCTTGCCCAGCTTGGCGTCAAGATTGCCGGTCGCCATGTTCACCTCGGCGGCGGCCTGCTTGATCACGCCCAGCGCGCGGATGATCGGAACCGGCTGCTTTTCCCAGCCGATGGGGAAGTTCTGGATCGAGCGCTGCGTCTGCGCGCCCCAATACTTCTCGCCGGGGACTTCCAGCGGGCCGAAGCTGTCGGTTTCGGTACGTGTGGTTTTGGTCATGACAGTTTCCCTCACGGTTTCGCGTGGGGTTCTAAGCCGCCCACCGGGGATTCGCAATCTGTATGCAAAGGTATGCAGACGTCGGGGCTATTTGCGCCACTTGTCGAGGCTGACGACCTCGGCCCCGCCCTTCGGCGCGTCGCCCTGCGGAGGATCGGGGGTATCGTCGTCCTCGTCCTCCTCGGTCTCGTCCTCGTCGTCATCCTCGTTCTGGGTCTCGAAGCGCAGGCCGAATTCGACCGAGGGATCAACGAAGGTGCGCAGGGCGTCGAAGGGGATGTACAGCGGCTCGGGCGAGTTGCCGAAGTTCAGGGTGATGTTGAACCCTTCGGGCGAGATCTCGAGGTTATCGAACCAGTGCTGGATGACGATGGTCATCTCTTCGGGATAGCGCTCGCGCAGCCAGTCGGCCATTTCCACGTCGGGATCGCGGGTATCGAAGGTGATGAAGAAGTGGTGCTCTCCGGGCAGGCCTTCCGAGGCCACTGCCCTCAGGACGTCGGCGATCAGCCCCTGCATGGCCCGGTGCATCATTCCACCGTAATCGATTCCGCGTGCCATGGCCTTCCTCTCTGTCATTTGAGGGTCAGCATAGGCAATTGGGTCCCGATGAAAAGCCCCGCCGCGCATGTCCCGGGACAAAGCGCCAGGGCCACTGGCGGTGGGCCGCTCAATTCTGGGTTGCCACCGGTTCGATCACTGTGGTCAGGCTGACGCGCGGCTGCCAGTTCGCGGTCACGCGCAGCAGCGACTGGCCGTCGGGCCCCAGCGCGAGGAAGCTGACAACCTGCTGATTTCCCTGCCTCACGCTTTCCGGAGGCTGGAAACTCGCCCCCGCCTTGCGCAGCATCGTATCGACCAGAGGCGATTTCAGCTCGGTCACCGCATCCAGCCGCGGCTGGTGCAATGTGCCGATCAACAGCGCCAGCCCGCGCGCGTCATCGCCTTCGCTGGCGCAGCCGTCCAGCACCTGAAGCGCCGCATCGGGCTGTGAGGCCACGACCCATTTCCCCGAGATCCGCGCCACGACCTTGGCCGCATCCGCGCCCTTGATCCGCTGATCCAGCGCGTCGAACAACTCGCATGCGTTGAGCCCCGGAAACGCGATCGGCGACACCTGCAACGACCCAGAGGGGATGCCGGTCACCTCTTGAATGCTGGCCTTGTCACCGCTGGTCAGCTCTGCCGCCATTGCCATTCCTGCCATCCCCAAGCCTACCCCGATCACGCGCAACAACATCTTTCGGCGCACCTCAGTGATTGTCCAGATTGTTCGGGTCATCATCCGAGGTCTTCTCCGGCGCCGATGCCTCGCCATCGTTGTCGAAATTACTCATGTCGCTGACGCTGTCGACGGTCGCATCATCGGGATCCATCCCCATCAGCCCCGCCATAAACTCCAGGATCTTCTTCTGGTCGTCGCTGCCGTCGTCGCGCATGGCTTCGCCGATATTGCCATAGCTGCCCGAGGTGCTCTCGGTCAGGTAATAGGCGCGGTCATAGGCTTCGCGGGCCGAAGGCGGTGTAGGGGGGTACTAACTTTGCGACAAAGCCCCTGCCCTGCCGGAAACCTCTAAGGGCGTTGAGATTGCAAAGGAAATCGGCCTTCCACCCAGATCAGGCGTGCCGCCAGAAATGCGGAGGAAGGCGCGAAAACGCGGTGAAACTGTTCGGAAACCCCGCATGAAGCCGTCAAATTGACCGCACACGCCGATCATTTGGCAGCATCTTGATAACATTTGATAAAATAACAGATGAAGGGGCTGATGCGGGGCGCACTGCGTGCTGCAACCGTCCAAGATAGTGCAGACAACGCCCCTATGTTTCCGAAATCGGCTTCGGAAACTGATGTGCCAGTTCGGAAACCTCAAAACCCCAGCAAACTTCCACATTCCAAGCTGCCAGCAGCATCCGATGGATGATGAGGTTTCCGAACTGAGCCTCTGTCAGTTTTCGTTATCGCGCTGCGATCCTAACAGGCAGGCAGCGGCCAGTTGGAAATCAGAAGCTCAGCACGATCACCAGATGACCGGTGGCGCTGAGTGCTGATGGTGTAGGTCGTGCGCACATGATCCATCTCAAAAGATGCGAAGGTCTCCCGCACTTCCGGCAGGTCATTCAGGGAAAGGATAAACCTGCCCTTGATGCTGGTCATCAGCTGCGCCAACCATGATGGCCGCTGCGCGCGACTGGTGGATGAGAAACAGGGAGTTCGTGAAGGATGGTGTCGGGACCCTGTTGTTCATGGGGGCGCTGATCTTCGCAGTCTTGCTTCTGAATGGCCTAGCCGTCCCGACCCAGCACTAATCAACGAGCATCGCGCGCCGAATGCGCGGGCCGCCTACTGAATTACAGGCATCTTCTCACATGAATATTCTTGAGCTTCCGCTCACCTCGATCGAGGTGGGCAACGACCGCGCACGCGATCTCGACCCCGCATGGGTCGATGGTCTGGTGGGATCCATCCAGCTGCAAGGGCTGATGCAACCCATCGTCGTCCGCCCCCATGGCGACGGCTACCGCCTTGTCGCGGGTCTTCACCGCCTCCATGCGTTTCAATCGCTGGGCCGCGACACCATCCCCGCCACCCTGGCAGAGGCGGACACCGATGACGGTGCCAAGCTGGCTGAGGTCAGCCCCTTGGCCCTGAGCGAGGCGTTGCTGGCTCGGCTGACCGCACTGGAACAGGCCAATGGCGGGCTGTCCGAATCGCTGGGCGGGCTGACGCAAAGCCTCGCCTCGGCCGCAGCGGCCATTGGCGCGCAAGCGGAGGCTATCATCGCCCTGACCGCGCGCGTGGATCAGCTCGAGGCCAACATGCCGCAGGTGCAGGCCTTCGACACCACGGCCGAGGCCACCGCCTTCAGCAATGCCCGCCCCGGCAACATCGGCTTCAGCCGCGAGGTGTGACATGGCCGTCGTCAATCTCAAACTCACCCGCCGCGCCCTGCTTGCCGGGGCCGCCTATACGACCCTGTTCCTGGGCGGCGCGGCCGAGGCGCTTGGACCCGGGGCAACGCCGCCCGGTGCCATCACCGTCAGCTCCCGCATTCTCAACACCGGCCACTCGCTGGTCGACGCGATCTTCTCGGGCGCGGATGACCGCCGCCAGACGCTGACCAGCTATCACCCCGACGGGGCGCGGAACTGGCGCAAATGGACGATCCCCGGCTCCTCGCTGGGGCAAAGGTGGCTGGCCCGGTTCGGGGCCAATAATGAACAGTACCCCGATCCGATGCCCGCGCCGTTCGACCCGCTCGACGAATACAGCCCGGTTCTGCCCGGCCGCGACATGGACGCCTTCGACGCGCTTCTGATCACCGAGGGCGGGCCATATTCGGTCCCGCTCAATGCCGATGGCTTCAACCATGGCTGGAACACCAGCAACGCAAACTTTGCGCTCTGGCGCGAGCTGGCGGGCGACAAGCCGATCTACTTCTGGACGATCTGGCCCTCGACCATGGTCGAGACGCAGCCCGCCGACGATCCGACCTGGCGGCTGGACGCAACCGACAGGACCGATATCCCGCCCTTCCTGGCCTTCCTCGATCGCTATGAGAAAACGGCCGAACAATGGTGCAGCCACAACGGCCAGCAGGTCGCCAAGATCATCCCCGGCCACCGGCTCTACTGGGAGCTTTACTGCCGGTTCAACGATTATGACGGGCGGCCGCAGTTGCCGGGCGATTGGGCGGTGTCGGCAACCCCATGTGGGTCGAGGGATACATCGGCCCGAGGGGCACTCGGACCCGGTTCCTGAACCTTGATGACCCCTACCCTTGGCTGCAGGGCTTCCAGCCGAAGGGCGAGAGGGCGCTTCCGACCACCCGGCTGGGGGTCAACGTGTGGTGGAATGACAACGCGCTCGAGGTCACCGCAGGCAACTTCACCATCCACGGCGGGCTGGCCTATCTGTCAGTGCCCGATGACCTGACCCGCATGCGCCTGATGAAGCATCTTCTGGGGGTGGTGCCGTGACCGGCGGCAGCCTATTGACAGTAAGCGTGGGTGTCCGCTTTGCGGGACGAAGCGGTCACTCTGTGTTCAGATGATCCAATACGAAAGCAACGCGTTCTTCGACTGACACTCTGGGAAGCTCAACAAGCTGGTAACCGAAACGGACGTAAGTATCAGACATGACTTGGCCGGTTGCTTCGGCTTCCTCTTGGTCCTGCTTGCGTTCGGCGTCCTGCTCGAAAATGGCTTCCCAATATGGCGCGATGAAAACCTTCCTGTTGTAGCGATAGGCCTCCGCAGCAGCCGCCACATAGGTGGGAACCGGAAGGCCACATAGCGTCAGATAGCCGACGACATCGGGAACTCCCCTGTCCATAAAAACCGGCCTTTCCAACGCCGAAGCTTCATGCCACGACCGCAACTCCCATCCGAGCATGAGTTCGGCAAACATGGTTCTGTCTGCCCAAGGCAAGGCGGTTCCGCCAATCTGGACTTGATCGCGAATGATCGCTCGCCCGGCCTCGGGCATAGACGCAAATCCCCTGCCGTGCAGGGCGTCGATCAGTGTGCTCTTGCCGGAACCGGGTCCACCGGTCACGACAAACATATGGTCACGCACGTGCCATCCTCGTTTTTAGAATAAGGGAGAGAACGCGCATACATTCGACCATGCAGGTCCTTCTTGATGCGCGCTGCTATAGCGCTAGCATCATCTGAGAACGTCAGCAATGGGCTCTTCGCGTCTCAAGTCGACCTAGCCAAGGAGCCGATGAAGCCATCCGTCAGCACGTTAGGAAATCCGAGAGGCGCCCCAATCCTGACAGGGACGAAAAAATTTCCGTCGCAAAGCTAGTGCACTTTTGTCGCAAAGCTAGCGACCCGCAACAGGCGGCTCCCCGTTCTCAGCCTTATATCCCACATACCACGCACGGTATTCGTCCATGAAATAGCTGTAGGACTGTTCGTTACCGCCCGGCGTGATCGTGTGGTTGATCTCATGGGCCAGCGTATTGGCCACGACATGCACCGCATCCTGATCACCTGCATCAATCTTGCCCGGCCCTGCTGGCACCAGATCGCTGTTGAGGTTGATGTATTTTTCCTTCCACCACCACATCCCGCTTTCGCCGGCCTCGCCATAGGTAGTTCCGGTTTCTGACTCGATGCCCCTCCAGTCAATCTTGACGTCATCGCTGCCCAGAACGCGGTCCATGGTGTTTTCACGCACCTTGTTCGCATTCGGCGTCGTGTCACTGAGGTTGAAGGCGACCATCTTGGCCGAGCGCTGCTGATCCTCGGCAGACTGCTGTGCGAACCAGGCGCGGTCACCCAGGCGGCCGAAACCCTCGATCACCTTGGTTTCGGGATAATTCTTGATCTGCTCAAGCATCGCAATCCGCTCGGTCTTCCCGGGCGGGTAGGCGAAGGTGGAGGTGGTCAACAGCTCCTCATAGGCTTCAAGCTCATCGGGTTTGTCCTTCAGCGTCGCTCGAACCTCTTCGTCGAGCTTCTGCTCCTCAGGCGAACTCATCGCCGGATCGGGAGGCACCGGAGCCGGCCCGGGCGACGGGCTGGGGGGTGCCGTTGGTGCATTCGTCGGCGGGGGTGCAGGCGTGGCACCGGTCGTCGGCGCCGAGGTTGGTCCGGGCGTGCTCTCGTCCGGGGCGGGGGCCGCTTTTTGCGGTACCACGACCTTCGGCACATCCGCAGAAACACTGTAGTCACGACGATAGGGGGTAACTGCGTTGACACTCATGACGGGAACCCGCGCTTCGAAACAAGGAAAGCTGGGCAATAGTGCCCGCCCGAACCTTTGATCGTAAACGGTTTTGCAGATCGCTCGGCAAGGACCCGCGCAGTTTCAACCGCAAGCGCAGCGGCTTGCCTGCAGGTATCGCAATGAGAGGGGAAGGAAATGGCGCGGTTGACGGGGCTCGAACCCGCGACCCCCGGCGTGACAGGCCGGTACTCTAACCAACTGAGCTACAACCGCGCATCATTCCGTGGCGACTAGGTGGTGGTGGCGCGGTTGACGGGGCTCGAACCCGCGACCCCCGGCGTGACAGGCCGGTACTCTAACCAACTGAGCTACAACCGCGCAGACCACCTCTGGATCGCCTCCAGAGTGCGGCGGGTTTACGCATAGCAATGGGACCCGTCAAGGCCGTTCCGGAAGAAAAGTGAAGGGGCGCACATCGGCGCCCCCTTTTCGTCATGTTTCCTGCATGAAAGCGGGAATTTCTACTTGCGGACCGTGGCTTCGTTGAAATCGGGAAGGGCCTGCAGCTCTTCCTTGGTGAAGTTGGTCGCATAGAAGGAATCATTGCCGATGGTGACCAGATGGATCGCGTCCCGGCCCAGCAGCACCTTTTTCGCGCCAATCCCCAGGAACCCGCCGATATCGGCGATATAGCCCACGGTGTTTTCCGAATCATCCAGCACGATATCGCTGATCCGGGCGATGTCCTGCCATTCGGCGGGACGCTCGGTCAGCTGCGGATCGGTCCATTCGGTGGTCGAGGGCTGGTTCGTGGTCCAGACATGACGGCTGGTGATCCATGAGCTGAGAACGCCCGGCTCCTCCGCCGAGATCGCCGGAGCCTTCACGTCTGGCGGGGCCACCTTCTCGACAGCCTTCTCGGCGGCGGCGAGGGATTCGGCGGCCGCCTTCTCGGCGTCATCTGCGGCCTGCGAGGCAGCGGCAGTGGCACTGTCAGCCGCGTCGCTCGCGGCCTCTGCCGCAGCATCGGCGGCATTGCCCGCTTCGGTGGCGGCATCGGTCGCAACCTCATCCGCCGTCTTGGCTGCCTCGGTTGCGGCCTTGTCGGCAGCCTTCGCGGCATCGCTGGCCGCAGCCTCGGCTGCGGTCGCCGCGTCGCTGGCGGCATCCCCTGCCGCCTTGGTCGCGTCCGTCACGGCTTCATCAGCGGCTTTCACAGCCTCACCAACCGCCTTTTCGGCCTCTTTTGCGGCCTCTTTCGCCGCATCAACGGCGTTGTCGGCAGCAGTCTCGGCGGCGCTGGCAGCCGGATCCGGCGTGACCGCAGGCGTCGTCGTCGTCGCGTCGCTTTGGGCAAAACCGGCACCCGTCAGGGCAAGCGACGCCACGGTCGCCAGCAGAATGGATTTCATGAACACGATCCTCCAGATCTCGTTAAACGCAAATGGCCTTGAGCCATGTCTGAATGCCAAACGCGGCCCTTACCCAGGCGTTCCAAATAAATGTCACAATTCGGACATCACGAATGCGTAGGCCTGCTGATCCGCCCCCCACAGACCGGACCCGGGGCCCCCGTCGTCCCCGGCCCCGAGGTCGGCAGCCCCTTCAGAACACGCACCGCAAGCCAGCCAAATGCTTGAGCTTCCAGCATATCTCCGTCAAGCCCGATCTCTTCGACGGGCAGGACATCAAGCCCGGTGCGTTGCCGAAGGGCCTGCATCAGCACGGGGTTCAGCCGCCCGCCGCCGCAGACCAGCAGGCGCTGCGGCGGGGCGGGCAGATGCGGCAGGCCCGCCGCCACGGCCGCCGCCGCCGCATGCGTCAGGGTGGCCGCCGCATCGGCATCGGCCAGTTCCCGCACCTCGGCCAGAAGATCGGGAAAGGCGTCGCGGTCCAGCGATTTCGGAACCGGGCGGGCAAAATGCGGATGGGTCAGGAAACGGGCAATGACCGCCTCATCGACGACGCCTTGCGCGGCCACCGCCCCGTCCCGGTCCTGCGCCTGCCCCCGGCGCTGGCGCATCAGGTCATTCAGCGGCGCGTTCGCGGGGCCGGTGTCGAAGGCAAGGCAGGCCCCCTGCGCCTCGGGCGCGCTCGCCGAAGGGTCGACCCAGGTGACATTGCCCACCCCGCCCAGATTGAGAAACGCGACCGGGGCGGGCGCCAAATGGCCCTGCCCCACCGCCCATTCGGCGCAGGCCCAGTGGAAGAAAGGCGCAAGCGGCGCGCCCTCGCCGCCCTGACGCACGTCTTCGGAGCGGAAATCCCAAACCACTGGACGATCAGTCTGGCGGGCCAGCGCAGCCCCGTCGCCCGCCTGATGCGTGCCCCGCCCGCGCGGATCATGGGCCAGCGTCTGGCCGTGATAGCCGATCACCTCGGCCTCGGGAAAACCGGCGGCCAGATCGGCATGGGCGGCAACGGACAGCCCCGCCGCCTCGGCCACATCCGGTCCGCCCGGCCATTGGCCCAGTGCCGCATGCAGCAATCCGCTTTCATTGCCGGAATAGGCGCGATAGGCGCTGCGCCCGAAGGCGCCGATGCGCTGGCCGTCAGTCGTCAGCATGGCCGCGTCCACCCCGTCCAGCGAGGTGCCCGACATCATCCCCAATGCCCGGACGAATCCATCTGCCATGGCTTTTCCTTCTGTCTGGCACCCGATATATCCGCACCATTCGAAAGGAAAAGATCATGACATACCATGCCAAATCCGAATTCCTTCGCGTGATGATCGAGCGCGGCTATCTGGCCGATTGCACCGACATGCAGGCGCTGGACGATGCTCTGATTCAGGGGCCGGTGACGGCGTATATCGGCTATGACGCGACGGCGGCCAGCCTGCACGTCGGCCACCTTTTGAACATCATGATGCTGCGCTGGTTCCAGAAAACCGGGAACCGCCCGATCACGCTGATGGGCGGGGGCACGACCAAGGTGGGCGACCCCAGCTTCCGCAGCGATGAGCGTCCGCTTCTGGACGATGCCGCGATCCAGTCGAACATCGACGGGATGCAGAAGGTCTTTGCCCGCTACCTCGATTACAGCGACGGCAAGGCGATGATGCTCAACAACGCCGAATGGCTGGACGGGCTGAACTATCTGGAATTCCTGCGCGACATCGGCCGCCACTTCAGCGTGAACCGCATGCTGTCGTTTGAATCAGTGAAGTCGCGTCTGGACCGGGAACAGTCGCTGAGCTTCCTTGAATTCAACTACATGATCCTGCAAGCCTATGACTTCCTTGAGCTTTACCGCCGCTACGACGTGCGGCTGCAGATGGGCGGCTCGGACCAGTGGGGCAATATCATCAACGGGATCGACCTGACCCGGCGCGTGCTGGACAAGGAAATCTGGGGCCTGACCTCGCCGCTGCTGACGACCTCGGACGGGCGCAAGATGGGCAAATCGGCCGGTGGCGCGACCTGGCTCAACGGCGAGATGCTGTCGCCCTATGAGTTCTGGCAGTTCTGGCGCAACTCGACCGATGCCGATGTGGGCCGCTTCCTGAAGCTTTATACCGAGCTTCCGGTTGAGGAATGCGACCGTCTGGGCGCGCTGCAGGGATCCGAGATCAACGAGGCCAAGGTGATCCTTGCCAATGCCGTGACCACGCTGCTGCACGGGGCCGAGGCCGCCGCCAGCGCCGAGGCGACAGCGCGCAAGGTCTTCGAGGAAGGCGGCGCGGGCGGCGATCTTGAGACCGTGGTCATCCCGGCCGCGACGCTGGCCGAGGGGCTTTCGGTGGTGCAGCTGCTGGTTCAGACCGGCATCGCGCCCTCGGGGAAAGAGGCCAAGCGCCTGATCGCCGAAGGCGGCCTGCGCCTGAACAACGAAGCCGTCAGCGACCCGCAGGTCACCGTCGATGCGGCGATGATCGGGGACGGGCTGAAGGTCTCGGTGGGCAAGAAAAAGCACCGCATGGTGCAGGTCGGCTGAACGCCGCTGACCTGAAAGCATCAGGGCGTCGGAGAAATCCGGCGCCCTTTTTCGTCACATCGCGGCCTGCCACTCGCGCACGGCATCCAGAGGCCAGGCCAGCATCAGCACGTTCAGCGCCAGCCCGTCGCGGATCAGCCAGATCGTCATCGCCTCAAAGCCCACGGCCAGCGCCACGGTCAGCCAGACCGGCAGCCGCGCGGCCAGCCAGAAGCCCAGCACCATCGCCAGAATATCTGCGACCGAGTTCAGGACGCTGTCGCCGTAATAATCCAGCGAGATGGTGACGGCGCGGTAGCGCTCGATGATGGCGTCGGAATTCTCGACGATTTCCCACAGGGCCTCGACCAGCGTGGCGATCGACAGCCGCCAGCCGAAGCTCAGCCGGGGCGTCAGATAGCGCAGGGCAAGATAGAACAGGAAGCCGTGGATCACATGCGAGAAGCTGTACCAGTCGCTGATATGCTGCGAGTTTTCCGAGCTGTTCGTCTGCCCGTGCCACAGCTTCACATAGCCGCAGGTGCAGATCGGCTCGCGCCCGATCCACAGCAGATAGGCCGCAGCAAGCGCGATGATCGCGCCGGTCAGAAGATAGGCGGCGCGAGGGCCTGCGGTTGGGCGGGGCTGCATGCGTTCCCTTGGGTTTGCGGGCAAAAGCCGGGTGATCTTTAAGAAAGGCCCCGCGCAACGCACGCGGGGCCTTGATGATCAAAGCGTCAGGATCATTCCTGAACGGTGACTTTCGCCATGTAATCGGGGCCGACAACCGCGCCATTGGCGGCGGCATCACCCTTTTTGATGGCGTTCAGCACGTCCCAGCCATCGACCAGCTGGCCGACGACCGTGTACTGGCCGTCAAGGAAATCGGCCGGGGCCAGATCGATGAAGAACTGGCTGTTGGCGCTGTTGGGGTTCTGCGAGCGCGCCATGCCGACGGTGCCCGCCTGGAACGAGACATCGTTGAACTCGGCCTTGAGGTCGGGCAGATCCGACCCGCCCATACCGGCGCGCGCGGTGTCACCACCCTGCTTGCCGAACTGGACGTCGCCCGTCTGCGCCATGAAGCCGTCGATCACGCGGTGAAAGACCACCCCGTCATACGAGCCCGCCTTGGCCAGCGACACCAGCCGCTCGACATGCTTGGGCGCCTTGTCGGCGTAAAGGTCCAGCACGATGGTGCCCTTGGCGGTGCCATCGGCACCGGCGACCTCGATCACCAGGTTCGGGCCGGGGCCGTCGGTCACGCCGGGCAGACCCGCAGCCGAGGCGGCAGTCGCGCTGAGGACCAGCGCGGCAGGGATCAGCAGCTTATTCCGCATCGGCCGCCACCTTCACCGAGATCATGCGGTCGGGCTTTGCCGGCGGCTCGCCACGGGCGATCTTGTCGACATGCTCCATACCCTCGATGACGCGGCCATAGACGGTATACTGGCCGTTCAGGAAATGGTTGTCCTTGAAATTGATGAAGAACTGGCTGTTGGCCGAATTCGGGTTCTGCGAGCGCGCAGCACCCAGCGTGCCACGGTCATGCGGCAGGCGCGAGAATTCCGCCGGAAGGTCGGGAAGGTCCGAACCGCCCGTGCCTGCGCGGCCGGGGTTATAATCCTTTTCCATGTTCGCATGCTCGACATCGCCGGTCTGCGCCATGAAACCATCGATGACGCGATGGAAAGCCACGTTGTCATAGGCACCCGCGCGGGCCAGTTCCTTCATGCGTTCGGCATGTTTGGGGGCGACATCGGGCAGCAACTCGATGACGACCGGGCCGTCCTTCAACGTGATGATGACGGTATTTTCGGGATCCTTGATATCGGCCATGGACGTCTCCTTCATGTGGCTTGTTGCGACAGATACGCAATCTGATGCCAATCGACAACGCCGCGTTCGGGTTGAGGTTCATTGGCACGGCAGGTTGACGAAAAATTCATCATGGGTGAAAACCCCTGTCAAATGCGCAAGACCGCGATTGACGAAGGATAAGAGATGGCCGACTTCAATACGATCGACGACCTGGATCTGGATGGCAAGGTGGTGCTGGTGCGCGTGGACGTGAACGTCCCCGTAGAAGCCGGTCAGGTGACGGACACCACGCGGATCGACAAGATCGTTCCGACCATCAAGGACATTCAGGCCAAGGGCGGCATCCCGGTCCTTCTGGCCCATTTCGACCGCCCCAAAGGGCAGCGCGTCGACAGCATGAGCCTGCGGGTCGTCCTGCCCGCACTTGAGGCCGCCCTCGGGCAGCCGGTCAAATTCTCGGATGAGGCCATCGGCGGCCCGGCCAAGCGCGCTGTCGCGGATCTCGCGCCGGGCGATGTCCTGCTGCTGGAAAACACCCGCTTCTATCCGGGCGAGGAAACGAACGACCCGACCTTTGCCGCCTCGCTGGCGGCCCTGGGTCAGGCCTATGTAAACGACGCTTTCTCGGCGGCGCATCGCGCCCATGCCTCGACCGATGGCATCGCGAAGCTTCTGCCCTCGGCCGCCGGTCGGCTGATGGAGGCGGAACTCAAGGCGCTCGACGCCGCGCTTGGCACGCCCGAGCGTCCGGTCGTCGCCGTGGTGGGCGGGGCCAAGGTCTCGACCAAGCTCGAGCTGCTGGGCAACCTGATCCAGAAGGTCGACCATCTGGTGATCGGCGGCGGCATGGCCAATACCTTCATGGTGGCGCGCGGCATCGAGGTCGGCAAATCGCTGGCCGAACGCGACATGACCGAGACCGCGAACGAGATCATGGAGAAGGCCGAAAGCGCGGGCTGCACCATCCATCTGCCGCTCGACATCGTCGTCGCGCGGGAATTCCGGGCCAATGCGCCCTCGGAAACTCTGCCCGCCGACGCCTGCCCCGCCGATGCGATGATCCTGGATGCGGGCCCCGAGACCGTCGCGGCGATCCGCGGCGTCTTCGAGACCTGCCGCACCCTGATCTGGAACGGCCCGCTGGGTGCCTTCGAGATCGCACCTTTCGACGCCGCAACCAATGCCGCTGCACAAGAGGCCGCGCGCCTGACGCGTGAAGGCAAGCTGGTGTCGGTCGCCGGTGGCGGCGATACCGTCGCCGCGCTGAACAAGGCGGGCGTGGCGCAGGATTTCACCTTCATCTCGACTGCAGGTGGCGCGTTCCTTGAATGGATGGAAGGCAAGACCCTGCCGGGCGTTGCTGTTCTGGCCAAGCGCTGAGCATCCTCAGACCTGATTGAAAGGGCGCCGAAGGGCGCCCTTTTCATTTGCCCGCCCTGCCCCTCAGTTCGAAGCCGGGGGCGTCGCAGGCGCGGCCGCGTCCGGTTCCGCCGCCGGAGCTTCGGGCACGGCAGGGCTCTCGGTCGAGGCTGCCGGCGCTTCCGCCGCAGGCGGCGCATTGCGCTCGATATCGACGCTTTCGGTGTCGCGGGACAGAACGAAAAGGAACGTGCCTATTGCCACGACGATCGCGAATGCGAATACGGCAAAGAACGGTCGGTTCTGGCGGACCTGTTCGGGAATTCCATCGGGGTCTTCATTTGCCATGACCAGTCTCCTGTTGTCACGCAGGATCAACGCTTTCGCGATCACGGGGTTCCGTTAGCGCAATCCCGATTGCTCTTGTCCGCCGGTTTGATAAGCAACCCGCAAGTTTGATGGAGGTTTCCGATGAAGATGACAGATACCGTTCGCAAGATCCTGGCCAATTACGAAGGCGAAACCCCCGGCGTGAAGGCGCAGCTTGCGCGCATGCTGATGACCGGCAAGCTGGCCGGCACCGGCAAGATGATCATCCTGCCGGTCGATCAGGGCTTCGAGCACGGCCCGGCGCGCAGCTTTGCGCCCAACCCCGGCGGCTATGACCCCCATTACCACTATCAGCTGGCAATCGACGCGGGCCTGAACGCCTATGCCGCGCCCCTTGGCATGATCGAGGCCGGTGCCGATACTTTCGCCGGTCAGATCCCGACGATCCTCAAGGTGAACTCGGCCAACTCGCTGATGTCGAACACCGCTGGCAAGAATCAGGCGATCACCGCTTCGGTCGATGACGCGCTGCGTCTGGGCTGCTCGGCCATCGGTTTCACCATCTATCCGGGCTCGGACATGGCGCTCGACATGATCGAAGAGATCGTCGAGATGCGCAAAGAGGCCGCCGCGAAAGGCGTGGCCTCGGTCGTTTGGTCCTATCCGCGCGGTGAGGCGATCACCAAAGATGGCGAGACTGCCATCGACGTCGCGGCCTACGCGGCCCAGATCGCCGCGCTGATCGGTGCCCATATCATCAAGATCAAGCTCTCGACCGACCATCTGATGCTGGCGGAAGCCAAGAAGGTCTATGAGGACAAGAAGATCGACATCGCGACCCAGGCAAAGCGCGTCGAGCATTGCATGCAGGCCTCGTTCAACGGCCGCCGCATCGTCGTCTTCTCGGGCGGTGCAGCGAAAGGTGCCGATGCGGTCTATGATGATGCCCGCGCGATCCGCGATGGCGGCGGCAATGGCTCGATCATCGGTCGCAACAGCTTCCAGCGCTCGCGCGAGGATGCGCTGGCGATGCTGCAGAAGCTTGTCGACATCTATCTGGGCAAGGCCTGAGCGGGCGAAGTGGGGGCGCTGCCCCCACACCCCCGGGATATTTCCACATGAAAGAAGAAGGGTGCGCCTGTCGCGCCCTTTTCCTTTTCGGCTTTAGCTCCTAGGTTGCCTGTTGCTGACAAGAGGATGGTTGCATGTCGTTTTTCTCAAAACTGCGGGACAGGCTGACGCGTTCCTCGTCAAAGATCGGCGCGGGGCTGGACGATATCGTGGCCGAGGGTGGCGGCGAGACGCAGGTTGAGGCGCCGATTGCGGCGAGCCCGGCTGTCGCGCCAGAGCCGTCGAAGCCTGTGGCTACGCCAGCGCCCGGCATTGTCGGTCGCCTTTTCGGTCGAAGTGCCTCGGACGAGCCCCGGCGCGAACTCGATGACGAGATGCTGGAAGAGCTAGAGGAAATGCTGATCCAGGCTGACATGGGCGTCGAGACAGCGTTGCGGGTCACCGCAAACATTGCCGAGGGGCGGATGGGGCGGCGCGTCTCATCAACCGAACTCAAAGAGCTTTTGGCAGATGAGATCGCGCGGATCATGGCCCCGGTCGCCAGGCCTCTGCCGATCTTCCCGAAGCGCCCTCAGGTCGTGCTGGTCGTCGGCGTGAACGGCTCGGGCAAGACCACGACCATCGGCAAGCTGGCCAGCCAGTTCAGGGCGGCAGGCAAGAACGTCGTGATCGCCGCCGGCGACACATTCCGCGCTGCTGCGGTCGAGCAGTTGCAAGTCTGGGGTCAGCGCGCAGGCGTTCCCGTCATGACCGCGCCGGAAGGCTCGGATCCCGCGAGTCTCGCCTTCGACGCCATGGTCAAGGCCGAAACCGATGGCGCCGAACTTCTGATGATCGATACCGCAGGCCGCCTGCAGAACCGTCAGGACCTGATGGAGGAGCTTGCCAAGATCGTCCGCGTGATCCGCAAGAAGGATCCCTCTGCGCCGCATAATACGCTTCTGGTGCTGGATGCGACCACCGGTCAGAACGCGCTCTCGCAGGTTGAGACCTTCCAGAAGCTTGCCGACGTCTCGGGCCTCGTGATGACCAAGCTGGACGGCACGGCGCGCGGCGGCGTTCTGGTCGCGCTGGCAGATCGCTTCGGCCTGCCCATCCACGCCATCGGCGTGGGCGAGCAGATCGACGACCTCGACGCCTTCGACCCCCGCGACTTCGCCAAAGCACTTGTCGGCCTCGACGCCTGAAGGACCCCGGCCCGCTTCTTCGTTGCCTAAATACCCAAACGCGACCGCGCCAACCGGCGCAATCCTCGCCTATTTCTCGATCAGATGGGCATCCGTCTTGCTCGTCGTCTCATTGACGACATTGCCATCCTCATCCGTCATCGTTTCCGAGACTTCAGCGGGCGGCGTAAAAGCCGCGCTCAGCTCGGCGTTGTGGCTTTCCTTGTCGAAGACACAAACATAGCGGTCGACGCTTTCGTCGGGCGTCACCGTGATCAGCAGCGCGACGCCGTAGCTTTCCGAGCCGAAGGGATTGACCTCGATCGCGGTTTCGCCCTCATCGGGGGCCAGCGCGGCACAGGCGGTCTCGACCTCCTTGCGGAACTCCTGCCAAGCCTCGTCGGACGAGGCGAGAGCCGGAGTTGCGGCCAGCAGGGCCAGAAGAATGGGCAGGCGCATGGGGATCTCCTCAGGGGAATGATCAGACCGAACGCGCCGGACCGCCGTCAGGTTTCCAGACCCAACTGCGCGACGAGCGCTGCCACCTCGGCCTCATCCCCCGCCGCGATCGACCGAAAAAGCGTCGCCTGAGAGCCGAGGATCGGCGCCCCCTCGATCACCTTCAGGTGGTTCGCCCGCAGGGTCTCGCCCGAGCTGGTGATATCAGCAATCGCCTCGGCGGTCAGGTTCGCGACCGTGCCTTCCGTCGCGCCCTGACTGTCGACCAGCTGATAATCGGCAACCTCCTGATCGGAAAGCCAGGCCCGCACCAGCCGGTGGTACTTGGTCGCGATGCGCAGACGGAAACCATGGGTCGCTCGGAAATCCCGCGTGATCGTGGCGAAATCGTCAAGGCTTTCGCAATCGGTCCAGCAGGCCGGGACCGCGAGGATCAGGTCGGCATGGCCGAAGCCCATCGGGGCCAGTTCCTCGACATGGCCGCGCCAGCCTGCCAGCTTTTCGCGCACCAGATCGGTGCCGGTGACGCCCAGATGGATGCGCCCGGCTTGGAGCTCGCGCGGGATTTCGCCCGCCGAGAGAAGCACCAGCGCCACACCCTCGGCCCCGTCGACCCGCCCGGCATATTCCCGGTCCGAGCCACTGCGCGACAGCCTGACGCCGCGTTCGGCGAACCAGTCGAAGGTCTGCTCCATCAGCCGCCCTTTGGACGGGATGCCCAGCCGGATCATGCCGCGCCCTCCAGTTCCGCCACAAGGCCCGGGCGGATGATGCCGCCGACGGCCGGGATCGCCCTGCCCTGTGCCTGTCCCAGCACGGCGACCAAAGCGTCATAGCGCCCGCCAGAGGCCACGGGCGGCCAGTCGGGATGGCCCTCGGCCTCGAAGGCGAAGGTCATGCCGTCGTAATATTCCATCGTGTGTCGCCCGAGGCTTGCGTCAAAGCGGATCGTCGCGGGGTCGATCCCTCGCCCTGCCAGCGCCGCGAGCCGTGCGTCCAGCCGGTCGACCGCGTCGCGGATATCGGGGATCTCGCGCGAGAGCTGGCGCAGCGCCAGAAGCGCGTCAGGTGCGGGGCCGGTGATGGCGAAAAGCCGCTCCAGCCGGTCGGCCCAGATCGGGGCCAGCGGCTCTTCTGCGGCGTCCGAGACCAGCCGGTCGATGCGCGCAAGCATCTCTTCGCGCGAGCGCAAGCCGCTCCAGGCGGCCTGGCTAGTGGGGAAGCTCCGCGCCTCGGGGGGGGCCGAGAAGCGTGCGAGCAGCGCCGAAAAGCGGCGCGGACGCCAGATATGATGCAGAAGTGCGGCCCGGCGTGCGCCCGACAGGGGCAGTGCCCGCACCGCGTCCAGCAGCAGATCCATGTCGCCCATGGTTGCGCGCAGGTTCAATCCTGCGAGGGTCTGGTGGAACAGCGCGAAGACCTCGGCATCGGCGTCGGTGTCACGGGCGAAAAGCTCGAACCCCGCCTGCAGATATTCATTGTCGCGGGCGTGTTCAGGCGGGAATTCACCGTGGTCCTGCTTGCGGAAGACCTCACCCAGATAGCAATAGCGCGCGGGCTCGGCCCCCGTTGCCATATGCATCTGGACGACGGGCACGGTGAAATCGGGCCGCATCATCACCTCGCCCCGGATCGGGTCCTGGGTGATATAGGCGCGGGCGCGGATATCCTCGCCGTAAAGGTCCAGCAGCGTCTCGGCCGGCAGCAGGATGTCGGGCGCGACCTCGACCGCGCCTGCGTCACGGAAGGCCGCGAGGATGCGCTGCCCGACCGCCTGCTTGATGCGCTTGTCGGTCATCCGAGGATACGCCGCACTTCCGCGACCAGATCCTGACGCGCGACCTCGGTCTGGGCGGGCTGGGCCTTCCATTCGTCATGGCTGGCTTCGGCCGCGATCCGCGCACCGAGGATCAAGTCCTTGACCTGAACGACGCCGCGCTGCGCCTCATCCTCGCCCTGGATGATGGCGACGGGGGAATAGCGCTTGTCGGCGTATTTCAACTGGTTGCCGAAGTTCTTGGGGTTGCCCAGATAGACCTCGGCGCGGATGCCTGCGGCGCGCAGCTCGGCCGCCATGGCCTGATAGTCGGCCATGCGGTCGCGGTCCATCACGGTCACGACGACCGGGCCCGCTTCCTGCGTGCCCGCGAGCCCCTTGGCGCGCAGCGCGGCCAGCAGGCGGTCGACGCCGATCGAGACGCCGGTCGCCGGGACCTTCTGGCCGGTGAAGCGTTCGACCAGACCGTCATAGCGCCCGCCACCCGCGACCGAGCCGAACTGGCGCTTGCGGCCTTTTTCGTCAAGGATCTCGAAGGTGAGTTCCGCCTCGAACACCGGGCCGGTGTAATAGCCAAGGCCGCGCACGATGGACGGGTCGATGATCGCGCGATCCTCGCCGACGCCCATGGCGGCCAGCATGTCCGAGATCTGCTGAAGTTCATCGACACCTTCGGCGCCGGTAGCGGAGGTGCCGACGGCAGCGCGCAGGTTGGCCAGCGTTGCTGCGTTATCCGCGCCTTTCGAGGTCAGGAAGGCCAGCACAGGGGCCGCCTGTTCGGGCGTCAGGCCCACGCCGTCGATGAAGGCGCCGGACTCGTCCTTGCGCCCGGAGGTCAGAAGCTGGCGGACGCCCTCTTCCCCGACCTTGTCGAATTTGTCGATGGTGCGCAGAACATCATCGGCAGGCGCCCCCTGCTCGACGCCTGTCGCCTCGAGGATGCCGTTCAGCACCTTGCGGTTGTTGATGCGCACCAGATAGTCGCCGCGGGTGATCCCCGCATGCTCAAGCGCATTGGCCAGCATGGCGCAGATTTCGGCATCCGCCGCGACCGAGGCCGAGCCGACCGTATCGGCATCGCATTGGTAGAACTGGCGGAAGCGGCCCGGGCCCGGCTTTTCGTTGCGCCAGACCGGTCCCATCGCATAGCGGCGATAGGGGCTGGGCAGGTCGTTGCGGAACTGCGCGGCCACACGCGCCAGCGGCGCGGTCAGGTCATAGCGCAGCGCCAGCCAGTCGCCTGCACCGCCACCCGGCACTTCAGCCTCTTGCCAGGCGAAGACGCCTGCGTTCGGGCGGTCGACGTCGGGCAGGAACTTGCCAAGCGCCTCGACGGTTTCGACGGCGCTGGTTTCAAGCGGCTCGAACCCGTGGCGATGATAGATCTCGGCGATGCGGTCCAGCATCTGCTTGCGTTCGGTCACGTCGGCGCCGAAATAGTCTTTGAAGCCCTTGGGCGGCTCGGCCTTGGGGCGGGGTTGTTTTTTCTGATCTTTCGCCATGGTCTGCCTCTGGCTGGTCCATGGTGGCGGTCTAACGGAAGGAGAATGCATGGACAAGCAGGCGGAGCACACCCTACGCCTTGAGGAGGCCATTGCGCATCTGACGCGGGTCACCGAGGACATGTCGGCGATTGTCGCGCGCCATGAAACCGAGATCGAGCGGCTGGGTCGCCGCGTCGGCATGCTGATGCAGCGCGAGGCCGAGCGGGAAGCGGATGCAAGAGAGATCCCGCTGGAAGACCAGCGCCCGCCTCATTACTGACGCGGGCGGCTTTTGGGGGTTGCCGAGGGGCGCTGCCCCTCGCCCCTGGCGGGGCTCACCCCGGGGTACTTTGGGGCAACGAAGAAGATCAGCGGTTGGCGGGGCCGAGGCGCGGGCCTGCCGGGGCCGGTTGCGCGGTCAGGCGGGGTTCCGCCGGACGGGGACGGCTTGTTTCCACCGGGGCCGCGAGGGGTTTGGAGCGCATCGGTTCGCTGAAGGGGCGGGTCGGCGCGTCGGCGGGCAGGTCTTCATGATCCTCGGCCAGTGGCTGCGGCTCGGGCTGGGCGGGGGCTGGCTGCGGGATCGGCTCGACACGGGCGGTGTAGGTGGGCTGTGCGGGGAGTTCCTCGGCGCTGAGGCTGCGGCGGAAGACCAGCACATTGTGATAGACCGTCGCGCGACCGGTCAGGCCGGCGCGCTCTTCGCTGGGCAGGGTTTCTGCGCGGACATATTCCCAGCCATCGGCCGCCATGTCGTTCAGCGTGGCGGTCAGCGCAAGGGCAAAGCGATCCGCGCCGGTCTTTGCGCCACGGGCCTTTTCGCCACGGTTGGGGGCCGGAATGACGGAATATTCATAGGCGGGCATGGGTCTGGTCCTCGAAGCTTTGAGAAATCATTAACGGAGATCCGGCGTCAGGGGAAGATGAGCGCCCGTTCACTATTCCGCTTCCTCGGCGGGCAGGAGCCGGTTCGCGACGAAAAGCCCGGCGAAGACCGAAAGGAAGCAGAGGAACGCCGAGACCAGCAGCGGGACCAGAAGAACGGGATCATCCGCGGCCATGCCCGGCATTTCGATGACGTATTGCCGCAGCGCGTCCCAATAGGGCTGCTCACCATAGGAGGCGATGACCACCGCGATCAGGAGGGTCAGACCTGTGCCGACAATCACGCAGAGGCTGAGCGTCATCAGGAGGGCCAGCCGGATGCCCTCATCAAGGGGAAGCCGGGGGCTTTTTCGGCGCAGGATCAGGGCGGCGAAGAATGCCCCCAGTCCGGGGGCGATGAAGGCGCCTAGCCCCTTGATGACCGGCGCCAGCAGCAAAGTGAAAGCGGCGGTGAACAGCAGGAAAAGCAGGACAATCAGTAGCCTCAATTGCCCCGCCCGTCCTGCCATCTGCTTACTGGCCCAGCTTTTTCGCGACCAGATCGTTGACGGCGGCGGGGTTCGCCTTGCCGCCTGTGGCCTTCAACACCTGCCCCACGAACCAACCCGCGAGTTTCGGGTTCTGCTTGGCCTTTTCGACCTGCCCCGGGTTGGCGGCGATGATCTCATCCACGGCCTTTTCGATGGCGCCGAGGTCGGTGACCTGCTTCATGCCGCGCGATTCCACGATCTGCGCGGGATCGCCGCCTTCGGTCCAGACAATCTCGAATAGGTCCTTGGCGATCTTGCCCGAGATGTCGCCCTTGGCGATCAGGTCGATGATGCCGCCCAGTTGCTGGGCCGAAACCGGCGAGGTCTCGACCGTCAGGCCTTCCTTGTTCAGGCGGCCGAAGAGCTCGTTGATGACCCAGTTGGCCGAGATCTTGCCATCGCGACCCGCCGAGACGGCCTCGAAGTAATCGGCATTCTCGACCTCGGCGGTCAGGACGCCCGCGTCATATTCCGAAAGGCCGAGATCGCCCACGAAACGGGCCTTCTTGGCGTCCGGAAGTTCCGGCATGGACGAGGCGATATCGTCGACCCAGGCCTGCTCGATCTCCAGCGGCAGCAGATCGGGATCGGGGAAATAGCGGTAGTCATGCGCCTCTTCCTTCGAGCGCATGGAGCGGGTCTCGCCCTTGTCCGGATCGTAGAGGCGGGTTTCCTGCACGACCTTGCCGCCATCCTCGACGATGGCGATCTGGCGGCGCGCCTCATATTCGATGGCGGCCTGGATGAAGCGCAGCGAGTTCATGTTCTTGATCTCGCAGCGGGTGCCGAGATAGCTGAAATCCTGCGTTTCCTGATATTTCTCATAGGCGCCCGGCGCGCAGATCGAGACGTTGACGTCCGCGCGCAGGTTGCCATTCTGCATATTGCCGTCGCAGGTCCCGAGATAGCGCATGATCTGGCGCAGCTTCGAGACATAGGCGGCTGCTTCTTCCGGGCCGCGGATGTCGGGGCGGCTGACGATCTCCATCAGCGCAACGCCGGTGCGGTTCAGGTCGACGAAGGACATGTTCGGGTCCATGTCGTGGATCGACTTGCCCGCGTCCTGTTCCAGGTGGATACGCTCGATGCGGACACGGCGGGCGACGCCCGGCCCCATGTCGACGATCACCTCGCCCTCGCCCACAATGGGGTGGTAGAGCTGCGAAATCTGATAGCCCTGCGGCAGGTCGGGATAGAAATAGTTCTTGCGGTCGAAGGCCGAGCGCAGGTTGATCGCCGCCTTGATGCCAAGCCCGGTGCGCACGGCCTGCGCCACGCAAAACTCGTTGATGACCGGCAGCATGCCCGGCATGGCGGCATCGACGAAGGCCACATGGCTGTTCGGCTCGGCCCCGAAGCCGGTCGAGGCGCCCGAGAAAAGCTTCGCGTTGGAGGCGACCTGCGCGTGCACCTCAAGCCCGATGACCAGTTCCCAATCCTGTTTGGCCCCCTGAATGATTTTGGGTTCCGGCGCGGTGAAGGTCAGATGGTCAAGCATGGCGTCTTCCTTGGCATGATTGCCTTGCCTTCTAGGCCCTTGGGGCGAACCGGGCAAGGGCCGGGACGCCTGCCCCGGCGTGCGGTGCATCAGGCGGCATCGCCCGCGTCTTCGCTGCGGCGGGCAAGGCGCTTGCGTTTGGGGGCCTCCAGCCCGTGTTCGGGTGCCTCATCCGCATCCTCGTCATCGACGCTGTGAGGGGCGGTCGGCCCGCGAGAAAACCGCTCGATCAGGGCGGTTTCCAGCTGGCGGTTCAGGTCGCGGGTCAGGGCGATATATTCGGCGTTATCCTCCAGCGGGACGCCCGGCTTCCAGACCTCGGCCAGTTCGCGCAGGTTGGCGCGGTCCATGCGGAAGAAGATGCGCTCAAGCTCGCCCGCCTCGAAGGGGCTGAGGCCGACGTTCTGCAGCACATAGCGCCCGGCGCGCAGCGAGCTGTCGAAGGTTTCGCGCACGATCTCATCAGCGCCGGCAGCATAAAGCTGATAGACGTTCACCCGGTCGCGCGCCCGCGCGACAATGACCAGATCGGGGCGCTGTTCACGGGCATAATGGACCAGCCGCAGGTTCGCCTCGGGGTCGTCGAGTGCCGCGACCAGCACCTTGGCCCGGCCAAGCCCCGCCGCCGACAGGATCTCGGGCCGGGTCGGATCGCCGAAATAGCCCTTGAAGCCGAAGCGGCGCATCAGCTGGATCGTCTCCAGGTCGTGGTCCAGCACCGTCGTCTGAAAGCCCGACATGGTGACAAGCCGGTTCAGCACCTGCCCGAAGCGCCCGACACCCGCGACGATGATGGGCTGCTGCTCGGGCGGCTCATCGGGGATGTCTGTCGCGCGTTCTTCGGCCAGACGGCGCACGATGATGTCATTGAGGATGAACAGAAGCGGCGTCGCCAGCATGGTCAGCGCGATCACCATCAGGAAGACCTGCGCCAGTTCACGCCCAAGGATCGCCAGCGACACCGCGTAGGAGATCAGCACGAAGCCGAACTCGCCCCCCTGCGCCAGCGCCAGGGTAAACAGCGTGCGGTCGCGGCCCTTCAGCCCGGTGGCGCGTGCCACGCAATTCAGCACCAGCGCCTTGGCCGCGATCACCGCGAAGGTGACGCCCACGATGACGACGGGATATTGCAGCAGCAACTGGAACTTCATCCCCGCGCCCACAGTGATGAAGAACAGGCCCAGCAGCAGGCCCTTGAAGGGCGCAATCTGGCCCTCAAGGTCGTGGCGGAACTCGGACCCGGCCAGCATGACGCCCGCAAGGAAGGTGCCAAGCGCGGGCGAAAGGCCGACGAATTGCATCAGTGTCGCGATGCCCACGACGATCAGCAGCGCGAGCGCGGTATCAAGCTCGCTCAGCCTCGCGGCATAGACATATCGGAACATCGGCCGGACGAGGTATTGCCCGATCAGCACGACCGCACCGACCGCAGCGAAGGTGACCAGCGCCGCGCCCCAGCCCGGCAGGCTGGCCATGAAGGCCGCGCCCTGATGCGCCTCGCCCTCCGCTTGCGTCCCTCCGCCCTGCGCCAGCAGCGGCATCAGCGCGATCATCGCGATCACCGCAATGTCCTGCGTCAGCAGCACCGCGAATGAGCTGCGCCCGCCCGCCGTCTGCATCAGCGATTTCTCGGTCAGGGTCTGCAGCACGATGGCGGTCGAGCTGAGGGACAGGATCATCGACAGCGTCAAGGACACCTGCCACGTCTGGCCCAGAGCGATCAGGACGGCCATCAGCACCGCGACCGTGCCAAGGATCTGCATCCCCGCCAGCCCGATCAGCTTCCTGCGCATCTGCCACAGCGCCTGCGGCTCCAGCTCAAGCCCGATCAGGAACAGCATCATGACGACGCCGAATTCGGCGAAATGCTGCAGATCGGCCATCTCGCCATCGGTGCCCGCAAGGCCCAGCACCGGGCCGATCAGGATGCCCGCGATCAGATAGCCCAGAACCGAGCCCAACCCCAGCCGCGCCGACAACGGCACGGCAATCACCATCGTCAGCAGATAGATCGCAGCGATGGGGAGGATTGTTTCCATCAGCGCCCGTCCAGCATCCTCAGCTCGTGCTGCCGACCCGCCTTCACATAGGTCAGCTTGCCGTCGCCGATCGAGTTGATCGTGCCGCCGTCAATCCGGTCACCCAGACGAACGGTGACGATCTTGCCATTACGCAGCCGGATCAGGGCGCGGCTCGCGTTGCCCGCGCCGATGATGCCGATGATCGTGGTGCGCCCCAGATCAATCCCGCGCGCCTGCGTCGCCGAACGCGCGACCGAGGCCGAGGTCTGCCCTCGCGGCAGTGCCGCCATCACCTCGGGTTCATCATCGATTTCCGGCGGCTTGTAGGTCTGGCGGCGCGCGGTCGCGGCACGCTCTTCGGCCTGCGCCTGAGCGCGCGCCCGGGCCTCGGCCTGCGCGCGAGCCTGCGCCTCGGCGGCGGCATCGGCCTGCGCGCGGGCGCGGATGCGGGCCTCGGCCTGCGCCTGCAACTGCTCGTCCAGCCGCCGACGCTCGGCCAGTTCAGCATCGCTCGGCCCCTGGTTCGAGGCGACGACCTGCTCGGCCGGAGGCGCAGCAGCCGCTGCGGCCTCGGGGGCGGAGGGCGTGGCAGCTGCAGCGGCCGCTGCCCCGGCCGAGCGGCGCGGAGGATGGGCCGAACCGCTCAACGCGGAAAGCTGCACGCCACCCGGCGTTGCAGCGGGAGTATTGACCGCCGCAGCCACGGCGCTTTCGACCGCAGACCCGGCAACCGCCGTGCCCGATCCGACCGAGGATGGCCGCGCACGGGGACGGCTTCCACCACGCAAAAGCCCGCCCGAATCGCGGGCGGGCGCGGCAGCCGATGCGCTGGCGGTTGGCCTGTCGGGTGGAGAGTCTGATGCCTGCTGCAAGGCCGCATCCACGGCCGAGGGGCGGACGGCATCGCTGGCCGTTGCCGCGCTGGCTGGCCGTCGCGTCGGACGCGCCTGCGCCAGACGGACCGGCTGATACGCAGTTGCCGCCTCGGCCCGTGTGCCCATGACGGCGCGCAGGTCGCGCATCTGCTGTTCCAGATGCGACTGATCTTGCGGGGTCAGCGGGGCATCCGCGTCAAAATCGGGCAGCGAGCCTTCCGGGCGTGACGGCGGGCGCGACGAGCCGCGCAGGCTCGCCCCCTGCGAGGGAGCGGCAGGCGTGGCGACCGGGGCCGCAGGCGCTGCGGCGGGCGTCGCTGCCGGGGCGCGGCGCTGGACGGCACGCGCGGGCGGGCGAGAACTGCTTTTCGGCTGTACGCTGCGCTGCGCCGCTTCATAGGGCAGCGGGTTCGCGGGAACCGCCGGGGCGGAATCCGCGCGCGGGGTCGAGGTGACGGGCGTCGTCCGGCGCGGCGACAGCATCGGACGGGCCGAGCTGGTCAGCCGGGCCGAAGGTGCGGGGGTCGCCGGGGCCGACGCTGCAGGTGCCGGAGTGGCACGCGCCGGGGTATTGGGGCGCGGCGCGGCGGGACGGGTCGCCGCCACCGCAGGCTGCTGGGGCGCGGCGCGGGTGGGCGCGGCAGGCGCGGTTGCGACCGGTGCCGGAGTGCTGGGCGTGGGCGCGGTGGCCGAAGCGGCAGGCGTCGTCGCTGCCGGGATCTGCGCCGGAGGCACCACAGCCGCAGCCACCGCAGCCGCAGCCACGACAGCCCGGCGCTGCTCGATCGGCGTCAGGGCCGAAACGCGCGGCGCGTCGGGCTGCGCCGCAGGTTGAGCGGGCACTGGCGACGGGGTCGCCGCTGCTGATTGCGTCTCACCAGCGGGCGGCGTGACCTGAGCCCCATCAACGGGTGCCGGTGCAGGCTCGACGGCTTCCGGCTCGGCAGGCACTGTGGCTTCGAGCGCGCTGGTTGCGGGCTCGGTCGGCTCGGGCGTGGCGACCGGATCAGCGGGCGTTTCCGCAGTCGGCGTGCCCTCTGGCGCAGAGGTCTCTTGCGGGGTCTCGGTCGTGGTGCTGCCGGGGACGAGGAACGCCCAGGCGAAGAACAGGCCGACGACCAGAACGGCCAGCATCAGCAACAGACTGCCAAGGCCATTGCTGTCGCGCGGGCGCTTGGGGCGCGCATCGACGGCGGGCGCGGCAGCGCCCTGTCGCGCCTCGGCGGCGCGTTTGTGGAAGGCCTGAGCGCGGGGGGTCAGCTTGCCCTCGGGTCCGACCGGAGCGGCCAGCGGCTTGGCCCCCTGCCGCGAGGGGGCGTGACGCACGACAGAGGGCGCGGCAGTCTCGGCGCTGTCTTCGACTTCGGTTTCAGTCGTAGCGGTAGGCTCGGCGACCTCGGCCTCTGCAACGGGTTCAGCTACGGCTTCGGCCTCATCGTTGACGGGTTCGGCGGCCTTCTCGGCCTCCTCATCGCCCTGAGGCGTGGCTTCTTCCTTGGCGTCGGCTTCTGCTGCAACCTCGGGTTCGGGATCAAATTTGAAAGCCGGGGCGTCTTCACTGGCGGTCGGCTCGTCCGCAGCCTCGGGCTTGTCCTCGACCACAGCCTCCGTCGCAGGTTCGCCTTCTGAATCAACGGCTTCAGCGACAATCTTCGCGTTGTCTGTCAACTCTTCAGCAGCAATCTCATCGCTCTCGGCGGCGGGATCTTCGACGTCCGACTGCTCGGCAACCGTGGGCTCGACCGGCGCGGCATCCTCCTCCGGATCAGCAACCTCCCCCTCGGTTTCGGCAGAGGTCTCAGCCGTAACAGCCTCTTTTTCCTCAGCCTTCGGCGCGGAAGCCACAACCGCGTCGGGCTCCAGGTCCAGATCCAGCATGGGCGCGACCGTTTCGGCCTCTTGCGAAGCCTCGGCCACGGGCTCGACCTTGGCTTCCGCCTCATCGGCCTCAAGCTGAAGGCCTGCGGAGGTAACTCCGGCCTGCGACAGATCGATGCCGGGACGGCCGGGCTTTTGCTTGACCTCCAGCGTGAAGACCGGCTCATCGGGGAAATTCCCCGGGCGCGGATCGGCGCGGTAGCTGTGGCCGTCAAAGCCATAGCGCGCAGCAAAGCCCTGCGCCTCGCTGAGCGTCTGCCGGGCCACGGCCGCGACACGCACACTGTCGCCATCGCCGTTCCAGTCGAAAGCCAGATCCTCGACCGCGTAAGGGGTCAGCCCGTCCAGCGCCTTGCCGACCGCCCGTTCCCGATCCGCGCCGGGCGCGACGGTCAGGGTGGTGTAAAGGATCTGGTCATCCGGGATCAGCAGCGTGACCGGCAGCGACAGGTCGTCCTGCTCGCCGGTGGCCATGGCGCGCAGGCCCGCAAGCTCGGTCCGGAACTCGGGCGAGGAGAACTCGACCGAGCCGATATGGCGCCACCCGACCCGGTGTCCGGGCACCTTTTCGCGGTGCAGAAGATGGACCGCATCTTCGCTGAACGAGAGGGCGTATTCGGTGACGGAATCAAGCGACATCAGCAGGATTGGCCTTGGCGTTCCGGGCGCAGAAGCGCGGTTGAAAGGGTTCTTCCGAACTACCCCAGATCACGACAAGAAGAAAGCTGCACACCGCATTGTGACGAGCCATTTTTACCATTCGTGCGTTAGGTGGGTGCAATCATAACGAGCAGCCCGGTCTCCGGGCCCGCCCAAACGAGAGTAGACATGAAGCTGATCAAACCCGTGCTGACCGCGACCGCCCTGATGACGCTGGCGGCGACCCCGCTTTTGGCGCAGGCCCCCGGCCAGCCCCCGGCCCCTCCCGCGCCGCATATGGAACGCATGATGAAACACCACGGCCCCGTCGCGAAACTGACTGTCACCGGCGAGGGGCGCGCCACGGCCGAGCCCGACATGGCGATGATCAACGTGGGCGTCAGCACCCGCGGCAAGACCGCTGGCGAAGCCATGGCCGAGAATGCCACGCGGCAGAAAGCCGTGATCGATGCCCTGAAGGCGCAGGGCGTCGAGGACCGCGATATCCAGACCTCGGGGCTGAACCTCTCGCCCGAGATGAGCTATTCACAGGACGGCAAACCGCCGGTCCTGACCGGCTATGCCGCGCAGAACATGGTGACCATCCGCGTCCGCAAGCTTGACGGGCTGGGGGCCACGCTCGACGCGCTGGTCGAGACCGGGGCGAATGAGATCAACTCGATCTCGTTCACCCGCGAAGACATGAGCGAGGGCGAGGATGAGGCGCGCGCCGATGCGATTGCCTCGGCGCGTCACCGGGCCGAGGTGATGGCGAAGGCTGCGGGCATGCGCCTTGGTCCGCTGATGGCACTGTCGGATTCGGCGGTCTCGAACGGGCCGGTGCCGATGATGGCGATGGCGAGCCGCGCGGGCGATGCGACGCCGATCGCGGCGGGTGAGCTGACGCTGAGCGCCACGGTCAACGCCACTTATGCGCTGCTGCCGGAAGGTGAAGATGCCCCCGAAGGCGAGGCACCCGAGGCCGAGGCCCCTGCTGCCCCCGACGCTCCGGCGGGCAACTGAGCGCCAGCCGGGAAGGATCGAAGGGCGGGGTTTGACCCCGCCCTTTTCATTTTCAGATCAGTTGCTTGCCGCTGCCAGTGCCTGATCCAGATCGGCGATCAGGTCCTGCGCATCCTCAATGCCGATCGACAGGCGAACGACATCCGGCCCAGCGCCTGCGGCCTTTTGCTGCTCAGGCGTGAGCTGGCTGTGGGTCGTCGAGGCCGAGTGGATCACCAGCGAGCGCGCGTCGCCCAGATTCGCCACATGGCTGAACAGCTTCAGATTATCGACCAGCTTGACGCAGGCGTCATAGCCGCCCTTGACCGCGAAGGTGAACAGCGCGCCCGCCCCTTTGGGATAGACCCGCTCGGCCGTCTTGTGCCAAGGGGAGGACGCCAGCCCCGCATAGGTGACCGAGGTCACGCGCGGGTCTTTCTCCAGCCATTCGGCGATTTTCTGGGAATTTTCCACATGGCGCGGCATGCGCAGGCCCAGGGTCTCGATCCCCATCAGCGTGTAATGCGCGGCCTGCGGGTTCATCGTCATGCCAAGATCGCGCAGCCCGATGGCGATGCCGTGGAAGGTAAAGGCCAGATTGCCGAAGGTTTCGTGGAATTTCAGCCCGTGATAGGCCGGTTCCGGGGCCGAGAGGCTGGGGAATTTGTCGCTGGCCGACCAGTCGAACTTGCCGGAATCGACCACGACACCGCCCGTCACCGTGCCGTTGCCGGTCATGTATTTCGTCAGGCTGTGGACGACCAGCGTCGCGCCCATCTCGATGGGTTTGCACAGATAGGGCGTGGCCAGCGTGTTGTCGACGATGAGCGGCACCCTGGCCTGATCCGCGACCCGCGCAACCGCCGGAATGTCGGTCACATAGCCGCCCGGGTTCGAGATGGATTCGCAGAAAATCGCGCGGGTGTTGTCGTCGATGGCCGCGGCCACCGCGTCCAGATCGTCCAGATCGACGAATTTGCACGACCAGCCAAAGCGCCGGATCGTCTGGCTGAACTGCGTGACCGTGCCGCCATAAAGCCGGGTCGAGGCGACGATATTGCAGCCGGGCTGCATCAGCGGGAAGAGTGCCATGATCTGCGCCGCATGGCCGGACGAACAGCAGACCGCGCCCGCGCCGCCCTCCATCGCCGCGATCCGCGACTGCAGCGCGCCCACGGTCGGGTTGGTCAGGCGCGAATAGATATATCCGACCTCTTGCAGGCCAAAGAGGCGCGCCGCATGGGCCGCGTCTTTGAACACATAGGCCGTCGTCTGATAGATCGGCACCTGCCGGGCTCCGGTCGCGGGATCCGGCGCGGCCCCGGCGTGAATGGCGGTCGTATCGAAACCCCAGTTGTCGGACATGGAACTCTCCCTGATATGTCGCGGCGAGACTAGGCGCAGGGACTGAACGTGGCAATGGGGCGGGACGCGGGCTATAGCTTGGGAAAACCGGGGATTGCCGTGCCGCGACATTTCGACCGCCCTGCCTCATTGCCGCTGTTCGCGTTGTTCGCGCTGCTGCCGGGCGTGCTGCTGCTGGCGGCCTGCCTGCTGGGGGGCCCTTGGATCTGGGCCGCGCTGATCTGGATGGGTGGGGCCAGTCAGGCGGTCGACACGGTTGTCGCGCGCGGCTTTGCCGATCCGCAGGGGGCGGAGGGTCCGAAAGGCAGCGACGGGCTGTCGGTGATCCTTGCCGGGCTGCATTTCGTGTTGCTGGTGCTGGGGATCGCCGCACTGGTGGCGCCCGGGCTGGGGGTGGTCGCCAAACTTGCGCTATTTCTCGGGCTGGGGATGTTCTTCGGCCAGGTGTCCAATTCGAATGCGCATGAGCTGATCCATCGCGGATCGCGCGCGCTGTTCCGGCTGGGCGCGGCGGTATATCTGAGCCTGCTGTTCGGCCATCACGTCTCGGCCCATCGGCTTGTTCATCACCGCCATGTCGCGACGGCGCAGGACCCGAATTCGGCGCGTCAGGGGGAAAGCTTCTGGCATTTCTTCCCGCGTGCCTGGATCGGGTCGTTTGTTGCAGGTCTGCGGGCCGAGCGCGGGCGGCAGGGGCGCAGGGTGTCGCCCTATCTCGTCTGGGTCGTGGGCGGGGTAGTGCTGTGCGTCATTGTCTTTTGGCTGGCGGGGCCCGGTGGTCTTGGCTGGTATCTGGCGCTGTGTCTTTACGCGCAGATGCAGCTACTTTTGTCGGATTACGTCCAGCATTACGGGCTGGCGCGCGGGCTTTTGCCCGATGGCCGTCCCGAGCCGGTCGGACCCGCGCACAGTTGGGACGCGCCACATTTCCTGTCATCGCTGATGATGGTGAACGCGCCCCGCCATTCGGATCATCACGCCCATCCGGGTCGCGCCTATCCGGCGCTGCGGCTGGGGCGGGAGTTGCATTCCCGACCGATGCTGCCCTATTCGCTGCCGGTCATGGCGGTTATCGCCCTGTTCCCCCGACTATGGCGGCGGGTGATGGACCGCAGGGTTCTGCGGATGCGGCAGCTCTGAGCCGGGGCGCTGCCCCGGACCCCGGGGTATTTCGGCAACAGAGAAATCAGTCACGCATGTCGAGGATGACATCGACCAGGTGGCGGGTCGAGGGGTCATGGCAGGGGACGTCCTGGCCTTCGAGCATCGGGGCGAGCCGGAGGGCGAGTTCCTTGCCAAGCTCGACTCCCCATTGGTCGAAGCTGTTGAGACCGAGGATCACGCCCTCGGCAAAGACGCGATGCTCGTAGAGCGCGAGGATCTGGCCCAGCACGAAGGGCGTCAGTTGCTCGACGACCAAGGTCGTCGACGGGCGGTTGCCGGGGAAGACGCGGTGGCGGGCCTGGCGTTCGAGTTCGCTGCCGGAAAGGCCTTTTTCCGCCATCAGGGCGCGGGCCTCTTCGAAGCTGCGGCCGTGCATCAAGGCTTCGGATTGCGCGAGGCAGTTCGCGATGAGGAGGAGGTGGTGGTGGGCAAGTTCGGGCTCATGCCCCTTGGCGGCGACGATGAATTCGCAGGGAACGATGGCCGTGCCCTGATGGATGAGCTGATAGAAGGCGTGCTGGCCGTTTGTTCCGGGCTCTCCCCAGACCACGGGGCCTGAAGGCAGGATCAGGTCGGAGCCATCCATGGCCACGCGCTTGCCGTTCGATTCCATCTCGAGTTGCTGGAGATAGGCGGGAAGCCGGCCCAGACGATTGTCATAGGGTAGCACTGCGCGCGTGCCGTAGCCGCAGATCTGATGGTGCCAGATCCCGACAAGCGCCAGCATCAGCGGAAGGTTCTGCGTCGCGGGCGCGGTCTGGAAATGGGCGTCCATGGCCGCCGCGCCGGCCAGAAACTCGTCGAAGCGGCGCGGGCCGATGGCGATCATCAGCGAGAGGCCGATGGGCCCCCAGACCGAGTAGCGCCCGCCCACCCAATCCTCGAACCCGAAGACGCGGTCGGCGTCGATGCCCCATTGCGCCGTCCGCCCCTCGGCCGAGGAAAGCGCCACGAATTGCGACGCGGGCACCCTGACCTTGTCCGCCATCCAGTCGCGGGCGGTGGTGGCATTGGTCATGGTCTCGATCGTGGTGAAGGTCTTGGAGGCGACGATGACCAGCGTCGTTTCCGGGTCGAGATGGCGCAAAGTATCAGCGATATCGGCGCCATCGACGTTCGAGACAAAATGGATGCGCGGCCCGTCGTGATAGGGCCTGAGCGCGCGCGTGGCCATTGCCGGGCCCAGATCCGAGCCGCCGATGCCGATGTTCACCACATCGGTGATCGTCCCGCCCTGCCCCGCGAAACTGCCGTCGCGGACGCGGGTCGCGAAATCGCGCATGTGGTCATGCACCTCGCGGACATGGGGCATCACGTCGCGGCCATCGACCATGATCGCGCCCGAAAGATTGCGCAGCGCCGTGTGCAGGACCGCGCGATCTTCGGTCTCATTGATCCTTTCGCCCGCGAACATCGCCTTGCGCGCAGCCGGAACCGGGTCTGCGAGTTCCAGCAGCAGGGCAAGCGCGGTCTGGTCGATCATGGTTTTCGACCAGTCGAAGACCAGACCATCAGCCGTGGTCGTGCAGGCCTCGGCGCGGGTGGGGTCGGCCTCGAAAAGCGAGGTGATCCGCGTTTCGGCCTGAGCATGCCGATGGTCGCGCAGTTTCGTCCAGACCGGGTTCATATCGTCCACTCGCACTCGTTCATTCGGCCCAATGGACGGTAATGTCGCCCAGGAAGGCCCGGATCGGCGCCTCGGTCGGATCCAGCTTTTGCGCACGTTCCAGCGCCTCGCGCTTTTCAGGGCCGGTGATCAGCAGGTGCTTGTTCAGCGCCCTGTTGAGCGGAGGGGCGGTCAGGGTGATGCGCGATTCACCGGGAAGGCTGGTGATCGGCATCAAGAGCGGCGCATCGGGAGCCAGCGCCAGCAGGCTTTCGGAACTGTCGGGGAAGATGCTGGCCGTATGCATGTCGACACCCATCCCCAGCACCAGAACCGAGATCGGCAGATGCGGCGTCAGACGCTCGGTCAATGCGGGGACGGCTTCGGCGGGCTCGGCGCTGCCGGTGTAAAGGTCGATGTAATTCGCCGCTGCCGCCTTGCCGATCAGCAGATGGCTACGCAGGACGCGGCTGTTCGAGCGCTCGCTGTCGCCATTGACCCAGCGCTCATCGTTCAGAAACACCGTGACCCGCGACCATTCCAGCTCGGCCCCCGAAAGCGAGGAAAACACCTGCAAGGGCGTCGTCCCGCCAGGCAGGCAGAGGCTCGCGCCCTCATTCGTCCGCAGATGCTGCGACAGCTGGCCCGAGATCTTGCTCGCCAGCGACAGATACAGCATCTCGCGGTCTGGATATTCAATGAAATCAAGGCTCATGGTCTGATCTCCCTCCAGCGTCGATCGTCGCGATGCAAAAGGCGCAGGGCCTCTTCAGGGCCGCTGGAGCCAGCGTCATAGGGCTCAGGCGACCGCGTCGACTGCTCCCACCCCGAGATGATCGGGTCGGTCCAGGCCCAGGCGGCCTCGACCTCATCCCCGCGCATGAACAGCGTCTGGTTGCCCCGGATGACGTCCATGATCAGCCGCTCATAGGCGTCGGGCATATCGGTGCCGTTCGCGCCCAGCGCGTCGGCAAAGCTCATGTCCAGCGGCACCTGCACAAGGCGCATGCCGCCCGGGCCCGGTTCCTTGATCATCATGGTCAGGTGCATACCCTCATTCGGTTGCAGCTTGATGACCAGCTGGTTCGCGGGCGAAACCCCGTCATCGTCAAAGATCGAATGCGGCGGATCCTTGAAGGTGATGACAATCTCGCTGGTGCGCGCGCGCAGCCGCTTGCCGGTGCGCAGATAGAAGGGCGTGCCCTGCCAGCGCCAGTTCGAGATCCGAACCTTCAGCGCCACAAAGCTTTCCGTGCGCGAGTCGGGATGCTCGACATCCTCGACATAGCCGGGGCCGTCGGGACCGGCCAGATACTGCCCGCGCACGATGTCATCGGGCTCCAGCGGTTCCAGCGCGCGGATGACCTTCAGCTTTTCATCGCGCACAGCATTCGGGTCGAAGTGATAGGGCGGCTCCATCGCGGTCAGGCACAGAAGCTGCATCATGTGGTTCTGCACCATGTCGCGGATGGCGCCGGACTGGTCGTAATATTCGCCGCGCCCGGCGACGCCGACCGTCTCGGCCACGGTGATCTGGACGTGGTCGACGTATTGGGCGTTCCACAGCGGCTCGAACAGGATATTGGCGAAACGGACCGCCATCAGGTTCTGGACCGTCTCTTTCCCCAGATAATGGTCGATCCGATAAATCTGGTCTTCGCGGAAATGCCGCGCCAGCGTGGCGTTCAGCTCTCGGGCCGAGACGAGATCGCGGCCGAAGGGCTTTTCCACCACGATCCGGCTGTCGTCATCGGCCATCCCGTATTGCGAGAGCCGCTGGGCGATATCGCCGAACAAGGCGGGCGCGACCGAGAAATAGAAGGCATGGACGACACCTTCGCGCATATGCTCATGCAATTCCTCCCAGCCGGTCGTTCCCCGCGCATCGACCGAGACATAGGTCAGGCGCTGCAAAAACTCCTCAACCTTGGCCGCGTCCTTGCCGGGATTGCCCGCGAATTCGACGATAGCCTTGCGCATCTCATCGCGGAAGGCTGCAGTGTCCTGCTGCGTGCGCGCCGCGCCGATGATCTGCGCACCCTGCGGGAACTGGCCCGCGATGAAGCGGCGATAGAGCCCCGGAAAGATCTTGCGACGGGCAAGATCGCCGGTGGAACCGAAGATCACCAGATCGAAATCCTCGACAGGGATGACGCGTGAGACCATGGTCCCCTCCTCGTTCGCAATCTGTGCCTTAGCGCCCGTTAGCGTTAACATCATTCATGCCCTGAAACCAACGTCAATCCGTGGCCTGATACTGCATCGCCCGCGCAAGCCGAGGCAACCTTGCTCGTCGCATCAGGTCCTTTCGGCTGATGTCCCCGCCCGCCGCCACCGCGCGGGCGTGGGTCGCCTCAACCGCTGCGGTGATCGCCGCCGGATGCGCCAGATAAAGATCGCGCAGGAATTCGTCGGGGTGGATGGCCTGAATGTTTAAACTGGCCAGTTGCCTGCGGGGAAAATCGCGCAGGTTCGCGGTGACGATCGCCGGCGCATCGGCCGCGACCGCCGCCTCGATCACATGGCGGTCGGCGGGGTCGGGTAGGTCCAGATCAATCGCGGCATCCTGCGCCGGGGTGACCTGCGCATCAGGCAGGCGCGCCTGCAACAGCGCGATTTCCGCCCCGGCAACGGCATCGGCATCAGGCCCGATCCGGCCTGCGGCACCGCGCCATTCCGCCAAAATCCGCTCGGACCAGAAAGGAGTGTAGAGGCCCGCCGCCGCGCTCTCCAGCAGGATTTCCCGAAGCACGGTCGGGAACAGCACGCAGGCGTCCAGAACCGCCCTCACCCGTCCAACCGGAAGAACAGGGCCTTGAGATAGCCGCTTTCCGCCAGTTGCGGCAGCGTCGGATGGTCGGGCCCGGCCTGACCGCTGTGCAGAAGCTGCATCCGCCGCCCGCCACGACCGATGCCGCGCGCGCTGGCGTTGCGAAAGGAGGCCAGATCCGCCGCATGGCTGCAGGAGCAAAGGCCCAGATAGCCGCCTGGCGCGACCAGCGGCGCGGCCAGCCGCGCAATGCGTTCATAGGCGCGCAACCCGGCCTCAAGCGCCGGTTTCGAGGGCGCGAAGGCGGGCGGGTCACAGATGACCAGATCGAACTCGGCCCCCTCGGCCGCCAGTTTCTCAAGCTGGTCGAAGGCGTCGCCCTGACGCACCTCCAGACGGTCATCGGCGCCCATGGCCTTTGCACCGCCCGTGGCCAGCGCCAGCGCGGCCGCCGAGCCATCGATGCAGGTCGCCCGACGCGCGCCTGCTGCCAGCGCGGCAAGGCCGAAGCCGCCCACATGCGAGAACACATCCAGCACCCGCGCGCCCTTTGCCAGGCGCTGCGCGAAGGCGTGGTTCGGGCGCTGGTCATAGAACAGGCCGGTTTTCTGGCCATGCGCCAGATCGGCCAGATAGATCGCGCCGTTCATCGGCACCTCGATCGGGCCGTCGATTGCGCCCGACATGATCTCGGTCCGCTCATCCAGCCCCTCAAGCCCGCGCGCCCGGCTCTGCCCGTTCAGGACGATGGTCGAAACGCCCGTGACCGCGCGCAGGGCATCGGCGAGTTCCGCGATCATCCGGTCGGCCCAGGCCGCGTTCGGCTGGATCACCGCCGCATCGCCGAACCGGTCGATGATGGTGCCGGGAAGCCCGTCGGCCTCGGCATGGATCAGGCGATAGAAGGGCGCGTCGTAAAGACGCTCGCGCATGGTCAGCGCCCGGCGCAGCCGCACCCGCAGCCATTCGCCGTCGATCTGCGCCTCGGGGTCGGGATCCATCATCCGCGCGATGATGCGAGAGTTCGGGTTCACGGTGACAAGGCCCAGCGCGCGCCGCTCGGCATCCTCCAGAATGGCGAAAGCGCCCGGCGCAATGGCGCGGGTCCGGCGGTCCGTCACAACCTCATCGGCATAGACCCAGGGAAATCCGTGACGGATCGCCTGAGGCTTGGATTTGGGACGCAGGCGGATGATGGGCAGATCGGCGGTCATGCTGGCCTCTTGTTGACGCCGAAGGATTGCCATGGCAGCCCGCTGCGGGCAAGAGCGGGCCAGTTGCATCGTTACCGCTAACACACTAAATGATGCAGAAGGAGGACCCCGCCATGTCGCTTCACGCCACCATTGATCGGGTCACGGACCGCATCCGCGAACGCTCTGCCTCGACCCGCGCGGCCTATCTTGCGAAAATCGCCCGCGCGGCCGAGGACGGGCCACGCCGCGCCCATCTTTCCTGCGGCAATCAGGCGCATGCCTATGCCGCCATGCCCGACAAGGCTGATCTGGCCGGGACGCGCAAACCCAATATCGGCATCGTCACCGCCTATAATGACATGCTGTCGGCCCATCAGCCCTATGAGCATTACCCCGATCTGATCCGCCGCGCCGCGCATGCCGCCGGGGCAACCGCGCAGGTGGCGGGCGGAGTGCCCGCCATGTGCGACGGCGTGACCCAGGGCCGCGCCGGGATGGAACTGTCGCTTTTCTCGCGCGACGTCATCGCGCTGGCGACCGGGGTGGCGATGTCGCATGACACGTTCGACGCCGCAGTCTACCTTGGCATTTGCGACAAGATCGTGCCCGGGCTGATCATCGGCGCCGCGACCTTCGGCCATGTTCCGGCGGTCTTCGTGCCATCCGGCCCTATGCCCTCAGGCCTGCCCAATGACGAGAAGGCGAAGGTCCGCCAGCAATTCGCCGCCGGAGAGATTGGCCGCGACAAGCTGATGGCCGCCGAGATGGCCAGCTATCACGCGCCCGGCACCTGCACCTTCTATGGCACGGCGAACACCAACCAGATGCTGATGGAGTTCATGGGCTTGCACCTGCCCGGCGCCAGCTTCGTCAATCCCGGCACGCCCCTGCGCGAGGCCCTGACCTTTGAGGCCGTCCGCCGCGCAGCCGCAATCACCGCTCTTGGCAACTCCTATCTGCCTGCGGGCGAGATTCTGGATGAGCGCGCCTTCGTGAACGGCATCGTCGGGCTGATGGCGACCGGAGGCTCGACCAATCTGGTGATCCACCTGCCCGCGATGGCCCGGGCGGCGGGTGTTCTGCTGGATCTGCAGGACTTCCACGATCTGTCCGAAACCGTGCCGCTGATGGCGCGCGTCTATCCGAATGGCCTTGCGGATGTAAACCATTTCCATGCCGCAGGTGGTCTTGGCTTCATGATCCGAGAGCTTCTGGCCGCAGGCCTTCTGCACGAGGACGTCCGCACCATCACCGGCGGGGATCTGAACGACTACGCGCGTGAGCCGCGCCTGCGCGATGGCCGCATCGACTGGGTCGATGGCGCGACGACCACACTGAACGACAAGGTCCTGCGTCCGGCCACCACGCCCTTCGCGGCGACCGGAGGTCTTGCGCAGCTGGACGGAAATCTTGGTGTGTCGGTCATCAAGATCTCGGCCGTTGCACCCGAGCGTCATGTCATCGAGGCCCCTGCCCGCGTCTTCTCGGATCAGGAGGCGGTGAAGACCGCGTTCCGGAACGGCGAACTTAACGGGGATGTCGTGGTCGTGGTCCGTTTTCAGGGCCCTCGCGCGAACGGCATGCCCGAGCTTCATTCGCTGACCCCCATCCTCTCGGTCCTGCAAGACCGGGGCCAGAAGGTGGCGCTGGTCACCGATGGCCGGATGTCGGGGGCTTCGGGCAAGGTTCCGGCCGCGATCCATGTCACCCCCGAGGCCGCCAGCGGCGGCCCCATCGCCCGCCTGCAGGATGGCGACATCCTTCGGCTGGATGTCCCAAGCGGACGGCTGGAATGCCTCACGGAAGGGTTCGAGACGCGCCCGGCCGCGCATTTCGACAGCAGCGCTTCGTCCGAAGGCATGGGGCGAGAGCTGTTCCGGGCGTTCCGCGAGAATGTCACTCCGGCCTCCGAAGGCGCCTCGGTCGTCGTCTGATCACCACGCTGCTTCCTTTCGATGATGCGCAGGGCCGCTGGCCCCGCGCTTCGCTTTCAGCTTCCGCAGGTCATCCGGCGATGCGCTGATGTCCATATGGATCCGTCGGGGCTTTCTTCGGCTGATGCACCAAGGCGGCCCCAGCATCCGAGCCGGTCTCAAAGCGCTCCATCAGGCCGTTCAACTCCTCGACCTGGGTCAGCAGTGCTGCGGCGGCGGTCGCATATTGCTCGGACATCGAAAGATTGGCCTGATTGACGTTGTCGAGCTGGGACAGCGCTTCCGAGACCTCGCGAACGCCGGTCGACTGTTCGGTTGTCGCATGGGCGATCTCGGCGATGTTTTCGACCATGCCGCTGACAGCCTTGCGGATCTGATCCAGCGAGCTGCCCGCGTCGCGAACCAGACGCACGCCCGACTTCACCTCGGTTTCGCTTTTTCCGATCAAATCGGCGATGTTTTGCGACGCCTTGGCGGATTGCTGCGCCAGATTTCGGACCTCATTCGCCACGACAGCGAAGCCGCGACCCACCTCGCCCGCGCGGGCAGCCTCGACGGCGGCATTGATCGACAAGAGGTTGGTCTGGAAGGCGAACCCTTCGATCACGCGGGTAAACTCACCCATCTTCTTGGTGTGTTCGTCGATGCGCTCGATGGCGGCGATCGCCTGAGCCACGACCTGCGCACCGTTTTCGACGATTTCCTGGGCATCGCGGGCCGAGCTGTCAGCGTCGCGCGCCGACTGGCTGGTCATCGCAATATTTCCCGAGATCTGCTCGACTGCCGCAGCCGTCTGCTCAAGCGAAGCGGCCTGACTTTCGCCGCGCCGCGCCAGATCGCCCGCCCCTTGCGCGATCTCGCCGGCTTCCGAGTTCATCTCTTCGAAATTGGCGCGGATCTCATCCACCATGCGGGCGAAGGATTCCAGCGTCGTGTTGAATCCGTCGCGCATCTGCGCGAACTCGCCCGAGACATTCTCGGAGATCCGGGGGGTCAGGTTGCCTTTCGCCAGCGCCTCCAGCCCCTCGACGATCTCGCTCATGGCGATTTTCTTGGCGGTCACGTCGGTGGCATATTTGATAACGCCCGTCACATTGCCGTCGTCGTCCAGAATGGGGTTGTAGCTGGCCACCAGCCAGATCGGCTTTCCGTTCTTGCAGATCCGCATGAATTCGCCGGTCTGATAGCTGCCACCGGACAGATCCTGCCAGAACTGCCGATATTCGTTCGACTGGCTGTAGGCCTGTTCGCAGAACATGCGGTGATGGCGTCCGACGATCTCGGGCAGAGTATAGCCGACCGCGCGAAGGAAGTTGTCGTTTGCCGTGATGATTTCACCGGTGGACTTGAACTCGATCACCGCCTGCGAGCGAGAGACCGCCGCCTGACGCGCGCCCGCCTTTTCCTGCGCCATCACCTTGCGCGCGGTGATGTCGGTCGCGATTTTCACGATCCGGGTGACTTGCCCGCTCCCGTCGAGGATGGGGTTGTAGCTGGCCATGATCCAGACATCCCGGCCACCCTTGGCGAAGCGATGGAACTCGCCCGACTGGAAATAGCCCAGACCCAAATCGTTCCAGAATTTCTTGTAGGCGGGGGACGACACAAAATCGGGATCGCAAAGCATGCTGTGATGCTGGCCCACCACCTCGGGCAGCGTATAACCAAAGGCCTTGAGGAAGTTATCATTTGCGTGCAGCACTTCGCCGCTGGGCGCGAATTCGATGACGACCTGCGACCGCGACAGCGCCGTCTGCGTGGACTCGGCCCGGTTCAGCCGCTCATGCTCCGCCGTGACGTCGATAGCGAAGATCACCGTCAGCAGCGTTTTTCCGTCGCTGTCATAGGCCGGGCAGAATGAGCAGTTGGCCCAGAAGGGCTGACCGTCCACGCGACGCTGTTCCAGCGTGCGGCGCTGATCGCGCACGCGGCGGCGGTGGTCGCTGCGGGTCAGCGCCTCCTTCAACTCCTCATAGGGTTTGGCCGCCGCCAGCTCGGGCGCCAGCAGAAGCGAGAACGGCCGACCGATCAGATCTTCCCGCCGGTAGCCGCTCATATCCAGATAACGCTGATTGACCGCGATGATTTCGCCGTCCACATCCAGCGCCAGAACGGCCTGCTGCGTTTCCAGCGCGCGCATGGCCTGTTCAAGGTCTGGATGAATGAAATTTTGATCCGACATCGGGAACTCCTGAAAGAGATTTCCCAAGCGCTAAAGGACAGAGCCTAAGATTCGGTTAGCGGCCACCCAAGGCCCCCACACCGTGATGCCTAAAATTTTAGATGTTCTCGGTCGGAGGGCCGAAGCGTTCGATCATCCGGTCGCGGATCTGATCGCGGGTCGAGCGGTACATGGCCAGTTTCGCCTCGCGTCCTTCGGCCAGACCGGTCGGGTCCATGATCGGCCAATATTCGATATCCAGGTGAAATACCCGCGTTAATTCAAGTGCTTGACGCTGACTGGCCGGGGACAGCGCCACCACCAGATCGAAGCCGCCAAGGTCATCGCCCCAGGCCTGCATCTCTTCGAACGAGCGCGAGCGGTGGCGGGACAGTTCCACCCCGATCTCATCGCTGACGGCGATGGCGAAGCCGTCGATTTCCATGTCATTCTTGACCCCCGCCGATTGAACATAGGCAGCGCGGCCATAGAATTTCTTCATCATCCCTTCCGCCATGGGCGAGCGGATCGCGTTATGATCGCAGCAAAACAGTACCGAATGTGGGATCGGTCCGGCCACGAATCACTCCGTCACTAGGGCGCAGATCAGGGTGAAAAGCCGCCGCGCCGTGTCGATATCGATGGCAGCCTTGCCGTCCAGACGGTCCTGCAGCGTCCGCGCACCTTCATTGTGGATGCCGCGGCGGGCCATGTCGATCGCCTCGATCTGGGCCGGAGGCAGCCGCTTCACCGCATCGAAATAGCTGGTGCAGATCTGGAAATAATCCTTCACCGTCTGCCGGAACGGACCCAGCGACAGGTGAAATTCAGCCACCTTATCGCCCGGATCGGTGGTGATATCAAAGACCAGACGCCGCTCTCGCACGGCCAGAAGCAGGGCATAGGGGCCCTCGGGCACGGGCTGGTCGTCGCGGCCCGGCAGCTGGAAGCTGTTGTCCTCAAGCAGATCGAAGACCGCGACGCGGCGCTCCTGCTCCATTTCTGGGGTGGCGGGCGGCAGCGCGCTGTCGTCGATTTCGATGCGGCAAAGCCGCGCAAGACTGACATTCGTGGTCATGACGGATCACCGTTCAGGGCGTCAATACGGGCGGAAACGGAAAGGCCGTGCGCCGACAGCCCCTCCGAGGCGGCAAGGCGCACCGCCGCAGGGCCGATATCGCGCAAGGCTGCGGGTGTCAGGCGCGCGAGCGTGGTACGCTTGAGAAAATCGAGCGCGGAAAGTCCCGAGGAAAACCGGGCCGAGCGCGCCGTCGGCAGCACATGGTTCGGGCCGCTGACATAGTCGCCCACGGCCTCCGGCGTCCATGCGCCCAGGAAAATCGCCCCGGCATGGTGGGTCTTGGCGGCCAGCGCCTCCGGGTCGTCGACGCAAAGCTCAAGATGTTCGGGCGCGATCCGGTCCGACAGCGCCGCCGCCTCATCAAGATCGCGGGTCACGATGATCGTGCCGTAATCGCGCCAGCTGGCGCCCGCCACTTCGGCGCGCGGAAGGATAGGCAGAAGCCGCTCGACCTCGGCCTCGACCGCGCGCGCGAGCGCCGCATCGGGGGTGATGAGGATCGACTGGGCATCCGCGTCATGTTCGGCCTGAGCCAGCAGGTCCAGCGCCAGCCATTCGGGGTTTTGCGCGCCATCGGCGATGACCAGCACCTCTGAAGGGCCCGCGATCATGTCGATGCCGACGCGGCCGAAGACATGGCGCTTCGCCGCCGCGACATAGGCATTGCCCGGGCCGGTGATCTTGTCGACCGGCCGGATCGTCGCGGTGCCATAGGCCATGGCGGCAATCGCCTGCGCACCGCCGATGCGGTAAACCTCATCGACGCCCGCCAGCTCGGCGGCCAGCAGCACCAGCGGGTTCACCACACCGCCGGGCGTCGGCACGCAGATGATCAGACGCTCGACCCCGGCCACGCGGGCGGGAATGGCATTCATCAGGACCGAGGACGGATAGCTCGCCTGCCCGCCCGGCACATACAGTCCCGCCGCCGACACCGGGGTCCAGCGCCAGCCCAGCGTCGCGCCCTCGGGGTCGGTCCAGCTGACATCCTCGGGCATCTGGCGGACGTGATAGGCGCGGATGCGGTTCGCGGCCATGGTCAGGGCGGCGCGATCCTCGGGCGAGACACGGGCGATCTCGGCCGCCATCTCCTCTTTCGAGAAAGCGAGGCGGTCGGCGGTCAGCTCCATCCGATCAAAGCGCGCCGTCAGTTCGATCAGCGCCTCGTCGCCCTGCGCGCGCACCTGCGAAATGATCGCGGCCACCGCGTCATTCACGTCAGAGGCGTCCTCACGCTTCATCGACAGCATTTCTGTGAAACGCGCGTCAAAATCGGGTTGGCTGGTCGAAAGATGAATGGGCATCGGGTCCGCTCGCAACAATATGTCGTTGTTAGCCGTTGCCTTCGCCCTGCTCAAGCGGCGATGGCAATCTGGACGGAAGCTATGCCTGAAGCGGCTTTTCCATCGCAATCAGCCCGGGGTCACCATCCGCCTGCGCTGGCACGACGGAATAGCCTGCGCGTTCGTAAAAACGCCACGCTTCCAGATTGTCGTTGAAAACCCGAAGGATGCAGCGCGCCATGCCGTGATCGCGGGCGTCCTCCTCGACCTTTTGCATCGCGGCTGCGGCAAAGCCCTGCCCCCGCCCCTCGGGGCGGCAGAAGACGGCGCTGATCCACGCGGATTTGTCCTGATCTTCGTGCCAGCCTGCTGTCGCGACAGGCTCTCCGACCACGCGACCGGCGGCGAACACCCGGACATCGGCGAGTCGCGCGGCGAAATCGGCCAGCGGGCGATCCTGCCATTCATGCAGTTTCGTGGCGAAGGCCTCGGGGGCCAGAGCCAGCATCTCCAGCCGGATCTGCCGGCATTCCTCGGCCCGCTGCGGGTCGAGCCGCCAGACCTTCATTCGGGATGCTGCGGCATCTTCCCGGATGGCGCGACATAGGGGCGCGTCACGTCGCGCAGGTCGACGTTCAGGCATTCGACCTCCAGCGCCAGCGTGCCGTCTCCGGCAAACTCCAGCATCAGGCGGCCTGCGCCATCCTCGGCCGGTTGCCAGGAGAGCGCCAGAAGCTCCAGCACCAGATCCTTGTCGTCGCGCTGGATGCCGTCGCTTTGCACGCGCAGCACGTCCGAGATCAGCAACACCGAGCGCACACGCTCATAGGGGCGCGCATCGCGCCGGGCCTGATCCGCGTCTTCCCAGCGGAAGCGGTTCAACAGCAGCGCGAAACGGCGCGCCCGCGCCTCATAGGTGATGTCGGTGATTGCCAGCACGCTGTCCTGCAGCAGCGCCGAGATCACCGTCAGATCCTGCGCATCCTCGGCCCGCAGAACCAGCGGCGAGGGATCGGCATCGGCAAAGCGTGCATCACTCATGGGCGGTGGGCTCCTTGATCCGTTCGATGTTCGCGCCAACGCCGCGAAGCTTGCGCACGACCTTCTCATAGCCGCGGTCGAGGTGGTAGACTCGGCTGACGATGGTTTCGCCCTCGGCCGCCAGACCGGCCAGAATCAGGCTGACCGAGGCGCGCAGGTCGGTCGCCATCACCGGCGCCCCGCGCAGCTTTTCGACGCCGTGAACGGTGGCATGGCCGCCCTGAACCTCGATCCGCGCGCCCATGCGCGCCAGTTCCGGCGCATGCATGAAGCGGTTTTCGAAGATCCGCTCTTCCAGTACGCTGGTGCCTTCGGCCGTGCAAAGAAGCGCCATCATCTGCGCCTGCAGATCGGTCGGGAAGCCCGGGAAAGGCTCGGTCACGACGTCGACCGCCTTCACCCGACCGTTCTTGCGCGAGACTTTCAACCCGCGCTCGGTCTCGGTCACCGAGACACCCGCCTCATCCAGCTTTTCGCAAAAGGCCGCGAGCAGGTCGATGCGACCGCCCAGACATTCCACCTCGCCGCCGCAGATCACCGGGGCCAGCATATAGGTGCCCAGCTCGATCCGGTCGGTCACCACGGGATGGGTCGCGCCATGCAGCGCATCGACACCCTGAATGGTGATGGTCGAGGTGCCCTCGCCTTCGATCTGCGCGCCCATGCGGCGCAGGCAGACCGCCAGATCCACAATCTCGGGTTCACGTGCGGCATTTTTCAGAACCGTGGTCCCGCGCGCCAGCGTCGCCGCCAGCAGGGCGTTTTCCGTAGCCCCGACCGAGACAATCGGGAATTCGAACACCGCCCCTTTCAGCCGCCCCGAGGGCGCCTTGGCATGCACATAGCCGTCGCGCAGATCCAGCTCGGCCCCCATCGCCTCCAGCGCCTTCAGGTGCAGGTCGACCGGGCGCGCGCCAATGGCGCAGCCCCCCGGCAGCGAGACGACGGCATGACCATCGCGTGCCAGCATCGGGCCCAGCACCAGAATCGAGGCGCGCATCTTGCGCACGATATCATAGTCAGCGGTATGGCTGCTGAGCGCGTGGCTGGACATCGCCAGCACCTGACCCTCTTGCAGGCTGGCCACCTCGGCCCCCAGCGACTGCAAGAGCGCCGTCATGGTGCGGATGTCCGACAGCCGCGGCGCGTTCGTCAGCGTCAGCGGCTGATCCGTCAGCAGGGTCGCGGGCATCAAGGTAAGGCAGGCGTTCTTGGCGCCGGTAATGGGAATTTCCCCCTTGAGAGGGCCGTTTCCCTTGACGATGATCTGATCCATCTATTCCTCGTTCCCGGGCCCGGTATCCGAGGGCGCACCCTCACCGTCCTGCCCTGTCCTGTCCTGCTCCTCATCCGCCCGAGCGCGCCCTTGCGCCTTGCGGCGCGACAGATTGGCCCGCAACGCGGCCTTCAGCCGTTCTTCGCGACCGTCAGACTTGCCGTTGCCCGGGGGTGATTTCCTGTTCATCCCCTCTGTTAGCGTTCTTGCGTTTCTGCGTCCAGCAGCGCCGCAGCGACCCAGGCACCGGTGGACAGGATTTTTCCAATCATCCCCCTTGCGCATGCGGCGCACACGGTCTAAACGCCCGTCACGGCGCTGTGGTAGCTCAGTGGTAGAGCACTCCCTTGGTAAGGGAGAGGTCGAGAGTTCAATCCTCTCTCACAGCACCAGATATCATTTCCCTGCGATAACTGGATGCCTGGCGCGCGCCGAGGCGTGGTCACGCCACGCCCTGCCAGATCCCCTGCACGCCAAGCACGGCCAGAAACAGGAACAGCAGCTTGCGGAAGCTCGCAGGGCTGATGCGCTGGCGAAGAGCGCCGCCCAGACGGACCCCCAGCGCGGCAGGAATGATCGCGATCAGCGACTGCAGACCGGATTGCAGCGGGAAGGCACCATAGGCCCAAAGCCCCAGCCCAAGCGCCAGTGTCGAGACGGCGAAGGTCAGTCCCATCGCTTGAACCAGCCGGTCACGCTCCAGCCCCAGGCCGGTCAGATAGGGTACGGCAGGCAGCACGAAGACCCCCGTCGCGCCGGTGACGACGCCTGTCAGTAGGCCGGTCACAATGCCCGCGAAAGGCTCACTCCGGGGTGAAACGCGCAGTTCAAACCCCATGATTCCCGTCACCGCATAAGCCAGAAGCGCTGTGCCCAGCCACAGGCCCGAATTTCTGGGCTCGGCAAAGACCAGAATCGCGCTGCAAGCCACGGTCGAGATCGAGCAGGCCAGCAGCATCGGCCCCAGCCTGCGAAGCAGCTGCCGCAAACCGGGGCCCTCGACCGCCTGCACGACATTCGTCAGAAGCGAAGGCAGAAACAGCAGCCCCGCGGCCTGCGCAGGCATCATGAAAAGGCCCAGAAGCCCCATGGAGACCGTCGGCAGGCCAAGGCCCAATGCGCCTTTCACAAGGCCAGCGGCCAAAAAAACGGCGAGGATTTCGAAAAGATGTTCAGGTAAGATGCTCATGCCGCGATCATGCGCCATCCGCGCCTGACCGCAATTCGGCACTGATGACGCAAGGATTCGCTAAATACGAAGGCACAGCAGATGGATTTCGATTTGACCGACCTGCGCCTTTTTGATGCCGTCCTGCGCGCGGGCAGCATCACCGCAGGGGCGCAGGCCGCGAATCTCTCGCTCGCGGCGGCCAGCACGCGGCTAAGGGATCTGGAGCTGCGCCATGGTGTCCAGCTGCTGGAACGCCACCGGCGCGGCGTCAGGCCTACCCCGGCGGGGGTCGCGCTGCAGGATCACGCCAGGCGCATGCTGGCCGAGGCGCGGCATTTGCAAAGCGCGCTTCAGCAGTACAGCCGCAAGATGGCGGGCGAGTTGCGGCTGGCCGTGAACACCGCCGCGCTTTTTCACGACCTGCCAGAGATTCTGGCCGGCTTCCTGCGCGAACAGCCGAATTTCAGCGTCACGCTGACCGAATTGCTCAGCCGCAAGACCGCCGAGGCGCTGGCGCGGGGCGAACAGGACATCGCGATCATGTCGGATCAGGCCGACCTCTCGGGCCTCAGGACGCGGCCCTGGCGCGAGGACAGGCTGGTCGCTGCCCTGCCCGCCAATCACCCGCTGGCCGATCGGGCAAGCGTTGATCTGGCCGCGATTGCGGATGAGGATTTCGTCGGCCTCGCCCCCGAAAGCGCCCTTCAGCAGCATGTTGAAGAGCGTGCGGCCACCGGCGCACGACGCCTGCGCGTCAGGGCGCGGATGAGCAATGCGCAACTGTTGCTGCGGATGGTCGCCGCCGGTGCGGGCATCGCCATCGTCCCGCAGGTTCTGATGAAAGACCCAGCAGCGGGTCTGACCTGCGTTCCGCTGACCGACCCATGGTCCCGGCGCACCCTGCATCTGGCCTGGAGTGCCGAGGCCGCGCTGCCGAAGGCCGCCGAGCAGCTGATCGAGCATCTGATGCAGGCCGCTGACGCGCCGCAGAACTGACCGCGAAAACGAATCACCCTTCCGCATTCGGGCCTCCGTGATGGCCGGTTGGGCCCCTGCACCTCAGTCCGATCCGATGAAATCGAAGCGCTTCGGCGAGAATTTGCCGGCGCTCATGAATAATTTTGCCGACCACCGGCTAATGTACAATTTGTCGGGAACCATTTTGAAGGTCACGTCAAAGACCCGGAGGTCAAATTCACAGGTTAATTTTCTCTCAGCCTTGGACATATTGGACCTATTTGGTTTCCGTTCAAGTCTGGGCAGGCCGCCCGCTTCCAAATGCCAAGCCTATGCGGAACGGGCTTCATTATCCTGTAAATCACCTGAAAACGGTTTGCGCCTGCCGCCTGACAGTCAGGTCTATCGCGATGAGGCTCCCGCACCCGGTTTGCGGGATCCTTGACCCGAATCCGCGACCCCTACCGCGATCGAAAGCGCCGAAATCAGCGCCCCGCCAGAAAATTTCCCCCGCGATTTCGAATGTTTATGCTAGATTGAAGTAGTCGACTCGACTAGGGCCTAAGGCCCGGGGCGGCCCCCACTCTTCAACACCTCGAATGGGGGCCGCTGCTGGTCCGACGCCCGCCGACCTGACAAAGTACAGGTCAACGCGGAACCATCTGCCCGCCCTGCTGGTTTGTCCTCGGTAGCAAGTGGAGGATTAACGAGTTCCCGAGGCCTCGGTCACCGCTCCCCACCCAAACGATCAAATGCTCCAAGACCGATCATGCGAAATCAGCACGACAGGTTGTTTGGCGCACCATTTGATATTCAGAACATATTGCCACCCGCTCCATTCGAATAATAGGCGGTATTTGTTTTGCGCAAATCCGATGAGCTAACTTTAGATCTGGAAGGCCATCAATATCGCCTAATAGACAACTGTTATTCTTTTCCCACGCAGCTATCGTTGTTGTCCAAGCCGACCGGCCCAAGGCCAACCGCCCAGATCACGATAGGATTCCCCGCAACTTTCTGGCATGACCGACTGTCTTCAGGGCGCTCCACGCGCGCCTCAGGAAATCTGCCAAGTATAATCAGTTAGTTAGTCACAATGTCCAAGGCCGAAAACCCAGCGAAGACGCGGGAAGCAGAACTCTACCAGCTGGGCGTCCTTGCCTGCCCGGATTGCGGGACGGCGATCACCTCTGCCCATTGCCCCTCCTGCGATAGAACGGTCGTTGAGGCCGGAAACGCACCCTCGCTGTTCGCGACCAGATCGCGTTCGATTTCGTTCAATCTGCATCCGGACCAGCTGAACCCCGAAAAAATTCCGATGCAGGATTTTTTTCATTTCCCGCCCCGGCACGGCCTGCCCGGCAGCGGCGTCTATCATCTGGATCGCGCGCATGTCGATGTCATCCAGTCGCTTCCCAAGGGCCAAACCTTCATCGAGATCGGTTGCGGCGGCGGTCAGATGCGCGATTGGGTCAAGGCCGAGGGCCACACCTATCTGGGCACCGATATCTCGACCGAGCGCGTGCATGACTGGCTGCAGGAATCGGGCGGCGCGGACATCCTTTGCGATGCCCATGCCCTGCCCTTTCGGGACGATTCGGCCGCTGTGATCTATTCGGCCGCCGTGTGGGAGCATCTGGCCTTCCCCCATCTTGCAGCGCAGGAGGCCGCGCGCGTCCTCAAGACCGGCGGCATGCATCTGGGATCGATGTCATTTCTCGAGCCATGGCATGACGCGAGCTATTTCCACATGACCCCGCTCGGCGTCTACCAGACCCTGACGCTGGCCGGTCTACGGCCGCTCTTCATCTGGCCCGAGCGTGAATGGCACGCCTTCCGGGCGATTCTAGAGATGGGCAACAAGGCCACCCGCGCGATGCGTTTCCTCGGGCGTTTTGCGAATGGCTTCTACCTCAGCCCCAAGGTCGCGCAGCATGTGCTGAAGCACCGCAAATGGCCGGCGCAGGATGATCTGATCCAGCCCCGCGCCATCACCGCTGGGGCGATCAAATGGATTGCGGTAAAGGACGGCTGAACGACCTCAGGGCACGATGCCGCCGCAGACATGCGCGATCAGCCGCAATCGCGTCAAATCATCAGGGATGGAGAGATAGGCCAGCCCCGCATGAATGGCGAAATTGCCTTCGGTCACCGCCATGACCTCGTCGTTCCAGCCGACATTCACGCCGATGCGGGTGGAGGGCAGGGATTTCTTGCCGCGCGCCGAGAACTCGCCCAGCCACTGGTCTTTCGTGTCCAGAAACTTCACCCGCGCGCCTTTCGGCCCGATGTAGCACTCGATCCAGCGCTTGGAATCGGGCCCGCCCATGACATCCAGCGGTGCCGCCATGATACCATCGCCGTCGCAGGCCGCGACCCGTCCGCCCTTGCCCCCTTCCGAGACATCGAGGATCAGCCCCTGCATCTTGCCGTCCCACCACGACCATTTCGGATTGTTGGCCGCAAAGACCGGGACCTGAGTGCCATGCGCACCCGTGTGACTGACCTGCAAAAGCAGGTACATGCTGTCGATATCCTCAGCGATTTCCCACCAGAGACCGCTCTCGCCCATCACCTCGCCGGGAGTATAGCTGCCGATCACATTGGCAGTGCCGGGGCCGCTGGCGTCCCAGAATGGGGTCGGCGGGACGAAACTGCCGGTCTGCAGGTCGACGCCCGGCCCCTGCACATAGTCAAGCGTGGCCTCGACCACCTCGAAGACATGCTCTTCCGTGATGCCATGATTGGTTTCAGCCTCGGCCAGCCGCTTGGCGACGATGGCGCGGTCGGGATATTCCCCGAACATCCAGCGGTAATACATGACCGAGATAAAGACCGACCCCAGATGGTTCGCGTGGATGGACTGCCCGTCATCGGCCCAGATATCGGCCCAAGCGCCGGGCAGTTGCGGCCGCCCCTCGTAATCGTTGAAGCGGCAGTAAAGCTCCCAATAAAGCCGATGACCGGGGATGATCGTCGCGATCTGCTGGCCGTTCTGGCTGCACCATTGCTCGGCGGTTTTTTCGTAGCGGTCGAGGAAGGCCAGAAAAGGCGGGATATCCCTGCGATCCGAGGGCGCCAGACGCCAGGTCAGGTCCGAGGCCGACTGGTCCTGCGCGGTGGTTGCAGGCCAGATCGTCCAGAAGAAGACGGGTTTTCCGGCCGCCAGTTCTCGCCACTTCTGAAAGGCCGCGTTCGAGGCGTTCCAGTTCTGATTGAAGCCGTCGACGTCCAATGGCACCGCAAACGGCCCGCCTTCGGTGATGAACAGCGCATCGAACTCGGCCATGTCGCGGCCGGGCAGGACGGGGCTATATTCATTCGCCTGACTATAGGCCCCGGGTGTGCGATCGGGTATGGCTCCGGCCTCAGCACCGAAGCGCCAGTCCCAGCGGATCGCCATCGAAGAGCCCGGAATGGACACCAACCGCCAGTTCCGAGCGCCCTGCGGATGATAGCTGGTCAGCGTCTGTCGCCGGTCGCCCGCACCTGCGAAAATCGCGTCGACCAGCGAATGCCCGCTGTTGAGGATCCGGGCGGTGACGGGCAGATATTTGCGCGCCGGAGCATCTGCCGCACGCGCGCTGATCCGGCTGCCCAGCAGCAATGCGCCCATGGCGGCACCGGCCAGAAGCGTGCGCCGGGTCATTGCATTTTTGACATCTGCCATGATTCTTCCCCGCCCTTTGCAACCGTGCCGAGAGCGTAGCCGAAGGCGGCAGATGCCGCTATCGCGTCAAGATCACGTTCGGTCGAGTCAGGAACGGGCGGCGGCAAGGCCCGTCGCTGCAAAGGGGAAGCGGGCCGCCGTGCATTCGCTGACAGTTCAGCGCAGCCGGCGGCCAAGCTTGGTATCAGGCGGCCTCGGGGCTGGACCCCATGGCGGCTTCTCTCAGGCTCGCCATCGCGGCCTCTTCCGTCCAGACCCGTCCGGAGAGCTCCGCACCCTCGGTCAGAGCCCAGGTCCAGGCGCCCTGCCCCGGTGCCTCGGGCGAATAGGAAATACGACCGACGGGGCGGTCACCAAAGCAAATGGTCCAGTCTCCGGAAATGGTATTGCCATCGACAATCGTAGGAACGCGAGTCCACATGCGACGTCCTTTCTTCAGTTTTAGTTGGTCATCCGCCAAGCCTGCCGAAGTCTGCGGCGCTGGCGACGGACGAAAATGAATGCCTGGCTCTTCGCCTCTGGGCATCACATGGTTACGGATGATCTCCGACAAACCTCACAGTTCTGTAACCGACCCGCGCCCCATGTGCAATCCGTCAGGCGCTGCGTCATCTTTTCGGGCAGAGGGTCGCGATTCGCACCTGCAGGCGCGGGGCCGATGCCGAGTGCGAAAGGCAGGACCGACATCAGAACAATGCTGAGAAAACTGTGGGCTAGAAAATGGTCGGGGCGAGAGGATTCGAACCTCCGGCCTACGGTACCCAAAACCGAGCCAAAGCCGCCACGCTAGGCCACGAATTTGTAAAATCGTCTGAAACCGCTTCTTTAAGTTTCAATGTGTTAGACAGCATTTGTAAAACAATTCAGAGCCCCGCCAAGAGCCTTTGTGTCGGCCGCGATGAGGTGACGGCATGACAATGCCGCAGCCCTCAGGACGTCAGCCGATTCTCCCGATCGAGAAGGCACTGGAGGAAATCAAACTGCGGACGCCGCATAATTTCGGCATCGGTCACGAAGGGAACTATCCCCATGCGGCTGTCGCAGCGCTAATGGCGGCTGTCACTGACAGGCTGTCTTGCGTCGATTCGGAATCAGCACAGGGCATGACCGACACCCCCACCGCCCACGCGGGCGCACGTCAAGATTCCACCCCAGAGCAGGCAGCGCCGGATGCCCTTATTGTCGGCATCGCGCAGATCATCGACTACCCCAGCGTTTACATGGGTGGGCCCTCGCGAAACTCCATGCGCATCGCCACCGAGATCGTGAAGCATCACCGCGCCGATCTCGCCGTCCCCTCTGCGCCTGACGAGGTCGAGGGGCTGCAAAGCATCATCGCCGCGAGTAACAATGTGATCGACGGGCTGTCCGCTGAGAATACCGCGCAGCAAGCCGAGATCGAGCGGCTGCGGGCCGAGCGGAAGCAAAACTGCATCGACTATTGCGCGCTCATGGAGCGGCACGACGATCAGGTAAACACCATCGCCCGCCTGACCGCCGAGCGTGACGAGGCACGGGCAGCGACAGCGGCGGCGTATGAGAGGGCGGCGCTTAGGTACGATGAGCTTTGGCGCGAAACCAATGCCTATAAGATAGATCAAGTCCGCGCCCTCGCCACCGAAGCCGAGACCACCGCCCTTGCCGAGATCGTCAAGAGGGCCGTGGTCGCAGAGACGCGGGCGTGTGCGGAGATTTGCGAGGAATACTCCAAAGACCACGGCAGCGGCATGTTTGACCGGCACTCCGCTGCCTGCGCCGCCGCCATCCTCGCCCGCCTCGACCAGCGCAAGGAGGCGGGCGCATGACGGAGTTCGCATATGGCTTTATTTTAGCCTCAACAATCTTCCTTCCGGTGCGCCTAACTTTAGGCGTATTCACGATCGCCTCATGGGACCGAAATGGTTTCAGGTGGGTGATGAAATGGAAAAGGTTTGACGAATGACCACCGCCTCAACCGCCACCCCCAAGCATGTAAGCGGCACGATCAGGACGCTGGAGTGGGTGCGCGCCGACTTGAGTTGCTGGGGCGAGAACGCTTCGGCTGGCCTGATAAAGTACAATCTCACATGGACCTACCGAGACGACCCGGAAGTGTGGTTCCGCGTGATCAGGTACCCGGACTGCAAGGTGATCTATGAAGGCGGCAACGAAGATGCGGCGTATGCAGCCGCTCAGGCCGATTACGAGGACCGCATCCTCGCCGCGATCCAGGCCGACCCCGAGCCGCAGCCGGTGGCGTGCAAAACGTGCAGCGACTTTGGCCTCCATGAGCACGCCCTCCAACCCTGCCGTGACTGCACCCAGTCCAGCGCGGGCACGGTGAGCGTCGAGGCGGCGGCGCGGGTCAAAATCGCGCTGAACGAAATCCGAGAATTGAACATGACGGCCACCGATGGGGACCGCCACCGATGGGCGAACTCCGATCTGATTGACCAGACTGTAACGGAGGGGCTTGTCGCCCTGCGCGCACTGGCGGGGGAGCGGGGATGAGC
>NZ_VLKU01000013.1:5000-113153 GCF_007830335.1 Paracoccus sulfuroxidans | reverse complement strand
TCGCCCGCCTCGACCAGCGCAAGGAGGCGGGCGCATGACGGAGTTCGCATATGGCTTTATTTTAGCCTCAACAATCTTCCTTCCGGTGCGCCTAACTTTAGGCGTATTCACGATCGCCTCATGGGACCGAAATGGTTTCAGGTGGGTGATGAAATGGAAAAGGTTTGACGAATGACCACCGCCTCAACCGCCACCCCCAAGCATGTAAGCGGCACGATCAGGACGCTGGAGTGGGTGCGCGCCGACTTGAGTTGCTGGGGCGAGAACGCTTCGGCTGGCCTGATAAAGTACAATCTCACATGGACCTACCGAGACGACCCGGAAGTGTGGTTCCGCGTGATCAGGTACCCGGACTGCAAGGTGATCTATGAAGGCGGCAACGAAGATGCGGCGTATGCAGCCGCTCAGGCCGATTACGAGGACCGCATCCTCGCCGCGATCCAGGCCGACCCCGAGCCGCAGCCGGTGGCGTGCAAAACGTGCAGCGACTTTGGCCTCCATGAGCACGCCCTCCAACCCTGCCGTGACTGCACCCAGTCCAGCGCGGGCACGGTGAGCGTCGAGGCGGCGGCGCGGGTCAAAATCGCGCTGAACGAAATCCGAGAATTGAACATGACGGCCACCGATGGGGACCGCCACCGATGGGCGAACTCCGATCTGATTGACCAGACTGTAACGGAGGGGCTTGTCGCCCTGCGCGCACTGGCGGGGGAGCGGGGATGAGCAGAGTATATCGCGACACGTTCACGGTCACGCGCAAGCCTGACGGGACATTCGAGGCCAAGCTACACGGCTACCCGTTCTATTACGCGGCCCCGACTGCGGAAGCCTGCATGCGGGAGGCCGGGCGCGCGATGGATCAAATGGCCGCGATGCGAGACAAGTTCGCGGTTGCTGTAGCCTCCGAAAGCCCCCACCCCTGACCCACGCGCCGGGCGGGATCACCGCGTGGGCGGCTTGGGCCTACTTCCACTCGCGAAGGTTCTTGCAATCGGAAGTAGAGGCGAGAGTTCGCGGATCGGGCGGACCGTCGACATAACCCTTGATCTCCTGTGGATCATCCGGCGCGAGAGCCCAAGCGATTGCCGCAACAACCAAGCCTATGATCCCGGCCCCCACGTAAATGGCCAGCGCCTGCCACCAAGCAAGTCCCAAAGCGGTTGCTAGGATTGAGCAAAAGGCACCGACAAGAAAACCTATAAGGACCAATGCCATGCAGATGCTCTGTCCGAGTGATTACAGGGAAGGGGAACATCTTGCTGTTGACGTGACGCGAACTATCCAATGACTTTATGCGTCTGTTAACCATTACGCTGAGTGGTGCAGGCGCGGCAACCACAACCTGAGCATGTACCTGACCAAACGGACAAGTAGCAAGATTCCGCCCCTCGGTATACACCCTAAGCGTGCAATAAGTGGTTCGCGGTTCAAGACGACCGACCGGATGGAGAAACGGTACAACTCCATCCGGTCAGTTTCTTCTTTGTTGGATTCTCGCAGCTTCAGCGCCTCTTTGGCTTGGTGAGAAGCACATCAGATGCCAGCTTCCTGATCATCCCCAGCCCCTCATCCAGCGTGTCGGCTAGGCCGCTCGATGCCGGATGTGTCTGGACCGCCCAGCTCCATTTATCCGGCCCATATGGCATCAGCACCACATGGACGCGCCCGACGACCAGACCGTCGCGCAGGACCACCCGATCCGTGTCACGGTCGCCGTCGGGCCATGTTGCAACGTGGGTCCAGCGGGTCATCGCCACAGCGGTGGCCCCAGCTGCGACAGCGCGCTGATCGGGTTGTCGGTTTTGCGCTGGCCGTTGATGATCAAGCAGGGGATCGTTATCACGATCTCACCGCGCGCCTTGCAGGTCCGGCAGCGCAGAGCGCGCTGAAGGTCGCCGATCCGGGTCGATGTTGTCGCAAGGGTGCGCAGTCGAAAGTCGCCCTGATAGACATAGGTCTTGCCGCAGCCCGTGCAGCGGATCTGCAAGGCCACGCCTTCAGCTATCAGATCTCGAATCGTCACGCCAGCCATGATGAGAACATAAGCGGAACATTGTGGGCGATCTAGAGGGTGCCTTCGCGGGACATAGCAGCTACTGCGAAGTTTCGAACCTATTCCGTCCTTCAGAACCTGGCAGGCGCCAGGTGGACGTCGGCTATTCGAAATGTCAGCTTGTGAAAAATATTGAAGCAGATATCGTCGCTCATTCCAGAGTTCAATGACAAGAAAGGACCGGGAGATGGGAAAGAGCCATTTCCGCAACACGACATTTTTAACCAATCCGTTCCAGAAGAACGCGCAATTTTGTCAATTGAATACAGGCACTGTTCCAAATGCCGGCACTTCCGTCTGGCCGGACAGTAGTTCTTTTGACTTTGAAATCAACAATTCCAATCGCGGCATAATACTCTCTAATCCCATGAGAATATCTGGAACATCAGTCAGTATCGAAAGCTCTGATTTGGACGCCAGCGAGTTGCGGAGAGCCCTTCTCTTTTGGGATGTGATTGCATGGCCGGCATCAAGCGGAATCTACATATGTGGTGGTCCCGATATAGACTTCCTACTGTCCGAAAAGCGCTTGATCAGGCCAAAATTTCATATGAACGGTGATGCTGCGACAGGCCTATCGATGGCTTTCAGCCAAACATTAAAGATCCTTGAGGGGAAGATGCCGGGGCAATGGATTATGTCCAATGGTGAAAGTTCGTTGAGCTTGAGCGGAAAAGACCTTCTCACAGACCGCGGCGTCCTCACAACCTTAAGCAACCTAATACCCATCCCCATGCACGACATGCCGTTGGAGGAAGTGCTGCGGTTCAGAGATGCCAGACTACCCGAGGTTTTGGCTTTACGAAGCGCACTAGACAGACTTTATCAGGACTGGATGAACTCTGAGGATAAAGAGCATCAACTTAAAATGGCAATAAACGATCTAGATATAGCCATCTCAGCTATGATTAAAGTTGCCAGAGAGAGCAAGAACCCCTTCACACTGTCGTCATGGGAAATGAGTTTCAGTTTCTCTGCGATCGATGCCTTTAAAGGATTCTTTGCAGGAAAAATCTTCGGATTAGATACGGCTTCGTCACTCTTGGCGGGCGCCGCTTCAACAATTTCTTTCAGTAAGGGCGTGGGGCTGAAGTCAGCAAAGAGCAACTCTCCTTTTACTTATATTTCGTCAATACATAATAAGCTTTTGTAGCAACTTCGCGCGCGATTGAGCCGCTGTTTTGCCCCGCACAGCGGCTCCACCAAGAAAATAGCAGGCCTCCCCTTTTAGCCAAGCCGTAAGACTACCCGCTTGCGCCGAGAGGCAGGAGGGAAGTCCGGTCCGGCTACAAGCGACAGCATTAGACAAGCTTCAACGTCCCATTGGCCAGCGAGCGTTGTAGCGCCTTCGCCTGATCCCAGGGGAGGTTCAGCCATGCGCCCCACTCATCGGGCGCCGTCAGGATCACCGGCATAGCCTTTGGATGGATCGCACCCACCTCGGCGTTGGGCGGACACGTCAGGAAGGCGAACAGGTCGTCGGTCGTCTCGCCGTCCTTTACCTTGCGGACTGAGGTCCAGCCCTGCGTCTGGATGCCCGCAAAAAAGATCGGTCCATCAGCAACAGGCGCGAACCAGACCGGCTTCTTGTCGCTACCAGGTTCCGAGAAGGCATCGAGCGGCACAAGGCAGCGATGCTCAGGACTGAGCCAGCGCCGCCAGTGTGGGCTGCCGACATTGCGGATGTTGGTCACGCCGCTGTCCCGTCCAGACGCGGGCAGATAGCGCGGCGGTGTCGGCATTCCCCATCGCGCCCGAGCCAGTTCCAAGCCATCGCCGCCGTGGCGGATGATCGGGGCCAACTGGTCAGGATAGACCTTGCCGGGCGCCAGGTTACCTGCGCTTTCCGCGACTTTGAGGCCGTCGAAAAGGTGTCGCATCGCTTCAACAGCGGTGGTCTGGTTGTACAGATTACACATGTTTACAGGCTACGCGCGCAGGTGCCGGTCGTTCAAGCGCAACTAAAGTGCGCTAAGGCAATAGCCTCGCTCGGTGTTCCAGAAACGCGAGGATCTCCTGCGGGTTTGGGTGCAGGAGAGACATGCCTGCTTCCGCTGCCCAGTCAAACAGGGATTCATCATCGAAATTCGAATACGCCATCGTCCAGTCGGCAAAACGACGATGCGTGGCGGGCTCAATGCTCAGGCATTCAACATTCGTGTGGCGGTGGTCGTCTTGGATGGACGCATAGACCGCTTCGACGCTGGCACGCGGCCCCTCCAGCCACTGGAAATATGCACCCGATTCTCGATGCAGAATGCCCGTAATGGCCTCGATCTGGTTTCGAGAGTTCGCGACTTCGAGCATAGCACGCTCTTCCGGGCTGCGCGCGGGCAAGATGCATTTGCTGCGATACAGAAGGCAATATAAGTCATCCATGTGCCGGTGACCCTATCTGGGGCATAGCCGAGCACAATGATTCCTTTGACAGCGACAGCACTTCTGTTCGATTAAGAACGCCGCGGCCGAAATTCGCTTAGGTCCGCTTTGGCCGCCGCAGCAGGTCCAGCAACTCGCGCATCGCCTCATCACTCAGATCCGCACAGGCGTGCGCCTCAGCGAGAGAAATGACAGCCTGATAGGCCTCTAATGGCAGCCAGCCCGCTTTCTCGGCAGACGCGATCAGAGCGACAAACCCGTCCTCCAGCGCCTCCTGCAGATCGAGATCGCGGTCGGGATAGCTGCCAAGGTGTCGAGGTGCGCGCATTCTGGCAGGCTAAACCCGCCGGGGCGATTAGCGCAATCGCCTTTTGCGTGTATTTCGCGGCCATCATTCGCCAAAACCACTACCCGGCCATAAAAAAAACCGCCCTCGGCGCGAACCGAGGGCGGACAATCATTGGTCGGATCGGGCACCAGCTTTGAAGCAGCACCAGAGAAGCATGCAGGCGATGGCGCTGACGCCGAATATAGCCGCCAGCCAGATCATGTTACCCCGCCGCGTTTCTTGGCCCAGAAGCGCCAGCCGACACCCGCAGCCGCCGTTGCGCCGCCGCCCAGCATGAGCGCCACAGCCGTCGCCAGAGCGTCAGCGACGTGTTTGCTGTCGAAGCAGTAATAGCCCAGATCGGCCGTGGACGTGATGATGCCAGCGCCAGCCAGCGCACCACCTCCGATCAGCAGGATGTAGCGGATGACGAGTGCGATTGCTCCCTTGAGCATGTCAGGCTCCTTTCAGGGCGTTGAGACAAAGTTTCTGCTCGGCGGCGCGGCGGTTGGTCAGGCCTTGGATTGCCTTGCCCCCAGCCTTGTTCCAGCGCGGCAGCTGGTTGCAGGCTCCCGGCCAGTCACCCGCGTTCGCCCGCTTGGCCAAGGTCGAGCCGCAGGCCGCGCCGGTGCCCACGTTGTAGGCCCAGCTGATAAGCGCGACCTGCACGCCCTCGGGCTGAAAGACGAGACTTGGAATGCAGGCGTTCAGCGGGAAGCGGTATTCAGACAGCGCCTGAAGCAGCATCTCATTGCATTCGGCGCTGGTGTAGCGGTCGCCAGGCTTTACGCCGCGCGTCTCGCCATAGCAAACCGTCCAGACCGGCGGGCTGGCGATGCGGTCGAGGTAAGCTTCGGCGCGCTCGCCCTCCCATGGCCCGACGAATGCCGCCGTGGCCGCGAGGATCGCCGCCGCGCCAGCCGTTCCCGCTGCCTTCTTGGGCGTCGAGAACAAGGATTTGAGCCACGCCCCAAGCGCAGCAAAGAATGCAGACATGTTTGCTCCATTGGAAAGAGCCCGCCCGAGGCGCTGACCTCGGCGGGTGGGGATCGGTGTTTCGCCTAGCGATTGCTGGGAAAAATGGCGCTGACCGCCTGGAGGGAGATCAGCGCCGCCAGTGCTTCCAGAGGTCGATAGCGTTCTTCGGATCATCGACCGCCAGCAGCAGCCAGCGCATAGCGCCCTCGGCGGTCAGCGTGACGATTGCCGCCGCGACCGGCTCCGGCACGCCCAGGACGGAGGCGGTGTAATCCGTCCCGACCCATGCCGCGCCGACAGCGACGGCAATGGTGGTGATGATCTTCACCGGGCCGAGCTGCGCCGTGGTCTTGATCTTGACGATCAGCGCGATAGCGACCGCAACCCAGAACTCGGGTGAGCGGAAGGAAGATGGATCGGTCATTGCGCCTCCTGCGCGTTGTGCCCGGAGGCGGGTTTGGAGCGCTTCGCCCATCCGACCACAGCGATGCACAGCGCCGACACGGCGGCCGCCATTGCCATAAGGGCGCTTCCAGCAGCGATCTGCCAGACGAACGCCGCGCCCAGCATGACGCCGCACCAGTCAAGCACGCTGTCCCATGCCAGAAGCCGCACGCGGGCCGCCTGCGCCAGCTCGAACGCGGTGTAGATTAGCGCCACCCACCAGCCGACCAGCGGCCAGAGCATCGCCCCGATAGCGAAGTGCGCCAGCAGCACGGCGGCCCAGACGTAGGGATCGCGGTGCGCGTCAGGGGTGAGAAGATAACGGATCATGCCACCACCAGCCCCGGATGCTTTTCCGCAAGACGGCGCCGGATAATGCCGATCGGTCGCGCCATCGCAGCCGATCCATCTGTGACCATCGGAACGATATCTCCGAGCCGTCCGGTGATGCCCGGCGAGGCCTGACCTATACCGATCCGGCTGACCGGGAAATTCGGCCAGGCAGGAGTTGCCACGCTGGCTTTTTGCACGCCGCCAACGAACAGCTTGATCGTCGAAGGCAGGATTTCCAACTCGATCAAATGCAGACCCTCGGCCATGTCAGGCCAAGCGAGGTTTGGCGCGGCAATGTTGCCGGAACCATCGTTGCGCTGTAGCAGGATCGCCTTTGTCAGACTATCGAAGCGGGCATTAGTATTGCCGACATTCCCGGCCACGATGTTGCCGAGGAAATATGTGATGCGGACAGGAAAGGTCAGGTTCGCAACAATGAAGCAGCGCGTTCCCATCAGATCCGGCGCGCCGGGAACGTTCAGGAAGTTCGCCCCAGTCAAGGCGAACATGCCACCACTGATCCTGATAGCTTCAGTTCCAGCAGGAGCGGCACCATAGGCTGCCCCGGCAGCACCAAGGTTCGGAACCGATGTGACTTCGCCAGATCCATTCACCCCAGCTTTGGCCGGGTCATAATGCGTCGGCACAAGTCCGGCTCCGAGGCCGTAAAGCGTTGAGATCGGGCGCAGCCAGCGCCGCCCCCCGGCCCAAAGCGCATCGACCTCCGAACCGGCCCAGATGCGATGGGCAGACATATCCAAGAGGCCCGCCATCACGCGCCCGCTGGCTTATAGGTGATGATGTCGTTGGGGTGCTGCGCGACGGCGGCCTGCGCGGCGGCGAAATCGGTGTAGCTGCGCACCGTCGCCGACGTTCCGGGTGCTCCAGGGTCGCCTTTCTCACCTTTCGCTCCCTGAAGGCCGCGCTCTCCCTGCAAGCCGGGGTCTCCAGGGTCGCCTTTCTCACCAGACAACCCACGCTCGCCGGGATCGCCCTTGAGCCCTTGCAGGCCGCGCTCGCCGGGATCGCCCTTTTCGCCCGGCATGCCCTGCGCGCCATCGTCACCGCGCGGAATGCTCAGCACCCCGCCCTCATAGGTCACGTCCGAGCCCGGCGCGCCGGTGGCCAGCGTCACGGTCGACATGTCGAGCGCGCCCGCAGGTCCGCGAAACCCGATGGTCGTTTTCACGATCTGCATCAGCAGCCCCCTTCGATGTTGAGAAAGATCGAACCGGGCGGCTGCGGGCCGTCCTGATCGATGTAGTAGAAGCTGGCCGGGTAGAGCCGGGGCGGCAGGTCGAGGGTCGAGAGATCAACTTCGAAGCCCTCCGCGACCTGCACCCCGTGCCGCACGATGCACTGTCCGGCGGCGGCAATCCGCAGCTCCATGCTCAGCCCGGTCAGGTCCGGCATCGTGCCGTCGACCTGCTCCGGCGCAAAGACCAGTCGCCCGACCGTGCCGAGGCGGTATTTGATGGTGGTCATGGTGTATGGCTCCAGCGCATAAAAAATCCCGCCTTAGGCGGGGCGGTATCCCTGTCTTTCAGGGTCAATGAAGCATTGGACTATGTCAGGCTGAACGTGTGCTTTACGTCATTCACCCCGGTCCCGATCTGGAACGCATTTGCTGTTGGGCTGTAGCGAATCCAGCACCCCGTTGCGCCAGCCCCAGATAGGCTGACCTTGGTGTTGGCAGGAAGCGCCAGCGAGGCAACATCGAACGCGCCCTCGATCACCTGTCCAAATGAGCCAGAGCCGCGCACATAGATTTGCGTGTCAGGCCCGATATCCGAGCTGTTGATGACCACGTAATCGGTGCTGGCGTTCCAACTCATTTCGGTTGAAGCATGCGTCATGCTCACGCCTTCCAGAACACAGCGCATATTGGGGGCGGTCGCGCCGATGTGTATCTTGTCGCGTCCAGCGTTGGGCGTGTAGGCCGCGTTGTCCCGGAACGTCACCCCGGTCAGGACAACCGAGCCGTAGCCCGCCGAGGCGTGCTGACCGACTGTGACGAAATGATCGGGACGGCCCAGGGTGCCAAAGAAATTCCAGCCTTGCAGGTCGAGCGTCCAGCGTTCCGCCGAAGTGCCGTCCGTATAGGCATAGACGACACCTGTTCCAGCATTGCCGGTAATGGTGCGCCCGCAATCCTCAGACGATCCGCGCATGCGAAGGGTGCCAGCCGGGTTGATAAACCACACGCCGCCGCGTGACGTATTGTGGACCCCGCCGCCAGCAACATCCACATCCCCGCACCGTTCGACGTGCATATCGAGCGTGATGCCGCGAATGGTGTCAGCGATCATGCCGTAGCGTTTGCACATGCCGAGGTCGCCCGAGAAGTGGTTTTCGTTGCAGCCCGAAACACCCCAATCGCCGCCGAAGTGTCCCTCTTTGCGTAGATACACGCCGATGTTGCAGTATTCGGCGCGGGTGTGGAATTTGCTGATGAGGACGGCCTCGCAATCAAGACCGACATTCAGGTTGCGGAACTGCACGTTGAAGTCGGAGCGGGCGATGCCAGTGAGGCGCATACCTGTGCCAACACCCGCCGTCGCCGCCTCCATTCGGAACCCGAAGCATTCCACGCCAGAAGCAAACGACCCGGTCGGACCTTCGAGATAAATGCCGGCCTCTGCGTGGCCCACCACAACCGTAGTGTTTCCGCACACAGACCCGACGATTGCGAATGCCCGGCCAAGCGCACCACCCGCGTTCAGCTTACGGTGGACGGTGCCATTCAAGAGGATGCGGCCACGGGGCAGAACAACAGTGCCGCCCTGAGGCCCAGGAGCGCGATTAACGGCCTGCTGGAATGCTGCCGTGCAATCGACCGCGCCAGTGGTATCCACGCCCCACGCGGCCAGCAGGATCAGACCGTCAGCGCTCGGCAGGACACGAAGCATGACCCCGCCTGCGGTTGCCAGGTCCGGGTCGCTCGATACGACCTGATAGCTGAATTTTTCAGCGCGAGTAGCAAACACAGTCCCCGTTGGGTATCCGGTGCCAGTGTGGGCAAGCAGCTCAGGGAGGCTCGCCGCATAAAAGGTTGCACCGTAAATATCCGCAACCGCGTCGAGGGCCGCTTCTACCGCATCCGTTGCGGCTTGAGCCGCCCCCCAAATCCCGCCCAATGCTTCGCGGATGTCGCCTTTCGACGGATGATGCGTCCCAGAGCGCGGGTCACCGACCGGTAGCGGATGGCCGACAGGTTGGCCGGGAAGGCCATCGCCGGTGTAGCGCACAAAGTCGCGGAACACCTCGTTGACGGTTTTCGGCATGTTTACCTCACAGGAAAGACCCGCCTGAAGCGGGGTCGTCATTCAGATTGTCGGGAGGATCAGAGGGCGACTGAAACAGGCCCGGCATAGCCGGACGGGACGCGGGACTCGTTAAGGGCGCGGACCCAGTAATACCGTGACCCCGTGCCCGACACCGGCGTGGTGGTGTTGGAGGGCTGACCCGCAACGCCGTTGACTTCCTTCAGCAGCGTGGCGCCGGCCAGATTATTTGCCGTGTTGTGCCAGATCTGCACGCGGGCAAAGTTCATGATGGGATTGACCCAGTCCAGATACACTGTCGATCCGGTCAGCATGGCGCTGAAGTTCGTGGGCGCGGCAGGTGCTGAGGGGTTCGCGACCACGGCGACCGAACCGGCCTTGACCCATGTCGTATAGCGCCGCCATTGCAGGCGCACGGTATAGGTCACGCCGTCGTCCAGGATGCCCGTTTCCGCGCGCAGCCGCCCGCCTGGCATCTCAACCCATGCGGGCTGCGGATCGGGCCAAGGCCCGGTTGCCGAGATGCCGCCTCGGGCCACCTGTGCGCGCAGATGCAGATCCTCGCGCCCCGGATTAGCCACGGTCACCACCAGTTTCGCACCCTTCACGTCGCCCGACACCATGACCGCCTCCTGCGTCAGGCTGATGCCGGTGATCGGCGGCGCGTCCCGGTCGGGCAGCAGGATCTCATCGATGCCCGGCGGAAGCGGTTTTTCTTCTGCCACCGTCCAGCCGTAGGGATTGGCGATGCTGGCAATACCGATCTCGCAAAACCCATCCGGCACGCTGAACACATGGGAGGTCACCTCGAACACGCCGTGGAGGCCGAATTCCTCGGCCACGATGCGGATGGTGTGAATGCCGTCCCCCTTCGGAAATCGCGCCTTCATACCCACCAGATTGGTGCGGATCGTCCCGATCTGCGCGCGGCGGTCCTTTGCGGCCTTGATCTTGATCAGCCGCTGCATCTGCCCTGAGCTGGGGCACATCTCGATATCGACCTGCTCGACCCGCTCGGGCTGGGTCAGCAACGCCACCTCATCGCGCCATTCCGCGACCTCGGTAGGCTGGTAGGCATGGGCCGGGCTGACAAAGCTGCCCTTCAGCACGTTATAATCCGTGAACGGGTCAAAGCCGTCCTGCATCTCGATATGCAGGATGTCGTCCGCCGTGATCGTCACGTCAGGCTCTGACCACGCCCCGCCGAGAATGCCGATCTTGCCCTCTGCCGTCTCATAGATCTGGCCGTCGCAGGCCATCAGCATCCGGCCCGTCACCTCCTTCAGCGGCTCATCCAGCGAGTAATAGCCGCAGACCCGATAGCGCGGCTCGGTCCCGCCAGCAGACAGCGGCACAGCCTAATTGCAACGGTTGACGAAGCTTTGCCACGACGCGGTATCCAGCCGCGCCAGCGCGATGCCCCAGCCGTCCCGATGCGTCATCAGATCGCGGATGCAGAGGCCCGCGTTCTCGGAGTAGATGCTGGCTCCGGCCATGTTCTGCACGCGGACGCCGCGATATTCGACCTGCAGGACCGTGCTGGGGCCCTTGGGAAACTCCTTGATGAAATCCTCATCCGAGGGATCGCCAAACACCGCATAGAATGTCGCCTGCCCCTGCAGCCGGTGCGCCGTCGTCCACAGCGTCGGAAATGACTGGTGCAAATCCTGCCAATCGCGCGCCAATCCAGGAACACTCGGATCGAACGCGCCGCGATAGTCCCCGCCCGCGCCGGAGCCGTTCTTGAAGAACAGGGCGTGATAGCGCTTTCCCGTCACCCGGCCGCCGCCATCGACGCTGGCCCCATGCCCGTCCGTGGTGACCTTCTCACCGTCGATCCAAAACCGGATCAGGCCATCTACCTCGCCGTGGTTGAACACGACCAGCTGATGCAGCCTGCCGTCCTTTGCCTCGAAGAACACGCGCAGGCCGCCCGCCAGGTTGCGGCCATAGGAGCGGATGCGCGCCCGGTCGGTCTCGGTCATGGTGGCCATGACCTGCGCGCGGGGCAGAGAACGCCGCGTCAGTGCCATCGAGCCGAGCGACCACAGCGCCGCGCGGCCGGTGGCAATGATGGCTGCCGAGACTGCAGGCGACAGGCCCGCAATCGTGACAGCGCCCCACCCTGCCCCGGCTGGCAGCATGGCAATGATAGCGGTGAAAATCATGCCTTGATCCAAGCCCTTTCAGCCAAGCGATACCCGAGACGGGACAGGTCCGGGCCCGAGGCGCCGGTCGACAGCTGGATCAGCCGCGCACCGCGCGCGACCGCCCAATTCTCAAAGGTGCGCAGCAGCGCGAGCCCCGAGCGGTCGCGAGCGAACCAGCCCTGTTCACAGGCAATCGGCTCGGGATTGATGACAGTGGCGCGCAGCGCGCCCGCGATGAAGCCGCCGGGGCTGACCCAGACGGCGCCGTCGGGATCCGCGATCAATCCGGCGACCGTGCGCGCTGTCCATGTGCGATCGACCGTGATCGGCCCATCGACCGCCGCCCGCAGGTCCTCGATCATGTCGACGATGCGCAGCACATCGCCCATATCGGCCAGCCGGATCACCGCCACCTGGTCTCGTACCCCTGTGTGTAGAGCGGCAGACGCTCAAAGCCTCGGTCCGCCCCATAGCGCGCCCGTTGGTCAGCATCGGTCCAGCGACCACGCGGCGGCGCGTTGCGGCGGTAGAACAGACCCTCGGCCTCAATGGTGAGCGTGCGTTGATCCGGGCCGCTTGCCGACCATGGCATGCGCTGCATGGTCCCGGAATAGAGCGCCATCGGCGACCCCAAGGGCAGATGACCGGCCAACAGCTGCAGATAGACCGTGACAGCCCGGTCCCGCACGCGGTCCTTGGCGTTCAGCGCCAAAGCCAGCATCTCGGGCGTTGCCGCGACAGTGAAGGTCACCTGCTCTGCCGACACCTGATAGGTCGAATTGATCTGGCTAACGCCGATCAGATCGCCCAGCCCCTGCCAGCGGAAGCCACCCGCGTCCAGGTCACCGAAACCGGACCACCAGCGCTGTGGTGAATCCTTGAAATCCATATGCACCAGCACCGCCTGACCGATCTCGCCCCGGCGCAGTTGCTCATCGGGGACGGCCAGCAGATCCTCACGCGCGCCCATCAGATCGCCTCGACGAAATTGACGCTGACGACCGGCAGCACATCAAGCGACTGGTCAAACAGCCCCTCGTCCTCGCTGGCGAACCGCATGCGGCAGACCGGGCGGCCAAGCTCCAGCCGTTGGCCGAGAAAGACCGCTTCACGCAAAGGCGGCTGGAACATGATCCGATGCACCCCGGCAGACGGCTGCCAGTGCGCCTGCACGCGGTAGAGCCGTTCGCCGATGGAAAAGAACTGACCCGGGCGCAGACCGGTCGAATTGGTCAGCGTCACATCCATCTGCGTGGCGCGCAGTGCTGCCGGGGCCGCGACGTTCATGTGGGCAACCACCGTATTGTTGAACCCGAAGTGCTCCCATGTCTGCGCATCCGCCAGATTGGCGGTGGTGCAGAACGCCAGATTGTGCCCATCGCGGTCGAGCGGGCGATAGCGCGAGCGCACCGGAACCAGCGTTGTCCCGATACGGCCTTCCATCTGCGCCAGAAAGGCTTGCCATTGCAGCACTATAGCCTCGCCCTTGATCGCAAAGCTCATGGTGGCAGTCCAGCGGCCGCGCGGAACCGGGACAACCGTCTCGGCCCCGCTGATGGACTGCTGCGGCTCCAGAGACTGGCCGGTCAGGTTGAACGTCACCGATTGCCACATGGCACGGTGCGGAAATGTCACCTGCATCAGCGCACCCTCCGCTGATAGTCGTCCATGGTAGCTGGAACCTGTGACAGGATCTGACGCCCGGCTGCCGCGATCTTGCGATCAAGCTCCCGATCTCCGGTGGTGCCGCGCAGGTCGATGGTCATATTCATGTTGTTGCCTCCACCAGACATGCTTTGCCCGCGCGTGTGATCCAAGACTGTCTCATTCGGGTGCAGGATGGCCGGGAACCCGCCCTTGCCGTCGATGCCGCCTGACCGGGAACCACGACCTGTGAATCCGCCGCCGTCAAAGCTGGGGGTCGCCGCCTTGGTTCCGCCGAAAGCGGAGGAGAGGAGCTTGCCCCAGAACCCGCCGCCGCCAGCGCCACCGAAAGCCGACATCAGTGCTTGCTGAATCCCGGCATTCAGGATGTTCGCCGCGATCTGTCGGAAGATCCCTGCCATACTGTCGCGCAGGCTCTCGCCCTGCAGGATGGCATTGCTGAAGGCATTCGCGATCCCGTCAATGGCCTGATCGAATTGATCTTGAGCGAGCTGGCCCTGCTCCAGTTCAGAGGTCAGCCGACCAACTGCCTCTGCCTGCGAACGGATCCTGGCGCTGAGTTCATCGTTGATCGGGATGCCGCGCCTTTTGGCTTCATCCAGCATCGCCCATTCAGCGCGCAGCTTGGCCGTCTCAAGAGTGCCTTTGCCCAGCAGATCGATCTGGCGCTGAAGGTCGGCCAGCTGTTTTTCGGCGTTATCGAAAAGTCCCGGTTCTTCGCGCATCGCCGCGCCGCCGCCACCGCCTCGCTTGCGACCGCCACCCCCGCCAGAACCGCCTGCTGACGCAATGGCTTTCAGCTTGGTCTGCGTTTCTTCCTCGATCCGGGCGATGTCTTTCGCGCCTTGGACATAGACCTCTCGCCGCGCATTCACATCCTCTTGCGCTGCCTTTGTGAGCGGTCCTTGCATGCCGCCGCTGGCCGCATCAAAGGTGCTGTCGAAATCCACTCCTGCCAGCGCGCCCGCCTTGCCGACGTTGTCACCGGCAAATTCCTTGGCGATCTCTGCACGACGCATGGCCTGTGCCTGACGCCCCTCCAGTGAGGCAACCGCCGCCATCGCACTGGTGAGCGCGGAAACGAGCGCGGAAGCACCAGCGATGGCATTGGAGAAGTCGATCCCCGCCACGTTGGCGGCGATACGGCTAGCCGCGTCCCCTGCCTCTTCCATGCTGATGGACAGCTGTTCCGAACTTTTGGCCAGCTCGTAGCTTTTCGCGGCGGCTTCGGTCGCCGCCTGCGCCATATTGCGCTGCTCCTTTGTGGCCTCGCCCGACCTTTGAACAGAGTCATAGAGAAGCCGAGATATCTGATCCATCAGCCTCGCTTTTTCCGCAACATTCTGCGTCGACTGCGCATCCGTCATGAGGCGGGTGAATTCTCTGGCTTCATCTACTGCCAGACCGAACTGTTCCTTCATCTGGATGGCGATGTTCTCTTCGGTGCCCGGAGAAACCATTCCGAACTGCTGCAACTCACTATCGAGGATGTTCAAATACGATTGGATGTCATTGAAGTTTTTGGACAACGACACGATAGCGCCATCCACGGCAGCAACCGCATCGATGTATTGCAGGCGCGCCATGCGGTCGAAAAGACCCTGCGCAGCAGCAGTTGCCGTGCCGAATTTGGCCGCGAGATCCTGCGCAGAGGCTCCCGAGTCACTTGCCGCAGCATTATAAGCACTCACCGCTTTCTCAAGCTCATCGAGGTTGGTTTGAAGCTCCTTCGCCGCATCCCCTGTCGACATGAACGATGCCGCCAAGGGCACGCCGACCGCCACGACCGCGCCGATGACAGCGCCTAGTGCGCCAAGGCCACCCAGAAGCTGTGGTAGCTGCTGCCCGAGTGCCGTCGATGCTGCCGTGCCAGCCGCAACCTGGACGGCAAAGTCCTGGATCTGAAACGACACGTTCTGGATCTGGCCGCGCATGCTTCCTGCACTGCGCCCTACCCTTTCTGTCGCGTCATCCAAGCCCTTGAACTTTGCAGCGGCCTGCACCACGGCAGCGGTGTATTGCTGTTGTGAAATCGCTCCCACGTCCAGCGCGCGGTCGAGCCGCTTGACCTGATCCTCGTATTTCTTCGCAGCAGCATAAACCGGATCATAGGCCTTCTTCAGCTTGTCGAGTTCCCGCATATGTGCGGCGACCGCCTGCGTATCGGTGACCTTCCCCTGCGCATCGACAAATGCCTTTTGTGCATCCTCTCCGGCCTTACGGAACTTCGCGACAACCTGATTGACCTCGCGCACCAAGCGCGCATCGGAAAACCCGGCTTCTATGACAAGATCAGGTTCGGCCATTACTCAACCTCAATGCCTAGTTCTCGCATGCGTTCGATGCTCATTTTTCGGGGGGCGTTCTGGGACGGTCCCGCGCCATTCGCGCGGGCATATCCGTCGAGGCAGGCCATGAACTGCCAGCGGGACATCCGGCCCACCTGTTCCGGGTCAAAGCCCATGGCCCCGCCTATGGCGTAGAAGGTGCTGAACCGCCACTTTCCGTTTGGTTGGGGGCTGCCGGTGTCGGCTCCGGCTCCGACTCCCCCACCTGGTCGTCGGGGGGGCCGTAAAGAGCTGCGGCAAGAATCTGCATCGCAGGGACTTTGAACTGGACGTAAGGGCCGTATTCAAACAGTCCGCCTACGACTTTCAGCGCCGCAACGTGCTGCATCCCGCCACCGATCAGGCCGAAGCGGATGATCTCGCGCAGATGGGCAACATTCCACTCTCCGGTTTGCAGCCTCATCAGCAGAAGTTCAGGACCGAAGTCTGTTTTGGCTTGCAGCCCCTCCAGCTCACCGATGCGAAGGCGGCATGGGTATTCCACGCCGCCGATCGTGACGATAGTCGGCTCCATCGTCAGGCCGCCTCAGTGATTTCGACACCACCATCGAAGCGAAGGTTGAGGGTGTAGGCGATACTGTCGCCCTCAAGGTTGCCAAGCGCGGTGATGTTCAGGCTCGGCAGCTTGGCGAGGCCATCGATATATTCGATTTCCCCGGTTGCAGCGCCGACAAGATGGAACCGCATCGGCAATTGCCGTTGGTCGAGCACGGCGCGGATCAGTTGGTCGCGCCCGGCCCGTGTCAGGGTTGCGTTGACCGTGGCCGACACGTTTTGCGCGCCGTACGCGGTCGAGGTCACGACAGGTATGGACCAATCGTCACAATCCCCGACCTTGGTCTCTTTCATCTCGTTATCGATCGTGAGGTCGATGCTGGTTGCACCACACCAAGGGACATGTGCCAAGGGAAGCGCCGGGTCCCATGCCACCATTACAAGAATGTCCCCACGATACTGAAGCTCGGGAACTGCCATCAGGAATCCTCTCTGGTAATCTGGACGGGCTTTGCTTTGACGAACCGAGTAGCCGCGCCCGCTGCAACGGCCAGATCGATCACCCACGTGGGGAGTGATTGCGGATCGGGCGACGGGTCGATCCTCATGGACACGCCGCGCCGGATATCGGTCGCATCGAAGCGCCGATGAAATATTGCCTTAGCCATTGCCGAGTTCTTCCTTCACAGCCGCCTTGACGGCGTTGCGGATGCGCTTGCGAAAGCCTGCCTTTGACTTCTTCCAGACCGGGAAGAAGAACGGGTTGGCGGCCATCTTCTGCGTGCCAAACTCGTGGTATCGCGCATAATACGCTTCCCTCGATCCGGCGTAGATCTTGATACGCAGTGTCCCGTATTGCTCACCCTTGTTCCGACCGCTGCGGACCTCGGCAATTGTGAAACTGCCCGCCGGAACTTCGCCCCATGTCCAGCCGATGCTTTCGCTGAGCCGGAGCGTCTCGCCCTTGGGGGCCGCCGTCCGCATTTGCTCAACGATCTTGGTTGCCTCTTCCTCCATCGCCTGAGCAGCCGCTTCAACAGCCACAGCTGGGATTTGCTTGAGCTTCGCGATGATCCGTGGGCTTAATTGCGCCATTCGAACCCCTTGGAGTGGATGATGAATTACAGGCAGAGATTTACGACGATCGGCTGGATTGGAGCCGCGCTATTCCTTCTGGGACCGATGGTATTCGCTTGGGTTTTGACCGAATATCTCACGGCTGCGGCAAGTTATTCCCGTCCAGATGAGGCTTGGGTTTACCTCAGCGCAATGCTCGCTCCTCTTGGTGCCCTTCTCGCGCTGATCGGACGCGAATACTATGATGCCACCGCAGAGGTGGCTCGCGCGCGCGCCACACGCGAAGCGCAAACGCGCAACATCAGATAGAAGCGGCTTCTGCCATGACCTCGACCTGAACGACCCCATGCACGCAGCCGCTGGGGTCGTCCATCACGCGCACCATCGTCACGCGCGCCGGATGCGCGGTCAGGGCGCCCTGATCCATCCAGCCGTTGAGCGCGGTGGCAACATCGTCCACCACGTCCTCGGCATTGCCCTTGCCCGCAGCAGCGCCGCCGCTGCACCACACATCGACCTGCAGCGTGATCGTGCGGCCCTCGACGCATTCCACGCTGGCGTCCGTCCAGTAACTGGGGCCGAGCGTGACATAGGGATAGGCATCGGTCTCGGTCGCTTTGTCATAGACGCGCTCGCCGAGGTCCGGCACCTGCGCAATCAGGCGATCCATCACCGCGCGCCGCAGCGCCCTACCGGCCCTCATAAATAACCCTTCCAGAATCAGGCTGGCGACAGCTAGCGTTGATGGAAAGGGAGCGAGAAATGTCAGACAACATCAACGTCACCTTCAAGTGCCTCTCCTGCGGAACCGACCCGATTTCCCTCACAACTGACGACGATGTGGCCACCGATGACAGCCTTGTTCGCTGCAAGAGTTGCGGACAGGAATTCGGGCGATATGGCGACGTTAAAGCCAAGGCGAAGGAGATCGCCGCTGAAAAGCTCAGAGGAATGGTCAGGGACACGTTCAAGAACATCAAGAGGAAGTTCAAAGGATAGACTGGCAATATCGGTCATTGGACGCCCCTTCGGTTGCTTGTTCACCGGCCCTCATTGCCACCGCCCTCGATCAGCATTTCCAGATAGGCCCGATCCTGCGTCTCGCGCGGATCTTCCTTGGCAGCATAGATACGCCCGCCAATCACGACGCGCCATTCAGACGTGACCTCGCGCGCCTGCGATGATGTCCGGAACGTCACGATGGCCGGTGCCTTCGACTGCATCCGCGCCGCCATAACGCTTTCACCACCGCGCATCGGCTTCAGGTTGACCCAGGCCTCGAACACGGTGGGGTATGACGTAATCGGGTTGCCGTCAGCATCACGGCTTTTCATCGGGCGCTGGAACGCGGCGCGCTTGGTCAGATCTCCCGCTCTCATCCGATCCACCTGCGATGCGGGGCCAGCAGCGCCTCATAGGCCTTGGTGGGCTTCCAGTCCTCGGCCTCGCGCTCGCGATCCTGATACATCGAGCCGATGTGCATCAGGATCGCCGCCCGTATCGATGACGGGACGCCAGCTTCATACCCTGCCCGAAACCTTACGGTCGTTTCGCCCGCGACCGTCACGGGTGCCTCCTACGAAATAACCGGGACCAGCGGCAGTTCCCCGGCCTTGTCGCCGCAGAACACCACTTCCCAGTCCTGCGGTGACAAGGCGCGGCCCAGAACGCCATCAGCCCCATCGAGATAGCTCACCGCCGCGTCGATCAGCCCCTGAATGAGAATGTCCTCATCGTCGCCGTCAACGCGAAGATGCAGCTTTGCATCACCCAGCGACACGATCTCGGCAGTCGGCGGAGAAATCAGCTTGAGGCTGCGGTACATCAGCCAGCCTTGTTGCGCGGGGCCTTGATGGCCTTGTTGTCGACCGGTCGCTCGGCCTTCTCCGCGCGGATGGTCAGCACGCCGGCATCAACCAGGTGCTTTACATCCGAGGGATCGGCCTCGCGCTCATCGCCAGGCAGATACATCCGGTCGCCCAAATGCTGGCGGGTCACGTCATAGGTCTGTTTCATGGTTGCCTCCTGTCGGCTTGCAGAGAGGGCCGCCGCAGCAGCCCTCCTTCGAAAGGCGATTACGGGCCGCCGACCGCCAGAGCGCCGGTCACGAATGCCTCGGGGCGATAGACCGCCAGCGCAAGCCGCTCTTCCGCGAGGATCGTGATCAGGTTCTTGACGAAATCATCGTCAACATAGGCGGCTTCGACGCGGGCCTCCCAGCGATCGAACAGCTGCGCGCCCATCTTGAACGCACCGGTCAGGAACCGGCCAGCAGCCATCGCTTGTGTGGTGACCACCGGCAGGGCCCAAAGGGTCGGTGCGGTCGTGCCCTGCGGGTTGCCGATGATGTAACGACCCTGCGTGTCCTTGAGCAATTCGATGTTGGTCCAGTCGATCGGGTTCAGGACATGGCCGGTGGCCGGGAACTCGGCCAGCGCCGCCTGCAACATCGCCAGGCGCAGCACGTCAAGCGCGGTCGCCGCAGCAGCCGCACCTGCTGGCGCAGCATAGGCCGTGGCCTGAGGAATGATGCCGAGCAGGTTCTGGCCTGTTCCGTCCCCGTTCAGCAGCTGCTGTTCCTCGACGTAGCCAAGCCCGTACATCAGACGCAGGTCGATGATCGAGCGTAGCTGCGAGAAGTCGCTCAGGATTTGGCGCGATGCCTTCATCCAGTGCGCGATGACCTTGGCCGAGGTCGAGACCAGTTCGAACTGGAGGTCCGAGCTTGGCTTCGGCGCGCTCTCCGCGACGGGGGCGGCGTTGTTCACAAAGCCCTTTTCACGGACGTATTCCAGCGTGGACCCATCCATGCGGCCGGGCGTGATCAGGTCACGCACGGTCAGGCGTCGCTGGGGCAGTTCGACAATACCCGCGAGGCGGGTCGTCTCCACACCAGCACCGGCCGAGCCCGCTGCGTTGGTCGTCGCCGAGGTGATGGTCGCCTTGGCGTGCATATCGACGCCACCGCGCCGCGCACCGCTTTCCGCGAAGGCTTTGACGCGCTCATCCTCGATGAAACGCTCACCGAAGGACTTTTCTGTGACGTGATCGCCCGGACCACCGGCGCGCGACAGCTTCTGCTCCATGGCCGACAGCTGCTCTCCAAGCTCATTCATCTTGGTGAGCGCTTCATCCGCATCACGCTTGACCTCTGCGGCAATCTCTTCGCCGCGCTCAGCCTTGCCGAGGGCATCTTGGGCAATGCCTTTGACCGCATCGAGCGATTTGTCGAATGCAGCTTTGGTTTCGGCGGCCAGCTCGGCAACCGATTTGGTTTGTTCCGACATTGGGAACCCTTTCTTATGTGAGGTTCAGGGCGCGGAAGAACTCCGTCGCCTCTTTCGCCGCTTCGGCAGGTTCCCCCTGCCCCTTCAGGCACAAGCGCGCGGCGCGCTCTGCCTGCGAGTTCGAAAAGCCCAAGGCCCCCTTGAGCATCAGCTCGAACTCACGTTCTGTCAGCCGATCCCCGGCTTTCAGACGATCCACGATTTCCTGCGCAGCCTTCGCCGCCTTCACATTGGCCACGGTCGCATTTTCGTTGGCGCCGATGGAGACGATGCTGACCTCGTAGAGATCGAGCTTTTCCAGCGTCCAGACCCCGGTGTCATTGTCGACCGAGTATTCCCGGATTCGATAGCCGATCGACAGGCCGTCGATGTCGCCGTTCTTCAGCAGCGCATAGGCCTCGCGGCCCCGCTGCACGTCCATGTTCAGCTTGCCGCGTAGCAGCAGGCCCTTGCTGTCCTCTTCGGCTGCCAGCCACTTCCCGATCGGCTCGCGGGCATCGTGCTGCCAGAACATCTTGGGCATCGTGCCTTTGGCCGCGTGATCCTTCAGGCTCTCGGCATAGGCCCCCACCGCGATCACATCGCCGTGGCTGTCGGGGTCGCCGCCGAAGGTCGAGCCATAGCCCTCGATCTCGCCCGTTTCAGCGAGGCTTTTGATCGACAGGATCGGATCGCTCTGTTTGGTCCGCATTGTCCGCCTCCGTAATGGGCTGGTTCTGCATCTGGATGCGCGGCACGTCGCCGCCATCGACTTTGCCAAGGTTCTCCAGCGCCCTGACCTCGTTGATGGTCATCGCACCGATCTGGGTCATGGTCTGATAGAAGCGGGCCCGCGACTGGCTGTCCGCGCGCAGCAGGCCCTCCATGTTGAATTCGACCGAGATGCCCCGCGCGCGTTCGGCTGGCGTCAGCAGCTGTTTGGCAATAGCCTGTTCGATCCGTTTCAACCGACGGCGCAGGGTGAACTTCTGGAAGGCCAGCGTCTGCTGCTCGATGCCAGTCCCCCAAGAGGTGCTTTTCTCGGTGAAGCCGATCATATGCGGCGGGACGCCGAAAATCGTGCAGATCTCCTGCGTCGAGAACTTGCGTGTCTCCAGCAGCTGCGCATCCTCGGGCTTCAACGTCAGCGGCGTGACCTCAGTATCGCCTTCCAGGACGATCGGTCGCCCGGCGTTTCCGGCCCCGGACAGCTTCTCTGCCAACTTCTTCTCTGCGATCTCGCGCTCATCCGGCTTCAGCCAGTTCTTGAACCGCAGCACCACGCTCGGACGCATGCCGTTCTTGAAGGTTGAGGCCGAGGCCCGTTCAGCCGCGACCGCATGGCCGAAAGCCTGCCGCCCGAAATAGAGCGTCGACATGCCCTGCAACGGCCCGCCGCCGAACCCGCGAACGTGGAACACATCCTCATCCGTCAGCCGCCACGAGCGCCCGTCCTCGGACCAGCTGTATTCGATCTTGCCGTTCGTGAGCCGCCGCACCGCGATCCGCATCGGGTTGATCGGGATCAGGCCTGTGATCTTGTCACCGGACCGTTCGATGCGCGCATAGGCATTGCCCCAAAGCTCCAGCGCGGTCTGCATGTATTCCCAGAAATCGACCGCCGTCTGGTCATAGTTCGGGCTGTCATGCAGCACCCGGTAGAGCGGATGATCGGCAGCAACCGTCCGATCCTCGCCGTTCTTGCGATAGACCATCAGGGGCAAACTGCCGATCGTTCCGGCCAACAGGTTCACGCAGCCCCAGACCGCTGACAGAGCAAGGGCGCGTTCAGCGGTCACGGCCTCGCCCGACCAGATGTCGTCACGCGACCAGCCCTCAGGATCACGCATGCTCAATGCGGTAGGCGGTCCCGCCTTTACCTTCGGCGCCAGCAGGGAGCCAAGCCAATCCTTCACTCTCATGCGGCCCCCAAAGCTGCGAAATAGCTGCTGCGCCCCGCATCAGCGGACACAGGATTCCCGAACATCAGCATCGCGGCGTTAAAGGTCGCCATCAGCGCATCTATCTTGGCGCTACCGGCGACCTGCTTCGTCACGATGTAGTTGCTGCCCTTCAACTCGGCTTTGGCGTTGCCGACGTTCCACGCCATCATGTCGCTGCCGCCGTGGATCAGCTGACGGTTCTTGAGGCGGCGCGGCAGCGTCACGACCGCTTGCTGAAGCTTCCACCCCTGCCCGACGCTGATCAGGCGGTCATCGCCAAACCCGCGCGCCTCCAGTTCATCCAACAGTTCCGCGATCCCATGTGCATCGAGCCCGACAGCAGGCGTGTCTCTGGGCAAGAGCGCCGCCAACTCAAGGCGCTCGATGATATCGACTGCGCCTCGCACATCGTCACCGATGGTCTCGCAGATGGTCAGCTCACCGGCTGCCTCGAAGTCCTTCAGTCGCGGCGCAATCTCTTTCCGGTACTCCAGCACATCAGGGTAGGCCCAGGCATGCGCCCAGTGCAGCCAGTCCCGCGTTTCCTCTTCTCGGCCGATCACGGCCATGGCGAAGAGGTCATCGAGGCCGCCGCCGTCGACGCCGACCACGCACACCTCCGAGCGACGGATCAGCTCATCAAGCGTCAGGCTGGCATCCCCGCATTTCTCCCAGTGCAGCGCACCAGGCCAGCGGTCAGCGCGCAGGCCCATGCCGATCTGCACGTTGAAGTGCTGGCTGGCTAGCAGCACCAGCGCCTCAATGCCGTCCGCCTCAGCCGCGACCAGTTCGTCGGCCAGAAACTCCGGCTGGACTGACGCACCAAGGGCCGGGTTGACCATGGACCAGGTCTTCGGGTCCTTCCAGCCGCCGTCCTTCGACAGCGACAGCGGCAATTCATAGAGTACGGCGACCAGGGGCAGCACGATGTCGCCATCCCGAACCGCCCGAGCCTTGTCCAGTTCCGATTTGAAGACCCCTGCGGGCGGCTTCTTAGATTGGGTCGTGATCGTCAGCAGGAACCCGTCTGGCCGGGCCGCCAACCCGCCCTTGATCTCGCGCATCACCGCGGCGGCGCGCGACATCTCGGCAAACTCATGCAACTCATCGATGAGGACATAAGCCGCTTTGGTGCCCGTCACCACTTTCGGGTCGGCCGATTTGATCGACAGAACGGCGCCCGTGATGCGATGCGTGATCGTCTTGAGATGCGGCTGCGGATGCAGCAGCTTCAGCAGGTCCTCATCCAGATCGATGATGCCGAGGGCCTGATCATAGCTGATACCCGCGACCGCAATGGTCGGGGCAATCAGCAGGAGTTCGCACAACGGTCTTTCGTTCAGGATGATCGCGGTGACCATGATGGCCGCAGCGATTGAGGATTTGCCGTTCTTCTTCGGCACCAGCAGGAAGAACTCTCGGATCATCCGTCGCTTGGTGTCGGGGTCGTAACTGCCAAACACCGCGCGCACGAAATCGAAGACCCATTCGCCACAGACCTCGCCATAGGTCGGCGTTCCGATGATGTCCGGGACGCGAAGGCGCTTGAAGATCCGCAGCGCCTTCTCTGCCACGTCATCGAATAACGGCAGATCCGGCACCAGGCTGCGCCGCGACTTGATCCGGTCCTCCCAGTCCGGCACAGCCGTGGACCAGGCGCTATCCCGAATTGGGACCGTCATCAGTTCGGCCTGCTGAACCCGGGCGTAAGATCATCGCCCCAAAGCGACCCTTCGCCCCCGGCCGTCTCGGCTGCCATCTGGGCCGCCTCTTTCTTGCCCATTGGCTTGGCGCGCGCCGCCACCTTCGCGCGCTCTTGCGCGTCGTCGAATCGCCGCGTCGACAGCCGACGGCTATCCTCTTCAATCATCTGCCGAAGCTGGCGGACCGCGCCCATGTCACCCTTCTCAATTGCTTTTCGCACGGTCGTCGAAAAGATCGCCAGTTCCAGCCGATCCGGAAGAACATCCCGCGCAGACAGGACCGGTCCAAAATTCCGCTTCAGCGTCGATAGACCCACCTTCAGGGCTTTGGCGATCCGCTCATTCGACCAGCCCTTCGATAGGCCGCCTTCAACCATATCGAAGTCCATTTTGCTGAACTCGCGACGAGGCCGCCCACGCAGTCCTTTACGGGCTCTGGTGGGGTTTCCGAAAAGGTCAGTCTCGCGATGGTCGTCCATAAATCCTGTCCCGAAAAAAAATCTCCGCTTGAGGGGGACGCGGGTCCGGCCCCGGATGGCCCCCAGACTTTCCACCTACCCCCCCCTTGGGGGCCACGGCGTCAATCGGCCCCGAGTTCAGGACCGAGCGCGCTCTTCCCGCTGCTTTTCTCCGTCATGGCAGGGCTTGCAGAGGCATTGCAGGTTGCGCCGATCCCAAAACAGGTCCGCGTCGCCACGATGCGGTTCCTTATGGTCCGCGACCAGATCCGGCCCGGCTCCGACCCGCTGGCAGCGAGCGCAGGTGAACATCGCATCGACCAGCACCTGCCAGCGAAGGTCGCGCCATCGCTGCAACTTGTACCACTTGCGCCAGGCATAGACCTGATCGCGAACGCGGGACTGCCCATGCGGTTGCGGCATGCGCTGCTGCAGCGCGCCAACCCGAGGGGTCAATTGCTTGAGCCTTGCCATGCTGATCCTTGGAACTGAGCCCGCGCCGGATGGGTCGGTCATCTTTGCCGATCGAACGGCTGACGCGGGGAAGCTCGGTGACGTCCCGATCACCAGCCGACAAGCACCCGAAACGAAGTGCGCCCGGTCAGGGATCATCCTGCCGGGCGCACTTCTTGATACTATCCAGATATCTCTCATAGAGGGCCATAAGGGGTCAAGAGAGCTTTTTCGCCCTAATACCCGATCATGCGCGCCAGAGAGCCGCTCAGCGCTTCCATGATGGCCTTTTTGTTGCGGCCATTATCCTGCCACCTGAAACGCCGCAGCACGTCGCCCGCGCTGTAGTCATCGACACAGACCAGATGAACGACATCCAGATTGCTGAACTTGCAGCGCGTATCTTCCCCGGCTGCGAGGACCGCGCGCTTGGACGGTCGGACACGCCGAACAATCAGCGCATCTTGCCCACCGATCCTGCGGCGCAGCTGAGCCAATTCACCCGAGACCTCAAGGCGGCGGTCCATCCAGTTGCCGCCGTCTGCCGATCCGCTGGAACTATCGAGACTGGATAGCTTGCAGCCTCCCGCATCGAGGATTTCGACAAGGTCACGATACCGCCGCCCCATGGCAACCTGCCCCGGTGTCAGCGGCATAGGTCGCTTGGCACGCAATGCCTGAGCTCGCATTCGATCGAAGATGTCAGCGGTCCGGATGGCAGAACGATGCCCGTACCCAGTGGGAGCCACGGCAAAGCCGTCATCCCCCTGCGGAATGACCTCGACCAATCGCTGAAGGACAAAGCCGCCACGGGCTGGCGCGGGGATGATATCCGGCCCGCACTCATCAGGCACAGCGCTGGCCGCTCGAATGGCATCCAGCCGCGCCCGTTCTGCGGCAGCCCGCGCTGCCGCCGCCTCCCGAAACTCTTTCGTCATGCCGCGTCCCCGCTTTCGGTGGCCGAGGCCGACTGGATCGCCTCGATCTCCTGCATCTCGCGATGCCAATATGCCAGCCACCGCTTGTCGGCCTCCGAAGCAAGCCCTGCGCCGATGTTCTCGGTGATCACCTTCCGCCGATGCTGGTTCTTTTCCGCATCTTCCTTCAGATCCCGCGTCACGTACCGATTGGGCGGCGGGCCGAGGCGCTTGGCGGTTTCATACAGCTCGAACGCCCAACCTTCCGCCATCGCCTGTCGCCCCAACGCCGACTGCATCAATGTCCTGGGATAGGTCCATTCCTGATCGGAGGGCGGCGGAACCTGCAAGGTCAGCGCCCACGCCTCAACCAATGCGGCATCCGGCCACGTGCCCTTGCCCGCATGACGAAGGATCAGGTCAACCATCCCCCGCAGATTGGCATCGCTCATGTAGGCCAACCGCCTGCGCAGGCGGTGCAGCATCTTGTCATGCGCCTCGGCCCCGACCCCGCGCTTTCGCGCCAGCCCTGCCAAAGGCTCGATCAACAACCCCTCAACCCGCGCTTCCCTCTCTGCCACAGTCCCGGTCATGGCCATCCCTCTTTTCTCAGCAATGCCAACATATCCACAGGCGCGAGTCCGCATTCCTCGCGATCCGCCTATGTCTTCTCGTTTCGTTTCTTTTCGTTTCTTCTCCTTTCAGCGGTCACGGAATCCGGGCAAAAAAGGGGAAATGGTCCGGAATTTTCCGTGAAATTCCGTGACGATCTGTGTTTATTCCGTGATTTTCTGTAACCGTTCCGGAATATTCTGTAACAGTCACAGAATGTGACAGATTGCGCAGGGAGCCGATCACGACATGGCCTCCACCTGGAATTCGCTCAAAGCCGTACGAATGAACGGTTCGCGCCGCTGTGTCTCCGGATAGCGAGTCTCCAGCCAGTCATTGAACTGATCAACGAAACCTGGGTTGCGCAGCAGCTGCGGTGCCTGGATGCGTTTCTCGATCATTTCGGCCAAGTCCTTGATCCGCTTCGCCCGCCTGCGGTCGTCACGGTCAGACTTGTTCTTCCGGCTGGACTTCAAAGCCTCCAGAGCGACCTCGGTGACGACGGGATGCGCCAGCCGCACTTCGCCATTGTCGCACATCACCTTCGACCAATTGTGCAGGGGCGTGATGTCTCGACGGCACAGCGACTGCCAGCGCTCTACGGTGATCCCGAGGGCGCGGGCCAGCAAACGCTCATCCGTCGGCAGCGTCCCCACCGGCGTTTCGTCATGAGACTCACAGAACAGCAGAAACCCGAACCAACCGATCTCAGGCTCGGCCAGATTGCGAAAGCTGCTCTTGCGCCAGCGTTTCAGGTTCCACTGAATAAAGAAATGGCTATCCAGCCGATCCTCAGCAGAGATGGGATATTCCGGCAGATCATCGATCGAGACCGGCTGGAGCGTGCGAAGTGGCGAGGTCATGGCGTCAAGCACTCCCCTTCGCTACCGCAAACTCTAAAGAATCCAGATTCTGCCAAGCCCAAAGCGCGCGATCAGCCATGGCGCGTGTAGGCTCCACGCCCTCCAATTCAGCCATCAAGGCGACCATCGTCCAAAGTCCAACCTGGAATACCGTGCCCTCAGGCACGCCGCGCACGTTGATCATTTCACCGCACAGTGAATGAAATTCCTGCTGAAGGCGCGTCATGGCCTCAATAGCGTGCTCTTGTTTCACCGTTGACATCGTCAGAGCCTTTCCGCGCGGGGGCCGACAGCCGCACAGACCGCGTCAAGGCGTTTCGAGAGCGCTTCTACCTGCGCGATATGCCGCTGGCTGAGCGCAGCGGACTGCGCCTGAAACTCACCTCTGACTGTCGCCAGCTCGCTGCGGATGGCCTCGATCTCTTCGTTGCCACCGCTCGGGCCAAACATGTCCTCGCGCAGTGCTGCAACCCAGCCCGGCATAATTCCGTCACCCAGATCAGCGGCCAGCGTCGCATCGGTCTCGTGGCCGCGATATCGCTTGCCCTTGACGTCGTAGGAATTTTCGAGCGCAAGAACGATGAGGCGCTTTTGCGGGCCGGTCGGTTCGCGCGGCGGGCATTGTGATGGCGATGTGGCGGAAACTGACATGACCGGTGCGGCCTCCTCTTCCTTCTTCTGACATGCGAATGCCCGCCGACGCGCTGCGCAGGCGGGGCATTCATGCTTGCCGTTGGAGATGACCCACTTCCGGGAAGTGAGCTTGTTGTTGATCTGCCCGATGTTGAGCTGCGTCTCACCGCCCTTGCGGCGCAGTCGGTCACACGCCACCACCTCAAGAGTGCCGCAGAAATCGCAGGTCACATGCGCGCGGTGCACGCCGCCGTTGGGCGCCTTGGTGATCATGCGGCAACCCTCCCGAAGAACTGGGCCGCCCCGCGCTCGGTCGCGTCGAAGAGATACCAGCAGCAGTTGTCTTTGCCGGTCATTGTACTGTCGGGAAACCACTTCACCCTGCCGACCGAAACGATGGCACGACACAACGGCATATACGCGGCTGACTGCCGCGTGTGCGCCCAGTCCGCATCAAAGAGCAACCATGTCGGGCGAAGGGCCGAGAAGGTGCGGATCATCGGGTGAAGGATCTCGCGCGCCCAAGGCGGATTGGTGATGATGTAATCGGCGGAATCCAACATCATCCCGAGATCTTCCTCCAGCGCATCAAAGCGCTGGACATCTGGGTGCCGGGGCTCGATGTCGCCTGCCCACTGGCAGGACATTCCCCCGGCCTCCAAACCATGGACCAGCGCCATGTCGCCCGCGCAGGGTTCGATGAACATCGCGCCATAGGGCAGATGCGGCAGCAACGGCGCACAGGCGGCGCGGGGTGTCGGATAGAAGTCACGCGGGCGGCGTTCAAAACTGGAGCGCTTGCCCATCACGACCTCGCACCGGGATAGCCCGCCAGCACCATGCTTTGCGGCTCACCGCTCTCGCGCAGATCGGCATCACGAATGCGCGCCACGACCACTCGGGCAAAGGTCGTGGCCATGCCATGACCCCGACTGATGTCAGAATATTTCTCGCCCGCGCAGGCGCGGCGAAGAATTGACAGATCGCGCTCATCCTGCTGACGCGCCGCGTGATCACCGCTACGCATCATGCCATCGCCTCCAGATACTGGTCGCGGCACTGGCGAAAGGTCTCGATCACAGCCTCAACATCCACTTCGCGCCGTCGAGTCGCGGAATATGATGTGACGGGTTTCAGCACCGGCCCCGTGGGCGCGGGCTCATCCGCCAGATCCGCGATTGCGCCCAGATCGGGCATGCTGGGTTCGCCCTGAACAAGAAAGCGCAGGTGTCCGTACCGTTTCAGGTGGATGTGGATCTTGTGATCAGTGCAACCAAGAAGGCGGGATGCCTCAGTAATTGAAGCAACCCGCGTGCCATCAGGCAGATCAATGGACCTCGCGTTCTCGGCCACGACTGACTGCTTCACACCAACCCGATCGAGGCTCCCGAACTGGTCGATGTGCTTATAAAGCACGTGGGTGGAAACGCCCAAAGCGCGGGCTGCCTCGGTGGGCGAGCTGAAGCCATGGGCCTCCAGAACGGTCTTGCGGCTCATAGTTTGCGCGCCCCCTTGATCCGTTGGAAAAACCTTTCCGACTGCGATTTGAACCAGTCGGCATCGGCGGCGGATTGTTCCGCCAGCCGCATCGCCCGCCGGTGGCGGGCGTCGTAATAGCGTTGCGCCATGCGCCACAGCAGCCGCATCAGTGCACCTCCGGATCGATGATCTGGAACACGGTCTCCGCACCGACCAAAGCAATGACCTTCAGCACATAGCGAAAATGAGGGGCGTTCTCGCGCCGCAGCCAGTTGCGCACCGTGCGCGATGTGACCGGGCGGCTGTCCGAGGTCAGGACATCGGCCGCCAGCTCGGCCAGTTCATTCTCTGAGCGCGCGTCTGGGAAGGCCCGCCACAGCAGGCCCGCGAACCAGGCGCGCTCCGCCTCCTCGCCCCCGCATTTTCGGAAAGACATTTCAGATGATCCCGTGCTGTTGTGTCCTCGTGTGGAAGGACGATCATCAGAGCGAGAAGAAGACGCAGCGGGGCGAAGGCTCATGCTGCGTCCTCGGGAGTTTCGACGCAGGCGCTCGTGCGCATGTGCTGCCGCAATTTGTCAGCAATCAGCATGGTCGGGCTGGACTTACCATCCTTCCATTTTTGCCATTGGCCCCACGGCGCATTGATGGCCCTGCGCAGAAGGTTCTGCGGAGAGATGCCGCGTGCCGTGCAATAGGCTTCGATTTCAGCGACGAACTGTTCCATACGGCATTAATGGGGGTGTTTCCCCATCTCGTCAAGGGGAAACACCCCGATAGTCGCGTGCAGGAAAGTGGGGTAGTTTCCCCACATGCCTAAAGAACATCTAGATGCCTTTGCGCGCGGCTTAAAAATTATTCTTGAATCTGAGGGTCACAAGATGAAACCCCTGTCGATTGCAGCTGGCATGGGTGAGTCTGGCATACGAGACCTGTTTCGCTACGCATCCGCCCCTAAGGTTAGCAATGCGTACGCAATCGCACGCGAGCTATCGAGATCTGTAGATGAAATAATTGAGATCGGACTTTCGGGCCAAATCACCAAATTCCATCCGCCCCAATCGATAAGCATTGCAGGCCGAGTTGGTGCCGGCGCGCAGGTGCCCCTTGTTGATCACACTGCGGATGGCGGCCTATTTCAGGTCGCAGCACCAGCGCAATTGCTTCGGAATGGCACGGCCCGCGACTTTGGCGCCGTCGAGGTGGAGGGCGATTCGATGGCGCCGATGTATCAGCCTGGGGACATCCTCTTCTTTGCTCGACATACTCATGACGGCATCCCCGACGAGGATATCGGTCGCCCATGCATCGTCGAAGATGCTGACGGCATGGCTTGGGTCAAACAGGTCAAGCGCGGCGCGGAGCCGGGACTGTTCCACCTGATCAGCCTGAACCCTGACGCTGAGACCCGCCATAATGTGCGGATCAAATGGGCCGCTCGGGTGATGATGGTGCTTCCTGCTGAGATGGTGGAGAGGATTTGAAGTCGTGCCCGCAAGAAGAAGGTTCCCGATAGTGTGCGGGGATTAGGCGTATATATTGTATCGGAAAGTTGGTTCTGACAGTAGTAAAGTTCAAATTTTGCAGGAGCTTAATATGTGCAAAGCGGTGCTTACGGCTGGCTTTCTTATTGCAGCGGCGGGAACGGCTGCAGCGCAGGAAGAATGCGTCAAAATCACTGATCCGGATGATCGGCTTAATTGTTTTGATCAATCCTATAGGGCATCGGAAACGGTAGAGACCGAGAGCGAGTGGAAGGTTGAGATCGATAAATCGAAGCTTGACGACACAACGCAAGTCACGATGGCGCTCGAAAGCAACGAGCCTGTCCGGAAGCGGTTTGGAGGATCCGAAAAGGGATCTCTCCTGATCAGGTGCAAAGAGAACACGACTGCACTTTATATCCTATGGGCGGGCAACTTTATGGCAGACCTGCAGGGACGAGGCCGGGTTGACTACCGAGTCGACGACAGGGCCGCAAAAAGGGTGAATATGGACGAGTCCACAGACAACATGGCCCTCGGGCTATGGAACGGCGGAAAATCGATCCCATTCATCAAGGATATGTACGGGGCCTCAAGTCTATATGTTCGCGCAACCCCCTTTTCTGAATCCCCCGTGGAGATGACATTCAACGTCTCTGGCATTGAAGAAGCATCGAAGCCCCTGCGAGAGGCGTGCGGATGGTGATTGAGATGGTGGAGTGGCTCATGGAGACACCCACCCCTCTGGAGCAATAGACTTTCTGCATAGCAAAACAGTCGAAAAGGTCCTGCCGGCCCGCCCTAAGTGGCGGGCCTCTTACTTTCAGGACCCGGCACAAAGGCGGTGAGGCGCGGATCTCAGAACAGGGAATAGGAAAGACGAATCGCTTACACTGGGGGAATTCCCCCTTTCTGTATTTACATGGGGGATTTCCCCCAGTAGGGTGATCCCATCCCACCCCGGATGGAGCCCGCACATGCACCCTGCCCTCACCGTCACCGCAGCGCCCTCCGCCAGCCCGCGCCTGCTGATCAACATCATGGGGGCCGCGCTGCTGGCCATCTCGGCCATTGCCGCTGCGATCCTGCTGCTGGTGATCTGGCACATCCTGTCTGCAACGTTGAGCTGGTCTGAGGTCCGCGATTTCGTCGTCCCCACGGCCGCGCAAGCGCGGGACGGCGGCTGGGTCGCCATTTCAGAGCGCGCCGCACCATGAAACCGTCGCCGATCAACCTGATGGGTCAGGATTTCACCGCACAGCTGCCGACGCTGATGCAAGAAAATCTGACCATGCATGCCCTGCTGCGCCGGGTGCTGGCCGAGGTGCCCCAGATCGGCAACTCCAGCCTCGCCAGTGACATTCGCGCGGTGACAGCAGCGGCCCGGACCCGGCCACAAATTTCGCAGGCACAAAACCCAAACGCAAAAGCGCTCAGTACGACGCGCCTGTCCCGCTGAGCCGCACTGGCCCCCGGCTTCTGCTCGGGCCGGGGGCATTTTCTCAGATCCGCGCCCGGCGGCTCCGGGCAATCAGCAACAGGAACAGCCGATGAACCGCCTTCAGAAGTGGCTTCGCCATGATCACCTGCCACCGCATCTGGGTGCCGTCGTGCAGCCGATCCGTGCACTGGCGCATGAACTCGACATGGCGCTCAGCGAGGGGCCGGAGAAGACCGCAGGCATGCGCAAACTGATCGAGGCCAAGGATTGCTTCGTGCGTGCGCGCATCGAACAGGACGACGAGGCCTGATGATGGACACGCCCAACCCGCAAATGCGCAGCCTCGATCAGATGCTGTCGCTGGCCGATGCCGGGGACTATCTTCCGGATCTCCTGTCTCGGATCGAGGCCAACAACGTCGAAATGCGCAGCTTCGCGCAACAGTATTCGACCACCGCCAAAGGCAAGATCACCCTGACCATCGACGTCAAGGTCGATCCGTTCGGCGCCACCGAGATGGTGATCGACGACAAGATCGTCGGACCCAAGCCGCCCAAGCGCAAAGCCGTCGCCTGGATGACCGGAGACGGCGGCATCACCACCCATAACCCCGCGCAATCGCGCATGGAAATTCGTGACGCAGGCGGCGGGCGCCGCGAACTGCGCGCTGCAGACTGATGGAGCACTCTATGTCCGAAACACCCAAGAACATCGCTGAAACGCTGCTGGCCGAAATGCCCCGACTGGCCCAGGTGCAAACCATTTGCGATCCCGGCATTGACGGTCCCTACATCGTCGCCGTTCCCGATGGGCTGCGCGTCGAGGATCTGACCGCCAAGCATCGCGCCGTCGTCGAGGCGTTGAAGCCGCTTCAGCGCACCGGCAAAGCCATTCTGGCGGATCTTGAAAGCCTGATTGCATGGACCAATCGCTTCAAGGGGCACGAGACGGTGCTGTTTGGCCAGATCCATCCCGCGCCGAAGCTGATTTCCGTGATCGATTACCATGCCGAGGGCAGCGCGACCGTCGACGCCACGGCGGGCGATCCCACCGCCAACTATGGTCGCCATCGCGCTGTCTATGACTTCCCGGTCTCCGAACAATGGAAGCGCTGGATGGAGATCGATGGCAAGGCGCTCGATAAGGACATCTTTGGCGAATTCATCGAAGCCAATGCCGAGGACTTCCTTGATCCCACGCCCGCCCTTCTCGGGTCGCCCGGCGCCGAGGTGGAAATCTGGGAAAAGCGGATGATCGACATTGCCGCCAAAATCCAAGGGCGGTTTGGGCAATATGCCGCGATCAACTTACTGTCGCGTGAGCTGAAGATCCACGAAGTCGGGCATATCGAGGTCAAGACGAACCGCGATACCGGCGAAGCTCAGGTGCAGTTCCTGACCGAGCATCGCAGTCCGGACGGCACGCCTCTGACCCTGCCCAACCTGTTCATGATCGCCATTCCGGTCTTTGAGGAAGGGGCGCTCTACCGTCTGGCTGTCAGGTTCCGCTATCGCAAGGCGGGCTCGGACGTAAAGTTCATCGTCTCGATCTACAACCCGGACTCTGCGCTGCGCGACGCGGCGCGCGAAGCGATGGATCACGCCCGCGAGGCGACCGAACTCCCGCTGCTCATGGGTATTCCCGAAATCGGCGCGAACTGATGCTTCGGTGCCTGGCCCCGCGTGGGCCAGCATCCCAAGCACCAGCCACAAGCCTCGGAGCAAAGATGCAAATCAATGCCTCAATTACCCATCGCGGGATCACCATCCACGAGCACGATGTCCCGGGCGCGCGCTTCAGCTGGACCCACGAGGAAACGGGCTCAGCGGGGATCGCCCGGACAGCGGAGGAAGCCATCCGCCAGATCAGCGGGTTCTTTGGCCCTGATCCGGCCTGCCGCCTCTGCCAAGGTCATGGCACCGAGGATTGGGCGCTTCTCGCCTACGCCAGCTGCGCGAACTGCTTCCCGGAGGATGCGGCATGAAGGGTAACGATGCGCCGTACCTCCATCCGGTCGGGTCATCCAGCATGGCAGGTCATGAGATGTGGAAGATGCGCAAGCAGCTCGGCTTGACGGGCCGGGAGTTCGCCCGCGCCTTGGGTATGAGCCCCAATGGCTACAAGCGCATTCGCGAATGGGAAGCCGGGCGCAGGCCGATCCCGCGCAGCATGGCCGCGCGCGTCCATCGGCTGGAGGCGATGGCATGATGCGCGTGCTGATCGGCTGCGAAACCTCAGGCATCGCGCGGCGCGCCTTCGCTGCATTTGGGCATGACGTCTGGTCCTGCGACATCGAAGCTGCCGAGGATGGCAGCAACCGGCATATCCGGTGCGATATCCGCAATGGCATCCTGCAGGAGGGGTGGGACTTGCTGGCGGTCATGCATCCGCCCTGCACGCGCCTGTGCCGCTCCGGCCGCCGCTGGATGAGCGGACCCGGGAAATGGACGCACCCAAAGCGGCTGCCCAAGGGCCGCAGCTGGGAGGACATGCGCACCGAATTTGAGCTTGGCGTCAGCATCTTCACCACATGCTGGACGGCACCGATCGAGCGGGTCGCCATCGAGAACCCGGAAATGAATGATCTGGCGCGTGATCGCATGCCTGCTGACCTCCCCTCGCCGCATATGGTCCAGCCGCACTGGTTCGGTCATCCCGAATACAAGGCGACAGGCTGGTATCTGCGCGGCCTGCCCGCGCTGGCCGCAACGGATCAGCTGGTCGAGCCGGAACGCGGGACCGACGAGTGGAGGGCGTGGAACCGGGTCCACCGCATGTCGCCCGGCCCCGAACGCGCCCGGCTACGCAGCAGGTCCTATCCGGGGATGATGCGCGCTGCAGCAGCCCAATGGGGCGGCTATGCAATGGAAGAAGTCAGGAGGATCGGGTGATGGGTAGGCGCGCTCAGTTTACGGAAGCTATGGTCCGGCGTGCCGTTAAAGGCGCACGAGACGCCGATCCGCAATCGATAATTGAGGTAACGCCAGACGGGCTGATTCGCATCCTGCCACCGGAAGGACCAGCGAATCGGCAGGGCAACAAGGTAGACGAGTGGTTCGATGACCAGGATTAATCTGACCGGCGTGCACCGCGTCCGTATGAAGCTCGCTGACGGCACGAAGCGCGAGTACCACTATGCGTGGCGCGGAAAGGGTGCGCCGCGCTTCTGGTCATCTGAAAGCGACATCAAGGTTGGATCCGCCGATTATCTCGCCGCCCTCGCGGCCTGTGCGTCGAAAGGATCTGCTGCGAAAGGCAAGTTCAGAGAGGTCATCCTCGCGTTTCTCTCCAGTGCAGAGTTTGAAAAGTTGGCACCGCGCACCAAGAGCGACATGCGCGGTTCAATCAATCACGCGTCGAACGGCATCGACAAGAAGTTCGGTGACGCCCCTATCGCAGCCTTCAACGATCCGAGGATTCGGACAACGGCGCTGAAATGGCGGGATAGCATTGGCGGCAAGGTGGGCGATGACCGCATCCGGCACCTACAGCGTCTTGTAGGCTTCGGGCTGGATCGCCGCCTTCTGCAGGTCCACCAGCTGCGAGAGATAAAATCTATCTATCGCTCAAACAGATCCGAAATCTTCTGGCTTCCTGACGAAATCGAGACCTTCAAGCTGGGCGCACCAAAGCACGTGTGGCGCATTCTGGCCGTCGCTCTCGAGACTGGACTGCGCCCGGGTGATCTGTCTCTCTTGTCGAGGGAGCATATCCACCGGACGCCCCATGGTCATCGAATCGTCGTGTGGACCAAGAAGCGTCGGCGGCTGGCATCGATCCCGGTCACCCCCCGCATGGCCGAGCTCATCGCTGAGACACCTGAGCGACAGGAGCGCTTGATCGTCAACAAGGGCGGGCAGCCCTACAAGCATGAGAACTACCTGGGAGACGCCGTGTCGGAATGGCGGGACATCCTGAAGCTGCGCAAGGAACTGCGGCTTTATGACGCACGCGGGACAGCAGCAACCAGACTGCTGGATGCAGGGGCGGAACTCAAAGAGATCGCGACTCACATGGGCTGGTCGATCAAGCACGCCGCCGAGGTCATCGAACGCTATGTCGCCTTGTCGCCACGCATGACTGATGGCCTCGCAGCAAAGCTGGCCGAGGCCGAAAAGCGAACCAATCTGTAAAATGGAGTGTAAAATGGAGTGCCACAATCGGGCTGAAACCATGGTCGGGGCGAGAGGATTCGAACCTCCGGCCTACGGTACCCAAAACCGTCGCGCTACCAGGCTGCGCTACGCCCCGATCCAATGGCCTTCTAGCCGGTGGGGCGCAAAGGGGAAAGGACAATTTCGGCAGATTTCAACAGAATCAGCCCATTGTCCGATCAGCGGCACGGCTGTGCCGCCTGGGCCTGAGGCAGGGCCGGATGCGCCAGCGCCATTCCGGGGGTGATGCCAAGCCGCGCAGCGTCGCCTCCGGGGACCTCCAGAACCATCAGCCGCTTTGGCGAGGGATCGTTCGGGGCAGCGCCGGGAATCGAGGTCTCATCCAGCGGCTTCGCCATCGGGCTGACATGGCGGACAACGCCGGTCTGGTCGATGAAAATCAGATCCAGCGGGATCAGCGTGTTGCGCATCCAGAAGCTGACCTCTTGCGGCTCTTCATAGATGAACAGCATCCCCTGCCCTTGCGGCAGGTCGCGCCGGAACATCAGTCCCTGGGCGCGCTCGTCAGGTTGGTCAGCGATTTCCACGCTGACCTCCACCTGTTTTCCGTCCCCAAGCAGCAATGCTTTGTCGATCTGACAGGAAACCGGGGACATATTTGCGGCCGCGCTGCCCGTTGTAAGGGCCAGCATGACTACCGCAGCTTCAAATTTCATACCGCGCCCGCGACAAGCCGCAATTTATTGGCGGGCGCGGCCCCCCCCCCCGGAGTGGCGGCACGCATCTCGCCAGCGACCCTTTCCCAGGACATCACCTGAGCGGCCATCAGGCCACGGCGGCCGTCGACGACGCGAATCGCAATCGCCTCACCCACGGTCAGATCCGAAAAGCCCGAATGTCGCAGCACCTCGATATGCAGGAAAACGTCGCCCTTCTGGGCAAAGACGTTGGCAAAGCCGAAGCCCTTGGCCTTGTCGAACCATTTCACGCGGGCCGGCAACAGAGGCAGCAGGGCAATCTCTTCCGGAGTGGCCGCGCACAGATCCTCGATGGGAGGCATCGGCTCGGTCAGCGGCGGGTCGATCGACAGAATCTCGACCGCCTGCATCCCCCGCGGAGTCGCTTGCACCATGACATTGATACGGGCCCCGTCAGCGACAGACCCCTGCCCGAAATTGCGCAGCACATTCGCATGCAACAGAATGTCCGCACCGCCGTCGGGGTCGGTCAGAAAGCCGAAACCCTTCGCCACATCGAACCATTTCACGACGCCCGCGACCTTACGCTGTTGTCCGTCGTTGTCGATCATATCTCAACACTTCCCGTAACGAGAGTTCACCCAAAGTCCCCCGAGCATACGGCCAAATCGCCTGTTGTCACTTCAAAACTGAACTGAAAGGACGACCATAGGGTCAGGTTTTCCGCACCATGGATAAAACAACCGCCAGCATCAAGGACTAAGACGCGTCACGGTCCACAAACTTTGATTTTTTTGACGTGACGTTTCGGTAACTTGTTGATTTTCTGTCGGCTCACCTGCCCTTTTCCAGACAAATCTGTCGTGCAGGCGGAAGGCACCATCTGCCCAGAATTCAATCTGCGATGGAACAATACGGTACCCTCCCCAAAAAGGGGGACGTAAGGGATTCATCCCGTGGTTGTACCCCTGCCTTGCCGCCTCGGCGACCAGCCAGGCTCGGCTTTCCAAGGGCCGGCTTTGCGCCGACGCCCAGGCTCCGATGCGCGATTGCAGCGCGCGGGTCTTGTAATAGGCGTCAGAGACCTCGGCCTCGGTCCGTGTTACCCTGCCCCGCACCCGGATCTGCCTGCGCAGCGATTTCCAGTGCATCACGAAAGAGGCAACGCCGGTGGCCTCGATCTCGGTTCCCTTGGCGCTTTCATAATTGGTGAAAAAAACGAAGGCACCGGTCTCGCCCTGGCCCTCGATTTCCTTCAGCAGGACCATGCGCACATCGGGCAGCCCCTCTGCATCGACCGTGGCCAGCGCGATGGCATTGGGGTCGTTCGGCTCGGTCCGCACGGCCTCCTCCAGCCAGCTCCGCGCCAGGATGAACGGGTCATCCCCGGCAAAAATTCCGTTGCGGTCACTCACGATTGTCGTCCTCCGGACACTTGATGCCCCCTTGTACTTCGCCTAATCCTGCTGAAATCGAAAAAGCTCGAGGGACAGCAGCATGTCAAGTGAAGGCGGTATGGGGCTGATGAAGGGCCGTCGCGGTCTCATCATGGGGCTGGCGAACGACAAATCCATCGCCTGGGGAATCGCCAAGGCATTGGCCGACCAGGGGGCTGAACTGGCCTTCTCGTATCAGGGCGAGGCGCTCAAGCGTCGGGTCGAGCCGCTGGCGGCCGAGATCGGGTCGGATTTTCTGGCCGAGTGCGACGTGTCGGACGAGGCCTCGATCGACGCGCTCTTCGACAATATCCGCACGCGGTGGGACAGTCTGGATTTCGTGGTCCATGCCATCGGCTTTTCGGACAAGGATCAGCTGCGCGGTCGCTATGCCGACACCACGCGCGACAACTTCCTGATGACGATGGACATTTCGGTCTATTCGTTCACCGCCGTCGCGCGCCGTGCCGCCGCGATGATGCCCAATGGCGGTAGCATGCTGACCATGACCTATTACGGGGCCGAGCGCGTCATGCCGCATTACAACGTCATGGGCGTCGCCAAGGCCGCGCTTGAGGCGTCGGTGCGCTATCTGGCCGAGGATCTGGGCAAGGACGGCATCCGCGTGAACTCGATCAGCGCCGGGCCGATCAAGACGCTCGCCGCCTCGGGGATCGGCGATTTCCGCTATATCCTGAAATGGAACGAGCTGAACTCGCCCCTGCGCCGCAACGTCAGCCAGGATGAGGTCGGCAAATCGGCCCTTTACCTGCTGTCGGATCTGGGCTCGGGCGTCACCGGAGAGACGCATCACGTCGACTCGGGCTATCATATCGTGGGGATGAAGGCGGTCGACGCCCCTGACATCTCGACGACCAAGAAAGACTAGGCCCGTCCCGATGAGCGTCGAGCAATTCTTGGCGCTGTTTACGGCCCTGTCGCTGGCCATCCTGACGCCCGGCCCGGCCATCATCGCGGCCGTGCAGACGGCCTTCGCGCATGGCCGAGAGCGCGCCCTGCCCTATGCCCTCGGGCTGGCGGTGGGCGCTTCGCTTTGGTGCATCTTCGCGCTTCTGGGGCTGGCGGTCGTGTTCCGCCTGCACCCTGCGCTGTTTGCCGGGATGAAGATCTTTGGCGGGCTTTACCTTCTGTGGTTCGCCTGGGGCCTCTGGCGCGCCTCGACCCAGCCGCTGCCCGATCCGGCCAGCGGCACCACCAAGGGCTTCTGGGGCGGGATCGCCCTTAATCTTTCGAACCCCAAGCCCGCGCTTTTCTATGCCGCGCTGATCCTGTCGATCTTCCCCGAGAAGATGGGGGCGCCGCGCCAGCTTGTCATTTATTTCGTCTGCCTCGCGACCGAGCTTTTCTGGTATGCTCTGGTGGCCACGGCCATGTCGACCGGTCCAATGCGCTCGCGCTACTTCGCCGCGAAATTCTGGATCGACCGGGCGGCGGCGGCGGCCATGGCATTGCTGGGACTGCTGCTGATCATCAAACACTGAAAGGACCCCTCCGATGAACGACCGTTTGCCTCACGAAAAAGGCTTCCATGTCAGTTGGGACCAGATGCATCGTGATGCGCGGGCGCTGGCCTGGAGGCTGGATGGCAGGGACTGGAAAGCCGTTCTGGCGATCACCCGTGGCGGTCTGGTCCCGGCGATGATCGTCGCGCGCGAGCTGGACATCCGCACCATCGACACCATCTCGGTCAAGTCCTACCACAAGCAGGAACAGGGAGGCATCACAGTGCTGAAGGCCCCCGATCCGCAGGTCATGGGTGATGGCACCGGCATTCTGGTCGTCGACGATCTGGTCGATTCCGGCCGCACGCTGGAGCATGTCCGCAGCCTTTATCCCAAGGCGCATTTCGTCACCGTCTATGCCAAACCCAAGGGCAAGCCGATGGTGCAGGATTATGTGACCGAGGTCAGCCAGGACACCTGGATCTTCTTCCCTTGGGACATGGCGCTGCAATATGTCCAGCCCTACCGGGGCGAGGATTGAGCGCCAGGCATATCGAGGGCCGTCACGGCCCTCTGCACTGGCTGTTCGAATCGACCCTTCTGCTGAAAGCCGTGTTCGCAGCCCTTGAGGCTGTGGCCGGCCTTGGCCTTCGGCTGGTCCCGAATTCGCAGATCCACAAGCTGGCCGCGTGGCTTACCCATCGCGAGTTGATCGAGGACCCCGACGACCCGCTGTCGCTGCGCATCTCGCGCCTGATCGAAGGGTTCAGCGACGGCTCGCAGCATTTCTATGCCTTCTACCTGATGAGCCACGGGCTGATCAAACTGGTCATCGTGGTCCTGCTGATGCGCCGCATCGCCTTCGCCTATCCGCTGGGCATCGCGGTCTTTGCGGCCTTCGTGGTCTTTCAGACCGAGCGTTTCCTTGTCACCCATTCACCCTTCCTGCTGGCGCTGACGCTGCTTGATCTGGTCATCATCTATCTGACCTGGCGGGAATGGCGCGCGCGCTAGCCCGCCCCCTGCGCCCAAAGAAGTGATCGGGCCACGGACCGGTCAGGGTCTATAATGCACTCGGCCAACCCGACTCTCTCCGACAGGAGCACGCGGGGCAGAGCTGGCGGCACGATGACGACTGACAATCGTGCTCTGAGAGGAAACATCATGAAAACCGCGTTTGCGGGTATGTCCGCAGGCCTTCTGCTGCTGTCGCTGGGGACGACCTTTGCGCAGGCCGAAGGCATGACGCTTTACACCTTCGACAAGGACAGCGGCGGCACCTCAAGCTGCTATGACGATTGCGCCACCAACTGGCCGCCCTATATGGCCAAAGAGGGTGAGTCGCTGGGCGAAGGCTGGACCATGGTCGCGCGCACCGATGGCACGCAGCAATGGGCCTATGACGGCAAGCCCGTCTATTACTATGCAGGCGACAAGAAGCCCGGCGATGCCACGGGGGATGGCAAGGGCGGCGTCTGGCATATGCTGAAACAATGACGGCGCGGGCAAGGCGCACCGGCGCCCTGCCCTGCGTACCGCCTCAGTTCGATCCGCGCACGAAGCGCGCCGCCTCTTGCGCCGCGCGGCGCAGGGCATTGCTTTTGTTCACGGTTTCCTGGAACTCGGCCTCGGGGTCGCTGTCATAGACGACGCCCCCACCCGCCTGGATGTAAAGCGTGCCGTCCTTGACCACGCCGGTGCGCAGCGCGATGCACATGTCCATCTCGCCATTGGCGGCGAAATAGCCGACGCCGCCCGCATAGACGCCGCGCTTTTCGGGCTCCAGCTCGTCGATGATCTCCATAGCGCGAACCTTCGGCGCGCCCGAGACGGTGCCCGCAGGCATCCCCGCCAGCAGCGCGGAAAGCGCATCCTCGCCCTCGCGCAGCTGCCCCACGACGTTCGAGACGATGTGCATGACATGGCTGTAGCGTTCGACGATGAACTGCTCGGTCGGCGTCACGGTGCCCATCTTGGCGACCCGGCCCACATCGTTGCGGCCCAGATCCAGCAGCATCAGATGCTCGGCCAGTTCCTTCTGGTCGCCCAGCAGATCGGCCTCCAACGCCTTGTCCTCTTCGGGCGTCGCGCCACGGGGGCGGGTCCCGGCGATCGGGCGGACGGTCACCTCATCATTGCGCAGCCGCACGAGGATCTCGGGGCTGGCGCCGACGATCTGGAAGCCGCCGAAGTTCAGGAAGAACATGAAGGGCGAGGGGTTCGTGCGCCGCAGGCTGCGATAGAGCGCAAAGGGCGGCAGCGGGAAATCCATCGCCCAGCGTTGCGAGGGCACGACCTGGAAGATGTCGCCCGCACGGATGTATTCCTTGGCCTTCTCGACCGCCGCCAGATAGCCCTCGCGCGTGAAGTTCGAGCGGAGCTCGCCCACCTTCACATCCTGCGACAGCGCCCGCGATTCCTGCGGCATCCGGTCCAGCGCACGCAGCGCCTCCATCACCCGCTCGGCCGCCTGCGCGTAAGCCGCGCGGGCGGGCACGCCATCCTCATACCAGGCGGGGGCGCAGAGCGTCACCTCGCCCTTGACGCCATCCAGCACCGCCATCACCGAGGGGCGCAGCATCACCGCATCGGGCAGGCCCAGCGGATCGGGATTGATGTCGGGCAAACGCTCGACCAGACGGATCATGTCATAGCCCAGATAGCCGAACAGGCCCGCCGCGCCCGGAGGCACGTCTTCGGGCATGTCGATGCGGCTTTCGGCGATCAGCGCGCGCAGGCTGTCCAGCGCCGGACGCTCATCATCGACGAAATCGGTGGCATAGCGCGCGTGGCGGTTCAGCCGCGCCTTACCGTCGCGGCATTCCCAGATCAGGTCGGGCTTCATGCCGACGAAGGAATAGCGTCCCCGAACCTCGCCCCCGGTCACGCTTTCCAGCATGAAGCTGTTGGGCTGCGCCTCGGCCAGCTTCAGCATCAGGCTGACGGGCGTGTCCAGATCGGCGGCCAGCCGGATCCGGACCAGCTGGTTGCGGCCCTCGGCCCAGCCCTGCTCGAACTCGGAAAATTCGGGGACAAGCTCCATCACTGAACCCGTGCATTGACCGCGTCGATGGCGGTCTGGTTGATCGTGGCCTTGCGGTCCGTCTGGATCGCGCGGGTGTAATAGTTCAGCAGGTCCTGACGCATCGCATCGCTCAGGCGGCTTTCGACGCCCTGCCGCACGATCTGCGCATCGGCGCCGTCGGTGGTTGCGGCCGTGACCTTTTCCAGCGTCACGAGGAAGACGCGGCCCTCGGTATCTACCACCTCGACATCGCCGGGTGCGGCGATCTCGAAGGCCTGATTGACCAGATCCTGCGGTGCACCGCGCACCAGCCCGCCGCGTGCGACGTTCTTGGCCTCATTGCCCTGCGGCGCGGTCTGGGTGGTGGCGGGAGTCTCGGCCGAGGCCGCCTCGGGCGCGTTCGCCACGGGATGGCCGCCTGCCGCGGGGCCGACAGCCGCTCCGGTCGCGGGGGTCTCGGTCGCCGGAGTTTCAGCGGCCGCACCCTCATCCTCGGCCTCGGGCGTCGCGGTCTTCATCCGACGCTCATCGGCCAGCGCCAGAAGCTGGCGGTGGGTTTCGTTCTGGACCCAATCCTCGGCCACGCGGTCGCGGACCTCGGCGAAGGGGATCAGATGCGGGGCCACGATCTCTTTCAGCTCCAGCGCGAAGATGCCGCCGTCGCCCAGTTCGAAGATCTCGGGGAAATCGGTCTCGGTCACGCTTTCCGCATGTTCGCGGAAGGCGGGATAGGTGCCGATGCTGCCCGGGCCCGGCTCGACATCCGCCGACCAGTCGATCTGGCCGAATTCCATCGGGGTCTGGTCAGCCAGTTCCTGCAGCGTCGCGCCCCCGGCCAGCTGGTCGGCGAAATCGCGGCTTTGATCGTCAATCGTGCGGCGCGCGCGGTCCAGCGCGGCCTCGACCCGCAGATCGGGGCTGGCCTGTTCGAAGGTGACGTTCACCGGCTCGAGGATGGCGTTCATCGAAAACAGCGCCGATCCCAGCGGCGTATCGGCAGGTCCGGCGATCCCCGGCTGGGTCAGCGCGAAGACGGCATCACCCGCAGCACCCAGTTCAGCCTGGCTGACCTCGCCCAGATCGATGTCGTTCAGCGTCAGGCCACGTTCGGCGGCCAGTTGTTCGAAATCGACCTCGCCGGCGTCCAGACGCTTGCGGGCCTCGGCTGCGGCTTCGGAGCTGGGAAAGACCAGACGCTCGACCATGCGGCGCTCGGGCTGCTGGAATTCGTCGATGCGCGACTGGTAAAGATCGCGCAGCGCCTGTTCATCCACCTCGACCGAGTTTTCCAGCATCTCGGGCGTCAGCCAGACGAAATCGATCTTGCGGACCTCGGGCGCGGTGAAACGGTCGGCATTGGCCTGATGCCAGGCCTCCAGCGTCGGCTGGTCGGGCTCGACCACGGCCACCGGCAGATCGGCGGCGGTCAGTTCCGTCCAGCGGATGTCGCGCGTCTCAAGCAGCCAGTTGACGGTCAGGTCGGTCATCGTGGCAGGCGCCTTGACGCCGCCCACGGCTGCACGCTCCAGGATGGTGCGGGCGATGTCCATGCGCAGGTCATGCTCGAATTCGGCGGGGCGCATGCCCTCGCGGCGCAGGGTGTCGTTATAGACGTCGCGGCTGAATTTGCCGTCCATGCCGCGGAAGGCCTGAACCTGCAGAAGCTGCTTGCCGACCGCATCGTCTCCGACCGAGATGCCCAGCCGGTTCGCCTCATCCTCAAGGGCGGCGGTGGCGAAAAGTTCGGCCACGGCGGCCTGTTGCAGGCCAAAGCTCTGCGCTTCGGCGGCGGTCAGGTTGCGTCCGGTGCGGGCGGCGAAATCCTGCATCTGGCGCTGCATGGTGCGGGTATATTGCTGATCCGAGATCTCGACGTCACCGACCGAGCCGATGCTGGAGCTGCCGCCGGTGAAATTGGTCACGCCGAAGCCGCCCAGCCCGAGGATCAGCAGACCCATCAGCAGCCATACGATGGTTGATTTGCCCTTGGTCCGCAATCTGCTCATGTCCCTGCCCGTCCTTGCCTTTTGTTGCAGTCTTTAGGGTGCACGGCCCCCTTCGGCAAGACTGCGCTGGTCACATTGCGTCCAGTCCTCAGCCCTGAAAACGGGCCAGCCGGTCGATCAATGCGCCGATCCCTGCCGCGTCGACATTCGCAAAGGCGATGCGCAGGTGCCGTTCGGCCTCGCTGTCGCCCTCGGGCATGAACATGGTTCCGGGCAGCATCAGGACGCCCGCCCCTTCGACCAGCCGCCGCGCAATCTGGTCCGACGGTGCCGCAAACGGGTGTTCGACCCAAGCGAAATAGGCGCCGCAGCATTTCAGCGTCCAGCCCGGCAGCCGCTCCATCCCGGCGATCATCGCGGCGCGGCGGCCAAGGATCTCGTCCCGCTCGGCGGCAAGCCACTGGCGCAGGTTCGCCATGCCCCAGGCCGCGCCGATCTGGCCCAGCTGGCCGGTGCAGATCGCGACGGTATCAAGGAATTTCTCGACCTCGATCATCCGCGCCTCGCTGGCGACCAGCGCGCCCACGCGATGCCCGGTCAGCCGATAGGCTTTCGAGAAAGAGTAAAGCTGGATCAGCGTATCGCCCCAGTCGGGATCGGAAAACAGATCATGCGGCGCGCCCTGACGGCTGTCGAAGTCGCGATAGGTCTCATCCAGAATCAGCGCGATCCCGGCCTCGCGGGCAAGGTCACGGAAGGCCGCCAGAATGCCCGCCGGATATTCCGCGCCCGTCGGGTTGTTGGGCGTCACCAGCACGATCGCGCGGGTGCGCGGCGTGATCAGCGCGCGGGCGTCCTCGGGTGAGGGGATCATGCCGGGGCCGCATTGCAGCGGCACGGTCGTCACCCCCTGCATGTCCAGCCACATGCGATGGTTGAAATACCAGGGTGCGGGCAGGATCACCTCATCCCCCGCCCCGGCCAGCGTCGCGATGGCCGCGCAGAAGGCCTGATTGCAGCCTTGGGTGATCGCCACCTGCGCGGGGCTGACGGGCGCGCCATAGGCCTGCGTCCATTCGGCCGCGACCGCTTCGCGCAGGTCCGTCCGGCCCAGCACCGGCCCGTAAAGATGCGCATCGGCCCGCTCCAGCGAGGCCTCGGCAATGGCGCGGCGCAGCGCCTCGGGCGGGGGATCGACGGGGGCGGCTTGGCTCACGTTGATCAGCGGGCGCTCGGGCGGGAAGGTCACGCCCTCCAGCCAGCGGCGCGCCTCCATCACGGGCGGCCGGAAGGTCGAGGCGATGGCAGGGTTCAACGGCAGCATGGCAGGTCCGAAAAGCTCAGTTGCGTTCAAGAAGGCGAAGATCGCGCAGATCCGGGGGCGTCGAGAGGTCCAGCCCCGGTGCAGGCAATGCAGGCGTGGCCGGGGACGCGGGTTCCTCGGGCGTGACGACCGGAGCCGGTGACTGCGGTGCAGGCTCCGGGGTCTCAGGGACGTCAGGCTCCGGGGCGGGCTGTTCAGGCGCGACGGCGGGGGCAGCCGGGGCCTCAGGCGTCTCCTCCGGCTCTGCGTCAGGCGCGGGCGCGGTGTCGGCGGGCTCCGGCGTGCTGACCGCAGGCCGCTCGGCGGCTTCAGTGTCGCGCGGACGGGGCTCAGCCGGTGCGGGGCTGCCCGGCACGCGGTCCAGTCCCGGCACCTCGACCCGGCCCGGCGGGGCGACGGGGATCGGCGCGGGCGGCGCAGGGATCGCGGGCAGGTCGATGGTGTCGGGCTGCGGCGGCTCGATCGCGGGGGCACTGGGCGCATCAACCCGCGTCTCGGGGCGCGGATCGTTGTCGCCGCCCTGCTGCGGCGCGGTCTCATCGGGGGGCAGAACCACGGCGGGCGCATCGCCCACCGCATTCACCCGCGCCGGTGCCAGCTCAGCCGGAGCGACCGGCGCCTCATCAACCCCGCGCGCGAATTCCGAGCCTGCGGGAACCTCCATCGCATCGACCGTGGGGTCGGTCGCCGTGGGCTCGGCAGGCGGGCGCGCCACGGGCATCGACAGCGACAGCGCGACCAGCCCTGCCCCGCAGATGACCGCGCCCACTCCGAACCCCGCCGCGAATCCCCTTGCCATGTCGTGATTCCGTCCTCAGCGAAGTGGTTTTTCTTGCGCCACGGTCTTGACCCTCCGCAGTGCTTGGGCACATCTATAGCCGCAGATTTTCCGGGGTTCACCCCCCCAAAGCAAGGCCCCGCCATGATCCTGCTTATCGACAATTACGACAGCTTCACCTGGAACCTCGTGCATTATTTCGGCGAGGCCGGGGCAGATGTCGTGGTGCGCCGCAATGATGCGCTCAGCGTGGACGAGGCTCTGGCGATGGGCGCGCAAGGGATCGTGATCTCTCCGGGCCCCTGCGATCCGGCACAGGCGGGCATCATCGTACCCCTGATCCGGAAGGTGGCCGAGGTGGGTCTGCCGCTGTTCGGCGTCTGTCTGGGCCATCAGGCCATCGGCGAGGCGTTCGGCGGCAAGGTCGTGCGCGCGGGCCGCATCGTGCATGGCAAGACCGACAGCATCACCCATGACGGCACCGGGGTCTTTGCCGACCTGCCCTCGCCTCTGACGGCCACGCGCTATCACTCGCTGGCGGTCGAGCCCGAGACGCTGCCCGACTGCCTGCGCGTCACCGCGACCGCGCCTGACGGCACGATCATGGGCATGGTCCACCGCACCCTTCCCATCGAGGGCGTGCAGTTCCACCCCGAATCCATCGCATCGGAATATGGCCACGACATGATCCGCAACTTCCTGCGCCGCTGCGCAAACCTGACGGATCACGCTGCATGAGCACGCCCAATGACATCCGCGCCCTGATCGCCGCCGCCGTCAGCCGCCCGCTGACCGGGGCCGAGGCCGAGCAGGCCTTCGACACCCTCTTCGAAGGTCAGGCCACCCCCGCCCAGATCGGCGGGCTTCTGATGACGCTGCGCGTGCGCGGCGAAACCGTCGAGGAAATGGCCGCCGCCACCCGCGCCATGCGCAAGCGCATGAACGGCATCACCGCGCCCGAGGGTGCCATCGACATCGTCGGCACCGGCGGCGACGGCAAGGGCACGCTGAACATCTCGACCGCCTCCGCGCTGGTCGTCGCAGGCGCGGGCGTGCCCGTAGCCAAGCATGGCAACCGCAATCTGTCGTCCAAGTCAGGCTCCGCCGATGCGCTGACGCATCTGGGCATCAACGTCATGTCGACGCCCGAGATCGCGCAAGCCGCGCTCAGCGACACCGGCATCTGCTTCATGATGGCCCCGGTCCACCATCCCGCCATGCGCCACGTAGGCCCCCCCCGGGCCGAGCTGGGGACGCGCACCATCTTCAACCTGCTGGGCCCGATGACCAACCCCGCCGGGGTTCGCCGCCAGTTGACCGGCACCTTCGACCGCGTCTGGAACCGCCCCATGGCCGAGACTCTGCGCGAGCTTGGGTCCGAGGTCGCATGGCTGGTCCACGGCAGCGACGGCACCGATGAGCTGTCGATTGCAGGCGTCAGCTGGGTCGCCGAATTGCGCGATGGTGAGGTTACGGAATTCGAGGTCTTGCCCGAGGATGCCGGGCTTCCGGTCCACCCGTTCGAGGCGATCATCGGCGGCGATCCCGCGCATAACGCGGCCGCCCTGCGCGCCATTCTTGCGGGTGAGCGCAACGCCTATCGCGACGCGGTGCTGCTGAACTCGGCCGCCGCGCTGCTGATCGCGGGCAAGGCCTCCGATCTGCGCGCCGGGGCCGAAATGGCCGCCGCCTCCATCGATTCCGGCGCGGCTCAGGCCAAGCTTGACGCATTGGCGGCGCATACCGGCGCGCCCGAGGCATGATCCCGCCCGAAGGCTGGGCGGATCTGGACTTCTTCCGCAGCGACTGGCCCGCGATCCGCGACCGTCTGGAAGGGCTCGACTGGCTGCCCGGCCCCGCCCATGTCTTTGCCGCCCTGTCGCTGACCCCGCCCGAGGCCGCCCGCGTGGTGATCCTTGGGCAGGACCCCTATCCGACGCCCGGCCATGCCAACGGGCTGGCCTTCTCGGTCACGCCGCAGACGGCGCTGCCGCGCTCGCTAGCGAACATCTATCGCGAGATGGATGAGGATCTGGGCGCAAGGCCCCGGAATGGCGATCTTTCCCATTGGGCGCGGCAGGGGGTGCTGCTGCTCAACACCGCACTCAGCGTGCCACCCGGACAGGCGGGCGCGCATGCCAAATGGGGCTGGGACCGGCTGGCGCGGCAGGTCATCCGCAAGGCGCATGACCTGCGTCCGCTGGCCTTCGTCCTCTGGGGCGCGCATGCGCAAAAGGCCGTGGCGGGCATCCCCGACCAAAAAGATCTGGTGATTGCGACCGCCCATCCCTCGCCCCTGTCGGCCCGGCGCGGGTTCTTCGGCTCGCGCCCCTTCAGCCGCGTGAACGACTGGCTGAGCGCACGGGGCGAGGCCCCCATCGACTGGACCGGGCCCAAAGGCTGATCCCTGCCCCCTTTCTTTGCGCGGGGCGGCGCGCTAAACCATCGGCATGGATATTCTTGACCGCATCAAAGCCTACAAGCTTGACGAAATCGCCGCCGCCAAGGCTGCCCGCCCGCTCTCAGAAGTCGAGGCGCAGGCCCGTGCGGCGGATGCCCCGCGCGGCTTTGCTGCGGCCCTGAGCCGCAAGGCCGCGACCGGTCACGCGCTGATTGCCGAAATCAAGAAGGCCAGCCCCTCGAAAGGGCTGATCCGCCCGGATTTCGACCCGCCCTCGCTGGCGCAGGCCTATGAGCAGGGCGGCGCCGCCTGCCTTTCGGTCCTGACCGATACGCCCAGCTTTCAGGGCGCGCCGGAATTCCTGACCGCCGCCCGCACCGCCTGCAATCTGCCCGCGCTGCGCAAGGACTTCATGTATGACACCTATCAGGTGGCCGAGGCCCGCGCCTGGGGGGCCGATTGCATCCTGATCATCATGGCCTCAGTCGAGGACGCACAGGCCGCCGAGCTTGAAGATGCCGCCTTCCATTGGGGGATGGACGTCCTCCTTGAGGTGCATGACCGCAGCGAGCTGGACCGCGCCCTGCGGCTGAAATCTCCGCTGCTGGGGGTGAACAACCGCAATCTCAAGACCTTCGAGATCACCCTTGAGACAACGCGCCAGCTGGCCCCGCATGTCCCCGAAGATCGCGATCTGGTCTGCGAAAGCGGCCTTTTCACGCCCGAAGACCTGGACAGCATGGCCAGCATCGGCGCGAAACGCTTCCTGATCGGCGAAAGCCTGATGCGCCAACAGGATGTGGCGGGCGCGACGCGGCAGATTCTGGGCCTCGCGGCATGACGCTGACCCATTTCGATGCGCAGGGTCAGGCCCATATGGTCGATGTCTCGGACAAGCCCGAGACCGCGCGCGAGGCCGTGGCCGAAGGGCTGGTCTTCATGGCACCCGAAACGCTGGCGCTGGCGATCGGCGGCGCGGCCAAGGGTGACGTTCTGGGCGTGGCCCGGCTGGCGGGGATCATGGGGGCCAAGCACACCTCGGACCTGATCCCGCTCTGCCATCCGCTGCCGATCACCAAGGTCTCGGTCGAGCTTGAGGCCGACCCCGCCCTGCCCGGCATCCGCGTCACCGCGACCGTGCGCACCGCTGGCAAGACCGGGGTCGAAATGGAGGCGCTGACCGCCGTCTCGACTGCCTGCCTGACGGTCTATGACATGCTGAAGGCGGCGCAAAAGGACATGCGGATCGAGGGCATCCGCCTTCTGTCGAAAACCGGCGGCAAATCGGGCGAGTTTCGCGCCGCCCCCTGATCCGCCCCTTTGAAAGGCCATGCGATGATCACTGTCGATGAAGCGCGCGCGCTGGTTCTGGCGCTGGCCGGTCCCGTGCAGACCGAAGAGATCGCCATCGAGGACGGGCTGGGCCGCGTCATGGCCGCCCCCGCGACGGCGCGCCTGACGCAGCCGCCGTTCAACGCCTCGGCGATGGATGGCTATGCCGTGCGCTCGGGCGATCTGCCGGGCCCGCTGACGGTCATCGGCACGGCGGCCGCAGGCGCTCCCTGGACCGGCTCGGCCGCGCCCGGAACGGCGGTGCGCATCTTCACCGGCGCGCCGGTTCCTGCGGGCTACGATCAGGTGGTGATTCAGGAAATCGTCACCCGTGAGGGCGATCAGATCACCGTCGCGCCTGCCGGGAACAACCTGAACATCCGTCTGCAAGGCAATGATTTTGCGGAAGGTCAGGCGTTTCAGCCGCAGCGCCGGTTGCGCGCCTCGGATCTCGCGCTGCTGGCCGCGATGAACGTGCCCCGGATCACCGTCGCGCGTCGCCCGACCGTCGCCGTCATGGCCGGAGGGGATGAGTTGGTTCGCCCCGGAGAGACGCCCGGCCCGGGGCAGATCATCTGCTCGAACGACATCGCGATTGCCGCGCTGGCCCGCGAATGCGGTGCCGATGCCCGCATCCTGCCCATCGCCCGCGACACCGAGGAAAGCCTGCGCGATCGCTTCAACGCGGCCTCGGATGCCGATCTGATCGTGACCATTGGCGGCGCTTCGGTCGGCGACCATGATCTGGTCGGACGCGTCGCCTCGGAACTTGGGATGGCGCGCAGTTTCTACCGGCTGGCGATGCGCCCGGGAAAGCCTTTGATGGCAGGTCGGCTGATGACGTCCGCGATGCTGGGCCTGCCGGGAAATCCGGTCTCTGCCATCACTTGCGCCAAGCTTTTCATGCAGCCGCTGCTTCTGGCCATGCAGGGCCTGCCCACGCCGTTCCATCTTGAGGACGCCATCCTTGCCCGCGACCTGCCGCCCGAGGGCGACCGCCAGCACTATCTGCGCGCCGCCTTGACCGAGGCCGCGCCGCTGCCCCGTCTGGACCCGTTCCCCGATCAGGACTCGGCCCGCCTGTGGCTGCTGGCCGAGGCTGATGCCTTGTTGATGCGCCCCGCCCATGACCCCGCCCGCAAGGCCGGAGAAACGGTGAAGTTCATCCGGCTCTGACACGCGCCCCGGACCGCTAACCCTTCGTTTACCCGAATCAGCTTATTGATTGACGCAAAGGCTTGACCGGGCTAGAACATTCAAGGAACATGACGGTGCTTGCAGCAAGATCCGGGGACGTACACATGCTGACGAAGAAACAGATCCAGCTTCTTGAGTTCATTCAGGCGCGCATGGCGCGTGATGGGGTGCCGCCCTCCTTCGATGAAATGAAGCTCGCGCTTGATCTGCGCTCCAAATCCGGCATCCACCGGCTTGTGACCGCGCTGGAAGAACGCGGCTTCATCCGTCGCCTGCCCCATCGTGCCCGCGCGCTGGAGATCCTGCGCCTGCCCGATACGCTGGCCAAAGGCACGAATTTCCAGCCGAAAGTCATCGAGGGCGGTCAACGCCCCCCCGCGCCCCTGCCCCGTGGCGCGATGGAGGTTTCGGCCTCGGCGGTCGAACTGCCGGTCATGGGACGCATCGCAGCCGGTGTCCCGATCGAGGCGATCTCGGAAGTCTCGCATCACATCGCCGTCCCCAGCACCATGCTGGGCGGGAAAGAGCATCACTACGCCCTTGAGGTCAAAGGGGATTCCATGATCGACGCGGGCATCAACGACGGCGACGTGGTGGTGATCCGCGAACAGATCACCGCGGACAATGGCGACATCATCGTGGCGCTTGTCGAAGGACATGAGGCGACGCTGAAGCGCTATCGACGCAAGGGCGCGATGATCGCGCTGGAAGCCGCGAACCCCGCCTATGAAACCCGCGTGCTGCCCGAGGAAAAGGTGCGCGTTCAGGGCCGCCTTGTGGGGCTGATCCGCAGCTACTGACGAGGGCTGCGACCGGCATGGCCACGCGTTCACATCTCGGCAAATTGGCCCGCGCGGCGTTGCGGGTAGGGCTTTGCTGCGATAACGATAAGAGAACCCGCAAGTTTCAGGGATTTCGATGCGCGCGCTGACCTTCCGAATTTTCGCCTTCCTGACCCTTCTGGCCCTTCCGGCGAAGGCATTCGACACCAATGCGACCGCCGCCTGGGTCTATGACGTGGCGACGGGCACTGTCCTCATGGAGAAAAACGCGGATGAGGCTCTGCCGCCCGCCTCCATGTCGAAGCTGATGACGGTTTATATGCTGTTCGAGGCGCTGAAAGAGGGCCGCGTCCAGATGGACACCCGCCTGCCCGTGTCGACCAAGGCGCGGCAGATGCAGGGCTCGACCATGTTCCTTAACGAAACCGACCGCCCCACGGTCGAAGAGTTGATCAAGGGCATTGTCGTCCTTTCGGGCAATGACGCCTGCGTCGTGGTGGCCGAAGGGCTTTCGGGCACGGAAGAGGCCTTCTCGCGTCAGATGACCGAACGCGGGCAGGCGCTTGGCCTGACGCATTCGGTCTTCAAGAACGCGTCGGGCTGGCCCGATCCGGGACATCAGATGACGGCGCGCGATCTGGGCGTGCTGGCACAGCATCTGATTGCCGATTTCCCCGAATTCTACCATTTTTTCTCGCTGGAAGAGTTCCGCTATGGCGACCGCGCGCCCTCGAACCGCCACAACCGCAACCCGCTGCTGCAACTCGGGATCGGCGCCGACGGCCTGAAAACCGGACACACGGCCGAGGCTGGCTTTGGCCTTGTCGGCTCCGCCATGCAGGGAGACCGTCGCGTCATTTTCGTCGTCATGGGCCTCGCCAGCGACAAGGCCCGCGCCGAAGAGGCCGAGCGGATCGTGAACTGGGCCTTCCGCCAGTTCACCATGCGCACCATCGTCCCGCAGGGTGAGGCAGTCGCGCAGGCTCCGGTCTGGCTTGGCAAGCAAGGGCGCGTGGCGCTGACCACGCGCGACGGCGTCCGCGTGCTCATTCCGGCGGGCGCGCAATCGGGTGTCAAGGCCGAGGCGGTGTTCTCGGGTCCCATTCCCGCCCCGATCACGGCAGGTGACCGGCTGGGCGAATTGATCATCACCATTCCCGGCACCGGCGAGTCGCGCATGCCGCTGTTTGCGATGACCGATGTCGAGAAAAGCGGCATTCTGGGTCGCCTGCAAAGCGCCGCCATGCGGCTGGGCCAACGCGCTCTCAATGCGGCTGGCACCTGAGAACGCCCGGACATGTTCATCAGTTTTGAGGGGATCGACGGTTCGGGAAAGTCGACGCAGGCCCGGCGACTGGCCGAAACCCTGCGCCAAAGCGGACGCCAGGTCGTCCTGACTCGTGAACCCGGCGGCAGCCCCGGGGCCGAGGAAATCCGCCGCCTTCTGGTTGAGGGCGGCAATGAGCGCTGGTCGCCCGAGACCGAACTGCTTCTGTTCACCGCCGCTCGCCGCGATCACGTCGAACGGGTCATTGAGCCCGCGATGGCGCGCGGAGACTGGGTGATCACCGACCGTTTCGCCGATTCCAGCCGCGTCTATCAGGGCGCCGCGCGGGCCAGCCTGCGCGATCTGGTCGAAGCGCTGCATGATCTGACGATCCGACTTGAACCGGACCTGACCTTCGTCATCGACCTTGACCCGGCGATCTCGCTGGGGCGCGGCCGCGCGCGAGGCGGCATCGAGGACCGGTTCGAGGGGATGGGCCTTACCTTCCAGCAGCGTCTTCGCGACGGCTTTCTGGCGCTGGCCTCCGAAGCACCCGAACGGATCCGCGTCATCGACGGCTCGGGCTCGGAAGATGAGGTCGCCGCGCGCGTCCTGGCCGCCCTGCCATGAGCGAGGATGACCTTCCCGAACCTGACCGGGTGCCCGGTGCGCCGCATCCGCGCGACAGTCTGCGCCTGATCGGTCAGGATGCGGCGCTGCAGGATTTCTCGACCGCGTTGCAGACCGGACGGCTGCACCACGGCTGGCTGATTTCCGGGCCGCGCGGCACGGGGAAGGCGACGCTCGCCTGGCTGATCGCGCGCTGGCTGCTGACCGGAGCGGAAAGTGCCGAAGCGGCCTCGGACGCCGAAAACCCGACAGTGCGCCGCATCCGTGCCTTGTCCGAGCCGCGTCTGCATCTGGTCCGCCGCCCGATCGATGAGAAATCCGGCCGGTTGCGAACCGAGATCACCGTCGACGAAATCCGGCGCCTGCAATCCTTCTTCCACCTCAGCGCAGCCGAGGGCGGGCGACGCGTCGCCATCATCGATTCTGCGGATGAGATGAACACCGCCGCCGCCAACGCTTTGCTGAAACTACTGGAAGAGCCCCCTGCTGCGGCGACCCTGATCCTCGTCTCGCATCAACCCGCCCGCCTTTTGCCGACGATCCGGTCGCGCTGCCGCGAGTTGCGCCTGCATCCGCTTGAGGCCGAGCCCATGGCCGCAATCCTGCAGGCCCTCAATGTCGAGGCCGATCCAGAGCGTCTTTCGGCGCTGGCCGCAGGCTCGGTCGGCGAGGCGTTGCGGCTGACGGGTCAGGACGGGCTTGAAGCCTATCAGAAGCTCGTCGACCTTTTCGCCACTATGCCACGCATGGATCGCAAGGCCGCCGCCGCGATTGCCGAGATGGCGGGCGGGCGGGCCAGCGCGGATGGCGACCCGTTCGATCTGATCGTCACGCTGCTGGATCGCCTGTTGTCGCGCGCCGCCCGCGCGGGCCTGCTGGGGCCGCCCTTGCCCGAAGCGGCCGAGGGTGAGGCCGACATGCTGGCCCGCCTTTCCCCCGATCCGCGCGCGGCCCGGCTTTGGGCCGGGGCGCAGGCCGAGCTTTCGGCGCGCGCCCGCGCCGGGCGGGCGGTCAACCTTGACCCCTCGGCGCTGGTGATGGATATGCTGATCGGGCTGGCGAACCAGCCTGCCCTATAAGGTTGGATTTTGGATGACCGCTTCCGCTTCTTTGCCCGCATTGGTCGACAGCCACTGCCACCTGGACTTCCCGGATTTCGAAGGCCAGCAGGCGGAGCTGATCGAACGCGCCCGCGCGGCTGGCGTGACCCGCATGGTCACCATCTGCACGCGCATGAAGAACCTGCCCCGCGTTCGGGCCATCGTCGAGGCACATGCGGGCATCTTCTACGCCGCAGGCATCCACCCGATGTATGCCGCCGAAGAGCCGCTCGTTTCGGTCGATGAACTGCTCGCGCTGACCGAAGACCCGAAATTCGTGGGCTATGGCGAGACTGGGCTTGATTACCACTACACCGCCGACAGCGCCGAAATTCAGCAGGTCAGCCTGCGCACCCATATCGAGGCCGCACGTCGCACCGGCCTGCCGCTGATCATCCACGCCCGCGATGCCGATGAGGATATGGCCCGCATCCTGACCGAAGAGCATCGCATCGGCGCCTATTCCTGTGTCATGCATTGCTTCACCAGCGGCCCCGAGCTGGCCCGCACGGCGCTGGATCTGGGCTTTTACCTGTCGATGTCGGGGATTGCCGCCTTCCCGCGCTCGACCGAGCTGCGCGAGATCTTTGCCGCCGCCCCCCATGACCGCATTCTGGTCGAAACCGACGCGCCCTATCTTGCGCCGCCGCCGTTTCGCGGCAAGCGCAATGAGCCCGCCTATGTCGCCCATACCGCCAAGGTCGGGGCGCAGACGCTGGGCCTGTCCGAGGCCGAATTTGCCCGGCTGACCAGCGCCAATTTCGACCGGTTGTTCACGCGGGCGGCGCAGGCATGATCCGGGCGACGATCCTTGGCTGCGGGTCATCCGGCGGGGTGCCTCGGCTTGGGGGTCGGTGGGGAGAGTGCGATCCCGACAATCCCCGCAACCGTCGCCAGCGCTGCGCGCTGCTGCTGGAGCGCCCCGGCCCCGAGGGCGTCACGCAGGTCCTGATCGACACCGGCCCCGACATGGTGCCGCAGCTTCTGGCGGCCGGGATCGGCACGCTGGACGCGGTCGTCTATACCCATCCCCACGCGGACCATATCCACGGCATCGATGATCTGCGGCAGCTGGCCTATAACGCCGACCGCAAGATCCCGACCTGGGCCGATGAGCAGACGCGCGCCGCCCTGCTGGACCGGTTCGGCTATATTTTCGAAACGCCCCCGGGTTCCTCCTATCCGCCGATCTGCACCCTGCATGACATCGACGGCCCGATCCGCATCGACGGCCCGGGTGGTCAAATCGAGCTGGTGTCCTTCCGGGTGAACCATGGCGACCTCGACGCGCTTGGCTTTCGCGTGCCTGCCCCCGGCGGCGGGCTGGTCTATCTGCCCGATGTGCGCCAGATCCCCGAAGATTCCTGGCCTCAGATCATGGGTTGCGAGGTCTTCATCTGCGATGCCCTGCGCCGCAAGCCGCACCCCAGCCACGCCCATCTGGAGCTGACGCTGTCCTGGCTGCAACGCTCGGGCGCGCCGCGCGGTGTCCTTACCAATATGCACATCGATCTGGATTACGACGATGTCATGGCCGAAACGCCGCCGCATGTTGTCCCCGCCCATGATGGCATGGTGATCGAGTTCCAATGACCATTCTGTTCGACGTCATCCTGCCGGTCTTCATCATCATCGGCTTTGGGTACGTCGTCGCCTGGCGGAAGATGTTTTCGGAGATCGCGGTTGATGGGCTGATGCGCTTTGCACAGAACTTCGCGGTTCCGGTGCTGCTCTTCGCCAATATCTCGCGGCTGGATCTGGCCGGAAACTTCAACGCGGGCATGTGGATCGCCTTCTACACCGGGGCCTTCCTGTCCTATTTCATCGGCTGGTTCGTCTCGGGGCGTTATCTGGGGCGCAACCCCGAGGACGCGGTGGCCATCGGTTTTGTGTGCCTCTTCTCGAACTCGCTCCTGCTGGGCATCCCGATCATGGAGCGCGCCTATGGCGCCGAGGCGATTGCGGGCAACCTTGCGATCATCGCGATCCATTCCCCGCTGCTTTACACCTTCGGCATCACCATGATGGAGTTCACCCGGGCGCGCGGCCAAAGCCTCTCGGTCGGGCGCATCGCGCTGCGTGCCCTGTCGGGCGTGCTGCACACGCCACTGATCATCGGGATCCTCTGCGGTGTGGCGATGAACCTGCTGTTGCAGGCCGGGCTAGTCATGCCCGAGGGCTTCTGGGCCGCGACCGACATGATGGCACGCGCCGCGTTGCCAGCGGCGCTGTTCGGTCTTGGCGGCGTCCTTTACCGCTACCGACCCGAGGGCGACGCGACCGCGATTGCGCTTTGCTGCCTCTGCTCGCTGGTGATCCATCCGGTCATCACCTATGGGCTGGGGCATCTGTTCGCGCTGCCGCAGGGGGCCATGCGCTCGGCCGTGATCACCGCCAGTATGTCGCCGGGGATCAACGCGTATCTCTTCGCCTCGATCTATGATGCGGGCAAGCGCGTGGCGGCCTCCAGCGTGCTGGTCGGGACCGCGCTGTCGATCCTGACGATCTGGTTCTGGCTGGCGATCCTGCCCTGAGCCTATTGCAGAAAGTAAGAAGGAACCGTTAACAGGTCCCATGCTTACGTTCAGACCTTCGACAGATCAGGACTTGCCGCGCGTCATGGAGATATGGCGCCGGGCGGTAGACGCCACGCATCACTTCCTCACGCCCGACGACAGGTCGGCGATTGAGGCAGAGGTTGTGGAGTTCTTTCCACAGGTGAGCCTGGAGCTTGCCGTGGATGCCTCAGGCACGCCGCAGGGCTTCATGTTTCTGCATGACGGCCATCTGGAGGCGCTGTTCATCGACCCCGACCAGCATGGCACCGGGATCGGCAAAGCCCTGATTTCACGGGCACTCGCGGCCCATCCCGCCCTGACAACCGATGTGAACGAGCAGAATCCAGAGGCGCTTGGCTTCTACGAACATCTTGGCTTCCTGCGCAGCGGAAGATCCGCGCTTGATGGGCAGGGAAGGCCCTACCCCCTCATCCATCTTCGGTATCGACCAGACTGAAAGATCAGCGCGGCGTGACGCCCCGCAACCTCTCGGACCGGCGGCGCAGCAGCTCGACCACCGTCAGCAGCGCGATCGAGAAGATCACCAACAGCGTGGCAATCGCCAGAATCGCGGGAGAGATCTGCTCGCGGATGCCGTTCCACATCTGGCGCGGAATGGTCTGCTGGTCGGGGCCGCCGATCAGCAGGACCGCCACCACCTCGTCGAACGAGGTGACGAAGGCAAACAGCGCGCCCGAGATCACGCCCGGCAGGATCAGCGGCAGGATGATCTTGAAGAAGGTCGTCGTCGGTTTAGCCCCAAGGCTGGCGGCGGCACGCGACAGTGACTGGTCAAAGCCGATCAGCGATGCGGTGACGGTGATGATGACGAAGGGAATCCCCAGCGTGGCATGGGCCAGGATCACGCCCAGATAGGTCTGCGCAAGCTTGCCGCAGGGCCCCTCATAGCCCACCAGCTGCAGCGGCCCGCAGGGGTTCGAGTAGAAGAAGAACAGCCCCGTCGCCGTGATGATCACCGGCACGATCATGGGAGAGATCAGCGTCGCCATGATCAGGCGGCGATAGGGCATCTCGGCCCGCGCAAGGCCAAGGGCGGCCACCGTGCCCAGCACAGTCGCCACCAGCGTCGAGAAGATGCCGATGATGACCGAGGATTTAGCGGCCTTGATCCATTTCGCGTTCTGCCAGGCGTCCATCCACCAGCTGGAATCGCGCGGCGCGTCGGGTGCTGCCATGCCGAAGGTCAGCAGGGCATTGTACCAGCGCATCGAATATCCCTCGGGGTCGAAGGACAGCATCTTCTCGGTGAAGGTGAAATAGGGCTCGGCGTTGAAGGACAGCGGGATCATGATGATGATCGGCGCGATCAGGAAGAAGAAGATCGCCGCGCAGATCACCAGATAGGCATAGTGCCAGATCTTCTCCAGCGGGGATGCGTAGGTCGGAACAGCCATTTTCGTTACCCCAGCTTCAGATTGTCGATGCCGACAAGGCGGTCATAGACCCAATAGAGGATCAGCACGGCCGCCAGCAGCAGCGCCGAAAGCGCGGCGGCCATCGACCAGTTTAGCGATTGCGTCATATGCATCGCGATCATGTTCGAGATCAGCTGCCCCGACGAGCCGCCGACCAGCGCGGGCGTGATGTAGTAGCCGACCGACAGGATGAAGACCAACAGCGCCCCTGCCCCCAGCCCCGGCAGCGTCAGCGGGAAATAGATCCGGCGGAAGGTCGTCCAGCTGGTCGCCCCCAGCGAGCGCGCCGCCCGCGCATAGGACGGGTTGATCGTGCGCATCACCGAATAAAGCGGCAGCACCATGAAGGGCAGCAGCACATGCGTCATCGCGACGATGGTGCCGGTCTGGTTATAGATCATCTGCAGCCGCTGGCCGTTGCCGATCAGCCCCAGCCAGACAAGGATGTCGTTGATCACGCCCTGCTGCTGCAGCAGCACGATCCAGGCCGAGGTCCGCACCAGAAGCGAGGTCCAGAACGGCAGCAGCACCAGGATCATCAGCAGGTTCGATTTGCGCAGCGGCAGGGTCGCCAGCAGATGTGCAATCGGAAAGCCCAGAAGGAAGGTCATCGCCGTGATGATCGCCGACAGCACAAAGGTGCGGATGAACAGCATGACATAGACGCGCTGCTCGGGGGCAACGCGGACGATGTCGCCATTCTCGTCGCGCTTCAGGTCCAGTGCGGCCAGATAGAAGGACGTCGTATAGGCCGATGAGACGTTGCGCATCGCCGACCACAGCGCCGGATCGCCCCATTTGCTGTCGATCTCCAGCATCGCCTCGCGGTAAGGCGGCTGCAACCCGTCGCGGACCTTCCGCCCGGCCGAGGTGAACAGCGACCGCGTGCCCGCCATCTCGTAATTCATCCGCGTGCCCACGACGCCGATGGTGCGCACCTGCGCCGCAGCCTGCAGGTCATTGGCCAGCGCCTGCCAGGCGGCCTCGTCCGGCTGGGTGCCGCGGGGGTGTTCTTTGAACCAGACGGTCAGCTCGGGCATATTGGCCGAGAAACCGTCATTGAAGACCGAGCGATGCAGCATCTGCCCGATCGGATTGATGAAGGTGACGACGATGAACAGCAGAAGCGGCAGCACCAGCAGCAAGGCCCGCCGCCGCGCCCGACGAGAGCTGCGCACCAGCGCGCGGGCCAGCGGCTCTCCATCCGCCGTGGTCAGGCTGCCGCCCTGATCAAGGCCACCAGCCTCGGTCACGATTGCGGCGTGGGGATCAAGCGCTTTGACCATCGGGCTTCCTTCGTTCTTCCTCGCGTCCATCAGATGGCGGCGGTACGCCGTCATCGATCATTGCCCCCGGTCCCGGGCGGTCCAGCCCGGACGAGAGGGGTGTCGCGGCGAAAGCGCCCGCCGCGACAGGGGTTTCGATCAGTTCGCGGCCAGCCAGGCGTTGAAGCGCTCGTTCAGTTCGGCATCATGGTCGACCCAGAAATCAAGGTTCGACGCCAGCGCGGCCTTCAGGTTGTCGGCATAGGTCGGCAGGTTCGGACCCATCGGGGTGTCGGTGCCCTGGATATTGCCGACCAGCGCGGCGGCCGATTTGCGCGGCGGACCATAGGCGATGTATTCGGCGGCCTTGGCCTGCTGCTCGGACGAGGTCGAGAAGGCGATGAACTCTTTCGCCTGATCAATGTTTGGCGCGCCTTTCGGGATCACCCAGCCTTCCATCTCATAGACCTGACCGTCCCAGACGATCTTGAAGGGTTTGTTTTCCTTCACCGCCGCGTCGAAGATCCGGCCGTTGAAGGCATAGGCCATCGAGACCTCGCCATCCGCCAGAAGCTGCGGCGGCTGGGCGCCCGCTTCCCACCAGACCACGTCGTTCTTGATGGTTGCGAGCTTCGCGAAGGCGCGGTCAACGCCCTCGGGCGTGCCCAGCGTCTCATAGACCTCGGCTGCGGGAACGCCATCGGCCATCAGCGCCAACTCAAGGTTGAACTTCGCGCCCTTGCGCATGGTGCGCTTGCCCGGGAATTTCGCCGTGTCGAAGAAATCCGCAGGCGTCGCGGGTTTCGCATCGGGGTATTTGCTGTCGTCATAGGCGATGATCATCGAATAGACGTCGGTGCCGACGAAGCAATCGGTCACGGCGCCCTCGATGAAATCATCCGCTGCAGCGGTGCCATCGGGCGCGGGCAGCAGGATCGAGGCATCGATCTCTTCCAGCAGACCCTCGTCGCAGAGGCGCACGGCGTCGGCATATTCGACCGAGGCCACGTCGGTGGTCACGTTCCCGGCCTCGACCTGCGCCTTCAGCGGGGTTGCGGGGTTGTCCGCATCCGAGACGATGACCTTGGTTCCGGTCTTGGCCTCGAAGGGTTTCACATAGGCCTCGACATGGCTGTTGCCATAGGCGCCACCCCAGGACAGCAGGTTCACATCCGCGAGGGCCGGCATGGCCAGCAGGCTCAGCGCGGTGGTCAGGGCAAGAGTTCTTTTCATCAGTATCTCCCGAGGTTGAAAGCAGCGGCATTCGCCGTCCATCTTGGCCCCGCCCCGTCAGGGGTCGGTCGGGGCAGTCCCGGATCGATGTGTCTGCGCCACTTCGATCAGCGGGTCAGGGTGCAGGCAAAGGCCTGCGACCCAGTTTCGGTCACACCGGATCCAGCGCGCGCGCGTCCAGCGGGTGCCAGCCGATGCGCAGCTTCTGTCCGGGGGTCAGCTTGGTCTGGCCCAGCGTGTTGCGATATTTCATCACGAATTCATCATCATCGGCGACGCGCAGCACGGCCCGCAGGATGTCGCCCATATAGATCACATCCAGCACCTCGGCCTCGAGCGTATGGGCATCGGCGGGCATGAGATCGGGCTTGAACTCGACCCGTTCCGGCCGGATCGAGACGGTCGTGGGCTGCCCCACTTCGCGAATATTGACGGCGCTTGCGTCGATCAGCTCTCCATTCGCCAGCCGGACCAGCGCCTTGTCGCCCTCAAGCTTCTCGATCGTGCCGCGCAGCGCGTTGTTTTCGCCGATGAACCCGGCGACGAAGCTGTTTTCGGGGCGTTCATAAAGGGCGGCGGGCGGCGCAAGCTGCTGGATGCGCCCGTCGTTGAAGACCGCGATGCGGTCCGACATGGTCAACGCCTCGCCCTGATCATGGGTCACATAGACGACAGTGATCCCCAACCGTTCGTGCAGCGCCTTGATTTCAAACTGCATATGCTCGCGCAGCTGCTTGTCGAGCGCGCCCAGCGGCTCATCCATCAGCACCAGCTTCGGGTCAAAGACCAACGCCCGGGCCAGAGCGATCCGCTGCTGCTGGCCGCCCGAAAGCTGCGCCGGGCGGCGATTGCGAAACTTGCCCATCTGCACCATGTCGAGCGCGCGGGTGATGCGGTCCTCACGTTCGGACTTGCCCATGCCGCGCACTTCCAGCGGGAAAGACAGGTTCTCTCCGACCGTCATATGCGGGAACAGCGCGTAGTTCTGGAAGACCATGCCAATGCCGCGCTTGTGGGGCGGCACGTCATTGATGTTGCGGCCATCAAGGCGGATCTCGCCATGCGTCGCGGTCTCGAACCCCGCCAGCATCATCAGGCAGGTCGTCTTGCCCGAGCCCGAGGGCCCCAGCATCGTCAGAAATTCCCCCTTCGCGATTGCCAGGTTCAAGTCTTTGACGACAAGCGTTTGTCCATCATAGCTTTTTTGCACATGGTCAAACATCACGAAGGAATCGTTGCCGCTTGGCACTGTCAACTCGCGGTCTCCCTGTTTTAGGCTTTTTTCGTTTCCGCTGAACCAGAGTAAGCGGCGGGTCGCGCGAATTGCAACTGCCTTCTGAGGCAGGTAGTGGCGCCGAGATGGCAGGGGCTGCGGAAGCGTTCAGCGCAAGAATATGCGGACTTGCCCGGCCACATCGAGAAGGTGGCGGGCCTGCGTCATCCGGCGCGTCAATTCAGCAGTTTCACTTGGGGAGCAGAAATGAAAAAAGCGGGGAAATCCCCGCTTCTTCAGCAAATTGATGGTGCGGTCGAAAAGACTCGAACTTTCACTCCGGTTAAGGAACAGCGACCTCAACGCTGCGCGTCTACCAATTCCGCCACGACCGCATCTCGTAGCCAGCGCTATCTAGACGGTTGCGAACCACTTGAAAAGGGGCAATCGCGCGCGCCACCTGCCTTTTTCATTCCGCCGCCACCGCCGCCTGAGGCGTGTAGTTCAGAAGCGGGGCCAGCCAGCGTTCGGCCTCGGTCACCGTCATGCCCTTGCGAGCGGCATAGTCGACCACCTGATCGTGTTCGACCTTCGCCACGCCGAAATAATAGGCCTCGGGATGACCGATATAGAGCCCCGAAACCGAGGCGCCGGGCCACATGGCCATCGACTCGGTCAGTTCGACCCCGGCGGCATTCGTGGCATCCAGCAGATCGAACAGCGTCACCTTCTCGGTGTGGTCGGGCTGGGCCGGATAGCCGGGCGCGGGGCGGATGCCCTTGTAGGGCTCGCCGATCAGCTCTTCCGGCGAGAAGGTCTCATCCGCCGCATAGCCCCAATAGTCGCGCCGCACGCGTTCATGCATCATCTCGGCCAGCGCCTCGGCGAAGCGGTCGGCCAGCGCCTGCACCAGAATGGCCGAGAAATCATCGTTCTGCGCCTTGAAGCGATCGGCAATCGCCTGCTCTTGCGCGCCGGCGGTCACGACGAAGCCGCCGACATAGTCGACCAGCCCCTCGGGCGCGACGAAATCGGCCAGCGCCACATTCGGACGGTCGTCGCGCTTGGCGATCTGCTGGCGCAGCGTGTGCATGGTCGCCAGCGGCGCGCTGCGGCTGTCATCCTGCCACAGGCGGATGTCGTCGCCGACCCGGTTCGCGGGCCAGAAACCGATGACGGCCTGCGGCTTGAACCACTGCTCATCAATGATCTGCTTCAGCATCGCCTGCGCATCGGCGAACAGCTGGCGCGCGGCCTCGCCCTGCTTTTCATCCTCAAGGATGCGCGGATAGACGCCCTTCAGCTCCCATGTCTGGAAGAAGGGGGTCCAGTCGATATAGCGGGCGATCTCGGCCAGGGTGAAGTCGTCGACGACACGCGCGCCCAGGAATTGCGGGGTCTTCGCCTGCCAGCCGGTCCAGTCCAGTTTGACCGGATTGTCGCGTGCCGTGGCCAGCGGCAGGCGCTTCTTGTCGGCCTCGCCGCGCGAATATTTCTCGGCCACGTCGAGGTATTCCGCGTTCACATCGGCGGTGAACTTGGCTTTGCCGTCCGACAGCAGGTTCGAGACGACCCCCACCGCGCGGCTGGCATCGGTCACATAAACCGTCTGGCCCTTGTGATAGCGCGGGTTGATCTTGACCGCCGTATGGACACGGCTGGTCGTGGCACCACCGATCAGCAGCGGAATGTCGAAACCTTCCCGCTCCATTTCGGAGGCCACATGCACCATCTCGTCCAGCGAGGGCGTGATGAGGCCGGAAAGCCCGATGATATCCACGTTTTCGCGCTTCGCGGTTTCCAGAATCTTCGTCGCCGGAACCATCACGCCAAGGTCGATGATTTCGTAATTGTTGCAGGCCAGCACGACGCCGACGATGTTCTTGCCGATGTCATGCACGTCACCCTTCACCGTCGCCATCAGCACCTTCCCGGCCGAGGACGCGCCGCCTTCCTTCTCGGCCTCCATGAAGGGCAGAAGATGGGCCACGGCCTGCTTCATCACGCGGGCCGATTTCACCACCTGCGGCAGGAACATCTTGCCCGAACCGAAAAGGTCGCCGACCACGTTCATCCCGGCCATCAGCGGGCCTTCGATGACATGCAGCGGGCGGGCGGCGTTCAGGCGCGCTTCCTCGGTATCCTCGTCGATATATTCGGTGATGCCGTTGACCAGCGCGTGCTCCAGCCGCTTCTCGACCGGCCATTCGCGCCAGCTCAGGTCCTTCTCGCGGCCCTTGGCACCTTCGCCGCCACGATATTTCTGCGCAATCTCCAGCATCCGCTCGGTCGCGTCGTCGCGGCGGTTCAGGACAACATCCTCGCAGGCTTCGCGCAGTTCCGGGGCGATCTGGTCGTAAACGGCCAGCTGACCGGCGTTGACGATGCCCATATCCATCCCCGCCTGAATGGCGTGATAGAGGAAGACGGCATGCATCGCCTCGCGCACGGGCTCGTTGCCGCGAAAGCTGAACGACAGGTTCGAGACGCCACCCGACACATGCACATGCGGCAAGGTCTGCATGATCCGCCGGGTCGCCCCGATGAAGTCGAGACCGTAGTTGTTATGCTCCTCGATCCCTGTCGCCACGGCGAAAATATTCGGGTCAAAGATGATATCTTCGGGCGGGAAGCCCACTTCATTGACCAGCAGGTCATAGGCGCGGGCGCTGATCTCGACCTTGCGGTTCTCGGTATCGGCTTGCCCGGTTTCGTCAAAGGCCATGACCACGACCGCCGCCCCGTAGGCGCGGCACAGGCGGGCGTGGTGCAAAAACGCCTCCTCGCCTTCCTTCAGCGAGATCGAGTTCACCACCGACTTGCCCTGCACGCATTTCAGCCCGGCCTCGATCACCTCCCATTTGGAGCTGTCGATCATCACCGGCACCTTGGCGATATCGGGCTCGGACGCGATCAAGTTCAGGTAATCGATCATCACCTGCTTCGAATCGATCAGCCCCTCATCCATGTTGACGTCGATGATCTGCGCGCCGTTTTCGACCTGATCGCGCGCAATATCCAAGGCGGTCGCGTAATCGCCCGCCGTGATCAGCTTGCGGAACTTGGCCGAGCCGGTGACGTTCGTGCGCTCACCCACGTTCACGAAGGGAATGTCGTCGGTTTTCACGAAGGGCACGAGGCCCGAGAGGCGCAGGCGCGGCTCGATCTCGGGCAGCGGGCGCGGCGGGTATTTCGCCACGGTCTCGGCAATGGCGCGGATATGCGCGGGGGTCGAGCCGCAGCAGCCGCCGACGATGTTCACCAGACCTTCGCGCGCAAATTCCTCGATCTGCGCGGCCATGAATTCGGGCGATTCGTCGTATTGGCCCATTTCGTTCGGCAGGCCCGCGTTCGGATAGGCGCAGGTGAAGGTGTCAGCCACGCTGGAAATCTCGGCCAGATGCGGGCGCATGGCCGCTGCACCAAGCGCGCAGTTGAGGCCAATCGAGAACGGCATGGCGTGGCGCACCGAATACCAGAAGGCGGTCGGCGTCTGACCGGTCAGGGTGCGGCCCGAAAGGTCGGTGATCGTGCCCGAGATCATCACCGGCAGGCGGACGCCCTTTTCGATGAACACGTCCTCGCAGGCGAAAATCGCGGCCTTGGCGTTCAGCGTGTCGAAGATCGTCTCGATCAGGATGATGTCTGCACCGCCGTCGATCAGACCGCGAAGCTGTTCACTGTAAGCGATGCGCAGGTCGTCAAAAGTCACGGCGCGGTAGCCCGGATTGTTCACATCCGGCGAGATCGAGGCTGTGCGGTTCGTCGGCCCCAAAGCGCCTGCGACGAAGCGGGGGCGGCCATCCTCGGCCGTGGCGCGGTCCAGCGCGCGTCGGACCAGCCGGGCGCCGTGGAAGTTCAGGTCATAGACCGCCGCCTGCATCCCGTAATCGGCCTGCGCAATCGAGGTCGAGGAAAAGGTGTTCGTCTCGACAATATCCGCGCCCGCCTTCGCATAGCGGTAGTGGATTTCCTCGATCGACTCGGGTTGGGTCAGGATCAGAAGGTCGTTATTGCCCTTTTGCGGATGGTCGGAATGGTGATGGCAGGCGCAGCCCGAGCCATGGCCGGTGAAGTCATCCTCGCTCAGACCCAGCTGCTGGATCTGCGTGCCCATCGCGCCGTCAAGGATCAGGATCCGCTCGGTTGCGGCTTTGCGCAGAGCGTCGAAAACGGGCGAGGGAACGGGCTTCTTGGCTTGGGTCATGGTGCTTTCCGCGGGCAATGCAAGCCTGCCTTATAGCCGCCCTCGCAGCTTTAGGGAAATTCATCATCCGCACTATGATGATGAGCCGCGCTCATGTTGCGCGCCATCTTGCCGGTCGCCCTGCAGAGGGCTATCTGCTGGCTCATGGTGGAATGGATTACTGAACCCGGACTTCTGGATTATGAAACCGCCGTCCAGCGGATGGAGGCGCGCGTCGCCGCGATCCATGCGGGCGAGGCGGAAGAGCTGATCTGGCTGGTCGAGCATCCGCCGCTTTACACCGCAGGCACCAGCGCCAAACCCGCCGATCTGACCGACGCGACCCGCTTTCCCGTCTATGCGGCCGGGCGCGGCGGGCAGTACACCTATCACGGCCCCGGCCAGCGCGTCGTCTATGTCATGCTGGATCTGAACAAGCGTGGGCGCGACGTGCGCGCTTTTGTCGCAGCCATGGAAAACTGGGTCATTTCCGCGCTTTCCGAGTTCAACCTGAAGGGCGAGATCCGCGAGGGCCGCGTCGGCGTCTGGATCGCCCGCCCCGACCTTCCACCCCTGCTGGATGGCCAGATGCGCGAAGACAAGATCGCCGCCATCGGTGTCAAACTCCGCCGCTGGGTCAGTTTTCACGGCATTTCGATCAATGTCGAACCGGACCTTGAACATTACGCGGGCATCGTGCCCTGCGGCATCTCGGGGCATGGGGTGACGAGCCTCGTGGACATGGGACGGCCCGTCGATCTGGGCGATCTGGACGTGGCGCTGAAACGCACCTTCGCACAGTCCTTCCCCGAGCCGGAATGACCTGCCCGGCCACCGCCCAAGGGTAACCCTACGTCGCAGTCTTCAACATTTGCTATATTGTGAGCCCGCAGGCGGTGCTAAAGCCAACCTGCAGGGAGTACGCTCCTCAGACGATTCGAAACCAAAAATTCCTAAAGGAAACGCCATGAAGACCAGCATCTATGCCGCGCTTGCCGCCAGTCTTTTTGCTCTGCCTGCAATGGCGCAGGACGCCGGAGACCCGGCGAAGGGCGAAAGCGAGTTCCGCAAGTGCAAGGCCTGCCACATGATCCAGGCGCCCGATGGGACCGACGTGGTCAAGGGCGGCAAGACCGGCCCGAACCTCTATGGCGTTGTGGGCCGCAAGGCCGGGACCGCCGAAGGGTTCAAGTTCTCGGACGCGCTGATCAAACTGGGCGAAGCCGGTGAGATCTGGACCCCCGAGGACCTCGAGCATTACATCACCGACCCCAACAAATATGTTGAGGAAAAGGTCGGCGACGCGTCGCTGAAGACCAAGATGACCTTCAAACTGGCCCGCAACCAGGCCGATGTCATCGCCTTCCTGGCGCAGAATTCGCCGGACGCCGGTGCCGCAGCCGCCCCGGCTGACGCTGAAGCAGCGCCGGCTGAAGCGCCCGCTGAGGGCGAGTCGGCCGAGACCCCTGCCGCCAACTGATCGGCCTGCCCGCGCCGCGCCCTAGGGCGCGGTCTGTCGCAGCAAGGCAACAATTGCGCCCCCGGACAGCATATCTGCGACCGGGGGCGCTGCATTTCAGCCTTCCGGCGCATTGCCGATCAGATTTTTGTGCACTAGAAGAAAGTCCAAGTCCGCTGACCCCTCTGGGTCGGCCAGCCGCATGTCTAGGGAGTTCGCGCATGGCAGACGCAGCCGTTCACGGCCACGGTGACCATCATGACAACCGCGGGTTCTTTACCCGTTGGTTCATGTCCACCAACCACAAGGATATCGGTATCCTGTATCTGTTCACGGCCGGCGTTGTCGGCCTGATCTCGGTTTGCTTCACCGTTTACATGCGGATGGAGCTTCAGCATCCGGGTGTGCAGTACATGTGCCTTGAGGGCGCGCGTTTCATCGCCGATGCCTCGCAGGAATGTACGCCGAACGGCCATCTGTGGAACGTGATGATCACCTATCACGGCGTCCTGATGATGTTCTTCGTCGTGATTCCCGCGCTGTTCGGCGGTTTTGGCAACTACTTCATGCCGCTGCACATCGGTGCGCCGGACATGGCCTTCCCGCGCCTGAACAACCTCAGCTACTGGATGTATGTCTGCGGCGTCGCCCTGGGCATCGCGTCGCTTCTGGCGCCCGGTGGCTCTGACCAGATGGGCTCGGGTGTGGGCTGGGTGCTTTACCCGCCGCTCTCGACCACCGAGGCAGGCTACTCGATGGATCTGGCGATTTTCGCCGTCCACGTCTCGGGTGCCTCGTCGATCCTGGGTGCCATCAACATCATCACCACCTTCCTGAACATGCGTGCCCCCGGCATGACCCTGTTCAAGGTGCCGCTGTTTGCATGGTCGGTCTTCATCACCGCCTGGCTGATCCTTCTGGCTCTGCCGGTGCTGGCTGGCGCCATCACCATGCTGCTGATGGACCGCAACTTCGGGACGCATTTCTTCGATCCCGCAGGTGGCGGCGACCCGATCCTGTACCAGCACATCCTGTGGTTCTTCGGCCACCCGGAAGTGTACATCATCATTCTGCCGGGCTTCGGCATCATCAGCCACGTCATCTCGACCTTCGCCAAGAAGCCGATCTTCGGTTACCTGCCGATGGTTCTGGCCATGGCCGCAATCGGTATCCTGGGCTTCGTCGTCTGGGCGCACCACATGTACACCGTCGGCCTGTCGCTGACCCAGCAGGCCTACTTCATGCTGGCCACCATGACGATCGCAGTGCCCACCGGCATCAAGGTCTTCTCGTGGATTGCGACGATGTGGGGCGGCTCGATCGAGTTCAAGACGCCGATGCTCTGGGCGTTCGGCTTCCTGTTCCTGTTCACCGTGGGCGGCGTCACCGGCGTTGTCCTGTCGCAGGCACCGCTGGACCGCGTCTATCACGACACCTATTACGTCGTGGCGCACTTCCACTATGTGATGTCGCTGGGTGCCGTTTTCGCCATCTTCGCCGGCGTATACTACTGGATCGGCAAGATGTCGGGCCGTCAGTATCCGGAATGGGCGGGCAAGCTGCACTTCTGGATGATGTTCATCGGTTCGAACCTGATCTTCTTCCCGCAGCACTTCCTGGGTCGCCAGGGCATGCCGCGCCGCTACATCGACTATCCGGTCGAGTTCGCGTACTGGAACAACATCTCGTCGATCGGTGCCTATATCTCGTTCGCCTCGTTCCTGCTGTTCATCGGCATCGTGTTCTACACGCTCTTCGCCGGTCGCCGCGTGAACGTCCCCAACTACTGGAACGAGCACGCCGACACGCTGGAATGGACCCTGCCCTCGCCTCCGCCCGAGCACACGTTCGAGCAACTGCCGAAGCGTGAGGACTGGGACCGCAGCCACGCCCACTAAGATGCCATATCAATGGTTCGATACGGCCCCGGATGATTCCGGGGCCGCTTCATTTCGGCTGGAGGTCTGGCCGTACCGCTCGCTGCCCCGCGCGGGCTTCGTCTGGGTCATCGGGCTGACGGCGGGCGGGCTCGCCCTGCCCCTGCTGGCGGTCGTGGGCTCCAGCGTGATGTGGGGGCTTCTGCCCTTCGCTGCGCTGGTTGTCTGGGCGCTGTGGCACGCGATCCAGCGCAGCTATCGCAGCGGCACCACGCATGAGACCCTGCTTCTGGACCGCGAACGGCTGCACCTGACGCGCCACGATCCGGGCCGCAAGGACCGCATATGGGAGGCGAATCCCTATTGGCTCCGCTCATCCCTGCGCAGCGACGGGCCTGTCGAAAGCTATCTGGTGCTGACCGATGGCCAGCGCGAGGTCGAGCTGGGCGCCTTCCTGTCACCCGAGGAACGCATCGCGCTGCGCGATGACCTGACCCGCCGTCTGGCGAAGCTGCATTGACACAGCCATGAAAAAGCCCGGCACTTGGCCGGGCTTTTCTTTATTCTGCTATCGAGGCGATCAGCCGTCGATGCGGATCACCTTGTTTTCGGCGTCATAGGGGCTGTCCTCAGTGATGACGGCGTCATAAAGCTCGCGCATCATGCGAACCTTCAGCCGCGTGCCCTCGACCGCCAGATCGGGGCGGACATAGCCCATGCCGATGGATTTCCCGAAGGCCACCGAATAGCCGCCCGAGGTCAGGCGACCGACCTTGACCCCATCCAGATACAGCGCCTCGCGCCCCCAGGGATCGGCGTCCTCAGGCCCGTCGATCAGCAGCGTCACGCATTTCGAACGGATACCCTTGGCCTCCATCGCCGCCTTGCCGCGGAAGTCTTTCCCCAGATCGACGAAGCGGTCCAGCCCGGCCTCCAGCGGCGTGGCGTCGCGGCCCAGTTCGGTGCCGAAGGCGCGATAGGATTTCTCCTGCCGCAGCCAGTTCTGCGCTCGCGCGCCGACCAGCTTCAGCCCGTGCTTCTCACCCGCCTTGACCAGCAGGTCCCAGAGGTGACGGCCGAATTCGATGGGATAATGCAGCTCCCAGCCCAGCTCGCCGGTATAGGCCACACGAATGGCGCGGACCGGGACCATGCCCAGCTCGATATTGCGCATCGAGAGCCAGGGGAATCGCTTGTTGCCCAGCACCGTCGCGGGATCGGCGTCGCGCACGATCTCATTCAGGATGGCGCGCGAATTCGGACCAGCGATGGCATAGACGCCCCATTGCGTGGTGATGTCCTGCACGATGATCGGGCCGAAATCACCGGCCTTGTCCTCGGCCAGCTTCGTCAGATTGTCGCCGTCGTAGTCCGCCCAGGCACCGGCCGAGATCAGGTAATAGTCGTCCTCGGCAATCCGGACGACGGTGTATTCGGTATGCGTCGTCCCGGTCTCGGTCAGCGCATAGGTCAGGTTGATGCGCCCAACCTTCGGCAGCTTGTTCGTCGTCAACCAGTCGACAAAGGCCGTGGCCCCTGCCCCATAGACCCGGTGCTTGGCGAAGGCCGAGGCGTCGATCAGACCCGCCGTCTCGCGGATGGCCTTGGCCTCGTCCTGCACGAATTGCCACCAGCCACCGCGACGGAAGCTGCGGGCCGCGTGATCGTCAAAGCCCTGCGGCGCGTAATAGTTCGGCCGCTCCCAGCCGTTCACCTGCCCGAACTGCGCCCCTGCAGCGGCCTGACGGTCATAGGCGGGGGCGGTGCGCAGCGGACGCGCGGCTTCCCGTTCCTCATCGGGGTGGTGCAGGACGAAGACATGCTCATAGCTTTCCTCGTTCTTCTTGACCGCATATTCGGTGGTCATCCAGCGGCCGAAGCGGCGGGGATCAAGGCTTGCCATGTCGATCTCGGCCTCGCCCTGCGTCATGATCTGGGCAAGGTAGTGGCCGACGCCGCCTGCGGCGGTGATGCCGAAGCTGAAGCCTTCGGCCAGCCACATGTTGCGCAGACCCGGAGCCGGGCCGACCAGCGGGTTGCCGTCTGGCGTATAGCAGATCGGGCCGTTGAAATCGTCCTTCAGCCCCACCGTTTCCGAGGTCGGAATCCGGTGGATCATCGACATGTATTCTTCCTCGATCCGCTCCAGATCCAGCGGGAAGAGGTCGGCGCGGAAGGTCTCGGGCACATCATAGAGGAAGCGCGCAGGCGCATTGCGCTCATAGGGGCCAAGGATCCAGCCACCGCGTTCCTCACGGACGTACCATTTCGCATCGGCGTCGCGCAGCACGGGATGCTCGGGGTTGCCCTCGGCGCGCCATTTGACCAGCGCGGGGTCGGGTTCGGTCACGATATACTGGTGCTCGACCGGGATCGCCGGGATCTTGATGCCCAGAAGCCGCGCCGTGCGCTGCGCGTGGTTGCCGGTCGCGGTCACCACATGTTCGGCATGGATCTCGAAGGGCTCATTCGCGGCGATCAGGTTGCCGCCCTTCTCGACCATGCGGTCGCAGGAGACGATCCACTCCGAGCCGGTCCAGCGATAGCCGTTGACCTGGATCTTCCGCTCGATGGTGGCCCCGGCCAGCCGGGCCGCGCGGGCCATGGCCTGCGTCACATCGGCGGGGTTGATATAGCCATCGGTCGGGTGGAACAGCGCGCCCTTCAGATCCTCGGTCCGGACCAGCGGCCAGCGCTCCTTGATCTGGGCGGGGGTCAGGAATTCATGCTCGATCCCGATGGTCTCGGCCGTGGTCGAATACAGCATGTATTCGTCCATGCGCGCGTCGGTCTGCGCCATGCGCAGGTTGCCGCAGCGGGTAAAGCCCGCGTTCAGGCCCGTTTCCGCCTCAAGCCCCGCGTAAAGCTTGACCGAATAGTCGTGGATATGGCCGGTCGCATAGCCCATGTTGAACAGTGGCAGAAGGCCCGCCGCATGCCAGGTCGAGCCCGCAGTCAGCTCATCGCGCTCGACCAGCATCGTGTCCCATCCCGCGCGCGCCAGATGCAGCGCGATGCCGCAGCCGACGGCTCCTCCTCCGACGATCAGGGCTTTGACATGGGTTTTCATTGGGCTCTCCGTGATTGGCTTGCGGCCCATACTGACGCGCCCTTTTCAATGTCGCACGGTGGCCGCGACATTTGAGAAGCAAAAAGCGACATGGATGAAAAACGACGCAAATCAATCGTCGGAAAGCGCCGCCACCGTCGCGATGCAGGCGTCGAGCCAGTCCAGCATCATCGCCTCATTCCGGCGGGCGAAATCCAGCGTCATCTCTCCGAACAGAAGCTGCCTGCGCATCTGGTCGCTGTCGGGTTCAGGCAGTTGAAGCTTGCGGAAATAGTCCAGCTGGCGGGCATGTTCCGCGCGGCGACCCTGCAGAACCACCAGCATCTGATCGCGCGACAGAAGCCGCCCGAAGTAAAGCTGGACCAGAAAGGCATCCCGCAGCGGGGCGATCTTGTGGGTGGCGGCCAGCCATCCTTCAAGTGATTCCCGCCCCGCAGAGGTGATCGCGTAAAGCTTGCTGTTCGGCCGACCCGAGTTGTCGACGACCTCACTTTCGACCGCTCCGCCCGCCTCCAGCTGTTGCAGCGTACGATAGATCTGCGCCTGATCGGCGGGCCAGAAATGCGCAATCGAGCGATCGAAATAGCGCGATTTCAACGTGTAACCCGACATGGGCTGGAAGGTCAGCAGACCCAGAATGGCGAAACTCAGCGACATGACACCTCGAATTTACTGGACAAGTCATATATGACTCGTCCTATATTTGCATCGTCAACATATTTCAGGGTTCTAACATGGTTTCCAACTGGTTTTTCAAGATCTCTGGCACGGCGCTGATCCTTTCGGGCGCGGCCTATGCCATCGACACAGCGCTGGACGCTTACCTGCCCGCGTCCAGCCCCGGCCTTGGGGCGCTGGTCCCGCTGCTGGGACTGCTGGGCTTTCCGGGGTTCTGGCTGTCGCTGAAAACCGGCCCGCGCGACGGGCTGGCACTTGGGGCACTGGTCCTTGGCATGTTGGGGCTGGCGGGGCTGGTCATCGTCACCTTCCTCAACAACCGCCTGTTTCCGGACCTTCCGCCCGATACGCGGATGCAGATCCTGACCGCCATCCGGCCCGAGCTTCTGGTGATCGGCCTGACCTTCCTGGCCTCGGCACTGTGCCTGCTGCCTGTGGCCCTGCGCTCGGATCGACGGAATGCGCTTGGCGCGGTGCTTTATGCTTTGGGGGCAATCCCGGTTTCCCTGCCGCCGCTGATGCCGCCGCAACTGGTGAACGCAGGCGGGCTGGCGGTCGCTGCGGGGCTGATCCTTTGGGGCATCGGCCTGATCGCGGGGGCCGAGGCGCGTTCAGCCGCCGCAGTTCCGGCACGGGCCTGAATGAAAAAGGGGGCCCGCGGCCCCCTTTCCTTACAGCAGTCCCGGCACGACCAGATCCGGCGGCCGGTGGCCGTCGGCGAAGGTCTTGATGTTGATGATGACCTTCTCGCCCATCTCGACCCGCCCCTCGATGGTGGCCGAGCCCATATGCGGCAGCAGGACCACATTCGGCAGTTCGCGCAGGCGGGGGTTGATCTCATGCCCATGCTCGAAGACGTCCAGCCCCGCGCCCGCGATCTCGCCCGAGCGCAGCATGCGAGTGAGCGCGTTTTCGTCGATGACCTCACCGCGCGAGGTGTTCACGATCACCCCCGAGGGCTTCATCAGCTTCAGCCGACGCGCGTTCATCAGATGGAACGTCGAGGGCGTATGCGGCGCGTTGATCGAGATGATGTCCATGCGGCTGACCATCTGATCAAGGCTTTCCCAATAGGTCGCCTGCAGTTCCGCCTCGATCTCGGGGCGCAGACGGCGGCGGTTGTGGTAATGCACCTGCATGCCAAAGACATTCGCCCGCCGCGCGACCGCCTGCCCGATCCGGCCCATGCCCAGAATGCCCAGCCGACGACCACCGACGCGGCCGCCCAGATGCGAGGTCGGCGCCCAGCCCTTCCAGCGCCCGGCCTGCATTTCGGCAATGCCTTCGGGAATGCGGCGCGTCACGGCCAGAATCAGCGCAATCGTCATGTCCGCCGTATCCTCAGTCACGACACCCGGCGTGTTCGAGACCAGCACGCCCCGCTGACGCGCCGAATGCACGTCGATATGGTCGACGCCCGCGCCATAGCTTGCGATCAGCTTCAGCCGCTCGCCCGCCTGCGCCAGCATGTTCGCGTCGATGGTATCGGTCACCGTCGGCACCAGAATGTCCGAGGACCGCATGGCCGCGACCAGTTCATCCCGCGTCATCTTCGTATCGTCATGGCGCAGATGCACGTCGAACAGTTCCGACATGCGGGTTTCGACCACCTCGGGCAGGCGACGGGTCACCGTAACCTTCAGGCGCGCACGCTTTTGATCTTCGGCATGTGATGCAGTCATGATCGGTCCTCTCTTCCAAAGCCGGGCGCTTTTTGGCAAAGTGCCCGCGTTGCGGGGCGTGCACAAGACCCCGAAAGGCAGGACAGGCATATGATGCAACTACGGGCGTGGCTGTGCGCGGCTTTGCTGGCGAGCGGGCTTCAATTTCAGGCCGAGGCGGCACTGGCTCAGGCCGAGGAAGCCACGGCGACGGCAGAGGGTGCAGCCGCCCCCGAAGTCTCGGCCGATGCCGAGATCAGCCGCCATCAGGCCGAGCCACGCGATCCGGGCCGGGGCGTCGTGACCAACCTTCCGGTGCCGCGCTATGTCAGCCTCAAGGGCAGCGAGGGCAACGCCCGCCGTGGCCCCAGCCTCTCGCATCGCATCGACTGGGTGTTTCGCCATTCCGGCCTGCCCTTGCGCGTTGTTGCCGAATTCGGGCAATGGCGCCGGGTCGAGGATCAGGACGGGTTCGGCGGCTGGGTGCATTATTCGCTGCTGTCGGGCGTGCGCACCGCGATCATCCTGAAGGATATGACCGAGGTTCTGAACCGCCCTGAGGAGCATGCCAATGTCATGGCCCGCGCCGAGGCGGGTGCCATCGTGCGGCTGAATGAATGCACGCCGGACTGGTGCCGGATCTCGGGCGGCGGCGAAAAGGGTTGGGTGCCGAAAACCGCCATCTGGGGCGTCGACCCCGGCGAGGTCCGCGACTAGGCGCATTTGCGTCCGAGGGGCCGCAATGGCCCTCCGGACGCGGTTCGCATCACCCTGTCAGAGCGTTTGCCCGACCAAAGAGTCGGTGCTGGCCTGCGCCTTGCTGCACTGGAAATAGTTCAGCGTGGTCGTCTGTTCGGTCAGACGCAGCAGCTTTTCGCGCGATTGCAGCAGCACGACCCGGTTCCCGCCCTGATCGCAGGACAGCGTCACCTCGGTCTGGTTCACCTTGCTGGAGGTCGAGGCGACCGTGCAGGTCGAGCCGGGGAAGATGAACTTGTTGCCATCAATCACCAGGCTCTTGTCGCTGGTCGGGTTGTCACACTGCGATTCCAGGAGGTTATAGGTCCCGTTGAGCGAGCTGGACGAGGCAATCGGCCCCGGAGTCGGCTCGGGAACGGCGGGGGCCGTCTTGTCGCAGGCGGCAAGACCGGCAAGACCCACGACGGCGGCAATGGCCAGATAGGATTTGTTCAGCTTCATACCAGGTGTTCTCCCTTGTTATCGGAATCATCGGCTAAAAGGCCGCGTCCTTTCAACAAAGCGTGAACCCCCGGTTTTCGTTCCCTAAATTTCAACCAAAGATCGTCTGCGGGCGCGGAATCTCCCTTCGAAAGGATCCATTCCTCAAGTTTTTGCGCCGTCTGCGGGTCCATGGCGTCGCCTTTTTCCATGAAAGCCTCGAAGGCGTCGGCATCCATCACCTCGGACCACATGTAGCTGTAATAGCCCGAAGAATAGCCGTCGCCCGAAAAGACATGGGCGAAATGCGGGGTCGCGTGGCGCATGGGAATGGCCGAGGGCGCGCCCAGTTCGGCAAGAATCTCGGCCTGCCGCGCCATCGGATCGGCGGGCGGCGTGCCGGTATGGAAGGCCAGATCGACCAGCGCGCTTTCCAGATATTCAGTGGTCGCAAAGCCGGTGTCGGCCTTGCCTGCGGCCAGAATCCGGTCACGCAAATCCTGCGGCAGCGGCGCGCCGGTCTGGGCGTGGCGGGCGTGGCGGTCCAGCACCTCGGGCTGCTCCAGCCAATGTTCGTAAAGCTGGCTGGGCAGCTCGACGAAATCGCGCGCGACCGAGGTGCCCGACATCGACGGCCAGGTCACATCCGACAGGATATTGTGCAGCGCATGGCCGAATTCATGGAACAGCGTATGCGCGTCATCCCAGGACAGATAGGCAGGCGCGCTCTCGGTTTCCGGCGGCGTGAAGTTGCAGACGTTGATGACGATGGGCCGCTGCCCCTGGCCCAGCTTGTGCTGCGACTGAAGCGTCGAGCACCACGCGCCCGAGCGTTTCGAGGGCCGCGCATAGTAATCTCCCAGGAAAACCGCCATATGCCGACCGTTCCGCGTCACCTCCCACGCCCGCACGGCAGGCGTCCAGAGGGGCGCCGAGATCTCGCGCATCTCAAGGCCGAAAAGGCGGTGCGCGGTGTCGAAGACCGCGCCGATCATCGCGTCCAGCGTGAGGTAGGGCTTCACCTCCGCCTCATCGAGGGCATGCTCGGCCTTGCGGCGCTGCTCGGCGTAATAGCGCCAGTCCCAGGGCTCCAGCGCGCCATTGACGCCATCCAGATGCAGCATCGTGGTCAGCTTCACCTCATCCGCGCGGGCGCGCTGAATGGCGGGCGTCCAGACCTGCATCAGCAGGTCGCGCACGTTTTGCGCATTGCGCGCCATCTCGGGCTCAAGCTTGTAGGCGGCAAAATCGGCATAGCCCAGAAGCTGCGCGCGCTCATGCCGAAGGCCCAGAATCTCGGTCACGATCTGGCGGTTGTCAGTCTCGGCACCGCCCGCGCCCTCGCCCGAGCCGCGCGCGACCCAGGCCCCCCAGGCGGCCTGACGCATCGCCCGGTCGCTGGAATATTCAAGGAAAGGCACGATCAGAGAGCGGTTCAGCGTCACCACCTGCCCCGGCATCCCGCGTTCGCGCGCCGCCGCCTTCATCGCCTGCAACAGCCAGTCCGGCAGGCCGCCAAGCTGATCGTCCCCGATGGGCATAACGAAATCACGCTCATCGGTCAGGACATTCTGGGAAAACTCGGTGCTGAGGACGGCAAGGCGCTGCCGGATCTCGGCCATGCGGTCACGCGCGGGGCCGGTCAGCCCCGCCCCGGCGCGTTTGAGCCCGCGCAACGTCAGCTCGGTCAGGCGGCGATCCTCGGGCGAAAGGGCCTCGGCCCCCTCCATCACCGCCGAGACGCGCGCGTAAAGCCGCGGGTCCATGCTGACCTTGCTGCCATGCGCGGCCAGCTTGGGCGCCATCTCGCGCTGAAGCTGCTCGCGGGCCGAGTTCGAATCAACGCCCGCCAGCGTATAGAAGACCGAGCAGACGCGGTTCAGCGGCTCCTCTGCCATCTCCAGCGCGGCAACGGTATTGGCGAAATCCGGCGGCGCGCTGTTGGCTGCGATCGCCTCGACCGCATCGGCGGCCATGGCCAGCGTCTGGTCCAGCGCGGGGCCGAAATCCTCATCACGGATCAGGTCAAAGCGCGGCAGGCCCAGCGGGCCGGTCCATTCGGTCAATTCGGGATTCATCAGGGGCGCCTTTCGCGACAGCGTGTCAGGGTTGGCGCAAGTTTCTCAGCCTGAGACGGAATGTCCAGACCCGCCGCACACCGGGCAGTCTGCCCGGGGATGCAGCGCGATGGTCCGCGTCTCACCCCAAAGACCGTCAAAGATCAGCATTCGGCCGCGCAGCGGCTGGCCCGCGCCCGCGATCAGCTTGATCGCCTCCAGCGCCATGGTGCTGCCGATGATGCCGGGCAACGGCCCGACCACGCCCGCCTCGGCGCAGGAGGGCGCAAGGCCTGCCGCCGGTGCGGTCGGGAACAGGCAGGCGTAGCAAGGCGCGCCACGGGCCGGGTCCCAGATGGTCACCTGCCCTTCCCATTGCGACATCGCGCCCGCGATCAGCGGCACCTGCGCCAGAACGGCGGCCTTGTTCACCGCCGCGCGGGCGGCAAAGCTGTCGGTCCCGTCCAGCACCAGATCAAACTGGCGCAGCAGATCCGCATCTCCTTCGGTGATGCGGCGCATCAGCGGCGTGACCTCGACATGCGGGTTCAAGGCGCGCATCGCCTCGGCCGCGGCCTGCGCCTTCAGCCGCCCGTCGTCGCTGCTGCGGAAAATCACCTGCCGCTGCAGGTTCGAGACGCTGACCTTGTCATCATCGGCCAGCGTGATCCGGCCGATCCCGGCGGCGGCCAGATAAAGGCAGATCGGCGCGCCAAGACCGCCCGCGCCCACGACCAGCACATGCGCCTTGCGCAGCTTCGACTGCCCCGGCCCGCCCAGTTCGCGCAGCACGATATGTCGGGCGTAGCGCATCAGCTCATCATCCGAAGGGCGCGTGTCGGGCGGCGCGACCTGCGCGGCCCCGCGCAGCGGGGTCAGGCCCGGCCCGGATTGCGGCAGTTCGGCGCTGCGGCTGTGCAGATAGCGCAGCAGAAGCGTGAACAGCACCGCCAGCACGACCAGCGCCAGAGTGATCAGCATGGTCTCGACCCGCCAGGCGATCAGCGAGGAAAGGATGCTTTCGGGCCAACGCCACTTCGCCCCGGCAGCCGCCAGCCACAGCAGGATGCCGGTCGCGCCTAGCGCCCAGCCGCGCAGGCCCAGCCAGCGCAGCACGCCCAAAAGCGCCAGAATGATCAGAAGCCACCAGGCCCGCGTCAGGCCCACCAGCAGCAGGACGGGAATCAACAGCGCCATCAGCCGCGCCCGGTCGACCCGAACCCGCCCTTGCCGCGGTCACTGTCGCTGAGCGTCTCGGCCAGGCGATAGGTCATCTGCACCACCGGCGCGATCACCGCCTGCGCGATTCGGTCGCCGTGCGCGATGGTGAACGCCTGCTGGCCCAGATTGATCAGGATCACGCCCAGCGGACCGCGATAATCGCTGTCGATCGTGCCCGGCGCGTTGGCCACGGTGATGCCATGCTTCAGCGCAAGGCCCGAGCGGGGCCGCACCTGCATCTCATATCCGTGGGGAATTTCGACCCTTAGGCCGGTCGGCACCAGCTTGATCTCTCCGGGCTGCAGGACCAGTTCTGCACCCTGAAGATCGGCGCGCAGATCGGCGCCCGCTGCGCCATGGGTCTGGTATTCGGGCAGGGGCAGCGCCGGATCCGCCTCGGGTTCGCGCTGAACCAATACCTGCAGATCCTGTGCCATTGCCGCCCCTGAAATTCGTCAGATCCCGCCCTTACCGGGGCGAGATCATCATCACCATCTGCCGGCCTTCCAGCTTGGGCATGGAATCGACCTTGCCGGTTTCGCCGACATCGGCGGCAACGCGGTGCAGCAGTTCAAGGCCCAGCTGCTGGTGCGCCATCTCGCGGCCACGGAAGCGCAGGGTGATCTTCACCTTGTCGCCTTCGCCCAGGAACTTCAGCACGCTGCGCATCTTGACGTCATAGTCATGAGTGTCGGTCCCGGGACGGAACTTGATTTCCTTGACCTCGATGACCTTCTGCTTCTTGCGGGCTTCGGCTTCACGCTTCTGCTGTTCATATTTGAACTTGCCGAGGTCCATGATCTTGCAGACCGGCGGCACCGCGTTGGGCGAGATCTCGACAAGGTCCAGCCCGGCTTCCTGGGCCAGCTCCATTCCCCGCGCCGGGGTCACAACCCCGATGTTTTCTCCATCGGCTCCGATCAGGCGGATTTCAGCGACTCGGATGCGTTCGTTCACACGAGGGCCGGTGTCGCGGGCGGGCGGAGCATTGTGCGGTCTGCGGGCTATGGCTGTCTTCCTTCGATTGCCGGTATTGACGGTGGTCTAGATATGCCTGCGAGTGCTGTGTTTCAACCGGATTCTCACATGAAACCCGGCATTTCATGCCCGATAGGCATGATCGCGCGACGCCAGGCGACGCACTGGCCGCATCCGGGCGACCTGGCCCCCTTCCCGCTCTTTTCCGTTCGATGCGGGCATGTCATATATCCGGTCAGGGATCTCGTCCGGGTCACGCCCGAGGCTGCTGCGATCACCATGCGTTGCCCATGTCGCAACATTCTGGCCATGACCTACCGCTAGGAGCGGCAATGAGCTTCCCCACGCTGCAATCCTTCCTGAAGACCCAGCCGTCGCGATTGGCCAAGGGGCCGATCGCCATCGTCCTGATCGAGGACGAGGCCGCCGTCCGCGAAACGCTGGCCCATCATCTGGGCAATGGCTTCAAGCTGATCCTCGCGCTCTCGCCCGAGCCCTTGGAGCCCGCGCAACTGCCCGAGGCCCCCAGCGCCCGCATCGTCAACCTGCGCTATGACGCCCGTCGTCCGCAGTCGCATGTCGGTGCCGTCAACGCGGTCATCGAGGCGGCCCCGCCGGACACCTGGCTTTACTACTGTCACAACGCGGAATTCCTGTTCTACCCCTTCTCGGAATCGCGCAGCGTCGGCGAATTGCTGGCCTTCCATGCCGAGGAACGGCGGCGCGCGATGCTGACCTATGTGATCGACCTTTATGCCCCCGATCTGGAGCGTTTTCCCGATGCCGTCAGCGTGTCCGAAGCGATGTTCGACGGCTCGGGCTATTACGCGCTTGGCCGGCCCAACCGCGACGGTGGCGCGCATGAGCGGCAGCTGAACTTCTATGGCGGGCTGCGCTGGCGCTTTGAGGAATATCTGCCCGACAACCGCCGCCGCATCGACCGGATCGCGCTGTTCCGGACCCAGCCGGGCCTGCAACTGCTCAGCAGCCACCGCTTCAATATCGAGGAATACAACACCTACGCCTGTCCCTGGCACCACAATCTGACGGCGGTCATCACCTCGTTTCGCGTGGCCAAGGGACTGACCCGCAACCCGCGCTCTCGCGGGCAGATCAGCGGCTTCACCTGGCGCAACTCGCAGCCCTTTCGCTGGCAATCGCAGCAGCTGATGGATTTCGGCCTGATGGAGCCCGGACAGTGGTTTTAGGCCCGGTTCTTCGGGCCTTCGCCTGCCCGTCACACTTGCGCCGTGCGCTTGCGCGATGATAGACCGATCCGAAGTTCGCCGACGGCCATCTGCCGTGGGCTGCAAGCACCTGATCAAGGAAGGACGGGCTAACGTATGACGATGACAAGGACCAGCTTCGACAAGGAAGATCTGCTGGCCTGCGCCCGTGGCGAGCTTTTCGGCCCCGGCAATGCCCAATTGCCCGAACCGCCGATGCTGATGATGGACCGCATCACCGATATCTCGGGCGATGGCGGTCTGCATGGCAAGGGCCATGTCGTCGCCGAATTCGACATCCACCCCGACCTGTGGTTCTTCCCCTGCCACTTCCCCGGCAATCCCATCATGCCCGGCTGCCTTGGCCTTGACGGGCTGTGGCAGCTGACCGGCTTCAACCTTGGCTGGCGCGGCTGGCAAGGCCGGGGCTATGCGCTGGGCGTCGGAGAGGTGAAACTGACCGGGATGGTCCGCCCCGACCGCAAGCTTCTGCGCTATCATGTCGACTTCACCAAGGCGCTCCAGACCCGCCGCCTGACCATGGGCGTGGCTGATGGTCGCGTCGAAGCGGATGGCGAGACCATCTATGAAGTCAAGGACATGAAAGTCGCCCTGTCCGCAGCCTGACCCAGAACAAGGAGCATTCCATGCGCCGCGTCGTCATTACCGGGATCGGCATCGTCTCGCCCATCGGCAACACCGCCGCCGAGGTGACCGAAAGCCTTCGGACCAGCCGGTCCGGCATCGTCTTTGCCCCCGAGTACGAAGAACTGGGCTTCCGCAGCCGTGTCCACGGCATGCCCCAGATCGTGCTGGAAGACCACATCGACAAACGCAACCTGCGCTTCATGGGCGCCGGTGCGGCCTATAACTTCATCGCCATGCAGCAGGCGATCGCGGATGCCGGCCTGGACGAGGCCGATGTCTCGAACCCGCGCACGGGTCTGGTCGTCGGATCGGGCGGCCCCTCGACGGCGAACCTCTTCGAGGCGCACAAGACCGTCATCGAAAAAGGCTCTCCGAAGCGGATGGGCCCGTTCATGGTCACGCGCTGCATGTCGTCGACGAACTCGGCCTGCCTTGCCACGCCCTTCAAAATCAAAGGCGTGAACTATTCGATCACCTCGGCCTGCTCGACCTCGGCGCATTGCATCGGCAACGGCACCGAACTGATCCAGATGGGCAAGCAGGACATCGTCTTCGCTGGCGGCGGAGAAGAGTTGGACTGGACGCTGTCTTGCCTCTTCGACGCGATGGGCGCAATGTCGTCCAAGTATAACGACACCCCTGAAACCGCGTCGCGCCCCTTCGACGCGACGCGCGACGGCTTTGTCATCGCTGGTGGCGGTGGCGTGGTCGTGCTGGAGGAGCTCTCGCACGCGCTGGCCCGCGGCGCCAAGATCTATGCCGAGGTGACCGGCTATGGCGCGACCAGCGACGGCTATGACATGGTCGCCCCCTCGGGCGAGGGTGGCGAGCGTTCGATGAAGCTTGCGCTGTCGACCCTGCCTGAAGGCCGCCGCGTTTCGTATGTCAACGCGCATGGCACTTCGACCCCGGTGGGCGATGTGGGTGAGATCAGGGCCCTGCGCCGCGTCTTTGGCGAAGGCGCAGTTCCCCCGGTCACCTCGACCAAGTCGCTGACCGGCCACTCGCTGGGTGCAACCGGCGTTCACGAGGCGATCTATTCGCTTCTGATGATGCAGGCCGGGTTCATCGGCGCCTCGGCCAACATCACCCAGCTCGACCCCGAGATCCATCCCGACGAGGTCGCAACGCAACGGATTGATGGTGTCGATTTCGATTCGATCCTTTCCAACAGCTTCGGTTTTGGCGGCACCAACGCATCGCTGGTCATGTCGAAGTACATTGAATAAGCAAAGAAAAGGTTAAGCGATGGGCGATCTACTCAAGGGAAAACGCGGCCTGGTCATGGGGGTCGCGAATGACCGGTCTATCGCATGGGGGATCGCGAAAGCTCTGGCCGATCAGGGGGCCGAGCTGGCCTTTTCCTATCAGGGTGAAGCCTTCGGCAAGCGGGTCGAGCCTCTGGCGCAGACCGTCGGCTCGGACTTCCTGCTGGACGTCGATGTGCTGGATGACGTGTCGCTGGATGCGGCCTTTGCAAAGCTGCAAAGTCGCTGGGGCAAGCTGGATTTTCTGGTCCATGCCATCGCGTTTTCCGACAAATCCGAGCTGACCGGCCGCTTTGTCGACACGTCGCGCGACAACTTTAAGAGTTCCTTGACGATTTCCTGCTACTCCCTGATCGACGTCGCAAGGCGGGCCAAGGATTTGATGACGGATGGCGGCTCCATCATCACGCTGACCTATGCTGGCTCGAACCGGGTGACGCCGTTTTATAACGTCATGGGGGTGGCAAAGGCAGCTTTGGAATCATCAGTGCGCTATCTGGCCAATGACCTCGGTCCCGAAGCGATCCGGGTCAACGCGATCAGCCCCGGCCCGATGAAAACCCTTGCCGGGGCGGCCATCGGCGGAGCCCGCAAGACCTATCGCCATACCGAGGCGAATGCCCCCTTGCGCGCCAATGCGACGCTTGAGGCGATCGGCGGCACGGCGGTCTGGCTCTGCTCGGAATGGGGCGCCTGCACGACCGGAGAGACGGTGCTGGTCGACGGCGGCTATCACGTTCTGGGCATGCCGCAGTCGGAAAACCTGTAATGGCGCTTCAGTATTTCACCGCCGAAGACGGCGCGAGACTGGCTTACAAGGACGAAGGCGAAGGCCTGCCGGTCCTTGCCCTGTCGGGTCTGACGCGCACGAATGCCGATTTCGACTATCTGGCCCCGCATCTGCAAGGTGTGCGGCTGATCCGGCCCGACTATCGCGGACGCGGCGGCTCGGCTTGGACGGGGGCTGCAAGCTATACCGTACTGCAGGAGGCCCGGGATACGCTGTTGCTGCTGGATCAACTGGGCATCCAGAAGGTCGCGCTGCTGGGCACCTCACGCGGCGGCCTGATCGGGATGTTTCTGGCCGCGACCGTGCATGACCGTCTTCTGGGGCTATGCCTCAATGACGTCGGGCCGGTGCTGGACCGTGAGGGGCTGTCGCGCATCCTCGATTACGTCGGGCGCAATCCGGTGGGCCGCAGCATCGAAGCCATTGCCGAGAAAATGCCCTCGGTCCTGCCCGGTTTTCCGAACGTCCCGCCCGCGCGCTGGCTTGAGGAAGCGCGCAAGCATTACGTAGAAACCGAGACGGGCCTGCGCATCACCTATGACCCGGCGCTGCGCGAATCTGCGATTGCAGCATTCGAAGGGCCCCAGGTCGACGCCTGGCCGCTGTTCGATGCGGCGGCGGGCCTGCCGCTGGCGCTGATCCGTGGCGTGAACTCGGACCTGCTGTCGGCCGAAACGGCGGCAGAGATGGCGCGGCGTCGCCCCGACATGATCCATGCCGAAGTGCCGGACCGCGCCCATATCCCCTTCCTCGATGAGCCCGAATCGCTGGCCGCGGTCAACGCCTGGCTGGACGCGGTGCGCGCCCGGATGGCGTCCGCCTAAGCAGCGCCGACTGCGGCGCCGATCACCTCACCCCGCGTCCGCGGAAAGCTCGTCCAGCAGGAAGGCCCGGAACTTCCGGATGGCGGGCCGATTGCGCCTGCCATGCGGATAGGCCAGCCAATAGGCCAGCCCACTGCGCGCCAGAATGGGAAAGGGCTGGACCAGTAGGCCGCTGGCCAATTCTGCCTTGAAAAAGCGCGGCGTCAGCAAGGCGACCCCATGTCCGGCCATGGCCGAGCGCGCCTCATGCAGTTGCGCGCCCAGACGCAGGCGCAGATTGTTGGGCATCTTGGGGCAGCTGAGGCCCGCAGCCTGCATCCAGTTGATCCAGTTCTCGTCCTCATTATCCAGCAGCGGCAGTTGCAAAAGATCCGCAGGCTCGCGCAAGTTGTACCGGTCCGCCAGACGGGCCGAGATCATCGGCGTGAACTCGACATCGAACAGATGCATGACGGTGACGCCCGGCCATTTCCCCGCGCCATGCCGGATCGCGACATCAAAATCCTCACGCGCGAAATCCGCCAACACGTCCGAGACATCCAGCCGCACCTCAAGTTCAGGATGGGCAGACTGGAACCGCCCCAGCCGCTCGGAAAGCCAAAGCGCGGCGAATGTCTGGAAGGTGGTGATGGTGAACAGCGCGCTGGCCCCTTCGGGTTCGGCATAGGTGTCGCGCAAGAGGTCGAAGGCGTCGGTGGTGGGTCCGGCCAGCCGCCGCCCCAGCTCGGTCAGCTCGATCCCGCGCGGGCGGCGCAGGAAAAGACTGCCGCCCAGACGCTCTTCCAGAATGCGGATCTGATAGCTGACGCCTGCCTGCGTCATCCCCAGCTCATCGGCGGCATGGGTAAAGCTCATCTGGCGCGCGACGGCTTCGAAGACACGCAAGGCGGCAAGCGGGGGCAGAGACATAAGCGCTCCTTATGGTGGGTTGCCGAGGCTTTGTTGGAGCATTCGCCGCCACGGTAGCATTCTGGGTCCAGCCTTCAATCCAGCTTGCGCCAAGGAGACAGAAAATGACCGCGCATTGCACCGAATCCCGCCGCCCTGCCTTTGCTCTGCCGAACTGGTTAGGCCGCCTTTTCCGCAGCCCCGCCCCCACGCGGGCGATGACCCGCGCCGAGGCGCTGGAGGATCCGGCGACCCGCCGCATCCTTGCCAACCTGTCTGACGATCTGCGCCGCGACCTGGGGCTCGACCTGAATTCGGCGCCGCAAGAGCCGACAAAACTGGTGGGCGACGCGCTGCGCCGCCACCTGTTTTAACGGGTGCCTTCACAGAACCGGCGGATGCGGGCGACCGCATCCGTCAGGATCTCATCCGAGGTCGCGTAAGAGATCCTGAAATGCGGGCTGAGGCCAAAGGCCGCCCCGAAAACGACCGCAACCCCTGTTTCATCCAGAAGCGCCGAGGCGAAATCCTCATCCGTCTCGATCCGCGTCCCCCCAGCCGAGGTCTTCCCAATGAGATCCCGGATCGAGGGATAGACGTAAAACGCCCCCTCGGGTTTCGGGCAGACGATGCCCGGACATTCGCTCAGCCCGGCAACGACCAGATCGCGCCGCCGCTCGAACACCTCGCGGCTGGTGCGGATGTAATCCTGCGGCCCGGTCAGTGCAGCGAGCGCCGCATATTGGCTGATCGAACAGGGGTTCGAGGTCGATTGCGACTGCAGCTTGGCCATCGCCCGAATCAACGTCTCGGGACCTGCGCCATAGCCGATCCGCCAGCCCGTCATCGCATAGGCTTTCGACACGCCGTTCATCGTCAGCGTCCGGTCTTTCAGCCCCGGCTCGACCTGCGCAGGCGTTGCAAAGCGGAAATCGTCAAATACCAGATGCTCATAGATGTCGTCGGCCAGCACCCAGACCTGCGGGTGGCGCATCAGCACATCGGTCAACCCGCGCAAATGCTCTTCGCTGTAACCCGCGCCCGTCGGGTTCGAGGGCGAGTTCATGATCACCCATTTCGTGCGCGGCGTGATGGCCCCTTCCAGCTGCTCGGGGGTGATGCGATAGCCGTTCTGCATCTCACCCTCGACGATGACCGGCGTGCCCCCGGCCAGGAGGACCATGTCGGGATAGCTGACCCAATAGGGCGCGGGAATGATGACCTCATCGCCCGGGTTCAGCGTCGCCATCAGCGCATTATAGAGGATCTGCTTGCCGCCCGTCCCCACCGTCACCTGCGAGGGCGCGTAATCCAGCCCGTTCTCGCGCCGGAACTTGTCGCAGATCGCGGCCTTCAGCTCGGGGATGCCGTCCACGGCGGTATAGCGGGTGTGCCCCGCATCAATAGCGGCCTTCGCGGCCTCGCGCACATGCAGCGGCGTGTCGAAATCAGGCTCTCCGGCCGAAAGGCTGATGATGTCACGGCCCTCGGCGGCAAGTTCACGCGCGCGTCCGGTCATGGCAATGGTGGGCGAGGGTTTGACGCGGGCCAGCGTCTGGGACAGAAAGCTCATCATGAAGATCCTGCGGAAATGACGCTTGACCATATGCGTCTGCCCGGGAACAGACAAGCCGGGGGCAAGATGGAAGAGCATGAGGAAAGGCTGCGCAAGCTGCGGATGCGCAGCTGGCGGCGCGGCATCAAGGAGATGGACCTGATTCTGGGGCCGTTTTCGGATAGCGAGATCGAGGCGATGTCGCCCGCCGATCTGGACCTTTACGAGGTGCTGCTGAACGAAAACGATCAGGACCTCTATCCCTGGATCACGGCGCGTTTTTCCGGCAATCACCCCGGTCCTGAGCAGTTTTCTGCCCTGCTGGACCGCGTGGCCGATTTCGCGCGCGACCGCCTGGCAAAGAAAAACTGAGCAATTTTAGATAACTCTCGTTTTTTCGGGGGCAGTTAACGGAAGATTCCGGAATATCGTTCAAGGTGGCTGAAACCTGACGACAATACGGAACCGCACATGCCACAGCACAGCCCTGCCCAGCCGGTGCCCGCACTGCACGCCATGACCCGGCCCAACAGGACCGAGGTCTATCTTGAAAGCCTGCAGATCCTGGAACGGCTGCACCGGCTGATGCTGGATCTGGTCAAGGACGAATTCGAGCGGCTGGGGCGTTCGGAGCTGACCCCGGTTCAGGCGCTGCTGATCTATAACCTCGGCACCTCCGAGGTGACGGCGGGCGAATTGCGCTCACGCGGGATGTATCAGGGCTCGAACGTGTCCTACAACCTGAAGAAGCTCGTCGAACTGGGCTATGTCCATCATGAAAGATGCGAGGTGGATCGCCGTGCGGTCCGCGTCCGGCTGACCCCGGAAGGCCAGCAGGTCCGCGATTGCGTGGGCGCGCTTTTCGCGCGCCACGCCGAGGGGCTTGATATGTCGGGGGTGCTGGACGATCCGATGATCGAGGCGGTGAACCTGCAATGGCGCCGCATCGAACGGTATTGGGCCGAACAGATCCGCTACATCTACTGACCCGCCCTACCAGTGGCCGGTGTTCGGCATGCTGGCCCAGGGCTCCTGCGGGGGCAGATGCTCGCCCTCTTGCAGAAGCTCGATCGAGATATTGTCGGGCGAGCGCACAAAGGCCATATGCCCGTCGCGCGGCGGCCGGTTGATCGTCACGCCCGCGTCCATCAGCTTCTGGCACAGCTCATAGATATTGCCGACGCGGTAGGCGAGATGCCCGAAATGCCGACTGTCCGAGGGCAGGCCCGCGTCTCCGTCCCAGTTGTAGGTCAGCTCGACCGGGCAGTCCGGCTGATCCGGGGGTGCCATGAAGACCAGCGTGAAACGGCCCTTTTCATTCTCGATCCGCCGGGTTTCCTCAAGCCCCAGCAGACGGAAGAAATCCATCGCCTTATCAAGATCAAGGACGCGGACCATCGTGTGCAGATAGCGGATTTTCATGGCGGTTTTCCTTCCTTTTGTGGCGCTGATTCTGGCACGTCACGCAAAGGGCTACAATGGCATGCCCGGGTGTGTAAAAGAGGGAAGAACCGAAACTGAGGATTCTCCCATGCCCCTGACACCCGAACAGCAAGCCGAAATCGATGAGCTGCGCTCGACCCCGCGCCCGACCCTGCGCGCCGTGTCCGAGGGGATGGAGAGCCACCTTTATATCGGGCATGAGGTTCTGGACCACGGTCTTGTCCGCGTCATCGACTATATGGGCGATGACAGCGCCATCACGCAGGCCGCCCGCGTCAGCTATGGGCGCGGCACGAAATCGGTCTCGAATGATGAGGGGCTGATCCGCTATCTGATGAGGCACTGGCACTCGACCCCGTTCGAAATGTGCGAGGTGAAATTCCACGTCAAACTGCCGGTCTTCGTCGCGCGCCAGTGGATCCGCCACCGCACGGCAAATGTGAACGAATACTCGGCCCGCTATTCGATCCTCGACCGCGAATTCTACATTCCCGCGCCTGAACAGCTGGCGGCTCAATCGACCGTCAACAATCAGGGCCGGGGTCAGGTCCTTCAGGGCGAAGAGGCCGCCCGCGTGCTGGACCTGCTGCGCGAGGATGCGACCCGCAGCTATGACCATTATGAGGCGATGCTGAGCCAGGACGGCCAGCAGGGTCTGGCGCGCGAACTGGCGCGCATGAATCTGCCCGCCAACGTCTATACGCAATGGTACTGGAAGGTGGATCTGCACAACCTTTTCCACTTCCTGCGCCTGCGCGCCGATGCCCATGCGCAATACGAGATCCGCGCCTATGCCGAGACCATGTGTCAGATCGTTAAGGATTGGGTGCCGCTGGCCTATGCTGCGTTCGAGGACTACCGCCTGGGCGGCGTGCAGATGTCGGCGAAAGGCGTCGAGGTGCTGAAGCGCCGTCTGGCCGGAGAGGCCGTGACGCAAGAAAACTCGGGCATGAGCAAGGGCGAATGGCGCGAGTTTGAAAGCGTCTGGGGCTGAAAGATCGGTGCTCCGGCCTTCGCGCCGGGGCAGAAATGTAGCCAGCCCCGCCACCATTTCGGCGGGGCTGGCTGAGGTCTAGCCCGCCGTCGCGACGGCTGCGGGCGGACGGCCGGACATGTACTGCCGCAGTGCCACCGCCCCAAGGATGGCCGCGCCAATCACGGTCGAGATCAGTTCGGGCGCAATCATCAGCAGCGCGGCGATGGGCAGAAGGATGCGCTCGATCCTCAGAAGCGGGCCCATCAGCCAGTTGGTGATCGCTGCAGACAGCGCCACGATGCCCAGAACGGCGCCGGTGAAGGCCAGGATAAAATCAGGCCAGTTGAACCCGCTGGTCACCAGCAGAAGCGAGGGCGAGAAGACGAACATGAAGGGCACCAGCGCCTTGCCCATCGACAGCCGGAACGCGGTGTTGCCCGCTTTGAACGCATTCGCCCCCGCAATGCCCGAGGCCGCATAGGCCGCCAGCGCCACGGGTGGTGTCACATCCGCCAGCACGCCGTAGTAGAAGACGAAGAAATGCGCGACCAGCGGCTCGACGTCCATCATGCCCAGGACCGGCGCGGCCACGGCGACCATGATGATATAGTTGGCCGTCGTCGGGATGCCGCAGCCCATCAGGATGCAGACCACCGCCGTCATCAGCAGCGTGAAGAGCAGCGCCAGCGTCTGCAGGCTGAAGACCTCGAACGGCAGGAAGCCCAGGAAGGCATGGGTCGAGGCCGCCCAGCCCTGCGCCACGCTGGTCACCATGAAGGCGATCTTGAAGCCGATGCCGGTCAGCGTCACGACGCCGATGACCACGCCGACAAGCGCCGCCGCCGCCGTCACCGAAAGCGAGCTTTTCGCACCGGCGACGAAGCCGTCATAGATGCCCGCCGCCCATTCCTTCGCGCCGACGACCACGCCCGAGGCCATCAGGCACTGGACCGCATAGACCGCGATACAGGCCGCAATCGCCCAGAAGGCCGACAGGAACGGCGTGCGCCCCGACATCAGCATCCAGACCAAAAGCACCAGCGGCAGGCACGAAAGCCAGCCCTCGCGCAGCACTTTCATGGCCTTCGGCAGTTCCTCTTTGGTCAGGCCACGGATGCCCAGACGCTTCGATTCCAGATGCACCTGCACCAGAACGCCGAAGAAATGCATGAAGGCGGGCACGATGGCCGCGATCAGGATGGTGCGCAGCGGGATGCCCAGATATTCGACCATCAGGAAGGCCACGGCGCCCATGACGGGCGGGGTGATCTGGCCGCCGGTCGATGAGGCCGCCTCGACCGCCGCGGCGAAATGGCGCTTGAAGCCGATCTTGATCATCGCGGGAATGGTCAGCGCCCCGGTCGTCACGGTATTCGCGATGGACGAGCCCGAGATCGAGCCCAGAAGCGCCGAAGACACCACCGACACCTTTGCAGGCCCGCCCGAAAAGCGCCCGGTCAGCGCGGTCGCCAGATCGATGAAGAGCTGCCCCAGACCGATCTTCTGCGCCATCACTCCGAACAGGACGAAGTGGAACACATAGGTCGCGATCACCCCCAGCGCGGTGCCGTAGATACCCTGCGACGACAGGTAAAGATGGTTGATGATCCCCGACCAATCCGCGCCCGGATGGATAAAGATCCCCGGCATCGACTGCCCGAAATAGGCATAGGCGATGAAACACATCGCGATCACCGGCAGTGGCCAGCCCATCGAGCGGCGCACCGCCTCCAGCAGCACGACAAGCAGGGTCGTGCCCATGATGATGTCCAGCTGGTTCGGGTTGCCGATGCGGAACTGGATCTGGTCATAGACCCAGGGGACATAGAAGGCGCTAATCGCGCCCGCGAAGGCCAGCAGCCAATCCGTCACCGGCAGGCCCAGAATGACGAAACCGGAGGTCTTTTCGCGCTGCGAAGCGAAGGCCGAGAAGCTGAGATAGACGAGGAACAGCGTCACGCCCAAATGCAGCCCGTTATGGGTCGTCTTGCGCGGAATGCCAAAACCGGCGGTATAGAAGTGATAGGCAGACAGCAGGAACATCAGAACCCCGGCCAGAATGGCCACGGGTCGCAGGACGGTGCGGAATCGCGCCTCGGGATCGAAATCCTCTTCCAGCTTCTTCAGTTCCGCCTCGGACAAATGGCGGGTCTCTGCACTCATTGAGCATCCCCCTGTTAGGTACTTGTTGTTGCAAAGGGACGCGAACCGTTGCCGGCCGCGTCCCCCTGTTTCATCCGCGGCGCCGCATTACTGCAGCTTGCCGGCCTCTTTGTAGAATTTCTCGGCGCCCGCATGGAACGGGATGCCCGCGCCCTGCACGGCGTTGTCCAGCGTGATGAACTTGCCCTTGGCATGGCCATTGGCGAACAGTTTCTGCGTGGTCTCGTTGAACAGCGACTTGGTGATGCCGTAGATCAGATCATCCGACAGATCGGCCGAGGTCACCAGCTGCGCGCCGACCGAGATCGTGGCGACATCAGCGTCCTGCCCCTTGTAGGTGCCTGCCGGGAAGCTGTCGGTCGCGAAGAAGCTATAGTCCTGACGCAGCTTGTCCACCTCGGGTCCGGCGATCGGAACCATCACGACATCATGCTGGCTGGCGAGTTCGGCAATCGCACCTGCCGGATAGCCGCCGACAAAGAAGAACGCATCCATCGCGCCATCGCGCATGCGGTCTGCCGCCTGATCGGGTTTCAGATATTCGGCGCTGATGTCGGATTCCGACAGGCCGAACGCCTCAAGAATGATCTTCGCATCGACCAGCGTGCCCGAGCCCGGCTCATCCAGCGAGACCTTCTTGCCCTTCAGATCGGCGACCGAGGCAATGCCCGCATCCTTGCGCGCCACCAGATGGATCGATTCCGGATAAAGGTTGGCGATCAGCCGCAGCTTCTCGACCTTGGGCTGGCCTTCCCACAGGCCGGTGCCGGTCTGCGCCCAATAGGCGACGTCCGATTGCGAGAATCCGGCCTCGAGCGTGCCGCCATTGATCGAGTTCACGTTACCGACCGAGCCGTTCGAGGCAACGGCGGTCGCGATCAGACCTGCCACGCCGCAGGAGCCGCCGTCTTCGCAGCTGCGCGAGCCGGGAGGGCTGGAGATCGCATTGGCGATCAGCCCGCCGATCGGGTAATAGGTGCCCGCGGTGCCGCCGGTGCCGATGCGGAAGAACTGCATCTCTTGCGCAGCAGCGCCTTGCACCATCATGCCAACGGCCAGAGCTGCGCCTGCCAGCGCCTTGATCGAAAACAGTTTCATATTGCCTCCCAGCAAGTATCAGAATTGGGTCGATGCCGTCTTATTCGGCGGTCATCGCCCGATGGTAGCCAGCCGGGAAGCTGCAGGCCACCCCTTATCCCTTTGAAACTGCCACCAATGCCCCGGGCGACGCAACGACACGGCTGGCAATTTCATGGGCGCGATGCAGTGCGGACTCGGCGGTCGCTCCGCCAAGTCGGGCGGCCAGATAGCCGCCATTGAAGCTGTCCCCCGCCCCTGTCGTATCGACAGGCGTGACATGTTCGACCGGAAAGGCGCGATAGCCCGAGGCATCCAGCAGCCCGATGGGACCGCCGCCATTCTTGACCACGACCTCAGCTGCACCGGCGGCCCGCCAGCGTTCGGCGCAGGCCGAAAGCGAGGCGTCGTCGAACCATTCGGCCTCATCCTCAAAGCTGGGCAGCAGGAATTCGGCCCCCTTGGCCGCGCGGGTCAGCCAGTGGCGCATGGCGTCGGCGCTTTCCCACAGCCGGGGCCGCAGATTGGGGTCAAATGCAGTGCGCCGCCCTGCCCGCCTTGCCGTGATCAGGCGAGAGATCAGCGCCTCGCGCCCGGCATCGGACAGGATCGCCAGCGTGATCCCCGACAGATAGACCATGTCCGCGCCCTCAAAGGCGCGGTCCAGCAGCGCCGGATCATCCGCCAGCAGCCGCGCGGCGGACTGGCCGCGCCAATAGGCGAAGCTGCGCTCTCCGTCCTGCAACTCGATGGCGTAAAGCCCGACCGCGCGCGAGGCGTCCTGCGCGATATGGCGGGTGCCGATCCGGCTGTCCTGCAGGAATTGCAGAATGCGCGGTGAGAACGGGTCATTGCCAAGTCGCGTCAGATATTCGACCTGCCAATCCTCCGGCAGGCAGGCGCGCGCGTACCAGGCGGTGTTGAGCGTGTCGCCCGCAAAGCCCAGCCGCCACTGATCGCCCCCGCCCGCCTGAGACAGCTCGACCATCACCTCACCGATCGAGAGGAAGGTCTTCATGCGCCAGTCTCATGCTGCATGGCGGACCGGATGCCATCGGTCAGCATGCGGCCCAGCGGCTGGAGAACCGCCGCCCGCCACTGAGGCGAGGCACGCAATTCATCCGGCATCAGCCCCGGCAGGGCAGAGAGTGCATCGAAGATCGCGCCCGCCTCGCGTGGGGTGGTCGCCAAAGCGGCGGTGATCTCATCCTCGCGCGGGTCGCGCAGCGCGTAGGCGGTGCCCGCCTCGTCCTGACCCAGCGCATAGCGCATCCAAGCGGCGGTGGCGAAAGCGAAGGGGGCCAGAGACCGGCCCGCGTGCAGCGCCGTAAGCGCGGGCTGGAAAATCCGCTGCGGCAGCTTTTGCGTGCCATCCATGGCGATCTGATAGGTCTCATGCGCGATGGCGGGATTGCGGAAGCGCTGCTCCAGCGCCTGTGCATAATCGGCAAGGTCGATCCCGGGCAGTGCGGGCAGCTCCGCAGCCGCCGCTTGCAGATGGCGCGCGATCAGCGCGGCCAGTTCCGGGTCACCCATCACATCGCGCACATAGCGATGGCCCGACAGGAAGCCCGCATAGGCCAGCATCGAATGGCTGCCATTCAGCATGGTCAGCTTCATCCGCTCATAGGGCGCGACGTCCGCGACGAAAATCGCGCCGCCTGCCTCCCAGTTCGGGCGGCCCTGGGGGAAATGATCCTCGATCACCCATTGCAGGAAGGGCTCGGTCTCGATTGCGGCCAGATCCTCGCAGCCCGTCTGGCGCGCGGCCTCGGCAAAGGTCTCGGCGGTGGGAGCCGGGGTGATCCGATCCACCATCGAGGACGGAAAGGCCACCTCCGCCGCGATCCAGTCGGCCAGTTCCCGGTCCTGCGCGGCGGCAAAACTGATCACGCCATTGCGCAGCAGGTGGCCGTTTTCGGGCAGGTTGTCACAGCAAAGCACGGTGAAAGGCGCCTGCCTCGCCGCACGGCGCTGCTTCAGCGCCGCGACCAGCAGGCCGAGGACACCAGACGGGGCTGCGGGGTTCGCCAGATCGGCGCGCACCGCCGGATGGGTCGCGTCAAAGCCCCCGTTGATCCGGTCAAAGCCATAGCCCTTTTCGGTCACGGTCAGCGTGACGATGCGCACCAAAGGGTCGCAAAGAGCGGCCAGCGTCGCCGCCGGATCAGCGGCGATCACGTCGCGAATGGCCGCGATCACCCGTGCCGAGGTGCCCCGGGCCCCCCGCTCGATCAGGGTGTAAAGCCCGTTCTGCGGGGTCATCGCCTCAGCCGCGCCGGTCGAGCGCAGGCTGACGCCGGTGATCCGCCAGTCCCCGCCCGAGGCCGCCAGCGCATCATCGGTCATCGCCGCCTGATGGGCGCGGTGAAACGCACCGATCCCCAGATGCACGATGCCGCGCCCATGCGCCGCCGGATCATAGGCGGGCTTTCGGGCAGGCCCCTGAAGATCACCCAAGGATGTCAGGCGCTTCACCGCAATCCCTCCACCGGATGCTCAAGCGCGGTCATGATGCCGCGCAGCTCCGCAAGCCCCTTCAGCCGCCCGATCGAGGGATAGCCCGGCTGCGCCTGCCGCCCCAGATCGTCCAGAATATCCTGACCGTGATCGGGGCGGAACGGGATCGACACATCCGCGCGACCCGCCGCCTTGCGACGCCCCTCCTCACGCAGGACCGAGGCGATCAGCGCGACCATATCGGTGCCGCCGCCCAGATGCTCGGCCTCGTGGAAGCTGGCACCGATGCCATCGGTTTCGCGCAGGACGTTGCGCAGATGCAGGAAATGCACCCGGTCGCCCAGCCGGTCCATCATGCCTGGCAGATCATTGTCGGGCCGCGCCCCGAGCGAGCCCGAGCAAAGCGTGATCCCGTTCGCAGACAGGTCGACCGCTTCGGTCACGGCGCGGTAATCCGCCTCGACCGACATCACGCGCGGCAAGCCCAGCAGCGGGAATGGCGGGTCATCGGGGTGGCAGCAAAGCCGCATCCCCAGCTCCTGCGCCAGAGGCGTCACCTCGGCCAGAAAATCGATCAGATGCGTGCGAAGCTGATCGGCCGAAATGCGATCATATTCCGCCAGATGCTGGCGCACATCGGCCAGACTGAAGCTTTCCGCCGCGCCGGGCAGGCCAAAGACCACGTTGCGCGCAAGCCCCGCCTTGCGATCCTCAGTCATCTCGGCAAAACGCCGGGCGGCCTCATCGACGACCTCGGGGGCGAAATCCTCGGCCGCGCCGGGGCGGGCCAGAATGTGAATATCGAAGGCGGCGAAATCGATCAGGTCGAATCGCATGCAGGTTCCGCCGGTGGGCAGACGCCAGGCCAGATCGGTGCGTGTCCAGTCGAGCACCGGCATGAAGTTATAGCAGATCACCTCGATTCCGGCCTCGCGCAAATGCCGCATCGAGGTCTTCCAGTTCGCCAGATGTGTGCGCCAGTCGCCCTGCTGCTTCTTGATGTCCTCGGACACCGGCAGGCTTTCGACCACCTCCCACGCCAGAGACGAGGGTGCGCCATCCTTCATCCGGCCGATCTCATGCTGGCGGCGGGCGATTTCCTCGGGCGTCCAGACCGCACCCGTGGACACGTGATGCAGGGCCGACACCACGCCCTCGACCCCGGCCTGCCGCATATCATCGACAGAACACAGGTCTTTGGGCCCGAACCAACGCCAAGTTTGCCGCATGGACCATCTCCTCCAGATTACCGTTTCGGGATGTAGCATCGATCATTCCCGTTGACTAGTATGGAAGTATGGCAGTAGGAGGTGAACAGGGAGGACGATCATGGCCGCGAATCCGATTCAGGTTCAGCTGTTGGCGCAGGGTGCGGCGGTCAGTCCGCAGCTGCATCGCCTGCTGCGCGACCAGATCATCCGTGGTGAGATCCCCCCCGGCGCCCGCATCTCGGAGACCGAGATCGCCAGCAGCTGGTCCGTCTCGCGTCAGCCGGTGCGCGAAGCGTTCATCAAGCTGGCCGAGGAAGGTCTGGTCGAGGTGCGCCCCCAACGCGGCACCTTCGTCACGCTGATCTCTGTGCCCGCCGTGATGACCGCGCGCTTCATCCGCGAGGCGGTCGAGGCCGATATCGTCCGCCTGATCGCCGAGCGCGTGGATGACACGGCGATGTCGCTTCTGGACCTGCGCATGGCAGAACAGCACGCCTTGGGCGATGACGCCTCGGCCGAGGATTTCATGCGTGCCGATGAGGCCTTCCACCGCAGTCTGGCCGAGCTTGCCGCACAGGCGGCAGTGGCCGACCATCTGGAGATCCTGAAAACCCAGATGAACCGCGTGCGCCATATCAGCGCCCGGCAGTTCTCGCGCGAGCGGCTGATCACCCAGCACAGCGAAGTGGTCGAGGCGATCCGCGCTTCCGATCCGGACCGCGCCGAGGCTGCCATGCGCCTGCACCTGCGCGAAATCGTGGCCGATCTGCCGGGCATCGTCGCGCGCCTGCCGCATTTCTTCGAAGGTGCCGTCGAAGCCCCGCCTCCGCAGCAACCTGTGGCGGGCGCATGAACTCGACCGCCTCTCTGGCCCCGACCGGGCTTACGCCGGATGACTGGGCGCTGTGGTTCCGCGACAACTTCGTGCCGGAATGGCTGGCGCGGGTCGAACACCCCGCGGGCGGGGTCTTTGACCAGCTGGATGCGGATGGCCGCCCAGACCCCGCCGCGCCGCAAAGCCTGCTGGCGCTGGCGCGCAGCCTGTTCACTCTTTCGCATCTGGCGCTTCTTTCGGGCGATCCGGCGTTGATCGCAGCCGCCGGACGGCTGGCGAAGGTTCTGCCGCGCTATCGCAAAGCCTCGGGGCTTTACCGCGTCGCACTTGGCGAGGGACCGGGGCACGACGTTGTACGCAGCTATGACCAAAGCTTCGTCCTGCTGGCCTTGGCGACCTGGAACCGGCTTTCTCCGGGACAGGAAGCCGAGATGGAGGCCTGCTGGGCCGCCGTGACGGGCCTGCTGACCGATCCGGTGACGGGTCTTCTGCGCAATGACGACAGCGCGGCCCCCGCGCCCGAGCCCGCGCAAAACCCGCATATGCATCTTTACGAGGCCTGTCTTCAGGCGGCCGAGATGACCGGCGATCCCCTGTGGCTGACCCGCGCCGCTGATCTTCGCGCACACGCCCTGACCCATTTCCTTGACGCCAGGACCGGCAGCATCGCCGAGTTTCTGTCGCCGGACCTCTCGCCCCTGCCCGGCCCGATGGGCGCGCGGCGCGAACCGGGGCATCAGTTCGAATGGGCCTGGCTTTTGCGGCGCGAGATCGAGCTGGGCGGCGATCCGTCCATCACGCCGGTTGCAGCGCGACTGCTGGAGTTTGGCAACCGCCACGGCTTTGCCACCTCGGGCCCCATGCAGGGCGCGGCCTATGATGCGGTCGACCCCGAAGGCCGGGTCTTGGAGGAGAGCTTCCTTCTTTGGCCGCAGACCGAGGCGATCAAGGCCATGGCGCAATCCCATCTGGCGGGCACGCCCGGCGAAGGCGACCGCGCACGGGCCCTTCTGTCCCTGATGTTCCAGCGCTGGTTTGCCGGGCGTCCGGCCCATGTGAACCGGCTTGATGCCAATGGTGCCTGCCTTTGGCCCGAAGCGCTGACCCGGCTTTTCTACCACCTGGCCCTTGCGCTGACGGAAGGCGCGCGGGCCGGTCTCTGGCCCGGCTTTGACCGGAACAAAGAATAACAAACCGACATGAAACGGGAGGAATACATGTCAATCTTCAAAAACTTCGGCCTCGCAGCCGCCCTGCTGGCCACGACCGCCGTCGCGGCATTCGCCGAGGTGAAGCTGGCGCTCTCGACCTCGCAGAACTCGACCGATCCGCTGGCCATCGCCATGGAAGATGCCGCCAAGGCCATCGGTGAGCGCAGCAAGGGCGACATCGTGGTGACGGTCTATCCGTCCTCGCAGCTGGGTTCGGACAATGACGTGCTGGAGCAGATCCGCAACGGCGCGGCCATCGCGGTTCTGGTCGATGCCGGGCGTCTGGCCCCGTTCCAGAAGGAACTCGGGATCCTGTCGGCCCCCTATCTGGTCGATGAATGGTCGCAATATGCCGCGATCACTTCGTCCGAGCCCTATAAGGACTGGGTCGAGCAGCTGGCCGCCAGCTCGGGCCTGCGGCTGCTGAACTACAACTGGTTCCAGGGCACGCGGCAAATGTTCACCAAGGCTCCGGTGAAAAGCGCGGCCGATCTGAAGGGCGTGCGGGTGCGCACCATCGACGCGCCCGGCTGGCTCGCCACCGTCAACGCCATGGGGGCGACCGCCGTGCCGATGCCCTGGTCCGAGGTCTATTCGGCCCTGCAACTGGGTGCCATCGACGGGGCCGAGGCCCAGCTGACCGGCGCTTACGGCATCAAGCTGCATGAAGTGACGGGCAACCTTGCCTTCACCAATCACGTGCAGCTGGTGACCGGCCTGACCACTTCGGAAGAGTGGTTCAAGTCGCTGACGCCGGAACAGCAGACCATCATCACCGAAGAACTGCAGAAGGCGGGCGATGCCGCGTCGGCTGCGACGGTCGCCAAGGGCGAAGAGGTTTTGGCCGAGATGAAGGCGGGCGGCATGGTCATCAATGAGGTCGACCCGCAGGAATTCAAGGCGCTGACCGATGGCGTCTATACCGAGCTGGGTCTCGTCGAGGCGCGGGCCGCGCTGCAACCCTTCATCGACGCGGCAAAACCCTGATCACCCTGACGGGGCGCGCGGCCATAGCGCACGCGCCCCGACGATGATGCAGGCCGGGAGGAACATATGCTGAAACTATTCGATCGGGCCGAGGAACTGGTGGCAGTGATGCTTCTTGCCGGCACCGTCCTTGCCGTGCTGGTCGGCGCCATCGGGCGCTCGATGGGGCATCCCGTCCCCTCGGGTCCCGAGATCGCCCAGCTGCTGATGATCTGGACCTGCATGATCGGGGCCGATCTGGTGATCCGGCGTGGCGAGCATATCCGCATCTCGGCCCTGCCCGACGCGCTGCCCCCTGCCGGGCGCAAGCTGCTGCACCTCATCTGTCTGATCTGCATCATCGCCTTCCTGACCTATTGCGGCTGGCTGGGCTGGAAGCTCGCCATGTCGAACTGGGCGCGCGAGATGGGCGCCTCGGGCCTCTCCTACGGCTGGGTGACGCTGGCCTTCCCGGTCGGCTGCGCGCTGATGGTGCTGTCGCTGATCCGCCGCCTGTTCGCCCATGGCCTTCTTTACGTCATCGAATCCGAGAACCGCGACACGGAGCAACTGCTGTGATCTCTCTTTTCCTGCTCTGCCTCGCGCTTGGTTTCATGGTCATTGGGATGCCGGTTTCCTTCGCCATCGGCGTGGCCAGCATCGTCTATTTCCTTCTGCCGGGCACGCTGATGCCCGATGTCACGGCGGTGCAGCGGATCATCGCCTCCAGCCAGTCCTTCCCGCTGCTGGCGGTGCCGCTGTTCGTGCTGGTGGGCCATCTGATGAACGGCTCGGGCATCACGCCGCGCATGATGGTGCTGGCCTCGACCTGCGCGGGCTGGATGCGAGGCGGTCTGGCGCAGGTCAGCCTGCTGCTGTCGGCGCTGATGGGCGGCATCTCCGGCTCGGCCGTGGCCGATGCCGCGATGCAGTCGCGTATTCTTGGCGGGCCGATGATCAAAGAGGGCTATTCGAAGGGTTTCACGGCCGCACTCCTGTCGGTCGGCGGGCTGATCACCGCCACCATCCCGCCCAGCCTTGGCCTGATCCTTTACGGCTTTCTGGGCGAAGTCTCGATCGGGCGGCTGTTCATTGCCGGGATCGTGCCGGGGGTGATGCTGACCATCGCGCTGATGTTCACCACCGCCTGGATCTCGAAAAAGCGCAACTACCTGCCCGTCAATGACCGCGCCCCCACCTTCCGCGAGGTCGTGGCCGCCGTGAAAACCAGCTTCTGGGCCATCCTCTTCCCGGTCTGGCTGATCGTCGGCATCCGTTTCGGCATTTTCACCCCATCCGAGGCCGGTGCCTTCGCCGTCGCCTATGCGCTGATCGTGGGCGTCCTGATCTATCGCGAGCTCAGCTGGGCCTCGATCATCGACGCGCTGCTGATGTCGGTGCGCGACATCGGGATGATCATGTTCATCATCATCCTGTCAGGCGCGTTCGGCTATGTCATCACCTTCGAGCGCGTGCCGCAGACGCTGGCCGAGCTGGCCATGGGGCTGTTCTCGTCCAAGATCGCGCTGCTGTTCACCATCTCGGCCTTCCTGCTGGTCTTCGGCATGCTGGTCGAGGCGACGGTGATCGTGATGCTGCTGACGCCGATCCTTGTGCCGGTGATCACGGCGGCGGGCGTCGACCCGGTCCATTTCGGCCTGATCATGATGACGCTGGTGACCTTCGGCGGCATGACGCCCCCGGTTGGCGTCTCGATGTTCACCGTCTGCGGCATCCTGAACTGCTCCTACAAGGAATACACGGTCGAGCTGATCCCGCTGGCGATTGCCGTGCTTGCGGTGGTGGTGCTGATGATCGTCTTCCCGCAAAGCGTCATGTTCCTGCCCGACATGATGATGGGGCACTGACATGCTGCTGCATCCCGACCGCCTGCTGCCCGCCGATCCCGGCACCCGCGCCGTGGCGCGCGGGCTTTACGAGGCGGTCGCGACGCTGCCCATCGTCTCACCCCACGGGCATACCGATCCGCGCTGGTGGGGCGAAAACCCCGCCTTCGCCAACCCTGCCGAGCTGTTCGTCATCCCCGACCATTATGTCGTCCGGATGCTGATCAGCCAGGGTGTCCCCTATGAGGCGCTTGGGATCGGCGCGGGGGCCGAGAAAGACCCGCGCGCCATCTGGCGCTGCTTTGCCGCGCACTACCATCTGTTCCGCGGCACGCCCTCGCGGCTGTGGCTGGATCACGCGCTGTCGGGGGTGTTCGGGCTGAATGACCGCCTCTCGCCCGCCAATGCCGATGCGCATTACGATGCCATCGCCGAGCAACTTGCGGGCCCCGACTGCCGCCCCCGCGCGCTTTACGAACGCTTCGGGATCGAGGTGATCGCGACGACCGATTCTGCGCTGGACGATCTGCGCTGGCACCAGATGGCCCGCGACAGCGGATGGCAGGGCCGCGTGGTCCCGACCTATCGCCCCGATGCCGTGATCGACCCCGAGGCCGAGGGCTTTGCCGCCAATCTGGACCGCTTGGGCGAATTGACCGGAGCCGATACCGGAACCTGGCAGGGTTACCTCGACGCCCATCGCATCCGCCGCGCCTTTTTCCGCGCGAATGGTGCCACCGCGACCGACCATGGCCACCCCTCGCCACACACCGCCAACCTGCCCGATGCCGAGGCGAAGGCGCTTTTCGACCGGGTCCGAGCAGGCCAGGCATCGGCGGACGACGCCGAACTGTTCCGCGCACAAATGCTGACCGAAATGGCGCGCATGTCGGTGCAGGACGGGCTGGTGATGCAGCTGCACCCCGGATCGTCGCGCAACCACAGCCCCGAGGTGCTAGCGAAATATGGCCGCGACCGGGGCTTCGACATTCCGCTGTCGGTCAGCTTCACTGAAGCGCTAAAGCCGCTTCTGGATTCCGTTGGCATGGATCCACGCCTGCGGCTGATCCTGTTTACGCTGGATGAGACGACCTATGCGCGCGAACTGGCCCCTCTGGCGGGCGCCTATCCTTCGCTGCGGCTTGGCCCGCCCTGGTGGTTCCACGACAGTTTCGAGGGCATCCGCCGCTTCCGCGAAATGACGACCGAGACAGCCGGCTTCCTGAACACCGTGGGCTTCAATGACGACACCCGCGCGCTCTGTTCGATCCCCGCACGCCACGACGTCAGCCGCCGCGCCGATTCCGCCTTCCTCGCCGAACTGGTGACCTCGCACCGCCTGGACGAAGCCGAGGCCTATGAGATCGCGCCCCTGCTGGCAGGCGGTCTTGCCCGGGACGGCTATCGGCTTTGACTTTGGTGACGGCGATACGCTGACGATCCGGAACGCGACGATCGCGGCCTTGGTCGATGACATGGTGTTTGTGTGAGCGAGCGGTGAGCCTCGGGTTAATCTTGAGGCGTTGCTTGGCTCGGTCGCCACGCCTCGCACCCTTTCTGCGCTTTCCTCCTATTGCCGAGCGAAGGCGAGCATCCTTCGGCAATCCGCCAACTCGCGCATGATGTCGGGGTCCTGACCTTCTGGCACGGGCTGCATCAGGTTTTCGATCTGGAGGGGGATCTCGTTGGTGGCGAGTTCTTGCAGCCCTTCCGCCTGCTCGATGGAGAGATGGCGCAACTCATCGCTGAAGGTCGTATAGGCAAAGCCGATCGCCGTTTGAGGCAGGACACCCTTGGCCAGCGCGGCGCGGGCGATGTTCTGCGCGGCTGCCCGGATGATGCATCCCTGCCGCATATTCTCCTGCAGCGCATCATATTCCGCCTTCGGAATGGTGACGGTCTCCTGTGCGATTGCTGCGCTCGCGCTAAGCAGCATGCACGCGATGGCAAGAGATTTCATGCGAGCCTCCGATTTTTGGCTACATGAGAAGGGCTGGACGCGGGGACGTCAATCTTGCTGAATGAACCGCTCCGGGTTTGCCGGAGGCTGATTTGCGTTAGTTACGCGGCCATGGCTTCAGATTCCAGAGCTGCGTAGAAGTTGGCCTCGGCTTCTGCCGGCGGGATGTTCCCGATCGGTTCGAGCAGACGGCGGGTGTTGAACCAGTCCACCCATTCCAGCGTGGCGTATTCGACCGCTTCGAAGCTGCGCCACGGTCCGCGGCGGTGGATGACCTCAGCCTTGAAGAGGCCGTTGATTGTCTCGGCCAGCGCATTGTCATAGCTGTCGCCGACGCTGCCGACCGAGGGTTCGATGCCCGCTTCGGCCAAGCGTTCGGTGTAGCGTATGGACAGATATTGGCTGCCGCGGTCGCTGTGGTGAACCAGTCCCATGCCTTTGGTTGGGCGGCGTTCATGGACTGCCTGTTCGAGGGCATCGAGGACAAATCCCGCGTGCGCCGAGGTGCTGACGCGCCAGCCCACGATGCGACGGGCATAGGCGTCGATGACGAAGGCGACATAGATGAACCCCTTCCAGGTAGCGACGTAAGTGAAGTCGTCGTCCATCGGGCTCGGACCGATGGCGCCACGCTGGACGACCCCAGAGCATGTTCGGTGCGGGCACGCGGAACTGGCGGTTCACCTTGTCCAGCGGGCATGGCGCCTTCTTGTCGGGGATCGTCGTCCGGTGCGGTTTGCCGCGGATAATGCCTTGAATACCCATGCTCTTCATCAGCCGTGCCACCGTGCATCGCGCGACATCGAAGCCTTCCCGACCAAGCTGTCGCCAGACCTTCCGGACGCCATAGACCCGCCAGTTCTCCTCGAACACGCGAAGGATTTCGGGGCGCAGCGCTTCGTCCTGACGTGCCCGATCCGACAGCCGGGAAGGATCGGCCCGCTTCGCCAGATGATCATAGTAGGTGGACGGGGCGATCGGCAGCACGTTGCAGATCGGCTCGACCCCGTGCGCATTCCGATGCGCGTCGATGAATCCCACCATCACTTCGACCGGCGGTCGAGCTCCGCCATCGCAAAATACGCTGACGCCTTGCGAAGGATCTCGTTCGCCTGGCGCAGTTCGCGGTTCTCCCGCTCAAGCGCCTTCATCCTCTCGGTCATATCGGCCGGGACGCCTGCTCGTTTGCCGCTGTCGACCTCAGCCTTCTTGACCCAGTCGTTCAGCGTCTGCGGCGTGCAGCCGATCTTTGCTGAGATCGACATGACCGCCTGCCAGCGGGAGGCGTGCTGGCCCTCGTTGTCCAGAACCAGCCGCACGGCCCGCTCGCGCACTTCAGGGAAAAACTTGTTCGTCGTCTTGCTCATGATGCTCCATCCTACTCAAGAGTTGGAGCCTCCGGCAAACCCGGCGCGGTTCAGATGGTGGCGTGGCGCGTCGGACGCTTACCAGGATGCGTGGCGTTCGGTGCGAATGCCTTTCGGTGCCTGTGGTTGCGGTTTTTCTGGTTTGGTGTTGATGTGGCGTTGATGTAAACGCGCGAATGCAAAAAGCGCCCTGAGGGGCGCTGTGCATGCCTTTGATTTATTTGATATTTTTGGTTGCGGGGGCAGGATTTGAACCTGCGACCTTCAGGTTATGAGCCTGACGAGCTACCGGGCTGCTCTACCCCGCGCCATTTGCGCAGATCGGTTGAGATGAGCGCGTTGTTTTTGATCGTTCGAGAGATCTGTTTCTTTCCAGGTCTGGCGGTGACCTACTCTCCCACGTCTTAGGACGCAGTACCATTGGCGCAACGGCGCTTAACGGCCGAGTTCGGGATGGGATCGGGTGTTTCGCTCGTGCTGTAGCCACCAGACCGGGAAAGAAACAGATCAGCGTTGTCCTCTTGCGAGGATTGGTTGTCCAAGGATGCTTTTGGAAGAAGATCTGCCTTCTTCCGGATCAAATCAAGCCAATCGAGCCATTAGTACCGGTCAACTGAACACATTGCTGCGCTTACATCTCCGGCCTATCGACGTGGTGGTCTTCCACGGCTCTCAAGGGATACCTTGTTTTGAGGGGGGCTTCACGCTTAGATGCCTTCAGCGTTTATCCTGTCCGTTCATAGCTACCCAGCACTGCCGTTGGCACGACAACTGGTCCACCAGTGGAACGTTCACCCCGGTCCTCTCGTACTAGGGGCAACTCCTCTCAAGTATCCTACACCCACGGCAGATAGGGACCGAACTGTCTCACGACGTTCTAAACCCAGCTCACGTACCTCTTTAAACGGCGAACAGCCGTACCCTTGGGACCTGCTCCAGCCCCAGGATGAGATGAGCCGACATCGAGGTGCCAAACGATGCCGTCGATATGGACTCTTGGGCATCATCAGCCTGTTATCCCCAGCGTACCTTTTATCCGTTGAGCGATGGCCCTTCCACTCGGGACCACCGGATCACTATGGCCGACT
>NZ_VLKU01000012.1 GCF_007830335.1 Paracoccus sulfuroxidans | reverse complement strand
GGCAGGGGCTTGCCCTGCTCGGCGGTGAGGATGCGGCCAAGGTCGTCCTTGTGCTGGATCATCAGGTTGAACCAGGCGCGCAGGATCTCGGCGCGGTCCTTGGCGGTGCGCTTGGACCAGGTTTTCTGGGCGACCTCGGCTGCGGCGATGGCGCGCGCGGTCTCGGGCTGGCCCAGGCGCGGCACATGGCCGATCAGCGCCCCGGTCGAGGGGTTCGTCACCGCGATCCCCGCGCCATTCGCCTCGATCCATTCGCCGCCGATCAATGCCGCCTGCCGAAGCAGGCCAGGGTCTTGCAAATCCATCTCAGTCCTCCAATCAACGGATTATAGAAGCAGGCTCATCGGGTTCTCGATGCCATCCTTGAAGGCGGCCAGAACCTGTGCCCCAAGCGCCCCGTCGACCGAGCGGTGGTCGACAGAGAGCGTGACCGACATCACATCGGCCAGCACGATCTGGTCGTCGCGCCCGACCGGGCGGCGCTCGGACGCGCCCACGGCCAGAATGCAGCTTTGCGGCGGGTTGATGATCGCCGAGAAGGTCTTGACCCCGTACATCCCGAGGTTCGAGACCGAAAACCCGCCACCCTGATATTCCTCGGGGCGCAGCTTGCCCTGATGGGCGCGGGCGGCCAGCGCTTTCATTTCCGCCGAAAGCGTGCCAAGGCTCATCCGGTCGGCCCCGCGCAGGATCGGCGTGATCAGCCCGCCTTCGGTCGCCACCGCGACCGAGATGTCGACATCGGCCAGTTGCAGGATCTCATCGCCGTTCCAGATGACATTGGCGGCGGGATGCAGGCGCAGCGCGCGGGCGGCGGCCTTGATGACGAAATCATTGATCGAGATGCGGGGCGACTTGTCGCCGCCCTCGTTCACCTGCGCGCGCAGCGCCAGAAGCGCGTCCAGCTCGCAATCGACCGACAGGTAGAAATGCGGGATCGAGGTCTTCGCCTCGACCAGACGGCGCGCGATGGTGCGGCGCATGTTCGACAGGGGCAGCGCCTCATGGGGGCCGATGCCGGGCGGGGTCGCTTGCGGTTGAGCAGCGGGCATGGCGGGCGGCGTGACGGGTGCCGCGAGCAGCCGCTCTACGTCCAGCTTGACGATGCGGCCACGCGGGCCGCTGCCGGTGACGCCCTGAAGATCCAGACCCGCCTCGGCCGCCAGACGCCGGGCCAGAGGCGAGGCCGCATGCTTGCGCTCACCTTTAGGGGCCGTCGTTGCGGCAGTCGCAGGGGTCGCGGGACCCGCTGCAACTGCCGCCGGAGGCGCGGCGGGCGCGGGGGAGGACGCCCCCGCCGCAGGAAGGCTTTCGCCCTCGGCCAGAACGGTCGCGATGATCTGGCCCACGTCGGCGCGCTGGCCATCGGCGATGGCGATGCGGCCAAGGATGCCGTCGGCTTCGGCCTCAAGCTCCATCGTGGCCTTGTCGGTTTCCACTTCCGCGATGGGCTGGCCCTTGCGGATCGGATCGCCCGCAGCGACCAGCCATTTCGCGATGACCGCGTCTTCCATGCCAGCCGAAAGCGAGGGCAGGATGATGTCGATTGCCATGTCTATGTTCCCTTATGCCAGCGGCAGGCCCTGACCGGCCATGACGGCGCGGATGCCGGCCTCGATGTCCTGCGGGCGGGCGCAGGCCGCGCCCTCCAGCACTTTCGAGATCGAGGGCGAGGCCTCGCCGCCATGCACGCGGGCGATGGGCTGGTCCAGATAATCGAAGACGCGGCGCTGCAGCTCATCCGTCAGAAAGCCGCCGTAAGAGGTGCCGACGGCCCCCTGTTCGACGATCAGCACGTTGTTGGTCTTGCGGACCGAGGCCTCGATCATCTCCCAGTCAAGGCCCGCCCGATCCAGCGAGCGTAGGTCGATGATCTCGGCATCGACGCCCAGTTCCTCGACCACTTTGCGGGTCTTCTCGACCATGGCGAGATAGGTCAGGATCGTCAGCTTGCCGCCTTCGCGCACCATCCGGGCCTTGCCCAGCGGGATGCAGTAATCAAGGTCGTCGACCGGCGCGGTGCCCTTGGAGTTGTAAAGATCGACATGCTCGATCACCAGCACCGGGTCGTTGCAGCGCAGCGCCGAGTTCATCAGCCCGACATAGTCGAAGGGCGTCGAGGGCGCGACGATGCGCCAGCCGGGCGCGGTCGCAAAGATCCCCGCCGGGTCCATCGAGTGCTGCGAGCCATAGCCCGTGCCCATCGCGACCTTGGTGCGCAGGACCAGCGGCATGGCGCTTTCGCCGCCGAACATGTGGCGGAACTTGCCGATCTGGTTGAAGACCTGATCGGCGGCGACCCACATGAAATCGGGATACATGAATTCGATCACCGGGCGCACGCGACCGTCAGCGGCCATCCCGGCAGCAAGGCCGGTGAAGGCGTTTTCGGCGATGGGCGTGCCAAGGCAGCGGTCGGGGAAGCGCGCCGACAGGCCGCGCGTCGCGCCATTGGTGCCGCCCTTCAGCCGGTGCACATCCTCGCCCATGACAACGATGCGCGGGTCCTCGGCCATACGGCGTTCCATGACATCGGCCACGACCTCGATGAACTTGGCGTTGTCATTCAGGGCGCCGGTGAAGCCCGGCTCTTCGAGATAGCGCGCGCCCTCCATCTCGGACAGGTCGCCGCGCAGGCCATAGTCGCGGAAGCTTTCCTCGGGCCAAAGCGCGGGAAGGATGCGCTTCTTGCCCTCGACCGTCTCGATCATGGTCGCGGCGATTTCCTCCATCATCTGCTGGCAGTTGGCGCGCAGCTGCGCCACGGCATCCTCGCCGATGATCTGGCGCTGCTGCAGGTCCTGGGCCATGGCGGTCAGCGGGTCGCGGCCGCGCCATTCGGCCTCTTCCTCTTTGCTGCGATAGCCGAAGGCCGAGCCGGGCAGGGGCCCGTTCTGGTGGAAGAAGCGGTAAAGATCGGCCTCGATGATGGTGGGGCCCTGGCCCGCGCGCATGATCTCATTGGCTTGCTGGGCGGCCAGATAGACCGACAGCGTGTCCATGCCGTCGACCTTGAACGAAGGGATGCCGAAGGCCAGCCCGCGCGCGGAAAGGCGCGTCTCGGCCGTCACTTCCTCGACATTCGTGGACACGGCATAGCGGTTGTTTTCGATGAAGAAGCAGATCGGCAGCTTCCACGCGGCGGCAAGGTTCATCGTCTCCAGAACCGAGCCGATATTGACCGCGCCATCGCCGAAATAGGTATAGACGACGTCGCCCGTGCCCGCCTGCTTATGCGCCCAGGCCGCACCTGCCGCCATCGGCACGCCGCCGCCCACGATGGCATTGGTGCCAAGGTTGCCGCTCTCAGACCAACGCAGGTGCATCGAGCCGCCGCGCCCCTTGCAGAACCCATCCGACAGGCCAAGGATCTCGGCCAGGGTGCGGCTGGCCAGCGCGCGCAGATCATCGCCGAAAGGCTGCGTCGGGTCGATCTGGTCGCTGACATAGGCCAGCGCTTTCGCCAGAAACTGGTGATGCGCGCGGTGCGAGCCGTTGACCTGATCACTTGGCCGCATCGCCAGCGCCGAGCCCACCGCGCCGCCTTCCTGCCCGATGGCGGAATGCGCGGGGCCATGCACCAGCCCTTGCCCGGCCAGATCCAGAACCTTCTCTTCGAAGGCGCGGATCAGGTGCATCTGGGCCAGCATCGTCAGGCCGGTCTTGGGGTCAAGCGCGGCGCGATCCTCGGGCGTGGCGGTGATCTCGCGCCAGGGGGCGGCGGGGGTCAGGTCGGTCAGAATGGGCATGTCAGGGTCCGGGTTTGAAAGGGCGGTCAGGCGGCCAGAAAGCCGCCATCGACGGGCAGCACGGTGCCGGTGATGAAGCTGGCCATGTCCGAGGCAAGGAACAGGACCGGGTCGACGATCTCGCGCGTCTCGCCGATGCGGCCCAGCATGACGCGGTTCATGAACCAGTCCGCGCCGCCGGGACGGTTCAGCTGCGCCACGGCCATCTCGCTCATCATGATGCCGGGGGCGACGGCGTTGACGCGCACGCCATGCGGGGCCAGATCGCGCGCCATCACCTGCGTGAGCGAGCGAACGGCCCCTTTCGAGACCACATATCCGGCGGTCGAGCCGCCCGCGACGAAGCCCGCGACCGAGGACAGGTGCACGACATTGCCCTTCCGGGCGATCAGCGCGGGCACGAAGGCTTGCGAGGTGTTGAACGTGCCCTCAAGGTTCACGCCGATGACCCGGTCCCAGACCTCGGTCACCGCGGGGTCGTCGAAGCTGGCGCGACCGGCGACACCGGCGTTGTTGACCAGCACGTCAAGGCCGCCATCGTGCGCCAGAATACGCGCGGCCAGTGCGGCGGTGGCGGCGCGGTCGGTGACGTCCAGCACCTCGGCGCGGGCGTCATGGCCCTCGGCGCGCAGGGCCTCGGCCTCGGCGGTAATGCCCTCGGCATTCAGGTCGGCGAGGATCACGGCGGCCCCGGCTTCGGCCATGCCCCGGGCGATGGCGGCCCCAAGGCCGCGCCCCGCGCCGGTCACCAGCACGAGCCTGTCTTTCAGCAATTGCGACATGGGTTTGTCCTTTTGGTTCAAGGCGCTGCGGCCTAGAGCATGTAGATGCCGCCGTTCACATGGACGGTTTCGCCGCTGATGAACGAGGCTGCGTCCGAGCAGAGGAAGGCCACGACCCGCGCGATCTCGGCCGGGTGGCCCAGGCGCGCCAGCGGGGTCTGTGCGATGGAGCTGTCGGCGCGGGTCTGCAGCAGATCGCGCGTCATCGGCGTCTCGATGATGCCGGGGGCGACGGCGTTGACGCGGGTGCGCGGCCCAAGCTCGCGCGCCAGGCTGCGCGTCAGTGAGGTTAGCGCCCCTTTCGAGGCCGAGTAATGCGCATTGGTGAACGCGCCGCGATGCCCGGCCAGCGAGGTCAGGTTGACGATGGCCGAGCCCTCGGCCAGCGCGCCCTGCACCCGGCTGAGCAGATAGAACACCCCGTCGAGGTTGATCGACAGCGTCCGCCGCCACTGGTCATCGGTCATCTGCGCAAAGGGTTCAGCCAGATAGATCCCGGCCGAGGGGACGACGTAATCCACCGTCCCGAAGGCCGCGACCGCCGCATCGACCAGCGCCTGTGCCGAGGCTGGGTCGGCCGCGTCCAGCGCCTGCACATGCTTGCCACCCACGCCGCCAAGACCCGCCGCGAAACTGGCCAGTTCCGCCTGATCGCGGTCGGCCAGCACAAGGTTCGCGCCCGCATCGGCGAACAGCGCCGCAATCTCGCGGCCGATGCCGCCATTGGCCCCGGTCAGAAGCAGGGTCTTGCCTGAAAAGTCGAATGTTATCTGCACGATGACTGGCCTTGCGCCGAATGGTTCGGACGCGCCGCAAGGGCGGGAACAGACATGCTTCACCTCCCATGGCATGCGCGTTTGATGGGCTGACATTTCCACAAACTGGTCAGGCCAGTCAATGATGTTATTTGTTATAACGTGAAAATTCATCGCGCCTCTGGGGTGTTTTGCACGCAAACGCTTGAAATGCAGGCATCCGGTTGCGATAAACTGGTCTGACCAGTTTTTGCGCGATGCGCGATCGGCACGGAAAAAGGGGAATCGCTCTGGACAAGGCTGACACCGGGCGGCAGGCGCGCGACCTGCCCGACGATCTGGCCGCACGCCTCGCCGCGCGGGTTCGGGGCGGCGAATTCGCGCCCGGCGCGCGCCTGCCCAGTGAGCGTGACCTCAGCGCGGAATATGCCGTCTCGCGCCCCGTCGTGCGTGAGGCCATGTCGCATCTGAAATCCGCCGGTCTGGTCGAGGCGCGGGCCGGTTCCGGCGTCTATGTGACCGCCAATGCCGAGGCGCGCGCCTTCCGCCTGCATCCCGTCGATCTGGAACAGGACGAGTCGCTGGCGCAGGTGATGGAGCTTCTGATGGCGGTCGAGGTGGCCGCCGCCCGCAGCGCCGCGACGCATCGGACCGAGGCGGATCTCAAGCACATCCGGCGCGAACTTCTGGGCATGGAATATGCCATCGCCAGCGACCGGCTGGGTGACGATGAAGATTTCGCCTTTCATCAGGCCATCGTCGCGGCGACGCATAACCCTTATTTCGTGTCGCTCTGCAGCCATCTCGACTATGGCGTGCGCCGCGTGATCCGGGCGACGCGCAGCAACACCCGCCGTCATATGGCGGGGATGCAGGACGCGGTGCAGGGCGAACATCGCGCCATCTATGACGCCATCGCCGCAGGCGATGCCGAGGGTGCGGCCCGCGCCGCCGGGGCGCATCTGCAGAACGCGGTGAAGCGGCTGCAGACCGCGCGCGACGCCGAGGCGTGATCCGGGCTGCCGTCAACGAAATCTTAGGGAAGCTGGCTTACTTCCTGGATTGACGCTTCATTTTTGGGGCTAATTTCCAGGAGGCAGGCTTGGAGCGCTTCGAGGCATTGGCCGAACAGATCCGCCAGTTGCGGATGGCGCGGCATTTCGGCCAGATCTATGCGATTCAGGGCGGACTGGTGCAGGTCGTGGGGCTGGTGGGCCATGCCTCGGTGGGCGACCGCGTCTCATTCCCGCTGCCCTCGGGGGATCTGCTTTTCGGAGAGGTGGTGGCCCTGCAGGCGCGGCTGGCCGCCGTCTTGCCGGACGGGCCGGTCGACGGGCTGGCCATCGGTCTGCAGGCCGAATTGCTGGGCGCGCCCCGGCTTGCCCCCGCTGACAGCTGGATCGGCAGGGTGATCGACCCGTTCGGCCAGCCTTTGGACGGGCGACCCCTGGCACAGGGCAGGGTGCAGCGCGGCTTTCGTACGCCGCCACCGCCTGCCGCCACGCGCAAGCGCCTTGGCGCGCGACTGGGGACGGGGCTTGCTGTCTTCGACACGTTGCTGCCGCTGGTCCGGGGGCAACGGATGGGGCTGTTCGCGGGCTCGGGCGTCGGGAAATCGACCTTACTTTCGGCACTCGCGCGCGGTGTCGCGGCGGATGTCGTCGTGATCGCCCTGATCGGAGAGCGGGGGCGCGAATTGCGCGAATTCATCGAGGAGGTGCTGGGCCCCGAAGGCATGGCGCGCGCCGTCGTGGTGGCCGCGACCTCGGACCAGTCGCCCCTGATGCGCCGACGCTGCGCCTGGTCCGCGATGACCGTGGCCGAGCATTTTCGCGATCGCGGGCATCACGTCCTGTTTCTGGCCGATTCGATCACTCGGTTTGCCGAAGCGCATCGCGAAATCGCGCTGACCGCGGGCGAAAGCCCCAGCTATCGCGGGTTCCCGCCCTCAACCTCGCATCTGATCATGTCGCTGGCCGAAAGGTCCGGCCCTGGCCCCGAAGGCGCGGGGGACATTACGGCGATTTTCAGCGTGCTGGTCGCAGGCTCGGATATGGAAGAGCCGGTGGCCGACATCCTGCGCGGCGTGCTGGACGGTCACGTTGTGCTGGACCGCGCCATCGCCGAGCGGGGACGGTTTCCGGCGGTCGATGTGCTGCGCTCGGTCTCGCGCTCGCTGCCGCATGCGGCCACGGGTTCCGAAAACGCGCTGATCGGGCGGGCGCGGGCGATGCTGGGAACATATGCGGAATCCGAGCTGATGATCCGCGCCGGTCTTTACGCGGCAGGGTCTGACCCGAGGCTTGACGAGGCCGTGCGGCTTTATCCGGGGCTTGATGCCTTCGTCAGCCGCACCAGCCCCGAGATCGCGCAATCCTTCGGCTTGCTGGCGCAGGCGCTGTCAGGACCGCCGCCGAAAGCTGCGGCCTGATACGGGTGCTTCGGCTATTGGCAGAGACGCCAGTCGCTGTTGCGCGCCTTGATGTCCAGATGCAGGTGATCGTCATGGGCAGCGTTCGATCCGGGGCCCAGCACGGTCGTGAAATATAGACAGGCGCTCGCGCGGATGGCGGCCTGAAATGCGATCTCCATGCCGCCGCTGTCCTCGCGCGGTTCTATGACGAAGCGGCTGTCATCGGCAAAGCGGAAGGCCGCAATGTCAAAGGCATTGCCAAGCGCGTGCTCGGAAAGCTTGCTGCTTTCATTGCCGACCGTTGCGCGGCATTGATAGGTCGAGCCGGGCTCGATCCCCGCAAGGGAAGGTTGTCCGGGCAGGAAGCGGGTGGCGGGCTGCACCGCATCATGCAGCCAATACATCAGGCTGCGAGCGGTGTCGCAGCGCATGACCGGATCGCCGTCCAGCACCACGCCGGGCAGGATCTGGCTGACGCGGATCGGCCGGTCGATGCCGCAATCCCGGTTCGTCTCATCGGTGATGGCGGGCAGCACTTCATATTGCGCACCGTTCCACCAGATCTCCATCAGGCAGGCGGCATGGTCGAAATCGGTCTCCCGCAGGCTGCTGTGCAAAGGCGGCGCCTCGGGCTCTGCCGGGGCGGAAGGGGCCGGATCAGCGGCAGGCTTGGTCGCGCGCTTGGGATAGGCAAGTTTCGGTGTGGGGGCGGCAGGCACCGGGGGCTCGATGTCCTTCGCCTTGGGCGGCGGCGCCTCGGCCTCGGCGCTTTCGGGTTTGGGGTCGGGCCGGGGGGCAGCGTCCTGCGCCACTGCCGCGAAGGGCAGCATCAATGCGACGACCAGCCCCCGCCCCCGCATCCTCAGGGCGTCCCGGAAAGCGGCTGCGGGGCCATAATCACAGTACCCGGCTGTTCGCCTGGCAGGGTCTCGGGCAGCATGGTATCGGGGTCCGAGGGGTATTCCGGCTCATCCGGGATCGAGACACCGACCAGCGGCGGCTCGACCACAGGCTGGACGGCGGGCTGGGTGATCGGGGCCTCGACGGCCACGGGAACGGCGGGGGTCACCGCTGCTGCGACTGCACCTGCGGCGATCTCTCCGGCAACCACCGGGGCGACCGAGGTGGTGGCGGCATCCGTATTCGTCTGCGAGGTCATCGCCGCAATCGTCGCGGCCAATGCGGGTGAGCGCATCGGCGGACGTGTCGCCGCGATCACCGCCGGGGCCGAGGTCGCAGCGACCGGCGCCGCGCCTCCGGTCACATCGGCAATGCTGACACCGGGGTCGAGAAACTCGACCGTGGTGACCTTGGATTTGACCATATGAGCCAGCTCCCATGCGTCCCAGTTGGTCAGGCGCACGCAGCCATAGGATTGGTTCACGAACAGGCGCGAGGGCGTGGCCGTGCCATGGATGCCATAGGTCGGCTGGCTGAGGTCGATCCAGACCGTGCCCACCGGACCGTTCGGCCCCGGCGGCACGATCAGCACCCGATCGTTCTCGCCCTGCTTGAAATTGCGCGCGGGGTTGTAGGTATAGGTCGGGTTCAGCGCGACCGCATCGACCGTATGCGTTCCATGGGGCGAGGGCGTGGCGTCCGAGCCGACCGTCGCCGGATAATCGGCGACCAACCGGCCATTCGCGTCATAGGCGGCGACTCGGCGGGTCTGCTTGTCGACGATGATGCGCGTGACCGTCGCACGGATGGGCTTTGCCGGAACCGTCATCTGGATCGTCGCACCCGGCACGAAATCGATGCCCGGGTTCATCTTGACCAGAAACTTGTCGTCCATATGGAAGCGCTCAGACAGCTTCTCGACAATGCTGGTGTAGCCCTGTGAGGTCATGTTCGCTTTTTGCGCATAATCCGACGGGATGTTGTCGACGAGGCCGGTCGCGTCATCCTCGGTGATCGTGTACTGGCCAGTCACCGGCTCGGAGGCATAGGCCTGCAAGAGTTCCCAGACGGCATGGTCCATGATGCCGTTGACGCGAAGGCCCGCGCGGCGCTGGAAGGCCTTGATGGCGCTTTCGCTCATCCCGCCGCGCCAGCCGTCAACCACGCCCGGAGAGATGCCCGAGCGGTCCAGCAGGATTTGCACCTTCGCCGTCAGCGCGGATTGGCCGGGCGGCAGGTCGCCCCCGGTATAGGTCGCCTGCTCGATCTCGGTGGCCGAGACGCTGGCCAGCGCCCGCGACGTGGCGGGCGTGTCCTGTGCCAGCGCGGGGTGCAGCAGGGCCGGGGACAGAAGGGCAAGCGAAAACGCCAGCGAAGCGGAAAGAAGAGGGCGGTTCAGAATCATGGTGGTGCAGCCGGCGTCGCGAAAGGAATTGGACAAAAACAAACTGAACGCTTGGCCGGAATTGGGCAAGCGGCACCCGAATCAACAAATCTTGAATCGCCGTCAGAGCTGGGCGCTGAACCGGTGATGAGAGGGGAAATACTGTCGCGCGGCGGTGACCGCCAGCGTGTTTTTCCACGCCACGCGTTCGACCATCAGCACCGGGTCGCCGGGTGAGACCTGAAGCGTGCGCGCGACGAAATCAGCCTCGGCCCCGGTCGAGCTGAAGGCGAAATTGGCATGGCTGATCGGAACGTTCGAGACCATCCACTCGGCCGCGCTGATCCGGCGCAGCGTGCTTTCATCCAGCTCGGGCACGACCTCGGGCGAAATCCAGCGCTCTTCGCAGCAATAGGGCTGGCCATCGGCCAGAAAGATCGCGTTGCAGCGCAGCAGTTCATCGTCGGGGTTCAGCATCATGGTCTTGGCGAGATCGCCCGGAACCGGCGCCATCGAGACCTGATCGACCAGATAGGTGTATTGCTTGCCCTCGCCCTCGATCTGGTGGCGCAGGACATGGCGCATCAGGCGGCCGGGCAGGGGATTGTGCTGCACGACGCGCGTGCCGACCTTGCGGCGGCGATCCAGAAGCCCGGACTGGGCGAGGTTCGACAGCGCCCGGTTGACGGTCGCCCGGGCGCAGCCCAGCTCTTTCGCCAGTTCGCTTTCGGTCGGAATAAGTTCGCCATGGCGCCACTGTCCCGAGCTGATGCGTGACAGTACTTCTTCCTGGACGCTTTCCCATGTAAGGTTATAGCGCCGTTTGCCCTGCGATGTTGACGCAAGGGAATGCATGATATCTGCAGGAATTTCGGACATTATCTAAATAAGCTGGGACAAGTTGGACTGTATGGTCAGGATTGTTTCTCAGAATGGCGAAAACCCCCGAGATTGAAACCTGACAAAAAGGGCAGCTTTAAGATGTGCCCATCAAGCTGTTGTTTTGGCGTATAAAACGCCAGATTCCGCGAAAAATGGGGGGTGCGGATGATTGACAATCCCCCCGTCGGGGCAGAGTTTCCGCCTGCCTCAAGTGCTGGGAGCTGAAATTGTCCGAAGTCGCTGGCGTCCGCCCACCCGTCTCAACCACCACCTGGACCATCCTGATCGCGATCAGCCTGTGTCACATGATCAACGATGTGATGCAGTCGATGCTGTCGGCCATCTATCCGCTGCTGCAGGAAGAATTCGCGCTTGAATACTGGCAGATCGGGATGATGACCTTCGCCTTTCAGGTGACGGCCTCGCTTTTGCAGCCGGTCGTCGGGATGGTGACGGACAAGAAGCCGATGCCGCAATCGCTGTCGGTCGGCATGGGCGCGACATTCGTGGGCGTGCTGCTGCTGGCCTTGGCGCATGATTACTGGGTGCTACTGGCCGGTGCGATGCTGATTGGCGTGGGCTCGGCCGTGTTCCACCCCGAAAGCTCGCGCGTGGCGCGGGTGGCCTCGGGCGGTCGGTTCGGCACGGCGCAATCGCTGTTCCAGCTGGGCGGCAACTTCGGTCAGGCCATGGGGCCCCTGCTGGCGGCCTTTGTCGTGGTGCCGCTGGGACGGCCGTCGATTGCGATCTTTTCGGTCGCGGCGCTGATCGGCTCGGCCGTGCTGCAGCGCGTGGGCCATTGGGCTGAAGGGCGGCGCAAGGCGGCCCCTGTGCGCGAGATCCCGGCGCTGCCGCTGGCGCGCAACCGTGTGATTCTGGCGATCTCGGTTCTGGCGCTGCTGACCTTCACCAAGAACGCCTATACCGCCAGCCTCAGCAGCTATTACACCTTCTTCCTGATCGAGAAGTTCAACCTGACCGCGCAGCAGTCGCAGGTGATGCTGTTCCTGTTCCTGGGCGCGATGGCCGCAGGCGTCATGCTGGGCGGGATCTTCGGCGACCGCTTCGGGCCGCTGAAGGTCATCTGGTTCTCGATCCTGGGGGTTTTGCCCTTCACCCTGCTTCTGCCGCATGTCGGGCTGGTCGCGACCGGGGTTCTGAGCGTGATCATCGGGCTGATTCTGGCCTCGGCCTTCCCGGCGATTGTTGTCTTTGCGCAGGAGCTGGTGCCAGGTCGTACCGGGATGATTGCGGGCATCTTCTTCGGCTTTGCCTTCGGGATGGGTGGGATTGCCGCCGCTGTGCTGGGGGTGGTGGCTGACGTGCGGGGGATCGAGTATGTTTACAACGTCTGTTCCTTCCTGCCGCTGATCGGTCTTCTGACCATCTTCCTGCCGAGGATGGGACGGCTTTGAATTGAAGCGAGCCGGGGGCTCTGCCCCCGGACCCCCGGGATATTTGAACATGGAAGACAATATGACCATCAAGGCTACACCCGTCACCGCCGAAGCCTTCGCGCCGTTCGGTGAATTGCTGGCCACGCGCGAGAAGGCGTCGAAGATGATCAATGCGGGCCGCTGCGAGCGGCATCATGCGCTGGCCACGGTCGAGCGGGGCGGCGGTGAGGCGATCATCTCGATCTTCCGGTCCGAGCCGGTCAGCCTGCCCTATGACTGTGCCCTGCTGGAGCGCCATCCGTTGGGCAGTCAGGCCTTCGTGCCGCTGGGAAGCCAGCCCTGGCTGTCGGTCGTTGCCCATGATGAAGGCGGCAAGCCCGGCGCGCCGATTGCCTTTCTGATCCCCGCCGGCATGGGCGTCAATCTGCGGGCCGGTGTCTGGCATGGGGTGCTGACGCCGCTGGATCAGCCTGCCGATTTCCTGGTCGTCGACCGTGAGGGGGATGGCGTGAACCTTGAGGAAGTCGCCATCGCGCCGGTCACCATCACCGCATGAGCGGGCCAGATTTTTCCTTCGAGGAAGCCGCCTTCGCTGCGGGCGCGCGGTTCGTTGCGGGGGTGGATGAGGTGGGTCGTGGCCCGCTGGCCGGGCCGGTCAGCGCGGCTGCGGTAATTCTGGATGTCACCCGGATCCCGGAGGGGCTGAACGATTCGAAGCAGCTGAGCGCCAAGAGGCGTGCCGAATTGGCCGTGCAGATCATGGCGACCGCCGATTGGTGCGTCGCCCACGCGAGCGTCGAAGAGGTCGACCGGCTGAACATCCTGCAGGCCTCGCATCTGGCGATGTGCCGTGCCGTTCAGGGGCTGCGTCAGCGGCCCTGTCTGGCGCTGGTCGACGGCAACCGGCTGCCGCGCGATCTGCCGGTTCCGGGGCAGGCCGTGGTCAAGGGCGATGCGCGGAGCCTGTCGATTGCGGCGGCCTCGATCATCGCCAAACTGTTGCGCGATCGCATCATGGTGGATTTGGCGCAACAGCACCCCGGATACGGCTGGGACGTGAATGCGGGTTATCCGACCAAACAGCACAGGCAGGCGCTGCTAGATCTTGGCGTAACCCCACATCATAGGCGCAGCTTCGGGCCCGTCCACAAGATATTGTGTAAAGAGCCTGCGACAAGTTCTTGATTCAAAAAAGAATTTGACGGCGAATCGTCGGTGACTCATCATCTGTCCAAACACATCGGCAACCAATAGCCGAGTCTATGAGGCAGTGATGACCAAAATTGACACGAAGTCGCAGGCGACTCCGCGATCTCTTCCGCTTAACCAGATCCTTGCAGGTGACTGCATCGAGGTGATGAACAGCCTGCCCGAGGGCAGCGTTGATCTGATCTTCGCCGATCCCCCCTATAACCTGCAGTTGAAGGGCGAGCTGCATCGCCCCGACAACTCTCTGGTCGATGCGGTCGATGACCATTGGGACCAGTTTTCGAGCTTCGCCTCGTATGACCGCTTCACCCGCGACTGGCTGGCGGCGGCACGCAGGCTTCTGAAGCCGGATGGGGCGATCTGGGTGATCGGCTCGTATCACAACATCTTCCGCGTGGGGGCCGAGCTGCAGAATCAGGGTTTCTGGATCCTGAACGACGTGGTCTGGCGCAAGGCGAACCCGATGCCGAACTTCCGCGGCAAGCGGCTGACCAATGCGCATGAGACGATGATCTGGGCCTCGAAATCGGAAGCTGCGCGCTACACCTTCAACTATGAGGCGCTGAAATCGCTGAATGAGGGGGTACAGATGCGCTCGGACTGGGTGCTGCCGATCTGCACCGGGGGCGAGCGGCTGAAGGACGCCGATGGCGGCAAGGCCCACCCGACCCAGAAGCCCGAGGCGCTGCTGCATCGCGTGCTGGTCGGATCGACCAACCCGGGCGATGTGGTGCTGGACCCGTTCTTCGGCACCGGCACGACCGGCGCGGTCGCCAAGATGCTGGGCCGCGACTTCATCGGCATCGAGCGCGAAGAGGCTTACCGCGAGGTCGCCCAGAAGCGGCTGGCCCGCGTACGCAAATTCGACAGCGAGGGCATCGCCACCACCAAGGCCAAGCGCGCCGAGCCGCGCGTGCCCTTTGGCCAGGTGATCGAGCGCGGCATGCTGCGCCCGGGCGAGGAGCTTTTCTCGATGAACAGCCGCCACAAGGCCAAGGTCCGCGCCGATGGCAGCCTGATCGGCAATGACGTCAAGGGCTCGATCCATCAGGTCGGGGCCGCGCTTGAGGGCGCGCCCTCGTGCAACGGCTGGACCTATTGGCACTTCCGGCGCGAGGGGCGGATGGTCCCCATCGACGTGCTGCGCCAGCAGATCCGGGCCGAAATGGAGGCCGATGAAACCGGCCGCCGCCCGAACTGAGCCATTCCACCTTTCGCCGCAGTCCCGCGTCCGTCCACCGATGAAACGCGCGGGACCGCCTTGCCCCGTCAGGCGGAATGCCGCTTGGCGGGGCCTTTTCGTCGCTGTTCTTCCATTCCCGTCCGTGCGATTTGTGACCTCATGAGCCACCCTTACGCCGACCTGCCTGCCACTGCATTCTGGCGAAGCGCCGTTGCCGGGACCGCGCCCGAGGCGCTGGAGGGGATCGCCGCGCCGAAGTTCCGGCTGGACGGGCAATCGGCCATTGCCACGGCGGGCAGCTGCTTTGCCCAGCATGTCGGGCGGGCCCTGCGGGCGGCCGGGCTGAATGTGCTGGATGCTGAGCCTGCGCCGCCCAAATGCCCGCCTCAGGTGGCGCGGGACTATGGCTATGGCATCTATTCGGCGCGCTACGGCAATATCTACAGCACGCGGCAGCTTTTGCAGCTTTTGCAGGACGCGATGGGGGATGTCGTCGATCCGGCGGCGATCTGGCCGCGTGGCCGACGCTTCCATGACGCGCTGCGCCCGACCATCGAGCCTGACGGATTTGCCTCGCCGCAAGAGGCCGTCGCGCTTCGCCATACGCATCTGGGCAAGCTGCGGGACCTGTTTCAGCGAGCCACGCATTTCGTCTTCACGCTGGGCCTGACCGAATGCTGGGCCGACCGGGAAAGCGGGCGCGTCTATCCGACCTGTCCGGGCGTTGTCGCGGGGGCATTCGATCCGGCGCGGCATGTGTTCATGAACCTCGGCTGGCCCGAGGTGATGGCGGATCTGACGGCGGTGCGGGACCTGCTGCGGGGCCTGAACCCGGATCTGCGGATGATCCTGACCGTCTCACCCGTGCCGCTGACCGCGACGGCTTCGGGACAGCATGTCCTGCAGGCCAGCACGGCGTCGAAGGCGATCCTGCGCGCGGCCGCCGGGGCCTTCGCCGAGGCGCATGAGGACGTCGACTATTTCCCGAGCTACGAGATCGTCACCAATCCCGCAGCGGGGGGCAGGTTCTTCGCCCCGAACCTTCGCGAGGTGACGGCAGAGGGCGTAGCCGCCGCGATGCAGGCGTTTCTGGCGGCGCATGGGGTGGCCGAGCGGGCGTCATCCGCCCCTGTCGCGCTGGATGAGGATGTCGACCTCGGGGACGTCATCTGCGAAGAAATCCTGCTTGAGGCGTTTCGGAAGTGATGCCCTCTAACCTGTTGATTCTGGGGAATTCCCATATCTCGGCGCCGCGCGCGGCGCTGGTCAGCCAGCCCGAGCGCTGGCCCGGTTTCGAGGCCGCGACCTTCGGCATGCCGGGTGGGTCGCTGCGCCATCTGGTGCTGAAGGGCAAGGTGCTGGTGCCCCGCGATGCCCAGACACGGCGGACGATGAAATTCTTCAACCACATCTCCCGCCTGCCGCTGGAGGGGTATGACGGCTTCGTGGTGGTCGGCGGGCTGGCCTTCGCCTCGATGATTTCGCTGGTGCAGGACCACCGCAGCCTTGATTTCCCCTCGGTCCGGGCGGGGGCCGGTTGCGAGCTGGTCTCGACCGCGCTGATCGAGGCGATGATCCGGCAGCGGATCGATGCCTCGGTCGCGATGCTGATGGTGCGCATGCTGCACGGGCTGGGGCAGGGGCCGGTGCTGTTCCTGCCCGAGCCGCTGATCTCTGCCGATTGCCGGACCGATCCCGACGCGCGCGAGGCGACCGTGAGTATCGCGCGGACGGGCGACGGGGCCTATTTCCATCAGCGGGTGATGCGGCAGGCGCGACACCGGTTTGGCCGCTTTTCGACCCTGTTGGAGCAGCCGAAGGACAGCATCGTCGACGATATCTTCACTGACGGGACGCTGATGCGCGGCTCGATCCGGATGACCTTCCGCGATGAGGTGCCCCATGAGGGCACCGATTATGCCCATGCGAATGCCACCTTCGGGGCGATGCAACTTGACCAGATCGTTGAGGCCTTTGCCGCGCTATAGCGCGCTGCGTGGCATCGGGTTTTCGGCGCGATTATAGGGTTTCCAGTCGGTCACATCGGGATAGAACTGCCGCCGCCATGCCCGCACGCGCGGGTTCATCCGCCGCCGCCACAGGGGCGGGATCATCGCCAGAAAGGTCATGGCTGGATAGCCCATGGGCAGTTGCGGCGCCTCCTCCTCGGGGTAGGTCTGCAGCAGGGGAAAGCGCCGGTCGGGCTTGTAATGGTGGTCCGAATGGCGCTGCAGGTTGATCAGCAGCCAGTTCGTCGCGGTATGGGCCGAGTTCCAGCTGTGCCGGGGCAGGACATGCTCATATCGGCCATCGCCCAGATGGCGGCGGGTCAGGCCGTAATGCGCGACGTAATTCGTCAACTCCAGCTGCCAGATCGCGATGAATGCCTGCCAGAGAAACAGCAAAAGCCCCTGCCAGCCACCAAGCACCAGTGCCAGCGCCAGCATCAGCAGTTGCAGCGCGCCATAACGCCAGAAGGGGTTGCGCGCATCCGTGGGCGCGCGGCCCGCGCGCGCCAGCCGCCGGGTTTCCGCCCGCCAGGCGCTGGCCGGACATTCGATCAGCACGCGCAGGAAATAGCGGAAAAACCCCTCATTATAGCGGGCCGAGACCGCATCGCGGGGCGTCGCCACCCAGGAATGGTGGACCAGCAGATGCTCGGTGCGGAAATGCGAATATAGGGTCGAGGCCAGCAGCAGATCGCCCATCCACCGCTCGACCGCGGTTTTCTGGTGCAAAAGCTCATGGGCATAGACCATGCCGATTGTGCCCGAAGCGGTGCCGATGCCGAAGAACAGGCCCAGTTTCTCCCATCCGCCAAGATCGCTGCGGGTCGCGTACCAGATCGCGCCGAAGATCATTGCGGCCTGCAGCGGAAACCACAGGATGGTGATGGCGCGGTACCAGAACAGGTGCGCCTCGGGCGTCTGCGGGTCGGGGTTTTCGGTGTTGAGGCCCATCAGCACGTCCAGAAAGGTCGTCAGATACCAAGCGTAGATAGGCAGCAAGGTGAACCACCAGCCCCCCTGACGCGCCGCCAGCACGACCAGAGGCACCATGCCCAGCGACAGCCAGAAGGGCAGCGCGTCGATCAGCCGGTGGCGGAATGCGGTCTGCATCGGGTCCTATGCCTGACGGTTTTCGTGGAGGTCACTAAGCCCCGCCGTTGCATCCGATGCAATGGCCCATGCCTTGCGCATCAGCCCCGGCAGGGCATTCGGCGAAAATCCGGCCAGCGGCACCAGCTCTCCGCGCTGAGGGTTGCTGTCGAGCCTGCCCAGCAGCACCCGCAGCTCCAGCGAGAAATGGGTGAAGACATGCTGGGCCGTGCCGATCTCTTGCCAGTCGGCGGCGGCAGGCGGCGGCTGGTCCGAACCGTCCCACCCGGTCGAGGGGAAGGCCAGCGTCCCGCCCAGAAGCCCCTTGGCGGGCCGCGTCTCCAGCAGGATGCGACCTTGCGAGAGGCCGATCCAGACCTTGCCCTGACGCTGGGGCTTGGGCTTTTTCGGGGCCTTGCGCGGCAGATCCGCCGCCAGCCCAAGGGTGCGCGCCTTGCAGGGGGCGTTCAGCGGGCAGATCGCGCAGGCGGGGCTGCGGGGCGTGCAGATGGTCGCGCCCAGATCCATCATCGCCTGCGCGAAATCGCCGGGACGGGTGGCGGGCGTGACCGACTGCGCCAGCGCCCGGATCTGGGGGCGAGAGGCGGGCAGGGGCGTCTCGATGGCAAAAAGGCGTGAGATCACGCGCTCAACATTGCCATCGACCACGGTTTCGGCGCGGTCAAAGGCGATGGCGGCAATGGCGGCCGAGGTATAGGGGCCGATGCCCGGCAGCGCGGCCAGCCCCTCCAGCGTGTCGGGGAAGCCTCCGCGCGCGGTGACGGCGCGGGCGCAGGCCAGCAGGTTGCGGGCGCGGGCGTAATAGCCCAGACCCGCCCATTCGGCCATCACCTCGGCATCCTCGGCACCGGCCAGATCCTCGACCCTTGGCCAAAGCGCGGTGAAGCGCAGGAAATAGCCTTTCACGGCCGCGACGGTGGTCTGTTGCAGCATCACCTCGGACAGCCAGACGCGATAGGGATCGGCCGTCCCGCCCCCCGGCGGCACCCGCCACGGAAGGGTGCGGGCATGGCGGTCGTACCATTCCAGCAGATCCTTCGCGATCACTTCCCTGTCACGCAATTTTCAGCCTCTTCACACTGGTAACCGGACGCGCGCCGGTACAGACTGCCGACCAGATTAATCATGCGCAGCACGATGGCCCAGCCGAAACCCAATCATCCCAACCGCCGCAGAATGCGTGGCTTCGAGGCCGCAGCCAGCCTTGTCGCCAACCCGATCCGCGCGGTGGGCGAGACCCGGGGCTTTGCGGTGGCGCGCCTTCTGACCCATTGGGCCGAGGTGGTCGGCCCCGAGATTGCCGCCCATTCCCGCCCCGTCAAGATCAGCCACGGCAAAAGCTTCGGCGCAACGCTGACCCTGCTGGTGCCCGGTGCCCGCGCCCCCCTGATCGAGATGCAATTGCCGCGCATCCGCGAAAAGGTCAACGCCTGCTATGGGTTCAACGCGGTCTCTCGCATCGTGCTGACGCAGACGGCGCCCGTGGGCTTTGCCGAAGGGCAGGCCCAGTTTACCGCAGCCCCCGCGCGCAAGCCCGCCGCCCCCGACCCCGCCTGTCAGGCCCGGGCCGAGCAGCTGGCCGCCGGTTTCCCCGATTCCGCCCTTGCCGCCGCGATCCGGCAGCTTGCCTTGAACACCCTGTCCCGCCGGGACGCATCCGACCGAAAGGCCAACTCATGACTTTGAAACGCCGCTCTCTTCTTGCTGCCGTCGCTGCTGCGGCCGCGCTTAGCGTGACCTCGGTCGCGCCGGTTCTGGCGCAAGAGGCGCAGACCACCGAAGAGCAGATGCCCGAAGGCAAGATCCTGCCCGACATCGTGCTGGGCGATGAGAATGCGCCGGTCACGGTGATCGAATATGCCAGCTTCACCTGCAGCCATTGCCAGGCCTTCCACGAGGAAAACTTCCCCAAGCTGAAGGCGGAGTACATCGACACCGGCAAGGTCAAGTTCATCCAGCGCGACGTCTATTTCGACGCGGTGGGTCTTTGGGCCGGTATCCTCGCGCGCTGCGGCGGCGATGACAAATATTATGCCGTCTCGGACATGATCTTCGACGAACAGAAGACCTGGCTCTCGGCCAAGACGGGCGAGGAAATCGCCGCGAACCTGCGCAAGATCGGCAGCAAGGTCGGGATGAGCGCCGAGCAGATGGACGCCTGCTGGAACGACCAGCAGAAGGTTGCCGACCTTGTCGCCACCTTCCAGAAGAACGCCACCGGCGACGGCATCGAGGGTACGCCCACCTTCATCATCGGCGGCGACAAGGTCCAGAACCAGCCGTGGGATGGCCTGAAGGCGGCCATCGACGCCAAGATCGCGGCCGCTCAGTAAGGATATGAGCGCGCCACTTGCCGGCCTGAAGGTCGTCGAACTTGCACGTATTCTGGCTGGCCCCTGGGCCGGCCAGATTCTGGCTGATCTGGGCGCCGAGGTGACCAAGGTCGAGGCTCCGGAAGGCGATGACACGCGCCGCTGGGGGCCCCCGTTCATCGAGCGTGAGGGCGAACGGACCGCCGCCTATTTCCACGCCACGAACCGCGGCAAGAAATCGGTCATCGCCGATTTCCGCACGCCCGAGGGGCAACAGAAGGTCCGCGATCTGGTCAAGGACGCGGATGTGCTGATCGAGAATTTCAAGGTCGGCGGGCTGGCGAAATACGGGCTGGATTACGCCAGCCTCTCGGTGCTGAACCCGGGGCTGGTCTATTGCAGCGTCACGGGGTTCGGCCAGACCGGCCCCTATGCGCATCGCGCGGGGTATGACTACATCATTCAGGGCATGTCCGGGCTGATGAGCGTCACCGGAGAGCCCTCGGGTCAGCCGCAGAAGGTTGGCGTTGCCGTGGTCGATGTCTTCACCGGCATCTATTCCGCCGTGGGTATCTTGGCCGCGCTGAACCAGCGTCAGCAGACGGGCCGGGGCCAGCATGTCGACATGGCCTTGTTCGACGTGGCGACGGCGGTCATGGCCAATCAGGCGATGAACTATCTCGCGACCGAGAACGCGCCCACGCGGCTTGGCAATGCGCATCCCAATCTGGTGCCCTATGCGGTATTTGACTGCGCCGATGGCTGGATCATCATTGCGACCGGGAATGATGCGCAATACCGGCGGCTTTGTGCGGTCCTTGGGCTGCCCGCGCTGGCCGATGCGCCGCAATACCTGACCAATGCCGACCGGATCGCCAATCGAGAGGGGCTGACCGCCGCTCTGGCCGCCGTGACGGTGACGTGGAAGCGCGATGACCTGCTGGCCGCGCTTGAGACGCAGGGCGTTCCCGCCGGGCCGATCAACGATATGGCGGATGTCTTCGCTGATCCGCAGATCGTGGCGCGCGGTATGCGGATCGACCCGCAGGGCGTGCCGGGCGTGCGCCTGCCGATAACCTTCTCGGAGGCGAAGCTGGCGCTGGATCGTGCCTCGCCCGCGCTGGGGCAGGACGACTGAGCCTTAAGACAGACCCAGGCCCCGCAGTTTTTCCAGCAGCGGGGCGGGGTCATTCAGCTCCAGCCTGACGGGCAGGGCCAGCACCTTGTGCCGGAAACGCCGGGGCAGGCGGGCCGCGTCCTTTTCGGTCGTGACCAGCTGGGTGCCGGTCAGTCGCGCCTCGGCCTCCAGCCGGGTCAGCAGGGCGGGGGTGAAGGCCTGATGGTCCTCCAACGCCTCGGCCCGGACGACCTCGGCCCCCAGATCGCGCAGCGTGGCGAAGAATTTCTGCGGATGGCCGATGCCTGCAAAGGCCAGGACGCGCTGCCCCTGCCAATCCATTCCCGTCTGCAAGGGCTTCAGCGCGCCGGTCAGATGCGGCTGCAACAGGGCCGCGCCCCAGCAATCCGCGAATTGCCGTTGCGCCGAGGCGTCGCCGATAGAGAGCACCAGATCGGCCCGCGCCAGCCCTTTGCCCACCGGCTCGCGCAGGGGACCGGCGGGCAGGCACAGCCCGTTGCCGAATCCGCGTGCGGCGTCGACGACGACCAGCGACAGGTCGTGGTGCAGCGAAGGGTCCTGAAAGCCGTCATCCAGCAGGATCACCTGCGCGCCATCGGCAGCAGCGGCCTTCGCGCCCTCCACGCGGTCATCAGCGACCCAGACCGGAGCGAAGGCCGCCATCAGCAGCGGCTCGTCGCCGACGGCTTCGGCGGTGTGGCGCATCTCTTCGACCCGCAGCGGGCCCTTTTCACTGCCGCCATAGCCGCGCGAGACGATCTGCACATTCACGCCTTTGGCCGTCAGCATCTGGGCCAGCATGATGACGGTCGGCGTCTTGCCGGTCCCGCCCGCGTTCAGGTTGCCCACGCAGATGACGGGAACGCCCACGCGCGCGCGCGCGCCGCGCGCCAGCCTGCGGGCGGTGGCCCCGGCGTAAAGCGCGCCCAGGGGTGATAGCAGCCGCGCGGCTACGCCGGGCGGTGCAAACCAGAAGCGAGGCGCACGTCGGCTCATGCCTTGCCCTCCATCCTGTTCAGAACCCGGTCGGCGATGGTGCGCAACACGGCCGCGCCGCCGGTGCTGATCGCCCAGGCGTTGCGGGCGAGGGTTGCCGCCTGATCCGGCGCGGTCAGATCATCGACGGCCTTCGTCAGCGCGTCCTGATCGGCGATCAGCCGTGCGGCCTCGGCGCTGCCAAGCTGGTTCCATTCCGCCGCATGAGGCCCGGGGATCGGGCCGTGGATGATGGCCGAGCCCAAGGCCGCAGGTTCGAACGGATGGCGCGGCTCAAGGCCCTCGCCCCGCATCAGGGTGCCGCCCATGAAGCAGACCGGGGCCAGCCGGTACCAAAGGCCCATCTCATAGCTGTCCTCGGCGATCAGGACGTGGTCGTCATCCTCGGGGTCATGATCCTCGGTCCGCAGGATCGAGGCGAGCCCCAGACGCTCGCATTCCTTCTGGACCTCGGGGACCAGCTCGGGCGGCAGGCCCGCAATGATCAGCAGGGCGCGGTGGTTGTGATGCAGGGTCGATTGATGCGCGAGCAGGACGGCAGTGACCTCGGGCATGGTGGGGGCGGCGGCCAGCCAGATATGGCGCGCGCGCAGGATCTGGGCAAGCGCGCGACGCTCGGCCTCATTGGCGGGCAGGGGCGGGATGGTTTCGACGATGGGGCCGGTCGTCTCGATCTGCGCGGGGGCGGCGCCCAACTGCATCGCGGCACCAGCGGCGCTTTGATCCGGGACGAGAATGCGGGAAATGCGCGATATCAGCCCCCGGTTGATCGCGCCGCGCCATGAGCTGCGGCGGGTATAGGCGACCAGCCGCGCCTCGGCCAGGATGACGGGAATGCCTGCTTCGGTCACGCCTGCGATCAGCGCGGCGGGAAGCTGGTCCCCGAGGATCATCAGGATGCGGGGGGCCAGCGCCTGCACCATCTGCCGCACCGTCGCGGGATCGCGCGGCACGGGCAGGGTCACGACCACCGAAGGATCGGGGAAGGCGTCCATCGGGATCGCCCCGCCGGTGACCAGAAAGCGCAGATCCGGGTTGCGCGCGAGCATCGCCGCCACCAGTTGCTGGATCGCGGGCGGATGCTCGGTCTTCTCCGACATGTGGATATGCACCAGCGGACCGTCCCCATCGGGGATGGGGATGCTGTCCTGCCGGTCGACGGCCAGCACCGCCCGCCGCCACAGATGCAGCCGAAGCGCCAGGCTGCTTGCCGGAGCCTGACTCATCTGGGGATCAGTTCCCCAGCAGTTCGGTCGGGCTGATCTCGCGTTCCTCGTCGCGCAGGCGATGCAGATGCGCGATGAAATAGCGCGTATGGGCGCTGTCGACCGTGCGCTGCGCCTCGGCCTTCCAGGCGGCATAGGCCGAGGCATAGTCGGGAAACACGCCGACGACGTGGATCTTGTCGGTGTCGCGGAACTCGGTGCGCGAAGGGTCGATAAGCTCTCCGCCGAAAACCAGATGCAGGCGCTGCGCCATCCTGTTCTCTCCTTCAGGAATTTGCGCGGAACCTATCCGAGCGGAGGCCCGGAACCAAGAGCAATTGCCTAAAAGGGCGGGCTTTTGAGGTTTGCGCGACGTCCGGTCAGCCTGTACCCATGACCGGCTGCCAGAAAGCCGCACGCGCCGCGAACCAAGCGTGGTGGTGAGGAACGCAGGCGCAGGGGACGGCCCGGACGTGCGGGTCCCGACGCTTTCTGTAAAATCGCAGGCCGGTTGCCATTCCGGCCTGCGACAGCGGCCTTTTCGGGCAGGGCGCAGATCGGCCAGAGGCGTTTGAATTCTTCGTCAGTGGTACGGGCCGCGGGACTCGAACCCGCACGGGCTTGCGCCCCAGGGATTTTAAGTCCCATGCGTCTACCATTCCGCCACGCCCGCGTCGTTATTGGCTAGCCGTGAGCAAGGAAATTGGCAAGCGAAAGCGCCCCCGAAATGTGACGGGGCCGCCCTGAATGGACGGCCCCGATATCGCCGATCGCGAGGGATCAGAAGGTGGTGGTGATGCCCAGTTTGAACAGGCGGCCGTTTTCACGGTAATCGACGGTGCTTTCGGGCTGTTCGTTGAACAGGTTGTCGATGCCGACGTTCAGGCGCGCGGTATCGGTCAGGTCATAGGCCGCCGCGACATTGACCAGATAATAGGCCTTGCTGTTCTGGCCCGCCGGGACCGATGCCTGCTCACCATTGCCGACGGTCAGATCGTCCTCGACCACATAGCCCGCCTGCTTGCCGATATAATTGACGTTGCCCGACAGCGTCAGCTTGTCATAGGCGCGCCAGTCCAGCCCGGTGGTCACGTTCCATTTCGGCGTGGTGGCCATCGGATAGGCGGTGTCGAAATCGCCGTATTTGAACTCGGATTTGGCGATATAGGTGCCCGAGGTGGTCCAGGTCAGATCGTCGTTCAGATCATGGGTCCGACCGAATTCGATGCCTGCGGTCTTGCCGTAGTCAAAGTTGTCGCGCTGGAACAGGGCACTTTCGGTGGCGGTCGCCTCGCGGATGCGGCGGGCGCTGATCATGTCATCGACATCATTGTAGAAGGCGGTGATTTCCCAGCTGGTGCGTTCGCCCTGATAGTTCAGGCCAACCTCGAAGTTGTCCGAGGTCTCGGGCTTCAGGTTGGGGTTGCCGATGATCGTGCAGGGGCCCTGATAGGGTTTGCAGCCATTGCCACGCGAACCCATTTCATAGTTCGGGTTCAGGTTGCGCAGGTCGGGGGCGACGAACGCCTGCGAATAGCCGGCCTTCATCATCAGCCCGTTGCCAAAGTCATAGTTGGCGTAAAGGCGCGGGGTGACGTGGTTGCCGAAGTCTTCGTGATGGTCAAAGCGCAGCCCGCCGGTGATGCTGAGCGCATCGGTCGCCTGCCAGCGGCCCTCGGCATAGAGGGCGGCAGTATTGGCCGAGCCTTCGATCAGCGAACCAGGCGTGGTGTTCGGATCCTTCAGCTTTTCACGCATGATCAGGCCGCCGATCGTATAATCGAGGGCGCGGCCCCCCACGCGCGTCTGCGAGGTATAGCGGCTTTCCAGCGTGGTGGTGTCATAGTCGATGGAATCGTTCCACGCCTCGTCGGTGGTGTTCCAGCTTTTGTTCTCGCTGGCCTCGTGACGCAGGTAGCTGGACAGATTGCCCTCGCCGATGGTCCATTCATTGGTCACACCAAAGCTCAGCTTGCGGACCTCGTTTTCGTCATGGCCGCCGTCTTCGGCCAGATAGGTGTCCTCGGCCGCCTGAATCTCGGCACCCCATTCCTGGCCCTGCTGCGGGGTCCAGGTCAGGCGGGTGCCAAGCGTGCGGGTCTTGATCCCGTTCGAGGCGTAAAGCGGGGTCAGCACGCCGCCGCGCCCCTCGCTATAGCCATAGGGCGACTCGGGCGCGTCCAGTTCGGACAGCTTGCCCCAGGCCGACATGCTGAGGTTCTGGCCCAGCGGACCCGACACATAGGCCGAGATCGAGCGGCTGTCGGCGGTGGTGTTCTGATCGGCAATGCCGAAATCAGTGGTCACCGAGCCCGACCAGACGTCGGAATTCTTCTTGGTGATGATGTTGATGACGCCGCCCATCGCGTCCGATCCGTAAAGCGTCGACATCGGGCCGCGCACGACCTCGATCCGCTCGATGGCATCCATCGGCACAACCCCCAGATCGCCCTGATAGTGGCGGGCAAAGGTGTTGCGAGAGCTGATGCGCTTGCCGTCGACCAGCGTCAGCGTCCGGCTGGAGGAAAGTCCGCGGAAGGACACGTTGGCATTGCCGTCATTGCCGCGCGTCAGGTTCAGGCCGGGCACGGTGCGCAGCACATCCTTCAGGTCACGCGCGCCAGAGGCCTGGATCTGTTCCTGACCGATCACGGTGATGGAAGCCGGGGCGTCCTGAATTGAGGTGGCGACCCCGGAAGCCGAGGTCACGATGACGACCGTTTCAAGCTCGGTGACGGTTCCGTCCGTCTCTTGCGCATGGGCTGCCATCGGGGCGATCAGAGCGGTCAGGCCAAGCAGAATGGCTTTGCTGGTCCGGGGCGAATGAGCGCGCTGCCACAGGGCGCACGAAAGGTCGGGCATCGTGTTTCTCCATCGTCGATCCGTGATTTGCCTGGGACCGCCGAGAGAGAGCGCGTTCGGTTACCTGAGTGAATCAGTCACCTGTTAGCTCATGGAATTTTGAAAAACAATGCGATGATGCAAATTTGCTGCGATGGCCTGTCGCCAAAATGTAACAGGCCGGGCAAACCTGCCCGGCCCTGCGTCTTGACTGCGGATCGCGTCAGCTGCGGATGCCCTGGAAGCGTTCCTGCCATTCGTCGCGCTGCTCGTCCGAGATCTTGGCGAACAGCACCTCGGGCGTGGTGAAGGCATGCCCGGCGGGCAGGGCCTCCAGCGCCTTCGTCAGATCATCGGGCCAGCTGCCGTCGGTCGTGCCCATCGCCTCCAGCATGGTCTGCGCCGCGAAGGGGATGAAGGGCGAGGACAGCACGGCGTAAAGCCGGATCAGGTTCAGGCCCAGACGCACCTGCATCGCGGCCTTTTCCGGATCGGTCTTGAAGGTCGACCAGGGCGCGGCCGACTGCAGATATTCATTACCCAGAACCCAGATCGCGCGCAATTCGGCGGCGGATTTGCGCACCTCCATGCCGTCCATGAAGCCCTCATAGGCACGGACGCGCGCCGAGATTGCGTCGATCAGCGCCTGCTCTTCGGGACCATAGCTGCCGCCCTCGGGCACCACCTCGCCGAATTTCGAGCGGCAGAATTTGGTGATGCGGCTGACGAAATTGCCCAGTACATCGGCCAGATCCTTGTTCACCGATTGCTGGAAATTGTCCCAGGTGAACTCGCTGTCGCCGGATTCCGGCGCATGGCTCAGCAGCCACCAGCGCCAGTAATCGGCGGGCAGGATCGAAAGCGCCTGATCCATGAAGACGCCGCGACCCTGGCTGGTCGAGAATTGGCCGCCGTCATAGGTCAAGTAGTTGAACGATTTGATATAATCGACCAGCTTCCACGGCTCGCCCGAGCCGATGATCGTGGCGGGGAAGCTCAGCGTATGGAAAGGCACGTTATCCTTGCCCATGAACTGGGTGTAGGTGACGTCCTCGGCGCCCTCGTCCAGACGCCACCAGCGGCGCCATTGGCTGTCAGGCTCGCCCTTGGCGTCGGTGCCCTCGGCGGTCGCGGCGATATATTCGATGGGGGCGTCGAACCAGACGTAGAAGACCTTGCCCTCCATCCCCGGCCAGGGCTGGTCGCCCTTCTTAACCGGAATGCCCCAGTCCAGATCGCGGGTGATGCCGCGATCCTGTAGCCCGTCGCCGTCATTCAACCATTTCTTGGCAATCGAGGTCGTCAGGATCGGCCAGTCCTTCTTGCCGTCGATCCAGGTCTCGATCTGGTCGCGCATGGCGCGCTGTTTCAGATACAGGTGCTTCGTCGCGCGGACCTCAAGGTTCGTCGATCCCGAGATCGCCGAGCGCGGATTGATCAGATCGGTCGGGTCCAGCTGCTTGGTGCAGTTTTCGCACTGATCGCCGCGCGCCTTGTCATAGCCGCAGTTGGGGCAGGTGCCCTCGATATAGCGGTCGGGCAGGAAGCGGCCGTCATCGATGGAATAGACCTGACGCTCTTCGACCTCGCGGATATGGCCGTTTTCGTCCAGCTTGCCGGCGAAATGCTGGGTCAGCACATGGTTGCGCTCGCTGGAGGAGCGGCCGAAATGATCAAACGACAGGCCAAAGCGGCGGGCGATGTCGGCCTGCACCTCATGCATCTCGGCGCAGAAGACCGCGACCGGCTGGTTCGCCTTCTTGGCGGCCAGCTCGGCAGGAGTGCCGTGTTCGTCGGTGGCGCAGATGAACATCACCTCATGTCCGCGATCACGCAGATAGCGGGCGTAAAGATCGGCCGGAAGCTGGCTGCCGACCAGGTTGCCCAGATGCTTGATCCCGTTGATATAGGGAATCGCCGAGGTGATGAGATGGCGCGCCATGGCTTGGTCCTGTCAGGTTTACCGGGGTTGTTTACCGGGCGACGGGCGCGATGACCAGCGCCGCCTTGCACGCGGCTAGCTGAGGCGAGCCAGCGCCTTCGACAAAAGCTCGGGCACGCTGGCGCTGAGCGGCAGGTGCCGGGCCAGAACGTCCTCGACCGTGATCCAGTCGGCGGCCAGCGCATCATCGGCGGCCACTGGATCGCCCGAGATATGGTCGCAAAGCACCGCCGCCAGCAGAAAGTGAAAGCGCAGCCGGCCGTCAGGGTCGCGCAGGATCACGTCGATATTGTCCAGATAGGCGAGGGGCGCCGCGATCACGCCGGTTTCCTCGGCCAGTTCGCGGGTGGCGGCGTCAAGCGCCGTCTCTCCGGGTTCGACATGGCCACCGGGGAAGCCCCAAAGGCCCGCATCCGGAGGGTTCTTGCGCTGCACCAAAAGCACGCGGCCGCCCTTGATCAGGACGGCCAGCGCGGCAAGTCGGGGAAATCCGGACATCGGGCCGGATCAGCGGCGGCGGTCGCGCCGTGCGCTCATCGGCTGGAAGGCCACGCCGACATGCGCCTCGCAATAGGGTTTTCCGGCCACCGAGGGCAGGCCGCAGAACCAGAACTTGTCCGTCGCCGGGTCGCCGATCGGCCATTTGCAGGTCCGCTCGGTCAGTTCCATCAGGCTGAGCTTGCGGGCGCGCTTTTCGACCTCGCGGACCGAGGCCAGCGCCTCGGGGCTGATCTCATTGGCGGAAGGCTGCGGCGGCAGGGGCTGGCCTGCGGGCACGATGGTGCGGCGGTTGAAGGCGGGCGTGACCGGCTGTTCGCGCGGTGCCTCGGCCTCGGCGCGCGGCTCGGGTGCGGCAGCGGCGGCAGGCTCGGGTTTGGGGGCGGGCGCGGGTTTCGCCTCGGGCGCGGCGGGGGCAGCAGCTTCCGGCGCGGCGGCAGGTGCCTCGGCCGGGGCTTCCTCGGTGCGATTCGACAGGCCCAGACGATGGACCTTGCCGATGACCGCGTTGCGCGTCACGCCGCCCAATTCCTTGGCGATCTGGCTGGCCGACTGACCTTCGGCCCACATCCGTTTCAGCGTCTCGACGCGCTCATCCGTCCAGGACATGACTTGCCTTTCCTGCCCGGGATGTTGTCTTCCCGGCACCCATTTGCTTCAAGCTTCAATTCCGAAGATACCGGTTCTAAACCGGGATGGTGTGAAATAGCGCCACAGAGCCAAGAATTCAAGGAGCCGCGATGCATCGCAGCGTATCACCCCCACCGATCCGCGAAATGGGCGTCCGTCGCTTTGGCCGCGTCAACTGGCTGGGGCTGGCGACGCTGGCCCGGCGCGAGATCATGCGCTTCATGTCGGTCTGGCAGCAGACGATCTTTGCACCGCTGATGACGGCGGGGCTGTTCCTTGTCGTCTTCGCGCTGGCGCTTGGCCAGAACCGGGGCGAGGTCATGGGCCTGCCGCTGCTGGCCTTTCTGGGGCCGGGCATCCTGATGATGACCGTCATCCAGAACGCATTCGCCAATACCTCATCCAGCCTCATTTCGGCCAAGATGCAGGGCAATATCGTCGACACGCTGATGCCGCCGCTTTCGGCGGGCGAGATCCTGACGGGCTATCTGACCGGCGCGCTGGTCCGGGCGCTGATCGTCGCCTCGGTCATCGCGGCGGGCATGGCGCTGGTGCTGGGGCAGGGCATCCAGCATCCGCTGTGGGCGCTGGCCTTCGTCGTGTTGGGCGCGCTGCTGATGGGCGGCCTTGGGCTTCTGGCCGGGATCGTTGCGCAGAAATTCGACCAGATGGCGGTCATTACGAACTTTGTCGTGACGCCGCTGTCGTTCCTGTCGGGCACCTTCTATTCGGTGCAGGCCCTGCCCGAGCCGTTCCGCACCCTCGCCCACTGGAACCCGATCTTCTATCTGATCGACGGCGCGCGCTACGGCATTGCCGGAGTGTCGGACGCGCCGCCCCTGCGCGCGCTTCTGGTCTGCAGCGCGGTGGTTCTGGCGGTGCTGGGGCTGGCCTGGTACTGGATCAGGACAGGTTATCGTATGAAACCCTGACCAGCAGCGAATCGCGGGTCTTCGTCACCGGATCGCTGTCGCGCATGATGTCCCACCAGCGGCTGAGGCGCGGGAACCCGGCCAGCATGCGCGCGCCCTCGGGTGCTGCGACGAAGGCGTCGACCATGGCCGCCAGATGCAGATCGGCCAGACTGATCTCGGTGGCCGATTGCGGCACGATCAGCGGCTCCAGTGCGGTTAGGACCTTGTGGCTGGCCTCCAGCCCCGCCTGCACCTGCCAATCCTGGATCGGTTCACCCTTTGCGGGCGCGAAGACCGCCTTGGCATAGACCTGCCGGACCATCGGCTGATAGCCGTAATTGTCGATGATCGAGATGATCTGCGTCATTCGCGCCCGCCGCGTATAGCCGCCGGGCTGCAGGGACGGGCCCTCGAACCCCTCATCCAGATAGCGGCAGATCGCCGCGGTCTCATAGATGATGAAATCGCCGTGCTCCAGCACGGGCACGCGGCCAAAGGGGTGCAGCTTGGTGTAAGAGCCCGGCATGGGCCCGAAAGGGTCGGTCTCGACCCACTCGGCCTCCAGCCCCTTGGCGACCAGCACCATGCGCAGGACCCGGGAATAGACGCTGTAGCGATAGCCATGAACAATAATCGACATGGCGGGAACCTAGCATGCCGCGCGCCCGAACGGGTTCTGAATATCGCCCGCGTCACAGCCTGTTCATCCTGATTTTTTGCAGATTGCGCGAATGAAATTTCCGCGCTAGTCATTCCGCCATGATCGTATGGACCGTTGCCCGCATTGCCCGTCCCCGACGTTGAATCTCAACGTCCGATCTCGCCTGCCTTCGCAAATTGTCGATGCCGCACTGACGCGGTACTTCCCTGCAAGAGGACTTTCCCATGATTCCGCATGTCCTGCCGACCTATAATCGCGCCGATCTTGCCTTTGAAAAAGGCGAGGGGGCCTGGGCCATCACGGCGGACGGCACCCGATATCTCGACCTTGGGGCCGGGATTGCGGTGAATGCCCTTGGCCACGCCAACCCGCAACTGGTCGAGGCGTTGACCGATCAGGCGGGCAAGATCTGGCATGTGTCGAACCTCTACCAGATCCCGCAGCAGGAACGGCTGGCCTCGCTTCTGGTCGAACATACTTTCGCGGATACCGTCTTCATCACCAACTCGGGCACCGAGGCGGCCGAGCTGTCGATCAAGATGGTGCGCAAATTCTGGGCCGAGGCGGGTGATCCCGACCGGATCGAGATCCTGACCTTCGAAGGCGCGTTCCACGGCCGCTCGACCGGGGCGATCGCCGCTTCCGGGTCCGAAAAGATGGTGAAGGGCTTCGGCCCGCTGATGCCCGGTTTCCGGCAACTGCCCTGGGGCGATATGGAGGCGCTGAAGGCCGCGATCTCGGACCGGACCGCGGCTGTCATGCTGGAGCCGATCCAGGGCGAAGGCGGCATCCGCCCGCTTTCGGATGACGACATGCGCCTGATCCGCCAGCTTTGCGACCAGACCGGCGCGCTGCTGGTGCTGGATGAGGTGCAGGCGGGCATGGGCCGGACCGGACGCCTGTTCGCGCATGAATGGTCGGGCATTCGCCCCGATATCATGATGGTCGCCAAGGGCATCGGCGGAGGCTTCCCGCTGGGCGCGGTGCTGGCGACGGAAAAGGCCGCCAGTGGCATGGTCGCGGGCTCGCATGGCTCGACCTATGGCGGCAACCCGCTGGCCTGCGCGGTCGGCGCGAAGGTGATGGAGATCATCGCCACGCCGGAGTTCCTGGCCGAGGTGAACCGCAAGGCGGGCCTTTTCCGCCAGAAGCTGGAAGCGTTGGTGGCAGCCCATCCCGAGGTCTACGAAAGCGTCCGGGGGCAGGGCCTGATGCTGGGTCTTCGGACCCATGTCGCGCCCGCCGATGTGGTGAAGGCAGGCTATGCCGAGCATCTGCTGACCGTGCCCGCCGCTGACAGCACGCTGCGCCTGCTGCCGCCGCTGAACATCTCGGACGATGAAATCACCGAGGCGGTGGCACGGCTTGACCGGGCTGCCAGCCGGATCGATGGCCAGTAATCGGTTCCATCCCGGAACTTCGGCTGGCCCGTTCTCTCGGGCCGGCCAGCAACGGCTGGCCTGCGCGAAAGCGGCCAGCCACACGACCTTGGTGCGCGTGCTGACGCGTCACCGATGAGGGGAAAGACGTCATTCCTTCCGGCAGGCCGCAGCGCCAGCCCTTGACCTTCCCCCGGCAAGCCTGCTTGCTTGCAAAATCGCACCAGAAGAAGCTGACAAATGAACCATTTCCTCGACATCCACACCACCGACAAGGCTGCGCTGCGTGGCATGATCGACAATGCGCGCCAGATGAAAGAGGCCCGTGCGGGCCAGCCGAAAGCCACGCCGGATCAGGACCATCCGCTGAAGAACCGCATGGTTGCGCTGATCTTTGAAAAGCCCTCGACCCGGACCCGCGTGAGCTTCGACCTTGGCGTGCGCCAGATGGGCGGCCAGACGATGGTGCTGTCGGGCAAGGAAATGCAGCTGGGTCATGGCGAAACCATCGCCGATACCGCCCGCGTGTTGTCGCGCTATGTCGACCTGATCATGATCCGTACCTTCGAAGAGGCGACTCTTCAGGAGATGGCTGAATACGCCTCGGTCCCGGTGATCAACGGGCTGACGAACCGCACCCACCCCTGTCAGATCATGGCCGATGTCCTGACCTATGAAGAGCATCGCGGCCCTATCGCCGGGCGCAAGGTGGTCTGGTCGGGTGACGGCAACAACGTCTGCGCCAGCCTGATCCATGGGGCCGGGCAGTTCGGTTTCGATTTCACCTTCACCGGCCCGCAGACGCTGGACCCCGAGCGTGAGGCGCTGGAATTCGCGCGCGCCCAAGGCGTGCAGGCGGTGATAGAACGCGATCCGGCAAAGGCCGTTGAGGGTGCCGATCTGGTGGTGACCGACACCTGGGTCTCGATGCATGATCCGCAATCGGCGCGCGAACGGCGGCACAACCAGCTGCGCGGCTATCAGGTCAATGAGGCGCTGATGGCCCATGCCAAACCCGACGCGCTGTTCATGCACTGTCTGCCCGCGCATCGCGATGATGAGGTTACCAGCGCGGTCATGGACGGCCCGAATTCGGTGATCTTTGACGAGGCCGAAAACCGGCTGCATGCGCAAAAGGCGGTCATGCGCTGGTGCCTAGGTCTTTGACCCTGCGCTTGCGGGGCCGGGCCAATCCCGGCTCCGCCTGCCTTTGGCGGTGAAACTGTCTTCCGCCTTGAATCTCCGACGCGCGCCAATGGTCCAGCCTTGGCGCGCGTTGCGTTCAATCCTCGCGGAAGGCGCGGGTAAAGTAATCCGTCAGGGGCTTGAGCAGATAGGCCAGCGGGCTGCGCTCTCCGGTCTGGATATAGACCTCGACCGGCATGCCGGGCACCAGCTCCAGCCCCTTCAGCTTGGCAATCTGCTCGGGCGGGATTGAGACTTCGGCCCGGTAGTAGGGGATATGCGTCGCCTGATCGATCAGCGTGTCGGGCGAGACCCGCGTCAGGATGCCGTCGATCTCGGGCGTGGTCCGCGACGAGAATGAGGCGAAGCGCAGCACGACCTCCTGACCCGGATGGATCTCGTCGACGTTGATCGTCGCGACCTTGGCGCCGACGACCAGCGGACGATCCTGCGGGATGATATAGAGGATCGGATCAGCCGGACGGATCACCGAGCGGGGCGTCGTCACCTGCAATTCCTGCACGACACCCGAAACCGGCGCGCGAATCTCCAGCCGGGAGACCTGTTCGGTCAGGGCCCGGCGGCGTTCGGCCAGCTCCAGCTCGCGATAGCCCAGATCGCGCAATTCGGTCTCGGCCTCCTCGCGGCGGGTGGCGCTGCGTTCCAGCTTGTTCAGCTCGATCTCGGCCAGCTGAGTCTGCGCGCGGGCGCGCATGGCGGTGACCTCGCCGATCTGGCCGTCCAGACGCGCCGCCTCGCGTTCCAGCGCAAGGACGCGCGGGGCCTGCGCCAGACCTTTTTCCAGCAGCGAGCGCTGGTCGCGCAATTCCTGCTCGATGAAGGTGCGCTGCTGGTTCAGGGCCAGCGTCTGCGCCTGAACCCCCTCGATCTGCGATTCGACCTGCTCGGCCTGCTTGTCGAGCTGACCTAGCGACTGCTTCAGCGTATCAAGGCGCGCGGTGAACAGGCTCATCTGCCCGTCCATCATCGATTTGACGTCCGGGCGTTTGGTCGAAAACTCGACCAGCTCTTCGGGGAAGGTCAGTTCGCTCAGATCGGCGCGTTCCGCTTCAAGCCGGCCACGGCGGGCCAGAATCTCGAAATACTGGCCCTCGACGATGGCGAGTTCGGTATTCAGCAGGGTGCCGTCCAGACGGATCAGCGGCTGCCCGGTGGTGACGGATTCGCCATCCTTGGTCAGGATTTCCGAGACAACGCCGCCGTCCGGATGCTGGACGACCTGACGGCGCTGTTCGACCTCGACCTGACCCGAGGCGACGACGGCCCCAGCAATCTTCGCGGTCCAGGCCCAAAGGCCGAAGCCCCCGAACAGCAAAAGCAGGCCCAGAAGCCCCAGAATGATCGGCTTGCGCGCCGACCATTCGGGCCGTTTGGGCGGAGGTGGCGGCTCGGTCGGCGGGGGATCGGTGCGGCGCGCGCGGAAGCGCGGCATGTCGCGCCCGGCATCGCCATCGACGGGAATTTTCTCGACCGGCGCGCGGCCGGTTTCAGCGCGTTCGCTCATGTCACGCCTCCGGCCTGTCCCTGGCTTTTGGTGATCTGTTCGGCGTTTTTCACCATGGATTTCAGGACCTCATCCCTTGGACCGAAGGCCCGGCGCGTGCCCTGGTCAAGGACCAGCAGCTGTTCACATTCCGAGATCGCGGCCGGGCGGTGGGCCATGATGATGACGGCCCCGCCGCGTGCTTTGATGTTGCGGATGGCCAGATTCAGCGCGTTCGAGCCCTCATTGTCGAGGTTCGAGTTCGGTTCATCCAGAACGAACAGCACCGGCTCGGCGTAAAGCGCGCGGGCCAGCCCGATCCGCTGGATCTGCCCGCCCGACAGGCGCCCGCCCGTCTGGGTGACCAGCGTGTCATAGCCGTTCGGCAGGTCCAGAATCATGCGATGCGCGGCGGCGGCGGTGGCGGCCTCGACGATGCGCTGCGGATCGGGATGGGCCGAAAGCCGGGCGATGTTTTCGGCAATGGTGCCGTCGAACAGCGTGACCTGCTGGGGCAGATAGCCGATCAGGCTGCCCAGCACGTCCGGATCATATTGGTCGAGCGTCGCACCGCCCAGCCGGATCGAGCCTGCGGCAATCGGCCACGCGCCGATCAGTGCACGCGCCAGCGTCGATTTTCCCGCGCCCGAGGGGCCGATGACGCCAAGCGCCTGGCCGGGCGACAGATCGAAGCTGACGCCGCGCAGCGTGGCGGGCCCCTGGCCCGGGGGCACGATTGAAAGCTGGCGCACCTCAAGCTGGGCAGGAGGGCGGGGCAGGGGGGTGCGCTTTTCGGTCGGCGGACGGCGCGACAGCAGGGCTGACAGTCGCTTCCAGCCATCCAGCGAGCGCTGGACCATCGACCAGCCGCCCACGACCTGTTCGATCGGGGCCAACGCGCGGCCCATCAGGATCGATGAGGCGATCATCGCACCCGGAGTCACCTCTTGCTTCAGCACGAGCCAAGCGCCCGCCGCCAGCAGGGCGCTTTGCAAAAACAGTCGGAAGGTGCGGGAAAACACGGTGAATGAGCTGGCGCGGTCGGCGCTGCGCATGGTCGCCTCGGTCGCCTGATCGCGCGCGCTTTGCCAGCGGCGGAAGGCGGCGTTGCGCATGCCAAGCGAGCCGATCAGCTCACCCTCTTCGCGGTAGAGGTCCGACATCCGCTCGGCCGTTTGCGAGGCGATGGCCGCCTCTTGCAGGGCCTCGCGGCTGAGCCATTGGTTGAGCAGCGTGGCGATCACCAGCACCAGCAGGCCGACCGTGGCGACGACACCCAGCCAGAAATGGAAGATATAGACGGCGGCGAGGAAAAAGGGCGCCCAGGGCAGGTCAAACAGGGCCATCATCACCGGCGAGGAGATCAGCCTTTGCACGGCCTCGAGATCGCGCATGCCGCCCCGCACGACCGCGTCCGAGCCGCTGGCCGAGCCGTCCTGAAGCGCGGCAGTGAACACCCGGCCTTCAAGCTTTTCCTGAAAACGCGCGGCGATGCGGGACATGACGCGGGTGCGCGCCGCGTCGATCAGGCCCATCAGGGCAAAGAGGAACACGACGAGCACGAAAAGCGCCGTCAGCGTCTCGACCGAGCGGCTGGCAAGGACACGGTCATAGACCTGCATCATGAACAGCGGGCCGGTCAGCATCAGCAGGTTCACGGCGAAAGAGAAAATGCCGACGAAGACCAGAAGCGGCAACGCCATGCTGCGCGCTGATGAAAGCTCGCGTTTTCCGTCGTGACGTATGGGTGCCGCCATGCCGATCCCTTCCTGTCATGCGCGGCCGGGGTTGCCCGGCGTACGACCTGCCCTTATCCCATCCGCAGCGCAGGCAACAGCCTCAAGGTGGCGATTGATTCGCTGTCACTGGTGTTGGTTATACGCGCAGAAAGTTAGGAAGAGTTTGCGTATCCTGATCCCCGGTCTTCTTTTCCTGGCCCTGACAGCGGCGACTGGTTGCTCATCGGGCAGAAACAGCGACGGAATCAACGACCCCTATGAGCCGATGAACCGGCGGGTTCATGCCTTCAACCGGGGTCTTGATGCGAATCTGCTGCGGCCTGTGACGCGCGGCATGTCCGCAGGCGAAAGCAAGGGCGGGCCAAGCGCAGGCGGAAAAGCGGTCGAGCTGGTCGGCAATTTCGGTGGGAACCTGTCGCTGCCGGGCAAGGTGGTGAACCATCTTCTGCAGGGCCGTCCGGTGCCTGCGGTGAAGAACACCTTCCGTTTTCTGGTCAACAGCACGCTGGGCGTCGCGGGCTTCTTCGATCCGGCAGGCGCGGATTTCGCCCTGCCCGAGGAGGACACCGATTTTGGCGAGACGCTGGCCGTCTGGGGCGTCCCCGAGGGCGCCTATCTGGAACTGCCACTGATCGGCCCCTCGACCGAGCGTGATGCCGCAGGGCGCGTCGTTGATCTGTTCACCAATCCGCTGAGCTACCGGCTCAACAGCGATGAGCGGTTGATCGGATTGGGCGCTCGCGTTGTGTCAAAAGCCGGTGAACGGGGCCGGTTCGGGGATTCCGTTGATTCCATTCTGCATGAGAGTGCGGATAGCTATGTGCAGACGCGGCTGATCTATCTGCAGCATCGCCGCCATGAACTGGGCGAAGAAGGAGACGAGATTGACCCTTATGCCGAATGAGACCCGCCGCGGCTTTCTGGCCATGATGGGCGCTGCCGTGCTGGTGGCGACCGCCCCTTCCGCGCAGGCGCTGAACACAGATCAGGCCCGGGCGCTGATCCAGACCTCGCTGGACGAGGTCTATCAGGTCATCAACTCGGGCCAACCGCCCGCGCAGATGTACCGCAATTTCGAGGCGATCTTCGCGCGCTATGCCGATGTGCCGGTCATCGCACGCTCGGCCCTGGGTCCGGCGGCGCGTCAGGCCTCGGCCGCGCAGCTTGCCGCCTATCAACAGGCGTTTCAGGGCTATATCGGGCGCAAATATGGCAAGCGCTTCCGTGAATTCATCGGCTCGCGCATCGAGGTGACGGGCGCGCGTCAGGTCAAATCCTTCTTCGCGGTCACCTCGGTCGCGCATCTGAACGGCCGCAGCCCGATGGAGGTCGAATGGCATGTCTCGGACAAATCGGGGCAAAGCAAGTATTTCAACATCATCATCGAGGGCGTGAACATGCTGGCCTCGGAACGGGCCGAGATCGGCGCGATGCTGGCCCGCCGCAATGGCGACATCGACGCGCTGACGCAGGATCTGACGCAGGCTGGCTGAAGCCTCCCTTGCACCGCGAACGGAAAAGGCCGGTCCCGAGGGACCGGCCTTTTGTCATTCCTGATAGACGCCGCTGATGCCCTGCAGCGCCTGCAGCAGGGGATCGTCGGGCGGAAGCTCGCCCGTATCTGCGGGGGGATCGGCGGGCGTGACCTCGAACGCGCCCTCGCTGGTGACGGTCTGGCCGGGGAATTGCGGCGGCGCGCCATCGACGCCCTGCACACCCGGATCGGGCAGCACGCGCCCACCCGAGGGGGAGGCCTGACCGGGCTGGCCAAGCGCCTCGGACAGTGCGGCGGCCAGCGGATCGGTCTCACCCGAGCTTACGACATTCGGGACGGCGCTGGAGGAATCGAAGTCGAAGGTGCCCAGCGGCTCGACCGGCAGACCCTCGTGGATCTCGGTCATCACGGCCTGCCAGATTTCGGCCGGAAGTCCGCCGCCGGTCACGCCTTTCAGGGGCGTGTTGTCGTCATAACCCATCCAGACGCCGGTCACATATTGGCCGGTGAAGCCGATGAACCAGGCATCGCGATAGCTGGAGGTGGTGCCGGTCTTGCCCGCTGCCGGACGCCCGGCCAGCTTCGCCCGTCCACCCGTGCCGCGGTCGATGACCTGCTGCATCATGCCGATCAGCTCTCCTGCGGCTTTTTGCGAGATCACCCGCTGGCTCATCCCGCCAGCCTGACCGATCAGCGGCTGGTCGTCGCCCTTGATCCGCAACTCGACCAGACCATAGGGGCGCACGGCGGTGCCGCCATTGCGGATGCCCGCATAGGCGCCGGTCATCTCCAGCAGCGTCGATTCCGACACGCCCAGACCCAGCGACGGACCCGAGGCGAGGTTATGGGCAAATCCGAAATCCTGCGCCACGCGGCGCACGGCGTCGCGGCCCACGATCTCTTGCAGTCGGATCGTCGCGGTGTTCAGCGATTGCGAGAGCGCGCGCACCAGCGTCACCTCACCCAGATAGCGGCGGGTGTAGTTCTGCGGCGACCAAGGCCCCGAGCCGCGCACGTTGATCGTCAGCGGCGCGTCCAGCACCATGTCATTCGGGCCGTATCCCATGTCGAGCGCCGCCGCATAGACGAAGGGCTTGAAGCTGGAGCCGGTCTGGCGCTTGGCCTGCGTGGCGCGGTTGAAGGTGCCGCTGACGGTGTTGTCGCGCCCGCCGATCATCGCGCGGACCGCGCCATCGGGTGACATGACGACGACCGCCGCCTGCACTTTCGAGCCATCGGACAGCTTTTCGTCGAACACCCGCTTCAGCGCGCGTTCGGCGGCGCGCTGGATGCGCTGGTCGAAGGTGGTGGTGATGGTCACGTCCTCGGTCGTTTCCGAGGTCAGGAAGCCCGGGCCCGATTCCATGACCCAATCGGCGAAATAGCCACCGGCACGCGCCGCCGCCGCTCGCGACAGCGCCGCCGGATGGGCCTTCGCGTCGGCAAGCTGGGCGTCGTCCAGATAGCCCTGTTCGTTCATCAGCCCCAGAATCACGCTGGCGCGGTCCTGCGCCCGCTGCAGGTTCGAGGTGGGGGCGAAATAGCTGGGCGCCTTCAGCAGGCCCGCCAGCATCGCCGCTTCCGAAGCGGTTACGTCGGCGGCCGATTTGTCGAAATAGCGCTGTGACGCCGCCTCGAAGCCGCGCGCACCTGCGCCCAGATACGAGCGGTTCATGTAGATGTTGAGGATGTCGGCCTTCGAGTATTTCGCCTCCATCGCCATCGCATAGGGGACTTCCTTGATCTTCCGCCAGATCGAGGATTTGCGGCACTCGGCCTCGTATTCGGCTTCGGATTTCCAGCGAATCGGGTCGTAGGTCTCGCCCAGGCACAGCAGTTTCGCGACCTGCTGGGTGATGGTCGAGCCGCCGTTGCCTTCCAGCGGGCCGCGCCCGGCGGCCATGTTGATGCTGACGGCGCTGGCGATGCCGCGCGGGTCGACGCCGATGTGCTGGTAGAAACGCTTGTCCTCGGTCGCGACTACGGCGTCCTTCAGGACCGGGGCGATCTTGTCGGAGCTGACCATGCCGAAGGTCTCGCCGCGCCAGGCATAGACGCGGTTTTCGTTGTCGAGCATCGTGACCGAGCCGCGCGCGCGGCCGTCAAACAGCGCCGACGCCTCGGGCAGGGTCGAATAGAAATACAGCGTTGCCGCACCGACGATCAGCACCAGCGTTGCACCCAGCCGCCAGAACGAGCCCCAGATGATCCGCCAGATCAGCGCCACGAATCCCGCGATTCCGAAGGTCACGAAATTGCCGCGACGCGGCTGGCGCGGTTTGCGCGGCCTCCGCGGGGGCTGCTGATTCTGCTGTTTTTTCGGGGGTTCCTGAAAGTTGCGCTTGTCGGCAACAATACGGCCCCGGCCGGTGGTTTTCTTCATGCCTGCGTTCCTGCCCAGCCGGTTTTTCCGACCTGATGCGGCGGAACATACATGAATGCAGGGCTGTTGAGAACCGCGATGACCTATCAGTGAACTGCCCTGAAAGGCTGCATCGGCGGCATTTCGGTGCCTCATTCTTGTGCAGTTCCGCCCCTGCGTGCGCCAACCGTCGGGTGTTGCTTGTCGCGCGGGCATCAAGGCGCGCCTTCTGATCCCAACAGGAACTGCTGCGACGCAGAAAGAAGGTGCACACAAGATGACGTTACCAACCGCAATCCATCGGAAACTGGCGCTGGCGACCCTGGTCCTGCCCGGACTTGCGCTCTCGGCCCTCGCGCAGGAAACGCCCACCCAGACGGTGCCGCCCATTCTCGACAAGGGGGATGCCGCCTGGATGATGATCTCGGCCATTCTGGTCATGGCCATGACGATCCCGGGGCTGGCGCTGTTTTATGGCGGTCTGGTGCGGGCCAAGAACATGCTCTCGGTCCTGATGCAGGTGCTGACGATCTTTTGCGTCATCGCGCTTTTATGGGTGATCTTCGGCTATTCGCTGGCCTTCACCGGTGCTGGCAGCGCCGAGGATGCGACCTGGCTGACGCCGTTCATTGGCGGGCTGTCGAAATCCTTCCTGGCGGGCGTGACGCCTGCCTCGATCGCCGAGACCTTCACCGCCACTGTCTATGTCCCCGAACTGGTCTTTGTGACCTTCCAGATGGCCTTTGCCTGCATCGCCTCGGCGCTGATCGTCGGTGCCACGGTCGAGCGGATGAAATTCGCGGCCATTCTGGTCTTCGTGGTGATCTGGTTCGTCCTGTCCTATTTGCCGATGGCGCATATGGTCTGGTGGTGGGGCGGGCCGAGCGCCTTCGACGCGCCGGGCGGCTATCTGTTCGGGCATGGAGACCTTGATTTCGCCGGCGGCACCGTCATCCACATCAATGCCGCCGTGGCGGGGCTGGTCGCCGCGATCATCGTCGGCCCCCGGCTGGGCTATGGCAAAGAGCTGATGGCCCCGCACAACCTGCCCTTCACCTTCATCGGCGGCTGCCTTCTGTGGATCGGCTGGTTCGGCTTCAACGCGGGCTCCAACATGGAGGCGACGGGGACCGCCGCGCTGGCGCTGCTCAACACCACCGTTGCGACTGCGGCTGCCGCGCTGGCCTGGGCCTTTGGTGAGTGGGTCTTTCGCGGCCACCCGTCGCTTCTGGGCGGGATCTCGGGAGCGATTGCCGGGCTGGTGGGCATCACTCCGGCGGCGGGCTTTGTCGGCCCGATGGGGGCCATCACCATCGGACTGGTCGCGGGCCTTTTGTGCATGTGGTTCGTCATCAGCCTGAAATCGAAGCTGGGGATCGACGAAAGCCTTGATGTCTTTGGCATTCACGGCATCGGCGGCATTGTCGGCGCGATCCTGACTGGCGTCTTTGCCGCGCCCTCGCTGGGCGGAACCGGGGTCTTTGACTACGCGACCGGAGCCGTCGGGGACTACAGCATCGCCTCTCAGGTGACGACGCAGACCATCGGCGTGCTGGTCGCGGTGATCTGGTCTGCCATCGCTTCGGTCATCGCGCTGACCATCGCCCGCGTCACCGTCGGCCTGCGCGTCGCGGCTGGGGAAGAGCGTCAGGGCCTGGACGTCACCACCCATGGCGAGAACGCCTATAACAGCTGAGCCTTGGTCCCCATCAAGCAAAAAGCCCGGCAATGCCGGGCTTTTTCATGTCTGCGGCGGGGCCTGTCAGGACAGCCGGGCGACCACGAAATCCGCCAGTTCGCTCAGCGTCTGGCGCAGTGGGTGGTCCGGCGTCGCGGCCAAGGCATCCTTCGCGCGGTTCGACCAGGCGACCGCATCCTCACGCGCGGCGTTCAGGGCGTGGCGACGGTTCAGGATCGTCATGGCGGTTGCCAGATCGGCCTCATCCTGCTGGCCCTTGCCGATGGTGCGCTCCCAGAAGGCGCGCTCCTCGGCATCGGCGGCGGCAATCGCCTTGATCACCGGCAGCGTCAGCTTGCGTTCTCGGAAGTCATCGCCGACGTTCTTGCCGATGGTGCTGGTCGAGCCGCCGTAATCCAGCACGTCATCGACGATCTGGAAGGCAATCCCAAGCGCATCGCCATAGTCGAACAGCGCCCGCTGGACCGAAGCGTCGGCGCCCGCGACCACGGCACCCGCCTCGGTCGCGGCGGAAAACAGCGCGGCGGTCTTGCCGCGCACGACCTGCAGATAGATGTCCTCGGTCGTCGCCAGATCCTGCGCGGCGGTCAGCTGCAGCACCTCGCCCTCGGCGATGGTGGCGCTGGCGTCGGACAGGATGTGCATGACGCGCATATTCCCGGTCTCGGCCATCAGCTGGAAGCTGCGGGCAAACAGATAGTCGCCCACCAGCACGCTGGATTTATTGTCCCACAGCAGGTTCGCGGTCGGACGCCCGCGTCGCTGCCGGCTTTCGTCGACAACGTCATCATGCAGAAGTGTCGCCGTATGGATGAACTCGACCGCCGCGGCCAACAGGACATGCCGGTCGTCCGCAGTTCCGCAAAGCCTTGCTGCAGCCAGTGTCAGCATCGGGCGCAGGCGCTTTCCGCCTGCCTCGACCAGATGCGCGGTCACTTCGGGTATGCGTGGTGCGTGGCGGCTTGCCATCCGTTGACGGATCAACGTGTTGACGGCCTCCATATCGGCTGCCAGTGCCGAGGAAAGCTGATCGAGCGGTTTCAAGACGTTTTCGTTCATGCCCATTGCTATCCCCTTTCGCGCCTGCATCTGCCATGCAATGGACAGTTTCGCAACCGCCGCTTAACTATTTACCGGATATGAAAGAGCTTCTGCGCACCACCGACCCGCTTTTGATCCCGCGCGTCGTCGACCTGCTGGCGTCGGAAGGCATCGAAGCCTTCCCGCTGGACGCCCATATGAGCGTGCTGGAAGGCTCGCTGGGTATCCTGCCGCGCCGGTTGATGGTGGCCGACCGCGACCATTTCATGGCCAAGGCCATCCTGCGCGATTTCGGGCTGCATGACTGACGGCACGCGCGTCGACGGCTTTCTGGGCGGGCGGCTGCAAATCCGCCAGCCGGTGGACGGCTACCGCGCGGGGGCTGATGCGGTGATGCTGGCGGCGGCCTGTCCGGCACGTCCGGGGCAGAAGGTGCTGGAACTGGGCTGCGGCGCGGGCGTGGCGCTGATCTGTCTGGGCTGGCGGGTGCGCGAGGCCCGGCTGGCGGGGCTGGAGCTTCAGCCCACCTATGCGGAACTGGCGCGACAAAACGCCGCCGCGAACGGGATCGAGGCGCAGATCCACACTGGCGATCTGGGCGAAATGCCTGCCGATCTGCGCGGCGCAAGCTTTGATCATGTGATCGCCAACCCGCCCTATTTTCTGGGCGGCACCGTCGCCTTGCAATCGGGCAGGGGGATCTCGCGGCATGAGGACACGGTGCTGGGCGCCTGGATCCATGCCGGGCTGCGCCGCCTGAAACCGGGCGGAGAGATCACGCTGATCCAGCGCGCCGACCGGCTGGACGACCTGATCGCAGCGCTGCATGGCCGGGCAGGGGCCATCCGCATCCTGCCGATTGCCGCGCGGCAGGGGCGAGAGGCGGGGCGGGTGATCGTGCTGGCGCGGAAGGGCGCGCGCAGCCCTTTGCGGCTTTGCGCGCCCTTCATCATGCACGCAAAACTGTCACATTCGGTCGATGCCGAGGACCTCTCGCCCGATGCCAGCCGGGTTTTGCGCGACGGCGACGGAATCGCGGGTATTTGACCGTTATTGTCGGTGACAATGTGACGATTCTGTGCTGCAATCATCCAGTTCGATCAATCCACGAGGAGGACGAAATGACGGTAGAATCCCATGTTCTGGAACTTCGCCGCAAGCACCAGACTCTGTCCGACAAAATTGACGCGGCTCATCGTAGTCCGGGCATGGATGACATCACGATTGCGCAGATGAAAAAGGAAAAGATGCGTCTCAAGGAGGAGATTGCGCGTCTCACGCATTGATCTCGCTTCACGTGGAATTCTGAAGATCCAGTTGAAACGGCCCGGGAACTTCCCGGGCCGCAGTATTTTCAAGCCGTATTTTTGACCGGCGAAAGCCGCAGGTTCAGCGTCTTAGACGAAGAACTGGCCGCCGTTGGCGCTGATGGTCGAGCCGGTGATGAAGCCCGCATCATCCGAGGCCAGGAACACCACGCAGCGCGCGATCTCTTCCGGCTCACCCAGGCGGCCGACGGGGATCTGCGGAATGATACGCTCGTTCAGCACTTTTTCGTCGATGGCGCGGACCATTTCGGTGCCGATATAGCCCGGGCAGATCGCGTTCACGGTGATCCCGGCGCGCGCGCCTTCCTGGGCCAGAGCCTTGGTGAAGCCGATGTCGCCCGCCTTGGCCGCCGAATAGTTCGCCTGACCTGCCTGGCCCTTCTGGCCGTTGATCGAGCTGATGTTGACGATGCGGCCGAATTTGCGGTCGCGCATGCCCGACCAGGCCGGATGCGTCATGTTGAAGAGGCCGGTCAGGTTGGTGTCGATGACCTCTTTCCACTGTTCGGCGGTCATCTTGTGGAACATCGCGTCGCGCGTGATGCCCGCGTTGTTGACCAGAACGGCGATGGGGCCCAGCTCTTCCTCGACCTGCTTGATGCCGGCGGCGCAGGCGTCATAGTCGGCCACCGACCACTTGTAGGTCTTGATGCCCGTCTCGGCCGTGAACGCACGTGCGGCGTCGTCATTGCCGGCATAGTTGGCGGCGACCGTGTATCCTGCCTCTTTCAGCGCCTTCGAAATTGCCGCGCCGATTCCGCGTGAGCCGCCGGTCACGAGTGCCACTTTAGCCATTTTAGTCCCCCTAGGTGATTACTTGTGAAATAGTGTTACCGAATAGGAATTGGGCGCGCAACATAATTGCGCGCCCAATTTTGAAATGCTCAGGGACGCTCAAGGCACATGGCAACGCCCATGCCGCCGCCGATGCAAAGCGTCGCAAGGCCCTTCTTGGCGTCGCGGCGGCCCATTTCGAACAGCAGCGTGTTCAGGATACGCGCACCCGAGGCACCGATCGGGTGGCCGATGGCAATGGCGCCGCCGTTCACGTTGACGATCTCGGGGTTCCAGCCCAGGTCGCGGTTGACCGCGATGGCCTGAGCGGCAAAGGCCTCGTTCGCTTCGACCAGATCCAGATCGGCGACCTTCCAACCGGCTTTCTCCAGCGCGCGGCGGCTGGCCGGGATCGGGCCGGTGCCCATGATGGTCGGGTCCACGCCAGCGGTCGCATAGGAGGCGATGCGGGCCAGCGGCGTCAGGCCGCGGCGGGCGGCCTCATCCTCGGACATCACCAGCACGGCGGCGGCGCCGTCGTTCAGACCCGAGGCGTTGCCCGCGGTCACGCTGCCGTCCTTGGTGAAGGCCGGGCGCAGCTTTTCCATGGCTTCCAGCGTCGCGCCGTGACGGATGTATTCGTCGCTGTCGATCACCGCCTCGCCCTTGCGCGATTTGATGGTGACGGGCGTGATCTCATCCTTGAAGCGACCGGCGGACTGGGCGGCCTCGGCCTTGTTCTGCGAGGCGACGGCGAACTGGTCCTGATCTTCGCGCGAGATGCCGAATTTCTGGGCCACGTTCTCGGCCGTCTGGCCCATGTGGTAGTTGTTGAACGCATCCCACAGGCCGTCGCGGATCATCGTGTCGATCATCTGCAGATCACCCATCTTTTGACCCGCGCGGATGTTGGCGGCATGGGCCGACAGCGACATCGATTCCTGACCACCGGCAGCGACGATGGTCGCATCGCCCAGGATCACCTGTTGGGCGGCCAGCGCGACCGAGCGCAGGCCCGAGCCACAGACTTGGTTGATCAGCCAGGCGGCCGAACCTTCGGGCAGGCCCGCCTTGATATGCGCCTGACGGGCCGGGTTCTGGCCCTGAGCGGCGGTCAGCACCTGACCCAGGATGGTTTCGGACACCTCGGACGGATCGATCCCGGCCCGCTCCACCACTGCTTTCAGGGCAATTGCGCCAAGTTCATGCGCCGGAAGATGGGCAAAAGATCCAAGAAAGCTGCCGACGGGCGTACGGGCAGCGGAAACGATCACGGCTTTCGTCATTAGGGGCTCCTTCCCACAAGCGCCAGCCGAAGCCGGCGGATGAGAGTCAGGTTGCCGTTTCGTGACCCGAGGTCAAGTGGCGGCGAGTCGCATAAAGACGAAGGGATCAGCCCTCTTTGGGCCTGCGGGGTGGGGGCTGCCCGGCGCGGTCAAAGCCGGACGGCCGAGCTGCCCGGCGTCTTCCACGGCGGCACGATGGTGGGCGCGCCGAAATAGTACCCCTGCAGGCAATCGATGCCCTTTTCGATCAGAAAAGCCGCATCATCAGCGGTTTCCACGGATTCGGCGACGGTGAACATGTCGAAGTGATGGGCGATGGATTGCAGCGCGCTGGTCAGCACCTGATTGTCGCGCTGATCGGCGATTTCGCGGATGAACTGACCGTCGATCTTGATCATGTCGAAGCAGAAATCGCGCAGATAGCGGAACGAGGTGTAGCCCGCGCCGAAATCGTCCAGTGCAAAGCTGATACCCAGGTCCTGCACGTCATGCATGAACTTGCCCACCAGATCCGGCATGCCCATGGCCGAGCTTTCGGTGATTTCCAGAATCAGCCGCTCAGCGATTCGCGCGTCCTGCGACAGGCCGTCGCGCAGCGTGCGCAGCCAGGCGGGATAGCCGATCGAGCGCGCCGACATGTTGATCGACAGGCGCAGTGACGCTTCTTCCGAGAGCGCGCGCAGCCCCAGCGACAGCGACATGCAGTCGATCTGACGGCCAAGCTCGGTGGTTTCGGCCAGTGGCATGAAGTCGCGCAGCGGAATGATGCGGCCGGTTTCGTCGAAGACGCGGATCAGCCCTTCGTAGAAGGCTGGCAGTTCGGTCCGTTCGGCCTGCACGACCGGCTGAAAGGCCAGCACGGCATCGCCACGCGACACGGCGCGCCGGACCGAGGCCATGGTCACGCGCGATTGCTGATCGATCGCAAAGTCCAGCGGCGATGCGGGTTCATCCGGCGGAGAGTTAAATTCGGTCATGCCCAACCTGTTACTTGTCATGTGATTACGATGGCGACCTTCTCCTAATATCGTGTAAACCGAACGCGATATTTGAGAATGAGGTTAATTGGACATGACCGAACGCTGCACCTGGTGTGGGACCGACCCGCTTTATGTCGACTATCACGACCAGGAGTGGGGCGTGCCGGAATACGATTCGCGGGCGCTGTGGGAAAAGCTTGTCCTTGATGGGTTTCAGGCCGGGCTCAGCTGGATCACGATCCTGCGCAAACGCGACGCTTTCCGCGAGGAATTCGAGAATTTCGACCCCGAGCGCGTCGCGAACTGGGGCGAGGCGCAGATCGAAAGGGCGCTGCAAAACCCCGGCATCATCCGCCATCGCGGCAAGATCGAGGCGACGGTGACCGGCGCCCGCCGTTTTCTGGAAATCGAGGCGGGCGAGGGGTTTTCGCCCTTCATCTGGTCCTTCGTCGGCGGCAAGCCGCTACAGGGACAGCTGCGCTCGATGGCGGATGCGCCGACCAAATCCCCCGAATCCGAGGCGATGGCCAAGGAGCTGAAAAAGCGCGGCTTCAAGTTCTGCGGCCCGGTCATCACCTATGCCTATATGCAGGCCTGCGGGCTGGTGAACGACCATTTCGTCACCTGCCCGCGCCATGCCGAGGTCAGGGCGCTGTCGCCTGCCGGATGACCTCTTTGGCGGCGTCGGATGCCCAGTCGGCCCCGCCGATCAGGCGCGCGATCTCATTGCCCTCACGGTCGATCAGGACCGTGACGGGCATGCCCATCACACCCATCTCACGCGCAAGGCGCTGCTTGGGGTCCAGCAGGATCGGCAGGTTCTGCACATTGATTTCGCCCAGGAATTTCTCGATCGCGGGCAGGCGGTTCATGCCGGTCGCAATCGTCACCACCTCGAAATCATCGCCGCCGAGTTCGGTTTGCAGCGCGTCAAGTGAGGGCATCTCCTCGCGGCAGGGGGCGCACCAGGTGGCCCAGAAATTCAGCAGCACGACCTTGCCCCGCCAGTCGGCAAGGCTGTGTTCCTTGCCCTCGGGATCGGTGAAGGCGGTGTCCGGAACCGGCGTCGGATCGGTCGGCGCCAGCTTCTGCAAACCCGCCGCATGGGCGGCATCCCAGTCGATTTCTCCCGCCAAAGCCGGGTTTGCACCAAGTATCAGTGCCGTATAAAGAACCAGCCAACGCAGCATTTCACCCCCAGGGGACAACAAGACATGACCGATCAGCCCGCCAGCACCGCCAACCAGATGTGGGGTGGACGTTTCGCCGCTGGGCCCGACGCGATCATGGAGGCGATCAACGCCTCGATCGGGTTCGACCAGCGGCTTCATGCCCAGGATATCCAGGGCAGCCGAGCCCATGCGGCGATGTTGGCCGCGCAGGGCATCATCAGCACTAACGATGCGGATGCGATCCGTGAAGGGCTGCTCACGGTCTTGTCAGAGATCGAGGCGGGCGGTTTTCCCTTCTCGACGGCGCTGGAAGACATCCACATGAACGTGGAATCGCGCCTGAAAGAGATCATTGGCGAACCCGCCGGACGCCTGCATACGGCGCGTTCGCGCAACGATCAGGTGGCCACGGACTTCCGCCTGTGGGTGCGCGATCAATGCGATGCCACCATCGACGGGTTGCAGGCGCTGATCCGCGCCGCTTTGTCGCAGGCCGAGCAGGGCGCGGATTGGGTCATGCCGGGCTTCACCCATCTTCAGACCGCGCAGCCGGTGACCTGGGGCCATCACATGATGGCCTATGTCGAGATGTTTGGCCGCGACCTGTCGCGCATGCGCGACGCCCGCAAGCGGATGAACGAATCACCGCTGGGCGCGGCGGCTCTGGCGGGGACGGGCTTTCCCATCGACCGCCATGCGACGGCGCAGGCGCTGGGCTTCGACCGGCCGATGGCCAACAGCCTCGACGCGGTCTCAGATCGCGATTTCGCGCTGGAATTCCTGTCCTCGGCGGCGATCTGTGCGGTGCATCTGTCGCGGCTGGCGGAAGAGCTTGTCATCTGGTCTTCGGCCCAGTTCCGCTTCGTGACCATGTCCGACCGTTTCTCGACCGGCTCGTCGATCATGCCGCAGAAGAAGAACCCCGACGCGGCCGAGCTGATCCGCGCCAAGATCGGGCGGATCCTCGGCGCGGCGGTCGCGCTGTTCGTGGTGATGAAGGGCCTGCCGCTCGCCTATTCCAAGGACATGCAAGAGGACAAGGAACAGGTCTTCGACGCCGCCGACAACCTGATGCTGGCGCTGGCCGCGATGACGGGGATGCTGTCCGATCTGACCGCGAACCGTGACCGGCTGGAGGCGGCGGCGGGCTCGGGCTTCTCGACCGCGACGGATCTGGCCGACTGGCTTGTGCGTGAGGCGGGGCTGCCGTTCCGCGACGCCCATCACGTCACCGGCACACTGGTCGCCATGGCCGAGAAGGACGGGATCGACCTGCCCGAGCTGACGCTGGACCAGATGCAATCGGTGAACCCCGACATCACCGCGGATGTGTTCACCGTGCTGGGCGTGCACAATTCGGTCGCTTCGCGGACCAGCTATGGCGGCACCGCGCCGTCGCAGGTGCGGGCGCAGATCGCGCGTTGGAACGACATCATCGCATCGGAGGAATGGGCATGACCAAGCTTGCATTTGCCGTAATCGCAGCACTGCTGGTGGCGGGTTGCGGCGTGGATGGCGCGCCCATCCGTCCGCAGGCCAAGACCGAGCCCGGCCTCTCCGTCAGCGGCGAGGCGCGGATCGGTGTCGTCACAAGCCTCTGATCTGACGCCTCTGCGGCTGGTCTGGCTGGGGCTTGCCCTGCTGGGCGCCGCATTGGCGCTTTGGGGTGAGCATACGCGGGATCTGTCCGAGGCCGTGGGCCTTCTGGCGCTGGCCATCTGGTGCACGGTCGAGACCATGGTGCGCCGCAACTGGCTGGCCTTCCTGACCCTTCCGGCGCTGGCGCTTGGCATCGGCTGCGCGCTGCCGCTTTACCTTTTCATCCGCTCTCGCAGGATCGCCTGATGGACCACTTCAACTACAAGGACGGCATCCTTCATGCCGAGGACGTGCCGCTGACCCGCATCGCCGAGGCCGTGGGCACCCCGGTCTATGTCTATTCCACCGCGACGCTCACGCGCCATTTCAAGCTGTTCCAGCAGGCGCTGGACTGGACGCAGCATCTGGTCTGTTTTGCCGTCAAGGCGAATTCCAACATCGCGGTTCTGAAGGTGCTGGCCGATCTTGGGGCGGGCATGGATATCGTCTCGGCCGGGGAATATGCGCGGGCGAAGGCGGCGGGCGTGCCGGGCGAGCGCATCGTGTTCTCTGGCGTCGGCAAGACCGGCGACGAGATGCGCATGGTGCTGGAAGGCGGCATCCGGCAGTTCAACGTCGAATCCGAGCCAGAGCTGGAGCTTCTGTCGCAGATCGCCAGTTCGATGGGCGTCGAGGCCCCGATTGCCATTCGGGTGAACCCGGATGTTGATGCCAAGACCCATGAAAAGATCGCGACCGGCAAATCCGAGAACAAATTCGGCATCCCGATTGCGCGGGCGCGCGAGGTCTATGCCCGCGCCGCCCGTCTGCCGGGGATTCAGGTCGTGGGCGTCGACATGCATATCGGCAGCCAGTTGACCGATCTGGACCCGTTCCGTCAAGCCTATGCCAAGATGGCCGATCTGACCCGCGCGCTGCGTGATGATGGGCATGACATCCGCCGTCTCGACATGGGCGGCGGTCTTGGCATCCCCTACCGCCGCGACAACAATGCGCCGCCTTTGCCCATCGAGTTCGGGCAGGTCGTGCGCGAGACCGTGGGTGATCTGGGTTGCGAGATCGAGATCGAGCCCGGGCGCAACATTGCCGGGAACGCGGGCATCCTTCTGTCGAGCGTGATCTATTTGAAAGAGGGCGAGGGGCGGGATTTCCTGATCCTTGATGCGGCGATGAACGATCTCGTGCGGCCTGCGATGTATGGCGCGCATCATGACATCGTGCCCGTCATCGAGCCTTCGGTCGGCGCTGCCGTGTCGGCCTTCGACGTGGTGGGACCGGTCTGCGAGACGGGCGACACTTTCGACAAGGGGGTGCAGCTTTCGGCGCTGGCGCCGGGGGGGCTGGTCGCCTTCCGCTCGGCCGGGGCTTACGGGGCGGTGATGGCGTCCGAGTATAACTCGCGCCCGCTGGTGCCCGAGGTGCTGGTGCAGGGCGATCAATTCGCCGTCATCCGCGCAAGGCCAAGCCTTGAGGAAATGCTGGCGCGCGATAGCATTCCCGAATGGCTCTGACCCTCGCATCATTTCGCCGCTTGCCCAGAACGGGGGTTTCACACCCCCGGACCCCCGTGGGATATTTGGACATGAAAGAAGCGGCGGAAGAGAGGGAGCGGCGCGGATCATGGTGAACCCCCGCAACACCGGGCAGGATCAGGCGGAAGGGCAGGCGCTGTCGGCGCGGGTCGCGCGCGCCATTGGGCTGACCCATGCCGGGATGTGGTGGGAAGAGATCGCCCGGCGCTTCTGGCCGCTTCTGGTCGTGGCGGCGCTGGTGCTGGCGGTCTTTGCCTTCGGCCTGCCGGATGTGCTGTCGCGGACCGGGCTTCTGGCCGTGGCCGGGGCATCGGGCTTTGCGTTGCTGGTGGGCTTGGGACTTGGGCTTTGGCGTTTGCGTCGGCCCACCGCCGAGGCGGCGCGCGACCGTGTGGATGCGGTCCTGCCGGGGCGGCCCTTGTCGGCGCTGCGCGATCAGGTGGCCTTGGGCGGCGAGAATGCCGGGTCTGCGGCCTTGTGGCGCGCGCATCTGGACCGGATGGCCGAGGAGGCCGCCAAGGCGCGGGCGATTGCGCCTGATGCGGGGCTCTCGCATCGCGATCCGCTGGCGCTGCGTCTGGCCGGGATGACGGCGCTGGCCATGGTCATGCTGTTTGCCCCGAGCGGGCAGTTGGGGCAGGGGCTGACGGCTTTGGGGGCGAGTTTTCGCCCGATGCCTGCACCGCCGCCTCTGGTTGATGAAAAGGGGCCCTCATGGGAGGGCTGGGCCGAGCCGCCCGCCTATACGCGCCGTCCGACCATCTATCTGAACGCCTTGCCTGCGGGTGAGGTGCTGACCCTGCCGCAGGGGGCGCGTCTGAGCTTCCGGCTATACGGGCAGGGGGCCGAGATTTCCCAGACCGTCGGCGCGCCTGTGCCGGAGACCGACCCGCTGGCCCCGGCATTCATTGCCGAGCGTGATGGCGTGGTCGAGGTGGCCGGGCGGACGTTTGACATTGTCGTGACGCCCGATGCCCTGCCGGTGGTCGCGGCCGGAAAAGCGGCCGAGCGGCGGGCTGACGGCAAGCTTTCTCAGGATTTCATCGCCTCGGACGACAATGGCATCGCGGCGGGTGAGGCGGTGATTGCGCTGGATCTGGCGGCGATGGACCGCCGCTTCGGCCTTGAGGTCGCGCCCGAGCCGCGTGATCCGGTGCGCATCGATCTGCCGCTGCCTGCGACTGGCCAGCGCAAGGAGGTTCGCGGCAGGCTGAGCGCGGATCTGTCGCGCCACCCCTGGGCCAACCTGCCGGTGGTGCTGACGCTGAATGTGCAGGACGGAATCGACCAGAAGGGTGCCTCGGCCCCGCTGAAGATGATCCTGCCGGGGCGGCGGTTCTTTGACCCGCGCGCCGCCGCGCTGATCGAGATGCGCCGCGATCTGCTGTGGTCGCGCGAGAATGCCGGGCGCAACGCCATGGTTCTGCGCGCCGTCAGCTGGCAGCCCGATGGCACCTTCGATGAGGCGATGACCGGCAAGCTGCAGGGCGCGATCCGCGCGCTTGAGGGCGGTCCGCTGGCCGACAAGGCGCGCGACGACATGGCCGAGATGCTGTGGGAAGCCGCGATTGCCCTTGAAGATGGCGGGCTGGCCGATGCGCTGGAGCGGATGCAGCAGGCGCAGGAGCGGCTGAGCGAGGCGATCCGCAATGGCGCCAGCCCCGATGAGGTCCAGCAGCTGATGGATGAGCTGCGCAAGGCCACCGACGCTTATACCGACATGCTGGCCGAGCAGGGCAAGGACCCGTCCGAGCGCTTCGATCGCTCGGGTCAGAAGGGCCAGCAGGTCACCGGCGACCAGATCCAGCAGATGATGGATGAGATCCAGCGCCTGATGAACGAGGGGCGCATGGCCGAGGCGCAGGCGCTTCTGGAGCAGTTCAACCAGATGATGCAGAACCTGCGGGTCAATGATTCGCCGGATGCGAACGGGGCCGGGCGCGGGCGTCCCTCGCAACGGCTGGCCGAGACCCTGCGCGAACAGCAGCGGCTGTCGGATGACGCGATGCGCCAGATGCAGGACCAGTACGGCCAATGGCAACAGCAGGATCCGCAGCAAGGGCAAGAGCTGGCCGACCGCCAGCGCCAGCTGCGCGAGGATCTGGGGCGACAGCGCGGCCTTCTGCCCGGGCGCGGCAGCGAGCAGGGTGATGAGGCGCGGCGCAATCTCGATGAAGCCGGGCGCGCCATGGAAGAGGCCGAACAGGCGCTGCGCGACGGTGACACGGCGGGTGCGATGGAACGGCAGGCGCAGGCCATTCAGGACATGCGCGACGGCATGCGCGCCCTGGGCGACATGATGGCGAACAACGACGCGCCGGAAGGGCAGGAGGGCCGCTCGCAAGAGGGCAATCAGGAATCCGGCCCCGACGGCCCGGCCAGCGATCCGCGCGGCCAGCGCGGGCTGGCGCAGCCCTATGATCGCAAGCCGGACACCGATCCGCTGGGACGCTCGACCACCGGCAATGGTGGGCAGGTCACCACCGGCGATCCTTTGGCGGACGGGGCCGATCCCTCACGCCGCGCGCGCGATCTTCAGGATGAGATCCGCCGCCGCAGCGGCGAGCGGGAACGGCCGCGCGATGAGCGTGACTATCTGGGCAGGCTGCTCGACCGCTTCTGAGGGGCCGGGCCGCCTATTCGGCGGGCTGGCCCGGCGTGGCATCCTCGGGCGCGAAGATCGAGGTCACGCTTTCATCCAGCCAGATCCGTCCCCGGTCGACCTCTTGCCGCCAGGTCATCAGCAACCCGTCCTCGGGCGAGAGGCGCGGCGCCAGCGCGTAAAGCGCAAGGGCCGCACAGCCCAGCATCACCGCAAGACCGAAGCCAGAGGCGAAACCGCTTGAAGCGGCTGGTGGCGGGGCCTGTGTCGGCGCGTCGGGATCGGCTGGCACGACCGAGGTCGGCAGGGCCGCTGCAGGCACGTTGATGCCCGAGGTCAGGGTCGAGGACGGGTGCTGGCCCGTCGTCTCGGGGCCGGTCAGCGTGGCCGCCAAGGCCTCGGCATCGGGAAGCGTTGCCGGCGAGGGGTCGTTTTGCGCCTCGTCCTGATCATGCGCCGCCTGTTCGCGCGAACGGCGGGGCGGAGGCGGCGGAAACTCGAAATCATCGGCGTCGAAATGCGCGATGGAGCCGTGACGCGCGCTTGGGTGGTCATGCGCGCCTTGCCCGGCGGAGATTTCCGTCTCGATATCGTCGCGTGACGCGGGCGAGGGGACGGGGGTCGCGTCAGCCGCAGGCGGCGCGGTGATGGTAGCGGCGGGCCATTCGGTGCCGATGTCGCCCAAGGGGCTGGCCGGATCGCTGGCCACGGCTGCGGCTTCAAGCGGAAGCGGATCGGCAGAGGGCGCCGGATCGGCCACCAGATCGGTCTCTGCGGCAGGCGAAGGGGCGCCTGTCGCAGAATTGTGATCAGTCGGGGTGGCCCCGCCCTGCTGCTCGGCTTTGCGGGCCTCAAGCTCTCGGGCGGCCTCTTCGCGCAGGACCGACAGGATCGATTCGTTCAGCGGCCGGTTCAGCTGCGGGCGCATCTCTGGGTTGAATTCGGCGCTTTGCGCCAACCCCGGTTGACGCCAGACGTGATTGCAGGCCCAGCACTCGACCTCGCGCCCCTGCTGCGGGATAAGGCTCTCCGCGATTTCATATTCGGCGCCGCAGCGCGGACAAGTCAGACGCATATGTCCACTTTCTTGTTCGTTCTTCTGCATGAACGACGGCCCTGCGTCTCGCATTCGTCGCCGGACTGTTTTATCAGGACAGAAAGGGCGCGCCAAGAAGGCCGGGCAGTGATGGAGACCCCAGTGATCGAAATGCAGAACCTGTCGTTCGGTTATGGCGGGGGAACTCCGCTGCTTTCCGACATGTCCATCAGCCTGCCGCCCGGTTCGTTCCATTTCCTGACCGGACCGTCTGGCGCGGGCAAGACGACGTTTCTGCGGCTGTGCTATGCGGATCTGTTGCCGACTGCGGGGCGGATGACGGCCTTCGGGCAGGATGTGACGGAACTGTCGCGCGATGGCATCGCCGGTCTGCGCCGCCGCGTGGGCGTGGTGCATCAGGACCCGCAATTTCTGGATCACCTGCCGCTGGCCGAGAATATCGCGCTGCCGCTGATCGTCTCGGGACAGCCGATCGAGAAACCGGCGATCAAGGATCTGCTGGCCTGGGTGCAGCTTTCGGGCCATGCCCGCGCCCTGCCGCCCGAGCTTTCGGGGGGTGAGCGGCAACGGGCCGCGCTGGCCCGTGCGGTCATCATGTCGCCCGATCTGGTGCTGGCGGATGAGCCAACGGGCAACCTTGACTGGGAGATGTCGATGCGGCTTTTGCAGCTGCTGATCGAGCTTAACCACTCGGGCAAGGCCGTGCTGATCGCGACGCATGACCTGAACCTGATCCGTGCCGCCAAGGCGCAGGTGCAGGCGCGGGTGCTGCGCATCGCTGGCAAGAAACTTCAGCTGGCGGGGGCCGACCTGTGAAACGACCGGATCTGAAATCGCTTGATTTTGCAGCGTTGTGGCGGGGGCTGACGCAGCCCGACCCCAGCGGTTCGGACCGCATCGTGCCGCCCACCGGCTTTACCGCGCAGCTGACGCTGTTTTCGGCGGCGGCGATGGCGTTTCTGGCGGTCTTTGCGCTGGCGCTGGCGCTGGCCACCGGACGCCTAGCCGACCGCTGGTCCGATGAGCTGGCGCAATCGGTCACCATCCGCGTCTCGGCCCCGGCCGACCAGATCGACGATCAGGTCGCGACCGTGATGGAAGTGCTGAAATCCACCCCCGGCATCACTGATGCGCGCCCGCTGCCCGCCGATGAGGTCGAGAAGCTGCTGGAGCCCTGGTTCGGCCCGGATGTCCCGGTCGAGGCGCTGCCCGTGCCCCGGCTGATTGAACTGTCGGGCCTGACCCGCGAATTTGACGCCAATGCGCTGAGCCTGCGTCTTGAGGGCGAGGCCTCGGGCGCGGTGCTGGACGATCACACCCGCTGGCGTCAGCCTCTGGTCAGTGCGGCCAGCCGGTTGCGGACGCTGGGGCTGTTCTCGCTTCTGCTGATCGCGGCGGCCTCGGGGGCGATGATCACGCTGGCGGCGAAGGCCGCGCTGGCGGCGAACGGTCAGGTCATCAAGGTGCTGCGGCTGATCGGCGCGCGCGACATCACCATCGCGACCGCCTTTGTGCGCCGCTTTACCCGGCGCGCGGCCATGGGCGCAGCGGCGGGAACGCTGGTGGGCATTCTGGCCATTCTGGCCCTGCCGGGCGTCGACGATGCGGGCGGCTTTCTGACCGGGCTGGGCTTTCAGGGCTGGGGCTGGATCCTGCCCCTGCTGATCCCGGTGGTGGCGGCTGGTATCGGCTTTGTCGCCACGCGTTGGGCGGCGCTGAAGATGCTGCGCGAGGTGCGCTGATGAACCGCTATCACCCCCGGCCGCCTTCACTTCTGGATTGGCCGAGGGCGGTGGCCTATTATATCTATGTCGCGCTCGCGACGGTCGTTCTGGGGCTGTGGGGGCTGCCGCAGGTGCTGGTGAAACCGGCCCGCGCGCATCGCGTCGCGACGCTGTGGATCGGGCAGATGATGGGCGCGGCGCGGGTCATTCTGGGCGTCCGGATCGAGGTGCGGGGCACGCCCCCCACCGAAGATTGCCTGATCGCTGCCAAGCACCAAAGCTTTCTGGACATCCTTGCCATCTCTCAGGCGGTGCCGCAGCGCGCCTTCGTCATGAAGCGCGAGATCATGCGCGTGCCGATCATGGGCTGGTTCGCCAAACAGGTGGGCAGCATCCCGATTGACCGGACGCGCGGCAGCGACGCCATGAAGCAGATCGCCGATGAGGTCGAGATCGCCCGCGCCCGGCCCGAAGGGTTGGGCCAGCTGATCTTCTACCCTGAGGGCACGCGCACGCGGCCCGGTGAAAAGCGCCGCTACAAGGCGGGCGTGGCCTCGATTCAAGCGGCGACGGGGCTGACGATCTATCCGGTCGCGGTGAACTGCGGCATGTTCTGGTCCAAGCGCGGCATCCCGATCCGGGGCGGCGTCTCGGTGCTGGATTTCCTGACCCCGATCCCGGCCACGGGCCGCCCGGTTGAGGAGGTGATGGCCGAGCTTGAAGCCCGGGTCGAGGCCGCCAGCGATGCGCTGATCGCGGAAGCCGGGGGGCTGAAATGAACTGGCTGAAGCCCGAGGATCTGGGGCAGATCTACGGGGCGCCCGGCCCGACCTCGCTGCGCAAGGTCACCAATCAGATCACGGCGGAATATGCGCGGATGATCGAGGCCTCGCGCTTTTGCGTGCTGGCGACCTTCGGGCCGCGCGGCGTGGATGCGAGCCCGCGGGGCGATGATGGCGCGGTCGCGCGCATTCTGGACCCGCGCCGGATTGCGCTGCCCGACTGGCACGGCAACAACCGCATCGACTCGTTGAAGAATATCGTGGCTGACGGCAATGCCAGCCTGATGTTCATGATCCGAGGATCGGACAATGTGCTGCGCGTGCGCGGTCATGCGCGGCTGACCGATGACGCAGGCCTGAAGGCCTCGTTCGCGCGGGACGGAAAAGAACCGCGCACGGTCATTGTCCTTGCGGTCGACGAGGTCTATTTCCAATGTGCGCGGGCGATCATGCGCTCTGGCCTTTGGGCGGGCGGCGATGACTCGGCCGACCTTCCGACACCGGGCCAGATCCTTGCGGCGATCACCGATGGTGAGGTTGGCGGCCGCGACTATGACGATTCCTGGCCTCAGCGGGCGGCAAGCACCCTCTGGTAGGCCCACTGCCGGAGGTCTGCCGAATGGCGGCAATTCTTGAAGTCGATCACCTGTCCAAGCGATACGGCAGCGGCACCAGTGCGCTGAACGACGTCAGCCTGGACATCAACGAGGGCGAGATCGTCGCCCTTCTGGGCCCGAACGGCGCGGGCAAGACCACGCTGATCTCGATCATCTGTGGCTTGGTGGTGCCCACCAGCGGCACGGTCCGCGTGGGCGGTCATGACATCCGCACCGACTGGCGCGCCGCACGCAAGATGATCGGGCTGGTGCCGCAGGAAATCGCGCTGGAGCCCTTCGAGAAGGTCATCGACTGCGTGCGCTACACGCGCGGGCTTTACGGCCTGCCTCCGGATGAGGCCTATGTCGAACAGCTTCTGCGCAGCCTTGCGCTGTGGGACAAGCGCGAGGCCCGCACGCGCGAGCTTTCGGGCGGGATGAAGCGGCGGGTGCTGATCGCAAAGGCGCTGTCGCATCGCCCCAAGGTGCTGTTTCTGGATGAACCGACCGCTGGCGTCGACGTGACGCTGCGGCGCGAGATGTGGACGGTCGTGCGCGAATTGCGCGCGCAGGGCGTGACCATCATCCTGACCACGCATTATCTGGAGGAGGCCGAGGACATGGCCGACCGCATCGGCGTCATCAACCACGGCCAGCTTCTGCTGATGCGGCCGAAATCGGAACTGATGGGCGAATTCGGCAAGAAGCGCCTCGTGCTGGACCTTTACGAGCCGATGGCCACGCTGCCCGCCGAACTGGCCGAACGCGGGCTGGTGCTTGCGCCAGACGGGATGAGCATGATTTATGATTACGACAGCCACGCGGACCGGACCGGGATCACGCGGCTGATGGCCGAGCTGGCCGACAAGGGCGTGGCGGTGCGCGATTTCGCGACCTCGCAAAGCTCGCTTGAGGATATCTTCATGTCACTGGTCGAGGAAGACGCATGAACTGGCCCGCGATCAAAGCCATCTACTGGCATGAAATGTCACGCTTCTTCCGAACGATCTGGCAGTCGCTGGCTTCTCCGGTGCTGTCGACGGTGCTGTATTTCGTCGTCTTCGGCGCGGCCATCGGCGGACGCATCCAATCGGTCGAGGGCGTGCCCTATGGCGCCTTCATCGTGCCCGGCCTGATGATGCTGACGGTGCTGCAGCAATCGGTTGCGAACGCCAGTTTCGGGATCTTCTTCCCCAAATTCTCGGGCACGATCTATGAGATCCTCGTCTCGCCCTCGGGCTGGTTCGAGGTGACGCTGGGCTTCGTCGGCGCGGCGGCCACCAAGGCGATCATGATTGCGCTGGTGATCCTGCTAACAAGCTTCTGGTTCAACGGCGTCCATATCGCGCATCCCTTCTGGATGCTGGCTTTTCTGGTGCTGACGGCGGTCTCGTTCGCGCTTCTGGGGTTCATCATCGGCCTTTGGGCCAAGAACTTCGAGCAGCTGCAGATCGTGCCGCTGATGGTCATCACGCCGCTGGTGTTTCTGGGGGGCGCGTTCTACTCGGCCTCGATGCTGCCGCCGTTCTGGGAAGGCGTCGCCAAGCTGAACCCGGTGCTCTATCTGATCTCCGGGTTCCGCTGGTCGTTCTTCGGGCTGGCCGATGTGCCGGTCGGCGTCTCGCTGGTTGCGGTGTCGGTCATGCTGGTCGCCTGCCTTGCGATCATCCGGCTGATCTTCCTGACCGGCTGGCGGCTGCGCGAGTAAGCGAAGACGGCGCGCGCGGGGCTATTGCCGCCGCGCGCGGTCGTTGCAGATCTTCGTCTGCGGATCCAGCCGGACATATTCCGCGGCCGAGATCTTCTGGATCTTCAGCGAATGCTTCCACTCGGCATTCCAGCGGCGCAGGATGCCGTTGCGGTAATATTGCGCCATCAGGTCATCGACACCCGGCGGAATATAGGTCGTGTTCGGGATGCGCGGCGCGTGGAAGCCCACCGTCGCCATCGGCCCAAGGCAGGCGTTCGGCATGGTGATCAGCATCGTGCAGGCCGAGCCGCAATAGCCCCTGATCTCGACCGGGCGACCGCTGGAGGCCAGACGGTTGCGCTGCTGGATCATCCGCACCACGTTTCCGCCCTTGTTGTCGCGGATCACGATGGGCTCGACCCCCGGTCGCGGGGCCGAAGGCCGGGCCGGGGTGATCGAGACCCCGCCGCCTGCAACGGCTCCGCTATTGGTGATCGGGGGGCGGTCGGGCTCCATCGGCACCGTTACGCAACCAGCCAGCGCCATTGCGCAGAAACCGGCAAGGATATTCAGTCTGAAAGGATGTTTCATGCGCACCGCGTCAGATTCAGATGTGGCAAGGTTGCCGTCCTTCGGGACAAAAGAAAAGTGACGAAGCGGTGTGTGACGCAGGGGCAGGGGCCTCGCCCGCTCCGAACGCAGGGAAATCGACATTCCTCCCAAGGAACACGCTTAACACGGGCCCAAACCCGCATTATATGCGCCGGATGAGCCAGAACCCTCCCCAGCTACGTCCGGACCTTGCACCGGCCCCCGTCTTTGATGCCACCCCGCGCGCGGGCCAGCCGACCATCGGCATGGTCAGCCTTGGCTGCCCCAAGGCGCTGGTCGACAGCGAGCGCATCCTGACGCGCCTCAGAGCCGAGGGTTACGCCATCAGCCCCGACTACAAGGGCGCGGGCGCGGTCATCGTGAACACCTGCGGGTTTCTGGACAGCGCCAAGGCCGAAAGCCTGCAGGCGATCGGCGAGGCGCTGGCCGAGAACGGCAAGGTCATCGTCACCGGCTGTCTGGGCGCCGAGCCCGAGTATATCACCGGCGCGCACCCCTCGGTTCTGGCCGTCACCGGGCCGCAGCAATATGAGCAGGTGCTGGATGCCGTCCATGGTGCCGTGCCGCCCAGCCCCGATCCTTTCGTCGATCTGCTGCCGGCCTCGGGCGTCAAGCTGACGCCGCGTCATTACAGCTATCTGAAGATTTCCGAGGGCTGCAACCACGCCTGTAAATTCTGCATCATCCCCGACATGCGCGGCAAGCTGGTCAGCCGCCCGGCCCATGCGGTGATCCGCGAGGCCGAGAAGCTGGTCGAATCCGGCGTGCGTGAGCTTCTGGTGATCTCGCAGGACACCTCGGCTTACGGGGTTGACCGCAAATTCGCGACCGAGCGCGGGCACCGCGCCCATATCACCGATCTGGCGCGCGATCTGGGCGGCCTCGGGGCCTGGGTGCGGCTGCATTACGTCTATCCCTATCCGCATGTGCGCGACCTGATCCCGCTGATGGCGGAAGGGCTGGTGCTGCCCTATCTGGACATCCCCTTCCAGCACGCCCATCCCGACACGCTGAAGCGCATGGCGCGGCCTGCGGCAGCGGCCAAGACGCTGGATGAGATCGTGGCATGGCGTGCGGCCTGCCCCGATATCACCCTGCGCTCGACCTTCATCGTGGGCTATCCGGGTGAGACCGAGGCCGAGTTCCAGACGCTTCTGGACTGGTTGGACGAGGCGCAACTGGATCGCGTGGGCTGCTTCCAATACGAAAACGTCAAGGGCGCGCGGGCCAACGACCTGCCCGATCACATCCCCGATGAGGTCAAGCAGGACCGCTGGGACCGCTTCATGCAGAAGGCGCAGGCGATTTCCGAAGCCAAGCTCGCCGCCAAGGTCGGTCAGGTCATGGACGTCATCGTCGACAGCGTCGACGCCGAGGGCGCGACCTGCCGGACCAAGGCAGACGCGCCCGAGATCGACGGCAACCTGTTCATCGATGAGGGCTTCGAGGGTCTGGCCCCCGGCGATATCGTCAGCGTGACGGTGGATGAGGCGGGCGAATATGACCTGTGGGGCAGGCTGACGAAGGCCTGATTACTGGCCCCCGTTCACTGCCCCTGACACTGGTTCAGCAGGTCCATTGCCTCGCGCAGGTCCTTGCGATAGCGCTCCATGATCAGGCGGTTGTTGTGCAGATAGACAGCCTTCGCCGAGGCGATGTCATATTCCGTCTGCAGCCGCTGCTCGATCGTGTCGTTCAGCGCGGCCTTGTAGCCATAGGCCGCCTTGATGATCGCGGCCACGCGCCCGGCTTTGCCGAATTTGTCACTTTCCGAGGTCGAGGCCATGTCGGCCACGCCCTTCACCGTATCGGCCATCAGGTTCACCGCCCCCTGTGCCGCCTTCTGCTGCGCCGCCCCGGCCGAGGGCGCGCTGCGCATCTCGTTCACCGTCTGCGCCATGCCGATGGTCTGCTGGCCCGACATCTGCCCGAACGTGCCGCCCGCGCCGGGCCCCTTCAGGACCGAATTCGCGCTGTTCGCGGTGCGGAGCGCAATGGTGGCTGCGTCACCCTGACCATGCGCGACCTCTGACACCGAGGTCGCCGTGTCGATGGCCGCCACCCCAACGCTGCCGACGGTCGCGGCCTGCCCCCCGGCAATCGCGCCCGCGAGGTCCAGAAAGGCGACGCTGGTGTCCTTCACGATCCGCGCAAAGGTATAGGCCTTGTTGGCGAAATTCAGCCGGTCCTGAATCGACATCAGCTCGCGGTGGGTTTCCTCCAGCGCCTGAATATGGCGGCCGATATTCGCGGCTTTCTGCGCATGGGCGATACATTGCGCGGGCGGGTCCAGCCGCAAGCGGCGATAGGTCGCATCCGAAACGCTGACCGCGGAATTCGAACCAGATGACATCATTACTCTCCACCAGCGAAATCGGGCCGAGGCTAATCGCATCTGCGGGCTCTGTCCACGAGGGCGGTCCGCTTGGGCGGGCAAGTTTCTTGCTTTTCCCCTGAAACGCCGTGGCCTAGACAGGCGGAGGACGACAAAAAGGCCCCGCAAGGACAGGACAAGACCCGTGCAGTGGAACAGCGAAGGCAAACCGCGCAAGCCCGCCATCATCGGCATCGGGGCGCAAAAGGCCGGAACCACCTGGCTCAGCCAGAAGCTGGGCCAGCATCCGCATGTCTGGGCCCCGCCCTTCAAAGAGATGCAGTTCTTCAACCACCGCTATATCGAGGAACATCGCAGCTGGCTGCCCTGGCATTTCCGACGCTCGAAACTGGTGATCCAGCAGGGCTATGACAGCCGCAACGAAGAGATGCCCGAGGCGCTTCGGCGCTATCTGGACCGCATGACGCGCGAGCCGATGTTCACCAACCACTGGTACAAGCAGGCCTTCGCGCCCGCGCCCGACGATGCGCTGCCGATGGATGTGACGCCGGAATACTCGACCCTGCCAGAGGAAGGCGTGGCCTTTGTAGCCAAGTTCCTGCCCAAGGCGAAGTTCATCTATGTCATCCGCCACCCGGTCGACCGGGCGATCTCGCAGTTGAAGATGAACATCACCCGAGCCAAGCGAAAGCCGCAGACTGTCTCGGACTGGCTGAATGAGATCGAGGACCCGGTGCTGCTGGACCGGGGCGATTACGCAACTTACGTACCGCGCTGGAGCGCGCATTTCGGCCCCGACCGGCTGTTGATCCTGCCCTTTGGCCAGATCGCCGCCGATCCGGAAGGGCTGATGCGCCAGGTCGAGGCGTTTCTGGACCTTCCTCCTTACGAATACCGCAAGCTTGATCAGAAGGTGTTCCCGTCGAAACCGGGGCTTTCGGTGCCCGAACAGGCGCGCGCGGCGCTGCGCGCCAAGCTTCGTCCCCAGTTCCGCTTTCTGGAACAGACCTTCGGGCCAGAATTCAACGCTCTTTTGCGGTGAAAGCTTTCCCTTTCAGCGGGGCTCGCCTACATAGCCCTCAACCAGCCAGACAACGTCAAGAAACAATCACGAGGAAATATCATGGCCTCTTACCAGTTCGTTTACCACATGGACGGGGTCACCAAGGCCTATGCCGGTGGCAAGAAGGTGTTCGAGAACATCCACCTGAACTTCCTGCCGGGCGTCAAGATCGGCGTCGTCGGTGTCAACGGCGCGGGTAAATCCTCGCTGTTGCGCATCATGGCGGGCATGGACAAGGATTTCACCGGCGAGGCCTGGGCCGCCAAGGGCGCGACCGTGGGCTATCTGCCGCAGGAGCCGCATCTGGACCCGGCGCTGAACGTGCGCGAAAACGTCATGCTGGGCGTCGCGGCCAAGAAGGCCAAGCTTGATCGCTATAATGAACTGGCGATGAACTACTCGGACGAGACCGCCGATGAGATGGCGAAGCTGCAGGACGAGATCGACGCCGAGAACCTGTGGGATCTGGACAGCCAGATCGACGTCGCGATGGAGGCCCTGCGCTGCCCGCCCGACGATGCCGATGTCGAAAGCCTTTCGGGTGGTGAGCGTCGCCGGGTCGCGCTCTGCAAGCTGCTGCTGGAAGCGCCGGACATGCTGCTCCTGGACGAACCGACCAACCACCTGGACGCGGAAACCATCGCCTGGCTGCAAAAGCACCTGATCGAATATCCCGGCACGATCCTGATCGTGACCCACGACCGCTACTTCCTTGACGACATCACCGGCTGGATCCTGGAACTCGACCGTGGCCGCGGCATCCCGTATGAGGGCAACTATTCCGCATGGCTTGAGCAGAAGGCGAAACGCCTTGAGCAGGAAGCCCGCGAGGACAAGGCCAAGCAGAAGACGCTGGAACGCGAACTCGAGTGGATCCGGGCAGGCGCCAAGGCCCGTCAGGCCAAGCAGAAGGCGCGGATCAACGCCTATAACGAGCTGGCCGGCAAGTCCGAGCGTGAGAAGCTGTCCAACGCCCAGATCATCATCCCGAACGGCCAGCGCCTTGGCGGCAAGGTGATCGAGGTCGAGGGGCTCAAGAAGGCCATGGGCGACAAGCTGCTGATCGAGGATCTGACCTTCAGCCTGCCGCCGGGCGGCATTGTCGGCGTGATCGGCCCGAACGGCGCCGGTAAATCGACGCTGTTCAAGATGCTGACCGGGAATGAGACGCCTGACGCAGGCCAGATCACCTATGGTGATACGGTCCAGCTTTCCTATGTCGACCAGTCGCGTGACGCGCTGGACCCGAACAAGACCGTCTGGGAAGAGATCTCGGGCGGGGCAGAGCTGATCGATCTGGGCGATGCGCAGGTCAACAGCCGGGCCTATTGCTCGTCCTTCAACTTCAAGGGCGGCGACCAGCAGAAGAAGGTGGGCCTGCTCTCGGGTGGTGAACGCAACCGCGTCCATATGGCGAAACTGCTGAAATCGGGCGGCAACGTCCTGCTGCTCGACGAACCGACCAACGATCTGGACGTCGAAACGCTGCAGGCGTTGGAAGCGGCGCTGGAGGATTTCGCGGGATGCGCGGTTATCATCTCACACGACCGCTTCTTCCTTGACCGTCTCTGCACGCACATCCTAGCCTTTGAGGGTGACGCCCATGTCGAGTGGTTCGAAGGCAACTTCGAAGACTATGAAGCCGACAAGGTCCGCCGCCTTGGCCCGGATTCGATCGAGCCGAAGCGCGTGAAATACAAGAAATTCACACGCTGAGACTGATCGGACCTGATGCCCAAGACGAAGACCTCTGAGAAAGCTGCAGATGAAGATCAGGCGGCTGGTCGCTGGACCAGCCCGCCCCGCGACTATTTCTTCGTCGTCGGGCGGGACAAGGGCCTTTGGACGCTGCAAAACCTCGACTGGCTGATCAGGCCGGTCAGCGGCGCCCGCGTCCGGCAATATGCCTGCAGCGATTATCCGGCAGTGCAGGGCGTCATTGAACGCAACCTTGAACCCCGCTGGCACGAGGCCGTGCCGGTGGTGTTCGAGACGAATACCGTTCCGGTCATCGCCTCGAATGTGGTTTTTCGGGGTGGCAATGCGCAGGTGAATGGCAAATTCCTGCCCAATGGCGCGGCGGGCGACCGCAGCTATTCGCGCTATCTGAAGCAGAACCCCGGCACGCAGGCCTATCGGCGCACGAACCGCTTCTTCAACCACGCCCGGCGCGACACCTCCGTCGATCTGCCGCTGTGGCCGCTGGCCTCGGCCAGCATTCCGGTTGGGATCGAATGCCGGAACCGCACGAACTTCTATCACTTCATGACCGAGACGCTGCCGCAGCTGGTCCATTACGCCGCCGCGCCGCCCGAGCAGATCACCATTCATTGCCGCAATGATGACCCCTCGCGCTTCTCGGCCCGGTTCATCGAGGCGCTGTTCCCCGAACTGGCGGGCAGCATCGAATTCACTGCCAAGGCCTCGGAATATGAGCGGGTGAACCTGCCGCTGAACTTCCGCCACATGATCTATGCGAGTGGTGATGCGCGCATCCGCTCACTGGTCGCGGATACGCCGACCGACCCTGAGTGGGAAACGGTCTCGCCGCATACGCAGCGGCGCAAGTTTATCCTGAAGAACACCTATGACGTCTCGCTGAGGCTGCTGCGGGAACGGGCGCTGACGATGATCTCGCAAGCGGATCTGGACAAGATGCCCAAGCGGATCTGGGTCAGCCGTGATCCCGAGGCCCATACCGTGAACCAGCGCCAGATGATCGGCGAAGAGAAGCTGGTCGCCCGCCTGCGCGAACAGGGGTTCGAGCAGGTCTATTTCGAAAACATGAGCCCGCTCGAGCAGATCGCCGCCGTTTACGCGGCCGAGGTCATCGGCTCGGCCCATGGGGCGTTCTTCGCGAACATGATGTTCGCGAACCCCGATGCGCATGTGATCGAGGTCGGCTCGGTGCTGACGCAATTCCACCGCTGGGGCGATTTTCTGGGCAATGCCCATGCCTCGGGTTGCCGCTATTCCATCGTCTTCGCCGATACCGCGACCGATGATCCCTCGGACGTCCCTTCGATCAACGACGGGCTGGTGGGCGTGCGGCTGGGCGATCGGGCAATCGACACGATCTGCCGTCTGGCCGCCGAGGGGCAGTTCACCTGAGATCACCAATGAAAAACCCGGCGCGTCGGAACGGCCGGGTTTCTGATGTCGGGCTGGGGCGGCTCAGGCCTTTTCGGGCTCTTTCGCCTCGATGCTGGTCTGGAAGCTGTCATCGGCTTTGAAAGGCTTGAAGCCCAGTTCGTGATGCTTCTCGATCCGGTGCAGGTCGGCATTGCGCTCTTCCAGGGTCAGATCCTCCCACGGCACGTCGCTCTGGATCATCCCGGCCTCACGCAGCATGCGATAGATCTCGCTCAGCTTGACCTCACCGAAAGAGCTGCGGCTGGGCCGTCCGGTGTTCACCGGCAGCCAGTCGTTCTGCAGCGCGTCGATCTGATAGCAGCGAATGCCTTTGAAGCCGCCCAGCTGACGCTCGAACAGCTCACCGAATTCCATGCTGCGGCGGCGCAGGATGGCGACCTTCTGGCTTTCATGGCCGACATAGCCGATCAGATGCAGGGGCGAGCAATCGACCGAGATCACATGCTCGGCTGCCTTGTACTGCGCCAGCTGATCCAGCTTCGGTTCGCGCTGCGGGTGGAAGATGTGATAGCCCTCGGCCGCCAGATAGGCCTCCAGCTTGGCCTCACCCAGCAGCCCGCCACGCCCCGGAGGCAGCAGCGAGCGCGAGATATAGACCTTCTTCGGCCCTTTCGGCGCGACATTCTTGCCGGCATGGGCGTTGATATAATTGCGGAACTTTCGGCTGCCGCCGGTCAGATCACCCAAGCCGAAGCCCTGTTTCGGGACATACAGCCGCTCGACCCGAAGGGGCGTGGCGGGGCAGGTGATCTTGATGCCGTCCAGACCCAGATGGCGGGTCAGGTCCTGATAAACCTCGAACGGGCGCAGGTTGTCCTTCATCTGGATCTTGGGGGTGAAGACCAGCCCGTCGATCTTGTCGCGCAGCTCATCCAGCGCCCAGATGCGGGTCATGCTTTCGGTGATGAAATGGCCGAAATGGCCATAGCTGATGCCCGCGAACATATGCGTGCCCGGCAGGTCCTGAATGGCATTGGCGTCCGGGATCTCGGGTTCCGAGTTCACGACAAGCGTCGAGCTGGACCAGCTGACCGAGTTCTGAACGAACCGTCCGTCGCTGTCCAGAACACCCGAGGGCTGCCACTTGCTCAACCCTTTGGGGAGCGGGGGGATCACCAGGGCGTTCTCGATCAGGACCAGATCGTCCGACTCGTTCTGAAGATCAAGCATATGAAAACCCTATGACCGAATGCCGCGAAAGAGGCAACTTTAGGCGTGAATTCGCCTAAAAACAAGATAACGCCGCAAATGACGCGGCGCGATCTTGCTGCTATGTGGCAAATTGGTCCGTTCGGGTCAGTTTTTCCACTTCCACGGGCGGGTGAACTGACCCAGCACTTCCTGCAGTTTCGGCTCATCCACCGACCCCGAGGCGGTCAGGATGGCGACCAACCCGTTCTTGGGGTCGTCGATGACCTCTGCAACTGTGGCGGGTACGCCCGCCTCGGCCAAAGCCTGGCTGTAGACGCGCTTGATCGCCATCTTGCGCAGGTCGGGTTTGAAGATCTTGCCGACCGCCGTCTTGGGCAGTTCGGGCAGGATTTCGATGTATTTCGGAATGGCCGCGCGTTCGTGGATGTGGCCACGGGCGAATTCGGTCAGCTCCTCAACGGTGGCGGTGGCCCCCTTGACCAGCTCGACATAGGCGCAGGGCAGTTCGCCCGCGAAAGCGTCGGGCTGGCCGATGGCGCCCGCAAAGGCAACGCCAGGATGGGCCAGCAGCGCCTCTTCGATCTCGGCCGGGTCGATGTTGTGGCCGCCGCGAATGATCAGGTCCTTGGCGCGGCCGGTGATCCACAGATAGCCGTCCTCATCGACGCGCCCCAGATCGCCCGTCCGCAGGAAGCGGCCATCGGCGAACAGATCGCGGTTCTTGTCGATCTCGGTATAGGTCGAGCCTTCGAAGACGCCGGGGTTCGAGATGCAGATCTCGCCCACCTCGCCCTGCGGACATTCGACGAAGCGGCCCGGCCCGTCGGGGCGCAGGATGCGCACCTCGGTATAGGGCAGGGGCAGGCCGACCGAGCCCACCTTCTTCAGCCCGTCGACCGGGTTGCACGACACCAGACAGGTCGCCTCGGTCAGGCCATAGCCCTCGGCGATCTCGACGCCGGTCGCGGCCTTGAAGCGGTTGTAAAGCTCGATCGGCAGCGGGGCCGAGCCCGAGATCGCCGTGCGCAGGCTGGAGACATCGGCGTTCACCGGGCGCTGCAACAGCGCCGAGATTGCCGTCGGCACGGTGATCAGGAAGGTGACCTGCCAGCGCTCGATCAGCTTCCAGAAATTGTCGAAGACGCCATCGCCGCGATAGCCTGCGGGCGTCGGCAGGACCATATGCGCGCCCGAGGACAGACAGGACATCAGGATCGGATAGGCCGCGAAGACGTGGAACAGCGGCAGCGGGCAGATCAGCACATCCGTTTCGGTGAAAAGCAGCTCTGCCCCCAGCCAGCCGTTGTAGATCATGCCCGAGAATTTGTGCTGCGCGACCTTCGGCAGGCCCGTCGTGCCGCCGGTGTGGAAATGGGCGGCGACGCGATCTTCGGTGCCTTCCTCGAACAGCAGGCGATTGTGGCGCTGCGCGCTGGCAGCGGCCTCGAAATCGACGATGTTCGCGTGATGGCGGGTGGGCACCTTGGGCCGCAGCAGCGGTACCAGCAGGCGTTTTACGCCGGTCAGATAGTGGCGCAGGTCGATCTCCAGCACCGTCTGGACATTCGGAGCCAGCGCGACTGCCGCCGCTGCCTTCTGCGCGACATCGGATTTCGGGAAGGACTTCAGCGTCACCAGCACTTTCGCGCCGCTGTCGCGCAGGATGCCACCGATCTGGTCGGCATCCAGCAGCGGGTTGATCGGGCTGACGATGCCCGCCGTGGCCCCGGCCAGCAGGACAATCGGCGTCTCGATGCTGTTGGGCAGAAGGTAAGCCACGACATCCTTGGGGCCGATGCCAAGGCTGTGAAAGACATTCGCGGTTTCGGTCACGCGCTCATGCAGCTCGGTCCAGTTCAGTGTGACCGCGCGGGCATTCGGGTCCGAGAATAGCTGAAAGCTGATCGCCGGGCGGTCGGGGAACTTGTCCCGCGTCTGGGTCAGCAACTGATAGATCGTCGTCGGAAGACCGCGTGCCTCATAGGGCATCTCATTCTCGACAGTATCTCGATCAGCCTTTCCCGCGAACACGGTCATATATCTCCTCCCAAGGATCTTTGCTGCGTCGGGATCATGCAACGTCCCGATTGACCACTCAACCATGGCCGCAAAGCGCCCCGGCAGGCAAGCACCACCGGGGCGCTTGCCCGTCTTGCAACGCTGCGTCAGCAGGGCTGTCCTAGGGGAAGGTCAGTCTTGCGGGATGCGCAGCATCTGGCCCGGATAGATCTTGTCGGGATCGCTGAGCATGGGCTTGTTTGCCTCGAAAATCTCGCGATAGCGGCTGGCCTTGCCCAGATAGTGCTGGGCGATGGCCGAGAGGTTCTCGCCCTTCTTGACGGTGTGGAACACCGGCTCGCGCACGGGGGTATCGGCCTTGGCCAGCGCCGGTTCGGCCAGTTCGACCCGCGCAATCCCCTTGATGTTGCCGACCGCGAGGATCAGCTTTTCCAGCGTTTCCTGATCGGCGGCCTTGCCGGTGATGACCACGGTATCACCGCGCAGCGTCAGGTGGACGTCCTTGCTGGTCAGGCCCAGCTGCACCAGTTCCTGCTTCAACGCGGCGACCTTGCGATCAGTGTCGCTGGGGGCGGGGGCGGCTGCCTGAGTGGCACCCTGCGGTGCCGGATTCTTGGGGGCCTCGGCCGCCTTGGCCTCTGACCCGAAGATCGATTTGCCCGCGTCCTTGACGAAATCCCAGATGGCCATGATCGGTCCTTTCTTGCCTATGCTTGTCCGAACGCTTTCCGGACGGGGTGGTTCCCGCTATAAAAACCGCGTCACAACGCAGTCGCTTTCATTTTAAACAACCTGTGGTTTAAATGGTAAGCTGGTCCGAGTAGCTTCTGCAGCATCAGAACTTACGGGAATTACGCTTCATATGAAGATGCTTAGCAAGCTCGTTTCGGGGGCGACGGCTGTGGTCGTCGTTCTGGCAGCGGGCGCCATTTCGGCCGATGCGAACGGAAGCGTCCGGCAGAATGAAAAACAGGCGGGTGCGGTGCGCTGCCTTGCCACCAGCAGCCGCGACAATGCCTCGGGGGCCGAGGCCACCTCATCGGTGCGCCGGGCACGGGGCCTGCCGCCGGTGCGCGCCAATGCCAAGCTGGCCGAGGCGGCGGCGCGCCACGCCTGCGACATGGCCCGGCGCGGCGTGATGAGCCATCGCGGCAGCGGCACCTCGGGCCCGTCCCAGCGGGTGCGTGCGGTGGGCTATGCGCCCGGGATTACGGCGGAAAACATTGCGGCGGGGCCCTTTACCCACGCGGCGGTGCATGCCGCATGGGAGGCCTCGACCGGGCATCTGGCCAATATCCTGATCCCGCAGATCAGCGAATACGGCGTGGGTCGCGCCATCGGGGCCGATGGCAAGACCGAATACTGGGCTGCCGTCTATAGCGCGCCACGGGCGCGCCGCCACTAAGGCGTCACTCGGTCAGCGCATCCGCCTCGGCCAGGCCTGCGGTGAACTGCAGGCGGGCGAGGCGCGCGTAAAGCCCGCCCTGCGCCACCAGTTCCTCGTGCCGGCCCTGCGCCACGATGCGGCCATGTTCAAAGACGATGATGCGGTCGGCCTTTTTCACCGTCGCCAGACGATGCGCCACGATGATGGTCGTGCGGGTTTCGGCCAGCCGGTCGACGGCCTGCTGCACCAGACGCTCGGATTCGGCGTCGAGCGCGCTGGTCGCCTCATCCAGAAGCAGGATCGGCGCGTCCCGCAGGATGGCGCGGGCAATGGCGATGCGCTGCTTCTGGCCGCCCGACAGCATCACGCCGCGTTCACCCACATAGCTGTCATAGCCCTGCGGCAGGTCCATCAGGAAATCATGCGCATGGGCGGCACGGGCGGCGGCCTCGACCTGTGCGTCGGTGGCGTCGGGGCGGCCGAAGCGGATGTTCTCGCGCGCGGTGGCGGCGAAGATCACCGGGTCCTGCGGCACCAGAGAGATCGCCTCGCGGAAATCGTCGCGCGCCATGTCGCGCAGGTCGATCCCGTCGATGCGCACGGCCCCCGATTGCGGGTCCCAGAAGCGCAGAAGCAGCTGGATCACCGTCGTCTTGCCCGCGCCCGAGGGGCCGACCAGCGCCACGGTCTCGCCCGGGGCGATCTGCAGCGACATGCCCTCCAGCGCCGACATGTCGGGGCGTGAGGGATAGTGGAAGGTCACGTCGTCAAAGCCGATCCGGCCCTGCACCGGACGGGGCAGCGGGATGGGATGGGCGGGGTCCGACAGCTGATCCTGAACCGTCAGCAGTTCGGTCAGGCGCTCGGTCGCCCCGGCGGCGCGCTGCAGCTCGCCCCAGATCTCGGAAAGCGCGCCCACCGCGCCCGCGACCATCACCGCATAGATGACGAACTGCACCAGCTCGCCCACCGACATGATCTCGGCGCGGACGTCGCGCGCGCCCACCCAAAGGATGCCCAGCACGCCCGAGAAGGCGAGGAAAATGACGATGACCGTCATCACCGTGCGGGTTTTCACCCGCTTCAGGGCGGCACCGAAGGAAAGCTCGGTCACGCGGTCGAACTCGGCCCGGGTGGCGTCCTCATGCGTGAAGGCCTGCACCGTCTGCGCGGAGAGCAGGCTTTCCGATGCCGCGCCCGAGGAAGCCGCGATCCAGTCCTGATTCTCGCGCGAGAGTTTGCGCAGCCTGCGTCCCAGCACGACGATGGGCACGACGACGACCGGAACCAGCAGCAGCACCAGCCCAGAAAGCTTGGGCGAGGTCCAGATCAGCATCGCCATGCCGCCCGCAAGGATGAACATGTTGCGCAGCGCGATCGACACGGAAGAGCCGATGACCGACAGAATCAGCGTCGTGTCAGTGGTGATGCGGCTGATGATTTCCCCGGTCAGGATGCGTTCATAGAACGAGGGGCTCATGGTGATGACGCGGCCAAAGACCGCCTTGCGGATGTCGGCCACGACGCGTTCGCCCAGCCGGGTCACCAGGAAATAGCGCAGGCCCGTGCCCAGCGACAGCAGCAGCACGAAGGTCAGGGCGGCGAAGAAATATTCATCCAGCAGCTCGGTCCGTTCGCCGAAGCCGTCGACGACCCGGCGCACCGCGACCGGCAGCACAAGGCTGATCGAGGCGGTCAGCACCAGCGCGATGAACGCCCCCAGCATCAGACGGTGATAGGGACGCAGGAATGGCCAGAGCGCGCGCAATGCGCCCACGCGCTTGGTGGTCGGCCGGTCAGCCATGATCGTCGTGCCGCGTGCCATCGGTCTTCCTTCATGCAGATGCGGGGAGCCTTCCCCGCCGCCCGCCCGCATGGCGCGGGTCGGGGTGTCGTTCAAAGCTGTGTCGGATCGGGCGCTTGCGCCTATAGGGCTTTCGTCCCGCCCGCCATGTCGAGGATCGCCTTCCACTCGGCCTCAGAGACCGGCTGGACCGACAGGCGCGAGTTGTTGACCAGCACCATGTCCTTCAGCCGGGGCTCGGCCTTTGCCTCATCCAGCGTGACGGGGCGCACGACGCGGGACACCGCGCGAATGTCGACGCATTCCCACTTCGGGTCATCGGCGGTCGAATCGGGATGGGCAAGGGCGATCACCTCGGCGATGCCCACGACTTCCTTGCCGATGTTCGAGTGATAGAAGAAGCCCTGATCACCCACCTGCATGGCGCGCATGTTGTTGCGCGCCTGATAGTTGCGCACGCCGTCCCATTCCTCGCCCTTGTCGCCCTTGGCGATCAGGTCGTCGAAGCCGAACACGTCGGGTTCGGATTTGAAAAGCCAGTAGGCCATCAGCCGATCACCTTCTTCCACTCGATCACCTCGACCGAGGCGAACAGATCCGCCGCCTTATAGGGGTCCTGCGCCACCCAGTCCTTGACGCTGGTCAAGGTCTCGGCCTCGACGATCAGAAGCGAGCCGCGCATCTCTCCGTCCTCGATCAGCGGACCGGCGGCCTTCAGGCCGGGCTGGCTGCCCAGAAAGGCCAGATGCGCCTCGCGCGTGTCGAGGCGGGTTTGCAGATGGCCCGCGCGGTCGCGGCAGATCACGGCAAAAAGCGGCATCATTCCTCCTTCAGGGGTCTGTTCAGCAAGATTTGCAGGGCTTGTTCCATGGCGATGCGCCCCTCGGCAAGACCGGCGATCAGGGTCGAGATCGGCAGGTCCAGCCCAAGGCGTGCGGCCAGTGCGGCGACGGCGCGGGCGGTCGCCGCGCCTTCCACCGTGGTGCGGGCATCGAAATCGCGGCCCGCGCCAAGCGCCTGACCATAGCGGAAATTGCGTGACTGCTCTGATGTGCAGGTCAGCACCAGATCGCCCAGGCCGGAAAGGCCCGCCAGCGTCTCGGGCTGGGCCTGCATGGCGGCGGCGAGGCGCTGCATCTCGGCAAAGCCACGGGTGATGACGGCGGCGCGGGCGCTGTCGCCATAGCCCGCGCCGATGGCGGCACCTGCGGCGATGGCAATGACATTCTTCAGCGCGCCGCCCATTTCGGCGCCCGCCACATCGGTCGTGCGGTAAAGCCGCAGGTTCGGCGTCGAGAGCTGATGTTGCAGCGCCTTCGCGGCATCCGCATCGGCGCAGGCCAGCGTCAGCGCGGTGGGCAGTCCGCGCGCGATATCGGCGGCGAAGGACGGCCCGGTCAGCACGGCGACGATGGCCGCAGGGCAGGCCGCGCGGATCAGGACCGAGGGGCCTTCCAGCGTGCCGAGATCAATGCCCTTGGCGCAGCTGACCAGATTGCGCCCGTCAAGGCGCGCGCCCTCGGCCGCCAGAAAGCCGCCAAGGCTTTGCGCGGGCAGGGCCAGCAGCACGGTCTGCTGCGTGATCTGCGCCAGATCCGAGGTGACGTGGATATTCGCGGGCAGAGTGACCCCCGGCAGGCGCGGGTTTTCGCGGCTCTCTGACCAGCCGGTGTCGCGACCCCACAGTGTCACCGGCCCTTTTGCCGCCAGCGAGACCGCCAGCGCCGTGCCAAAGGCCCCCGCGCCGATCACCGCAACGCTCATGCTTTGGCCCCTTTCTTGCCCGCACCCAGCATCGGGGCGGCGTTCTGGTCCAGCGGCCAGCGGGGCCGCGCGGCAAGGTCCATGCCGTCACGCTGGCCAGTCCCGAAAGCCTCGATTCCGGCCCAGGCGATCATCGCGGCATTGTCGGTGCAAAGACGCAGCGGCGGGGCGACGAAACTGGCCCCGGCTTCCTCGGCGACGGCCTGAAGCGCGGCGCGCAGGCGCTGGTTTGCGGCAACGCCGCCCGCCACGGCCAGCACGGGCGCGGGCATGGCGGCCAGCGCGCGCCGGGTCTTCTCGGCCAGGACATCGGCCACGGCGGCCTGAAAGGCGGCGCAGATATCGTCGCGGTCCTGCTCATGCAGGCCGCTTTGGCGGGCGACCAGATCGTCGCGCAGGCGCAGGACGGCGGTCTTCAGGCCCGAAAAGCTCATGTCGCAGCCGGGCTTGTCCAGCAGCGGCCGGGGCAGGGGGAAGCGCTTGGCATCGCCGCGCGCGGCCGCCGCCTCGACCGCAGGGCCGCCCGGTTGCGGCAGGCCCAGAAGCTTCGCCACCTTGTCGAATGCCTCGCCCGGGGCATCGTCGATGGTGCCGCCAAGGCGGGTGAAACGATCCGGCCCCGCGACATGCAGGAACTGGCAATGCCCGCCCGAGACCAGCAGCATCAGGTAAGGATAGCTCACGCCATCGGTCAGGCGCGGCGTCAGGGCGTGCCCGGCCAGATGGTTGACGCCGACCAGCGGCAGCCCGCTGCCCGCCGCGATCCCCTTAGCCAGCATGACGCCCGACAGCACCCCGCCGATCAGCCCCGGCCCGGCGGTCACCGCGATGCCGTCCAGCGCGGCCAGCGTCAGCCCTGCCGTCGCCAGCGCTTCCTCGACGCAGAGGTCCAGCTTTTCGGCATGGGCGCGCGCGGCGATCTCGGGGACGACGCCGCCGAAATTCTCATGCAGTGCCGTCTGCCCGGCCACGACCGAGGCCAGGATCGTGCCGTCGCCACGCACCACCGCGGCGGCGGTGTCGTCACAACTGCTTTCGATGCCCAGAAAGGTCAGGTGCAGGGGCTGCGTCATGGTTTTCCTTGTTCCGCAGGCGTCCAGCGCCTAGGCAGGACCGGATTATCACCTTGATCTGACGATTGCCATGCCGCCGCTGCTGCTTCTGACCCGCCCCGACCCCCTGTCCCGCCGCTTTGCCGGGCAGATCGCCGATCTGGGTCTTGAGGTGCTGATCTCTCCGATCATGCGCATCGTGCCGGTCGCGCATGATCCTTTGGTGCTAGAGCGGGCTAAGGGCATGGTCCTGACCTCGGTCAACGCGGTCCCTGCGGCAGGGCAGGGGCGCGGGCGCCCGGCGATCTGCGTGGGTCCCGCAACGGCTGAAGCCGCGCGCAATGCAGGCTTTGATGTGACGGTGGGGCCGGGCGATGCCGACCGGATGATGCCCATGCTGCAGGACCTGGGCCCGACTTGGGTACATCCACATGGCACGCATGTTGCACGCGCGCTGCCGGTGACCGGGATCACCGTCTATGATCAGGTGGCGCAGGATCTGAACGCCGCAGCAGTCGAGGCGCTGGCCGGTGACCGCTGCGTCCTATTGCCGCTGTTCTCTCCCCGCAGCGCGCAGATCCTGGCGGCGCAGGCCGGGACGGCCCGTGCGCCCCTGTGGCTGGCGGCGATCAGTCAGGCGGCGCTCGATCGCTGGTCCGCGCCCTTTGCACGCGCGGTCGTCGCCCCCACGCCCGACGGTCCCGGCATCATCGCCGCGCTGCGCCAGCTTCTCGCCTGACGAATATGCGTTTCGTCCGGGTTGAGGCCCACCCGGCTGCCGACTAGACTGACGACTGGCGGAGGCAATGCAATTCGGTCATCGTGGCGCGGGAGACCGGTTCCGCCGTAAAGCGAGCCAGGCAGAGACAGGGGAAAATCGTGAAACAGCCAGAAAAACCTTCCAGCGAAACCGCGAAGAACCCCAAGCCAGAGACCGGAAAAGCCGCAGAGCCGGGCAAGGTGGTCAAGAACACCCCGCTGCCGAAGGACACGACCGGGGCTGCAAAGCTCGCCGAGACGAAGCCGCTGATCGATTCGACGCTGGTCGGCACCTCGACCGAATCCCGCCCGGCCGCTGAAAAGCGTGCGGAGACAGGGAAGGCTTCTGAAACCGTTCAGGCAGGCTCTGTCCCGCCGGTCACGCCCGCGCGGACGGAAACCCGCACCGAAACCCGCGTGGTCGAGGTGCGCAAGGCAGGCTTCATGCCGATGTTCCTGGGCGGCGTCGTGGCCGCCGGGATCGGGGCCGCCGCGACCTATTGGGCGCTGCCGCATCTGCCGCCCGCGCTGCTGCCCGCAGGTTTCGCGACCTCGCCCGAGGCGCAGATGCAGGCCGCCCGCGATGCCGGGACCGAGGCCGCCAAGGCCGAGCTTGCCGCCCAGAATGATGCTTTCGTGGCCCGTGCTTCATCGGCTGGGGCCGATGCCGCGCGCCAGCTGCTGGCCGATACCCCGGCCCCCGCGCAATCGCCTGCGACCGCGCCGGTCGAAGTGACCGAGCTTCAGGCAGCGCTGAAGGCGCAGCAGGAGAAGCTCGCCTCTTTGGAAGGCACGCTGGCGGCGCTGTCGAGCCGCCCGGCCTCGACCGCCTCGCCCTCGACCCAGCCGGTAGCGGGCTTTGACGCCCAATCCGCCGATGCGCTGCGGGCCGAGATGGACCAGCTTCGCGCACAGGTCTCGGCGCAGGAGCGCCAGCTTGAGGCGCTGGAGCAGCGGCCCGCAATGGATGCCGAGACCGCCCAGCGGATCGAGCAACTGGCCAGTCAGGCCGGAGACGCGCAGCAGCAGATCTCTCAGGTCGCGGCGCAGGCGGAAGAACGCATCGCCTCGGCTCAGGAACAGGCCAAGGCGCTGGAGCAGGCCGCCAGCGACGCCAACCGCCGGGCGCGTGCGGCAGCCGCCGCTGCGCAGCTGCAGGCGGCGATGGAAAGCGGCGGCGATCGGACATCCGCCCTTCAGGCGCTGACCGAGGCCGGGATAGAGCCGCCCGCCGTCCTGACCCAAGAGGTGCCGACGCTGTCGGCCCTGCAAGCCAGCTTTGACGCCGCTGCCCGTGACGGCCTGGCCGCCGCGCGCAAGGAAATCGGCGGCGAAGGCGGTGCGATGGGGGCCATCGGGAATTTCCTGCGCGTGCAGACCGGCGCCCGCTCGGTCGAGCCGCGCGAGGGGGACGATCCCGATGCGATCCTGTCCCGCGCCGGTGCGGCGGTGACCGCAGGCGATATTCCGGGCGCGCTGAGCCAGATCTCGGCCCTGCCTGCATCCGGGCAAGAGGCCATGGCGGGCTGGACCACCAGTGCCACCACCTGGGTCGAGGCGAATGCCGCCCTGGCCGCTTTGGCCGCCGGCGGAAAGTGAGGGACGCAAGATGCTGCTTTCCGCTTTGAAGATCCTGATTTTCTTCGCCATCGTTCTGGTCGTGACCCTGGGCGCGATCCAGCTCTCTGAGATGGGCCACACGCTGCGCGTGGTCTATGGCGGGATCGAATACACGCTGGGCCCGGTGCAGGCGCTGTTTGCGCTGATCGTGCTTTTGCTGCTGGTCTGGCTGGTGGTCCGCGTGCTGGGCGCATTCGTGGCCTTCATCCGCTTCATCTCGGGCGATGAGACGGCGATCAACCGCTATTTCGCCCGCTCGCGCGAGCGCAAGGGCTATGAGGCGCTGTCCGAGGGCATGCTGGCCGTCGCCTCGGGCGAGGGGCGGCTGGCGCAGGACAAGGCGGCACGCGCCGCGAAGTTTCTGGATCAGCCGCATATCACCGACCTGCTGGCCGCGCAGGCCGCCGAGGTCGCGGGCGACAGCGCCAAGGCGAATGAGATCTATCGCCGTCTGCTGTCTGATGACCGCACCCGCTTTGTCGGCATTCGCGGGTTGATGCGCCAGAAGCTGGAGCAGGGCGATACCGCAACCGCGCTGAAACTGGCTGAAAAGGCCTATGCGCTGAAGCCCAAGCACTCGGAAATCCAGAACACGCTGCTGGATCTGCAAACCAAAGAGCATGACTGGAAGGGCGCCCGCGCCATCCTGAAAGAGAAGCGCAAGCAAGGCGAGATGCCGCAGGACGTGCATATGCGCCGCGATGCGGTGATGGCCCTGCAAGAGGCCTCGGAAGTGCTGGCCGAGGGCAATTCGATCAGCGCGCGCGAGGCGGCGATTTCGGCCAACCGCGCCAGCCCCGACCTGATTCCGGCCGCCGTTCTGGCCGCGCAAAGCTATATCCAGCAAAAAGACGCCCGCAATGCCGCGCGCGTGCTGCAAAAGACCTGGAGCGTGCGCCCGCATCCCTCGATCGCCGCGACCTATGCCGAGATCGTCCCGGACGAGACCCCGGCCGCGCGTCTGCGCCGCTTCGAAGAGTTGATGCGGCAGAACCCCGACCATGAAGAGACGCGGCTTCTGCGTGCCGAACTGCTGATCGCGGCCGAGGATTTTCCCGGTGCCCGGCGTGCCTTGGGCGATCTGGCGCAGAAGCATCCGACGGTGCGCTCACTCTCGATCCTTGCTGCCGTTGAGCGGGGCGAGGGCGCCGATGACGCCGTCGTGCGCGGCATTCTGGCGCGTGCGCTGGTCGCCAGCCGTGGCCCGCAATGGGTCTGCGACAAGTGCCACAATGTGATGGCCGACTGGTCTCCGGTCTGCGACAGCTGCGGCGGCTTCGACACGCTGACCTGGCGCGAGCCCGACACGCCCGCCGCGCGTGGCACCATCGTCCCGCAGGGGATCGAGATGCTGCCGCTGATCGTCGGTACTAGCGCAGCCGCGAAAGTGGTGCGCCGCACGCCTTCTCCGACCCCTGCAGAGCCTGTGGTCGAGCATCTGCCCGGCACCACCAGCATGGTCCCGGTCCCGCCCGAGCCGGAACCCGAGGCCCCGGCGCAGCCGGTCGAGGTCGCGGACGTGGCCCCGGGCATGGTGCCGCGCGAATCGGACTATCGGACCGTGCGCGCGCCCGCAGATGAGGACAATGAACCGGCGATGACCGTCACCGACCCCGAGCCTGTGGCCGTGCCGGTTCCGCCCGAAGTCGTCGACGCCCCGGTCGAGGAAACGGCCAAGACGGTGCGGGAAAGCGATCTGCCCTTCAGCCATGTCCCGCCGGATGTCGAGCCTCCGGAAGAAGATGCGAAGATTGCGGGCAAAAACCGCTGACACCCCCTTTCCTGTCGCGCCGGAACCTGCTATCCGGCGCGGCACATGAACGAAGTGCCGGTGTAGCTCAGCTGGTAGAGCACGTCATTCGTAATGATGGGGTCGGGGGTTCGAGTCCCTTCACCGGCACCACTTCGTTCTGTAAGGCCCGCGCGGCCTGACGCGTCCCCCGATATCAGCCGATCCCGTGCTGCCGCAGCAGCGTCTGCTCATCGTCCGAGATCCAGCCGAACACTTTCGGCGCGCCATCCTGCATCTGAACCAGATAGTGAACCGCGAAATCGATGGTCTCATTGGTCCCGTCTTTCCGCAGATAGGTCGCGCTCCACAAGACTTGCGCCATGCCATGCAGCGCGTCGATCTCCGAGACGCGAAGGCTGCGGACCCGCATCGCCTGCGTCCCGATGGCCCGGTACTGCGCATAGCCCTGCGCCAGCGCCGCCCTGAACTGATCGTCGTTCCTGGCAGTTCGCACGCCTGCCGGGGCAGCGCCGATCATCTCGGGCGCGTATAGGGCGGCCAGCGCCTCCAGATCGGCTTGCCCGTGCAGGGCATGATTGAAAAGGCGCTCATACTGCTCAAAAAGCCGTCTTACCGCGTGTTCCATCCAGCCATCCTCACTTGGGGCGGGGCCAACATGACGCGAAAACGGCTGGAATAAAACTTAGCCGATGCGCTAAGTTTTTCTTGCCTGCGTTTCGCAGCGCTATATAGTTAGCTGTATGGCTAAGCATGAACCTGATCTTTCCCTACTCTTCCACGCGCTGTCCGACCCGACGCGCCGGGCGATTCTGACGCGTCTGGCCGAGGGGCCGGCGGCGGTCTCGGAGCTTTCGGCCCCGACGGCGCTGCGGCTGCCCACGGTGATGCGGCACCTCTCGGTGCTGGAGATGGCGGGGCTGATCGCCAGTTCCAAGGACGGGCGCGTGCGAACCTGCGCCATCGTGCCCGAGGCGCTGCTGCCGATGCGCAGCTGGCTTGATGAACAGCGCGCCATCTGGGAGGCGCGCCTCGACCGGCTGGAGGATCAGGTGATGAAGCTGATGCAGGAGCGCGGGACATGACGCAGGCGAACCCTCTGGCAAGGAATTGATGCGATGAGCAAATTTTCGACGCTGACCTTCGAACGACAGGTCCCGGCCCCGGTCGAGGTGCTGTGGCAGGCCTGGACCGCGCCCGCTGCCCGGGCGATCTGGGCGGCACCCACGCCCTCGGTCACGGTCGAGTTTCTGGAAGCCGACACACGGCCGGGCGGGCGTGAGATCTCGCTTTGCAAGGTCAAGGACCAGCCCGACATCCGCTGCGAATGCGGCTGGTTGGAGCTGGAGCCCGCGCGGCGCAGCGTGAATTATGAACTCGTGTCGTCAGAGGGCGTCACGCAATCCTCGGCGCTGGTGACGGCGGATCTGGAACGCGCGGAGGAGGGCAGCCGGATCGTGGTGACCGTGCAGCTGTCGGCGACCGCCGAGGGCATCGCGGCGGGCTATCGGCAGGGATTCGATGCGGGATTGGGCAATCTCGATGGTGTCGCGCGGCGGACGATGATCCTGCAGCGCCGGATCAAGGCACCGGGCAGGCTGGTCTGGGACGCCTGGATGAACCCCGAGACGCTGCCGAAATGGTGGGGGCCGGACGGGTATTCCTGCCGGACCAGCCGGATCGAGCTGCGGACCGGCGGCGAATGGGTCTTTGACATGATCGGGCCGGATGGGACGGTCTTTCCGAACCATCACCTCTACCATGAGGTCCGCCCACAGGACCGCATCCGCTATTCCCTGCTCTGGGGCGAGAACGGGCCCAAGCACGCCGATGCCTGGGCCTCCTTCGATGAGGTGGACGGTGCGACGCAGGTGACGCTGGGCATGGTCTTCAGCACCGAGGCCGAGTTCCAGACGGCGAAGGGCTTCGGCGCCGAGGCGCTGGGCCTGCAGACGCTGGGCAAGCTGGCGCGCTTCATCGGCGCCGAATAGGAAGTGCTGGCCGAGATCTCGGCCAGCGCAGATCGTCAAACTCAGGCGACGGCTTTAGCCATGCTCGGGTTGGGCCAGCGCGCCATTGGTCTCGGCCGGTTGCTCGCCGTCCAGAACGCGGCGGGCCTGCGCCTTGTCGATATCGCCCACCCAGGAGGCCACCGCGATGGTCGCGACGCAGTTGCCCAGATAGTTGCCAAGCGCGCGGGCAATGCCCATGAACCAGTCGACCGACAGGACCAGCACCAGACCGATCACCGGGATATCCGGGATCGCCGTCAGGGTCGCGGCCAGAATGACGATGGCCGAGCCCGGCACCCCATGCGCCCCTTTCGAGGTGATCAACGCCACGCCAAGGATCGTCATCAGATGGGTGAAAGACAGGTCGGTATTCGTCGCCTGCGCGATAAACAGCGCCGCCAGCGTCAGATAGATCGAGAAGGCGTCAAGGTTGAACGAATAGCCGGTGGGGACCACCAGTCCGACCGTCGTGTCCTTGATGCCAAGGTTTTCCAGTTTGCGCATGGTCTGGGGCAGCACGCTGTCGCTGCTGGTGGTTCCGGCGACGATGCCGATCTCGGTGCGCATATAGCGGATCAGTTTGAAGATGCTGAAGCCCGCGATCCGCATGACAATCCCCAGGATCACGAAGACGAAGATCGCCACGGCGACATAGAACAACACGACCAGATAGCCCAGCTGCGCCAGAGAGCCGATGCCATAGCTGCCGACGGTATAGGAAATCGCGCCGAAGACGCCGATGGGGGCCAGCCGGACCAGAAAGGACATGACCTTGAAGGTGGTGTCGCCCGCCAGCTCGATCATCGTCAGAAGCGGGCGGCCGCGTTCCCCCAGCAGGGCCAGCGCGCAGCCGAACAGGATGGCGACCAGCAGCACCTGCAGCACGTCTCCGGTCGCGAAGCCGCTGAAGATCGTCGTCGGGATCAGCTTCATCAGGAAGTCGACGGTGCCGCCCTGACTGACCTCATGCGCGCGGTCCATATAGGCGCTCATCGCCGAGGCATCGAGCGTGCTGACGTCGATGTTCATCCCCGCGCCGGGCTGGAAGATATAGGCCAGCGCAAGGCCAAGGATCAGCGCGACGGTGGTGATGCCCTCGAAATAGATCAGCGCCCGGATGCCGACGCCGCCGACCTTCTTCAGATCGCCCGCCCCGGCAATGCCATGCACGACGACGCAGAACACGATGGCCGGAATCAGCATCTTGATCAGCTTGATGAAGCCGTCTCCCAGAGGCTTCATCTTGGCCGCGAATTCAGGCGCGGCAAAGCCGACCAGAATGCCAAGGACCAGCGCGAAGCACACCTGTATGAATAGTGAGCGGCTCCATTTCGGCATCAATCTTCCCCCCTTAACTATCGCGGCACCATGTGCCGCATCCTCCATGGGAAGTTGTTGGTCAAAAGTGCCCCTGAGTCTAATATCGTTTTGCGGGTCATCCATATGGTTTTGATATGAGAATGCGGCAACTGCAGTGTTTCGTCGTTCTGGCGGAAGAGCTGAACTTCACCCGGGCCGCCGTGCGACTGAACATGTCGCAACCGCCGCTGAGCCTGCAAATTCAATCGCTTGAGCGGGAAATCGGGGCCGAGCTTTTCGACCGCAGCAGCCGCAAGATTGCCCTGACCGCAGCGGGCGCGAGCTTCGAGCGGCGCGCCCGCACCATACTGGCCCAGCACGACCGCGCCCTGCTGGAAATTCACGAGGCGCAGTCGGGGCGGCAGGGACAACTGGATATCGGCACCACCGGATCGATCCTGCGCTCTGGTCTGGCGGATCTGCTGATGCGCTTCAGCGCCGAATATCCGGGCATCACCGTGCGCCTGCACGAGAAATCGCCCGCCCTGCAGGTCAGCGATCTGGTCAGCGGGCGGCTGGACGTCAGCTTCAACCGATCTGCACCCGCGCATGACGATCTGACCCACACGCTTGCCTGGCAGGAGGAGCTGGTGGTCCTGCTGCCCGAGGGGCATCCGCTGGGCGGCAAGGCCACGGTCTCGATCGATGAGTTGCGGGGCGAGACCCATATCATCCTGCGCCCCGACAGCTCGGATTTTGCGGCCTATATCCAATCGCTGCTGACCGGCGGGCGGTTCCAGCTGAAGGTCTCGCAGCAGATCATCGACGCGCAATCCATCCCCAGCCTTGTCGCCGCCGGGTTTGGCGTCAGCATCGTGCCCGCCGGGATCGCGCGGCTGACCGCCGGGCCGCTGGTCTTTCGCCAGATCGCGCCGGACCCGCCCTTGTCGGACATCCACGCGGTCTATCACCGGCACCTGCGGACGCCCGCGCTGGAGGCCTTGCTGCTGGCGCTGCGCTCCTCGGACGGGTCGAAGGGCGGCAGCCGGATCGTGAGGATTTCGGATCGAGATATGGATTATAGATAGTTGATGACGCTGACCTTGCGGCGCGTCGTCACCGGCCTCCCTGAAATATCCATTGAAAACAGCGGTCAATCATCATTCCTGCTGATCCTCGATCATAGATAGTTTGCGGAATTGAGCTTCGTCCTCTCGCCTTGTCTGCTTCACCGCAGCGAACAGGGGGCGATATGCAGACCAAAGCCGATGTTATCTATAATCTTCCGTTGATGGATCTGCTCTGGCAGGCGCAGACCGTGCATCGGCAGAACTTCGACCCCAACCGCATCCAATGTGCCAAGCTGCTGTCGATCAAGACCGGCGGCTGCCCCGAGGATTGCGCCTATTGCGCGCAATCGGCGCGCAATGGCTCGACGTTGGGGGCCTCGAAACTGATGGAGGTGCAGCGCGTTCTGGCCGAGGCGCGGAAGGCCAAGGACGCGGGGGCCACGCGCTATTGCATGGGCGCGGCCTGGCGCTCGCCCAAGGAGCGCGACATGCCCGCCGTCATCGCCATGATCGAAGGCGTGAAGGCCATGGGGCTGGAGACCTGCATGACCCTTGGCATGCTTGAATGCGATCAGGTGGTCCGTCTGAAGGCGGCGGGGCTGGATTACTACAACCACAATATCGACACCTCCGAGAGCTTCTACCCCTCGATCATCACCACCCGCAGTTTCACCGACCGGCTGGAGACGCTGGAGCTGGTGCGGCAGGCGGGGATCAACGTCTGCTCGGGCGGGATCATCGGCATGGGCGAGACGGCCGAGGACCGCGTCTCGATGCTGCAGACGCTGACCGATCTGCCCGAGCCGCCGAAATCCATCCCGATCAACATGCTGATGCGCATGGCCGACACGCCTCTGGCCGACGTGACCCCGCTGGACCCGATCGAGATGGTGCGCACCATCGCCACCGCCCGCATCCTTGCGCCGGCATCCTACGTTCGCCTGTCGGCCGGACGCAGCGAGATGTCGGATGAATTGCAGGCGATGTGCTTCTTTGCGGGCGCGAATTCGATCTTCATTGGCGACACGCTCTTGACCGCCGACAACCCCGACGCCGCCAAGGATGCGCAACTGTTCCAGAAGCTGGGCCTGATGGCGGAAGAGCTGGCGTGACGGCCTTTCTGCGCCACGCCGAGCGGCTGCAGGCGCTGGAGACCCGGGGACGCTTGCGCCAACTGGCCCCGGCGCGGGGGCGCGATTTCGCCTCGAACGACTATCTGGGGCTGGCCGGGTCCGAGTTTTTGCGCCGCGCCATGGCCGAGGCTCTGGCGCGGGGCGTGCCGGTGGGGGCGGCGGGCTCGCGGCTTTTGCGCGGCAATCACCCCGAGCATGAGGCGCTGGAGGCCGAGGCCGCCCGCTTCTTCGGGACCGAGGCCGCGCTTTTCATGGGCGGCGGTTTTCAGGCCAATCAGGCGATTTTCTCCAGCCTGCCGATGGCGGGTGATCTGGTCCTGCATGACGCGCTGATCCACGCCAGCGCGCATGAGGGGATGCGCCTTGGCCCGGCGCATGTCGCGGGCTTTCGCCACAATGACGTCGAGCATGCGCGGGCGATGATTGCCGAGTGGCGTGCCTCGGGCGGGCGCGGGCGGGTCTGGATTGCGCTGGAAACCGTCTATTCGATGGAGGGCGATCTTGCCCCGCTAGCGGATTTCGCCGCGCTCGCGCGGGCCGAGGAGGCGGTGCTGGTGCTGGATGAGGCGCATTCGACCGGGCTTTACGGCCCCCTTGGGCAGGGGCATGGGGCGAGGCTTACAGATGTGGCGATGGTCGCGCTGCACACCTGCGGCAAGGCTCTGGGCGGCAGCGGGGCGCTGATCTGCGCCGACCGCGTGCTGGTTCAGACGCTGGTCAATCGCGCCCGACCCTTCGTCTTCGCGACCGCGCCCTCGCCCCTGATGGCGGCGTCCATGCGCGCGGTGATCGCGCATCTTCAGGGCAACCCGGCCTGTATCGCGCAGGCGGCGGCGTTGCGCGCCCATGCCCATATGGCGGGGAGGGGGCTGGGCCTTTCGCTGCCGGAAAGCCAGATCCTGCCGCTGGTAATTGGAGACGACCAGCCCGCCCTGAGGGCAGCGGCGGCCCTGCAGGCAGAGGGTTTCGACATCCGCGCCATCCGCCCGCCGACCGTGCCCAAAGGCTCGGCCCGGCTACGGATCTCGGTCACCGGAAACGTGACGCGGGATGACATCGATGCGCTGTTCGCACTGATCGGCGATCTGAAGGAAAGGGGCTACAGATGAGCGCGGTGATCGTGACCGGCACGGATACGGGCATTGGCAAGACGGTCTTCTCGGCCGGGCTGGTGCAGGCCCTTGGTGCGACCTATTGGAAGCCGGTCCAATCGGGGCTCGAGGAAGAGACCGACAGCGACACCGTTGCCCGCCTGACCGGGTGCCCCTGCCTGCCCGAGGCCTATCGGTTAAGCCTGCCTGCCTCGCCCCATCTGTCCGCCGCGCGCGAAGGGGTGGTGATCGAACCCGGCGCGCTGGACCTGCCGCAGACCGCAGGTCCGCTGGTAGTCGAGGGCGCGGGCGGGGCACTGGTGCCGCTGCGCGAGGGCTTTACCTTCGCCGATCAGATGGCGCGCTGGCAGGCCCCCGTCATCATCGTGGCCCGCACGGGGCTGGGGACGATCAACCACAGCCTGATGACAATCGAGGCGCTGCGCCAGCGCGGCGTGCCCATTCTTGGCATCGCCTTTGTGGGCGACGAGGTGGCGGACAGTCAGGGGATCATCTGCCGGATGGGGCAGTTGCGCAGTCTGGGACGCCTGCCGCGCCTGGCGTTGCTGACCTGCGAAGCGCTGGCCGCCGCCTTCCGTGCCATCGACCTGACCGCCATCCGCGAGGCCCTGTGATGGATGCGCTCGCCATCGACCGCCGCCACATCTGGCACCCCTATACCGCCATGACCCAGCCGCAGCCCATGCATCTGGTCGAGCGAGCCGAGGGCATCTGGCTGCATCTGTCGGACGGGCGGCGGATGATCGACGCCATGTCCTCGTGGTGGTGCGCGGCCTATGGCCATGCGCCCGCGCCTCTGGTCGCTGCGCTGAAGGCGCAGGCGGACCGGATGCCACATGTCATGTTCGGCGGGCTGACGCATCACCCGGCGACCGAGCTGACGCGCAAGCTGGTGGCGCTGCTGCCGGACGGTTTGGACCGGGTGTTTTACGCCGACAGCGGCTCGGTCGCGGTCGAGGTGGCGGTCAAGATGGCCGTGCAGGCGCAGATCGCTGCAGGGAACCCCGCGCGCACCAGCCTGGCCACCGCGCGCGGCGGCTATCACGGCGACACCTGGAAGGCGATGAGCCTTTGTGACCCCGACAATGGCATGCACAGCCACTTCGGCGCGGCGATCAGCGCGCAGCATTTCGTGCCCATGCCGCCCGTCGCCTTTAACGCCGACTGGACCGAGGACCCGGCGCAAAACGGCCTTGGCGCGGTCGAGGCGCTGTTTGCCCGCCACGGCCCGCAGATCGCCGCCTTCATCATCGAGCCTGTCGTGCAGGGCGCGGGCGGCATGCGTTTCTATCATCCCGCCTATCTGCGGGGGCTGCGCGCGCTTTGCGACCAGTTCGACATCCTGCTGATCTTCGATGAGATCGCGACGGCTTTCGGGCGCACCGGCGCGACCTTCGGCATGGAACACGCGGGCGTGGTGCCGGACATCCTCTGCCTCGGGAAAGCGCTGACCGGCGGCATGATGAGCTTTGCGGCCACCATCGCCAGCGGCAGGGTCGCGCAGATGATCGGGCAGGGCAGCCCTGCGGCGCTGATGCACGGGCCCACCTTCATGGGCAATCCGCTGGCCTGCGCCGTCGCGGGCGCGGCGCTGGACCTGTGGGGCACGCGCGACTGGGCGGCTGAGGCCCGCCGCATCGGCGCGCAGTTGCAGGGCGAACTGGCCCCGGCGCGGGATTTCGCAGGCGCGGCCGACCTGCGCGTTCTTGGTGCGATTGGCGTGATCGAGATGCGCGCGCCCCTGCCCATGGCCCGTGTCCACGCCTTCTGCGCCGAGACCGGCGTCTGGCTGCGGCCCTTCGGCAGGCTGCTTTACGCCATGCCGCCGCTGATCACGCCGCCCGGGCAGGTCTCGCAGATCGCACACGCGATGCTGACCATCGCGCGGGGCCTCTGATGCGCGCGCAATGGCTGCGGCGCGACGGGGGGCGAGAGCTGACGCTGGTCCTGTCCGGCTGGGCGGTGGGGGCGATGCCCTTCGCCCATTTGGCGGGCAGGGGCGATGTGCTGCTGCTGGATGATTACCGCGATGAGGCGCTGCCGCTGGCGCTGATCGCGCCCTGGCGGCGGTTCAGGCTGCTGGCCTATTCGCTGGGCGTCGGCGTGGCCGCGCGGATTTGGGGCCAGATCGCGCCGGAACGCTCGGTCGCCGTCTGCGGTACGCCATTTGCGGCGCATGAGACGCTGGGCATCGCGCCCGAAATCTATGCCTCAACGCAGGCCGCTGTGACACCCGAGGGCATGGCTCGCTTTGCCCGCCGTGCGGGATGCACCTTGCCGCCTGATCTCGATTTCGCTGCGCTGGCGCAGGAACTCGACCTTTTGCGGGGACGGCAGGCCCCAGACATTCCGCCCTTCGACCGCATCCATGCCGGAAAGCGTGATCGCATTTTCACCCATGCGGCCATGACCGCTGGCTGGGCCGGGCGACCCATCGACTGGCACGACAGCGGCCACAACCCCTTCCCGATGTGGCGAAGCTGGGATGAGGTCTTCGCATGACCTCGGCCCGCGTCGCGCAGACCTTTGCCCGGCATCTGCCGAGCTATGACACCGAGGCGCGGGCGCAGCGCCTGATCGCCGCGACCCTGTTTCAGGCGCTGGAGCCGGTCACGCCCCGCCATCCGCGCCTGCTGGAAGCCGGTCACGGCACCGGATTTCTGACCCGCGACCTGCTGGCGCTGCAACCTCAGGCGCTGTGGCTGAACGATCTGTCAGCGCCGCTGCCGGATCTGCAATACCCCGCGCCGCCGCAGGTGCTGGCGGGCGATATCGCGCATCTGCCGCTGCCGCTGGAACTGGACCTGATCGCCAGCGCCTCGATGCTGCAATGGCTACCCGAGCCCGAGGCGCTGATCCGCCGGTTCTGCGCCGTGCTGCGTCCCGGGGGCGTCATTGCGCTGTCGGGTTTCGGGCCGGGGAACTTCCCCGAACTGGCGCAGATGGGCCTGCCCGCAGGCGCGCCCTCTTATCGTGATGCGAATGCCCTTGCCGCTGCCCTACCCAAGGGGATGGAAATCCTATGGGCACGGGATGCGACGATCACGCTGACCTTCGCCTCGGCGCAGGGGCTGTTTGGCCATCTGCGTGCGACCGGGGTGAATGGCGCGCAGGGTGGGCAGATGGCCCCCTCCGCGCTGAAATCGCTGATGGCGCGGATGAACCTTGGGGGGAATTTGACTTTGACCTATTGTCCCTCCTATCTGCTGGCACGCAAGCCGGGGCGGGTCCGGGCTGCACGCGGCAAGGAGTGGGCCTGAGGCATGGCGTATACGCCCTCACCGGATCTGATCGCGGCCGAGCTGACGCGCCGCATCGTGCGGGGCGAGCTGCTGGCCGGGGAAAAGCTGCGTCAGGATTATATCGCCGCCGAATTCGGCGTGAGCCACGTCCCCGCGCGTGAGGCTCTGCTGCGGCTGGTCGCCAAGGGTCTGGCCGTCTCGCAGCCCCATCGCGGAGTGCAGGTCGCGCCGCTGGACCCTTTGGCGCATAAGGAGCTGAAGCTGATGCGTCTGGCGCTGGAGCCGATGGCGCTTGCGCATTCCGTGCCGCATCTGACGCCCCAGCAGATCCGCGAGGCCGAGGAGCTGCGCCACGCCTGCGACCGCGCCGACAATATCTTCGACTGGGAAGAGTATAACCGCGCCTTCCACAGCAAGATCTATGAGGGCTGCGAGATGCCGCGTCTGGTCGAATCCGTCGACAATCTGCAGAACGCGGCCTCGCGCTATATCCTGATCCATTATCGCAACCGCTGGCGTCCGCGCATCGATGCGGATCACCACGGCATCATGGCCGCCATCCGGCGCCGGGATGCGAAATCCGCCTCGGCCATTCTGGTGCGGCATCTGCAGCGACTGAACCTGACGGTGTAAGGGCGCATCCGTCACGCAATCTGCATATGATCTGGCATAATCGCCCGATGACCAGGGATCGAGGAGCGATGATGCCAGCCGAGAGCGCCAAGCCGATTGTGACAGAAGGAACTCCGGCTGAGGTCTTCGGGGCGTTTCTGAAGCTGGGCCTGACCTCGTTCGGCGGGCCCATCGCGCATCTGGGGTATTTCCGCGATGAACTGGTCCTGCGACGGCGCTGGCTTTCGGATCAGGCTTATGCAGATCTGGTCGCGCTGTGCCAGTTCCTGCCGGGGCCGGCCTCGTCGCAGGCGGGCTTTGCACTGGGGATGATGCGCGCGGGCTGGCTGGGGGCGTTGGCGGCCTTTCTGGCCTTCACCCTGCCTTCGGCCCTTGCGCTGACGGTTTTCGCGATGACGGCGGGCGCGATCTCGGGTCCGGTCGGGCAGGGGGCGCTGCATGGGCTGAAGATCGTGGCCGTGGCGATTGTCGCGCAGGCGGTCTGGGGGATGGCGCGCAGCCTCTGCCCGGATCGGTTGCGGGCAAGCATCGCGGTGGGCGCAGTCGTGCTGCTGGCCTTTCTGCCGGGCGCGGTCGGCATGATGGGGGCGATTGTGATGGGCGCGGTGGCAGGGCTGCTGCTGATCCCTGCGGGGCCAGCGGTGACGCCCGGGCAGGTCCGCATGCCAGTGACGAAAACGCAGGCGATTGTCGCGCTTGGCCTCTTTGCCGCCTTGCTGGTGGGGCTGCCGCTTCTGGCGGGCCTCTCTCAGGGGGTAGCGGTGATGGACCGCTTCTATCGTGCGGGCGCGCTGGTCTTTGGCGGCGGGCATGTCGTGCTGCCGCTTCTGCAGGCCGAGATCGTGGCACCCGGCTGGGTCTCGGCCGACCAGTTTCTGGCGGGCTATGGCGCGGCGCAGGCCGTGCCGGGGCCGCTGTTCACCTTCGCCGCCTATCTGGGGGCGGTGCTTGGGCCCGCGCCCCATGGCATCGCGGGCGCGGCATTGGCGTTGATCTCGGTGTTCCTGCCGGGGTTCTTGCTGCTGATCGGTGTGCTGCCGTTCTGGAGCCGCTTCCGCAGCCAGCCCCGCGCCGGAGCGGCAATGCAGGGCGCGAATGCGGCGGTCGTCGGCATTCTGGGCGCGGCGCTTTACAGCCCGGTCTTCACCAGTTCCGTCTTTGGCATGCCGGATTTCGCGCTGGCACTGGCCTGTCTCATAGCGCTGATGATGTGGAAAGCCCCACCCTGGATGGTCGTGCTGATGGCGGCTGCCGGGGGCATCGTGCTGGCGTTCCTGACGGGCTAGCCGTCACATCGGCATCGGCGCGGCCTCATCCTCGGCCTGAGGTTGCTGCCGCCAGAGGTCGGGCGTCGTGCCCTCGGCCTCGCGGAAGACGCGGATCAGATGCGAGGCGTCGCAGAAGCCGGTTTCCTCGGCGATGCGCGTGACGGTGCGGTCGGTCCGGCTCAGCAGCATGCGGGCCTGCGCCAGCCGGATGCGGATGGCGGCGTCTGCAGGCGGAATGCCCAGATCGGCGTTGAAATGCCGCTCGAGCTTGCGGCGTCCGACGCCCAGATCGCGGGCGATGCGGGCAATCGGCAGGGGCGAGTGCAGATTCTGCTGCATCGCCAGCAGGGCGCGGCGCACCAGCGGATCGCGCGCCGACAGTTCCAGCGGCAGGCCGGGCTGGGGGCGATCCGCCGACATGGCCTCATCAATGATCAGGATCGAGAGGCTTTTGCGCGCCGCCGCCCGCCCGATGTGCCGGTCGACCAGAAAGGCCGCTAGATGCGCGGCGCTGACGCCGCCGGGGCACGAGATGCGGTCGCGGTCGACCACGAAGATCTGGTCCGAGACGGGGCGCATCTTCTCGAACTCGGCCAGAAAATCCTCGTGATGGAACCAGCTGACGCAGCAGCGATAGCCGTCCATCAACCCGATCCGGGCCAGCGCGAAAACGCCGGTGCAAAGCCCGCCCAGATGCACCTTGGCCTCGGCCGCGCGGCGCAGGAAGGCGATCTGTTCGGGCGTGAGGCCGGGGCCGCCGTCGATCAGCCCACCGACTACGACGATATAGTCGTACTGGCTGACGTCGCCCATCCGCTCATCCGGCTCGAGCCGCATCCCGCAAGAGGATTGCACCGGCGCCATGTCATGCGAGAGCACCTTCCAGCTGCAGCGGATCGGGCGCGAACCGTCGCCATCATCGGCGGCAAGGCGCAGCACATCGACGAAAGTGGCGAAGGCCGATAGCGTGAAGCGTGGCGTCAGAAGGAAGCCGATGCGCAGGCGGGGGGACGGCGGTGTGGACATGTCGCGATTCGCAGATGGTGGGTGACGCAATGATACCGTGACGCTACGGAAACGCCAGAACCGCCGAAAAGAAAAAGGCCGGGCAGATTGCTCTGGCCCGGCCTGTCATCTGCTGCTTGTGCCGCCCCTACAGCGGGTGATCGCCGGTCGCGTCGATGACGCGGGTTGGCAGGCCCAGCTTGCCCAGCAGCTCAAGGAAGGGGCGGGCGGGCAGATCCTCGACGTTGACCATCTTCTTGACGTCCCATTCGCCACGGGCGACCAGAATGGCCGCTGCCACCGGGGGCACGCCAGCGGTATAGCTAATCCCCTGCGAGCCGACCTCGTTATAGGCGTCCTTGTGGTCGGCGACGTTGTAGATGAAGACCTCGCCCGGCTTGCCGTCGCGGGTGCCCTTCACCAGATCGCCGATACAGGTCTTGCCCTCGTAATCGGGCGCAAGGCTCGCCGGGTCGGGCAGCACGGCCTTGACCACCTTCAGCGGCACGACCTCAAGCCCCTCGGCGGTTTTGACCGGCTGTTCGCTCAGCAGGCCAAGGTTTTGCAGCACGGTGAAGACATTGATGTAATGCTCGCCAAAGCCCATCCAGAAGCGGACGTCCGAGTCCTTGTAGCGGGCCGAGAGGCTGTGAACCTCATCATGGCCCGAGAGATAAGCGGTGCGCTTGCCGACGACCGGCAGGTCCCATTCGCGACCGACCTCGAACATCTTGTTCTCGGTCCATTTGCCGCCCTGCCAGGCGTAGACGGTGCCGGTGAATTCGCGGAAGTTGATCTCGGGGTCGAAGTTCGTGGCGAACCAGCGCCCGTGCGAGCCTGCGTTGATGTCGACGATGTCGATGGACTCGATCTTGTCGAAATATTCATCCTCGGCCAGGCGGGCATAGGCGTTCACCACGCCCGGGTCGAAGCCCACGCCCAGAATGGCGGTCATGCCCGCCTTTTCCACGGCCTCGCGGCGCTTCCATTCATAGTTGCCGTACCACGGCGGGGTTTCGCAGATCTTCGCGGGGTCTTCATGGATGGCGGTGTCCAGATAGGCGGCACCGGTTTCGATGCAGCCCTGAAGCACGGTCATGTTCACGAAGGCTGAACCCACGTTGATGACGATATTCGCGTCGATCTTGCGGATCAGATCGGCCACGGCCTTGCTGTCCATGGCATCGACGGAATGCGAGGTAAATTCGACCTGATGGCCTTTCGCCTTCACGCTGGCGATGATGTCGTCCGCCTTGGACTGGGTCCGGCTGGCGATATGCAGGGCTCCGAATTCGGAGGCGTTCTGAGCGAGTTTATGCGCTGTCACCTGAGCGACGCCACCGGCGCCGATGATGAGAACGTTTTTGGCCAATTCAGTTTCCTTTCAGGTAGAGGTCAGGACAGGCTCGACTTGTAGTCGGCATAGGGGAACGCGCGGACAAGGCGGACAGATCCGTCTTCCTCGCGCAGGGCAATCGAGGGCATGGCGACGCCATTGAACCAGTTCTTCTTGACCATCGTGTAACCGGCCGCATCGCTGATGCTGATGCGGTCGCCGATGCTCAGGCGCTCGGCAAAGCGCGCGTCGCCGAAAATATCGCCCGCAAGGCAGGTTTTCCCGGCGATCTGATAGTCATGCGTGCCGTCCTGCGGTAGCTTTGCCGTCTCGCGATAGATCAGCAGGTCCAGCATATGCGCCTCGATCGAGCTGTCGACGATGGCGACATCCTTGCCGTTGTTGATGATGTCCAGAACCGTGACCTCCAGCGAGGTCGAGCCGGTGATGCTGGCCTCGCCGGGTTCCAGAAACACCTGCACGCCGAACTTTTCAGAGAACGCCTTCAGCCGGTCAGCCAGCGCGTCCAGCGGATAGTCGTCGCCGGTGAAATGGATGCCGCCGCCCAGGCTGACCCAGTCGAGTTTCTTCAGGAACTCGCCGAATTCGGTCTCGATCCGGGTCAGTTGCAGATCAAACAGCGCGAAATCGCGGTTTTCGCAATTATAGTGGATCATCACGCCGTTGATGCGGTCCAGCGCCTGCTCGAGACGCGGCAGATCCCATTCGCCAAGGCGCGAGAATTGCCGCGCGGGATCGGCGAGATCAAAGCCCGAGGTCGAGAAACGCGGGTTCAGCCGCAGCCCGGCCTGAATGCCCTTGGCCTTGGCGCGGTCGCCGAAACGGTCCAGCTGGCCCAGGCTGTTGAAGATGATCTTGTCGGCATAGGAGATGGCCTCGTCGATCTCGTGATCGGCCCAGGCGACGGAATAGGCATGGGTTTCCTTGCCGAATTCCTCATGGCCCAGACGCAGTTCGAACAGGCTGGAAGAGGTCGTGCCATCCATGAAGGGACGCATGAAATCAAAGGCCGACCAGGTCGCGAAGCATTTCAGCGCCAGCAGGCATTTGGCCCCCGACCGTTCCCGCAGGCGGGCGATCTTTTCCATATTGCCCCGCAGCTTGGCGAGGTCGATCAGGTAATAGGGCGTCTGAAGTCCGGCCATGGCGCGCGAAACCTTTGAGGTCAAAGCAGAAAGGCCGCATATAGGGCCAGACTGCAGGTTTCGCAAGGAAAGGTGTCAGCCGCGTGACGGGCCGGGCCGCCTAGTCGCAGCGGTTTCCGTCGGGCCCGAACCAATGCGCGCGGGCCGGATCGGGGCGCAGATGCACCGGCTGATCGACCGGCAGATCATGTTCGCCGACAAGGCGCAGGGTGATGTGCCCGGCCTCGCCATCCGTGTGGACCAGCGTTTCATGGCCCAGCCGCTCGACATGGGTGACGCGGGCGGGAATGCCATGATCGGCCAGCGCGATATGTTCCGGGCGGATGCCCAGTTCGACCGCGCCTGCGGGGGGCGTCAGCCCGCTGCGTTCCGCCGCAAGGAAGTTCATCGAGGGCGAGCCGATGAAGCCCGCGACGAAACGGTTGGCCGGGCGGTTGTAAAGCTCCATGGGAGAGCCGATCTGCGCGATCCGGCCCGCGTTCAGCACGACGATACGGTCGGCCAGCGTCATCGCCTCGACCTGGTCATGGGTCACATAGATCATCGTCGCGCCCAGTTCGCGATGCAGCCGCGCCAGTTCGATCCGGGTCTGGCCGCGCAGGGCGGCGTCGAGGTTCGACAGCGGCTCATCAAACAGGAACAGTTTCGGCCGCCGCACGATGGCGCGGCCAATCGCGACGCGCTGGCGCTGGCCGCCCGAAAGCTCGGCCGGGCGGCGTTGCAGCAGGGGCTCAAGCGCCAGCATCGAGGCGGCGCGCTTGACCGCAGCCTCGACCTCGGCGCGGGGCGTGCCGGCCTGTTTCAGCGCAAGGCCAAGGTTTCCGGCGACCGTCAGATGCGGGTAAAGCGCATAGCTTTGGAAGACCATGGCGATTTCCCGTTTCGCGGGGGGCAGGTCATTCACCCGCTGCCCGCCGATCAGGATATCGCCCGAGGTCGGTTCCTCCAGCCCCGCGATCATCCGCAGAAGCGTGGATTTGCCGCAGCCCGAGGGGCCGACGAAGACGCAGAATTCGCCCGGCTCGACAGCCAGATCGGCGCCGGGGATGACCTCGACACTGCCGAAGGTCTTGCGAAGGTTCCTGATCTCAAGCGCGTGCATCGGGGCCTTTCAGTCTGACGGGTTGGCCGGAGCGGACAGATTCGTCGGCGGCAAGACAGACCGCCAGCGAGGTGACGGCGTCCTGCATGTGGCGGTCAAGGTCCAGATCCTCGGCAATGGCGCGGGCCATGAAGGCGGCCTCGGCGTCGCAAAGCTCCTGATGGCCGGGTTCGCCCTGCATCGACAGATCCTGATCGGGCAGGCCCACGCGATGCAGGCGCAGCTTCGAGGTGCGGGTATGCGTGTCGATATCGTCCGAGCGCGCATCCTCGGCCATGCGGATGCTGACCGCGCCATTCGGGCTGACCACATCCTTCACGAAGAAGGCGGTGTCGGACATCATCGGGCCCCAGCCTGCCTCGTACCAGCCCAGCGAGCCGTCTTCGAAGAGCACCTGAAAATGGCCGTAATTGTACATCTCGGGCGCGATCTCATCCGAGAGGCGCAGGCCCATGCCGCGCACCTCGACCGGGGGCGCGTCGGTGATCTGGCACATGACATCGACGTAATGGACGCCGCAATCGACGATGGGGGGCGTGGTCTGCATCAGCTGCTTGTGCACCTCCCACGTCGGGCCCTTCGACTGCTGGTTCAGGTTCAGCCGGAAGACGTAAGGCCCGCCAAGCGCGCGCGATTCCGCGATCAGCCGCTGCCAGCTGGGGTGGTGGCGCAGGATATAGCCGACGACCAGCTTGCGCTTCAGGCTGCGGGCGGTCTCGACCACGCGGCGGGCGTCCTCGACCGTGGTCGCCAGCGGCTTTTCGACGAAGACATGCGCGCCCGCCTGCATCGCGGCGATGGCGAATTCGGCGTGGCTGTCGGAATAGGTCGCGACCACCACCACATCGGGCCGGGTTGCAGCCAGCGCCTCGTGAAAGTCGGTGTAAAGCGGGATGCCCTGCAACTCGGGCGGCAGATCGGGGGCCGAGCGGTTGACCAGCGCCACCAGCTCGGCCCCCGGCAGTTTCTGCCAGCCAAGCGCATGGCTGCGGCCCATATTGCCCAGACCGGCGACCAGTATCTTCATTTCACGGCTCCTGCGGTGATGCCGCGGATCAGCTGCCGCGAGAATATCAGGTAAAGCACCAGAACCGGCAGGATCGCCAGCGACAGCGCCGCCAGAACCGCGTTCCAGTTGGTGACGAACTGGCCAAGGAAGACCTGCGTGCCAAGGGTGATGGTCTTGACCTCCTCGGTCGATGCCAGAACCAGCGGGAACCACAGGTCGTTCCAGATCGGGATCATGGTGAAGACACCGACCGTCGCCATTGCGGGCCGGACCAAGGGCAGGACCAGCCGGAAGAAGATCGCGTATTCCGAGAGCCCGTCGATGCGCCCCGCCGATTTCAGGTCATCCGAGACGCCGCGCATGAACTCGGACAGGATAAAGACCGCCAGCGGCAGCCCCTGCGCGGTATAGACCAGCACCAGCGCCAGCAGCGTGTTGTTCAGCCCCGCCGCGACCATGCCCTGCAGGATGGCGACCGTGCCAAGGCGAATGGGGATCATGATGCCAAGCGCCAGATAAAGCCCGGTCAGCATGTTGCCGCGAAAGCGGTATTCCGATAGCGCGAAGGCGGCCATGGCGCCAAACAGCAGCACGCAGGTCAGCGAGGCAACGGTCACGATCATGCTGTTCTGGAAATACAGCAGGAAATCGCCCTGTTTCAGCACCGTCTGATAGCCGATCAGGTCGAAACTTTTCGCATCCGGGAAGGCCAGCGGATCGGCAAAGATCGCGCGGCGGTTCTTGAAGCTGTTCAGCACCACCAGAAAGACGGGAAACAGCGCGATGACCGTATAGGTCAGCAACACCGCATGGGCGAGGATCCGGTTGCGGCGCATCAGAACTGATACCTTCTCAACCGGGTCTGGATGGCGAACAGATAGACGCAGACGACCGCCAGAATGATGCCGAACATCACCGTCGCAATCGTTGCTCCCATGTTCGGATCGCCCAGTTGCAGCTGGAAGCCGAAGAAGGTGCGATAGAAGAAGGTCCCCAGAATATCGGTCGAGAAATTCGGCCCCGCCAGCGCCCCCTGCGCCACATAGATCAGGTCGAAGGCGTTGAAGTTCCCCACGAATGTCAGGATCGAGATGATCCCGATCGAGGGCAGGATCAGCGGCAGCTTGATCTTCCAGAACTGCGACCAGCCGGTGACGCCGTCCATCTCGGCGGCTTCCAGCACCTCATCGGGGATCGAAAGCAGCGCGGCATAGATCAGCATCATCGGAATGCCCACGAACTGCCAGACCGAGATCAGCGCCAGCGTCGTCAGCGCCGAGCCCTCTTTGCCCAGCCAGGGCGAGAACAGCGATTTCAGCCCGACCGCATCCAGCATGCCGGGCGCGATGCCCCAGATCGGCGACAGGATCAGCTTCCAGATGAAGCCCACGACCACGAAGCTGAGGATCGTGGGAACAAAGATCGCCGTGCGATAGAAAGCCGCGCCCCGCAATCGGGGTGAGGACAGCAGCGCCGCCAGCAGGATGCCGATGGGGTTCTGCACCAGCATGTGGACGATGAAGAACCAGAGGTTGTTGCCAAGCGCGTTCCAGAAGGACGCGCTCCAACGCGTGTCACCAAAGAGGGTGCGGAAGTTCTGAAGCCCCACGAAGCCGCCGTCGCGGAACAGCGAAAGCTGCAGCGTCGCGAACAGCGGCAGCACCATGATCACCGTATAGACGATGACCGCGGGGGCCAGAAAGACAAGGATATGGGCGCGCTTCATCGTCAGATGACGCCCCTGTCCCGGCAGGGTGCCGGGGCAGGGGCCGCCTTGCTCAGTTGGCGACGGGCGCGGTGGCCTCGCCGGGCTTGTACCAGCTTTCCAGCCCGTCCTGCAGTTTCTTCGCGCCGTCAGCGGGGGTGACGGTGCCGTTGATCACGCTGGCCGAGACGTTCCACATCTCGTTTTCCAGGTTCGGCGTGCCGCGAGACAGGATCTGGTAGCTTGAGCGGATGGTGGACTCGCACTCGCCGCGCCACGAGATGAACTCCTGCGCCAGCGGATCGTCCAGCTTCACCTCGGCATTCGAGAGCGGGAAGAAGCCGGGCAGGGCGTTGGCGTAAAGCGTCGCGAACTCGGGGCTGGCGACCCAGTCGAGGAAGGTGCGCGCCGCATCCGCGTTCTTAGAGGCGGCGTTCAGGCCGATGCCGATATCGGTGTGATCCGAGATATAGCATTTGTCGCCCGAGGCCGGGACGGGCGGCGGGAAGGCCCCCATCTCGAACGCGCCAGCGATCTGCGGGCCGAAGATGCCGATTTCCCACGAACCCGCCGGGAAGATCGCGGCGCGGCCCAGCGTGAACAGGTTCTGGCTGTCGGGATAGGTCTGCGCCTGATAGCCGTCGCCCAGATAGGGACCCCATTTCGCCAGCTGCTCAAGCGGGGCCACGAATTGCGGATCGGTCAGCTTGGCGGTGCCGGCGATCAGCGCCTTGCGGCCTTCCTCGCCCTTCCAATAGTTCGGGCCGATGTTCTGATAGCCCATGGTGGCCGCTTCCCACTGGTCGGCGGTGCCCATGGCCATCGGGACATAGCTGCCCTCTTCCTCGATCTTGTCGAGCGTGGCGAAGAATTCGTCGACGGTCTTCGGCTCGGTCAGGCCCAGCTCGTCGAAGGCGGATTTGTTGTAGATGAAGCCATGGATGACCGAGGCCATCGGCACGCAGAAGGTCTTCGACCCGTCATCCGTCGACCAGCCCGATTTCGCCACATCCGAGAAGTTCGCCATGCCCGGCAGATCGGTCAGATCGGCCAGCTGGCCCTTGTCGAACATCTGCAGCGAGGCGTCGAAGGGGCGGCAGGTGATGATGTCGCCCGCCGATCCGGCCTCAAGCTTCGAGTTCAGGACGGCGTTGTATTCCGCCGGGGCCGAGGGCGCGAAGTTCAGCTTGATGCCGGGATGGGCGGCCTCAAAGGCGGGGATGATCTTTTCCTGCCAGATCGGCAGGTCGTCATTGCGCCAGGATTCGATGGTCAGCGTCACGTCCTGGGCCATGGCTGGCGTCGTCAGCGCGGTCGCCGCCAGCATGGCAGCGGTCAATCTGTGGAACATCGCTCTCTCTCCCTGTTGCGGCCTTTCCGGCGCGCTGTTAGCTGATGAAAAGGATTGCAACCGTGTCATTGGGCCGTCAAGGGGAAGTCGCATGGACCTGTATCTGGGACTGGATGGCGGCGGCACCGGATGTCGGGCCGAGCTGGTCGATGCCGATGGCCGGGTGCTGGGCCGTGGCGAGGGCGGGCCTGCCAATATCAACTCGGATCGGCAGGGCGCGCTGGAGACGATCATGGCGACCGCCGCGCAGGCGCTGGACGGGCGCGACCCCGCCGGGGTGGCCGCCTGTCTGGGGCTGGCGGGGGCCAATATCTCGGGCGCGCGGAATTGGCTGGGGCCGATGCTACCCTTCGGCAAGTCGCGGGTCGTGCATGATGCGGTCACCGCCGTCGCGGGTGCGCTTGGCGCGGCGGACGGTATTGTCGTCGCGATCGGCACGGGGTCGGTCTTTTCGCGCCAGTCGGCGGGCGAGATCCTCTCCATCGGTGGCTGGGGCCCGGTGCTGGGCGATGAGGCCAGCGGGGCCTGGATGGGGAAGCTGCTGCTGACCCTGACGCTGCGGACGATGGACGGCCTCGTCCCGCCCAGCCCGCTGACGCAGGCGGTGCTGGCACAGATGGAGGGCGCACAGGGCATCGTGGGCTTCGCCCGCACCGCGACGGGCGGCGAATTCGCCCGTCTGGCCCGCGTCATGCTGGAGCACCCGGGCGATCCGGTGGCCGAACAGGTGCTGACCGCAGGCTGCGACTATGTGATCGCGGCGGTCGAGCGTCTGCAAGAGGGCGCGCGCCTGCCTGTCACCTTCACCGGCGGTCTGGGCCCGATCTTCGCCGACCGCCTGTTCGATCATTGGAGCCAGCGCCCCGCAAGAGGCACGCCGCTGGACGGCGCGGTCCGTCTGGCGCGGGAGCTGGGCGAGAATGGATAGGGCCATGCCAGCAGAGATCAGACCCGCTACTCCCGAGGACCTGCCCGCGATCACGCATGTGCGCACCTCGGTTCATGAGAACCATCTGTCGGTCGAGGAGATGGTCGAGCTGGGCATCACGCCCGAGGTCGTAACGCAGATGATCCTCGCCTCACCCTGCTGCTGGGTGGCGGTCGAGGAGGGGGCCATCGTCGGCTTCTCGATGATCGATGCCGAGGAAGGCTCGCTGTTCGCGGCCTTCGTGCTGCCCTCGCATGAAGGGAAGGGGATCGGCAGAAGGCTGGTTCAGGTGGCCGAGGATCAGCTCTTCAAGACGCATTCCACCATCTGGCTGGAAACCGGGCGGACGACCCGCGCGGCGGGGTTCTATCGCAGCCTCGACTGGGGCAACGAAAGCGCGATTGGTGAGGACGATATTCGGCTGGAGAAGCGACGGCCCTGACGCGGTGTGCAGGGCAGGTCGGGCTTTTAGTGCCCATCACCTGCCGATGTCACCGCGCCGCTACTCGTCCACCACCGAAAACAGCTTCGGCAACGCGGGGCAGGGCAGCAGGGCGTTCTTGGCCACATCGGCGAGGGTCGCGTTGTGCAGGAACACATAGACATGCGCTGACAGGCTTTCCCACAGCCGGTTCGTCAGGGTCTGCGCCCGCGATCCCGACACGCCGCCCGAGGCACCCGCGCCCACATGCAGCGCGTTCACGGTTTCATCGACCGCCTCCAGCACCTCCGAGACGCGGATCGTCTCGGCCGGGCGGGCCAGACGGTAGCCGCCGCCGGGGCCGCGCACGGAATCGACCAGACCGGCACGGCGCAGGCGCACGAAAAGCTGCTCGAGATAGGGCAGCGAGATGTCCTGACGCTTCGAGATCTCGGCCAGCGAGGTCAGGTCGTCCCCCTTGGCGATGGTCAGGTCGACCAGTGCGACCATGGCGTAACGCCCTTTTGTCGACAATTTCATCCGAACCCTCCCTACGGATTGACGCTATGGGCGCTTCGGGCTAAAGCCCCCAGCCATCCTTGACCGCGTCTTGCCTAATTCACGCGCGCTTCCCAGATAGTCGATCTAGAGCCGTGCCGCCATAGGGTCAAGAAACCCGAATTTCAAAGGAAGCCCATGCCCGAATTGATTTTCCCCGGTCCCGAAGGACGTCTTGAGGGGCGTTACCACGCGCAGCATGCGCCGGATGCGCCCATCGCGATCATCCTGCATCCGCATCCGCAATTTGGCGGGACCATGAACAACCGCGTGGTCTATAACCTGCATTATGCCTTCCATCGCATGGGCTTCACCGTCATGCGCTTCAACTTCCGTGGCGTCGGACGCAGCCAGGGTGAGTTCGATCAGGGCATTGGCGAGCTGTCGGATGCAGCCTCGGCGCTGGACTATCTTCAGGCGATGAACCCCAACAGCAAGCATTGCTGGGTCGCGGGCTTCAGCTTCGGTGCCTGGATCGGCATGCAGCTTTTGATGCGCCGTCCCGAGATCACCGGCTTCATCAGCGTGGCCCCGCCCGCGAACATGTATGACTTCAGCTTCCTCGCGCCGTGCCCGTCCTCGGGGCTGATCATCAACGGCACCGCCGACCGCGTCGCGCCGCCGAAGGACACGCATGTACTGGTCTCGAAACTGCGCGAGCAGAAGGGCATCACCATCACGCATGAGGAAGTCGATGGCGCGGACCACTTCTTCCGCGACGATGAGGTGCATATGAAGCCGATGATCGACACGGTGCAGACCTATGTCCGTCGACGGCTGACGGAAAACACACGCTGACGAACTGAGGGGCCGGTCATTCCGGCCCTTCGCTTTTTCCCCGGACGAGACCCGAATGACCGACCTCCTGCCGCTCGATGACCTGACCCGCCGCTTTGCTTTTCTGACCGAGGCCGACCGGCTGAAATCCGTCGACCGTGCCAGCGTGCTGATGGATCTGTCGCGGGCGGAAAACAGCGCCGAGCACAGCTGGCACGTCGCGCTGTTCGCGCTGGTCTTTGGCGGCAGCGACCGGGCGCTGGCCATGCTGCTGCTGCATGATCTGGTCGAGATCGACTGCGGCGATCATCCCATCCACCTTGACCACGATGCGGGTGCGGTCGCCGTGGCCGAGCTGGACGCCGCGCGCCGCCTGTTCGGGCTTTTGCCCGATGGCGCGGCGCTGATGGAGCTTTGGCAGGAATTCGAAACGGCGGAGACCGAGGATGCGCGCTTTGCCAAGCGCATGGACCATGTTCAGCCGATGTTCGAGGTGGTCATGGCCTCGGACCCGATCCCCGAGCATCTGCAGATCTGCCGCGACAACATCGACACCGGCCGCGCCGCACGCCTGCGCCACGAATGGTCCGAGGCCATCGCCGCCATCGAAGCCCGGCTGGGCGGGCGCGACCTGCCTGACGCGCTGGCCCCGGAACTGGCCTTTCTGGCCGAGGCGGATCGGCTGAAGTCGGTCTATCGCGCCAGCCGCATCCATTCCGGTCGGCGCGAAAACAGCGCCGAACACAGCTGGCATCTGGCGCTGTTCGCGCTGGTGATGGCACCGCTGGCCGCGCCGGGCGTCGACATTGGCCGGGCGATCCGCATGCTGATCCTGCATGATCTGGTCGAGATCGACACCGGCGATGTGCCGATCCATTCGGGCAATGGCCTGACCCATCACAGCACCGACCAGATGGATGCCGAGGCGCGCGCCGCCCAGCGTCTGTTCGGCCTTCTGCCCGCCGCCAAGGGGCAGGCGCTGCGGGCGATCTGGGCCGAGTTCGAGGAGAATGAAAGCCCGACCGCGCAATATGCCAACTCGCTGGACCGGGCGCAGCCGGTGATGCTGAACCTCAATGCCGGGGGCGGCACCTGGCAGGAATATCAGGTGACCCATCAGCAACTGGTCGACCGGGTGGGCGTCAAGATTGCGCGCGGCGCTCCGGCGCTGTGGGAGTGGCTGGATGCGCGCGCACGGCCGATGCTGGCGGGCTAGGGCGCGTTATTTCGGTATGCAATCGCATACAAGCCTTTTCTTTCCATCGGTTTCGGTCTAAGAGGCGCGCAAGCGAATCCTAACCGAAGGGACCCCCCATGTCGAAGATCAAGGTAGCCAATCCTGTCGTCGAGCTTGATGGCGATGAAATGACCCGGATCATCTGGGATTTCATCAAGCAGAAGCTGATCCTGCCCTATCTTGATGTGGACCTGAAATACTACGATCTGGGCATCGAAGAGCGGGACCGCACCAACGACCAGATCACCATCGATGCCGCCAATGCGATCAAGCAATACGGCGTTGGCGTCAAATGCGCGACCATCACCCCCGATGAGCAGCGCGTCGAGGAATTCGGCCTCAAGAAGATGTGGAAATCGCCCAACGGCACGATCCGCAACATTCTGGGCGGCGTGATCTTCCGCGAGCCGATCATCTGCAAGAACGTGCCGCGTCTGGTGCCGCACTGGACCCAGCCGATCATCGTCGGCCGTCACGCTTTCGGCGACCAGTATCGCGCCACCGACTTCCGCTTCCCCGGCAAGGGCAAGCTGACGATCAAATTCGTCGGCGAAGATGGCGAGACCATTGAGCATGAAGTCTTCGACGCGCCGTCCTCGGGCGTCGCCATGGCGATGTACAACCTTGACGATTCGATCCGCGATTTCGCCCGCGCCTCGTTCAACTATGGTCTGCAGCGGAACTATCCGGTGTATCTGTCGACCAAGAACACCATCCTCAAGGCCTATGACGGCCGCTTCAAGGACATCTTCCAGGAAGTCTTTGACGCCGAATTCGCCGACCAGTTCAAGAAGGCGGGCATCCACTACGAGCACCGCCTGATCGACGATATGGTCGCCTCGGCGCTGAAATGGTCGGGCGGCTATGTCTGGGCCTGCAAAAACTACGATGGCGACGTGCAGTCGGACATCGTGGCGCAGGGCTTTGGCTCGCTGGGCCTGATGACCTCGGTTCTGATGACGCCCGATGGGAAAACCGTTGAGGCCGAAGCCGCCCACGGCACCGTGACGCGCCACTACCGCGAGCATCAGAAAGGCAACCAGACCTCGACCAACTCGATCGCGTCGATCTATGCGTGGACCGGCGGTCTGAAGCATCGCGCGAAGCTCGACAACAACGCGCCGCTGCTGAACTTCGCCGAAACGCTGGAGAAGGTGACGGTGCAGGCGGTCGAGGACGGCTTCATGACCAAGGACCTTGCGCTGCTGGTCGGGCCGGATCAGAAATGGCTCAGCACCATGGGCTATCTGGAAAAGGTCGACGAGTACCTGAACAAGGCGCTCAGCTGATCGACACGAAGGCCGGGGCAGCACCCCGGCCTTTCTTCTTGGAGTGGGCATGATCGCGAACTGGACATTCTGGGCACTGCTGTCGGCGGTCTTTGCCGCGCTGACGGCGATCTTTGGCAAGGTCGGCGTGGCGGGCGTCGGCTCGGATTTCGCGACCTTCATCCGCACGGTGGTGATTCTGGGCGCGATTGCGCTGATCCTGTCGCTGACAAACGGCTGGCAGAGTTTCGGCAGCGTCAGCACGCGCAGCTGGGTGTTTCTGGTGCTTTCGGGGCTGGCGACGGGGGCAAGCTGGCTGTGCTATTACCGCGCTCTGCAGATCGGCGATGCCGCCCGCGTGGCCCCCATCGACAAGATGAGCGTCGTGCTGGTGGCCCTGTTCGGCGTGGCCTTTCTGGGCGAGCGGCTGAGCGCGGTGAACTGGGCCGGGGTCGGCCTGATCGCGCTTGGGGCCATTCTGGTCGCACTGCGCTAGCCTCCCCTCAGGGGGAAAACGCGGCCCGCGCGGACAATCGCAGGGCGTCGGATCGGCGGCCAGACAAGCAATTTCCCGTGCCTTCTGGCAAAGGCGCTTAACAGTTCTGCATTCCTGAGCTAAAGGAAGTCGCAGGAATATCGGAGTCCTGACATGAAAGCTGCCGTCATCACCTTCCCCGGGTCGAACTGCGACCGAGATCTTGCCGTTGCGCTGGAAAGCGCGGGGGCCACGGTCAGCCGGGTCTGGCACAAGGATGATGCACTGCCCGAAGGCGTCGATCTGGTGGCTGTGCCGGGTGGCTTCTCGTTCGGCGATTACCTGCGCTGCGGCGCCATCGCCGCCCATTCGCCGATTGCAGCAGCCATCCGCGAACATGCGGCGCGCGGCGGTTTCGTGCTGGGCATCTGCAACGGATTTCAGGTCCTGACCGAGCTGGGCCTGCTGCCGGGTGCGTTGATGCGCAACGCGGGGCTGAAGTTCATCTGCCGCGAGGTGGCGCTGAATGTCGCCTCGACCGACAGCGCCTTCACCTCGGGCTATGCGGCGGGGCAGGGCATCCGCCTGCCGGTCGCGCATCACGATGGCAACTATCAGGTGGATGACGAGGGGCTGCGGGCGCTGAAAGATCAGGACCGCATCGCCTTCACCTATGCGCCGGGCATCAACGGCTCGGTCGCGGATATCGCGGGCGTGCTGTCGGCGAACCGGCGGGTGCTGGGGATGATGCCCCACCCCGAGCGTGCGGCCGAAGCGGCGCATGGCGGATCGGATGGCGCTCGGCTGTTTTCGGCTTTGATCGGTGGGCTTGTTGCCGCCTGACTTGAGCGGTTTGCTCTAACTGAATAAATTGGACAGGCACCCCGTCTGAACGGGGTGTTTTCGGAGGTTCATGAATAGGAAGGGTGTCAGTTCGGACCCCTCCGAGGGCAAGGGCGGGTCGCCTGCCCGCTGGGGATTGCGCGGCGCGATTGCCGTGCTTCTGGTCGTCGCCGTGGGGACGATCTGGCTGACCAATGCCTGGCTGACGGCGCGCTTTTCCGAAAACACCCGTGTCCGCACCGAGCTGCGCTCGGCGCTTTACACCGGCAACCTTCTGTCTGAATTGCAGCGCACCTCGGTCGTGCCGCTTCTGCTGGCGCGCGATCCGGCGCTGATCAGCGCGCTGACCTCGAACAATTTCTCGGGCACCTCGGCGCGGCTGATGTCGGCGCAAAAGGAAATCGGGGCGGCCTCGATCCGGTTGCTGGACGCGTCTGGCCGCACCGTTGGCTCGACCGACCGCAACCTTCTGGGCACGAATTACGTACAGGCGCCGTTCTTCGTAGAGCCGCTGCGCTCGAAAGATACGGTTTTCACCGTCTCGACCCCGGCGCAGGGGGGGTATGACTTCAACTATTCCCGCGCCATCGTCTCGGAAGGGCGGACGCTGGGCGTCATCGTCGTGGGGGCGGATCTGTCGCGTCTGGTGCGGTCATGGGCCGGGATTTCCGATGCGATCACGGTGACCGACAGTTCCGGCGTTATCATCCTGTCGACCGAGCCGCGCTGGCGCGGGCTGACGCTGCCCGAGGCGCTGGAGATCCGCTCGGCCCCATCGGCCATTGCGCGGGCGTTTCAGGTGACCGCCGACTGGACCTCGATGCCGGCGGATGCCTATGTCGAGGGCAAGGCGGTGATGCAGTCCGAGACGCGCATTCCCTTCCGCGGCTGGAAGATGGTCGCCTTCACCACCTACGATTCGGTGCGTGAGCGGGTGAACTCGGTGCTGGCGCTGGTCATCATGGGCTTTGCGATCCTGCTGGCGGCGGTGTTCTATCTGCTGTCGCGCCGGGCGCGCGGCGAAACGGCCGCCTATATGCGCGAGTCCGCCGATCTGCGGGCGCTGAACAACCGCCTGACGCGCGAGATTGCCGAGCGTGAGCGGGTGCAGAAGGAACTGCGCGTGGCCGAGCAGACGGTCCAGCAAAGCTCGAAACTGGCGGCTTTGGGCGAAATGTCGGCGGGCGTCAGCCATGAGCTGAACCAGCCGCTGGCCGCGATGAAGACCTATCTGGCCGGTGCACGCCTGCTGCTGCAGCGCGGGCGTGGTGAGGAGGCGCTGTCCAGCTTCCAGCGCATCGACGATCTGGTCGAACGCATGGGCGCGATCACCCGTCAGCTGAAATCCTATGCCCGCAAGGGCGGCGAGGCCTTCGAATCGGTCGATCTGCGCGCGGCGCTGTCGAGCGCGCTGATGATGATGGAGCCGCAGCTGCGCAGCCGGAAGATCCGCATCCAGCGCAACGTGCCGCGCTATCCGGTGGTGGTCTATTGCGACCGCATCCGGCTGGAGCAGATCATCATCAACCTGCTGCGCAATGCCGTCGACGCCATCAAGGGCCAGCGCGATGCGGCCATCGAAATTACCGTCAGTACGGGTTCTCACGCCCTTTTGTCTGTCAGTGACAATGGGCCGGGTGTTTCCGATCTGGAAAACCTGTTTGAACCCTTCTTCACCACCAAGAAACCCGGCGAAGGGACCGGTCTTGGTCTGGCCATATCATCCGGAATCGCATCCGATTTCGGCGGCCGCCTGACCGCCCATAACGCGACCGAGGAAGGTAAATCCGGTGCAATATTTGAACTTGAACTACCCTTGTACGACCCAAAGCAGAGGTCAGGGCCGCAGCTTGCGGCCGAGTAACGAGAAAGAAAGGTAACGGTTAATGAGCCGCACCATGAAAATTGCCGTGGTCGATGATGAGCCAGACATGCGCGAGTCGATCAGCCAGTGGCTGGCCCTGTCCGGCTTCGATACCGAAATGTTTTCCAGCGCCGAGGAGGCGCTGAAGGTCATCGGCGCCGACTGGCCGGGCGTGGTCATTTCGGACATCCGCATGCCGGGCATGGACGGGATGGCCTTCCTCAAGCGCCTGATGGGGATCGATTCCGGCCTGCCGGTCATCATGATCACCGGCCATGGCGACGTGCCGATGGCGGTCGAGGCCATGCGCATCGGGGCCATGGATTTCATGGAAAAGCCCTTCAACCCGGACCGCCTGACCGAGCTTGCCAAGCGCGCCAGCCAGGCCCGCCGCATGACGCTGGACAACCGCGCCCTGCGCCGCGATCTCAGCGAAGGCCAGCAGGTGATGTCGAAGCTGGTGGGCTCGAGCCCCGAGATGGACCGCCTGCGCGAGGATATTCTGGATCTGGGACAGGCCGACGGCCATGTGCTGATCGACGGCGAAACCGGCACCGGCAAGACGCTGGTCGCGCATGCGCTGCATGCCGTGGGGCCACGCGCCTCGCGCAAGTTCGTCCCGATTTCCTGCGCCGCCTATAATGACGAGGTGCTGTCGGCGAAGCTGTTCGGTCCGGTCGAGAATGGCCTGCCCGCCGTTGAGGAAGCCCGTGGCGGTACGCTGTGCCTTGAGGATATCGAGGCGCTGTCGGACCCGCTGCAGGCGCGGCTTCTGGCCTTCATCTCGGAGCAGGGGGCCCCGGCTGAAACCCGCATCATCGCCATCTCGAACGCGCGGGGCGAAGGTCGCCGGGCCGAGGATTCGCTGCGTCCGGACCTGTTCTATCGCCTGACCGCGCTGAAGATCACCCTGCCGCCGCTGCGTTCGCGCGGCGAGGATATCCTGGCGCTCTTCACCCGCATGACCGAGCAGTTCTCGGAGGAATATGGCTGCGAGCCCCCGCAGGTGACCGCGCAGGAGGCCGCGCAGCTTCTGCAGGCGCCCTGGCCCGGCAACGTCCGCCAGCTGATCAACGTGGCCGAACGCGCGGTGCTGCAGAACCGTCGCGGCTCGGGCTCGATCGCCTCGCTGCTGATGGCCGATGGCGAGGACACGCAGGAAGCCACCACGACCGAGGGCAAGCCGCTGAAGGAATATGTCGAGAGCTTCGAGAAGATGCTGATCGACAATACCATGCGTCGCCACAAGGGCAGCATCGCCGCCGTCATGGACGAGCTGTGCCTGCCGCGCCGGACCCTGAACGAGAAAATGGCGAAATATGGCCTGAGCCGCGCGGACTATCTTTGATCTGCGATCGCCGGGAAAATCCCCTGAAAGCGGGCACCCTGTCACGGGGTGCCCGTTTCCTTTCCGGCGGAAGTCATGGCGGTATCGCAAAACGCCATTGTATTTTTTCGGGGATACCCTTTATGTAAGTCATATGTGGGATGATGACACACACCGATAGGTTGTGGACCATCCGCAGACAGTTTCGCAGCGCAAGCGCCAGCCTTGGCCTCCCGCAGGGATGTCGGTGGTGCGATGTGCGGGAAAACAGCGCCCATGCCCCAAGGGGCCTCTGGGCCTTCGTGTACGCCGCCCGGATCGGCTTTGTCGAAACGGGCCAAACAGGGTAAATGCCGCGATGGATCGCGCGTCGGATTGTTTCAGGCATGGGCTGCGGGGCATGACCCCGGTGGCCCCTTTTGCCGTTTCCGAAGCGACACTTGCGGAAATCTCATGCAGCAGCCGTGACCTTTCACCGCCTGATGGCGGACAGGAGCGGCTGCCCGAAAGACGGTACTATGTCAAAAAAAATGCTGATCGACGCTACACATCCCGAGGAGACCCGGGTTGTCGTGGTGGACGGAACAAAAGTCGAGGAATTTGATTTCGAGACAGTCAACAAGCGACAGCTTGCTGGCAATATCTATCTGGCGAAGGTGACGCGGGTCGAGCCCTCCTTGCAGGCGGCCTTCGTTGAATATGGCGGCAACCGCCATGGCTTCCTAGCCTTTGCCGAGATCCATCCGGATTACTACCAGATCCCGGCTGCAGATCGCAAAGCGCTGATCGAGGAAGAGCGCGCGGCTGCGGTCGCCGAAACCGAAGAGGCAGAGCGGCCCAAGCGCAACTCGCGCCGTCGCGGCGGTGCGAAGCCTGCGGCTGTGGCAGCGGATGCCGTGATCTCGTCGGACGAGATCGAGGGCATGACCGTCGTCGACACCGCCGAGCCCGAGGCCGTTGACGTCGCCGAGACCCTGAAGATCGAAGCGGAACAGCCGGAAGTCGCCGCCGTTGCGGAGGAGACCGCCGTTGCCAGCGATGCCACTTCCAGCGAGGCTGAGGCGTCCTGCGACGACGATCATCACGACGATCACCATGATGAGCATCACGACGACCAGATCGAATCTGTCGCCGAGGAGGACATCGCGGAAGAAATCGCGCCGCCGAAAAAGCCGCGCGCTCGTCGCTACAAGATCCAGGAAGTGATCAAGGTCCGGCAGATCATGCTGGTCCAGGTCGTCAAGGAAGAGCGTGGCAACAAGGGTGCCGCGCTGACCACCTATCTGTCGCTGGCGGGCCGCTATTGCGTCCTGATGCCCAACACTGCGCGCGGTGGCGGCATCAGCCGCAAGATCACCAATGCCGTCGACCGCAAGAAGCTGAAGGAAATCGCCAGCGAGATGGAGGTGCCGGAAGGCGCCGGCCTGATCATCCGCACCGCCGGCAGCCAGCGGACCCGGACCGAGATCCGCCGCGACTATGAATACCTGATGCGCCTGTGGGAGCAGATCCGCGAGCTGACCTTCAAGTCGGTCGCGCCCGCGCCGATCTATGAGGAAGGCGATCTGATCAAGCGCCAGATCCGCGATCTTTACAGCAAGGAGATCGACGAGGTTCTGGTCGAGGGCGAGCGCGGCTACCGCACCGCCAAGGACTTCATGAAGATGATCATGCCGTCCCACGCCAAGAACGTGAAGCATTACACCGATGCGATGCCGCTTTACGCGCGCTATCAGGTGGAAAGCTATCTGGCCGGGATGTTCAATCCGGTCGTCCAGCTGAAATCGGGCGGCTACATCGTCATCGGCGTGACCGAGGCGCTGGTGGCCATCGACGTGAACTCGGGCCGGGCCACCAAGGAAGGCTCGATCGAGGATACGGCGCTGAAGACCAACCTCGAGGCCGCCGAAGAGGTCGCCCGCCAGCTGCGTCTGCGCGACCTTGCCGGTCTGATCGTCGTCGACTTCATCGACATGGAAGAGCGCAAGAACAACGCCGCCGTCGAGAAGCGCTTCAAGGAGCGGCTGAAAACCGACCGCGCGCGCATTCAGGTTGGCCGCATCTCGGGCTTCGGCCTGCTGGAGATGTCGCGCCAGCGTCTGCGCCCCGGCATGCTGGAATCGACCACGCAGCCTTGCGCGCATTGCCATGGCACGGGCCTCATCCGCTCGGACGACAGCCTTGCGCTGACGATCCTGCGCGCCATCGAGGAAGAGGGCACGCGCAAGCGTTCGCGCGAAGTGCTGGTGAAAGCGCCGATCGCCGTCGCCAACTTCCTGATGAACCAGAAGCGCGAGCATATCGCCGGGATCGAGGCACGCTATGGCATGTCCGTCCGGGTCGAGGCTGATCCGGTGCTGATCTCGCCCGATTACGCCATCGAGAAGTTCAAGACCGCCACGCGCAATGTGCCGGAAGTCGCGACGCAGGTCGTCTCGGTCAATGCGCAACTGATGGCGCAGATCGACGATGACGAGATCGTCGATGAGGTCGAGGACGAGGATGAGGCCGAAGCGCCCGTCGCGGCTGTGGCCGATGCCTCGGATGAGCAGTCCGAGAATGGCAACAAGTCGCGCCGCCGTCGCCGTCGCCGCCGTCGTGGTGGCAAGGGTGATGAGGATGGTGCCGAGATGCAGGGCGCATCCGAGGGGGATGACTCGGATGAGGCTGCTGCCGATGATGAAGGCGTGACCGAAGTGGCTGAGGCCGAGGTCGTCGAGGCGGAAGCCGCTCCGGCCGCAGTCGAGGGGGAAGAGGCTGGCACCAAGCCGCGTCGCCGGACCCGCAGCCGCTCGCGTCGCAAGCCCGATGAGTCCGCTGGCGAAGCCAATGCTGAAGCCGCGCCCGAACTGGCCGCCGAATCGGAGCCCGCGGCTGAAGCTGCGGTCGAGGCATCGCCCGAGCCCGAAGCGCCGGTCGAAGCCGATGAACCGGCTGCGGTGGTCGAGGACGAATCGTCGCACCTCGGGATGAACGGGACCGTCACCGAAGTCGTCGCCGAGGTCATGTCGGCGGTCGAAGTCGAACCCGCTCTGGCCGAGGATGCCGCGCCGTCCGAGGATGACAAACCCGCAGAAGAGCCGGTTTCCGAGGGTGCAGCGCCTGAGGCCAGCGCGCCCGCCGCGCCGGTCGAAGCCGAAGCTGCCCCGCGCGCCAAGCGCCGCGGCTGGTGGTCGGCCAGCTGATCACGGGCGACATACCCACGTAAGCGTGAGGGCGCGGGGCTTCCCCGCGCCCTTTTTCCAAGCCATGGTGCGGCATGTTTGGAATTGACCTTATCGATGCCGCCTTCCTGCCCGCCGCCATGGTCGCCATGCTGGCAGGCATTCTGTCATTCCTCTCGCCCTGCGTGCTGCCGGTGGTGCCGCCCTATCTGGCCTATATGACCGGGGTTGGTGTCTCGGGCTTGCGGCAGGGAGAGCGCAGCGCCGTCGTGCCCGCGCTGTTCTTCGTGCTGGGCCTGTCGACGGTCTTTCTGCTGATGGGGATGGCGGCCTCGGCCTTCGGGCGGATGTTCCTGCAATATCAGGACTGGCTGGCGCGCGGCGCAGGCGTCGTGGTGATGGTCATGGGCCTGCATTTCCTGCGCGTCATCCGCATCCCGATCCTCGACAGCGAGGCGCGGCTGGATACCGGAGATCGCGGCGGCTCGACAATGGGGGCTTATGTGCTGGGGCTGGCCTTCGCCTTTGGCTGGACGCCCTGCATCGGGCCACAGCTGGGCATGATCCTGTCGCTGGCCGCAACCGGGGGCGAGGTGTCGCGTGGCGCGGGCCTGCTGGCGGTCTATGCCATCGGGCTGGGCATTCCCTTCCTGCTTTCGGCGATCTTCATCAACCGGGCGATGGGGGTGATGAACCGCATCAAACCCTATCTGACGGTGATCGAGAAGGTCATGGGCGCGCTGCTGGTCCTTGTCGGCGTGGCGCTGCTGACCGGGGCGTTTTCGATGTTCGCCTATTGGCTGCTGGAAACCTTCCCCTTCCTCGCGATGCTGGGCTGATCAGGCCCAGCTTGGCGGGCGCTTTTCCAGAAACGCCTGCATGCCTTCGGCCGTATCCTCCAGCATAAGGTTGGCGCAGATGGTTTCCGACATCTGCGCATAGGCCGCATCTAGGGGCAGCCCGGATTGCTGGCGAAAGGCCTCTTTCCCCAACCGCACCGCGGCTGGCAGTTTCGAGGCGATGGTGAGCGCAAGCTCCATCGCATGATCCTGAAGCCCGTCCACCGGTGCGACGCGATTCACAAGCCCAAGTTCCTGCGCGCGGGCCGCGTCAATGAAACCTCCGGTCACCAGAAGCTCGAATGCCGCGCGGGGCGGGATCGCCCGGCTGAGCGCGACCATAGGGGTCGAGCAGAAGAGGCCGATATTGACGCCATTCACGCCGAACCGGACGCCCTCGGCCGCGACGGCCAGATCGCAGCTGGCGACCAGCTGGCATCCGGCGGCGGTGGCGATGCCCTGAACCTCGGCGATGACGGGCTGGGGCAGGGCGGCAATGCGCTGCATCATGGCCGAGCAGGCGCCGAAAAGCGCGGCGAAGGCGGCTTCTCCACCATCCGCATCCTGCCGCGCGGCCTGCATTTCGCGGATGTCATGGCCCGCGCAGAAGGCCTTGCCGGTCGCCGCGATGATGACCACGCGCACCTGCGGATCTGCCGCGATCTTCTCCAGCGCCGCTGACATCTGGGCAATCATCGCCGTCGAAAGCGCGTTGAAATTCGCCGGGCTGTTCATCACAAGCCGCGCGACATGGCCGGTATCTTGACGCAGGATCAGCGGTTCCGTTGCGGTATCTGTCATCTTTCCAGCGTCTCCGGATTGTTGTCGGCTTGTGTTTCCGTTCATCGCTGATCACCTTACCCGCCGAGTGAATTGGGGGAAAGCATGACCATCCAGATGGACCGCGACAGTCTGAACGCCTTCCTGCGAAGCGAATTTCCGCAGGTACCGTTCATCAGCGTCGACACTGTGGCGCGAGAGAATGTCGTCGTGCGCCTGTCCGTGCGGGACGAGCATCTGCGTCCGGGCGGCACGGTCAGCGGCCCGACCATGTTCGGGCTGGCCGATGTGGCGATCTATCTGGCGATCCTGGCGCGCATCGGGCCGGTCGCGCTGGCGGTGACAACCAACGCCTCGATCGACTTCATGCGCAAGCCCGAGGCGGGGCGCGACCTACTGGCCGAATGCCGGATTCTCAAGCTGGGCCGGGTTCTGGCGGTCGGCGAGGCGCTGATCTATTCGGAAGGTGGGGAAGAACCCGTCGCCAGATGCTCGATGACCTATTCGATTCCGCCTACGCGGGGATAAAAAGCGGCAGAATTTGTGGTATTTGGATACCTATTTCGTAACGATATGATATTGCAAGGTAAATTAAAGCGCTGTGCACTTGACCGATGCCGGACATTCTTGGATATACGCGCATCACGAATTCTCATCCCCAAAGGGAACGTCCGATGAAAACCTACACCGCGAAACCAGCGGAAATCGAGAAGAAGTGGATCCTGATCGACGCCGAGGGCGTGGTTCTGGGCCGTCTTGCCTCGATCGTTGCGAACCGCCTGCGCGGCAAGCACAAGCCGACCTTCACTCCGCACATGGATATGGGCGACAACGTCATCATCATCAACGCCGACAAGGTGCAGATGACCGGCGACAAGCGCGACCAGAAGAAATACTACTGGCACACCGGCCACCCGGGCGGCATCAAGCACCGCACCGCGCGTCAGGTGCTGGAAGGTGCGCACCCCGAGCGCGTCGTGATCAAGGCCGTTGAGCGCATGATCTCGCGCAACATCCTGGGCAAGCAGCAGATGAGCAACCTGCGCGTCTATGCCGGCGCCGAGCATCCGCATGAAGCTCAGCAGCCCGAAGTGCTGGACGTCAAAGTCCTGAACGCCAAGAATACCCGGAGCGCGTAAGAATGGCCGAAGACATCAAAACCCTCGACGACCTGAAGTCGGTGACGACCGGTACGGTCGCCGCCACTGCACCTGCCGCTCCGCGTGAACCCCAGCGTGACGCGCAGGGCCGTGCCTATGCCACCGGCAAGCGCAAAGACGCTGTCGCTCGCGTCTGGGTCAAGCCCGGCTCGGGCAAGATCGTGGTCAACGGCAAGGACATGGCTGAATACTTCGCCCGTCCCGTGCTGCAGATGATCCTGCGCCAGCCCTTCGACATCGCTGGCGTTTCCGGTCAGTACGACGTCTATGCAACCGTTGCTGGCGGTGGTCTTTCGGGCCAGGCCGGTGCGGTCAAGCACGGCATCTCGAAAGCGCTGCAACTGCACGAGCCCTCGCTGCGTGCGGCACTGAAAGCAGCCGGCTTCCTGACCCGCGACTCGCGCGTCGTTGAACGGAAGAAATACGGCAAGGCCAAAGCCCGCCGTTCGTTCCAGTTCTCGAAGCGCTGATCGCAACTTCGACCGGAATTCCGAAAGCGCGCCAGTCTGGCGCGCTTTTTTCATGTCTGCATTAGCCTGATCTTAATCTGGTTCGGTCACTCTCTCTTCAAGCTGCATGCCGGGATGCGCCCGGTACCCCAAGCGTGAGAGCCGACCATGCCCACCTATAACGTGACGCAGTTCTATTTCGGGCAATATGCCGATCTGGACCCGACCGAGGCGGGAAGCAGCCCGAACCTCAACAATGACACCAACGAATTGACCACTGTCCCGGGGTGGGTCGCCAACAAGCTATTTACCTCTGCGAACATGCGGCTGCTGACGGTGACCCAGAACGACACTGTCCGCGAAGGCAATTCGACCCGGTTGGAAGAGAACGACTTCAAGAACCGTGTCGCCGGGCAGGGCGGGCCTATGGGGGCCGACAGCTTCACCTATGATCTTGGTAACGGCAAGATCACCTCTGACATCGATTCGGTGTTTACCTGGAACATTGAGGTCACGCGTGGCAACGGCACAACGTTCAGGCAGGTGCTGGCCTTCGTTCAGCTTGAGAACGGGGCCATCTTCTCGAACTTCACGCCCGAGAACTTCTCTGGCCAGAACATCCAGTCCATCAAGCTGATCGCGCATAGCAGCAGCGGCTTCTTTGGAACGCTTGCGAACCGCAACCTGCCCAACGTCAAGATTGTCTGCTTCGAGGAGAGCGTCCGGATTGCGACGCCATCGGGGTCTGTCGCGGTGGGACAACTGGAAGTCGGCGATGAGGTGATCACGAAAGACAGCGGCGTCCGCCCGATCCGTTGGGTGGGAAGGAAGCATCTTGGCCCGGCCGAGCTGCGCGGCAACCCGCAGTTGCTGCCGGTGCGCATCTCGGCTGGTGCGCTTGGGGCAGGGCTGCCGGAGGCCGATCTGATTGTCTCGGCCCAGCATCGCGTTCTAGTGACGTCTCGAATCGCCAGCAGGCTGTTCTCATCAGAAGGGGTGCTGGTCGCGGCGAAGCATCTTCTGGATCTGCCGGGCGTCACGGTCGAGCATCTGGACCAGATCACCTATGTCCACTTCGCCTTCGATCAGCACGAGATTGTCTATGCCGAAGGCGCGCCCGCCGAATCCTTCTATCCCGGTGCGACGGGGCTGTCGGCGCTGGATGATGAGGCGCAGGCCGAGATGATGGCTCTGTTCCCTGCGCTGGCCCGAGGGGAGGAAGAGATTCCCGGTGCTCGCCGTCTGCTGACAGGGAAGGAGGGGCGGGACCTAGCCAGGCGTCATCGCAAGAACGGTGTCTCGCTGCTGTCGCTGAGCTGACCAGCCCCGCAGAATCGCCTTCGCCGAGCGAGTCGGGGAGGTGAATCAGCGATTCCTCGTCGTTTCCCCGGGATTCTCTATGTTCTAGTCCGTCTGGGAATCGTGATTTGTCATGAATTTGGGATATTTGTGTGTGATGATTCTGGAGTTGGGTTGTTGTTGTGGGAATTTGCGGCGGGGAGCCGCCTGAATTTTCTGTTTTATTTCAGCCACTTACAACAATCTTTCGGATTTCTGCATTTTTGTGCTTGCGGCTGTCGGGGCTGGGGCCTAAACACCGCTTCACCGAGACGACGGAACGGTCGGACGGGACGGAAGGAAGCGGATGGGAAGCTTGAGAGAGCCCTTGACGCGGAAGATCCGGGACACTATCTGGAGACGATGCGGCTTGACGGCGCTGAGTGATTGGCGCGGTTCAGGTTGTTTTGTTTCCTCTGCTTTTTGACATTGCGAGATATCTGAAGGGATATGCGGGTGGTTTGGTCGTTTTTCGACGCGGATCGACGCATATCGGCTCTCTAGGGAAACCGATGATGAGAGTGTCAGCTTCACTGTTTGTCGGCTCACGCAAGTGAGGACGATAAGCAGAGAT
>NZ_VLKU01000011.1 GCF_007830335.1 Paracoccus sulfuroxidans | reverse complement strand
GAGCTGCGTCAGTTCATCGAGCAATACGAGCAGCTTGATGCGGAGAAGAAGGACATCGCCGATCAGCAGAAGGAGCTGATGGGTGAGGCCAAAGCGCGGGGCTACAGCCCCAAGATCATGCGCAAGGTCATCGCGCTTCGCAAGCGCGACAAGGACGACGTGGCCGAGGAAGAGGCCATTCTTGAAATGTACAAAGCCGCACTGGGGATGATCTGATGGACTTCCTCGCCCCCAGCATTCATCGCGGGATCACCATCCACGAGCACGATGTCCCGGGCGCGCGCTTCAGCTGGACCCACGAGGAAACGGGATCAGCGGGGATCGCCCGGACCGCGGAGGAAGCCATCCGCCAGATCAGCGGGTTCTTGGGCCCTGATCCGGCCTGCCGCCTCTGCCAAGGTCACGGCACCGAGGATTGGGCGCTTCTCGCCTACGCCAGCTGCGCGAACTGCTTCCCGGAGGATGGGGCATGAAGGGCAACGAAGCGCCGTACCTCCATCCGGTCGGTTCATCCGGCATGGCAAGTCATGAGATGTGGAAGATGCGCAAGCAGCTCGGCTTGACGGGCCGGGAGTTCGCCCGCGCCTTGGGCATGAGCCCCAATGGCTACAAGCGCATTCGCGAATGGGAAGCCGGGCGCAGGCCGATCCCGCGCAGCATGTCCGAGCGCGTGCGTCGGCTGGAGGCTAAGGCGTGATGCGCGTGCTGATCGGCTGTGAAACCTCTGGCATCGCGCGGCGCGCCTTCGCTGCATTTGGGCATGACGTCTGGTCCTGCGACATCGAAGCGGCCGAGGATGGCAGCAACCGGCATATCCGGTGCGATATCCGCAATGGCATCCTGCAGGAGGGGTGGGACTTGCTGGCGGTCATGCATCCGCCCTGCACGCGCCTGTGCCGCTCCGGCCGCCGCTGGATGAGTGGACCCGGGAAGTGGACGCACCCAAAGCGGCTGCCCAAGGGCCGCAGCTGGGAGGACATGCGCACCGAATTTGAGCTTGGCGTTAGCATCTTCACCACATGCTGGACGGCACCGATCGAGCGGGTCGCCATCGAGAACCCGGAAATGAATGATCTGGCCCGTGATCGCATGCCTGCTGACCTCCCTGCACCGCATATGGTCCAGCCGCACTGGTTCGGGCATCCCGAATACAAGGCGACAGGATGGTATCTGCGCGGGCTGCCAGCGCTGGTAGCAACAGATCAGCTCGTCGAGCCCGTACGCGGATCCAACGAATGGAAGACATGGAACCGGGTCCACCGCATGTCACCGGGCCCAGAGCGCGCCCGGCTGCGCAGCAGGTCCTATCCTGGGATGATGCGCGCCGCAGCCGAGCAATGGCGCGGCCATGCGCTGGAAGAAGTCAGGAGGGTTGGGTGATCTCACCGCTTATGACGGCCGAAGAGGCCGCCGGGATGTTGCGCGTATCAACCAAGACCTTGCAGCGCCTTAGAACGCGAGGGTTGCCCTTTGTCATGCTGACCCCCGGCACTATCCGATATCGGAAAGACGATATCGACGCCTATCTACAGGAGCACACCGAATGCCATACCGCCCGAAAGGCACGCGCTACTGGCACTATGACTTCCAAGTCCGGGGTCGTAGATTTCACGGCTCTTGCGGAACAGAGGACTATGAGGAAGCGAAAGCAGTAGAGGCCGGCGCCCGAGTCGAAGCCCGCAATGCCCCAGAGGTCACTGGACATTTCAGCGTCTCACAAGCCCTTGGAACATACTGGACGGACATCTGCCAGCATCAGCCCAGTGCCAGAACTGCGCGCAGCCAAGGTAAAATGATTCTGACCGTCTTGGATGGCATAAAGCCCATGAGCGATCTCACCAATTCCGAACTGATGCGATACGTCGCTTCACGCCGCGCAACCGTTGCAAATGCTACCGTCAATCGCGAGCTGCAGATGCTTGGACGGGCTTTACGCCACATGGAGAAAATCCACGGCGCAGCCATGCCGAAGATCGACCTGAAAGCCGTGCAGACAGCCGAACCAGAAGAGCGGGTGCGCGAGCTGTCACCCGCCGAGCAAAAGCGCATGTTCAAGCACCTGCGCCCGGATTTGGCCCCATTCGTGACCTTCGCCCTGCTGACGGGCGCCAGGCTATCCACAATCACCGAGCTGCGATGGTCGGACATCGACCATGACAACCGGCGCATGACGTTTCGCCTCAAGGGTGGAGGCAAGATGAAATATCCGATCAGTCAGGAAATCGCAGATCTATTGGTAACCCTGCCAAGATCGGACCTGCCAACGCACAGCCGTTACGTGTTCACCTTCGAAGTCCAGAACAGGAAAGATCAGCGCAGAAAGATTGTCCCTAATGGAGGCGGGATCATGGAGGACTTTCGCAGCGCAATGGCAGCGGCGGAGATTGAAGATTTCAGATTCCACGACTTGCGCCACACATTTGCCACTCGCCTGCTGCGCCACACCGGCAACCTTAAGTTGGTGAGCCGTCTTTTGGGGCATAGCAAAGTCGAGACAACTGCGCGCTATGCCCACGTCCTAGACGGTGATCTGGCGCACGCACTCGACAGCCTTAGCCTTATGGGCGTTTCCCGAAGAAAGTCCCGAAGCGGAAGAAAAAAGGAATATTAATCATGACTCTGCAAAACACCTGGCAAGCCTTCCAAGCTGAATACGTGGGTTCGATTCCCATCACCCGCTCCAAATCTTTCCTCGGACATCTTTCGGAATTTGCGCCGTCGCGGGCGACGAATTCGTGCCGCTTTGACGCAGATTACGGCGGAAACGGGTGCATAAAGGCGGGGCGGCGGGGCCCGATCCCCTTGCACTGCGCATCACCGGGCCTATCTGCTTAGGGCAGAGGTCAGGGGTTGTCCCGGCCCGCAGGCTCTGGCAAGTCCTTGGGAAAGGGAACCGATGTCCGGCAAGGGAATGCAGCGACTGTCCTTCTTTCTGTTGATGGGGCTGACGCTTTACGCCTCGCTGTTCGGCGCGGCGTAAGGGGACCATTCATGGCCAAACGATTTGGCGGCCGCCACTCTCCCCAGCCTTATGAGCCCGTAGGCACCCGACCCGAGATCGCCCGCCCCATCCCGGGCGAGGTCGCGCATCCGCTGGAATCGCGCACCAAATGGATCACCATCTGCGGCACCCCCTTCCTGCTCAGCGCGTTTTTCCAGCCGCCGATGCTGATGGCGACCTGCCTTCTGGGCTTTGGCATGCTCGCCGCCGCCATGTGGCTGACGCGCGAGGGCCTGCAGGCCGAGGCCGCCTATGACGCGCGCCGCGTGGCGCGCCGCCCGGCCATTCCGCGCAAGCTGTTCGGCGGCATCCTGACCGGCCTTGGGCTGGCCGTCGGCGCCTATGAGCCCGGCGCTTTCGCGGGCGCGGGCGTCATCGGCGTGGTCGGTGCCTTGCTGCACTGGCTGTCCTTCGGCCCCGATCCCATGTCGGACAAGGGGATGGAGGGCGTCGACAGCTTCCAGCAGGACCGCGCCCATCGTATCATCGCCGAGGGTGAGGCGCTGCTGGATGCCATGGCCAGCGCCATCCGCCGCACCGGCGACCGGCGCCTTGAGGCTCGTGTCGGCCAGTTCTCGGCCACCGCACATCAGCTTTTCGCACAGGTCGAACAGAACCCCGGCGATCTGGGCGGCGTGCGCCGCTATTTGGGCGTCTATCTGCAAGGTGCCCGCGACGCGACGGTCAAATTCGCCGATCTTTACGCCCAGACCGGCGATCCCCGCGCGCGGCTGGACTATGAAAACCTGCTGAACGATCTGGAGACCGAATTCGCCGCCCGCACCCGCAAGCTGATCGAGGGTGGCCGGACGGATCTGGACATCGAAATCAGCGTGCTGCGCGACCGCCTTGCCCGCGAAGGCGTCCGCACGCCCTCGCCCTCGCCCACCCCCATCACCGAACAGCCGGGCCTCAACGAGGATCTGTTCCTGATGCCGGGGCAGCGGCAGGACCGTCGCTGAGCCCCGCATGCCACGTTTCGCACTGAAGATCGAATATGACGGCGGCCCGTTTGCCGGATGGCAGGCGCAGGCCAACCAGCCCAGCGTCCAGGGCGCCATCGAGGCCGCTCTGGCCCGGCTGGACCCAGGTTTCGCCGATGGCGCACGGATTGCCGCGGCCGGGCGAACCGATGCGGGCGTCCATGCCACGGGTCAGGTCGCCCATGCCGATCTGCAGAAGAATTGGGATGAGTTCCGGCTGGCTGAGGCGCTGAACTGGCACCTGAAGCCCGCCCCCGTGGCGATTGTCGCGGCGCGGCGCGTGCCGGATGATTTCCACGCCCGTTTTTCTGCGCTCGAGCGGCGCTATCTGTTCCGCCTCGTGTCGCGGCGCGCGCCGGTCACGCATGATCGCGGTCTGGTCTGGCAGGTGTTGCAGCCACTGGACGCTCAGGCAATGCGCGAAGGCGCGGCCCATCTGCTGGGGCTGCATGACTTCACCACCTTCCGCTCGACCATGTGCCAGTCGGCGAGCCCGGTGAAGACGCTGGATCAGATCGATATCGAGGAAGTCGCGATGCCGCACGGGCGCGAATTCCGCTTCACGCTGCGGGCCAGGTCATTTCTGCACAATCAGGTCCGCTCGATCGTCGGCACGCTGGAGCGGGTGGGCGCAGGCTCATGGAGCCCGGAGCGCGTCGCGACCGCCCTTGCCGCGCGCGACCGCGCGGCCTGCGGGCCGGTCTGTCCACCGCATGGCCTTTATCTGACGGGGGCGGAATACCCGGACGATCCGTTTCGGGACTAGGCACTCAAGCGGCTATTCGGCCGGGGTCTGATGGTCTTGAAGTGTGGTCAGTTTGACATGCTCGACCGAATATTTTTCCCGGGCGGGAACCCGGCGCGGACCACGTCCCTGCCAGTTCGGTTTCAGCACCGTCATCAGCGTGTTCCAGATGATCCACAGATCGACCCGCAGGCTGCGGCGGCGCTGATAGATCAGGTCCAGACGCAGCTTGGTGGGCAGGCAGCGCCGGTAATATGCACTCTCGGTCGCCTCGACCGTGGTGCAGCGTGCCATGATGCGGTCTTCATGCGCGTGATAGATCATCGTCGCAAGGCCAGTCACGCCGGGGCGATTGCGCAGCACCTGCGCATAGACGCGGGGGAAGCGCTCGACATATTCGCGCATCGGCGGGCGCGGGCCCACGAAGCTCATGTCGCCGCGAAGAATGTTGAAAAGCTGCGGCAGTTCATCGATCCGGGTGCGGCGCAAGACCCTGCCCGCACGGGTGATTCGCCAGTTCTTATGCGCCCCGCTGGCTCCGAAATCGCTTTCATCCAGCAACATGGTGCGGAACTTCAGCTGCCCGAATTCCTCGCCCGGTGCCCGCATGCGGCGCGCCACATAGAACAGCGGGCGGCCCTGCATGATCAGCAGGACAATCGACACCACCAGTATCACGACCGATAGTGGAATCAGCAGCAAAAGGGCGAAAACCACGTCAAACACACGTTTGCCGACGGTCATGCCCGCTTCGCCCGAACCGTGCTCACGCGCGATCCAAGTGGCATCTACACCTTTCAGAGAGGATAGATCACGGCAATCGGCTCTATCCCAATCGTGGTGAATCGTCACGACCCGTCTCGCTCATTAACATGCTGCCCGTTTGTTTTGTTTGCCGTAGCACAGGCCTAAGTCAAAAGAAACGCTTGCTGGCAAGATTTAGCCGTGACTCTTGAAGCACCGTGATCTTTCGGCCAGTCTTTGCGCATCGGTGGTTAGAAGGATGGCAGGATGCGAAAAGCACTGGTCGTACTGGACGACACCCGCGAATGCCTGAATGCGATCCGGTTCGCGGCCATGCGCGCGGCCAAGACCGGCGGCGGCGTGCAGGTCCTCGCCGTCATCCCGGCCGGAGAGATCCAGCACGGTATGGGCGTGGCCGAAGTCATGCGGGCCGAGGCCTATGAACGAATCGAAGCGCATTTCGAGGTTTTCGCGAAATGGATGCGCGACCGCCCCAAGGTCGAGCCCGAGCTGGTGGTGCGCGAAGGCGATCCGGGGACCGAGCTTCTGGCCCAGATCAACGACGACCCGGATATCGGCATCGTTGTGCTGGCGGCTTCCTCGGAAAGCGCGGGGCCGGGGCCGCTGGTCACGCGGATGCTGCGGGAAATGTCGAACCTTTCCTGCCCGGTGACCATCGTGCCGGGCGACATCTCTCGCGAGCGGCTGGAACAGATCACCTGATCCGCCGCCCGATGGGCTGTCAGAGGGGTGCGGCGGCTTGACTTGCCCCCCTCTGCGTCCCCATATCCAAGCCAAAGGAGCCGTGACATGTTCATCCAGACCGAAACCACCCCGAACCCCGCCACGCTGAAGTTCCTGCCGGGCGAGACGGTACTGTCCAGCGGCACCGCAGATTTCCCGCAGGCCGAAGCTGCGGCCTCCAGCCCGCTTGCCCATCGCATCTTTGCGGTTCCGGGTGTCAGCGGGGTTTTCCTCGGCTCGGACTTCGTCACCGTGACCAAGACGGATGAGGCGGTCTGGGATCATATCAAGCCCTCGGTTCTGGGCGCGATCATGGAGCATTACCAGTCCGGCGCCCCGGCCATCGAAACCGCGCCGACCGGCGACGGCCATGCCGCCCATGACGGCCCCGACGCCGAGATCGTCACCCAGATCAAGGAGCTGCTGGACACCCGCGTGCGTCCGGCCGTGGCGCAGGACGGTGGCGACATCACCTTCCACGGCTTTGACCGCGGCGTCGTCTATCTGCACATGCAGGGTGCTTGCGCGGGCTGCCCCTCCTCGACCCTGACGCTGAAAATGGGGATCGAGAACCTGCTGCGTCACTATATCCCCGAAGTGACCGAGGTCAGACCCGTTGCCTGACCTGCTGTCACTGGGCTTTGACACATCGGCCGCGCATTGCGCGGCCGCTTTGGTCTTGGGCGACCGCCTGCTGGCGCTGCGCGAGGAAGAGATGGCGCGCGGTCAGGCCGAGCGTCTGTTTCCGCTGCTGGATGAGCTTCTGGCCGAGGCGGGCAAGGTCTGGGCCGATCTGGATGTGATCGGCGTCGGGACCGGCCCCGGCAATTTCACCGGCATCCGCATCTCGGTCGCTGCAGCGCGCGGCCTTGCGCTGTCGCTAGGCATCCCGGCCATCGGCATCGGCGTGACCGAGGCCGCCGCCTACGGCCTGCCCCGCCCATGCCGGGTCGCCGTCCCCGCCCGCAATGGCGAGGTGTTCTTTCAGGATTTCGGCACCGACCCCGCCCAGCCCCTGCCCCTGCAAGCCGCCATTCACGACCTTCCTCCGGGCCCCGTCGTCTCACCCGCGCGGTTCCCGCGCGCCGAGGCGATTGCGCGTCTGGCGCTGGACCGGCGCGCGCTTCCCGACCTGCCGCGCCCGGCGCCGATCTATCTGCGCCCCGCCGATGCCGCGCCCGCGCGGGACCGGGGGCCGGTCATCCTGACATGACGCCCGAAGACCTGGCGCAGATCCACGCCGAGTGCTTTCCCGCGCATCCCCGCGCATGGTCCGGGCATGAGTTCGCCGAGCTTCTGGCCAGCACCGGAAGCTTCCTTCTGCCGCGCGCCCATGGCTTCCTGCTGGGCCGCGTCATCGCCGATGAGGCCGAGTTGCTGACACTCGCCGTCTCGCCCCTGGCGCGGCGCACAGGCACAGGTCAGTCGTTGGTGGGTGAATTCCTGACCCGCGCCGCAGAAATGGGCGCAAACACCGCCTTTCTGGAGGTTGCCTCGGACAATCTGCGCGCCCAGAGGCTTTACGCCCGCACCGGCTGGCAGCAGGCGGGGCTGCGGCGGAACTATTACGCAGCGGCAATCGACGCGCTGGTGCTGCGTCACGACCTTGGGCACAGACAAGACAGTTGACGGCTTAGCAGCCTTCGGGGCCTAATTCCTTGATCCTGGGCTGAATCGCCCGCCATCAATGCTGAGGTCCACAAATGTCCTTTCTGAAATCCCTGTTGGTCGGTACGGCGGCCTTCGCCCTGTTGCCCATGGCAGCACTTGCGGACCCGGCACTGATCTTCGACCTGGGCGGGAAGTTCGACAAATCCTTCAACGAGGCTGCCTATATGGGCGCCGAGCGCTGGAAGGCCGAAACCGGCGGCAGCTACAAGGAACTGGAAATGCAGTCCGAGGCGCAGCGCGAACAGGCTCTGCGTCGCCTGGCCGAGACCGGCGCGAACCCCATCGTCATGACCGGCTTTGCCTTTGCCGAGGTGCTGAAGAAGGTCGGCCCCGACTATCCCGACACCAAATTCGCCATCATCGATGCGGAAGTCGACCTGCCGAACGTGCAGTCCATCGTCTTCGCCGAGCCCGAGGGCAGCTATCTGGCGGGCGTGCTGGCCGCCATGGCCTCGAAATCCGGGACCGTGGGCTTCATCGGCGGCATGGATGTGCCGCTGATCCACAAGTTCGAATGTGGCTATGTTCAGGGCGTGAAGGCGCAGAACCCGGACGCCAAGGTCATCATCAACTATACCGGCACGACGCCCGCCGCCTGGAATGACCCGGTCAAGGGTGGTGAGCTGGTGAAGGCGCAGAAGTCACAAGGCGCGGACGTGATCTATGCGGCGGCGGGCGGCACCGGCATCGGCGTGCTGCAGACGGCCGCCGATGAGAGCATCCTGTCGATCGGCGTCGACAGCAACCAGAACCACCTGCACCCGGGCAAGGTGCTGACCTCGATGGTCAAGCGCGTCGACAACTCGGTCTTCGACGCCTTCACCGCTGGCGCGGATCTTGAGCCAGGGCTGAAGGTGATGGACCTGGCTTCGGACGGCGTGGCGCTGGCCATGGATGAAAACAACCAGCCGCTGATCACGCCCGAAATGCAGGCCGCCGTCGACAAGGCCTCGGCCGCGATCAAGGCGGGCGAGATCAAGCCGCATGATTACATGACGGACAACACCTGCCCGGTGCAGTAAATGGCGGTCCAGCCGGAACATCCCACCTCGCCGCAGATTGCGGCGGGGCAGGATCTGGCCATCGAGCTGCGCGGGATCTCGAAAGCCTTCGGGGCGGTGCAGGCCAACAAGTCGATTGATCTGGCCGTTCGGCGCGGCACGATCCACGGCATCATTGGCGAAAACGGGGCTGGAAAATCGACGTTGATGTCGATCCTTTACGGCTTTTATCGTCCTGATGAGGGCGAGATCCTGATCGGCGGCCAGCCGGTGGCGATCACCGACAGCCGCGCCGCGATCCGGGCCGGGATCGGCATGGTCTTTCAGCATTTCAAGCTGGTGCAGAATTTCACCGTGCTGGAAAACGTGATCCTCGGGGCCGAGGATGGCGCGCTTCTGCGCCCCTCGCTGGCGCGGGCACGCGGCGAATTGCAGCGGCTGGCCCGCGATTATGAGATGCAGGTCGACCCCGATGAGATCGTCGAAGAGCTGTCGGTCGGCCATCAGCAGCGGGTCGAGATCCTGAAGGCGCTGTATCGTCAGGCCGATATCCTGATTCTGGATGAGCCGACCGGCGTGCTGACGCCCGCCGAGGCCGACCATCTGTTCCGCGTGTTGCAGGGTCTGCGCGATGAGGGCAAGACCATCATCCTCATCACCCACAAGCTGCGCGAGATTATGAAGATCACCGACAATGTCTCGGTCATGCGGCGCGGCGAGATCGTGGGGACGGTCGCGACTGCGGACACCAACCCCACCGCGATGGCCGAGATGATGGTCGGGCGGAAGGTGATCCTGAAGGTCGACAAGGCTCCTGCCCGCCGCGGCGCGCCGGTGCTGGAGATCCGCGGGCTGCGCATGGTCGATGATGCGGGCGTCGAGCGGCTGCGGGGCATCGACCTTGATATCCGCGCGGGCGAGATTCTGGGCATTGCGGGCGTGGCCGGGAATGGCCAGTCGCAGCTTCTGGAGATCCTCGGCGGCTTTCCTGAGGTCGGAAGCAAACTTTCTGGCCGGATCGCCGTGAACGGGCACGAGCTGCCTTTGGACGGGCGCGGCGCGGACGGCCAGGCCCGGCGGCGCGCGGGCATCGGTCATGTCCCCGAGGACCGGCAGGTCGAGGGGCTGATCATGGATTTCGACGCCTGGGAAAACGCGGCCTTCGGCTATCACGACGCGCCCGAGTACAATCGCGGGTTGTTGATGGACAATGCCGCCATCCGCGAGGACGCGCGCGGCAAGATGGCCCGCTTCGACGTCCGGCCGCCCGATGTCGAGCTGGCGGCACGCAATTTCTCGGGCGGGAACCAGCAGAAGATCGTCGTCGCGCGCGAGATCGAGCGCAATCCCGACCTGCTGCTGGTGGGTCAGCCGACGCGTGGTGTCGACATTGGCGCGATCGAGTTCATCCACAAGCGCATCGTCGAGCTGCGCGATGCGGGCAAGGCGGTGCTGCTGGTCTCGGTCGAGTTGGATGAGATCATGGCGCTGTCGGACCGCATCGCGGTGATGTTCGACGGGCGGATCATGGGCGAGCGGCTGCCCGAGGAGGCGACGACGACCGCTTTGGGCTGTCTGATGGCGGGGATGGAGCCGGATGCGGGGCCTGTACAGGCGGCGGGCGGAGCGCGCACATGAGCGGTCGCACGCCTCCGGCGGGGGTATTTGGACAACGAAGAAGCAGGGCGCCTGTGCGGCGGGGCGGTGAGTGATGGAAAAGATGCCGAGATGGGCAGATGTGATCCTGACCCCGCTGATCTCGCTGGCGCTGGCCTTTGCGATTTCGGCGGTGGTGATTCTGGCCATTGGCGAAAGCCCGGTCGAGGCGCTGAAGGTGATGGTCGAGGGGGCGCTTGGTTCCAGCTATGGCTGGGGCAATACGCTGTATTACACGACGAATTACATCTTTACCGGGTTGGCGGTGGCCGTCGCCTATCATGCGGGTCTGTTCAACATCGGGGGCGAGGGTCAGGCGACCATGGGGGGTCTGGGCGTGGCGCTTTGCTGCCTGTTCATTCCCTGGCCGCATTGGACTCTGGCGCTTTTGGGGGCAGCGGTCGCGGGGGCGCTGTTTGGCGCGCTTTGGGCGCTGATCCCGGCCTGGCTGCAGGCCAAGCGCGGCAGCCATATCGTCATCACGACGATCATGTTCAATTTCATCGCCTATAACATCCTGACCCATCTGCTGAGCAAGACCCTGCGCCCTTTGGGCAGCATGGACCCGGCGACCGCGAACTTTCCGCCCGCCACGCATATTCCGGGGCTCTGGCAGCTGGCCGAGATGATGGGCTTTGCCTGGGGCAAGCATTCGCTGGCCAATGTGACGCTGTTCATCGCCCTGCTGATGGCCTTTCTGGTCTGGGTGCTGATCTGGCGCACCCGGCTGGGCTATGAGCTGCGCGCCTTTGGCAAGTCCGAGCCTGCCGCGCGCTATGCCGGGATCTCTCCGGTGCGGATCACCATCATCACCATGCTGATCTCGGGCGGGTTGGCCGGGATGATGGCCGTCAACAACGTCATGGGCATGTCCGAGCGGCTGATCCTGAATGCGGTCGAGGGCGCGGGCTTCTTCGGCATCGCGGTCGCGCTGATGGGGCGCAACCATCCGGTGGGCATCGTGCTGGCGGCGCTGCTTTTCGGGTTCCTGTTTCAGGGCGGAGCCGAGCTTTCGCTTTGGACCTCGATCCCGCGAGAACTGATCGCGGTCATTCAGGGGCTGGTGATCCTGTTCACCGGCGCGCTGGACAATATGGTCCGCCTGCCGCTGGAGCGGCTGTTCGCCGCGCGGCGCAGGAAAGAGGGGTGATGCCATGGATGTCATGACCGTCGTCCAGATTCTCGACAGCACCGTGCGGCTGATGACGCCTTTGCTGCTGGCCTGCCTTGCCGGGCTTTACTCCGAGCGGTCGGGGATTTTCGACATCGGGCTGGAAGGCAAGATGCTGATGGCCGCCTTTTCGGCCGGAGCCGTCGCCGCCCTGACCGGCAGCGCCGTGCTGGGGCTGCTGGCGGGCATTCTGGGATCGCTGGCGCTGGCGCTGGTGCATGGGCTGGCCTCGATCACCTTCCGGGGCAATCAGCTGATCTCGGGCGTGGCGATCAACCTGTTTGCGGGCGGGTTCACGGTGCTTGTCGGGCAAAAGCTGTTCGGGCTGGGGGGCAGGACGCCCCCGGTCAGCGGCAATGCCCGGTTTTCCGAGATCACCCTGCCCGGGGCCACGGCGATCCGCGACGTTCCGGTGATCGGCCCGATCTATTCCGAGATCATTTCGGGCCATTCGCCGCTGGTCTATCTGGCGCTGCTGGCCGTGCCGCTGACCTGGTGGGTGCTCTATCGCACGCGCTTCGGGCTGCGGCTGCGGGCGGTGGGCGAAAACCCGGCTTCGGTCGACACGGCGGGCATCTCGGTCACGCGGCTACGCTATTCCGCCGTGATGATCTGCGGCGTCCTGTGCGGGATCGCCGGGGCCTATATGGCGATCTCGCTGTCGGCGGGCTTCGTGAAGGACATGACCGCCGGGCGCGGCTATATCGCGCTGGCGGCGCTGATCTTTGCCAAATGGCGACCCTGGCATGCGCTTGGCGCGACATTCCTGTTCGGGCTGCTTGAGGCGATTTCGAACCGCTTTCCGCAGCTTCATCTGGGCCCGATCACCCTGTCGGAAAGCTTCATGCTGACCCTGCCCTATATCCTGACCGTGGTCATTCTGGCGGGCTTTGTCGGCCGCGCCATTCCGCCCCGCGCCGGAGGAGAGCCCTATGTCAAAGAGCGCTGAGCTGGCGCGTCTGATCCGCGACCGCGCCGAGGAAGCCGCGCCCGAATACGGGCTGATCCTGGGTTCGGGGCTGGGCCATCTGGCCTCGGCGGTGGAGGGCGTGGCGATTCCCTATGACGATCTGCCGGGGTTTCCGCATGCGGGCGTCTCGGGACATGTGCCGCAACTGGTGATCGGCACGCTGGAGGGCCGCCGCGTCGCAGTCTTTGGCGGGCGGGCGCATTACTACGAATCCGGTCGGGCCGATGTCATGCGTCTGCCGCTGGAGGTGCTGCGGGATCTGGGCTGTAAGCGGCTGATCCTGACCAATGCCGCAGGCTCGCTGCGTCCCGACCTGCCGCCGGGCGCGCTGATGCTGCTGAGCGACCACATCGCCTTTGCGGGCACCAACCCGCTGATCGGAGAGCCCTCGGAGGCGCGTTTCGTTCCGATGACGCAAGCGCATGACCCGCAGATGCGCGCGGCGCTGAAGCAGGCGGCCCAGGCCGAAGGGGTGGACCTCGGCGAAGGCGTCTATTGCTGGTTCTCGGGCCCCTCGTTCGAGACCCCGGCCGAGATCCGCGCCGCGAAAGTACTGGGCGCGGATGCGGTCGGCATGTCCACCGTGCCCGAGATCATTCTGGCGCGGTTTCTGGGGCTTCGCTGCGCCGCCGTCTCGGTCGTCACCAATATGGGTGCGGGGATGAGCGACGAATCCATCAGCCATGAGCATACCAAGGCCATGGCCCCGATCGGGGCTGCGAAGCTTGAGAAGGTGCTGCGGCGCTTCCTGCGCGGCTAGTTGAGCGCCGCCAGCGCGCCTTCGACCGCCCCGGCGGCGGCATCCAGATCGCGCAGGCTTTCCAGCGCCAGCACCGCGCCCCGGCCATCGTCGTGGCGCGCGCGGTGGCTGTCATAGCGCGGGTCGTAATGGTCGCGCATCAACCCCTCGGCCAGCACCGGCCAGTCGCGCGCCTCGACCAGCGCGAGCCAGTGGCGGATCCGCTCACCCGGGTGCTGGGGACGAAGGCGTTCGATGATGCGGGCCACCTCGGCGGGATCGGCGGTGGCCTCGGCATAGAAGCCGGCGGTGTAGCGCGCGCGCTCCTCGACGGGGACGGTCAGGCGCAGGCGGGGCGCATCGCAGATCGCGCGCCAAAGGACGCTGGGCACCACCAGATCGCCGACGCGAGAGCTTTCGGCCTCGACCAGCACCGGCCGCGCGGGGTCCAGCGCCTCAAGCGCCAGCGCGATGCGGCTTTCGAACATCTTCTGCGAAGGCTGGCCGCCCGGCATCGCGCCAAACAGGCTGCCGCGGTGGTTCGCCATGCCCTCAAGGTCGATGACCTGATGACCGCGCAGGGCCAGCCGCTGCAGGATCTCTGTCTTGGCGCTGCCGGTGTTGCCGTCAAGGACGATGACCGGCGAGGGCACCGGCTGGAGCTGCACCCGCGTGACAATCAGCGACCGCCACGCCTTGTAGCCGCCGTCGATGCGCTCGGCCCGCCAGCCGATCTGCTTCAGGATCGTCTCGAACGAGCCCGAGCGCTGGCCGCCGCGCCAGCAATAGACCAAGGGCTTCCACGCGCCGCCGAACTGCGCCAGCGACCCGGCGATATGGCGTGCGGCGTTGGCCGCGACCAGCGCGCCACCGATCTTGCGGGCATCGAAGGGGGAGATCTGCTTGTAGATCGTGCCGACCTGGGCACGTTCTTCATCCGACAGCACCGGCAGGTTGATCGCACCGGGCAGGTGATCCTCGGCGAACTCCGACGGAGAGCGGACGTCGATCACGCTGTCGAACCCGGCCAGCGCCGGATCCGACAATGAGCTTAATGTCAGTACCACTTAGTAGACGTAGACCGGCGTGCCATCCGGCACCTGATCGAACAGCGCCATCACCGCCTCGTTGCGCATGCGGATGCAGCCGTTCGAGACCGCGCGCCCGATCGAGCCCGGCTCGGTCGTGCCGTGGATGCGGATGGCGGTGTCATTGCCGCGTGCGTCGTAAAGATACAGCGCCCGTGCGCCCAGCGGGTTCGTCGGGCCGCCCGGCATGCCGTCGGCCCATTTCGCATATTGCCCGGGGTTGCGCTTGATCATGTCGGGCGTGGGCGTCCAGCTGGGCCATTCGGCCTTGCGCCCGACAGTGGCGCGGCCACGCCAGACCAGCTCATTGCGGCCCACGGCGACGCCATAGCGGACCGCACGGCCCGGCGCGATGACATGGTAAAGGAAGAAGTCGCGGCTGACGACCACGATGCTGCCCACCTCGAAATCGCTGCGGATCGCGACTTCGGTCGGGGCATAGGGATCACGCGCGGCGGTGGCTTGCGCGTTGGCACGCGGCGCAGGGGGCAGCGCCTCTGCCAGCAACACCGAAGGCACGGCGATCAGGGGCAGGGACATCATCAGCAGCTGGCGACGGTTCATCATTCAGTCCTGGACATCTTGGGGATTTTCCTTTGCGGTAATGCTTTCGCGGGAATTATTCAACTCAAAGCGCCGTGACGCGGGTGGTTTCGCGACGTCGCGTGGCGCGGCTGCATCCCGGCGCTGACGGCGGCGTGATCGGGCCAGTGATTGCCCTGCCCCGCCAATCGGCCTAGGCCTGTCTGAGCGCGAGCCCATCTGACCGCGAACCTGCCTGACCGCGACCGGAGACTGCAATGTTCCTGCGCCTCATCACGCTTCTGGCCCTTCTGGCCCTACCCGCAGGCGCCGCGCCCCTGCGCATCCTGGCCTTCGGCGACAGCATCACCGAGGGCTATGGCCTGCCCGCCGATCAGGGGCTGGTGCCGCAACTGCAGGACTGGCTGAAGGCGCGCGGCCATGATGACATCCAGATCGTCAATGCCGGGGCCTCGGGCGACACCAGCTATGGCGGGCGGGTCCGCATCGCGATCTCGCTGCGCAGGCATGCCCCTGTTGACGCGGTGCTGGTGGAGCTCGGCGGGAACGACCTGCTGATGGGCTGGTCCGCCGAACAGACCCGGACCAACCTCGACGCCGTGTTGGAGCAGGCGGGCGCGGGCGGACGGCCCCTGCTGCTGGCGGGCATCGCCAACCCCGAGCATGACACGGCGCTGAAGGCGGAATGGGCGGCCATCTGGCCGAAACTGGCGCGCAAGCATGATGCGCTGCTGGTGCCGAATATCTATGCCGCCGTGGCCGAGGACAGCCGCGCCATGCGTCGGGTCTTCCTGCAGGATGACGGCATCCACCCCTCGGCCCGGGGCGTCGCGATGATCGTCGAGCTGATCGGCCCCAAGGTCGAGGAACTCGCGATCCGCGCGCGGGCGAAGGCCCCGGCCGAATAGCCAGGGCCCCGCGTCACAGGCTCAGTGCGCGTGGCTTTCGCCGCCCGCATCCGCCTTGCGGTCATTGTCGACCGGCAGCTTCGCCTCGACCGTGCCGCAATCGCCGAAATCCAGCGTCAGCGCGACCTCATCGCCATTGGCCAGAGGCTGCGTCAGCCCCATCAGCATGACGTGATCGCCGCCGCGCGCCAGCGTGGCCTCGCCGCCTGCGGGCACCACGATGGGATCGGCGGGCAGCATCTTCATCACGCCATCGACCTCTTTGCTGGTGTGCAGCTCGGCCTTTTCCGAGGCCGGGGTCTGGACCGAGGCCAGCGTGCAATCCGCCGTCCCGCTGTTCATCAGCGTCATGAATGCCGCGCCCGAGCGGGGGTTGGCGGCGCGGGCATAGCCGTCATGGACCATGATGGCGCTGCCCTCGGCCAGCGCGGCAAGGGGCAGTCCGGTCAGCAGCACGGTTGCGATCAGTTTTTTCATAGCGGAAATCCTTCATCTGCATTCTGTCGTCTTCAGGTCAGGCAAGACCCTGGGGCGCGGCGGGTCCCGCGCCCGTGCGGGCGTGGCCTCTTGCGCAGCAGGCAGATGCGCCCGGTCGAAATGCTGGAAGGAATGGCTGTTTGCGGCAACCGCAGGGGTCGCATCCGGCGCGGCGACGGCATGCAGCAGCGACAGCGCCATATCGGGGCAATAGACGGGCGCCTTGATCGGCGTGCCATCGGGGCCAATCTCGACCACGCTGACGGTGCCGCCTGCGCACAGGACGATCTGCCCGGCGACCTGCGTCTGGCCCCGCGCCACGGCCAGCGACTGGCCCATCAGGACCAGCAGCAAACTCAGGGCAAGGGGCAGGAGGCGCGTCATGTCAGCAGGTTACCTTGTCAGCCAAGGCACCGCAGCCCGTTATTTTGCCGCAGCCCCCGGCCCGAATGGGCGTCAGACAGCAAAAAGCCCCACCGTTTCCGGCAGGGCACCTTGCATCCGCAAGCTGGATCGAATCAGGCTTTGCCCAGTTCGCGCTTGATCTTCAGCGCGCGATCCGAAAGCTCGACGTCTTTCGCTTTCGCCAGATAGGCGTCCAGGCCACCACGGTGATCGACCGAGCGCAGCGCAGCAGCCGAAATGCGCAGCGAGAAGCTGCGGCCCAGCTTGTCCGAGATCAGCGAAACTTCGTTGAGGTTCGGCAGAAAACGGCGACGGGTCTTGTTGTTGGCGTGGGAGATGTTGTTCCCGCTCATCGGGCCCTTGCCGGTCAGTTCGCAAACGCGCGACATGATCTTGTTCCTTCGTTTCGATCCAGCACGGGCGGGGGGCCCGCAAATTTGAAAGGGCGCCGCGAAACAGCGCCCGGAAATCTATCAGGCGGAAATACGGATTCGGGCCAGCCTCGTCAAGCCTTTTTGGCATCCTGCCCGGCAACCGCCCCGGTCTGGGCCTGAAATCTGTGCGCCAGATCCACCATGGCCTCGCGCCAGGGGAATGGCCCATAGGATATCCGCGCGACCCCCAGCTTGGCCAGAGCCATAATGTCAGGTGCCGAAGGTGTCTTCATCACATTGACTGGCAAGGGAGAATCGCGGCACAGCGCCTCGATCAGCGCGGGCGCGACAAGGCCCGGCGCGAAAAAGCCGTCCGCCCCCGCATCGGCATAGGCGCGGGCGCGGGTGACCGCCTCGGGCAGCAGCGCGGCATGCGCGTCTGCCGGGTTTTGCAGAAAAAGATCAGTGCGGGCGTTCAGGAAAAGCCCCGGCGCACCGTCGCGCAACGCCTTGATGCGGGGCATTTGCGCCTTCAGCGGGCGAATCCCCGCCTCGGGCGGGATGCCGTCTTCGAAATTGCACCCCTGCGCGCCGGTGTCAGTCAGACGCGCCGCATTCTCGGCCAGTTCGACGGGGTCCTCGGCATAGCCGCTTTCGAAATCGACGCTCAGCGGCACCTCGACCGAGGCCGCGATGCGGGTGCAGATGGTCAGCAACAGGTCCAGCGGCAGCGCCTGCCCGTCCGGATAGCCCATCGCCCCCGCGACCGAGACGCTGCCGGTCGCGACCGCCGGCGCCCCTGCCCCGGCAACCGCCCGCGCGCTGCCCGCGTCCCAGATGTTCCACAGGACCAGCGGCGTGCCGGGAATATGCAGGTTCTTGAAATTGCTCATGTCTATCTCCGATAGGTGGCTTCAATCGCGATCAGTTTTTCCTTCCGCCAGAGGCCGCCGCCATAGCCGGTCAGCGTGCCATCCGCGCCGATCACCCGGTGGCAGGGGATCAGAATGGCGATCTGGTTCGCCCCATTGGCCCCGGCCACGGCGCGCACGGCCATGGGCTGGCCGATCTCGGCCGCAAGCTGGGAATAGCTGCGGGTCGCGCCTGCGGGGATACGCTGCAACTGCTGCCAGACGCGGCGCTGAAACTCGGTCCCGTGCAGCGCCAGCGGGACGGTGAAGCCCGCGTCCCGGCCGCTGAAGAAGCCGTCGAGTTGCGCCTCCAGCAGGTCCATCGCCTTGGTGCGGGCGAATCCGATCCGCCCCTTCGCGCCCTTCGACAGGCGGCGCAACTCGGTTGGCAGGGCCTTGCGGCTGGTGAACTCCAGCAAATGCACGCGGTCGGGGTCAGCGACGACGATCATCCCGCCCAAAAGTGTGTCGATCCAGTCGGCGGCCAGTTCCGCCTGCCCGGTCATCTGGAAGGGCGCATGGCCGAAAAGCCGCGCGAAGGCCTGACGAAATCCGTTGGCGGAATCGAAACCGGCCTCTAGCTGGGCGTCGAACACCGGCTCTTCCGCGACCAGCCGCGCCACGCCGGTGCGCATCCGCGCCTGCCGGGCCATTTCCAAAAAGGTGGTGCCGAAATGGCGACGGAAGGCCCGGCGCACGGTGGTGGGGTCCAGCCCCATGGCCACCAGATCGCTTTCCAGCCAACGGCGCGCGGGGTCGGCCTCAAGCGCGGCCAGCAGGCGCATGACCATCGCATCGCCCGCCGCCTGCGGCCCTTCCGGATGGCAGCGCAGGCAGGGGCGAAAGCCCGCAGCCGCCGCCCCTGCCGCATCGGAAAACCAGCGGCAGTTCTCGGCCTTCGGCTTGCGGGCGGGACATGTCAGGCGGCAAAAGATCCCGGTCGAGGTCACGCCGACAAGGGCGCGCCCCTCAAAAGCGGGATCGCGGTTCAGAAGGGCCTGATACAGCACAGCATCTGGCGGAAGAGGTCGGTCAAACATGGTCGGTTCCCTGATCATGGGACCGACCCTAAGCGATTCGCCGCGCCCCCGCGCCACGGAATCCGGCGTTGAATTCGAAGGGCGCGGATTTCAGCCCTGCGCCAGCCAGTCCAGCATGTCCGAGGCCGCGAGTTCGGGCGAAGTCTCGCCTGCGGCCACCGCCTCGCCCAGACGTGCGACGCGTTCGCGGACCGGCAGGGAATCCAGCCGCGCCAGCAGGCCTGCGCGCAACTCGCTGACGAACCAGTGGCGGGCCTGCTCGGAGCGGCGTCGGTCGAAATGGCCATGCTCGCGCCGCCAGTCGGCCAGATAGGTCATATTCTCCCAGGCTTTCTCCAGCCCGTCGCCGGTATAGGCCGAGACCGGCAGCGCCTTGGGGAATTCCGCGGGGTCGTAGGAGCGCTTGCGCAACAGCCGCAGCGCGCCTGCGTAATCGGCCACCGTCCGCATCGCGGTCGAGCGCAGCTCTCCGTCGGCCTTATTCACCAGAACGATGTCGGCAATCTCCATGATGCCGCGCTTCACGCCCTGCAATTCGTCGCCGCCCGCCGGGGCCAGCAGCAGGATGAACAGGTCCGACATCTCGGCCACCAGCGTTTCGGACTGGCCGACGCCGACCGTCTCGATCAGCACGACGTCAAAGCCCGCCGCCTCGCACAGGCGCACGGTTTCCCGCGTGCGCCGCGCCACGCCTCCCATCTCGGCCCGCGAGGGCGAGGGGCGGATGAAGGCATTCGGATCGCGCGACAGCGTCTCCATCCGGGTCTTGTCGCCCAGGATCGAGCCGCCCGACCGCGCCGAGCTGGGGTCAACGGCCAGCACCGCGACCTTCAGCCCCTGCGCCGTCAGCATCTTGCCGAAGGCCTCGATGAAGGTCGATTTGCCGACGCCGGGCGTACCCGACAGCCCGATACGCAAAGCCTGCCGCTGCGGCAGTTCAGAGAGCAACTGCAAGGCGCGGGCGCGGTGGTCCGGGCGCGTGCTTTCGATCAGCGTGATGGCCCGAGACAGCGCACGGCGGTTGCCATCGATCAGGTCCTGCGTCAGTTCATCCATCGGCCCGTCCCAGATTCCATGAAGCCCGCATCGGCCGGGCTTTCGCTTGCGGGGCCGTTGGCCCGCGTTTCTCCTTTGGATAATCGAGCCGCAAAAGCAAGTAAACCAAACGGCGCACGCGCGGGGCGCCGCGCGTCTTGTCGCCTGCCCTGCCGCGCCCTATCTGACCCTTGCGACCAGCCGAAGGAGAGCCGCGATGGGCCTGTTGAAATTCTTGCCCGTGCTTCTGGGGACGGCCATCTTTGCGCTTGAGGCCTATGTGCCCTTCGCCTCGGCGGCCCCCGTCAGCGCCGGGGTTCAGGCCGAAAAGGGGCTGAAGCTGCTGATGGTCCGCCGCGACGGCTGCGTCTATTGCAACGCATGGGAGGCCGAGATCGGCCCCGGTTACGCGAAAAGCCCGCTGGGCCAGCGCGCGCCTTTGGTGAAGGTTGATCTTCAGGGCCCCTACCCCGACGGGCTGGTGCTGGACCGCAAGCCCTGGCTGACCCCCACCTTCATCCTGCTGAACAACGGGCAGGAAATGGTGCGCTACGAAGGTTATCCCGGCAAGGACCGCTTCTATGCGGTGCTGGCGCAGATGATCGACGCGCCTTACTAGGCGGTCCCTCGCGGCCCAGCCTTCATTCCGGCTTTCACTGATGGCCCGCTTGGGCTATGGCATTTGGCGCGGCAAAAGCCGCAATCCCTGCACAAAACCTGCGATAAGGCCACGACATGCACGATATCCGCGCCATCCGCGACAACCCTGCTGCCTTTGACGCCGCGCTTGCCCTGCGCGGGCTTGAGCCGGTCTCGGCCCAGATCCTGTCGCTGGATTCGGACCGCCGGTCGCGCATCGCCTCGGCCGAGGCGGCGCAGGCCGAACAGAACAAGGCCAGCAAGGAAGCGGGCGCCGCCAAAGGTCGCGGCGACGAGGCCGAGTTTGAACGTCTGCGCAATCTGGTCAGCGCCAAGAAAGACGAAACCGCTGCCCTTCAGGGTGAAGCGGCCCGTTTTGACGAGGCGCTGCGCGAGCTGCTGCTGGGCATCCCGAACCTGCCGGTCGACAGCGTGCCGCCGGGCAAGGACGAAAACGACAATGTCGAGATCAACCGCTGGGGCACGCCCCGCAGCTTCGATTTCACTCCGGTCGAGCATTTCGAGATTGCGGGCGTCAAGCCGGGCATGGATTTCGAAACCGCCGCCAAGCTGTCCGGTTCGCGCTTCGTCGTCCTTCAGGGCGGCGTCGCGCGCATCCAGCGGGCGCTGGCGCAGTTCATGCTGGACCTGCACATCGCCGAGCATGGCCTGACCGAGACCTGGACCCCGGTTCTGGTCCTGCCCGAGATGATGCACGGCACCGGCCAGCTGCCGAAATTCGGTGAGGACAGCTATCAGACCCGCGAAGGCTGGTGGCTGATCCCGACCTCCGAGGTCACGCTGACGAATACCGTGAACGGCGATCTGGTCGAACATGCCACCCTGCCCCGCCGCATGGTGGCGCACAGCCAGTGCTTCCGCTCGGAAGCGGGCAGCGCGGGCCGCGACACCGCCGGCATGCTGCGTCAGCACCAGTTCGAGAAGGTCGAGATGGTCTCGATCACCGATGCCGAGACCGGCATGGCCGAGCATGCCCGCATGACCCGCTGTGCCGAAACCGTGCTCGAGCGGCTGGGCCTGCCCTATCGCACGGTCGTTCTCTGCGGTGGCGACATGGGCTTTGGCGCGCGCATCACCCATGACCTCGAGGTCTGGCTGCCCGGCCAGGACAAGTTCCGCGAGATTTCGTCCGTCAGCTATTGCGGCGACTTCCAGGCGCGGCGGATGAACGCACGCTATCGCCCCGAAGGCGGCGGCAAGCCCGAGTTCGTGCATACGCTGAACGGCTCGGGTCTGGCAGTCGGGCGCACGCTGATCGCGGTGCTGGAGAATGGCCAGCAGGCCGATGGCTCGGTCGATCTGCCCGAGGCGCTGCACCCCTATCTGGGCGGCAAGACGCGGCTGGGCGCGGACGGCGTGCTGGCCTGACATCCGCAGGGTCCTGCCCGGGCCCGTGCGCCGGAAATCTAAAGCGCGCGCGGCGGGAAACCTGCCGCGCGCCTTTGCGTTTCGTTGCTATGTTAAAGTCTGGAACGATCGCTCTGGTTCTGTTTGCGTTTGCCCAGCTGGCAAGCGTGGCTGGCTTTGCGCTGGTGTCACAGTCGCAAACGACTGTCGCCGTCGCGGGGCTGTCCGACAGCCCCTTTTCACTTCTCGATCTGGGGGTTGATCCGCTGGGGCAGATTGATCTGATGACCGTGCTGCTTGAGCCCGGGCATTGGATCGTCTGGGGGCTGCTTTTCTGCGCGATGGCCGGGCTTTGCGTCTATGTCGCCCGACGCCTGCAGGACAGTCTGCGGGCAAGGCGCGCGCGGCTGGCGGATGCGGGTCGTCAGGATGGGCGCGAACTTGCGCCCACTGCCGCAGGCCCCCTGACCGCGCGCAGCATGGCGCGGCTGTATGACGGCGACCAGACCTTCGCCGAATACGCGCCGCTGCTGATCGGGCTGGCGGCCAGCGCGGTCTGGCCTTGGCTGATGGAGCGCTGGCCGCTGGTCGCGCAGGCGCTGGCCTTGGTCGCGGTCATCGGGGTGCTGTCGGCGGTCATGCGCGGCAGGCGCAGCGCCGGGCAGATCACCCAAAGCTGGTCGCTGGGCTTTTTCGCGGGCTGGGTCTGGCTGTCGGGCTGCGCCGCTCTGGCGCGATTTCTGCAGGACCAGACCGGAGCCTCGGCCACGACCTGCACCATCCTTGCGATTCTGGTCTGCGCGGGCGGCACCTTCGCCATCCAGCTGCATCTGGGCCGGAACACCGGCTTCAGCGTCGCGGTGATCTGGGGGCTGATCGCCATTGCAGCAGCGACGATCTTCGTCAACGCCGTCTTCGCCACGGTGGCGGTGCTCTGCATCGCCTATATCGCGCTTGGATTGGTCAGGGCGACGACCTGAAGGCCAGCCGCCCCTGCCCTCAGGTGCCCTTCGGCTTCTGCCGCTGCTTATGCTTGGACAAGGCCCCGGATTGATTGATCTTTTCGGCCTTGTGCCGATAGGGGTTCTTGGTCCCCTGATCGCGGAAGGTCAGCCGGATCGGCGTGCCGGGCATGTCGAAATCCTGCCGCAAGCCGTTGATCAGATAGCGCTGATAGCTGTCGGGCAGCTTGTCGGTATGCGTCGCCATGACCACGAAGGCCGGGGGCCGGGTCTTGACCTGCGTCATATAGCGCAGCCGGATGCGGCGGCCACCGGGCGCGGGCGGCGGATGCGCCTCGGTCATGGCACCCAGCCACTGGTTCAGCCGCGCGGTCGAGACGCGGCGGTTCCACACCTCATGCGCCTTGATGATCGCATTGTGCAGCCGGTCCAGCCCCTTGCCCGTGCGGGCCGAGACGGTGACCAGCGGCGCGCCGCGCAGCTGCGGCAACAGCCGCTCGAACGCCTCGCGCAGCTCATTGAGCTTTTGCGGCTTGTCCTCTTCCAGATCCCATTTGTTCGCGGCGACGACGACGGCCCGACCCTCGGTCTCGGCGAAATCGGCGATGCGCAGATCCTGTTGTTCGAACGGGATCTCGACATCCAGAAGGACGACCACGACCTCGGCAAAGCGCACCGCGCGCAAACCGTCGGCGACCGACAGCTTCTCCAGCTTCTCGACCACGCGGGCCTTCTTGCGCATGCCTGCCGTGTCGAAGATGCGCATGGGCGTGCCCATGAAATTCGTCGTCACGCTGATGGAATCGCGGGTGATCCCGGCCTCGGGGCCGGTCAGCAGCCGGTCCTCGCCGATGATCTTGTTGATCAGCGTCGATTTCCCGGCATTCGGACGACCGATGACGGCGATCTGCAGCGGGTTCGCCTCGGTCGGACGCCAGTTCTCGGCGTCATCCTCGCCCTCGTCATCGCTGACGTCGACGTCGGTTTCAGGCGCCTGCTGGACGTTCTGGGCCTCGAACTGCTCGGCCATCGGGATCAGGACGTGATAAAGCTCATCCATGCCCTCGCCATGCTCGGCCGAGAGGCGCAGCGGCTCTCCCAGCCCAAGGCTATAGGCTTCCAGCAGCCCACCTTCGCCCGCGCGCCCCTCGGCCTTGTTCGCGGCCAGAATGACGTGCTTGGCGCGCTTGCGCAGAAGATCGGCGAAATATTCGTCCGCCGCCGTCACGCCCGCGCGCGCGTCGATGACGAACAGGCAGACGTCGGCCTCATCCACCGCGCGCTCGGTCAGGCGGCGCATGCGGCCCTGCAGGCTGTCATCCTCGGCCATCTCAAGCCCGGCCGAGTCGACGACGATGAAGCGCAGATGCCCCAGACGGGCCTGCCCTTCGCGCAGGTCGCGCGTCACGCCCGGCTGGTCATCGACCAGCGCCAGCCGCTTGCCGACAAGGCGGTTGAACAGGGTGGACTTTCCGACGTTCGGACGTCCGACGATGGCGAGGGTGAAGCTCATCAGCGATAGGCAATCAATCGGCCGTCATGCGAGACGACGTAAAGCGTCTGGCCTGCGACGGCGGGGGCTGCGGCTGCGCCGCCGGGAATGTTGGCCTGCCCGATCAACGCGCCCGAGGACGGATCGAAGACGCGCAGAACCCCGTCCGAGGACGGCACATAGAGTTTGCTGCCCGCAAGGACCGGGCCGAAGTGGTTGTAGACCGCGCTTTGCTTGCGCACGACGTTGCGGGTGAAATAGGGCAGTTTCTCGGCCCAGACGCGCCCGCCATTCGAGGCGTCAAGCCGCAGGATCTGCGCCTGATCATTCACGAGGAAGACCGAATTGCCCACCGGCAGCACCGGGCTGGCCGCCCCTTCGGGCGCCTCCCAGTTCGTCATGCCGGTCTGCAGATCGAACGCGGCGGTACGCCCCGACGAGGTGCCCGCATAGACCGTGTTGCCCACGATCACCGGATCGCCGGTCATGTCGCGGATCAGGCCGATCGAGCGGCCAAGGCGCGAGCCCGCGACCTGCGCGATCCAGCGCTGCTCTCCGGTGTTGACGTCGGCTGCGACCAGTTCGCCCGTGGTGAAGGGGAAGACGACCGTATTGCCCGAAACGGCGGGCGACGAGACGCCCATCACGCCTGCAACGCCGTCATTGCCGAAGACCTTCCACAGCACCTTGCCGTCGCTGGCGCGAACGGCCCAGCCGCTGGAGTTCCGGGCGGTCACATAGACCACGCCATTCGCGACGGTCGGCGCGCCGGAAATCGGGGCCTCGACCTTCTGGCGCCATGCGACGCCGCCGGTGCGCGCATCCAGCGCCACCAGCTCGCCATAGCCCGAGGTCGCAAAAACGCGGCCGCCGTCATAGGCGACGCCGCCGCCCGAGACGCTGCCTGCGGTCTCGCCGCCCGGACGCAGATCCGTGGCCCATGCCCGCCCGCCCGAGGTGGTGGTCGCGACGACCTGCGCCTGACTGTCGAGCGTGAAGATCAGCCCACCCGCAACCACCGGATCGGCGGTGATGCGGTGACGGCGGTCCGAGGCTTTGCCGATGCTGGCTGCCCAGATCTGCTGCGTGCCCGCGCCAATGGCCTGATTGCCCGAAGCATGCGCGGCCGAGCCTGCGCGCTGCGGCCAGTCGGCATTGCCGCGCACCGGCGGCAGCGACAGGGCCGTCGTGGTGGCGGTCGCGGGGCCGACGACCGCAGGCCCGTCGGGCGAGGCAATCGCGCGCGGGTCCAGCCGCTCGCCCTGCAAAGGCGCTGCATCACGGTTGCATGCCGACACGGCGGTCAGGCCCGCCAGAACCGCGATCAAGGGGAACCTCGTCATCGCTGTCTCCTTGTTGTTCCAGCCGCGCCTTCGTTCAGTTGGCGGGCGCGGGCGTCATGGACTGCGGGCCGGGGCCCTGGTTCAGGTCAGGGTCGGCGCCAAGCACGATCATCATCTCGGACAGGCGGCGACGCAAGGTTTCCGTCAGCCCGTCCTTCTGCTGGATCTGGCGGATCAGGACGACGGCATCCTCATCACGGCCCGCTCCGGCAAGGGCGATGGCTTTCTGCTCAAGCGCCAGCATCTCGAAAGGCGCGCCGGGCTTGGAGAGTTCCGACAGGATGCTGTCGCGATCGGCAGCGTCCATGGTGGTCCCGCTGGCGATGACCGATTTCAGCAGCGCCAGATCGCGCAGGATCGGGTCGCCCTGCAATTCCGAGGCGGCCGTGCCCAGAAGCTTCGTGGCCTGTTCGGTCGCGCCTGCCTCGGCATCCGTCGATGCGGTCAGAAGCTGCGCGATGGCCTTGCGCCCGGCCGAGCCTTGCGGGTCGATGGCGGCATAGGCGGCCGAGGGATCGGCGGCCTCTTCCGCGGCAATCACCGCATCGCCAAAGGCCCGCGCCCGGTCCTGGGCCTGATTGTTCGAATATTCGCGCCAGACGGCTCCACCGACCAGCGCGAGGATCAGGGCAATGGCGATCCAGCCAAAGCGGCGGAACATCGCGAACAACCGGTCCCGGCGCAGGTCCTCGGTCACTTCGTCGATGAAACTGTCGTTCTGATTGGCCATGTCGTCCCCGCTGGTCTTTCAGGTTCTTCTATACGGGCTTTCGGGGGATTGCCAATGCCGCTGATGGGGCGGAATCAACCGTTTGCACCCACCCCCACCCGGCTTTGGCGCATGGCCGAGGTCGAGTAAACGCCCAGAGCCAGCCAGATCAGACTGAAGGCAATCAGGTGCCAGCGGGTGAAGGGCTCACCAAAAATTGCGACGGCGCAGAAGAACTGCAGCGTCGGGTTCAGATATTGCATGAGGCCGACGGTCGCCATCTCGAGCCGCTGGGTGGCATAGCTGAAGAGGATCAGCGGCACCGCCGTCACCAGACCCGAAGCCATCAAGAGAAGCGAGATCGAGAGGCTGCTGCCGAAGGCCACTGGCGCAGCCAGCGATCCGGGGACCAGATGCAGCTTTTGCAGGACCAGCCAGCCCACGGCGAGCGGCAGAAGCAGCACGACCTCGCAGGCGACCGAGACCACCGGGGCGATCGGCAGCGCCTTCTTGGCCATGCCGTAAAGGCCGAAGCTGACGGCCAGCGTCAGGCTGACCCAAGGCGTCACGCCAAGGCCCCAGGTCAGCACCAGCACCGCCGCCACCGCAAGCCCCACGGCCAGCGCCTGCATCGGGGCCAGGCGCTCGCGGAAGACGACGACGCCCAGAAGCACGGCGACCAGCGGGAAGATGTAATAGCCGAGCGAGCTTTCCACCACATGGCCCGCCTGCACCGACCAGATATAGACGCCCCAGTTGATCGAAATGGTGATCGCGGCAAAGATGATCCGCCCGAGATAGGGGCCGGTCAGCGCTTGCCTGAGTTCATCCAATCGGCCCTGCAGGCCGAGAATGATCAGGAAGAGGGCCAGCGACCAGATGGTCCGGTTGGCCAGCACATCGAGCACATCGACCGAGGACAGCTGGCGATAGAAGAGCGGCGCGAACCCCCAGGTCACGCAGACCGCGATCATTGCCCAGAAGCCCTTGGTCCATTCCGACATGGTTTTGATCCTTTGCCACCGCGCGAGATGTGCGCCGCTTCCGGGGTGGAGGCAAGAGCAGATGGGGGCGCTGCCCCCGGCGCGCGGGCGCGCCTCCCCCGGGGTATTTCGGCAACGAAGAAATGGGGGATGCGAAAAGGCCCGCCGGTTGGGGCGGGCCTTCGGGATCGGTGTCGGGTCGGGATCAGTAGCGCGAGGCCACGTTTTCCCAGTTCACCAGATTGTTCAGGAAGTTTTCGAGGTACTTCGGACGCGCGTTGCGGAAGTCGATGTAATAGGAGTGTTCCCACACATCGCAGCCCAGAAGCGCGGTCTGGCCGAAGCAGAGCGGGTTCACGCCGTTTTCGGTCTTGGTGATCGCAAGGCTGCCATCGGCGTTCTTCACGAGCCAGGCCCAGCCCGAACCGAACTGGCCGACGCCGGCTTCCGAGAACTTCTTCTTGAACTCATCGACCGAGCCGAAGGCCTCGGTCAGCGCCTTTTCCAGATTGCCCGGAATGGTGTTCTTGCCCGCGCCCATCATTTCCCAGAACTGGCTGTGGTTCCAGTGCTGCGAGGCGTTGTTGAAGATGCCGTTCTGCGCCACGGCGGTCTTGTTATAGGTGCCGGTGACGATGTCCTCGAGCGATTTGCCTTCCCATTCGGTACCGGCGATCAGCTCGTTCAGCTTGTCGACATAGGCCTTGTGGTGCTTGTCGTGGTGATACTCGAGCGTTTCCTTGGACATGCCGCCTGCAGCCAGCGCGTCATGTGCATAGGGCAGATCGGGAAGCGTGAAAGCCATTTCTGTTTCCTTTCCAGATATTTCTTGGATGAATGTCTGACACAGGACAAGCACGGGGGGAAGTCCCGCCATCCGGGAAGTAACGTGGGGCATCGCCAAGCGTTCCGCAAGCCCGTCCGGGGCCGGGCGGATCAGGTCTCAGCGCGTGGGCGTGATGCACTGGCCCTGCCCCTGCATCGTGTTGTCGAAGCCCGCGACCGTGACCTGCATCGTCACCGTGCCGTCGGCCTTGCGCAGTACAAGCCGGAAATCCATGCGTTCGGCCCATTGGCCCGAGCCGTTGCGCACGCCCGCCAGCGCCCAGCCATAGGTGCGGCTGCGGCGGCTGTCCTGGGTGATCTGCGCCTGAATGGGCTTGCCGATCAGCTGGTGCAGGATGGTGTCGAAGACCTCGATCCGGCCCGAGGCCTGACGCGTCAGCATGACGAACTCGGGCACCCAGCCGGAATGCGATTCGTCGATCAGCTCGCAGAGCATCACCACCGGGCGGGGCGGGGCTGGCCGTTCCTCTTGCGCCGCAAGCGGTGTCGAAAGGGCGAGGGTCGCAAGAAGGCTAGCGGTGAGGGCGCGCATGGGCTGAGACTTTCCCGGGGACGTCCCCTGCTAGGTCGCATGGCGGGGCGCGCGTCTCAAGCCCGAGAACGGGCGGCTCGCGGGGAATTGCCCGCGAGCGGTAATGTCAGCGGGGGTCGAGATGCGTGCCGGGGGCCGCCGCACCTTCGAGGATGCCGCGCAGGTAATCCGCGACCGAGCGGAAGCCCATCAGCCGGAACCCCTGCCCGTGACGCCAGAAACCGCAGGCCGCCTGCGCGGCGCGGGTCCGGCGCAGGCCCGCCTCGGGCAGGTTCGCGGCATCGGCGGGGCAAAGCTTCGCCAACGCCTGATCGGCGCGCGCACCCTGAATGTCGAAGACCACCCGCATGTCCGAGACATCGACGACCAGCGCGTGATGCCCCTCAAGCGCCTCTTCAAGCGCGGCCAGCAGCCCCGCGATCTGAGGCTGGGGGGCGATCAGGATCAGCTCATCGGGCGACATCCAGCCCAGCATTCGCTCGCCCTGCCGCGTGGTCAGCATGGGTGCGGGCAGGACCAGATCGACGGCCCGCGCGATCACCTCGCCCGAGCGGAGCAGGTTGGCGCGGATCTGGATCATGCCCAGACCCTGCACCTGCGAGATTTTTGCCAGCGCTTCAGCCATTGGCCCGCGTTCCTTCCTTGTCAAAGAAGACCGGATCGCAGATCCGCGCCTTTACCGGCTCACCGCCCGGATTGGTGAATTCAAGGATCTCGCCCATGCGGGAGGGGCCGCGATGCACCAACCCCATGGCGATGGGCTTGTTCAGCGTGGGCGAGATATAGGTCGAGGTGACGCGACCCTGCGTGTTGCGCTGGCCATTGGCGTTCGCACCCTCGGCCACGGCATAGGCGCCATCGGGGATCATCACGCCATCGACGCTTTCCAGCCCGACCAGCTGCCAGCGATCCGGCGAGGTCATGAAGCTGCGTTCCTGCGCGCGCTTGCCCAGATAGTCGGGCTTTTTCTTCGAGATCGCCCAGCCCAGCCCCAGATCCTGCGGGATCACGGTACCGTCGGTTTCATCGCCGATCATGATGAAGCCCTTTTCGGCGCGCATGATGTGCATGGCCTCGGTGCCATAGGGCGTCACGCCCAGATCGCTGCCGAGTTCGTAGAGTTTGTCCCACAGCTCGCGGCCGCGATTGGCGGGCACGGCGATTTCAAAGGACAGCTCACCCGAGAAGCTGATGCGATAGACGCGGGCGGGGATGCCAGCCAGCTCGCCCTCGGCGCAGCCCATGAAGGGCAGCGCATCGGCCGACAGATCCATGCCGCCCAGCCGCTCCAGCAGGGTGCGGGCCTTGGGACCGGCGACGGCGATCTGCGCCCATTGCTCGGTCACATTGGCGGTGTAGACCTTCCAGTCCCACCATTCGCATTGCAGCCAATCCTCGAAATGGCCGTGGATGCGGTCGGCCCCGCCAGTAGTGGTGTGGACAAGGAAGCTGTCGTCCGACAGGCGCACGACGACGCCGTCGTCCATCAGGAAGCCGTTTTCTGAACACATCAGCCCATAGCGGCATTTGCCGACCGGCAGGCTGGACATGAGGTTGGTGTACATCATGTCAAGGAACTTGCCCGCGTCGGGGCCCTTGACGATGATCTTGCCCAGCGTCGAGGCGTCGAGCATGCCCACGCCGCCCCGCACGGCGCGGATCTCTCGCGCCACGGCCTCGGCATGGCTTTCGCCCTGCGCCGGATAGCAATAGGCGCGCCGCCAGAGGCCGACCGGCTCGAAGAAAGCACCGCGCATCTGGTGCCAGTCGTGCATCGGGGTCTTGCGCAGGGGCTGGAAGATCTCGCCCCGCGCCTCGGCGGCAATGGTGCCCAGCGTCAGCGGCGTATAGGGCGGGCGGAAGGTGGTCGTGCCGGTGGCAGGGATGGGCTGGCTCAGCGCCTTCGACAGCACCGCGAGGCCGTTGATATTGCTGACCTTGCCCTGATCGGTCGCCATGCCCAGCGTGGTGTAGCGCTTGGTATGCTCGACGCTTTGATAGCCTTCCTGCGCGGCCAGCTCGACGTCCGAGACCTTCACGTCATTCTGGAAATCCAGCCACATCTTGAACTTCATCTTGCGGGTGGCGTGGACCGGCATCACCCAGACGGGCAGGATCGCTGCCTCGTCCGCTGCGCCGGTCAGCCCGGCCACCGCCAGATCGCCGGAGGCGGCCCCTTCGACGCTGGCCATGGCCTTGCCGTCGGCCCCGGTCGGCGGGCGGTTCGGATCGGGCGAGAACATGGCGGCGCTGTCGCTCCAGTTCAGTTTGCCGCCGCAATGGCTCCACAGGTGGACGACGGGGGACCAGCCGCCCGACATGGCGACGCAATCGGCCTCGATCACCTCGGTCACCTCGCCCGAGCCGTTATGCGCGCAGACCTTGACGCCTTCGACCCCGCGACCGCCCTTGATCCCGGCGATGGCCGAGCCGATCAGCACGCGGACCCCACGGGCGCGCACGGCCTCGACCAGCGGGCCGTTCGCCACGGTGCGGGCGTCGATCACGGCGGGCACGGTTAGTCCCGCATCCAGCGCCGTCAGCGCGGTGCGATAGGCGTCGTCATTGTTGGTGACGACGACGATGCGGCGACCGGGGGCCACGGCGTAATCGTTGATGAAATCGCGCACGGCCGAGGCCAGGATCACGCCCGGCACATCATTGCCCGCGAAGGACAGGGGCCGCTCCAGCGCGCCGGTCGCGATCAGCACATGGCCCGCGCGGATGCGCCACAGGCGCTGGCGCGGAATGCCGGCATTCGGGTCATGATCGGCCAGCGCCTCGCGCGCCAGCAGATAGCCGTGATCGTAAAGCCCGGTCGCCATGGTGTTGCGGCGCAGGGTGACGTTCGACAGGGCCGAAAGCTCGGCCACCAGCGCGTCGATCCGCGCCTGCCCGTCGGCATGGTCGGTCGGCGTGCGCCCGCCCCAGTTCGGCGTCTGCTCCAGCACCAGCACGGTGCCGCCCTTGCGTGCGGCCTCGGCTGCGGCCTGCAGGCCGGCGATGCCACCGCCCACCACGACCAGATCGGCAAAGCCGTAGGCCTGTTCATATTTGTCCGGGTCTGCTTGCGTGGGCGCCTTCCCCAGACCGGCCGAGCGGCGGATGATCGGTTCGAACAGGTGCTTCCATGCGGGCCGGGGATGGATGAAGGTCTTGTAATAGAAGCCCGCCGGGAAGAAACGATAGAGCCAGTTGTTCACCGCGCCGATGTCGACGTTCAGGCTGGGCCAGGCGTTCTGGCTGGTCGTCACCATACCGCCGACCAGCGGGGTGGTGGTGGCGCGCTGGTTCGGCTCGAACCGGCCGCCCTGACCAAGACCCAGAAGCGCGTTCGGCTCTTCCGCGCCCGAGGCGACGGGGCCGCGCGGGCGGTGATATTTGAAGCTGCGCCCCATCATCAACTGGCCGCTGGCCAGCAGGGCCGAGGCGAGCGTGTCGCCCTGAACGCCGCGCAGCTGGCGGCCGTCGAAGCGGAAGGGAAGCTGATAGGCGCGGTCGATCAGGCGGCCGCCCTGCGGCAAACGGAAAGGTCCGGTCTCGGTCATGGGATCAGCCCTTGGAGGATTGAAGGTTCACGGCATCCCCGTCCGGGTGCCAGTCCGGGCGGGCCGCCTGAATGGCGGCGATAATCTCGGGCGTGGGCTGCGGCGTCTGGGCGGAATAGGTCCCGAAGACCTGCAGCGTCGCGGTGTCGCGGGCGGTCAGGAACCATTTGCCGCAGCCATAGGCGTGCCGCCAGCGTTCGAAATGCACGCCCTTGGGGTTCTTGCGGGCGAACATATAGGCCTCGAATTCCGTATCCGACGATCCGGGGCCAAAGCGCTTCAGATGCGCCTCGCCACCGGCCTGCAGCTCGGTTTCTTCGGCGCTGATGCCGCAATAGGGGCAGGTCAGGGTCAGCATGGGGAACTACTCCTTCGGCGGCAGGGATTGGACGCTTTCGCGCGCAAGATCCGTCAGGATGCGGCGCGTGTCGTCATCGTCGAACTGGTCCCCGGACAGCCAGACAAGCCCATGCTTGCGCACACCGCGCTGATACATGGCCTCGGTGCCCGGCAGATCCAGAGCGGCTTTTTCGTTGGTTTTCCCGACACGGTACATGGCCCCGTCTTCGCGGACGAACTGCATCATATTGCCGTTCACCATGAAGCACAGGCCGCCGAACATCGGCTTTTCGGACAGTCCCGGCAGGTCGCCGATATCCGTCCGCAGCAATTCTTCCAGCCCCGGATCACGCGCCATTACAGCGCCTCCGGCAGCGGGGTCACCAGAGAGCTGAACGCTCTCTGGTGGGTGGTCAGCTGCGCCGCAATGCGGCGCACCGCATCAGTTCGACGACGGAGCGGCAGGCGTTGCAGGCTCGGCCGGAGCCGGAGTTGCGGGCGCGTCAGCAGCAGGGGCGTCGGTTGCCGGGGGCGTTGCGGGTGCAGACTCGGTCGGCGGGGTCGTTTCGACGGTCGCGGTGCCAGTGTCAGCCGGAGGCGTCGTGCTGCTGCCGGACATGTACCAGACGACACCAACGATGATGACGACGACAACGCCGACGATAAGCCAGAGATTGCTGCTGTTGTTGTTGTTCGGATCGGCCATGAAGTTCGCTCCTTGGTCATGGATAGTCTCAAGCCTAATACAACTTTGCTGCAGAAGTTCCCCACAGTGTCGCCATCGGGCGCAACCTGCCGGAAATCAGCGAAATTTAGCCGAACGCCCGTGTTTGCGACCATCTCAAGCGCGCGTCCCATGCCTAGTGCGCGACGCCTGCCGCGACGCTTTCGTCGATGAAGCGCCCCTCGACAAAGCGGTTCAGCCCGAAGTCGGCGGCCAGCGGGCCGGGACGGCCGTTGGCGATCAGCTCGGCCATGGCCCAGCCCGAACCGGGGATGGCCTTGAAGCCGCCCGTGCCCCAGCCGCAGTTGACGAAGACGTTCTTGACCGGCGTCGTCGACAGGATCGGAGAGCGGTCGCCCGTCATGTCCACGATGCCCCCCCATTGCCGCAGCATCTTCAGCCGCGACAGCATCGGGAAGGTCTCGATCAGGGCGCGCACGGTTTCTTCGATGTGATGCCACGAGCCGCGCTGCGTGTAATTGTTGAAGCTGTCGGTGCCGCCGCCGATCACCATCTCGCCCTTGTCGGACTGCGACAGATAGCCGTGCACCGTGTTGGCCATGATGACCAGATCGCAGCAGGGCTTGATCGGCTCGCTGACCATGGCCTGCAGCGCGATCGATTCGATCGGCAGCCGGAAGCCCGCCATCTCGGCCAGATGCGAGGAATGGCCCGCGACGACCAGCGCCAGATTGTTGCACTCGATCCGGCCCTTGCCGGTGTTGACGGCCTTGACCTGCCCGAATTCGGTCTCGATCCCCGTGACTTCGCAATTCTGGATGATGTGCATGCCCATGGCCGAGCACGCCCGCGCATAGCCCCAGGCCACCGCGTCATGCCGCGCCGTGCCGCCGCGCGCCTGATAAAGCCCGCCCAGCACCGGATAGCGCGGACCGTCGATATTGATGATCGGCAGCATCTCCTTGATGCGCTGCGGCCCGATCCATTCGGTCGCGACGCCCTGCAGATGGTTGGCATGGGCCGTGCGGCGATAGCCGCGGATCTCATGCTCGGTCTGGGCCAGCATCAGCAGGCCGCGCGGGCTGAACATGACGTTGTAGTTCAGGTCCTGCGACAGATTCTCGTAAAGCTTCAGCGCCTTGTCATAGATCGCCGCCGACGGGTCCTGCAGATAGTTCGAGCGGATGATCGTCGTGTTCCGCCCGGTGTTGCCGCCGCCCAGCCAGCCCTTCTCGATCACCGCGACATCGGTGATGCCGTAGTTCCGGCCCAGGTAATAGGCAGTCGCCAGCCCGTGGCCGCCCGCGCCCACGATGACGACCTGATATTTCTTGCGCGGCTCGGGGTTGGCCCAGGCCTGTTTCCAGCCGGTGTGCAGGCGCATCGCCTCTCGCGCGATGGCAAAGATCGAATAGCGCCCGGTGGACTTGCTGGCAGGCGTTGCGTTCTCGGACATGATGGACCTTCCCCGACTCGTCTCTGGCAAGATTGAAACCAAGCCGCTGTTCCGGCAAGGCTGGCTTGCGACGCAGCAATAGTCGTTTTGCGACAATCATGGTGCGCATTTATCCCAAGGCGCGTCTCAACCTTTTTGCCGCACCCGTTTTCCTTTTTCCCGGCGCGCAAAACCGCTATACCGCAGCACGAATTGGAGGACTGGGATGTTCTGGATCATCTGCGGGGCGCTGACCTGCTTTGTCGGGCTGGCCATCGCCGTGCCGTTCTTGCGCAAGAACAGCGACTTGGACGACGAGCCGACCGCGGCCTATGATTTGCGCATCTATCGCGACCAGCTGCGCGAGGTCGAACGCGACCTTGAGCGCGGCGTGATCGACCCCGCCGAGGCCGAGCGCCTGCGGACCGAGATCGGCCGCAAGGTTCTGGCCGCCGACCGCGCGGTCGAGGCCACCGCGACGCCGACTACTCGCCACGACAGCATCGGGGCGATGGCGGTGCTTGCGCTGATCGTGGGCGGTGCCTTCGGGCTTTACGCCTATATGGGCAGCCCCGGTCTGAAGGATGAGCCCATCGTCGCCCGCTATGCCGAGGCCGAGGAATCCTACCGCAACCGCCCCTCGCAAGAGGAAGCCGAGGCCAAGGCCCCGAAGCCCGAACGCCCGGCCCCCGATGCAAACTATGCCGAGCTGATCGAGCGCCTGCGCGAGGCCGTGGCCCAGAACCCCGACGACCCGCAGGGCCTGATGCTGCTGGCCCAGCATGAAGAGCAGCTGGGCAATCTGCCCGCCGCGCGCAAGGCCGCCCAGCATCTGCTGGAGGTTCGCGGCAAAGAGGCCAGCGCCGACGATCACGCGGCGCTCGCGGCACTGATGACCGACGCGGCCGGCGGCACCATCACCCCCGAGGCCGAAGAGCAGATCGGCACGGCGCTGGCCATGGACCGCACCAACCCGCGCGCCCGTTTTCTGGCCGGGGTGCTGCAATGGCAGAATGGCCGTCCCGACCGCGCCTTCCCGATCTGGGCGGCGCTGCTGGCTGAGGGCCCGGACGACGCGCCCTGGAACCGGATCATCCGCGAACGCATCCCCGACCTTGCCTGGCTGGCCGGAGAGCCGAATTACACCCCGCCCGAGCCCCGCGCCGCCCTGCCCGGCCCCAGTGCCGAGGATATGGCCGCCGCCGAGAACCTAAGCCCCGAAGAGCGGCAGGAGTTCGTGGCCTCGATGGTCAAGCGGCTTGAGGCGCGACTGGCGACCGAAGGCGGCACGCCCGACGAATGGGCGCGGCTGATCTCATCGCTGGTGGTCATCGGCCAGACTGACCATGCCCGCGACATCCTGACCGAGGCGCGCGGGCGCTTTGGCAGCGACGCCGAGGCCAGCGCCATGATCGAGGCCGCCGCGAAACAGGCGGGTCTCGAATGATCTGCGCCCAGATCGAGGATTTCGCCCCGCTTCTGCCGCGTCACGGCGCGCTGGCCGGGCTGGATCTGGGCACCAAGACCATCGGGGTCGCGGTCAGCGACGGGCTGCGCAGCGTGGCCTCCCCTCTGACGGTGATCCGCCGCGCAAAATTCACGCTGGACGCCGAGGCGCTGCTGAAGATCGTGGCCGATCGCGAACTGGTCGGGCTGGTCCTTGGCCTGCCGCGCAACATGGACGGCAGCGAAGGGCCGCGCGCCCAGTCGACCCGCGCCTTCGCCCGCAATCTGGAACGGCTGACGCCCCTGCCCATCACCTTCTGGGATGAGCGCCTGTCGACCGTCGCCGCCGAGCGCGCGTTGCTGGAGGGCGACACCTCGCGCAAGCGCCGGGCCGAGGTCATCGATCAGGTCGCGGCGGGCTATATCCTTCAAGGCGCGCTGGACCGGCTGAGGTATCTGTGATGGCGGCCTCATCCCCCTGCATCAACATCTGCCAGATGGACGATGACAGCGACCTCTGCCTTGGCTGCGGGCGCACCATTGACGAGATCATCGCCTGGGGCTCGCTTCGTGAAGACCAGCGGCAGGCGATCATGGCGGAACTACCCGCGCGGCTGGAAGAGCTGACCCGGAACGGCGCGCGCTGACCCGAAGCGCGCGCGCAAAGAAAAGGACCGGGGCTTTCACCCCGGCCCGAATATAGTCCGGCTTGAAGCCCTTACTGGTCCAGCTTGAAGGTCCAGTAGAAGGTCTCGCCCGAGGCATCGTCGACGCCGTCATTGTCGGTCATCACATGCACGGTGCCGTCGGCGGCAATCGCCATGCCCTCGACCTTGTCCTGCACATAGCCGTTCCACTGCTTCAGATCGGGGATCAGGTCGCGCACGACCTCTTTGGTGACGACCGGCAGCTCACCGTCCAGCGCGACCGGCTGCATCTGCGACAGCGCAACGCGGGTGATCTGCTTCAGCGCGGCCTTCTGGCCGATCAGGTTGTCACGCTCGACCAGATAGGCGTAATCGCCATGGATCGCGAGTTCCGAAAGACCGACCCAGCCCTCGCCGCTGTCCAGCGGATAGCGCAGGCCCAGCCATTCGCCGCTGGCCGGGTCCAGTTGCAGAAGCTTGGTCTGACCCTTGGGATCATCCTCCCACTCGCGCTGGACGGCGGCCCAGATCTTGCCGTCCTGCACCGCGACGCCTTCCAGACCGAATCGCGTCTGGCCCTTCAGCAGGCTGTCCGGCAACGGGAATTCCTGCGTGATCGCGCCCTTGGCGTCGACATGCAGGATCGCGTGCGGCACTTCTTTCTTGGGATCGCCCTCATTCGCCAGCCAGAAGCCGCCCTGCCCGTCCGGCGCAATGCCTTCCAGATCGATCTTTTCGGCGGGTTGGCCGTCGCGCGTGACGATGATCTTCGCGGTGATCTCGGCCGGGGTCTTGCTGGCGTCGATGCGATAGATCGCCGGGGCCGCGCCATAGGCGCTGTCGCTGACGGCCCAAAGCACGTTCTGGTCCTGCGGATCGACCGCAAGGCCCGACATCGCGCCCCAGCCGATCAGCTCCTCTCCGACCGAGACGAGCGTCGGATAGGCGGCCTCGCCCTCGGCACGCTCGAACAGCATGACATGCGCGCGGGCGGCACCGTCTTCGCCAAGATCGGTCTCATTCGCGGTGGCAAACAGGTTGCGCGAGGGGATCGCGACCAGCCCTTCGGGGCCGATGCCCGAGGGTAGGAGCTGCAAAAGCTTCGGCTCGGCCGGGTTCGCGACGTCATAGACGCCGACCATGCTGGCACGCTCGGAGCCCACGAACAGCAGCTTCTGGCCGTCGAATTCGCCATAGGTCACGCCTTCCGGCTCGACCCCCTTCTTGCCCGAACGGCCCTCCGGGTAATGGCCGGTGCGGATGATCGCATGTTCGAACGCGGCACCCGATTCATGGACGACCGTGCCGTCTTTCTTCCAGATGGTGAACCCGCGCGAGCCGCCCTGCCAGTCGCCTTCATTGGCGGTGGCGAAATGGTCGGCGTCGATCCAGGTGACGGCATCGGGTTCGCGCTTCTGGCCCTTGATCTCACCCGAGAAATCCAGCTTCCCGTCCTTGTCGATGTCGACGCCCGACAGATCGACCGCACCGGCGCTGAAATGGCTTTGCACCTTGCCGTCGGCCCCGATCACCACGAGGTGGTTGTTTTCCTGCAGCGTCACGACCAGTTCGTTCTGGCTGTTGAAGGCGACATATTCGGGCTCGGGGTCTTCGGGGGCGATCTCGGCCAGACCGGTCAGGTCGATGACCTGCTTGCCCGCGCAATCGACCTGCCCGTCCTTGATCGGCAGGCGCACGACGAACCCGGCGGGCATCTGCGGGATGGCACCGTCATTGACCTCTTCATCGCGCTCATTCTCGATGGCGACGGCCAGAAGCGAGCCATCGGGCGACAGCGCGACCGAATCGGGCTGGCCGCCCAGATCACAGCTGGCCGTGAGCGCCTTGCTGGCGATATCCAGCGTGCGCAGCGCGCCCGAGGGCTGGGTATAGCTTTCCGAGGTGTTGACGCCCACAAAGGCCAGCCCGCCCAGAACGACGGTGGTGGTGGGCTCTCCCTGAACGTCGACATTGCCCAAGGGCTTCGGCGCACGTGGGTCGGTGATGTCCAGAAGCCCGATCGCGCCCAGCGGGCTGTCGGAATAGATCAGCGTATTGCCATCCGGCGTGACCGTCATGATCTCGGCCGAGGTGGCGCGCGCGGTATCCTCGCCCGCCGCCATATTGTCGGTGGTGGCGAAGGTCGCGATGCGGTTGAAGACCGGCTCGGCCAGGGCGGGATAGGCCACGCCAAGCGCAAGGATCGAGCAGAAGGACAGTCGGAAGGACATGGGTGCCTCGGAGGGTTGGATCTTTCCCCCGGCTCATCGCGCGCCAGCGTGACAGCGCCATGCCAGTTCCGTGACGATTGCGCGACGTCTGAACCGAACCGTCCCGTTCAACGCATTTCGCCGCTGTTTCAACCGCCTAGTTGCGGATGACGACGCGCACTTCGCGGATGGTGGTGCGGATGCGGTCGCGCGTCTCGGCCGGTTCGCGCGACAGCGCATCCAGCATCGCCCGCATGTCGCCGCGCAGGCCGTGCAGCTGGTCCAGCAGCGACATCACCAGCCCCAGCGCCTCTTCATCCATGTGGTAACCTTCGGACAGGTCGACCAGCAGGCCCAGACGCGCCAGATCGACCTCGCGGAACAGCGGGCCACGCTCGGATTGCACGGGCTGCAGCACGCCCGCCCCGATGTAGCGTTGAATCTGCTCGGGGGTCAGGCCCTCGATCTCGGCCAGAGTCTCATCCAGGGTATAGTGGCGTGCGCTCATTTGCCCCTCCGCGGATCATAGCCATGGCCGTCGCGCCAATGTTCGAAGAAGTTGCTTAGCTCATCGTCGATATGCGGGGGCATGACGATCTTCAGCACCGCATGCTGGTCGCCGTGGCTGCCATCCGCGCGCTTCAGCCCGCGCCCCTTCAGCCGCAGCTTCTGGCCCGAGCTTGCGCCGCGCGGGATCGTCAGCATCACCGGGCCGGTGATCGTCGGTGCCTCGACCTTGCCGCCCAGAACCGCCTGATCCAGCGTGATCGGCAGCGTCACCTCCAGATCATCGCCGTCGCGCTTCCATTCGGGGTCCTCGGCCACGGTCAGGGTCAGCAGGGCATCGCCCGGCTCTCCCTCGCCGAAGCCCGCGCCACCCTTGCCGCGCAGCCGGACGGTCTGGCCGTCGCGCGCGCCTTCAGGGATTTTGACCTCCAGCGTGCTGCCATCAGGCATGGTGATCCGGGTCGAGCCGCCGCGCGCCGCCGTCATGAAGTCGATCTCCAGCGTGAAATGCTGGTCCGGGCCGCGCATGTCGAAGCTGCGCGCGCCGCCCCGGCGTCCCTGCCCCTGCCCGCCGCCACCACGCTGGCCGAAGAGATCCGAGAAGACGCCCGAAAGGTCGTCGAACCCGGCCTGATCGTTGCGATAGGGGTTGTTCCCGGCCTCGGCATATTCGCGGTAATAATGGCGCTGCGGCCGTTCCTGACCGCTGGCGTCAATCTCTCCCCGGTCAAAGCGGGCGCGCTGCTCGGGGTCTTTCAGCAGGTCATAGGCGGCGGTCGCGGCCTTGAAACGCTCGGTCGCGGCGGCGTCGGGGTTGAGGTCGGGGTGATCGGTCTTGGCAATCTTGCGATATGCCTTCTTGATCTCGTCCTGCGACGCGCTTTTGCCCAGCCCCAAAGCCTTGTACGGATCGTCGGCCATTACCTGCCCAACCTTTCACCTGTCATATCCGAAACGCGATCAGACGGTTCCGGTTTCCTGTTCCTTGCGGGCAAGGCGCGGGGCCGAAAACGTCCCGCCCGGCAGAAAGCCCGCGCTTAACGGCAGTGCCGCCGCCCCCATCGCCCGCGCGCGACGCCCCAGCGTGCCCGCACGCACCTCGGGCAGCGCGATTCCGCGATGTGGCATCCCGGCCAGCCGCGCGGCCACGGCGGCGACCAGATTGGCCCGCAGATCGACCGGCATCGCGCCATCGATCACCACCAGCGGAAGGTCCGCAACCGCCACGGCCGATAGCGCCGCATGGGACAGCACCTCGGCGGTTTTGTCCAGCCATTGCGCCATTACATCGGGCGATATCCGCCATTCGGAATCCTCAAGCGGCAGGCCCCGCCCCAGCATCCGCTCCAGCACGGAAATCGAGGCCTGATCCAGCACCTGCCCCCCACCCGGCACCGGGCAAGAGCCCATGGCCCCTGCGTTTCCGGTGGCCCCCAGACGCAGCCGGTTGTCCAGCACCAGCCCGCCCCCGGCGAAATGCGCAATGTAAAGGTACAGGAAATCCGCCGGCAGATCGCCCGCCCCAAAGATCAGCTCGGCCCCGCAGGCGCAAGAGGCGTCGTTCTCCAGCCAGACTGGCAGCGAGAGGTGCTGCTCCAGCTCGGCGCGCAGGTCCCTGCCCTGCCAAGGCTGCATCTCTTGCCCCCAGTCCCACAGGAAAAACGGAATGGCGACGCCCAGCCCCGCGACCTGCGCGCGCTGGTCCTCGGCCAGGCTCGCCATCAGGCTGGCCGCGCCATCGAGCGCGAATCGCAGGATCTCGTCAGGATCGGGAAAGGGGTATGGCCGCGTCAGCGCGCCGACGATCTGGCCGCCGAAATCGACCAGCACCAGCTCCGCCAGCATCCGCCCGACCTTGAGCCCCAGAAACAGCGCGCCGTCCTGCGCCAGCGCCAGCGGTTGCAGCGGCTGGCCGACCTTGCCCCGCTGGGGCTTGGCCGCCGCGTCCAGCAGTCCCGCCGCCAGCAGATCGCGGGTGATATTGGTCACCGCCTGCGCCGACAGCCCCGTCGCCTGCGCCAGCGCCGCACGCGGCATCGGGCCATTGCGCCGGATCAGCCACAGGATCAGGCGCTCATTCTGGCTTCGGGCCATCTGCGGGGTGGATGCGCGGGACATGGGGACTCCTCCTTCACCCATAAATCAACATGATTGATTTATTGACAAGCCTCCATTTCCTGTAGCAGCCTTGCGCGCAGGATGAGACGGCGGGCCAACCGCCTTTGGGAGGAAGAGACGACATGACTAGAACGGGTTTTCTGCGCGCCGCCCTTGCCGGAACGGCGCTGACCCTTGCGGCGGGCGCAGCCCAGGCGGCCGACAGCGCTTGCCTGATCACCAAGACCGACATCAACCCCTTCTTCGTCAAGATGAAAGAGGGCGCGACGGCCAAGGCGCAGGAGCTGGGCATTGATCTGAAGACCTATGCAGGCAAGATCGACGGCGATCATGAAAGCCAGCAGCAGGCCATGGAAAGCTGCATCGCGGCGGGGGTGAAGGGCATCCTGATCGTCGCCTCGGACACCAAGGCCATCGTCGATTCGGTCAAACAGGCACGGGATGCAGGCATTCTGGTCATTGCGCTGGACACGCCGCTTGAGCCGATGGACGCCGCCGATGCGACCTTCGCCACCGACAATTTCGAGGCCGGGCGTCTGGTCGGCGCATGGGCCAAGGGCCAGCTGGGCGACAAGGCCGCCGATGCGCGCATCGCCTTCCTGAACCTGACCGAGCTTGCCCCCTCGGTCGACGTGCTGCGCGATCAGGGCTTCCAGCAGGGCTTCGGCATCGACATCAAGGACCCGAACAAGATCGGCGATGAGGACGACCCCCGCGTCGTCGGCCATGAGATGACCAACGGCAATGAGGAAGGCGGCCGTTCCGCCATGGAGGCTCTGCTGCAGCGCGATCCGAACATCAACGTCGTCCACACTATCAACGAACCCGCCGCAGCCGGGGCCTATGAGGCGCTGAAAAGCTTCGGCAAGGAAAAGGACGTGCTTCTGGTCTCGATCGACGGCGGCTGCCCGGGCGTCGAGAACGTCAAGGACGGGGTGATCGGCGCGACCTCGCAGCAGTATCCGCTGCTGATGGCCTCGAAAGGGATCGAGGCGATTGCGGCCTTCGCCAAGGACGGCACCAAGCCGCAGGCCTCCGAGGGGCTGGATTTCACCAATACCGGGGTCAATCTGGTCACCGACAAGCCGGTTGACGGCGTGCCCTCGATCTCGGTCGAGGAAGGCCTGAAACAGTGCTGGGGCTGAGCTGACGCACCCGGGCGGGCGGCGCAATGCCGCCCCCCTTCCTGACCAAAGAGGTACGCATGCCGGACACAACCGACCCCGCCGCCAGCCCCGCAGCCGATCAGGTTGCGCAGTTCGAAGACCACGCGCGCGGGCCGGTCGCGAGCCTGCAGCACTTTTTGCACCGCAACCCGACGATGGTGCCGGTCATCGTGCTGGCCCTGTCGGTTCTGGGCTTCGGCCTGCTGGCCCCGAATTTCTTTTCGGCCTTCAACCTGTCGCTGATCATGCAGCAGGTCGCGGTCGTGGGCACGCTGGCCGCCGCGCAATCGCTGGTCATCCTGACCGCCGGGATTGACCTCTCGGTAGGCGCGATCATGCTGTTGTCCTCGGTCATCATGGGCAAGCTTGCGGTGATCTATGGCGTGCCGGTGCCGCTGGCCATTCTGCTGGGGCTGGGTGTCGGGCTGGCTGCAGGCGCGCTGAACGGGTTTCTGGTGACGCGGCTGAAGCTGCCGCCCTTCATCACCACGCTGGGAACCTGGAACATTTTCCTCGCGCTCAACTATTTCATCTCGGACCGCCAGACCATCCGCAGCCAGACGCTGGACAGCGACGCGCCGCTGCTGAAGCTCTTCGGAGAGCGGTTCAACCTGGGCGGCGCCGTCCTGACCTGGGGCGTGGTGCTGATGCTGGTGGTCTTTGTCGTGCTTTGGTACGCGCTTTATCAGACCGCATGGGGCCGCCGCGTCTATGCCGTGGGTGACGACCCCGAGGCCGCGAAGCTGGCCGGGATCCAGACGAACCGGGTGCTGATGTCGGTCTATATGGTCGCGGGGCTGATCTGCGGGCTGGCGGCATGGTCGGCCATCGGGCGCGTCGGCTCGGTCTCGCCGACCTCATTTCTGGAATCGAACCTTGAATCCATCACCGCCGTGGTGATCGGGGGGATTTCGCTTTTCGGCGGGCGCGGCTCGATCATCGGGCCGCTGATCGGGGCGCTGATCGTCGGCGTCTTCAACTCGGGCCTGCGGCTGATGGGCGTCGACGTGTTGTGGCAACTGTTTGCGACCGGCTGGCTGATCATCGCCGCCGTCGCCATCGACCAATGGATCAGAAAGGTCTCGGCATGAGCGAGCCGCTTCTTTCCGCACGCGGGCTGGTCAAGCGCTATGGCCGCGTGACCGCGCTGGATCACGCCGATTTCGACCTGTACCCCGGCGAGATTCTGGCCGTCATCGGCGACAATGGCGCGGGCAAGTCGAGCCTGATCAAGGCGCTGTCGGGCGCGGTCCGCCCCGATGAGGGCGAGATCACGCTGGATGGCAAGCCGGTCCAGTTTGCAAGCCCGCTGGAGGCCCGCCGCGCGGGCATCGAGACGGTCTATCAGACGCTGGCGCTGTCCCCGGCGCTGTCGATTGCCGACAATATGTTCATGGGCCGCGAGCTGCGTCGCAAGGGCGTTCTGGGGGATTGGCTGGGGCTGCTGGACAAGCCCGCAATGAACAAGTTCGCCCGCCAAAAGCTGTCGGAGCTGGGGCTGATGACCATTCAGAACATCACCCAGCCCGTCGAGACGCTGTCGGGCGGACAGCGTCAGGGCGTGGCCGTGGCCCGCGCCGCGGCCTTCGGCAGCCGCGTCATCATTCTGGACGAGCCGACGGCGGCGCTTGGCGTCAAGGAATCGCGCCGCGTGCTGGATCTGATCCAGGACGTGCGCGGCAGGGGCATTCCGATCGTCCTGATCTCGCACAATATGCCGCATGTGTTCGAGGTTGCGGACCGGGTGCATATTCACCGGCTGGGGCGGCGGCTGGCGGTCATCAATCCGAAGGAGCATTCGATGTCGGATGCGGTGGCCTATATGACCGGCGCGCGAATGCCCGAGATCGCGGCATGAGGGGGGCTTTGCCCCCGCCCTTCGGGCGCCCCCAGGATATTTGGGCATGAAAGAAGCACTGGCGCGGATTGCGGCGCTTGGGCCCGGGCGCAGGCTGGTGGCGGTTGCGGGTCCTCCCGGGGTCGGCAAGTCGACGCTGGCGGCGCGGATGGTGGTGGAACTGCCCGGCGCGGTTCTGGTGCCGATGGACGGGTTTCATCTGGATGACAGCCTGCTGATCCCTGCCGGGCTGCGTGACATCAAGGGCGCGCCGCAGACCTTCGATGCCGATGGGTTCGTCGCCATGATCCGGCGTCTGAAGGCGGGAAAGGAGGTCTATTATCCCGTCTTTGACCGCAGCCGCGAGCTGGCCATTGCGGGCGCGGGCCGGGTGGGCGCGGGCGACGGGCTGGTCGTCGTTGAAGGGAATTACCTGCTGCTGGACCGCGCGCCCTGGCGAGAGCTGGCAGAGATGTGGGATCTGTCCATCATGCTGGTCGAGCCGGTCGAGGAGCTGGAGCGCCGGTTGACCCTGCGCTGGCAGGGCTTTGACTGTTCGCCTGAAGAGATCGGCGCTCATCTGGAGAATGATCTGGCGAATGCCCGGCTGGTGTTGGAGCAATCGCTGCCCGCCAATCTGATCATGCGCCCTTCGGACGAAACGCCTTGATGCGGGCGGGGTCGGTCTCGATCCGCGCAGCACCCAGCAGGTCGAGGCAATAGGGCACGGCAGCAAAGACCGCGTCCATGCAGGTCGCGATGGCCGAGGGCTTGCCGGGGATGGTGATGATCAGCGTCTTGCCCCGGCTGACCGCCGTCTGGCGTGACAGGATCGCGGTTGGCACCTCGCGCAGGCTGGCGCGGCGCATTTCCTCACCAAAGCCGGGGTATTCGCGATGGGCCACATCGGCCACCGCCTCGGGCGTGAGATCGCGGGGCGCGGGGCCGGTGCCGCCGGTCACAAGGATCAGGTCGGCACCTTCGCTGTCGCACAGATCGCGCAGGGTCTCGGCCACGCCTTCGCGCCCGTCGGGGACGATCAGGCGGGTGATGCGGATGGGCGAGGTGATGGTCGCGCGCAGCCAGTCCTCGGCTCCGGGACCGCCCTTGTCCTCATATTCGCCGCGATGGGCACGGTCGGATACGGTCACGATGGCGATATGGGCGGTTTCGGTCATGGCGGGCCTTTCATGTTCGGCCCATAGTCAACCAAGGGGCGGGGAATGGGAAGCGCCGCGCGCTTTCGCCGCAGAAGCATGGGAGGTTCGCGATGACTCTGCTGACCGGAAGGTGCCTCTGTGGGGCCGTGCGGCTTGAGGCGAGGGGCGCGCCCCTGCGCGTCGGCGCCTGCCACTGTCTTGACTGCCGCAAACATCACGGCGCGCTGGTCTATGCCGCCGCGATCTTTCCACAAGAGGCCGTGACCGTCACCGGCGAGACCGCCGAATATCAGCGGCGGCATTTCTGTCCGCGCTGCGGCTCATCGGTCTATGCCCTGAGCGGTGACGAGGCCGACGTGCATCTGGGCATTCTGGATGGCCCCGACCAGCCGGTGCCGCAATACGAGCTTTGGACCATTCGCCGCCCGGATTGGCTGCCCCCCATTCCCGGCGCCGCGCAATACGAGCGTGATCGCGTCTAGCGGCCTTAGCCCCGGCGCGCGGCGTCAATGACGGAGACGTCTATCTTGCCCATGTCCATCATGGCGATGAAGGCGCGCCGCGCCTCATCCCCGCCGGCGGCCATGGCCTCGGTCAGGGTGCGCGGCGTGATCTGCCACGAGATGCCCCATTTGTCCTTGCACCAGCCGCAGGCGCTTTCCTTGCCGCCATTGCCGACGATGGCGTTCCAGTAGCGGTCGGTTTCCTTCTGATCGTCGGTGGCGATCTGGAACGAGAAGGCCTCATCCGGGGCGAAGGCCGTGCCGCCGTTCAGCCCGATACAGGGGATGCCGCAGACGGTGAAATCGACGGTCAGCACGTCACCCGCCTTGCCCGAGGGGTAATCTGCGGGGGCCTTGTGGACCGCACGCACCTGACTGTCGGGGAATGTCTTTGCATAGAAGCGCGCAGCTTCCTCGGCCTCGGTGTTGAACCAGAGGCAGATCGTGTTCTTGGCGATGGCCATGGCCTGAGCCCTCCCTGCGCAAGCGTCATGATGCGAGTTTAACCGCCGGGCGCGGGGCTTGTTCCATGAAAAATGGCCGCAGGCTGGAACCTGCGGCCATTCGGATGGGTGGGCAGAGCGGCGGCTTACTTGACGCGCGCGTTGCGGTTGCCGATCAGTTTCAGGCGCAGCGCGTTCAGCTTGATAAAGCCCGCCGCGTCCTTCTGGTCATAGGCGCCCGCATCCTCTTCGAAGGTCACGTGCTTTTCGCTGTAAAGCGAGTGGTCCGACCAGCGGCCAACCGTGTTCACGCTGCCCTTGTAGAGCTTCAGGCGAACGGTGCCGGTCACATGCTCCTGGCTCTTGTCGATCAGGGCCTGCAGCATCTCGCGCTCGGGGCTGAACCAGAAGCCGTTGTAGATCAGCTCGGCATAGCGGGGCATCAGGCTGTCCTTGAGGTGGCCCGCGCCGCTGTCCAGCGTGATCTGCTCGATCCCGCGATGGGCGGCCAGCAGAATGGTGCCGCCGGGGGTTTCATAAATGCCGCGCGACTTCATGCCGACGAAACGGTTTTCCACGAAGTCCAAACGGCCGATGCCGTGCTTGCGGCCATATTCGTTCAGCTGCGTCAGGATGGTCGCGGGCGACATCGCCTGACCGTTGATTGCCGTCGCATCGCCCCGCTCGAAGGTGACTTCGATATATTCGGGGGTGTCGGGCGCTTCCTCGGGGCTGACGGTGCGCTGATAGACGTAGTCGGGCGCTTCCTCGGCCGGGTTTTCCAGCGCCTTGCCCTCGGACGAGGTGTGCAGCAGGTTCGCATCGACGCTGAACGGAGCCTCGCCGCGCTTGTCCTTGGCAATCGGGATCTGGTTCTGCTCGGCGAACTCGATCAGCTTGGTGCGCGAGGTCAGGTCCCATTCCCGCCAGGGCGCGATCACCTTGATCGAGGGATCAAGCGCATAGGCCGAAAGCTCGAACCGGACCTGATCGTTGCCCTTGCCGGTCGCGCCATGCGCCACGGCATCGGCACCGCTGGCCTTGGCGATCTCGACCAGACGCTTCGAGATCAGCGGGCGCGCAATCGAGGTACCCAGCAGATACTCGCCCTCATAGACCGCATTGGCGCGGAACATCGGGAAGACGAAATCGCGGACGAATTCCTCGCGCAGATCCTCGATATGGATGTTCTCGGGCGCGATGCCCAGAAGCTCGGCCTTTTGGCGGGCCGGTTCCAGTTCCTCGCCCTGACCAAGGTCGGCGGTAAAGGTGACGACCTCGCAGCCGTATTCGGTCTGCAGCCATTTCAGGATGATCGAGGTGTCGAGCCCGCCAGAATAGGCAAGGACGACTTTTTTCGGCGCGTCGGACATGCGGATACCCTTTCGAATTTCGGCTGGAATAAGCCCATTCGCACATTGTCACAAGGGGATGCGCAGAATATCCCCGTCCCGGGCCAAAATCGGAGATCACAGTGCTTGCTTACCAAATCATCAGACATTCCTGCAGCCTGTTGCTGCGAAACTGGCGCGCGTTTCTGACCATCGCCGCCCTGCCCGCGCTGCTTCTGGTGCTCAGCAACACCCTGCGGATCAAATTTATCAATGCGAAATTCGCACCGGATCCCTATGCCGCTGCACCAAGCCCGGGCCTGCTGATCCTGTCGGCGCTGCTGACACTCGCAAGCCTGCTTTGGGTCGCCGTCGGCTGGCACCGCTTCGTCCTGCTGAACGAGCCTCCCCGCCTGCTGCCGCGCATCATGCCGGGCAGGATGCTGGCCTATCTGGGATATTCCATCCTGATCAGTCTGCTGCTGCTTCTGATCCTGGGGCCAGTTCTTTTCCTGCTGGCATTTTCGGTGAACATGGCCTCTCCGCCGGGCAGGATCCTGCTGTTCCTGCTTTCGGTGGGTGTCACGGTGATCGCGCTGCGGCTGGGGGCAGGTCTTCCCGGAGCAGCCCTGGGCGAGCACGACCCGCTCGCACGCGCATGGCAGGCGACAAAAAACCACTTGGGGGTCTTTGTGCTGCTGGCCTTCATCTGCATCCTCGCCCGTCATTTGATGAGCTATCTCGTCATCCAGGGCTTGATTGCCATGCCCGACAGTGAACCGCTGACCATTGGGCTGATCGCGACGGTGGTGGATGGCCTGGTGGCGATGATCTCGCTTTCGGTACTGACCACCTTGCAGGGGTATTTCGTGCAGGGTCGTTCTCTGGGCTGAGGCGCGGCATAAATCCGTTGCGTCCGCCCAAGTTTGGCGGCACATCCGGGCTATGAAAAATTTCACCGACTCTGTCCGCCAGGCAGGGATCGCGCTGCGCGACCTCTTCGAGCCGACCCCGCTGCAGAAGAACGACCACCTTTCGGCGCGTTATGGCGCCGAAATCTGGCTGAAACGCGAGGATCTGACGCCCGTGCGCAGCTACAAGCTACGCGGCGCCTTCAACGCCATGCGCAAGCTGGGGGCCGAGGGCGGGCATTTCGTCTGCGCCAGCGCCGGGAACCATGCGCAGGGCATGGCCTATGCCTGCCGCCATTTCGGCGCGCGCGGCACGATCTTCATGCCGGTCACCACGCCCCGGCAAAAGATCGACAAGACCCGCATCTTCGGCGGCGACGCCATCGAGATCGTGCTGAAGGGCGACTATTTCGACCAGACCCTTGCCGCCGCGCAGGAATTTGCCGCCAGCACGGGCGCGACGTTCCTGTCGCCCTTCGATGATCCTGACATCATCGAGGGTCAGGCCACCGTCGGGCTTGAGATTCTGGAGCAGCTGGGCGGTGCGCCCGACCTGATCATCCTGCCGGTCGGCGGTGGCGGTCTCGCCGCAGGCATCACCACGCTGTTTTCTGAACTCGCCCCCGACACCCGCGCCGAATTCGCTGAACCGGACGGCGGCGCCAGCCTGCGCGCCGCGCTTGAGCAAGGCCAGCAGGTCAGCCTGCCTGCCGTCGACAATTTCGTCGATGGCGCGGCGGTCGCCCGCATCGGTGACCTGCCCTTCGCAGCCCTGAAGCGCTTCCTGCCGCAGCAGGTGCATCTGGCCCCCGAGGACCGGATCTGCGCCACGATGCTAGACATGCTGAACGTCGAGGGCATCGTGCTGGAGCCCGCAGGCGCACTGTCGATCGACGTGCTGCAGGATCTGCCGGACCTTCGCGGCAAGCGCATCGTCTGCGTCTGCTCGGGCGGCAATTTCGACTTCGAGCGCCTGCCCGAGGTCAAGGAGCGCGCGCAGCGTTTCTCGGGGTTGAAGCGCTATTTCATCCTGCGGATGCCGCAGCGCCCCGGCGCGCTGAGGGATTTTCTGGAACTGCTGGGACCCGAGGACGACATCTCGCGCTTCGAGTATCTGAAGAAATCGGCCCGCAATTTCGGCACCGTGCTGATCGGGATCGAGACCACCTCGCCCGCGAACATCCAGTCGCTCTGCGCTCGGCTGGACGCGGCAGGTCTTGGTTACCGCGACATCACGCTGGACCCGATCCTGTCGGAGTTCCTGATCTGACGGCGGGCCCGCCTAGGCGGGCCTTGCCTGCGGCTGGCTTAGGTCGTGGCGCGACAGGTCACGCATCAGCAGCAGCTTTGATTCCGCATAGCAGCTAAGCACATCGGCAATGCGCAGCCCCGCCAAGGGGTTGCGCGCGCATTGCCGCTCGCCCGCCTCGCAGAGGCAACCCAGCGAGCGGAAGCCCAGATTTCTGGCGCATCCTTTCAGGAAATGCAGGTCCCGCCACATCCTATCGGCGTCATTATGGGGCAACCGCATGATGACGGATTCGATCTCATCGAGGAAAAGCTCCAGCAGCGGCGAGAACTCCTCCTCGCCGACCTCGTCGCGCAGCTCGACGATGCGCGCCCAATCGATCATTTCGGCCTCCAGCAGAATTCCGGGCAGCATATCCCGAATCGTAAGCCCCTGTCGCGAAACCACGAAAATTGTCGCGATTAAGCTTCTATAAAACCTCATCGACTAGAACGGGCGCATGAAAAAGCCCGCGCCCCCTTCCGTCACGCCCTTGAACCAGCCCCGCAATCGGCTGGTGCTGATCGTGGACGACAGCCGGGCGCAGCGCCGGACCCTAGCGATTCAACTGGTCCGCGCGGGCTATGAGGTGGCCGAGGCAGCCTCGGGCGAAGAGGCGCTGGAGTTCTGCGCCCGGAACACGCCCGATATCGTCATTTCCGACTGGCTGATGTCAGGCTGCACGGGGCCGGAATTCTGCCGCCGCTTCCGCGAGATGCAGCGCGACCGCTATGGCTATTTCGTGCTGCTGACCTCGCGCAGCGACAAGAATGACATCGCGCGCGGCCTGCAATCGGGCGCGGATGACTTTCTGACGAAACCCGTCTCGGGGTCTGAACTTCTGGCGCGTCTCAGCGCAGGTGAGCGGATCCTTGAGATGGAAGAGACTCTTCGTCAGGCCAACCGGCAGCTTAGCCAGACGCTGGCGCAACTGCGCGAGGCGCAGGCGGCCATCGACCATGACATGCACGAGGCGCGCAGGCTGCAGGACAGCCTGATCCGCGAACAACAAGGGCGATTCGGGGATTTCACCATCACTCTGCTGATGCGTCAGGCGGGCCATATCGGCGGCGATCTGGTCGGCTTCTTCCCGATCAATGCGCGAAGATGCGGCGTGTTTGCGCTGGATGTCTCAGGCCATGGCGTCGCGGCGGCGCTTCTGTGCGCGCGGCTCTCGACTCTGCTTTCGGGGGCCACGAACCACAATATCGCGCTGAGGATGACGGATCTGGGGCTTTATGACGCGCGCACGCCGTCCGAGGTCGCGCGCCAGCTGAACCACCTGATGCTGAATGACCTGCGCACCGATTCCTATTTCACCATGGTCTATTGCGATTTCGACTTCACCAGCGGCCAGATGCGGCTGGTGCAGGCAGGTCACCCCTACCCGATCCTGCAGCGCGCCAACGGCAGTTTTCAGGACATCGGCGAGGGTGGATTGCCGATTGGCACCTTTCAGGAGGCGAAATTCGATGAGATCGCATTGGCGCTGGAGCCCGGGGACCGTCTGCTGATCGCCTCGGACGGAATGACGGAATGCGAGGATATGCACGGCCGCCCGCTGGGGGCCGAAGGGCTGCGCGCCATCCTGCAGACGAACTCGACCCTGGAGGGAGAGGCGCTGCTGGAATCGCTCAGCTGGTCCCTGGCGAATTATTCGGGCGGGCGGCGCAATGATGACATCTCGGCCGTGCTGATCGAGCGACGGCCTGCCGCCCCGCCCCCATGACCGGTCAAATGACCGGCCAGATGGCGCAGCGCAAAGCTGCGCGAGCCGGGATCGGCCAGCAGCGACGGCACCTGCCGGATCGGGGCCCAGACGGCATCGTGCCCCGGCTCTCTCGGCGGGCCTATGCGCAGGATCGGTCGGGCCAGCCAGATGGTGCAGAGCTTCTCGGCCCAGAAGTCATAGTCCGGCATGAAGCAGAAGCGGCGATAGCTGCCCAGACGCCGCAGGTTCCCGATGCTCCAGCCGGTTTCCTCAATGACCTCGCGGTGCAGGGCCGCCTCTTGCGATTCGCCGGGGTCGATACCGCCGCCCGGCAATTGATATTCGCGGACCGGCTGATGCTGCAGGGTCAGCAGCACCTGCCCGTCCCGCACCAGCAGGGCATAGGCCCCGGGCCGCAGGCGATAGCGGCGGGCCTCGGGCGGCTCTCCGAAGCGTGGGATCATCTGCGGCTCCTGATCTGGTTGCTCATGCGGCTAGCACATGGACGCGTTCGCAGGCCAGAGGTGCAATCCGTTCACGCTGCGGGGGCAATCGGCGTCACGCGGATGAAGCGCGCATCGACCGGGCGGCGCTCGGCCACCGCCTGAAACAGGCGGCCGAAGGCCGAGGTCAGCGAATTCGCGGGGTTCAGGAAAGGGGCGCTGGCTGGGCCGCAAGCCTCGGCCATCCGGCCCAATTCCTGCCGGTCGTAATAAAGATAGGCCAGATGATCGACATAGCCCTGCACGTCGCCCGGCTCAACCACGCGAACCGCCCGAGGCGCATAGCTGACCGCCGGAGAGGCCAGCGAGGCAACGACCGGCCGCCCCGCCAGCACGCTTTCGACGACAGAGCGCCCGAACCCCTCACCACTTTCGGATCGGGTGGGGACCAGCGTGACCTGACAGGTGCCCAGCACCCGGCGCAGCCGCGCCCGCGTCACGCGGCCATGAAAACGAAAATGCCCCGCGATCCCGGCCGCCGCCAGCTGCAGCTTCATGGCGTCCAGCGCCGCTCCCTCACCGCAGATGTGAAACCGCATCTTCAGGCCCGATCTCAGCAGGGTCGCCGCCGCGATCATATCGAAGACGCCCATCTCGGCGGTGATCGGCCCGGTGAAGCAGATGTTCAACACCGATGCTCCCAATGCGACCGGCGGCAGGCCCATGAACAGGGAGGCCTGGTAATGGGGCAGAAATTCGATGATCGGGCGCGTCGTCCCTCCGGCCAGCTGGTCGATGTCCTCCGAGATCACGTCCGAGGCACTCAGCAAGGCGACCATCCGGCTGGCATAGAAACCCCGCGCGGCATAAAGCGCCAGACGCTCCGACAGCCGGTTTTGCCCACCGCCGAATCCGGGCCGCCTGCGCAGGATCTGGGCGATTCCGATGCCCTCGGCATCAAGCGCCTCGTAAAGCGCGGGATTGGCTTCGTCGTTCAGGATGACCAGATCGCAGGAGAAGCGACGGGCATCCGCGATCTTGCGATGCGCAAGGTCAAACTGATCCTCATGGCGACCCGGGCGAGAGGGTGTCGACGCAGGACGATGGATCAACGTCATGCCGCGGGCTCTGGTCATCGGGGCGGCGCGCGGATCGCTGGTCGTCACCACGGCCTGAACGGAATGGGCCTGGCAGGCATCCAGAAAATGCCACAGATCCGGCAGGCAAATCGCACTTCGGTCAGTCTGACGCCGCGACCATCGCTCGAACACCTTCGCCGAATCGCGACCTCCGGCATCGATCAACACTCTCACCATGGAGGCACAAAGCTCCGTCAAAAAAACGGTGGCGGTCAGAGCGCGTCGGGCACACACCCGGCATTCGACCAGCCCATGAAATCTATAAAACCTGTCCGCACAGCTTTAGGCGGGCGGCTGCGCCCGTCAATATCACCGCCCGCCGCGACGGCGGGCCCGCACCCTCGGCAGAAGCAGGCCGGGCAAGGTGTCGCGATGCGCGCCCATTCGCCAATTTTGTCAGGCTCCGCTGGGAATAGGGTTGCGCGCCTTGCGGGCCAGCAGGCGCTGGCCGAATTGCCCGACGTCGACGGAGCGTGGGTTTTCGCCATAAATTGCCGCGTCGAGTTCACGAAGAAGTGCGGGATCAAGGGCCCATCCCCGCTGCCGCAGCGCGCGCGCATAGTCATGCGCCGCCGCCTGCAGGCGAAATGCATTGCCCGAAGCCGCCGCCTCGCGCAGCGCCACGCGCACGGGATCGAGGCGCAGGCGGGCAATCAGCGCGCTTGCGGCCCGCCGACCGGGCCGCCGCCCCAGAAGCGACAGCACCACCCCGACCAGCAGCGCCGTCCCGAAGGTCAGCGCGATGAGCGCCAACGTCCGCGCCGGAGGACGCGACGTGCCCGCGACATTGTTGCCAAACCCCGTCAGCCCGATCTGCACGGGCTGCGTGATCGCCCCGCGCATTTCCCGGATCGAGGTGTTGAAGAAGGAAAACCGCAAGGGCTCCAGCGCGCCCTGTTCGCCGGTATGGGGGCGCAGGCTCCACTCCCAGCTGACGAAAGCGACGGGACCATCGGGCGTCAGGCGAGTCTCGCGCAGCTCGGGCGCGGCGAAGCTGATCAGCCATTTCTCGCGGATCTGCGGGCGCTCCGGCAACAGATGCGCCATCGCGCCCTTGGCGGTCAGGGTGATCTTGCGGGTGAAGGTCTCGCCATTGCGCAGTTGCGCGGGGTCGGTCGACAGCTCATCCGTGACCGCAAGGCTGCTGGCCGAAAGCGGGCGGCCATGACCGGGATAGGCAGTGACCGAGAAGCTGATGGCCGGGGCCTCGACCACCACCTGTTCGCGCGCAGCACCATCGGATTTCGTCATCTGATGGCTGACCGGACCGACCGTCAATCCGCCGGTTCGGCGCGGGAAGACGGCGATGCGCCGCTCGAAAATCTGCAGCAGCTTGCCGTCGATCCGCTCTTTGAACCAGCGGTCGGGGGCGTATTGGATCCAGTCGTAGCCTTCGGAATTCGGGAAGGTCATCTCGGAAAGCGCAATCGCGCCGGTGTATTCGCCGCGAATGGTGATCGGGATCATCTCGCCCACCACGGGACGGAATTCGGGCGCGACCAGTCGCAACTGGTCCTGCGCCAGCGCGGCAAAGGGCAGCAGCAGGAACAGCAGAAGGGCGCGCAGCATCACCATGGTTCGGCCTCGACGGGGCGGATCAGGCCAAGCGCGGCGCGCCGATCATGTTCGGATTTCAGCCGCAGCTTCAGGAACTCGCCCGGATCGTCGGAGAGCGTGCTGAGCCATTCGTCGCTGGCGACGATGCCCCGCGCCTCGATGGGGCGGCGCCATTCAGGGTCCTGCACCCCGGCAGACACGGTGACAGTCTGTTCGCCCTCGGCCCCGCCGCCCGCGCCCAGAATGCGGCCCTGAACGATGCTGTCACCCCGCACCGGGTCGATCAGCGCGGCCACGCGGTCGCGGTTCGCCCGTGCCTCGGCATCGGCGGGATTGGCGAAAAGCAGCGCGTCGAAATAGGCGACCGACAGGGCATAGTCACCGATGCCCGCCAGGCTGAGGCCGCGATTATAGGTCTGCGTGCGCCCGGCCTCGGCGAAGGCGGCATCGGCCCCGGCGTAATCTGCGGCGCGAAACAGGGCGACGCCACGCTCGGCCGGGTCGGACAGAAGCCGTGCCGCGACCGAGGGGAAGCCGGTGACCAGCGCCACGCGACCTAGGGCCTGTGGACCGGCCAGAACGATCAGGGCAAGGGCGATGGCGGCAAGCAGGAAGGATTTCATGCCTGCCTCCGAAAGCGCATCGCCAAGGGCAGCAGGGCAAGCGCCGCCAGCCAGGGGCCCAGATCGCGATATTGCAGCGCGATCATGGCGGGGTCCGGATCAAGGCCCGAGGCCGCCAGCGCCCGCTGAACAGGGCCCGGCGCCGAGGCGGGCGCGACCGCCCCATTCAGCATGCCGGGCAGCGTCGAAACATCCGTCGCGGGCGAGCCGGTGATCGTCAGGGCCGAGACGCGCACCCCCGCCGAGGCCAGCCGCTGGGCCTCGACCTCTGCGGTCTTGTCCATCCCCCCGCCATCGGTCACCAGCACCAGATCGGCGCGGCTGGACCCGGCCAGCATCTGCCCCGCCAGCGCCATGGCTGCAGCGGGTCGACTGCCGGTGTCGGGCATGGTTTCAGCGTCCAGAACCGAGATCTGGCTTTCCAGCGTCGCCGGGTCCGAGGTCGGGGCGGCGACGGCGTAAGCCTCGCCCGCGTAAAGGATCAGGCCGACGGGACGCCCGGCCAGCTGGCCCAGCAGCCCGGCCGCGGCGGCCTGAGCATCGGCCAGCGCCGTGCCCTGCGTGACCGAGGGCGACATGTCGATGGCGATCACCACCGCATCGCTTTGCGCGAAAACCGGCGCATCGGGGCGCGGAATGGCCGGGCCCGCCAGCGCAAGGGCCAGCACCGTCGCCCCGGCCAGCGGCAGAAAGCGCGCCACGCCATCCCCCTTCCCCAGCCAGCCAAGCGCCACCAACCCCGCGCGCATCTGCGGCGGCAGGACGCTTTGCCAACCGCCGCTGTCGGGGCCGCGCCGCCACAAGACGATCGCCAGTGCCAGCACAAGCGGTAGCAGGATCAGCCACAGGGGGCGCAGCAGGATCATGCGCGCCTCCATCCGATCAGCAGCAGGACCAGCAGCGCCACCGCCGCAGGCCAGGGCCAGAGCGATTGCCAATAGCGCATCGGCGGACGTTCCGAGGGGTTCGGCTCCAGATCGTCCAGCGTGCGGGCCATGGCGATCAGATCCTCGGTCTGGCGAACGCGGAAGGTCTGGCCGCCGCTGGTCTCGGCCACCTCGCGCAGGGTGCGGGTGTCGACGGCATCGCGGGTGGCGGGCTGGCTTTCCAGATCTGCGGGACCAAGCGCGATGGTGTGGATGCGGATGCCGTGGCTGGCGGCCAGCCGTGCCGCATCCAGCGCCTCGACCTTGCCCGAGGTGTCGACCCCGTCCGACAACAGCACCACGACCCGCGTCGGCGCATCGCTACCCACCAGCCTCTTCATCGCCAGCCCCAGCCCGTCCGAGATCGCCGTCGCGCGGCCCGAGACGCCGATCTGCGCCTCATTGATCGCATTGGCGACGGCGGACACGTCGAAGGTCAGCGGCTGGGCGAAATAGGCGCGGTCGCCAAAGATCACCAGACCGATGCGATCCCCGCCGCGCGCCGCCACAAAGCCCGAGGCCACGCGCTTGACCGCATCAAGGCGCGAGACCTGCGCGCCGTCCAGCTGAAAATCCTCTTTCTCCATACTGCCCGACAGGTCCAGCGCCAGCACGATATCCCGCCCCGAGGCGGGCAGGGTCTGGCTGATCCGGCTGATTTGCGGCCCCGACAGCGCCAGAACCAGCGCGACCCAGCCCAGCAGCGGCAGAAGGACCCGCGTGCCCTGCCTTGTGTCGGCATCGACATCGCGAAAGACATGCGGCGGCACGCCCAGACCGCCCCGCACCGCCATCGGCGGCAGCAGGCGGATCAGCAGCGGCAGGAACAAGAGCAGCAGCGCCAGCGGAGAGGCCAAAGTCATTCGCGGCCCCGCAACAGCCGCTCGATTTCGGCGTCCGAGGGGGGATCGCCCGCGCGGTAAGCCTCGCCCCGCATCGCGGCGGGCAGCCTGCCCAGAATGCGAGCGATGGAGAGGATCCGCTCTTGCCCCGGCTGGCCACGCGTCGCGCGGATGCGCTGCGCCGCCGAGGGGCCGCGACTTGTGAAGGGGCGCAGCAGCAGCGCAAAGATCAGCCCCGCCAGCACGCCAAGGCCCACGACCGCCAGATATTCGCGCGGGCCGAAATCCAGCAGAGTGACCGGCAGGCGGCTGGGGCCGAGGGTCGCGATCAGCTCACTCGGTGTCATCGGGGTCCACCGTTTCCACCTTGACGCCAAGCGCATGCAGGCTGGTGACCCGGGGCAGCGTATCATGCACGCGCAGGCGGCCATGGCGCGCGCTGGTGCCGTCATGCACCGACAGCGCCATGGCCGGGGGCGCGGTTTCGACCGGGTCAAGGATCATGTGCAGCGTCACCTCACGCCCGCGCGCCAGCCGCGCCAGCGCGCCCTCGGCCCCCGGCAGCGCGTCAGGGCCGGTCGCGACATGCACCCGCCCGCCCGAGGGCACCAGCCGCAGCGCCTGCATCAGGGCCGCCTCGGGCGCGCCGTCGCCGGGCCGGGTCAGCGCCATGTCATGCGCATGGGCCAGATGGGCCGCGATCTCTTGCATCTGGCGCCTGCCGGTCCCGGCGGACACCACCGTCGCACCCTGCCCCGTCAGCACCATCACACCGACCGAGCCACCGCGCATCTCGGCCCGCCAACCCAGCAGCGCCAGCCAGCGCGCGGCCCGTACCGAGCGCAGCGCGCTGCCCGTCCCCCACAGCATGGGCGCGCGGAAATCGGCGATCAGCAGGGTGGTGTCGTCGCGATCCTCGTGGAAGCTGCGGACGTGCAACTGGCCGGTGCGGGCGGTCGCGGCGGCGTCGATGCGGCGCAGGTCGTCGCCCTCGGAGAAGGCGCGGATCTCGCGCAGGTCCATCCCCTGCCCCGGCGGCGCGGCGGGCACCGCCCCCGGTCGGCGGCTGGTCGGGCGATGGCGTTGGGTGACCGGATCGGGGCGGCGGGCCAGCAGCTCGGCCTCGGTCAGCCGCAGGCCCGGATGATCCAGCGCCGCTGCTACCACGGCCGGACTTTCTGCAGCACCTCGGCCATCAGATCGCGGCTGCTGCGCCCTTCGCTGATCGCCTGCCAGTTCGGGATCATGCGATGCGACAGCGCGTCTGCGGCCAGATCCTCGACATCCTCGGGCAGGGCATGGTCGCGGCCGTTCAGCCAGGCGCGCGCCCGTGCCGCCGCCGCCAGCGACAGCGTGCCGCGGGGCGAGACCGGATGCTCGACCCACTCCGAGACCGCGCCGCCCTTCCGCGTCGCCATGACCAGCCGGACGATGAAATCCTTGAGCGCGGGGGCCAGATGCACCGCCGCCACGGCTTCGCGCGCGGAACGGATCTGCGCCTCCGAGATCAGATCGCTGCTGACAGGCGGCGGGGCCAGCGTCTCGGCCTCGACCAGATCCAGAATGGCGCGTTCGGTTTCGGCATCGGGCAGGTCCAGATGGACATGCAGAAGGAAACGGTCCATCTGCGCCTCAGGCAGCGGGAAGGTGCCCTCATGCTCGATGGGGTTCTGGGTCGCGACGACCATGAACGGATCGGGCAGAGGCCGCGTCGTGCCGCCGGTCGTCACCTGATGCTCGGCCATGGCCTCCAGCAGGGCGGATTGCACCTTGGGCGGCGCGCGGTTGATCTCATCCACCAGCACCAGCGAATGGAACAGTGGGCCCGGCACGAAATCGAATTCACCGCTGCTGGCGCGGAAAACCTGCGTGCCCGTCAGGTCCGAGGGCAGAAGATCGGGCGTGCACTGGATGCGGGCGTGGCTGCCCGGCAGATGCGCGGCCAGCCGTTTGACGGCGCGGGTCTTGGCGATGCCCGGCGGGCCTTCCAGCAGGACATGCCCATTGGCCAGAAGCGCGATCACCAGCCGCTCGGCCATGCGCAGATGCCCCACCAATCCGGCGGCGACATCACGGGTCAACTGCTGGACTGGATGCTCGGCGATCCTGTCCATTTGTGTCATGAAGCTCTCCCTATCAGGTCAGGGAGGACAGAATTCGCCAATAAATCAAGAAGTTTTTGATGCGTCTAAGACTTTCGCGGAGGGTGGCGCGGCACCGGTCCCGGCACCGCGCCCAAGGTCTTACAGATCGAAGACGAAATCCGTGATATCCAGCTGGTTCAGCCGCATGTTCTGGATCGAGACGGTGGTGTCATTGCCCAGATTCAGCAGGACGTTGTTCCCCTGCTGCTGCGCCGAGCCGATCACCGCGCGCACCTGAGCCGCGCTGAAATCGTCCAGATGCAGCTTGTCGGTGCCATTGACGAAATCGGTGATGCGGTCATGGCCGTCGCCGCGCTCGAACTCGAAGAAGTCGACGCCGACGCCCCCGGTCAGCACGTCATGGCCCTGCCCGCCTTCCAGCGTGTCGCGACCCGCGCCGCCGTTCAGCACGTCATTGCCGACACCGCCCTCAAGGTCGTCGTTGCCGTTCTCGCCGAACAGGCGGTCGTCACCGGCATCGCCTTCAAGGTCGTCGTTGCCTTCGCCGCCATAAAGCCAGTCGATGCCCGAGCCGCCTTCGATGTCATCATTGCCGGCACCGCCATACAGCGTGTCATTGCCGAAGCCACCTTCCAGCGAGTCATTGCCCCAATCGCCGAACAGGCGGTCATTGCCGGTGCCGCCGATCAGGCGATCAAAGCCGTTGCCACCATAGATGACGTCGTTGCCACCGTCCCCTTGCAGGGTGTCGTTGCCGTTCATGCCATTGAGCGTGTCATGGCCGTTAAGACCCAGGATCAGGTCGCCGAAATTCGTACCGATCAGACGATCATTGCCGTTCGTACCCGGAATGCGTGCCATCAAATTTTCCTTTCACTCTTGAACGAACTGCCTGAGCCCGGGCGGGCTGCGGAAATGCGGTCTGACGCGCAACCATCAGAATAGTTTTCCCAGCTCGATTCTCCCGTCGGGTGGCAGTTCTTGCGATGTGCCACATGCGCGCTGACACTGGCCTGACAAAGATTATCAGTTGATTATCAGTCGATCTGCGCTAGTGAATTTCTATGAAGCGTCTGATTTTCGGCATAATTCTGTTTGTCCTGCTGCCGATTTCATCGGTCGGGCAGCAGCCCTCGATGCGTCCTGACTTTGAAATCGCCCGCGAAGCCGTTGAACGCGGCGAAATCTTGCCGCTGGCCACGGTGATCCAGCGTGTCCAACAGGCTCATCCCGGCCAGATCATCGAGGTCGAGCTGGAATATTCGGCGGATGGGCGGAAATATGAGATCGAGATGATCACCACCGGCGGCCGCCTGATCGAGGTCGACGTGGACGCCGTCACCGGCAAGATCCTGGATGTCGATGAGCTGGATGAGGATGACGACGACTGATGCGCAGCCTGATCGTCGAGGATGACCCCCGGATCGCCGCCGACCTGCAGCGCGCGCTTGGATCGGCGGGGTTTCTGGTCGAGCTTTCGGGCGATGGCGACGATGCCTGGTTCCGGGGCGGGACCGAGAATTATGACCTGATCGTATTGGATCTGGGCCTGCCGCGCCTTGACGGGCTGACCGTGCTGAAGCGCTGGCGCGCCGAAGGCTGCGACACGCCCGTGCTGGTCCTGACCGCGCGCGGCGCCTGGACCGAGCGGGTCGAGGGCATCGACGCCGGCGCCGACGACTATCTGCCCAAGCCCTTCCGGATGGAGGAACTGGTCGCCCGTGCCCGCGCGCTGGTCCGCCGCTCGGGCGGGCGGGGGGCCTCGGTTCAGGATCTGGGGCGGCTCTCTGTCGACATGAACCGGATGACGGCGACGCTTGATGGCGCGGCGCAGCATCTGACGCCGCTGGAGTTTCGGCTGCTGGCCTATCTGACGCTGCACCGCGACCGGCCGGTGCCCCCGACCGAGCTGCTCGAACATCTTTACGGGGGTGATGACAACAAGGAAATCAACGCGCTGGAGGCGATCATCGCAAGGCTGCGGCGCAAGCTCGGGCCCGGGATCATCGCGACGCGGCGCGGCTTCGGCTATCAGGTCGAGGCGGAGGCGTGAACCGCCGCTCGCTGCGGCTGCGGCTGGTCATCTCGGGCGTTGCGGCGATTGCGGGTGCGTTGGCGCTGGCCGCCGTCGGGCTGGCGTTGCTGTTCGATCGCCATGTCGAGCGTGTCGCCGTGGCCGATCTGGACGCCCGCGTCATGGCGCTGCTGCCGATGGTCGAAGCGAATGCACCCGACGCGATCGCCGCCAGCCGCAGCCCTATCGATCCACAATATGACCGCCCGTTTTCGGGCCGCTATTGGATGATCCGGCTGGGTGAGACGCTGCAGACCTCGCGCTCGCTGTGGGATTTCGATCTGGCCCTGCCGGCGAAGGCCCCTGCCCCCGGCGCGACTCATGTGCTGACGCTGCAGGGCCCGATGGACCAGCGCCTGCTGGCCGTTGACCGCAGCTTCATCATCAGCCGAAACGACCGCCCCGAGGTTTTGCGCATCACGGTCGCCACCGACAGCGCGCGCCTGCGCGACGCCAGGCAGGGCTTCCTGGGCGATCTGGTGCCGTTTCTGAGCGTGCTGGCCGGGTTGCTGGTCGCCGCCTCATGGTTTCAGATCATGGTGGGGCTGAAACCTCTGGCCCAGATCCGCGCCCGCGTGACCGCGCTGACCATGGGCGAGGATCGCCGTCTGGGGCAGAATCTGCCGACCGAGGTGATCCCACTGGCCAACCAGATCGACCACCTTCTGGACGCCCGCGATCAGGAGCTTGAGCGCGCCCGCCACCGCGCCGCCGATCTGGCGCATGGCTTCAAGACCCCCCTTCAGGCGCTGCTGGGCGATGCGGAATCCCTGCACCGTCGCGGCGAGGATGAGATCGCCGACAGCATCGAAACCGTGGTGACCACCATGCGCCGCCACGTCGACCGCGAACTGGCGCGCGCCCGGATACAGGCGGATCGCGGGGGCAGCCGGGCAGAGCCGACGGCGATCATGGAAAAGCTGGTGAAGCTTCTCGCCCGCACGCCCAAAGGCTCCGAGATCGACTGGGACCTGCAGCCCGCGCCGGGCGTTCTGGCGCGGATCGACCCGGATGATCTGACCGAGGCGCTTGGCGCACTGCTGGAAAACGCCCTGCGCCACTGCGCCGCCCGAATCGAGATGCGGGCCCTTGCCGAGGGCGACCGCGCCGTCATCCGCATCCGCGACGACGGCCCCGGCATCTCGCCCGACCAGATCCAGCGCATCATCCGGCGCGGTGAGCGGCTGGACCAGTCCATCGGCGGTCAGGGGATCGGGCTGGCCATCGTCTCGGACATCGTCGAGGCCGTGGGCGGAGAGCTGTCGCTGAGGAACGCCGACCCCGGCCTGCTGGCCGAGATCCGGCTGGCGCGCGCGCCCCGCACCGCCCCCTAGACCGAGCGCATCAGCCCGCCATCGACGCGGATATTCTGGCCGGTGATATAGCCCCCGCCCTCGGACAGAAGGAAAGCCACGGTCGCCGCGATCTCATCGGCGGTCCCGTAACGCTTCATCGGCACCGAATCGCGGCGCTCATCGGTCATCGGCAGGCTGTCGATCCAGCCCGGCAGGACGTTGTTCATCCGCAGTCCCGAGGCGGCATATTCATCGGCGAAGATCTTGGTGAAGCTTGCCAGCCCCGCGCGGAAGACGCCCGAGGCCGGGAACATCGCCGAGGGCTCGAAGGTCCAGGCGGACGAGATATTGACGATCGCCCCCGCACCCTGCGCCTGCATGATCGGGGCCACAAGGCGCAGCGGACGCACGACGTTCAGCAAATAGACGTCCATGCCCTGACGCCATTCCTCATCGGTGAAATCCAGGATCTTGCCCTTAGGGCCATGCCCGGCCGAATTCACCAGCGCATCGATGCGGCCCCATTTCGCCATCATTGCATCGACCAGCCGGGCCAGATCCTCGGGCGACTGGTTCGAGCCGGTCACCCCGATCCCGCCCAGCGACTGCGCCAGCGCCTCACCCTTGCCGGATGAGGAGAGAATCCCCACGCCATAGCCGTCCTCGGCCAGCTGGCGGGGGGCGGCCGCCCCGATCCCCGAGCCGCCCGCCGTTATCATCGCCACTTTCTGCTTCACCATCTGCGATCCCCTGCGCATGTTCCTTGTCGCAGGATCAGCGCAGGGCGGCCGCGTTGCAAGCCGTCAGGCGACCTCGCGCCCTGCGGCCACCGCCATGACGGCGTCAACGATGGTCTTCGGCTGCCCGTCCCGCAGCACATGGCCGTTCGGGCGCGCGCGCGCCGCCTCGGCCTGAGCGCCAAGGTTCAGCGTAAAGACCGGCAGCCCCGTCGCCAGCATCTCATGCGTGGTATAGGAAAACGTCTCGGGCAAGATCGAGGGCATCAGCCAGGCGGTGATCTGGTGCCTCTCGATCAAGCCGGCCAGTTCCGAGGTATGATAGCGCCCCGTGACCGTCATGGACGTAGCCCGCGGAAAGGAGAGGTCCAGCTCTCCGATCAGGACCAGTCGCGGCAGATGGGGCTTGTCGTGCAGCCAGAAGCTGAGGTCGGACAGGATGGCCGCGCCTTTGCCTTCGCCGATCCCGCCCAGAACGCCGATCACGCCCGGCCCTTTGCCTTTCCAGGCCGAGGCGTCAATCACTGGCACCTGGAACGTCAGCTTGTGCGGACGCACATCGATCCGGTCGGTCGCCTCGGGCCACGTCTCCGTGACATGCGCTGCACTGTCTTTCGAGAAGGTCACAATGCGGTCGGCGCGATAGATGGCCTTGCCCCAGGCCTGCTGCCATTGCGCGAGCGTCCCCACTGTCCCGTCAGGCAGAACGGGGTGGTGAGCCGGATCCGGGCTATCGGGATCAGGATGGCCGACATAGAAGCGGTCGCTGTTGATCAGCGTATAGGAGGGGCTGATGGGGAAATAGTCGTGGAACAGGATCTCCAGCCCCTCGCCGTCTTCAAGGGTCAGGCTCAGCAGGAAACCGGGGATCTCGATAGGGGTGCTGTCGCCGACCGCGCAGGAATAGACGATCCGGCGGCGGCGCAGCGGCGACAGGATGCGTTTGATGACGTCAAGCGACTCGGTCTCGACCACGGTGGTCTGCCCCGACAGATGAAGTTCCAGCCGGAAGCGGAACTGGCCGCCGAAGCGCAGGACCAGCGAGGCCAGCCCCTCTTCGCGCCGCTCATCAATGCGATGGCTCAGCCAGTTCTCGGCGCCGCCGCCCATCGAATGCGCGAAGTAAAGATCGACCGTACCCGCATGCTCGGCCTGCAGCCAGGCCATCGCCAGCGCCAGCCGGGGCGCGGCCAGCGGGTCCTGGGTGAAGAAGCGCTGCACATCGGTGTCGAACTCGGGGTAGCGCTCGGTGATGATCGCGCCGCTGGCAGCGATCTGCTGGGCCTTCTTCTCCGAGCCGAAGGATTGCCCGCCGCGATGCTCGACGAACAGGTTCCCGATGCCGACATGGCGCATCCCGGCCAGACGCAGCTTCTGGCACCAGTCGACCTCTTCGCCATAGCCCTTGCCAAAGGCCATATCCAGCTGCGGCAGGATCTTCAGCGCGGCCTTGTTCATCGCCATGCAGAAGCCGACGCCGGTCGGCGCATCGGCCATCAGATCGGATGAAAGCCCCCGGGCGACGGCGTCGATGTCATCGACGCAGCGCGTCTTCAGCGACCGCTCGGCTCCGATCAGCGGGATCGAGAAGATCGTCGCATCATTCGACATCGGCGTGACGCTGGCCACGTCATCATCGGTCGTCAGCGGATAAAGCAGACGCAAGGACCAGCCGTCCGGCACCAGCGCGTCGCTGTTCAGCAGGACCACATGCTCATCGCGCCGCGCGGCCTCGGCCAGACCACGGTTCACCCCGCCGATGAAGCCCAGGTTCTGCGCATTCTCCAGCAGCGTCACCCGGTCGCCCTGACGCGCTGCCCATTCGCGCAACCAGGGGCGCACCCGTTCGTCGGTCGAGCAATCCTCGACCACGACCAGATGCCAGGGGGTATGCGTATGACGCAGCACGCGGTCGACGCATTCCTGCAGCAATTCAAAGGCGTTATAGACCGGCAGCACGATGGTGACCGGCGGAACCGCCGGGATCTCGGCTTCGGGCTTGGCGAAGAACGAGGCGTCGATATGCGCGCCAAGGCTGCGCGGCTTGATCACACCGAAGCGCTGCCGGACGCGGTTCTGGATCGTGCGGTCATGCCCACCCAGATAGAACCGCGCGAGCAGCGGAAGCGCACCGATCAGATCCTTCAGGAAGGGCTTTCTGGCCGCGCGGTGAAGGCGCTTGCGGATCGTGAGCCCGGGGGTGGGCATGGGGAAATACAGCACCTGATCGTCACGCTCGATCACCAGCCGGACGGGGGCGTCCACTTTGCCGTTCCACATCACCTCGGCGTCAAAGCCGAACAGCGCGCCGGGCACACCCAGCTTGCGCGCCGTCTCGGGTGCGGCCAGCAGAACGTCACCGCGATGGATCCGCCGCCGCAGGGCGAAACGGCTGTCCTCGGTCTGCAATTCCAGCCCGCCCAGCATCGACCAGCCCGCGATATGCAGCGATTGTTCGGAATAGGTCAGGCTCTCGATATAGCCGAAGACGGTCCCGTCGGGCAGCGTCAGCGGACCCAGCCCTTCGGCCACGACCAGCGCATGCGCCATCAGATAACGCTCATAGACGCCTTTGAGCCGTTCAAACATCTTTACACCGTGACCTTGAAATAGTGTTTGCGGCCCCGGCTGTTGATCATCACCTGAGCCTCCTGTGCCGAGGTTGGCAGGCTGATGGCAAAGCCGCAGGCCTCGCGGTCCGGACATTCGGCCGCAGTGCGGTCGCCTTGCAGCAGATCGGGGCGCGGCTGATCGGCCGGGCTCGTCAGTTCCTTCCCGCTGGCGGCCAGCCCCGCCGCGTCTCCCACGGTCCAGCCGCGCGCGCGCAGGACGCCACGGCTGTGCGTCAGCTCTTCCAGAACGGCCAGAAATTGATCATCGCTGCCCCGTAGGACCAACGGAACCTGTGTTCGGGTCGGTCGGATCCGAACCGTGATCCGGGCATTCTGCGGCATGTGGGCGGACCTTCGATGGGGCGGCAAGTGGCTTGGCTTTTATGGCAACGCCCCCCCAAGAACAACCGTTCCGCCCTGTCATTTTCGCCCGGACAGCAACCGCAAGAGGAGGCCGGGCCGCGGCGTCGTCACCATTTCGCCGCGAAGCCGCGTGCCTGCGATCTCGGGCGCGCCAGGCTGGGGCTTCGGCTCGCGCGTCAGGATGGCGCCCCCTGCCAGCATGATCATCGCCGCGCCGATAAAGGTCGGCGCGTCCAGACGTTCCTGAAAGAAGAACCAGCCATAGGCCGTCGCCCACAGCATCTGCGAATACTGCATCGGCGCCACCAGCGAGGCCGCGCCCGCCCGATAGGCGAGGATCAGGAAGAAGGCCGCCGTCAGGCCAAGCGCGCCGATCACCCCGGTCAGCGCCAGATCGACCAGTGGCATCGGCTGGTAGGCAAAGCCCAGCGAGGCGCCGGTCACGCAAAAGTTCCCAAGGATCGGCCACAGCATCAGGGTCGCGGTGCGCTCGGTCCGGCCGATGCGGCGCACGATGATCGCGGCGGTGGCGCTGGCAATCGACGCGCAAAGGGCCGCGATATGGCCGGGGTGGATGGGCGTCGCGCCGGGGCGCAGGACAACCATGACGCCTGCAAGCCCCGTCACCACCGCCAGCCCGCGAAAGAGCCCCACCTTCTCGCCCAGAAACGGCACCGAGAGCAGCGTGATGAACAAGGGCGAGGTGAACAGGATCGCATAGACCTGCGCCAGCGGCAGCACCGAGAAGGCATAGAACCCCGCCACCCCGGCAATCACGATGCAGGTCGAACGCACAAACAGCAGCAGCGGATGGCGTGGGCGCAGGTTCCCATGCGCCGGGTCGCGCAGCATCAGGACCGCCAGCGGCGGAAAGGACAGAAGTGCGGAAAAGAACAGGATCTGAAGCGGGGGATAGGTCTCGCCCAGCAACTTGATGATCGCGTCATGGGTCGAATAGATGCCCATCGACAGCAGAGCCAGCAATGGCCCTTTCAAATGTCCCGCCGCCAATTCTCCCCCCGGTTTGCGACTGGACCGCAGTTGGGAACGGTTGCGGTGGACCGTGGCACCGCGCCCCGGGAAGGGGCACGGCCTCCGTCACATGGATCAGGCGGCGGCCAGCGCGGCGACGATCGCATCGCCCATCTGGCTGGTCGACACGGGCGTGCCGCCTTCCGGGCCCATCAGATCGCCGGTGCGCACGCCATCGGCCAGCACCTTCTCGACCGCGCGCTCCAGCCGGTCGGCCTCATCGCCCAGGCCATAGCTGTAGCGCAGCGCCATGGCGAAGCTGAGGATACAGGCGATCGGGTTGGCCTTGCCCTGCCCGGTGATGTCCGGGGCCGAGCCGTGCACCGGCTCATACATGGCGCGGGGACGGCCGTTCTCCATCGGCGCACCAAGGCTGGCCGATGGCAGCATGCCAAGGCTGCCGGTCAGCATCGCCGCCGCATCCGACAGGATGTCGCCAAACAGGTTGTCCGTGACGATCACGTCAAACTGGCGCGGGTTGCGCACCAGCTGCATCGCGCCGTTGTCGGCATACATATGCGACAGCTCGACGTCCGGGTATTCGTTGTCGTGGACCCATTGCACTTCCTCGCGCCAGAGGATGCCGGATTCCATGACGTTCGCCTTCTCCATCGAGCAGACGCGGTTGTTGCGCTTGCGGGCCAGCTCGAACGCGGCGCGGGCAACGCGGCGGATCTCTCCGCTGGTATAGCGCTGCGTGTTGACGCCGACGCGGCCGCCCTCGTTGCCGGGGGTGTCATCGGCCGAAATGCCGCGCGGCTGGCCGAAATAGACGCCCGAGGTCAGTTCGCGCACGATCAGGATATCCAGACCCGCCACCACGTCACGCTTCAGCGAGGAAAAATCGGCCAGCGCGTCGAAGCACTGCGCCGGGCGCAGGTTCGCAAACAGGTCCATTTCCTTGCGCAGACGCAGCAGGCCACGCTCGGGCTTCACGCTGAAATCAAGGTTGTCATAGGCCGGGCCGCCGACCGCGCCCAGCAGGACGGCATCGACCTCAAGCGCCTTGGCCATGGTCTCATCCGCCAGAGGCTTGCCATGCTTGTCATAGGCCGCGCCGCCGACCAGATCTTCGCTGACGTCGAAGCTGAGGCCCCGGTTCGTCTCGAACCAGCCGATCACCTTGCGAACCTCGGCCATCACCTCGGGACCGATACCGTCCCCCGGCAGAATAAGCAGCGAGTAAGTGGTCATCGAACGGTCCCTCCGGTGTGCATATGTCAAAGCCCGCCTAGCGCCGCACCGACGCAGCGTCAAGACGGGCAGCATGGGCGGACGGCGCGGGCGAAGGCTTCGGCGCACGCCCGTACCCGGTGCGCCGCCCCCCTTGGTTTCAGCCCCGATCACCGGCCCGCACACGTTCGCTTGTGCGGGTCCCACGATCTTCTCACGCCAATTTGGTTTGCCTCTTTGCCCCCGATCAGGCGGGATGCGGGCATCGCGAAATGAACGGAGATGCGAACGATGCGAATCTGGGCAGTCACGCTGGGCGGGATTTTCATGGCCACGGCAAGCCTTGCCGATGGCGGCATCACGGTTCAGCTGCCCGATGTGTCGAAGCTGTCCGACAGCGCCGCCGAGACCCTGATCGGAGAGCTGGCCGAGGTCAATGTCATCACCTCGAACTGCCCCGATTACGCCATCTCGGACGGGGAATGGACGCTGATCACCGGCACCGGCGACCGGCTGGCGGAAAAGCTGGGCCTCGACAGCACGACCTATGACCGCAAGTATTACGGCCCCGCCTTCAAGCTGCTGGACGATCCGGCCTCTTGCGGGCGCATCGGCCCGACGGCGCAGCCGCTGATCGAGCGGCTGGTGTCGATGGGCGGCGGCACCACGCCGCTGACGCAATCGCAATAGTGGCGCTGGACGGCGCGCGCGCCGCGACCTAGCTTGCCCAAATGACGGCAGATCCGACCTACAGGGGATTCGCGCTGGATGCCGAAACGGCGCTGGCGCTGTTACAGTGGCAAGCCGAGCTTGGCGCGGATGAGCCATGTCTGGACGATCCCGTCGATCGCTATGACCTGCCCGAGCGCTCGCCCGCTGCGGCCCCGCTGCCCGGCGCGCCGCGCATCGGCACCCCCGATGCGGCCCCCCCGCCCCGGCCCCGCATCCAGCCCGAGGAAGATCAGGCCGCCATTGCCGCGCGCCTTGCGGCGGCTGCGGGCAATCTGGCTGACCTCGCCACCGCGCAGGAACGCTTCGAAGGGATCGAGCTGCGCAAGGGCGCGCGCAATTTCTGCTTTGCCGATGGCAACCCCGCCGCCCGCGTCATGGTCATTGGCGAGGCCCCGGGCGAGGAAGAGGATCTGCAGGGCCGCCCCTTCGTCGGCCGCGCGGGCCAGCTTCTGGACCGCATGTTCGCCGCAATAAATCTGGCGCGAGATGCGGTCGATGCCGAGCGCGCGCTTTACATCACCAATGTCCTGCCCTGGCGACCGCCGGGCAACCGCCGCCCCGAGCAGCACGAGATCGACGCCATGCTGCCCTTTCTGGCGCGGCATGTGGAACTGGTTCAGCCCGAATTGCTGGTCCTGATGGGCAACACGCCCTGCATGGCCGCGCTGAAGCAGCAGGGCATTCTGAAGCTGCGCGGGCATTGGACCACCGCCTTTGGCCTTCCGGCGCTGCCGATGACCCATCCGTCCTATCTGCTGCGCACGCCCGCCGCCAAGCGCGAGGCATGGGCCGACCTTCTGTCCCTGTCGGCGCGGCTTGATCCTTAGGCGCGGCGCTTACTGCGTCGCGGGCAGAACCGTTTCGTCACAGCCCAGAAATTCAATCGCATCGCCCTGCTCGATCAGGGTCAGGCGCAGCTCGTCGGGATCAATCTCGAAGGGTTTTCCCGAGCTTGCGACGAAATCGGCGGTCGCGCTGAACGCGCCATCCTGCCGCGTCACCTCGGGTTCCGAGACCCAGATGCGGTCATCCAGCAGCTCCATCGCCGCGGCAGCACCCGTCCCCGCCAGCCCACCCGGCAGCATGGCCGTGACCTGCATCCCGTCCTTGATCGGGCGGATGTGGCATTGGGGGCGTGTCGCGACGCGGTCGGGTTCCTGCGTCAGCGCGGCTTCGATACGGGGCTCGGGCGCGGTCAGCGCAGGCCCGGCGACCAGCTCCAGCTGGCCCGGGACGCAGATGTCCAGACACAGGCCCAGCTCGACGCGGGCCCTGACCTCGATCTCGCCAGCCTTTGCGGGCGTCAGCTCAATCGGCAGGATCAGCTCATCATGATAGCCCAAAGTCCGCTCTCCGCCCGAGTCGATGACCTCGGGGCGCGGCCAGTGGATCTGCACCCGACCGATGTTCTGCGAGCCGCTCCAGTCGAAGCTGGGCGGGATGCCCGCATCGCCGGGGCTGCGCCAATAGGTCTTCCAACCCGGCTCAAGCTCCAGCCGCAGGGCGGTCATGCGGGTGCCGTTCTGGGTCACCCAGCCGGGCATCAGCTCGGCCGAGACCAGCCCCGGGGGCAGATCCTGCGCCAGTGCGGGCATGGCGGTCAGTAGCAGTAGGACAAGCGATCTCATGCTCATGTCATAGCCAACTCATTGATCCGGCGTGAAGTCACAATGCTGACAGCGCCTTGCGAAACGCCGCCCGAGGCCCGACATTGGTGGTAAGGGACAAAGGAGCGGCGAAATGGATGCGGCAAGCAACCTGACCGGCAAGATGCTGATCGCAATGCCAAGCATGAGCGACCCAAGGTTCGAACGCGCGGTCATTCTGATCTGCTCACATTCCGATGAGGGCGCGATGGGTCTGGTTGTGAACCGCGCACTGGAAGAGGTGATCTTCAAGGATCTGCTGATCCAGTTGGGCATCGACGCGGGCGAGCTGACCATGGACATCCCCGTCCGCTTCGGCGGCCCGGTCGAGCCGGGGCGCGGCTTCGTTCTGCACACCGTCGCCGCTGAAGCGCCGCAGCAGGATGACGGCTCGATGCGCATTGGCGAGGATCTGGCGATGACCACCACCCGCGACATCCTTGAGGATTTCGCCATGGGCCGGGGGCCGCAGACCGCCGTGCTAGCGCTTGGCTATGCCGGTTGGGGGCCGGGGCAGCTGGATGATGAGATTATGGCCAATGGCTGGCTGACCGTCGACCGCGACAATGAGATCATCTTTGGACGCGAACGCGACACTGCGGCGGCGCGCGAACATGACCACAAATGGCAGGCCGCGCTGGCCAAGCTTGGGGTCAATCCGCTGACGCTGTCGCCCAGCGCAGGCCATGCCTGACGCCTAGCGGGGTGCTGCCGCCCGGCGCAGGCGGTCGTTGATCGCCGCCCCCAGCCCGTGATCCGGCACCGGCGCAAAGGCGATGGGCCGCCCCAGCGCATCGGCCTGATGCAGCACATCGAAAAGCCGCGCCGCCGCCTCGACCAGATCGCCGGTCGCGCTCAGCGTCAGATCACCCTCACGCCCGAAACCCACGAAAATCTCGTCCCCCTCGGGCCCTTCGGCATCCAGCCGCACGGGCGCGCCTGGGGCGTAGTGGCTGGTCAACTGCCCCGGCGCATTCGGGGCCGAAGGGTCCAGCTGCGGGTGGGCCAGCGGCCTGCCCAGCGCGGCCTCCAGATGCTCGGCCGGGATGCCGCCGGGGCGCAGCAGCGCCGGACGACCGTCGGGCAGCCAGCCGACGATGGTCGATTCCACCCCGACCTCGCAGGGGCCTGCATCCAGCACCGCCGCGATCCGCCCATCCAGCCCCGCGATGACATGGGCCGCACTTGTCGCGCTGACCCGCCCCGAGGGGTTGGCCGAGGGCGCGGCCAGTGGCCCGCCGAAGCGGCGCAGCAGGGCGCGCGCGGCGGGATGGGCGGGGATGCGAATCGCGATGGTATCCAGCCCCGCCGTCACCAGCGACGCCACCCCGGCATCGGGCCGCAAGGGCAGCACCATGGTCAGCGCGCCGGGCCAGAAGGCATCCGCCAGGATCAGCGCATCGGCGTGGAAATCGGCAATGCGGCGCGCGGGCTCAAGATCGGGCAGATGCACGATCAGCGGGTTGAACGAGGGCCGCCCCTTCGCCTCATAGATCCGCGCCACGGCGGCGGCACTTCGGGCGTCGCCCGCCAGCCCGTAGACCGTCTCGGTCGGCATGGCGACAAGCTGTCCTGCGGCCAGCAGATCGGCGGCGGTATCAAGCCCTTGGGCATCATTTGCGAGGAGTTCGGTTCTCATACTTAACGTGGGGTATCGGTTGCTGCGGTCTGTGATGTCGATATGATTTCGCTATAACACCAGTTACGCATGCGCGTCCGACTTGCCAAGGCGATGGAAGGGAAAACACATGACCTACCGGGCACCAGTCCAGCAAATTTCTTTCATCCTTCGCAACATCGTCGACTTCGGCCAACTGGCCGGGACCGAGCTTTTCGCCGAAGCGACCGAGGACACGGTGGACGCCATCCTGAATGAGGCGGGCAAGGTCGCCACGGACAGCTATGCGCCGGTCAACCGGGGCGGCGATCTGCAACCCGCGCGGCTGGAAAACGGCACGCTGCGGTCCAGCCCCGGCTATGCCGACGCGTTTCGCAGCTTCGCGGATGGCGGCTGGGTCGGTCTCTCTGCCGATCCCGAATATGGTGGCATGGGCCTGCCCCTGTCGCTGAACGGCGCGGTCAACGAAATGATCGCCGGGGGCTGTCTGGCGCTGCAGCTGAACTCGCTTCTGACGCAGGGCCAGATCGAGGCGCTGGAGCATCACGCCAGCGACGATCTGAAGGCGCTGTATCTGCCGCGCCTGACCTCGGGTGAATGGTCAGGCACGATGAACCTGACCGAGCCGGGCGCGGGCTCGGACGTGGGCGCGCTGACCACCCGGGCCGAGGACAAGGGCGACGGCACCTTCAGCGTCACCGGGCAGAAGATCTTCATCACCTGGGGCGACAGCGATTTCAACTCGAACGTCTGCCATCTGGTGCTGGCGCGCCTGCCCGACGGCGGCCCCGGCACCCGTGGCATCAGCCTGTTTCTGGTGCCGAAGCTGATCCCCGATGCCGAGGGCAATCCGGGCGTGGCGAACTCGCTGCGCGTCGTCAGCCTGGAACACAAGCTGGGCATCCACGGCTCTCCGACCTGCGTGATGAGCTTTGAGGGCGCGACCGGCTGGCTGGTCGGCGAACGCCACAAGGGCATGGCCGCAATGTTCACCATGATGAACAACGCCCGACTGGGGGTGGCGCTTCAGGGCGTCGCCGTGGCCGAGGCCGCGCTGCAACAGGCCACCGCCTATGCGACCGAGCGCAACCAGATGGGGCCGATCATCCGCCACGCCGATGTGCGCCGGATGCTGGCGACCGCGCGGGCCGAAATCTATGCCGCTCGTGCCATCTGCATGGCTTGCGGGGTGGCGCTGGACATGGCCAAGGCCACGGGCAGCGCCGAATGGGCGGCGCGCGGTGCCTTCCTGACCCCGATCGCCAAGGCACATGGCACCGATGTCGGCTGTCGGGTGGCCGATGCGGCGGTGCAGGTGCATGGCGGCATGGGCTATATCGAGGAAACCGGCATCGCCCAATATCTGCGCGATGTCCGCATCACCCCGATCTATGAGGGCACGAACGGCATTCAGGCGATGGACCTTGTCGGGCGCAAGCTCTCGGACGGAGGGGCCGCCGCCGCCGCGATTCTGGATGAGGTGATGGACGCGACCAAGGCCGCTCAGGCCGGCATGCCGGAACTGGCGAACCCGGTCTGGCAGGCCTCGGAAGGTCTGCGTGAGGCCACGGCCGAGCTGATCGAGGCCGGGGCCGACAACCGTAACGCCGCCGCCGTGCCGTTCCTTTCTGCCTTCGCCCGCGTCCTTGGCGCGCATTTCCACCTGCGCGCCGCCCTGGCGGGGGGCGAGGATCACAAGACCCTGGCCCGCATCTACATCACCCGCATCCTGCCCCGCTATCTGTCCGATCTGGTCGAGGCCCGTGCAGGGGTGGCGGATCTGGACAAGCTCAGCGATGATGCGCTGGCTGGAAACATGAACGGGTAGCCCCGCTTGATACGCAATGAACTGGACGCCCCGCCCGCCGAGGGCGAGGCGATCGAACTTGCCCCCGATGTGCTGTGGATGCGCTTGCCGCTGCCGCTGAAGCTGGACCATGTGAACGTCTATGCGCTGGCCGATGATGACGGCTGGACCATCATCGACACAGGGTTCGACACCCGCCGCAGCCGCGCCATCTGGCAAAAGCTGCTGGCCGGACCGCTTGCGGGACGCCCGGTGACGCGGGTCATCGCCACGCATCACCACGGCGATCACATCGGGCTTGCGGGCTGGTTCCAGTCGATGGGCGCAAGCCTCGCGACCTCTCGGACCTCGTGGCTGATGGCGCGGATGAGTATTCTGGACGTGCAGGACCGCCCCACGCCCGAAGCCATCGCCTTCTACCGCCGCGCCGGCATGTCGCCCGAGATGATCGAGGAACGCGCCAGCGAACGCCCCTTCAACATGGCCGACATCTGCCACCCGCTGCCGCCCGGCTATCAGCGCCTGACCGAGGGCGCGGTGCTGCACTTCGGTCGCCGGCAATGGATCGTCCGCATGGGGGCCGGGCATGCACCGGAACATGCCACGCTCTGGTCGCAGACGGATGACCTGGTGATCGGGGGGGACCAGCTTCTGGCCTCGATCTCGCCCAATCTGGGGGTCTATCCGAACGAACCGACGGCTGATTCCGTCGGCGACTGGCTGGACAGTTGCGAGCGGCTGGCCCGGTTCGCCACGCCCGATCAACTGGTGCTGCCCGGCCACAAGCTGCCCTATCGCGGCCTGCCCTTCCGGCTGAACCAGCTGATCGTGAACCAGCGCTCGGCGCTGGTGCGGCTGCAAGCTGCGCTGGCCGAGCAGCCGCGCACCGTGGTCGACTGTTTCGACACGCTCTATCGCCGGGTCATCGGCAAGGGAGAGTTCGGTCTGGCGCTGGCCGAGGCCATCGGACATGTCAACAATCTGGCAGATGCCGGGAAGGTGTGGCCCGTCGGCCAGACCAAAGACGGTGCGGTGCTTTGGGGGGCGTGACACGCGCCGCCAGTTGCGCTATCGCTGACGCGACTTATTCAAGGGGACGGAAGAATGGCCACGCATCACGAAATCACCGAACACAAGATCGGCACCATGAACATCCGTGAACAGCAGAAGACGTTCGCCGGCTTCATCAAGATGTCGACCTGGGTGGTGATCCTGTCGATCGTCGTCCTGGTCTTCATGGCGCTGACCAACGCCTGATCGGCGCACCCGGAGATCTCGTGATGGAACGGCGGACCTTTCTTGCGCTGGCGCTGCCAGCCGTGCTGGCGGCCTGTGGCGCCGATAACAAATGGGCAAGCGACGAAAGCCTGCGCCGCGCCCGCTATGTCGACACGGCCAATCCGCCCTCGATCACGCTGCTGACCGTCATCGGCATTCCGCGCGGTGAAGGCGGCCATTCGGCGCTGATGATCAACGGCAGCCAGCGGGTCATCTTCGACCCGGCAGGCAGCTGGGAGCACCCCTCCATCCCCGAGCGGCATGACGTGCTTTACGGGATCACGCCGAACTTCAAGAACTTCTACATCGACTACCACGCGCGTGAGACCTACTGGGTCGCTGAGGACACCAAAATCGTCAGCCGCGAGATCGCCGACATGGCCATCCGCGCGGCCGAGCAGCAGGGCGCAACGAACAAAAGCTTCTGCGCAGTTTCGACCGGTCAGGTGCTGCGCCGCGTCCCGGGCTTCGAGGGCGCGCCCTCGGGCTTCTCGCCGCTCAAGCTGCGCAGTTGGTTCCTGACCCTGCCGGGCGTGACCACGAAGAAGCACATGGATGGCGATCCGGCCAACAACCACAACGTCCTGCTGCGCCAGAAGAATGGCACCGTTCAGGGCTATGGGGCCGACGGCCAGCTTCACGCCAACAGGTAGATCATCCCGTAAAGGGTCACCAGACCCGCGACGATCGCCCCCAGCACGCTGCGCGTCAGCAGTCCCGCCACCAGCGTGACCGCTGCCGCCGCAAGCCGGGCGGGGTCCAGCTCTCCACCGGTGGCATTGGGCCAGACGACCAGCGGCGCAGACAGCGCGGGCAGCACCGCAACCGCCGTATAGCGCAGCAGGCGCATCGCCCATGCGGGCATCGGGCGGCTGCCGATCACCCCCAGAAACGACCAGCGAATCAGGTAGGTCCCGGCGCCCAGCGTCAGGATGATCATCCAGATCGTCAGATCGGAAAACTGTGTCTGGTTCATGCCCGGGCCGCCTTTCTGCGTTCGGTCAGCACCTCGACCCAGGCGCCGGTCAGCATCGCCAGCGGCGCCGCGACCAGCAGACCCAGCCCCGAGGGCAGGAAGGAAAACACCAGCGCCGCAATGATCGAGACCAGAGCCGCCGCCACATGCGCGGGCGTGCGCAGCATCGGCCCGATCATCGCAAGGAAGGTGATCGGCACGGCGAAATCCAGCGCCAGCTCGGGCGGGATGGCCTTGCCCAGCGTATAGCCCACCACACTGGCCACCACCCAGGGCGCGCACATGGCCAGCGCCGCGCCAAAGAAATAGGCCAGCCGCTGGTCCAGCCGCAGCTTCGGATTGCGCTCATATTGCTCGATCGAGAGCGCATAGGTCTGGTCGACCAGCAGATAGGCCACCAGCGCCCGCTGCCTGCCATTGGCCGCCCCGATCCACGGCACCAGAGAAGCCGAATACATCGCCATCCGCAGGTTCACCGCCAGCGCCGAGACGATGACGACCAGCGCGGGCGCGTGATCGGAGATCAGCTGGATCGCGGTGAACTGCGACGCCCCCGCCAGCACGAGCATCGAAAACCCGACGACCTGTACCAGATCGATCCCCGCCTCGCCCGCGACCACACCGAACAGCAGCCCGAAGGGCATCAGCACCAGCAGGAACGGCACCGATTGCACCATCGCGTGCAGGAAACACTCACGCGGGGTCCGCGCAAGCGCGCGCTGTTGCGCGGGCGTCAGCCGGTCCGACGGGTCGGCGGCGGCGTTCAGGTCTGGGGGCATGGCAGAGCTTTGCGTCTTGTGACAGTCTGGCCGCACCTTGGCCAAAGCCCGCCGCCAAGGCAAGGCACCCTTGGGAGAAACCGCTTGCCCCGCCCCACCCAACCCTTCCGCATCCTTCAGGGGCTGCCGCCGCATCTGCGGGCTGCTGCGGCGGCGCTTTATTGGGACGGGTTCGGCCATCTGCTGCTGCCCTTCGCGGTCGACCGCAGGCGGGGCGAGGCGCTGGTCGCGGCCTCGCTGAACCCTATGCAGGCGCTGGTGGCGGTGGACCGGCAGGGCGCGCTGATCGGCCTGATGGGCTGGCGCGGGCTCGATGGTGGGCTGCTGTCACCCACCCCGGCCGAGTTCCGGCTGGTCTGGGGCCCGATGCGCGGGCATGCCTGCCATCTGGCCACGCGCTTCTGGCGGTCGGGCCCAGCGACCAGCGATCTGATCATTGATGGGATCGTGATTGCGCCCGAATGGCGGCAACGCGGCCTGGCCCGTGCGCTTCTGGCCCATGCTACGCAGATCGCAGCGGATCGCGGCCATCCGGGCCTGCGGGCCGAGGTTGAGGCGGCGAACCACCCTGCCCTTGACGCTTACTCAGCCCTTGGATTTCAGCCGGTGGCGCGCGCCCGTGCGGGCTGGGCATGGAAGCGCCGTCCCGCGCATATCCTGCGCCGCCCGGTGTGCAAGGCTCAGCCGCGTCCGAACATGCCTGAGACCTGCGCCAGCAGCGTGAAGGCGCGGCCCGAGCGCGTCTCAGCCAGCGCCGCCAGCATGTCGTCGCCATAGATCTGCGCCGCACTGGCCATCACCCGGTCGAAATGGCGCAGGAAATGATGCGCCACATCGCGGAAAACCTCGTCATTGCGGATCATAGTGCCCGCGATGTCCAGCACGCGCTCATCCTCGACAGCGGCCAGCCCGCGCATGCTGTCGCCCCGCTCGCCCTCGGCAAAGCGGCGCCAGAGGGCGGCGTCGCCCTGCTCCAGCGTCAGCTCATCCATATAGGCGCCCTGCCCCGCCAGCAGCGTCACAACGTCCTGCGCGGCGCGGATCAGCCGCGCCATCTCGGGGTCGGCCAGCGCCAGCCGCAGGCTGCGAATCGCCTCGCGGTCATCGGGGCCGTCGGGGAAATTCAGCGACAGGACCAGCTCGGTCGGGGTCAGCTCCGGCGGAGGCGGCGGGTCCAGCCCCAGCGAGGCCTGCCGGTTGTCGACCGGGCGCGGCGCGGGCGGGCGCGGTGCCATGGCCTGACGGGCGGGCGCGGCTGGACGCATCGTGGGCTGGGCGCGCGGCATCGGCGCAGGGTCAACGGCGCGCGTGCCGCTGTCTCGGCGCGGCTCTCCCGGTGAGACGTCCGATGTATCGGCGGACTGCCGGCGCATATGGCCCAGCAGATCGCGCAGATTGGCGGCCTCGTCGCGCAGGGCGGCAAGGCTTTGCGCAAACCAGACCGCCATCCAGATCATCGCCAGCGGCAGCACCAGCCCGACGACCGACATCAGCCGCTGCGCGCCGCTGCGCCCGGCCTGATCCGGCCCCAGCAGCATGAACAGCACCACCAGAACGACCCAGACGGCCGACGCGATCGCGCCGCCGATCACGGCGGTGTTGCCCTGATGACGCGCGGCGATCATCCGCAGCCGTTCACCCGTTCCGATCCGATCCTCTGCCATGCGCGTCCTTCGCCTCAGATAAAGCGGATGGTCAGGATCTCGTAGGACTTGCCGCCGCCGGGCGTGACCACCTCGACGCTGTCGCCCTCATCCTTGCCGATCAGCGCGCGCGCCAGCGGCGAGCGCATGTTCAGCAGGCCCCGCTCCAGATCGGCCTCGGCCTCGCCGACGATCTGATAGGTGCGCTCTTCGTCGTTGTCTTCGTCGACCAGCGTGACCGTCGCACCGAATTTGATGCTGCCGCTCAGACGGGTGGGGTCGATGACCTCGGCGCGGCTGATGATCGCCTCAAGCTCTTTGATGCGGCCTTCCAGCAGGCTCTGCTTTTCGCGGGCGGCATGGTATTCGGCGTTTTCGGACAGATCGCCATGCTCGCGCGCCTCGGCGATCTCGCGGATCACGGCCGGGCGCTCGTCCGAGCGGAGGACGCGCAGTTCCTCGTCCAGCAGGTCAAAGCCTGCGCGAGTCATCGGTATCTTTTCCATTCCAGTCCTTCCGGTCGCTTGCGCGCGATCCATGTTGGTAGAACGCCCCCGGCCAATTTGCCGGGGGCGCGCTGAAAATCCAGCCCGCATCGTGGCGCGAACCGGACCACCTTGCAAGTCCTGCTTCGCGCAATCTGCAACTGCTTGCCGATGGCCGGGAAAAGGCCCGGGGACTGACGAAAGGTAATATGCAGACAGTCCGGCACCCTGCCTGCGTCATAATATTGCTCGACCGTCTGAAACAGGCTAGGTCTCATGCCGACAACGCCCAAGCCAGAAGGAAAGCCGCGCCATGTCCGAGATCGAACGCGAAAGCATGGATTATGATGTCGTGATCGTTGGCGGGGGGCCTGCGGGTCTTTCGGCGGCCATCCGGCTGAAGCAGATCAATCCCGAGCTTTCCGTCGTGGTGTTGGAAAAAGGCTCGGAAATCGGCGCACATATCCTGTCGGGCGCGGTGCTGGACACCTCGGGTCTCGACAAGCTGATCCCCGACTGGAAAGAGAAGGGCGCGCCGATCACCACCGAGGTGACGCGCGACAACTTCTATGTGCTGGGCGAAAGCGGCCACATCCGCGTGCCGAACTGGCCGATGCCGCCGCTGATGTCGAACCACGGCAAATACATCGTCAGCATGGGCAATGTCTGCCGCTGGCTGGCCGAACAGGCCGAGGCCCTTGAGGTCGAGATTTTCCCCGGCATGGCCGCCTCGGCGCTGGTCATGGACGGCGACCGCGTGGTGGGCGTCGTCGCGGGCGAGATGGGGCTTGAGGCCGATGGCAACCCCGGCCCCAACTATGAGCCGGGCATGGAGCTGCGCGGCAAATATGTCATGCTGGCCGAAGGCGTGCGCGGCTCGCTCTCGAAAGAGGTGATCGGGCGCTACGACCTGTCGAAGGGCCATGAGCCGCAGAAATTCGGCATCGGCATGAAAGAGATCTGGGAAATCGACCCGGCGAAATCCAAGCCCGGCACGGTGACCCATACGATGGGCTGGCCGCTGGGCAAGAACGCGGGTGGCGGCAGCTTCATCTATCACCTTGAGGGCAATCAGGTGCTGGTGGGCTTCGTCGTGCACCTGAACTACGAAAACCCTTGGCTCTACCCCTATATGGAGTTCCAGCGTTTCAAGCATCACCCGCTGGTCGCCGAGCTGCTGGAGGGCGGCAAGCGCGTGGCTTACGGCGCCCGCGCCATCACCGAGGGCGGCTGGCAGTCGATCCCGAAGATGACCTTCCCGGGCGGGATGCTGCTGGGCTGCTCGGCCGGGCTGGTCAACGTGCCGCGCATCAAGGGCAACCACAACGCCATGTTGTCGGGTATCGCGGCAGCCGAGGCCGCCGCAGCGGCGATTGCCGCGGGCCGCGAGGGTGATGAGCTGGTCGATTACGAAAAGGACGTCCGCTCGGGCCCGATCGCGCGCGACCTGAAGCCGGTGCGCAACGTCAAGCCGCTGTGGTCGCGGCTGGGGCTGACAGCCAGCCTGGCGCTTGGCGGCTTTGACATGTGGGTCGCGAACCTGACCGGCTGGAACCCGCTGGGCACCTGGAGTCACCGCAAGACCGACGCCGAGGCGACCGGCAAGGCCGCCGATTTCAAGCCCATCGAATATCCGCGCCCGGATGGCAAACTGTCCTTCGACCGGCTGACCAACGTGGCCTATTCCTTCACCAACCATGAGGAAAGCCAGCCCTGCCATCTGAAGCTGAAGGACCCCTCGGTCCCGATCCGGGTGAACCTGCCCGAATATGGCGAGCCTGCGCAGCGCTATTGCCCGGCGGGCGTCTATGAGGTGCTGGAGGGCGACAATGGCCCGCGCTTCCAGATCAACTTCCAGAACTGCGTCCATTGCAAAACCTGCGACATCAAGGACCCGTCGCAGAACATCAACTGGACCACACCGCAGGGTGGTGACGGGCCCAACTACCCGAATATGTGATCGCAGGACCCGAAAAGCGCGCGCCAGCTTGCGTTGCCGAAGCGGCGCGCGCCCGTTAGGGTCTGCGGGGAACTTGCGTAGGACTGGGCCGATCACGTGAACAAGACTCTGATCTCGCTGGCGCTGATCGCGCTGACCTCGATGCCGCTTTCGGCGCAGGACGCCCCGGCCACCCCCGAGGCACCGGAAACCGGGACGCCCGCGCCCGAGGGTCAGGGTGCCACGCCCGCTGGCACGGCGGGCGTCGACAGCCCCATCATCCACGGCCTTGCCGGCCCCTATCTGGCCGCGCGCATGGCCGCGATGCAGAACGATTTCCGCGTCGCCGCCGACTATTACCTCAGCGCCATGGCGCAGGATGACACCGACGCCTATCTGCAGGACAGCGCGCTGGTCGCGCTGATCTCGGCCGGAGAGATGGACCGCGCCATCGCGCTGTCGACCACGATGAACGAACAGGGCCGCGCGACGCAGCTGGCGCTGTTGGTGCAGCGCGCGCAGCTTGCGCATGCCGAACGCTGGGACGACCTGATCGCCCAGATCGACAAGACCGCGCCTGCCTCGCAGGACAGCCCCGACGGCGGCGGCTTCCTTCTGGACAATATGCTGAAGGCCTGGGCGCTGCTGGGCGCGGGCAAGGCCAGCGACGCGCTGGCGGAATTCGAGAAACTGTCGAAGATCCAGGGCGCGCGCCCGATGGTGAACTATCACCTTGCGCTCGCCAAGGCGAAGGTCGGCGATTTCGAAGGCGCCGAGGCCCTGCTGCAAGACGAGGCCACCGGCGCGCATATCATGGGCGTCATCGCCCGGGCCGAGGTGCTGTCGCAGCTGGAGCGCAACAAGGACGCCATCGCCATGCTGGAGGCCGTGCCGGGCTTCTCGGACGAGCCGATGCTGATCACCATGCGCGACGAGATGGTGAAGGGCGAGACCCTGCCCTTCGACGCCGTCCGCTCTCCCGCAGACGGGATCGCGCAGGTCTTCCTGACCTTCGGCAGCGTTCTTGCCTCGAATGACGAACCCGATCCGCTGGCGCTGATCCACGCGCGGCTCGCGACCTATATGGCCCCTGATCTGGGCGAAGCGCGGCTGCTGGCGGCACAGCTTCTGCAAAGCTATGGCCAGTTCGATCTGGCCGAGGCCGAATTCGATTCGCTGCGCGAACTGGGCGACATGCGCCCCGTGGCCGAGCTGACGCGGATCGATTCGCTGGCCCGAGTCGAGCGGCTGGTCGATGCCGAAAAAGCCGCCCTGGCGCTGACGGCCGAGCATCCCGAACTCGCCTCGGGCTGGATCGCACTTGGCGATCTGCTGCGCCAGCAGGAAAAGTTCGCGCAGGCCGTGCCCGCCTATGACAAGGCCATCAGCCTGCTGAAGGATGCGCCCGGCGATGCCCGCTGGTTCCCGCTTTACGCGCGCGGCATCGCGCTGGAACGCTCGGCCCAGTTCGACAAGGCCGAGCGCGACTTCCGCGCTGCGCTGGAGCTGCATCCGAACTCGGCGCAGGTGCTGAACTATCTCGGCTACAGCTATGTCGACCGCAACGAAAAGCTGGACGAGGCGCTGAAGCTGATCCAGCGCGCGGTCGAGCTGCGCCCTGATGATGGCTATATCGTCGACTCGCTGGCCTGGGCCTATTTCCGGCTGGGCCGCTATGAGGAAGCTGTCGCGCCGATGGAGCGTGCGGTCTCGGTCATGTCCAGCGATCCGCTGGTCAACGACCATATGGGCGACATCTACTGGATGGTCGGACGCCACCGCGAGGCCGAGATCCAGTGGCAGCGCGCCCTGAGCCTGAAGCCCGAGACCGAGGAAGAGGCGCATCGCATCCGCACCAAGCTGGAGCAGGGTCTGGACGCCGTGCTGGCCGAGGAAAAGGCGAATGGCGGCAAGCTTCCGCAGACGCATCGCCCCGAACCCCGGCCCAGCGATGTCGGGCAGGAACCCGCGCCGCAAGCCGACTGACGCGCAGGACTGCCACAGGCGATGCGCACCATCCGGCAGGAACCGGCCCCGGCCAAGGTCAATCTGGCGCTGCACGTCACCGGGCAGCGCGCCGATGGCTATCACCTGCTGGATTCGCTGGTGGTCTTCTGCGATGCGGGCGATGTGGTCACGCTGACCCCCGGCCCGCTGTCGCTGCGTCTGACCGGGCCATTCGCGCAAGGTCTTGAGGCCGATCCCGACAACCTCTGCCTGCGCGCCGCGCGGCTGGCCGGGCGCGAGGCTGCGATCACGCTGGAAAAGAACCTGCCCGTTGCCTCGGGCATCGGCGGCGGCTCGGCCGATGCGGCGGCGGTGCTGCGGGCACTGGACGCGCACCCCGCGCATCCCGAAACGCTGGGCGCGGATGTGCCGGTCTGTCTGGCGGGCGTGCCCTGCCGCATGCAGGGCGTGGGCGAGATCGTGACCCCGCTGCCTGCGCTGGCCCCCCTGCATCTGGTGCTGGTCAATCCGGGCATGGGTCTCTCGACGCCCGAGGTGTTTCGCGCCCTGACCCGCCGCGACAACCCGCCCCTGCCGGACCGCCTGCCGGACCTCGGCACGCCCGAGGCACTCCTGTCCTTCCTGACCGATTGCCGCAACGACCTTGAGGCCCCGGCCATCGCGCTTCTGCCGGTCATCGCCGATTGCCTTGCCGCGCTTCAGGACGCGGGCGCGCGGCTGGCGCGCATGTCAGGCTCGGGCGCGACCTGCTTTGGCCTGTTTGCGGACCCGCAGGACGCGGCCCGCGCCGCCCGTGAAATCGGGGCCACGCACCCCGATTGGTGGGTGGTCGCGACGGGACTCGCCCCCGCGCCCGCAAAGGGCTAGCCTGCCCAAAATTCGGAGGAAATCATGCTTCGCCTTGGCGTCAACATCGACCACGTGGCCACCATCCGCAACGCCCGCGGCACGCCCTGGCCCGATCCGGTCCGCGCGGCCCAGCTGGCGGAGAAGGCGGGCGCGGATGGCATCACCGCGCATTTGCGCGAAGATCGCCGCCACATCACCGATGGCGACATCGACCGGCTGATGGCCAGCCTGACCCTGCCGCTGAACTTCGAAATGGCCGCCACCGCCGAGATGCAGGCGATTGCCCTGCGTCACCGCCCCCATGCCGTCTGCATCGTCCCCGAAAAGCGCGAAGAGCGCACGACCGAGGGCGGCCTGGATGTCGCGGGCAATGAGGGCTACCTCGCCGATTTCATCGCCCCCCTGCGTGAGGCCGGGTGCCGCGTCTCGATGTTCATCGGCCATGATCCCGCCCAGATCGAGGCCTCGGCCCGCATCGGCGCCCCGGTGATCGAGCTGCATACCGGCGCCTATTGCGATTTCCACACCGAAGGCCGCACTACCGATGTCGAAGCCGAACTGGCCGGGCTGGCCGAGGGCGCGCGGCTGGCGGGGGAACTGGGGCTTGAGGTCCATGCCGGCCACGGGCTGACCTTCGAAACCGTCGGCCCGATTGCCGCGTTACCCCAGATCAAGGAACTGAACATCGGCCATTTCCTGATCGCCGAGTCGGTCTTTGTCGGGCTGGATGAAGCCATCCGGGAAATGCGCCGCAATATGGACGCGGCAAGGAGGGGATGATGACAAGAACCACTCGCGCGACTGCGGCGCTGGTCGCGGCGCTGCTGCTGCCCGGACTGGGCCATGCACAAGAGGTCCGGTCCTGCGATCAGGGCTTTGAGCCCGATTCCATCGTTGAGCCCTGGGACCAGAACTCGGCCACCTTCGCCAATGGCGACATCCGCGTCGCGGTTCTGGACACGATCGAACCGGCAGCCGCAGCCTTCCAGCTGCTGATCCTGTCGCCGCCTCGCGACGAAGTAGGCGGGCGGCAATGCCACATCATCGGGCATGACAGCGGCAACGGCTTCGGCTCGGTCTATTTCGACAAACGCACGACCAGCTATGACCCGACGAAGGGGCTGACGATCACCGTGCCGGTCATGCCTCCGGGCGGGGGCGAGGAAGCCACCTATCTGAAGATCACCATCAACCAGTCCACCGGAGAGATCCAGACTTCGGCCTCTCACAACCCATGATCGCCCGATGATTCTGGGGATCGGCACCGATCTGGCGAACATCGACCGCATCGCAGGCGTGCTGGAGCGCCACGGCGACCGCTTCCGCAACCGCGTCTTCACCGAGACCGAACTGACCCGCGCCGCCCGCCGCATGCATGAGGCCGCGACACTGGCGAAACGCTGGGCCGCGAAAGAGGCGTGCTCGAAAGCGCTTGGCACCGGGCTCGCCATGGGCATCGCCTGGAAGGACATGGCGGTCAGCAACCTGCGCTCGGGGCAACCGACGATGCAGCTGACCGGCTGGGCGGCCGAGCGCCTTGCCACGATGACGCCGCCCGGCCACCGCGCCCATGTCCATGTCACCCTGACCGACGACCACCCCTGGGCGCAGGCCTTTGTCGTGATCGAGGCGCTTCCTGACCCAGGGTTGAACGGCTGATCCCGGGTCTTTGCTTGACTTTGCCCCCGTGCGGGGACCATGAACGCGCGTCTTTTGCATGAAGGGAAGCCGCAGAATGGCCGACAGCAAAGCCCGCAAGGATGGGGGCATCCTTGAAACCGTCAAGACGATCTTCTGGGCGCTGATCATCGCCGGGATTTTCCGCACGCTGTTCTTCCAGCCGTTCTGGATTCCGTCCGGCTCGATGAAGGACACGCTGCTGATCGGCGACTTCCTGTTCGTGAACAAGATGGCTTATGGCTATTCCAAGCATTCCTGCCCCTTCTCGATCTGCCCGATCCCGGGCCGCATCCTTGGCTCGGAACCCGAGCGCGGCGATGTCGTGGTGTTCCGCCACCCGACGCGGGGCGATGACTTCATCAAGCGCGTGATCGGCCTGCCGGGCGACCGCGTGCAGATGAAGGACGGCAAGCTGTGGCTGAACGGCGCCGAGGTTCCGCAAGAGCCCGCAGGCACCTTCACCGAGCCCTATGCCCCGCAAGGTCCGGCGCAAAGCCTGCCGAAATGCGCCAATGAGCCGCTGAGCGAAGGCCAGGTCTGCGAAAAGCCGCGCTATACGGAAACCCTGCCCAATGGCGTCAAGCATGACGTGCTGGACATCTATCCGAACGGTCCGGGCGACAACACGCCCGAGTTCACCGTGCCCGAGGGCAATTACTTCTTCCTGGGCGACAACCGCGACAACTCGGGCGACTCGCGCTGGTCGACGGCGATGAATGGCGTCGGCATGGTTCCGGCGGAATATCTGATCGGCCGCGCCGACCGGATCATGTTCTCGTCGGCAGGCTCGTCGCTGCTGTACTTCTGGACCTGGCGGGCCGACCGCTTCTTCAAGGCGGTTCACTAAGGTGAGGACGGGCGCCGGGATGGGCAGGGCATGAAACTGGCGGCGGAACTGCAGGCGTTCTCGGCCCGGCTGGGGCATCAGTTTGCGCATCCCGAATATCTTCAGCGTGCGCTGACCCATGGCTCGATCGCCACGACGACCCGGCCCGACAACCAGCGGCTGGAGTTTCTGGGCGATCGCGTGCTGGGCCTGACCATTGCCGAGGCGCTGTTCAGCGCCGACCGCGAGGCCTCCGAAGGCCAGCTTGCGCCCCGCTTCAACTCTCTGGTGCGGGGCGAGGCCTGCGCCGAGATCGCCCGCCAGATCGGTCTGGGCGATGTGCTGAAACTGGGCCGATCCGAGATGATGTCGGGGGGGCGGCGCAAAGAGGCGCTGCTGGCCGACGCGATGGAGGCGGTGATCGCCGCCATCTATCTGGACGCGGGTTTTGACACGGCGCGCAAGGTCATCCGCACGCTTTGGGCGCAGAAGCTGGCCACGGTTGACGCCGATGCGCGCGACGCCAAGACCGCGCTTCAGGAATGGGCGCAGGCCAAGGGCATGCAGCCGCCGCGCTATGTCCAGACCGCCCGCAGCGGGCCCGACCACGCGCCCGAATTTGAAATCACCGTCCAGCTTGACGATGGCCGCAGCGCCGTCGCGCAAGGCAAGGGCACCAAACGCAGCATCGAGCAGGCCGCAGCTGCCGCCATGCTTGACCAGATCGAGGGCACTGAATGACCCAGACGCATGCAGGCTTCGTCGCCCTGATCGGAGAGCCGAACGCCGGCAAATCGACCCTGCTGAACCAGATGGTCGGGGCCAAGGTCTCGATCGTGACGCATAAGGTGCAGACGACGCGCGCCCGCATTCGCGGCATCGCGATGTATGGCGATGCCCAGATCGTCTTTGTCGACACGCCCGGCATCTTCCGCCCGCGCCGTCGTCTGGACCGCTCCATGGTGAAGGCTGCCTGGGGCGGCGCGGCGGATGCCGATGTCATCCTGCTGCTGATCGAGGCGCATCGCGGCCTGACCGATGGCGCCAAGGCCATCATCGAGCAGCTGCGCGAACATTCCGGCAAGACCCCTGTCGCGCTGGTCATCAACAAGATCGACCGCGTGAAGGCCGACAGGCTGCTGGCGCTCTCGCAGCAGGTCAACGAGATCTATGAGTTCAAGGCGACCTTCATGATCTCGGCCGAGAAGGGCTATGGCTGCGAGGATCTGCTGGACTGGCTGGCCGCCGAGGTGCCCGAAAGCCCCTGGCTTTACCCCGAAGATCAGGTGGCCGACCTGCCCATGCGCATGATCGCGGCGGAAATCACCCGCGAGAAGCTGACCCTGCGCCTGCATGAGGAAATTCCCTATCAGCTGACGGTCGAAACCGAGAAATGGGAAGAAAAGAAGGACGGCTCGGCCCGCGTCGACCAGATCGTCTATGTCGCGCGCCCCGGCCATAAGGGCATCGTCCTTGGCAAGGGCGGCGAGACGATCAAGGCCGTGGGACAGGCCGCGCGCGCGGAACTGGCCGAGTTCATGGGCCGCCCGGTCCATCTGTTCCTGCAGGTCAAGGTGCGCGAGAACTGGCTGGACGAGGCCGAGCGCTACAATGAGATGGGCCTTGATTTCAAGGATGGCGATGCCTGAGGCAAGGCTCGCGACCGGGATCTGGGTCTCGGCCTATCTCAAGCGCCTGCAGCTGGCCGACATCCCTGCGTATGTCACCCGCCACGGTGATGACACGGCGGGGGCGGTGCTGGTCAAATGCGCGACCCTGGACGGTCAGGCGACGCTCTGGCGGCGGGAATGGGACTTTGAAACCGACGCCCGCCCCTGGGTCGTGATCGAGACCGGCCCCGAGGCCCGGATTGACGCCCGCATCACCCGCGAAACCGGTTTCGACCCCGATCTTTGGGCGCTGGAAATCGAAAGCCGCAGCGGCAGGACGCTGCTTGATCAGGACGGGCTGGCCTGACCCCCGACAGACCCGGCAACGGGCTTGAATTTCCGGCGCAAAACCACCAAATCTTGTGTCTCTCCCGTGACATTCACCGCAGATCGCACTATAAGATGCCGGTCAAAGGCAGGATAAAATAATCATGACCGAAGCCACCCCGCAGCCGAACGAGTATGGCGCCGATTCCATCAAGGTTCTCAAGGGCCTGGAAGCCGTGCGCAAGCGTCCCGGCATGTATATCGGGGACACCGATGACGGCTCGGGCCTGCATCACATGGTCTATGAGGTCGTGGACAACGGCATCGACGAGGCGCTGGCCGGTCATGCCGACTTCGTCCATGTCAAGATTCACGCCGATTCCAGCGTCAGCGTGCGCGACAACGGCCGCGGCATCCCGGTCGACATGCACCCCAGCGAAGGCGTCTCGGCGGCCGAGGTCATCATGACCCAGCTGCACGCGGGCGGGAAGTTCGACCAGAACAGCTACAAGGTCTCGGGCGGTCTGCACGGGGTCGGCGTCTCGGTGGTGAACGCGCTCTCGGACTGGCTGGAGCTGCGCATCTGGCGCAACGGCAAGGAACATTACGTCCGCTTCGAACGCGGCGAGACGGTCGAGCATCTGCGCGTCGTCGGCGATGCCGCGCCCGGCGAAAAGGGGACCGAGGTCCGCTTTCTGGCGTCGACGCGCGAAGACGGCAAGGAAGGCACCTTCTCGAACCTCGATTACGTCTTCAAGACGCTGGAAAAGCGCCTGCGGGAGCTGGCCTTCCTGAACTCGGGCGTGCGCATCATTCTGGAAGACGACCGCCCGGCCGAGCCGCTGCGGACCGAGTTGCATTACGACGGCGGCGTGCAGGAATTCGTGCGCTATATCGACCAGTCGAAATCGCCGGTCCTGGCCGACCCGATCTTCATCACCGGAGAGCGCAACGGCATCGGCATCGAAGTCGCGATGTGGTGGAACGACAGCTATCACGAAACCGTCCTGCCCTTCACCAACAACATCCCGCAACGCGATGGCGGTACGCACCTTGCGGGCTTCCGGGGCGCGCTGACGCGGGTCATCAACAATTACGCCCAATCCTCGGGCGTGGCGCGCAAGGAAAAGGTCGAATTCACCGGCGACGACGCCCGCGAAGGCCTGACCTGCGTGCTGTCGGTCAAGGTGCCGGACCCGAAATTCTCCAGCCAGACCAAGGACAAGCTGGTCTCGTCCGAGGTGCGCCCCGCCGTCGAGGGGCTGGTGGGCGAGAAGCTGGCCGAATGGTTCGAGGAAAACCCGTCCGAGGCGAAATCCATCGTCGGCAAGATCGTTGAGGCGGCGCTCGCACGCGAAGCCGCCCGCAAGGCGCGCGAGCTGACGCGGCGCAAGACCGCGATGGACGTGGCCTCGCTGCCCGGCAAGCTGGCCGACTGTCAGGAAAAAGACCCGGCGCTGTCCGAACTCTTCATCGTCGAGGGTGACTCGGCCGGTGGTTCGGCCAAGCAGGGCCGCTCGCGCCAGAACCAGGCCGTACTGCCCCTGCGCGGCAAGATCCTGAACGTGGAACGCGCGCGGTTTGACCGCATGCTCTCCAGCGAACAGGTCGGCACGCTGATCACCGCGCTTGGCACCGGCATCGGCCGGGATGAATTCAATCTGGGCAAGCTGCGCTACCACAAGATCGTCATCATGACCGATGCCGACGTGGACGGCGCGCACATCCGGACGCTGCTGCTGACCTTCTTCTTCCGCCAGATGCCGGAACTGATCGAGGCGGGGCATCTTTATATCGCGCAGCCGCCGCTTTATAAGGTCAGCCGTGGCCGCTCCGAGGTCTATCTGAAGGACGAGGCCGCGCTGGAGGATTACCTGATCCAGCAGGGCATCGAGGGTGCGACGCTGCGTCTGGCCGATGGCCAGCACATCACCGGTGCCGATCTGGCCCGCGTGGTCGAAGAGGCTCGCTCGGTCCGCCGTATCCTGCGCGCCTATCCGACGCACTACCCGCCCCATATCACCGAACAGGTGGCCATCGCCGGCGCGCTGCTGCCCGGTCGCGTCGATGCGGATGCGCAGGGCGTGGCCGATGCGGTCGCGCTGCGGCTGGACCTGATCGCCGAGGAATATGAGCGCGGCTGGTCCGGGCGTCCCACGCAGGACGGCGGCATCCGCCTGTCCCGCCTGCTGCGCGGGGTCGAGGAAAGCCGCTCTCTGGACGGTCCGATGCTGCGCAGCGGCGAAAGCCGTCGTCTGGGCAGCATGACCGAGGCCCTGCAAGAGATCTATTCGAAGCCCGCGCATCTGATCCGCAAGGATCGCGACGTGCCGATCCATGGCCCGCTGAGCCTGCTCTCCGCCATCTTCCTTGAGGGCGAAAAGGGCCTCTCGCTGCAGCGCTACAAGGGTCTGGGCGAGATGAACCCCGAACAGCTTTGGGAAACCACGCTGGACCCGGCGGCACGCACGATGCTGCAAGTGCGAATCGAGGATGTCAGCGAGGCGGACGACATCTTCACCAAGCTGATGGGCGATGTCGTCGAACCGCGGCGCGATTTCATCCAGCAGAACGCGCTGAACGTCGAGCATCTTGATATCTAGGCCAAAATAACCGTCACGATTCCGCAATAAATCTGTCGCAACCTGCGGCAGATTGTTGCCCTTAGGTCGCGGTATTTCACTTTCATATCACCAGATGCACGGTCCTGTTGCAGTGCAGGTGTAAGACTCCCTATTTTGCACTCAACACGTGCGCGGCCTTTGGGCTGCGCCAGAAATTTAAGATGCGGAGAAGTTTTATGGCTATCCAGTATAAAAATCTCAAACTCGCCGCTGTTCTCGCGGCTCCTCTGGCTCTGGTTGCAGCCGGTGCCCAGGCTGGCGGCTTTGTGGCCCCCGTGGTCGAAAACCCGGTGCCGGTGGCCGAGCCCGCGCCGGTCGGTTCGTGGCAGGGCGGCTATGCCGGTCTGACGCTGGGCTATGCCTTTGGCGGCGACGACCGCGTCGGCATCTTCGAGAACGCGACCGAAGACTTCCTTGGCGATGCTGGCAAGCTGAAGCTGTCGGGCGCCAATGCGGGTCTGCGTCTGGGCTATCGCTGGCAGAAAGATCGCTGGGTCTTCGGTCCGGAACTGGGCTATGAAGCTGGCAGCATCAAGGATGACGTGACCGGTACCCTCGATGGAGTTACCTACGACACCTCGTCGAAGATCAAGAACGTCCTCGCGCTGCGCCTGAAGACCGGCTACGCGGTTCAGCCCGACCTGCTGGTCTACGGCATCGCCGGTGTGGCCCGTGCCGATGTCGAGTATGAACAGAACGGCGTCGACGAAGGCTACAAGAAGACCGGCTATATCGTCGGTCTGGGCGCTGAAAAGATGATCAACGATCGTTGGTCGGTCACCGGCGAATATGAATATGCGAACTTCGGCAAGGAAGACCGCGTCTATGGTCCGATCACGACCGAGGCGACCGCCGACTATCACAACGTCAAGCTGGGCCTGAACTTCAAGTTCTGATCCCTGCCGACATGAGCCTAGAAAGGGTCGCCTCTGGCGGCCCTTTTTTCATCTGCGTCGCCGTCCTGCCCCCGCCACGCCCAGCGGCAGCACGATCGCGCGCGTCCCGCAGGCAATCGCCAGCCCCTGCGGCACCAGCCGGTGCAGCGCCGGATCGTCATGCAGCAGCCCGCCGGTATAGGCCCCGAAGGCAGGCAACAGCAGGTGATCGCGCCCGAGGATGAAGGCGCGCCGCCGCTCTCCGGCCAGCCGCACGACCGGGTGGAAATGGCCCGAGATATCAGGCCCCTGCCCCAGCTCATGCCGCAGGGTGACAGGGCCAAAGTGCAGCTCCTCCAGCGACCGGCCACCCAATCCCTGCGGCGCCTGCGGATCATGGTTGCCGCCAATCCAGATCCAGTCGCGCCCATGCCCCAACTTGCCCAGCTTGGCCAGGACCTGCGGGTCCAGCGCCTCGCTCGCCGCCATGTCATCGAACCCGTCGCCAAGGCTGACCACCATCTCGGGCGACAGGGCCTGAACCTCGGCCTCAAGCCTCGACAGCGTCGCCAGCCCCTCATAGGGCGGCAACAGCGGGCCGCCACGCCGGGCCAGACGCTCGGATTTTCCAAGGTGCAGATCGGCCACCACCAGACAGCGCGCCGCCGCCAACCAGAGCGCACCGGACGGCCGCGCCTCCAGAGACAGCCCATAGAAATCAAACAGATAGCCCGTCACAAGAGCGCCTCCAACCCGGCCTCGCGCATCAGTTCTTCCGCCTCGATCCGGGCCAGCCGCTCGCGCCCCTCACCCCGGATCGGCACGCGCCCGACCTCCAGCAGCAGGGGCGCGGCCAGAGGCGAGACGCGGTCCAGCACCTGATGCGCCCGATGGGGAGAACGCGCCAGCATCTCCTCGATCCGGCCGAAATCGACTAGGCCGCGCCCCGCCTCCTCGGCGGTGATCCGCAACATCAGGTGTTCCGGGTCGTATTTGCGCAAGGTGTCATAAAGGATATCGCTGGAAAACGTCGCCTGCCGCCCCGACTTCCGCAACCCCGGCATATTGCGCTGGATCAGCCCGGCGACGGTGGCGACATTGCGAAACGTGCGCTTCATCACCGCATTCGAAGCCAGCCAGTCGCCTAGGCCCGCGCGCAGCCTCTCGATGTCCAGCAGAGGGTCGGGGTCCAGCACCGGATCAATGGACCAGACCAGCAGCGCATAATCGGTCGACAGAAACCCCAGCGGCCCCAGACCCTGCTCCTCCATCGCGCGCGTCAAAAGCAGGCCCAGTGTCTGCAAGGCGTTGCGTCCGGCAAAGCCGTAAAGCGCGAAATGCGACAGCCCTCCATGCGGGAAGGTTTCGCTCAGCAGCAGGTCCGGCTGCGGCAAAAGGCTGACCTCGGCCTGCAACGCCAGCCAGTCGCGCGTCTGCGCAGGCAGCAGATCGTGACGCTCGGGATGACCCACCAGCGCCAGCACCCGATGCGACAGCTGGGTCGAGGTCGCCAGCTTCACCCCTGAAAACACGGCAATCTTCGGGTTCGCGGTCGGCTGGGGCGTCACTTCGACCACCATCTCGCGCAGCGCGTCCATGCGCACGGTCCGGCCGCCAATCAAGAAACTGTCGCCCGGCTCAAGACTGGCGGCAAAGGATTCCTCGACCTCACCCAGCGGCGCGCCGCCCCGCCCGCGTAGGCGCACCTTCATCATCTCGGCCTCGACGATGGTGCCCACATTCATCCGCAGCAACTGGCTGGCCCGAGGATCGCGCAGCCGCCAAAACCCGTCGCGCTGCATCAACCGCTGCCAGCGATCATAGGCGCGCAGCGCATAGCCGCCAGTCGCGGCGAAATCCAGACAGGCATCGAAATCAGCGCGCGACAAAGCGCGATAGGGCCCGGCGGTCACCACCTCGGCATAAAGCCGGTCGGCATCAAAAGGCCCGGCGCAGGCGATCAGCAGAATATGCTGGCAGAGCACGTCCAGAGGCCCCGCCCCCCGAGGATCGCCGTCCAGATCGCGCGCGGCAACGGCCTCCAGCGCGGCCACGCATTCGATCTGTTCGAACCGGTTGGCCGCGACGATCCGCGCTTTCGAGGGCGCGTTATAGCGATGGTTCGCTCGCCCGATCCGCTGCACCAGCCGCTTGACGTTCTTGGGTGCGCCCACCTGGATCACCAGATCGACGGCGCCCCAGTCGATCCCCAGATCCAGACTTCCTGTCGCCACCACGGCGCGCAACTCGCCCGCCGCCATCGCCGCTTCGACCTTGACGCGCTGCTCATGCGCAAGGCTGCCGTGATGCAGCCCGATGGGCAGGTTGTCGTCATTCGCGGCCCACAGGGCCTGAAAGAACAGCTCGGCCTGGGCGCGGGTGTTGATGAAGACAATCGTCGTATTCGCCCCCCGGATCGCCTCAAGCACCTCCGGCACGGCATAATGCCCGCCCCCGCCCGACCAGGGCGGAGGCCGCGCGGTCGCCAGCATCGCAATATCAGGCTCCGGCCCCGGATCGGCCTCGACAATCCGAACCGGAGCCGCCCCTGCCATGAAATTCGCCAGCGCCACCGGGTCCTCGACCGTCGCCGACAGCCCCGTCACCCGCAACTCCGGCGCCATCTGCCGCAGCCGCGCCAGCCCCAGCATCAGTTGATCGCCACGCTTGCTCTCGGCCAAAGCATGCAACTCGTCCAGCACCACACGGCGCAGCCCGCCAAAGATCGCCGGTGCCTCGGGATAGCTCAGCATCAAGGCCAAACTCTCGGGCGTCGTCAGCAATATCTCGGGCGGATCGACGCGCTGTCGCCGCCGCCGCGCCTGATTGGTGTCGCCGGTCCGGTCCTCAACCCGGATCCCCAACCCCAGCTCAGCCACCGGACGCGCCAGATTGCGCCCGATATCCGCCGTCAGCGCCTTCAGGGGCGAGACATAAAGCGTATGCACCCCCCGCGCCCGGCTTTCTCCGTTGTCCAAATACCCATCCTGCAAGGCAGACAATTCGACCAGTGAGGGTAAAAACCCCGCCAGCGTCTTGCCACCCCCAGTAGGCGCGACCAGCAGGCTGTCGCCCTCTGCCTCCAGCAACGCCAGCTGATGCGGATGCGGTTGCCAGCCCTGCCGCGTGAACCAGCCCATCAGCTTCGGCGGCAGGCTCACAGCAAAGCCTCCAGCGCCGCCAGCCGGTCGGCCTCGGCTGCAGGCTTGTCCCAGCGGATCCGGCTGATGCGGGGAAAGCGCATCGCCACGCCCGAACGGTGCCGGGTCGAGCGGTTGAGCCCCTCGAACGCCACCTCGACCACCAGCTTGGGGGCCAGAGACCGCACCGGGCCAAACCGCTCGACGGTATTGGCACGCACGAAACGGTCCAGCTCGCGCAGCTCGGCATCGGTGAAGCCGAAATAGGCCTTGCCCACCGGCACCAGCGCCTCACCATCCCAGAGGCCAAAGGTGAAATCCGAATGAAAGCCCGAGCGTTTGCCATGCCCGCGCTGCGCATACATCAGCACCGCATCAACCACCATCGGATCGCGCTTCCACTTGAACCAAGGACCGCGCGGCCGCCCCGAGACATAGGGCGCATCGCGCAGCTTGATCATCACCCCCTCGATCACCGCCTCGGGAGGGTCGGCGCGCAAGGCGGCCAGCGCGTCCCAATCGTCAAAGGGCAGAAGCGGCGACAGATCGATGCGGCCGCCGGGAAACTCGGCCGCCTCCAGCACCTGCCGCCGGGCAGTCAAGGGGCGGTCGCGCAGATCCTCGCCCTGCCAGATCAGCACATCGTAAAGCCGCAGCCCTGCCGGATGGCTCGACAGCAGCGCGCGCCCCACCGTCTTGCGGTTCAGCCGCTTCTGCAGATCACCGAAGGGGGCGACCCCGCCCTCCCGGCGCACGACCAGTTCCCCGTCGACGGCACCGTCGAATTCCATCGCCGCGATCACATCGGGAAATGCGCCCGAGATATCCTCGCCCGTGCGCGAATAAAGCCGCCTCTGGCCCCGGTCGCTGACCGCCTGAACGCGAATGCCGTCCCATTTCCATTCGGCCAGATAGCGCGCCGGGTCCAGCGCGCGCAGTTCCTCAATATCGGTGGGCGTCGACAGCATCACCGGCCGGAACGGCGCCAGAGCGGCGCTTTCCGGACGCGCCCCCCCGCCGATCCAGTCGAACAAGGGCTGATAGGGCGGCGTCAGCCCATGCCAGATCTCTTCGATCTCGGGCACGGTCGGCACGCCCATCTGCGCCAGCGCCATCCGCGCCATCCGGGCCGAAAGCCCGACACGCAGATTGCCGGTGGCAAGCTTCAGGAAGGCCAGCCGTTCCGAAGGGTGCAGCCGGTCCAGCATCGCGGCAATGGCCGCCGGAAGCTGCGCCTTTCCGGTCCCTTGCAGCAACGCAACCGCCTGCGACAGCGACGGCTCGGCGTTTGGCAACCCGCCCTGCCCCGGCCAGATCAGCGCGATGGTTTCGGCCAGATCGCCCACGAAATCATAGCTCAGCGCGAACAGCTGCTCATCCACCCGCTCGCCCGCCAGAGTGCGCAAAAGGCCGGGCGTCACGCGGCGCAGATCGAGGTCTCCGGTCATCGCCGCCAGCGCCCAGCCGCGATCCGGATCGGGTGTCGCCTCAAGGTAATGCGTCAGCAGCCGCAGCTTGGCATTGCGGGCCGGGGTGAAGGCCAGACGCTCCAGCAGGACGGCAAAACGCTTCATTCCGCCTCATCCTCATAGCCGACCAGCCGCAGCGGGCGCGCGGGCATCCCTTGCAGCTCGCACCAGCGCATGACGCCGTCCTCGGCCCCATGGGTGATCCAGACCTCGGACGGGGCCAGTTCGGTCAGCGTGCCGGTCAGCTGCCCCCAGTCGACGTGATCGCTGATGACCAGCGGAAGCTCGGTCGCGCGTTGCCGGGCCCGCGCCCTGACGGCCATCCACCCCGAGGCATAGGCCTGCACCGGATCGCGGAAGCGCTGCGCCCAGGGCGTGTCGACGGCCCCAGGCGGGGCCAGCACCAGCTGCGCGGGCACCTCATCGGCGGTGGCGGGAATCAGCGTGCCAAGGGCGATTCCACGGGCCGCGTAATAGTCGCAGATCCGCTGCATCGCGCCATGGATCGCGATGGGCGCGTCATGGCCCGCCGCGCGCAAGAGCGCGATCAGATGCTGCGCCTTGCCCAGCGAATAGGCGCTGACCAGATGCGGACGCTCGGGGAATTCGGCCATGCTGGCCAGCAGGCGCTGCATCTCCTCCATCGGATCGGGGAAGTGAAAGACCGGCAGGCCAAAGGTGGCCTCGGTCACGAAGACCTCGCAATCGACGGGCTGAAAGGGCGTGCAGGTGGGGTTCGGCGCGCGGGAATAGTCGCCCGAGACGACGATGCGCGGCCCTGCTTTCGGCGTCACCCGGATCTGCGCCGAGCCAAGGATATGCCCGGCCGGGAAGAACTCGACAGTGACATCGCCGATGGTCAGGGGGCCGGTAGCCTCTTGCGTCTCGGCCGCGAAATCCTCGCCCATGCGGATCGCCATGATGTCCAGCGTCTCACGCGTGGCCAGCACGGCCTGATGCCCGGCGCGGGCGTGGTCGCTATGGGCATGGGTGATCAGCGCGCGCGCGACCGGGCGCACCGGGTCGATGTGAAACCCGCCCGACGGGCAGTAGAGCCCGGCCTCGGTGGGGAAAAGGATGGTCTCGGCGCGCATGGTTCGAATAAAAGGAACATTTCGTGAAAATCAACCGGGCACAGACAGCGGACGCCCCTCGAAGATGGTCTCCATCGAGAAAACGCCCGTCACGCGTTCCAGATCCAGATCGGCGATCAGACGCTTGTAGACCGCGTCATAGCCCGCCATCCCGGTGGTCACGACCTTGGCCATATAATCCCATTCGCCGCCAATCCGGTGGAACTCGGTCACCTCGGGCAGGGATTCCACGCGGGCGCGGAAGCGACGCGCCCAGCTGTCATCATGGTGGCGCGTGCGGATCATCACAAAGACCGTCAGCTCCAGCCCCAGGGCGGCCGCGTCGATCTGTGCCCGGCTGCCTTTCAGGATGCCTGCCTCGGTCAGGCGGCTGAGCCTGCGCCAGCAGGCGTTCTGCGACAGACCGACCCGTTCGGCCAGCTCACGTTGCGAGAGGCTGGCATCCTTTTGCAGAAACCCCAGAATACGGTTGTCGATTTCATCCATTTTTCTACCATATCAGATCATATGATCGAATAATACGCGATATTAGCAATAGATAGACAATGATTCCTCACCCTTGACGGGTCATTCTTGGCGAAACCAGGAAAGGATCACCGATGAGCGCGTTTCAATCATTTCTGGATCGTCTGGGCGATGACGCATTGGCCTCGGTGCAGGCCGGGCTGATCGGGCATGATGCGGTGATCCAGGGGCCGTTCGGGCCGCGCCGGATGATCTATGCCGATTACGTCGCCTCGGGGCGGGCACTGCGGCAGGTCGAGGAATGGATCATGGCCGAGGTCCTGCCTTGGTACGCCAACAGCCATACCGAGGCCAGCCATTGCGGCGGCATGATGACCCGCCTGCGCCGCGCCGCGCGGCAGGCGATCCGCGACTGCTGCCACGCCACGGGCGATCACGCGGTGATCTTCACTGGCTCGGGTGCGACGGCGGGGCTGAACCGGCTGGTGCATCTGCTGGCGGTCGGCCCCGGCACGACGGTGCTGATCGGCCCCTATGAGCATCACTCGAACATCCTGCCCTGGCGCGAAAGCGGCGCGACCGTGATCGAGATCCCCGAGGCGGCCACGGGTGGCCCCGATATGGCGGCGCTGGACGAGGCGCTAGCGGGTGCCGAAGGGCCGGTCGTTGGCGCGTTTTCGGCGGCCTCGAACGTCACCGGGATCCTCTGCGATGTGGCGGCGGTCACCGCGCGGCTGAAGGCGGCGGGGGCGAAGGTCATCTGGGACTATGCGGGCGGGGCGCCCTATCTGCCGATTGATCTGGGCCTTGGCATGGATGCGGTCGTTCTGTCGCCCCACAAGTTCATCGGCGGGCCGGGCGCCTCGGGCGTGATGATCCTGCGCCGCGACGCCGTGATGACGCAGGTGCCGACGCTGCCGGGGGGCGGGACCGTCCGCTTCGTCTCGCCCGAGGGGCATGATTACGCCACCAATGTCGAGGCGCGCGAGGAAGGCGGCACGCCCAATGTGCTGGGCGACATCCGCGCCGCGCTGGCGCTGCTGCTGAAGGATCGCGTCGGTCAGGACCGCATCTCGGCCCGGCATGAGGCGTGGCTGCACCGCGGGATGACTCGCCTGAAGGCGCATCCGCGCATCGAGCTTCTGGGCAACACCGACTGCCCGCGCCTGCCGATCCTGTCCCTGCGCATCCGCGACGGGCATGGCGGATATATTCACCAGCAGTTGATAACGCGGATGCTGTCGGATCTGCATGGCGTGCAGGCGCGCGGCGGCTGTGCCTGCGCCGGCCCCTATGTTCACCGCCTGCTGGGCCTTGGCCCGAAGCAGTCGCAACAGCTGCGCGCCGCCATTCTGGCCGGGGAAGAGATCCAGAAGCCGGGCTTCGTGCGCCTGAACCTGTGCTGGGCCGCCGATCAGGCCGAAATCGACGCGATCCTGAATGCCGTCTGCGATCTGGCCGACCGCGCCCCGGCCTATCTGCAGCACTATCACTGCGATCAGGCGACGGCGATCTTTACCCCGCTCGCCGCCGAATAGGGGCTTACTGCGGCTTCGTCTCGGGGGCCGCTGTCGTCGCGGTCTGCGGCGTCGGGATGCGGGCGATCTGCACCATCAGGATGCCGACGGCGACGATGGCCGCGCCCACCACATCCGACAGGCCGAAGCGTTCGTTCAGCAGAAGCGCCGCGATGATGACGCCGAAGAGCGGCGACAGGAAGTGGAAGGTCGCCGCCCGCACCGCGCCGATGCGCCCGACCAGCAAAAACCAGATCCAGGTGGCGACGATGCCGGGCACGATGACCGTGTAGAGGAAGGCCCAAACCAGCGTCCAGCTCCAATGGATGGGCTGGCCCCATTCCAGCCATGCGGCAGGCAGCAGCAGCGCCAGCGAGCCGATGGCCATCTGCAGCCCCACGATCATCATCATGTTGCGGCTGCCCCCTGCCCCGCGCGAGGCCAGCGTCGCCAGCGCCAGCGCCACCGCGCCAAACAGGCACAGCATGGTCCCGAACACGTCGAGCCCGTGGTTCAGCCGCACGCCCATGATGATGCAGACGCCGACGCCGCCCGCGATCAGCCCGACGACCGCCATCGGGCGCAGCTTCTCGCCCATGGCCGCCCAGCCCAACAGCGCCACCAGAAGCGGCATCATCGAGGCGATGATCGAGGCGGCTGAGGCCTCGACCGTCTGCATGCCGACCCAGTTGAGGCCCAGATAAAGGGCGTTCTGGCAGATGCCGAAGATCACCACCGTTCGCCATTCGGCACGGTTCAATTTCCAGCTTTGCCCCATCATCCGCGCCAGCAGGATCGCCAGCACGGCCGAAAGCGCAAAGCGGATCAGCAGCGCCATCAGAGGCGGCGCGGCCTGCACGATCACCCGGGTCGAGGTGAAGGCCGAGGCCCAGAAGAAGGCAAAACCGATGCCCATGGCGATGGATTTGAGATCCACGATTTTTCCTTTCGACTCGGGTCGCGGCACGTTCAGGGACAAGCAATGCCTGCGCGCGTCAGAAATGAAAAGGCCGCACCCGGACGGGTACGGCCATGTCGTGTTCTGCAGGATGCAGGATCAGCCGTTGACGCTGTCTTTCAGCGCTTTCGCGATCGTCACCTTGACCACCTTGTCGGCAGGCTTGGTCATCATTTCCTGGGTCTGCGGGTTGCGGACCTGACGCTCGGGGCGTGCGCGGCAAGCAACTTTGCCGATGCCCGGCAGCGTGACTGCACCACCCTCGGCGACCGTGCGCGCCACGACGTTCGACAGCGCGTCCAGCGCTGCGGTCGCGGTTTTCTTGTCGCTGCCCATTTCTTCGGCCAGAGTGGCAACCAGTTGGGTTTTGGTCATCGGTTTGGTGTTGGCCATGGCCATATTCTGTCTCCTCGTTGTCCCTTAGGGGAAATTCTGGGCGCCACCTTGGCGGCATGAATATCGCTACACAAGCTTTTTGAACCGTTTTCAAGCGATTTCCTGTGGAAATCCTCAAAGAACGCAGCGAAATGCGGGCCTCCGCCTAAAGGAAGGCCGTTTCATTGAACGAACGCAGCTTGCGTGAGTGGATCCGGTCCAGTGGCGTGTCGCGCAGCTTCTCCATGGCGCGAATCCCTATCAGCAGGTGGTTCGCGACCTGAGTGCGGTAAAAATCGGTCGCCATGCCGGGCAGCTTCAGCTCTCCGTGCAGGGGCTTGTCCGACACGCAGAGCAGCGTTCCATAGGGCACGCGGAAGCGGAAGCCGTTCGCGGCAATGGTCGCGCTTTCCATGTCCAGCGCCACCGCGCGCGATTGCGACAGCCGCTGCACGGGGCCCGAGTTGTCGCGCAGCTCCCAGTTGCGGTTGTCGATGGTCGCCACCGTGCCGGTCCGCATGATGCGCTTCAGCTCATAGCCCTCCAGCTCGGTGACCTCGGCCACGGCCTCTTGCAGGGCGACCTGCACCTCGGCCAGCGCGGGGATCGGCACCCAGACCGGCAGGTCGGCGTCCAGCACGTGATCTTCGCGCAAATACGCATGCGCCAGAACGAAATCGCCCAGCGACTGGCTGTTGCGCAGCCCCGCGCAATGGCCGACCATCAGCCAGGCATGCGGGCGCAGCACGGCGATATGGTCGGTCGCGGTCTTGGCGTTCGACGGGCCGACGCCGATGTTGACCAGCGTGATCCCGTCGCCATCCGCGCGCTTGAGGTGATAGGCGGGCATCTGCGGGGTCTTGGCCCCCGTGACCAGCACATCCTCGGGGCGTTCCAGCACCTGATTGCCCGGCCCGACGAAGCCGATGTAATCCGAGTTCGGATCGGCCAGCGCGCGCCGCGCGAAGGCCTCGAACTCATCGACGTAGAACTGATAGTTCGTGAACATCACGAAATTCTGGAAATGCTCGGGCAGGGTCGCGGTGTAATGCGCCAGCCGCGCCAGCGAGTAGTCGACGCGCTGCGCGGTGAAGGGTGCCAGCGGGTGGCTACCGTCGGGGTTCGTTTCGGCTGTGCCGTTCACGATGTCATCATTCGTCGTCGCCAGATCCGGCACGTCAAAGACATCCCGCAGCGAGAAGTTCAGCACGCCCTCTTGCGGGACGTTCAGGTCGCTTTGGGTGGCGACGGCGAAATGCACGGGCATGGGCGTTTCGCTGTATTCGACGACGACCGGGACGTTGTGATTGCGCATCAACAGCTCGATCTGTTCTGTCAGATAGCCGCGAAACAGGTCGGGCCGGGTCACCGTGGTCGAATAGGTGCCGGGCAGCGCCACATGACCGAAGGCCAGACGCGAATCCGTCTTGGAATGCTGCGTCGTGGTCAGCCGCAGCTCGGGGTAGAAGGCGCGGTAGCGGGCGGCCGGAGGCTCGCCATGCAGGACCTTCAGGAAATTCTCCAGCAGAAAGCTGGTCGCGATCTCGTAAAGCTCGATCAGCCGGTTCACCGCTGCCGCGGGATTATCGAACTGCTGGCGTGCGACCGGATCGGGCGTCCGGATCGGCAGTCGGCCAATATCTTTGCTCATCAGGCTCTCCAATAGCGGCTGCGATGACTGTGCCAGCGTCGCAGGGGGGTGGCAAGCAAGGACACCGATCCCTATCTGATGACAAAAGCAAGGACCGGTCGCGATGCAAATTTCGATACTTGATCTGGCAGTGGTTGCCGAAGGCGCGGACGCACGGCAGGCGATCGCCAATGCCGTCTTGATGGCCCAGAAGGCCGAGGAATGGGGTTATCACCGCTTCTGGCTGGCCGAGCACCACAACATGGTGGGCATCGCGAGCGCCGCGACCTCGGTGCTGATCAACCATGTCGCGGACCATACCGGCACGATCCGCGTGGGCGCGGGGGGCGTGATGCTGCCCAATCATGCGCCGCTGGCCATTGCCGAGCAGTTCGGGACGCTGGCCACCATCCATGGCGACCGCATCGATCTTGGCCTTGGCCGCGCGCCGGGCGGAGACGGGGCTGTCATGCACGCCCTGCGCCGCAACATGCAGCGCAACGACGATTTCCCGAATGATGTGGTGGAACTGCTGCGCTATCTGGGCCCCGCCCGACCCGGCGCGGCGGTCGAGGCGCATCCGGGTCAGGGCACCAATGTCCCGGTCTGGATCCTCGGCTCGTCGCTTTACGGCGCAAGCCTGGCTGCCGCCCTGGGCCTGCCCTATTCCTTCGCCAGCCACTTCGCCCCGTTCGAGCTGGACGAGGCGCTGCGCATCTATCGCGAACGCTTCCAGCCGACCGAGTTCGGGCAGGCCCCGCGCTTCATGCTGGCGGTGAACGTGGTCGTCGCCGACACCGATGAGGAGGCGCAATTCCTGCGCAGCAGCCAGCAGCAATCCTTCGCGCGCCTGCGCACCGGTCAGCCCGGCAAGCTGCCGCCGCCCGTGCGCGATCTGGAAGAGGTGATCCCGGTGCGCATCCGCCCGACGGTCGATGCCTCGCTCAGCGTCAGCGCGGTCGGCGCGCCCGACACCGTGAAGGCCGAGCTGGACCGCCTGATCGCCCGCCATCGCCCCGATGAGCTGATCCTTGTGGGCAATATCTACGATCAGGAGGCCCGGCAACGCTCGTTCCAGATGGCCGCCGAGATCCTGAAGGGCTGATGATGACAGGGCGCATGCTGGTTCTGGGCCATGGCTATACGGCCGGATATCTGACCCCGCTGCTGCTGGCGCAGGGCTGGCAGGTGACGGGCACCACGCGCGAATGCGTCGAGAGGGTGCGCGCCACCGGGGCCACGCCCCTGCGCTGGCCGGGGCAGGAAGATGCCGTGCGTCAGGCGATGGCCGAGGCCGATGCGATCCTGATCTCGATTGCGCCTGATGAGGGCGATCCGGTGCTGGCAACCTTCACGGATGATCTGGCGAAGTCCAAGGCCGGCTGGATCGGCTATCTGTCGACGACCGCCGTCTATGGCGATCATCAGGGCGGCTGGGTCGATGAAACCACCCCCCTGACACCTGCGACGAAGCGCGGCGAACAGCGCGTCCGGGCCGAGCGCGACTGGCGCGAGCTGGCAGATCAGCACGGCCTGCCCCTGCATATCTTCCGCCTTGCGGGCATCTATGGGCCGGGGCGCGGGCCTTTTGCCAAGCTGCGCTCGGGTCAGGCGCGGCGGATCGTGAAGCCCGGCCAGATCTTTTCGCGCGCGCATGTCGAGGATATCGCGCAGGTCCTGCTGGCCTCGATCCGGCAGCCGAAGCCCGGCGCGGTCTATAACGTCTGCGACGACGATCCGGTGCCCCCGGAAGAGGTCATCGGCCATGCCGCCGAACTTGCGGGCCTACCCCTGCCCCCGGTCGAGGATTACCAGACCGCGCCCATGACCCCGATGGCGCGGTCCTTCTATGCGGAAAGCAAGCGCGTCTCGAACCGGCGGATCAAGTCAGAGCTGGGCGTGCGCCTGCTTTATCCCGATTATCGCGCCGGTCTGGCCGCGCTGGCCGCCGCCGAGGGGGTCTAGGCCCCCTTAGCGCGGCGCGATCGAGCAGCAGCCCGTCAGCATGCGCGAAGACGTGCCGCTGCCGTCAAGGATCAGCGTGCCGCTGAGCCCGAAGCTGCGATCCGACATCCCGTCCGAGCATGCGGCAGGCTGGATCACCGCCGTCAGCCGCCCCGCCCCGTCGCCCGCGATCAGCGCGCGCATCCGGTCGCCCTCGAATCCGCGATCCAGCGTGGTGCGCAGCGTCAGGGCGCGGTCGCCCGCGTCGGGCTGCGACAGGACAAGGCCGCCGTCCTTCTGGCGCAGCGACCAGAAAGGCTCGGTCCCCGAGCAGGACAAAGTCTCGGGCAGGCGCCCATGCACCCAGACTGTCGGGCGCGCCTTGATGAACCGGGTCGAGACCCAGCCCGCCTGCTCGCCCATGTTCACCTGCGCCCATTTGCCCGAAGGATCCAGCGCCAGCACCTCCAGCCCGCGGGCATCGGGGGGCAGCTCACCCAGAACCGAGGCCTTCGCATCCGGCGACGCGCGCACATTCAGCACGTCATTCGCAGCCACGCCCGAGACGTCGTAAAGATCGGGCAGCGACTGCGCGCTTGCCCCCAGAGGCAGCAGCGACAGGGCCAGGGCAAACAGGCAGGGACGCAGCATGGTTCTTCCTTTCATGCGGTAATTCCAAAGATGACGCCGACGGCCCAGGTGATCGCCATGGCGGCCGAGCCCCAGCAAATCACCCGCAGGACCGCGCGGCGAACGGGCGCGCCACCGGCCCGCGCGCCGACCGCGCCCAAAAGCGCCAGCGCGATCAGCGTGACCACCAGCACGGACGCGATCAGCATGCCCTCGGGCGCAAAGATCGCCGCCAGCAGGGGCAGCGCGCCCGCCGCCGTGAAAGTCACGCCCGAGGCGACCGCCGCCTGCAGCGGGCGGGCCGACAGCTCATCGGTCAGGCCCAGTTCATCGCGCAGATGCGCGCCAAGGGCGTCATGTTCGGTCAGCTCCACCGCCACCAGCCGGGCGGTATCGGGCGCAAGACCGCGCGCCTCGTAAATGGCGATCAGCTCTTCCAGCTCGATCTCGGGGTCGGCATGCAGCGCCCGGCGTTCGCGGTGGATGTCCGCGCGCTCGATATCCGCCTGGGACGAGACCGAGACATATTCCCCCGCCGCCATCGACATGGCCCCGGCCACCAGCCCGGCCACGCCCGCGATCAGCACGGCCTGCGGGCCGGGATCGGCCGCCGCAACCCCCGCGATCAGCGAGCCGATCGAGACGATGCCGTCATTCGCCCCCAGCACCGCCGCGCGAAGCCAGCCCGAACGGCTGATGTAATGCGGATCATCCGGATGCGCTTCCGGGTGGGTGTTGAGGGTCATGGCCCCCTCCGTTCTGGTTCGGTCAGGCTTGGTTGCTGGTCGTCAGTACGACGGGCGCGGATTCGCTTCGCGGCGAACTTGGCTGCAGGGGCCGATGATCGCAAGGCTCAGCGGCGCGCTTCTGTCAGCATTTTGATCGCGAGCCCGGCCAGAACCGTGCCCATCAGCCAGCGCTGGACCAGTGCCCAGCCCGGACGGCGGGCCAGAAACACCGCAATCGAGCCCGCCGAGATCGCGATCAGCGCATTGATCGTCACGCTGATGACGATCTGGACCGTCCCCAGCGTCAGCGACTGCATCAGGATCGAGCCATGGCCGGGCGTGATGAACTGCGGCAGCAGCGACAGATACATCGCGGCGATCTTGGGGTTCAGCAGATTGGTCAGAAAGCCCATCAGGAACAGCTTGCGCGGACCGTCAGGCGGCAGATCCCGCACCGCGAAGGGCGAGCGCCCGCCAGGCCGCACCGCCTGCCATGCCATCCACAGAAGATAAGCCGCGCCTGCGATGCGGATCGCGTCATAGGCATAGGGCACGGCCAGCACCAGCGCCGTCAGCCCGAAGGCCGCGCAAAGCATGTAGAAGACGAACCCGAGCGCCACCCCGCCCAGCGAGATCAGCCCCGCCATGCGCCCCTGACAGATCGAACGCGAGACCAGATAGATCATGTTCGGCCCGGGCGTCAGCACCATGCCGACCGCGATCAGCGCGAATGCGATCAGATTGCCGGTCTCGGGCATGGCGACCTCGGGGTTGGGATGATGGCGGAACGCTACGCCCGCAACGAGGCAGCGTAAAGATAGGGCGCCGTGACGCGGGCGATGTTACGCCCGCATGTCCCCGATCTGCGCCACGCCCAGCACCTCCAGCACCTTCGCCTCGATATCCGGGGCGTTCATGCGGGCGTCGCGGTACATGGCCTCGGCGCTGGCATGGTCGATGAACGTATCGGGCAGGACCATCTGGCGGAAGCGCAGGCCGTGGTCGAAGACGCCCTCATCCGACAGAAGCTGGGCGACAAGGCTGCCGAAGCCGCCGACCGAGCCCTCTTCAATGGTGATCAGCGCCTCATGCGTCGCGGCCAGCTGCAGGATCATCTGCCGGTCAAGCGGTTTGGCGAAGCGGGCATCGACCACGGTCGGCGTGACGCCGCGCGCGGCCAGCGCCTCACGTGCGCGCATGACCTCCAAGAGGCGGGTGCCGAAGGACAGGATCGCGACGCGCTTGCCCTCGGCGATCATGCGAGCCTTGCCGATCTCCAGTGGCTCGCCGCGTTCGGGCATGTCGACGCCGGTGCCCTCGCCGCGCGGATAGCGGAAGGCAATCGGGCCTTCGTCATGCGCGGCGGCAGTGGCGACCATATGGACCAGCTCGGCCTCATCCGCGGCGGCCATGACGACCATGCCGGGCAGGTTCGCAAGGAAGGCGATGTCATAGGCACCCGCATGGGTCGCGCCATCGGCGCCGACCAGCCCCGCGCGGTCGATGGCGAAGCGCACCGGCAGACGCTGGATCGCGACGTCATGGACGACCTGATCATAGCCGCGCTGCAGGAAGGTCGAATAGAGCGCGCAGAAGGGCTTCATCCCCCCCGCCGCAAGCCCTGCGGCGAAGGTCACGGCATGCTGCTCGGCAATGCCGACGTCAAAGCAGCGGCGCGGGAAGCGTTCGGCGAAGAGGTTCAGGCCGGTGCCATCGGGCATGGCGGCGGTCACGGCGACGATCTTGTCGTCGCGCCCCGCCTCATCCACCAGCGCGCGGGCGAAGACTGAGGTATAGCTGGGCGCGTTCGATTTCGCCTTGGCCTGCGTGCCGGTCGCGACGTCGAACTTGGCAGTGGCGTGGCCCTTGTCGAGCGCACGCTCGGCCGGGGCATAGCCCTTGCCCTTCTTGGTCACCGCATGGATCAGCACCGGGCCGGTCGCCCGCGTCTTGACCGTGCGCAGAAGCGACAGAAGCTGGTCCAGATCATGCCCGTCGACCGGGCCGATGTAGGAAAAGCCCAGCTCTTCGAACAAGGTCCCGCCGACGGCCATGCCCTTCAGCATGTCGCGGGCGCGTTTCGCGCCTTCCTGCATGGGCGAGGGCAGCAGGCTGACCGCGCCCTTGGCGGCGGCCTTCAGTTCCTGAAACGGGCCGCGCGTGTAAAGCCGGGTCAGATAGCTGGAGAACGCCCCGGTCGGCGGCGCAATCGACATTTCATTGTCGTTCAGCACGACAATCATGCGCTTGCCCAGATGGCCCGCGTTGTTCATCGCCTCAAACGCCATGCCCGCGCTCATCGCGCCATCGCCGATCACGGCAATCGCATCGCCCGGATCGCCGCCCAACTCGCGCGCCATGGCAAAGCCCAAAGCCGCGCTGATCGAGGTCGAGCTGTGCCCGGCCCCGAACGGGTCAAACGGACTTTCCGAGCGTTTGGTGAAGCCCGACAGGCCGTTCTCCATCCGCAGGGTGCGGATGCGGTCGCGGCGGCCGGTCAAAATCTTGTGTGGATAGCACTGATGGCCGACATCCCAGATGATCTTGTCGCGCGGCGTGTCGAACACCGCGTGCAGGGCGACCGTCAATTCGACGACGCCAAGACCCGCACCCAGATGCCCGCCGGTCACCGAAACCGCGCTGATGGTTTCGGCGCGAAGCTCATCCGCCAGCTGCCGCAGCTCACGATCGCTGAGCGATTTCAGGTCAGACGGCAGTTGCACCCGGTCAAGGATCGGGGTCAGCGGACGGTCGGCGGCAGGTGTATCGGACAATGGCTTGCCCCTCTGTTGCGGGCGGGCTTCAGGCGTCCCGCTCGATAACGAAACGCGCAAGCTGCTGCAAGTTTCCTGCGTCCTCACCATAACCTTCCAACGCGGCCTCGGCGCTGCGGGACAGCTTGCGGGCCTTCTCGCGCGCGCCCTCAAGCCCCAGCAGCGAGACGAAGGTGGCCTTGCCGGCCTCGACATCCTTGCCGACGCGCTTGCCGGCCAGATCCTCGTCGCCGGTCACGTCCAGTACGTCATCGGTGATCTGGAAGGCCAGGCCCAGATGACGGGCGTAATCCTGCATCGCGGCGGGGTCCTCGCCCGCCATGATCGCACCTGCCATGGCCGAGAACTGGATCAGCGCGCCGGTCTTGGCGTTCTGCAGCCGCTTGATGGCGACGATGTCCAAAGGCTCGACGGCGGTTTCGGCGGCGATGTCCATGGCCTGCCCCCAGACCATCCCCCGCGCGCCCACCGCCTCCGAGAAGGCGCGCAGCAGATCGACCCGCACCTCGGCCGAGCCGATGGCGTCATCGGCCAAAAGGCCGAAGGCCAGCGCCTGAAGCGCGTCACCCGCCAGAATGGCGGTCGCATCGGACCACTGGATATGCACGGTCGGCAGACCGCGCCGCAGATCGTCGTTGTCCATCGCGGGCAGGTCGTCATGGACAAGGCTATAGGCGTGCAGCGCCTCAACCGCGACGGCGACCGGCAGGGCCGCGTCATCGCTGATGCCGTGCAGGCGGGCCGATTCTATCACCAGAAAGGCGCGCACCCGCTTGCCGCCGATACAGGCATAGCGCATCGCATCGGCCACATCGCTGTCAGGCAACGACGCCATAGCGGCTTCCAGCGCCTGCGAGACCAGCGCCTTCACCTCATCAAAGCGCTCCTGCATCACAGGCCCTCGACCGGAACCGTGCCATTGGGCTGGCCATTGGCGGCCAGCGTGATTTTCTCGACCCGCTCTTCGGCGCGCTTGAGCACCTCATCGCAATGAGCGCGCAGGGCGGCGCCGCGTTCGTAAAGCTTGATCGAATCCTCAAGGGTGGCGTCGCCATGCTCAAGCTTGCTGACGGTGGCCTCTAGCTCTTTCATCGCGTCCTCAAAGGACATCTTGCTGATCTCGGTCATGCCGCCGTCTCCCTCAATGCTTCGACATGGGCACGCGCGCTGCGACCCAGGGCGGCAAGATCATATCCCCCTTCCAGCGCCGATACCACCGGCGCCGAACATGTCAGCGCGGCGTCGCAGATCATCCGGGTGATGGCGGTGAAATCGCTCTCCTGCCAGTTCAGCGAGGCCAGCGGATCATCGGCATGGGCGTCGAATCCGGCCGAAATCAGAACCAGTTGCGGGCGGAACGCCTCGACCTGACCGCAGATGCGCCGCCAGGCGGCACGCGCCTCGGCCCCGCCACTTTCGGGGGCCAGCGGCACGTTCATGATCTGCCCATGCGCGCCGGTCTCATCCATGCGGCCCGTGCCGGGATAAAGCGGCATCTGGTGAGTCGAGGCAAAGAAGGCGCGCTTTTCATCCCAGAGCAGGTCTTGCGTGCCATTGCCGTGATGGACGTCGAAATCCAGCACGGCCACGCGGTCCAGCCCGTGATGGTCCAGCGCCCGCTTGGCCGCAATCGCGACCGAGCCGAAGATGCAAAAGCCCATGGGCTTGGCGCGCTCGGCATGGTGGCCCGGCGGGCGCATCGCGACAAAGGCATTGGGCGCCTGCCCCGCCAGCACCGCATCGACCGCATCATTGACCGCGCCGACGGCATGCAGCGCCGCATCAAGGCTTTCCGGCCCCAGATGCGTGTCGCTGTCCAGCATCGTCCAGCCGCTTTCCGGCACACGCGCGCGCAGGCTTTCCAGATAAGAGGCCGGGTGGCAGCGCAGGATTTCGGAATCCTCGGCCATGGTGGCCTCGCGCCAGTCCAGATCAAGGCCCTTGAGGGCGTTCAGCACGGATTCCAGACGCGCCACCTGTTCGGGGTGGCCGGGGGGCGTGACATGGTCAAAGCCCGAGGGATGAGTGAATAGCAAGGTCATGACGGCAGGCTAGGCCCGCATCCGGCAGGCGGCAAGGGCGATCTTGGTCGACAACCCCTGACCGGGGCCTCAGCCCTGACGCATCAGCCGGGCAAGCTCGGGCGAGACGTGATCGGCAGCCGCCAGACGCGCCTCATCGGGCTTGTTCTGCGAGAATTTCCACGTGCCGTCGATCTCATCCACCAGCAGGCGGAAGGGCAGGATCATCCGCATCATCCGCGCCAGCGCCTCCGGGTCCATCTTCGCCGCCGTCCATGGCGGTTTCGGCAGCAGGCGCTGTTCAAAATGCGCCGAGAGCCGGTCAAGATGCCCCCGCAGATCCTCTGCGGGCTGGATCCGCCCCCGCAGATGCACCGCCACATAGTTCCAGGTCGGCACCTGATCGGTCATCCCGTACCAGTCGGGCGAGATATAGCCCTCGGGTCCTTCGACGATCAGCACGCCTTGCGCAGGCATCGCCCGCGCCACGGGGTTCGAGCGGACCAGATGAAACTCGACCCCGCCCTCGCAAGGGACAAAGGGCACATGGGCGACCAGCGGATAAGGCTGGGCGGCGACGGTCAGCGCGCCAAACCCCTTCTGCAACGCAAATGCCATATTCTGATCGTCAGGCCGGTTGCGATAGATGGGGTTCGGATGCATCTCAGGCCACCAGCCTGCCCTGCGCGTGGCCGGTGATGGCCACCTCGATCAGGCTGCCTTCCGGCATGTCGCGGTCGAAGGAAACCTCGGTGAAATGCTCGGTCCGGGCCAGTCGCGGGCCTTCGGTCAGCACAAGGCGCGTCGTCCCGACTTGCGCCTGAAGATGCTGCGTCAGGGCCAGATCGCCCGCAGCCCGCAGCCGGGCCGCGCGCTCTTTGATCGCCGCGCCCTCGACGCGCGGCATCCGCGCGGCGGGCGTGCCCTTGCGGGCCGAATAGGGGAAGACATGCAGGAAGGTCAGGCCGCAATCCTCGACCAGCTTCAGGGAGTTCGCGAACATCTCTTCGGTCTCGGTCGGGAAACCGGCGATGATATCGGCACCGAAGACGATGCCGGGACGCAGCTTGCGCGCATCCTCGCAGAAACGGATGGCATCATCGCGCAGATGGCGGCGCTTCATCCGCTTCAGGATCATGTCGTCGCCCGCCTGCAGGCTGAGATGCAGATGCGGCATCAGCCGAGGCTCACTGGCGATCGCCAGCATCAGGTTCTCATCCGCCTCGATGCTGTCGATGCTGCTGATCCGCAGGCGCGGCAGATCCGGCACCAGCCGCAAGATGCGCATGACCAGATCGCCCAGACGCGGCGTCCCTGGCAGATCCGCCCCCCAGGAGGTCAGATCAACGCCGGTCAGCACGACCTCGTTGAAGCCGCGATCCCTGAGGCGCTTGATCTGGTCGACGACCACGCCCGCCGGCACCGAGCGCGAATTGCCGCGGCCATAGGGGATGATGCAGAAGGTGCAGCGGTGATCGCAGCCGTTCTGCACCTGCACATAGGCGCGATGGCGGCCGAAACCGTCGATCAGATGGCCTGCCGTTTCCTTCACCGACATGATGTCGTCGACCTGCACCTTCTCGGTCTGGCCAATCAGGTCGGGGGCCTGCAGGCGCTGCCAGGTCTCGGGCAGCATCTTTTCATGATTGCCGATGACCTGCGTGACCTCGGCCATGGCGGCGAAGGTCTCGGGTTCGGTCTGGGCAGCGCAGCCGGTGACAATGACCGGCGCGCCCGGATTTTCGCGGGCCAGGCGGCGGATTTCCTGACGCGCCTTGCGCACCGCCTCGGCGGTGACCGCGCAGGTGTTCACGATGACCGCGCCCTGCAGCCCGGCCGTTTCGGCCATTTCGCGCATTGCCTCGGATTCATAGGCGTTGAGCCTGCAGCCGAGGGTCGCAAAGATGGGCGCCTTCCCCGTCATCCCCGCCACACCCCGTCAAAGACATAGGCGGTCTCGGCCGTCATCCAGACACCATCGTCGCGCCAGTCGATCTCAAGCTGGCCGCCGGGCACGTTGACCTTGACGCGCCGCTCGGTCAGGCCACGCCGCGCCGCCGCAACCGCCGCCGCGCAAGAGCACGACCCCGAGGCCAGCGTCGGTCCGGTGCCGCGTTCCCAGATGCGCAGCAGGATCTCATCGCGCGAGAGGATCTGCACCACCTCGACATTCGTCCGCTGGGGGTAAAGCGGGTGGTGTTCATGTTCAGGGCCGAAACTGGCCAGATCGACCGCAGCGGCGTCCGGAACAAAGAAGGTCATATGCGGGTTGCCCATGCCGGTCGCGACCGGATCGCCCGCGACCGGCAGATGCAGCGTATCCACGTCACGCGCCAGCGGGATGCGGGCCCAGTCCAGCACCGGCGGCCCCATGTTCACCCGTGTCAGCCCCTGCCCGGCCTCTTCGGCCACAAGAACGGCGTGATCGGTCGCGAGGCGCAGATTGGTCGCGCCGCTTTCATCCATCAGATAACGCGCGATGCAGCGCGTGGCATTGCCGCAGGCCGCCGAAAGCGAGCCATCGGCGTTGTAAAACGTCAGCCGCGCATCGGCGTTTTCGCCCGGCTCGATCAGCGCGAGCTGGTCAAAACCCACCCCCCGATGCCGGTCCGCAATGGCCGCCACCGTGGAAGCATCGGGCCGCTCGCCCCCGCTGCGCAGGTCGATCACCACGAAGTCATTGCCGAGCCCATGCATTTTCATGAACGCGAGGCCGTTTGTCATCTTGCTTGCCATGCGGGCGGAATACTCCTGCCGGAAAGATTCTTCCAGAGGCAGTATTTTTCCGCTTGACCCTCCCAGCCAAGGAAACTACTCAGCCCCTCAAGAAGTGGGCCCATAGCTCAGTTGGTAGAGCAACTGACTTTTAATCAGTGGGTCACAGGTTCGAATCCTGTTGGGCTCACCACTTATCAGATGTGTCCGGTGACATGCGAGTTGTCCATTTGTGACAACTTTCTGTCCATTGGGCATCAATCGCCCGCGTCGGCACATGAGGATTGCCAAGCAGATCACTGGGATGCATTCGAGTTCTGCAGCAACTCTCTGCGGAAATGACCAGTAAGCGGTCCGACCAAAGCGATCCCGACCTCGTCATTGCAAGATCCGCTAGCGGCAGTCAGACAGGCCCACAACGACGCGTTAGCTCGATGGCCGGAGTGGGCGGAGAGCCGTTTGACGGAAGTGCGGCATCGCTGGGTGACTGCTCCGCCACCAAGCTCGATCTCAGCTCATATTAGGGAGCTTGGCGATGGGTGCCATGCCTAGGTCATGTTGACAAATGGCGGCGCCAGAGCCTGATGCAGGCGACGTCGACGAAGCCGAGGAAGCTTTCGGTGGTTTTGTCGTAGCGGGTTGCCATGCGGCGGCTGTTTTTCAGCTTGTTGAAGCAGCGCTCGACCATGTTGCGCAGGGTGTAGATGGTCATGTCGACAGCCTTGCGCACCCTTCTGTTCTTTCGCATCGGTATCATGGGCAGGGCGTTGCGGCTCTCGATGTCTTCCCGAATTTTATCAGAGTCATAGCCCCTGTCGGCGACCAGAACGGCGGGCTGTGGAAGATTGTCAGCCATCACCAGGTCGTAGCCGGTGTAATCGGACTCTTGCCCCGGCGTGATCTCGGTCCCCATCGGGAGGCCTGCGCCGTTGACCCGGAGATGGATCTTGGTCGAGAACCCACCTCTCGAACGGCCAAGAGCCTCTTTCGGAGTCCCCCTTTTGCGCCCGCCGCATGATGATGAGCGCGGATCACAGTGCTATCAACCATCTGGAGCTTGTCTGGCGCGATCCCAGCGTGGTTCAGCGCATCCAGGATATCCTCCCACAGTCCCGCCAAAGTCCAGCGGCGGAACTGACGGTAGACCGAGGACCACTTGCCAAACTCTTCGGGCAGATCACGCCATGGCGCACCAGTCCTTGCGATCCAGAAAATTCCATCCAGGACAAGACGATGGTCCGCAGGTTTCCGCCCGTTCGGGCGCCGGACGGCACGAATGAAGCCCTCGAAGAAGGTCCACTCATCGTCGGATATCAAGTTGCGTGCCAAGTTCATCTCCCACGTAGAGATGAAGTTGAATCATAGGACGACTGCCAGAGGAATCCCTTTTGTCAACACGACCTAGTCGGGCATGACGGCGTGTCAGATGCCGCGTCCCAATAATTGGAGCTCACTCGGGTAAGTATTGTCGTTCTTTGTCTGTGAACGTGAACCTCCGCCCCATGATTGGCCGTCATCGAGGAGCAGCGGACGCGCAAGTCACGATGACGGCAGTCCAGATCGCACGATAAGCGCGGAGATGACCATTTCGGCCCAGGCGGTCTTTTCAGTGAGCTCGCCGCGGCAAGTTTGCGCTCGCAAGAGCCGCCGCTCGGGAGCAGCGCAGTGAAACTCGCTGCTGTGGCGAGGAAGCCCTAGGCGAACGTGAAACGACAGGTTATATTCGAGATCATGGCAGTCAGTTCATCTCAGCGATATTCTCGGTGTTTCATATCCGCGCCATACGGCATGGATCTAGGTGTGCTGCCAATCCTGCTAGGCGAGCGGCGTATTGCGTGGAATTGGTCAGATGACACGCCCTTTGGGACACGTTACGCATTAACGATCCAGAGATCCGATTTCGTAATTGCTATTCTTGATGGATCACAGAACGATCAGCGAGTACTCTACGAGCTTGGGCTCGCAGAAGGATTGGGCAAGGCCGTATTTGCAATTGCGACAAGCAAGCGTGTTGGCAGGGTCGCCCGATCGATACTTACCTTCGTCGATGTGAAGCTCACCGAGAAGGCAGCTCTGTCCTTCCATTTGGACGCATTTCTTTCGACGCCCCACGAGACAGTTTTTGAAAGAGGTCGACCGGCTTTATTTAACTCTATTGAGCCGAAAGAGCCTGCCGTGCCGAAACAGATCTTCCACTCCCAGTTGGAGGCGCAAGTCTACGAGGCGATTGTAGCAATTGGAGGCGGCGCGATTATCGAGCCGAGAGGTGGAGACGCAACCTATCGACCTGACATCCTTATGTGGCTTGGGTCGCAAGATGCTGAGCTCTTCGATCCTGCAGTCATTGAAATAAAAACGCGGCTTGATGTTTCTGGTGCTAGGCGAGTCGAGCAAAAATTAATAGAGTTCATGCAATCCACTGGCGTTGGCTGTGGCTTCCTCCTGACCGAGCAAGAGCCGCCGGAGAAGCGTCGCCTGTCGTCTCCTAACGTCTTTTGGCTTTCTGTGAGTCAGTTCGTTGCGCTTGCACGCGATGGAAAGTTGGGTCGCCACGTTCAAACCTTACGAAACCGCGCTGCGCATGGAGCGGCGTGAATGGTCGCAATTCCACAACAAGAAATTATCGATCATCTTGCCGCTGGGGACGCAGGAAATACGGACCAAAAGGGTAAAGCACTTGAGGACGTGATTGAACAGACGCTGTGCCTGATCGACGGTGTAGGTTTAATCCACCGGAATGTCGAAGACTTACCGGGCTCGCTCGAGATAGACCTGATCCTTTACAATCATCAAGTGAAGGGAACAGGGCTTCCGTTCCTTCCTCCCTTACTGATTGTTGAATGTAAAAATTGGGCGGCTCCTGTGAACACTGCCACATTACGCGCGTTCACGTCCAAAATTCATAGGATGAAGCTAAAGTTCGGGCTGTTAGTTGCGGCGAATGGCATAACTGGCGACGCCGTCGACATCACGGCAGCACATGCTCATCTCCGCGACGTGTTCAACCGAGACGATGAAATCATACTCGTGATCACGCGAGCAGAACTGTGCGGCGCCAATTCGACGGAGGATTTGGGCGTGCTTCTTCGGCAAAAATACGGCCGTTTCATAATGGGCATGGCATCTTTTTAGGAGCTTCCATGGGGTATACGAAAGCTCGCGTCCCTAGCAGTCGCCATTATAGCACGGTAGAGCAGCAGGGCTGCTCAGTGTCGCTTGGGACACTTCCGGCCCTAACCGGTCATTGAGCCCGCGCTTGATGCTGCGCCGCCGCGCAGCCATACCGGACTTTCAACCTTGCTGTCGCGATCGTTGCGCATCACTTTCTAAAGATTGAAGATGGCCTGCTCGATATGGTTAACGACGTTAGAAGGAGCCCGCTGATGAACGGATTGGAAAACTTCAACACTGAAGTTGAATGCGTTTATCGCGATGAAAACTACTGCGTTCGTGATAATGGATCGGTCCTTCGCCGCGCCCGACAAAATCAGAGGAAGCGACCGCTCGATGAAACCTGGACCTTTAGAAATCCAAGCAAAAGCGACGGCTACATGGCGATTTCGGATCACAAACTTCATCGGATTGTTGCGACAGCATTTCATGGAAAGCAACCGAGCAAGGGTCACGTCGTAGATCACATCGATACAAACCGTCGAAACAACCGTCCTGAGAACTTAAGATGGGTCACGCGCTTGGAGAATATTCTTCTCAACCCGATCACTGCGAAGCGGATACTGAATCTTTATGGCAGCATCGAGGAATTCCTCGATGATCCGCGAAATCCGAAGAACGACACACTCACTGCTGATTTCGAGTGGATGAGGAATGTATCGGCAGCCGAAGCTGAATATACTCGGCGGAGAATGCAGAACTGGGCAACGTCCGACCACCCTTCGTTAGGAGGCAGGATCGGCGATTGGATATTTGGCCGGGTCCAAGAGACAGTTGAGGAACCGGTCGAAGTACTGATTGCATCCAAGACAGATGGGGCCGTCCAACGCAATTGGCGAGTGCCCGCTGAATTTCCCCTTTGTCCCGACGCTACAGCCGAACATCCAATCACCGAATATCTATTCCGCTTGGTGAAGGGGGCGGTCGCAGTAATTTCTCCCTGGGGGCAAACAAGGGTCGGGGACGTGGCGATGACCGGCGAAGATAGTACCATTTTCTTGCTCGGCGAACACGGTGAGGACGCCATCAAACCTTGGTCAATCTCAAAGATCACCTTCGAAAACGGAAAGTTTGTTCATGAGAGTCAGGGTACGTTCTTTCAGCGCGACGGAGCGGAAAAGGCCTTTGCGGTAGCTCAAGGTCTGCCTTGGGAACGTGGAGAAACATTTGATGACTACTGCTGATCGGCTTCATGCAGTCGGCCCTCTGCGGACTTCCAGCGGCAAATGGAATGACTCACTGCAGCGCGAGTGAAGCAGCCATTCACACGGGGTGCAGCATATTCAAGAAGCGAACTTTTTGACGTGTTAAATGGCGGGCAAATGCTGAGATGTTGAGCACACAACAACTCTTTTCGCCCCTCTGGTCAGTGCAACATACAAGTTTTTTGCATTCATTTCATGAGTATCGACAATAACGACCTGGTCAGCCTCCAATCCCTTCACCAAGAGCGTACTACCGACAGATTTTTTGCCAAGGGCACGGCTATGAAAGCGCCGCTCTTCTCTTGCCTTGAGTGCCATGTCAGCAAAATCGTCTGCGTTTACAGAAGCATGCAGTGCTTTTAGAAGATTCCGAAACACCTCTCCTCTGAAGGCGGAAACACCGGACTGATTGCTCAGTGATGACAGAAGGGCGGCCGCTTTTTGAGGTGTCTTTTCCGAGTCGAAATTTAGCGCCGCCATTTCCTGATCAGTGGCTGGTTTCCGGTTTGTCCCTGCTTTAAGTGAAGCAACTCTCGCTATCATTTCGGTCGAACTTATTCCGCGAAGAACGCTTGCGGCCTCATTGAGCAATTCTGCAGTAGCGTTGGGTGATGAAAAATCGAAACGTCGAGCAAAAGAAACTAGGTCCGCAAGGTCCGCGTTTTCCACGACCGATGCGCCTTTGGTAAACTGAGCTATTTGTTGTTGCCTCTGACGATTGCGGCTGCTGCAAATAATTAGCGAGCTGTCGATACCCTTTGGCATATCATGCGTCGCCGCGAGAATTTTTTCAAAATCTTGGTCGCCAGAAACTGCGATCCATTCTAATTCTGATGGCGCCGTGGAGAGGTCAATTCGATGACCACTCAGAAGTGTTGGCCGCAAATCCAGAAGCCACTGACCCAGTGCTTCCGCCCCGGCGAGTTTCCAGCGCCATGGTGTCGACAGCTCACCAATCAACGGAAAGTCTCGAAGTACTTCAGAGTTCCAGTTTACCTGCGTGTCTCCGAAATCAAATATTCCTTGGAGGACATCGCCGAAAATGCAAGTTGGCAGCACTCTCGCAAGTTCACATACAATTTGGTGCTGTGCGCTCAGGCAGTCTTGGTATTCATCAACAAGCAGGCGAGAGTAGTTTGCTGCTAAGAGGTTGTCCACATGACGGCCTTGCAGCAGAGTAAGGGCAGCCTCCTTTATGGCTGGATAATCAATCCCCGGATTGGATAGCTCCAAGATGGAAGGGTCGGCTGCACTCCTCAAAGGAAACATACCAACCATTCTCATAGCCCATCCGTCTATGGTCGCGAGGCGGTAGCTGGAACGAGGAACTTCGCTTTTGTCCAGCCTCTGCCGAAGCGCAGCAACCGCAGCATTCGTATGAGTCAATACGAGGATTGGTTTATCAGCTGTGCAGCGCTTCAAGCTTTGTGCAATCAGATGAGTCTTTCCGCATCCCGCGGGAGCTTGTATACATCCCTTCGATATCTGGAGAGGATCAGGTTCGGTCATTCTGCCCCCAAGCCCAATTCATCAACGCTGTAGTGATTCCCGTCAGGTCTGTGTGTAGAGAGGAATAACTGGGAGCTAAAATGTTCTTTGCCACATGTTCATACGGCGCAATCCTCTTGAACCAACCATCTCCACTACGCGCTGCTTGGCCCAGTATTCCGGCTGTTACAGGCGGAAGCGTATTTGTTTCCGCCCAAATCTTAGCTTGAGCTAGGTTGAATTGGTTTTTTGACGCCGTACAAATTTGCGCGTCGACTTTGTCGCCGTTTGGCAACGAAACGGCGTAGTCCAACAACATCGCAATGACCGGCCCAGTGGCACACCTAAAAATCGCATCTTCCAGAGCAAATTGGTTCGTCCACTTGAATACTGATCCTCCTCCGGTGACAAAAGCCTCCTCATCAGCGGCCCCTAACGGCACGTCACTATCCATGAAGATTGATACATTGTACCCGAGGCGAAGGAGTTCATTCGCTGGAGGGAGCACCTTCTTCGCTCCGCCTGCGTCGACTAAAACGGTTCCAAGCGCTTCCATTGAAACATTTCCAAGGCCATAACTATACTGATCAAACCCCCTTATAAAGCCAACTTCAGATTTGCCTTCGCAAACAATTATTCGTTTAGCTAGAAATGCCTCCGGGTTACTTCTCAGCAATCCCTGAGCACTCTCAGAAGCGGAATGGATCCTGTGGTTTCCGGTGGTTTTGTCAACACGCAGCAATTTCAACTGGGTGTGGTCCAGCTCTTTCAGAACAACTGGAGAATGCGTTGTTGCGTAAACCTGTTGGGTAGCAGGTGTGTCCTTCGCACCCAGTGTGTTGAGCAGACTTCTTATCCGATGCGGTTCCAGACCCGTTTCAAACTCATCAACCAGGGCGATGCTAGCGGACGTTGCGACTTTTCTTGCCAGGCCTGCAATCAGCAGACGTTTCGATCCTGTCCCTAAAGATGATAGTGGTATGTTGTTCGCATCATGCAACGCAATCGCTCCCGTGCCAAACTTCACTGAGTTTGCATCGAGTAACGCGTGTACAGCTCCAGCCGTTGGTACGCCCAACTCATAGGCAGACTTCTTCACTATATCAAGGCTGTCGGTCAGTTCCTTGTTTGCTGTACTGCCGAAATCTGCGCGGGCTTTTCGAGCGGCGTCGGACAAACCCTCCGTTAGTGCCAGCTTTTCGTCCGTCAGCCTCTCAAAGAGAGCTCCACGTCGCCATGCGAGGTGCCAGTCTGGATGATCTCCTAGTCGCAAGGGGGAGGAGGTTTGGCGATCCTCCCATCGTAAATTCCGCTCAATGCCCTTGGCCTTCGCCCGCTGCGACAAAAGTGACCATTGTGGCTCCAAGTCTTTTTCAACCTTCAGTTGGAGCACCAAGATTGTCTCTAAGCCATGGCCCGGCTCCCCCTCAAATGTTCCTGTAGTGAGGTTGTAGCCGCAAAAATAGTCACCATAGGAATCCATCGATAGAAGTGATGGTTCAAGATCACCAAGCGCGACCATGATCTTTATTGGTTCACTGGTGTTGGTCTTGTGGAAATCATAATCGGAAAACTGCATGGAACGCCTTGCACCAAGACAGTAGTCAATTGCATCCAACACAGTAGTCTTGCCGCTATCTCCGATTCCAACCAGGCAGTTCATGCCTCGGCTGGGCATCCACAATAGTTCTTTGATGGATCTGAAGTTTTTAATGTTGAGGTACACGATTTTGGGCAAAACACTGGACTTCCTGAAATGAATTTTTCACACCTTAGTGGGGAAACCGCAGGGAAATAAGACCATTTTTGAAATCATGTGCTCGCTAGCTGTACCGTTCGACTGAGCGTCTGTTGTGGCCGGGTCGATACCGAGATCGCTCTTGCGCGTCGAAGGTCCGCATCGGAGGTATCTGAAATTCCTCGCTGCGACGCAGCGAAGGTCCATTCTCCGCCCAACGTGACGCGCGTCAGCTCCGCGAAGGCGGGGAGCGCTACGATAGCTGAGGTCTTCGCGCTTCCCGCCTTCGCCTCAGGCTATGCAGCGACAAAAACGTCAGTCTTGCCCAACTCCCCGCCCGTGGGGTGGTCGTGCGATAGCTTTGTCAATTTTGCCGAGACTGCGTTGTCAAAATTGATGAGACTCGGGAATCAAAGCTTTGGGAAAATGCACGGTGACAGTTGAGTTGTCCATTTGTGACAACTTTCTGTCCATTTTTGACAGTTCCTCTGTCCATTGGGCATCAATCGCCCACGTCGGCACATGAAGATTGCCAAGCAGATCACTGGGATGCATTCGAGTTCTGCAGGACTCTCTCTGGACATGAGCGGTAAACCGTCCAACCAAAGAGTCCAAGCTTGTCCATTGCATGATCAGCTTGCGCTAATCAGACATCTCACAGACACGCGCTAGCTCGGTGGCCGGAGAGGGCGGAGGGCGGCCTAACTGCAGTGCAGTATGGCAATCACCGCAACTGTGAATGAGCAGACATTTGTGCATGCTGCGGCGTATCTGGACGCCCGCCGCACTCTACTGTGCGGTGAACGTGACTGACGCCGGGCTTAATTTCATGCTTTCTTTCCTTACATATGCACAGAAGCCGAGGCCAACTTCTACGCAGCTCTGGAAACTGAACCCATGGCCGCGTAACTAACAAAAATCAGCCTCCGGCAAACCCGGAGCGGTTCAAGATCATGTTCGGCAGAGTGAAAGATTGGCGGCGTGTGGCAACCCGATACGACAGATGCCCGAAGGTCTTCCTCTCAGCCATCGCACTCGCCGCACTCGTCAAATACTGGCTATGAGTCCTAAGCCTAGTGCACTTTTGTCCGGAAGCTGGCGACCCGCAACAGTTAGCGACCCGCAACATGTGCTACCTCCAGCAACCGATGATATTCTTAATTTGTTGATATTTATCGATATCCTTGAAGGTTATGGCGGGGAGAATGAGCCCGCCGTCGAACCTTCTCTGCCGCCAAATCACCCTGTCCTGATCGGTAGCGTAATCGCGCACCCTCATCACTAGCCAGGAAGCAACTCTGATATTCGAGTCATATGAGTTCAGCAACGATGTGAAAAAACTTTTGAGGCGTAGGCAAGCAATCCACCCTTTAGCGAAAACTTCTCTTGGTATCTCCAAAGACTGGCGGAATGTCGGATCTCAGATCAAGGGCTCCATTCGGGTGGGCGTTGCCCACCTAGCATGAGCAGCGAAACCAGACCGGCCGATGTCAAAAACACTAGCATCACGGCATGCATCCCAATGTCAGACCATATCAGCAGCATGCGTTGGGCCACCCAAATCCCCAGTGCGCCTCCAGCCATCTGGATAGACCCAAACAGTGACGACACGCGCCCGCCGTATCCCGGCTCCACACTCATGACATAGGAAATGATCGCCGGGAGTATCATGCCTTGCAAAACGGAAAAAAGGCTGATTGCGGCCAGATTAAGTGCAGAGAGCGGAGCATCCGCCCTGATTGCTGTCATTGACACAACGACGCAACCGACCTGCACGAGGATCAGCACAGGCACCTTGTCGATGCGAACTGCTGCGGGCCGTTTTCTGGCAACAACGGCTCCCAGAATGAACAGCGGGGTCATCGACCCCAGAAACAGGCCAAAGGCAGTCGGCGCATAGAGTTTCAGGTGTTGCGCGACGTCTGGCGCATTGGACAGGAACGCGCTCAGCGCGCCGAAATGAAGTGCGCCCAGCACACTGCCCCAGATCGCAGGACGTGCCACTGCGTGCAATACACGCCGGGACGGCTTCGCGCTGAGGGGGGCGCCGGCAGGCGTGGTCTTGCCGAGGCCCCGAACAACGACGATCCACACTAGGGCTGCGGTAAGAAAGGTCAGCACGAACGGCGCGCGCGCGCCCCACACGTCCGACAGCACGCCACCTGCGATCGGCGTGAGCGTGGGAATGATGGCAATCCACACTGTGGTCGCGGCAAAGGTCTGTTGCAGTTCATCTGTTTCGCAGTTGTCCCGGATGATCGCACGCGAATTGACGAGGCACGATGAAAACCCCAGAGCCTGCAAGGCTCTTCCAAAGAGAAGCATCAGCCAGTCGTCGGACAGGATGCACAATATCGTCCCGACCGTTCCCAGCGCCAAGCCCCACCGGAGTGTCAGAGCTCGACCGGAGTGGTCGCTCAATATCCCCCAAACCAGCTGCCCGATTGCCGCGCACAAGAGATACATCGACACGATCACGGCGCTTTTGCCTGACGGGAACAGGGCGGAAAGCAGCGGCAGCGCCGGCACGCAGATGTAGGCAGCCATCTGCGAAAACGAGGCCAGCAGGACCGATATCATGATGATCTTCTTGCGAGACACGCTGAACCGCCCTCAAATTGCCGTTTGCCCAGGCACCTGGCCCAAGCCCCCGCTCCGCGGCGCCGGGTAGGGGCTAACCCGGATCGCTCGCCGACGTCATCGGAGGTCGGACTTCCCAAGCACTCGCGCCCAATAAGGGAGACGCGCAAAAACCCGCCAGATGAGCGCTGATGCCGCCAGCGAACCGTTTGGAAACACCTGTTTCATAACTGCAAAAAATAGGCCGTATGGTTCGCTGGTGCGAAAACGCTGCTGAACTATGGCGTCAATGACCCGTGCGGCCGCAGCTTCGTCCGACAGCATTGGAACGTCCCGCAGGCGGATGTTGCGCTGCGTCATCGGTGTTCTGACCAAAGGCAAGTGCAGAATGGAAAACCGGATGCCCTTGCCAAAGAGCTCGGCTCGCAACACCGTCATGAGTTGATCCAAGCCTGCCTTGCTGGCCGAATAGCTGGCATATTCGGCGACGTCCATCTGGCACGAAATCGACGACAGCGAAACGATGTGCCCACTGCCCTGCTGGATCATCGCAGGAAGGATCTTGCGGATGATCGTGGCGGCCGACAGGAAATTGACCTGCGTCATCCGTCTTGTTTCCTCGATCTGCTCGGACATCTTTAGGAAATGTCGTGCGATGGAAATGCCCGCCGCATGAACGAAGATCTCGGGTGTCCAACCCTCGGAATCGAGACGGGACAGCGCATCGGCAATCGAGTCGTCGTCCATCAGGTCGCATTCGATGAACCGAAGCCTATTTTGCGGCGGACGTCCCAATGCCTCGTGAAGCTGGCAAAACGCTTCGTGGTTCCTGCCAAGAACTACGATATTGGCATTCCGGACAAACAGCTTCTGAACGATAGTTCTGCCGATGCCCGAAGTCCCGCCGGTCAGCAACACGTTCGCGCCCTCGAAACGGGTCGAAGCGCGCGCATTTGCGTCGATCGTCTGCTGTGCCTGCCAAGAACGCCAGATACGCGGCGCATAGTCGTTGAACTTGGGCGAGGAAACGCCCAACTGCCGAAGCCGCCGGGATGTCGCGGCATTCGTGAACTGGGTCGGATGGTTGATTTCAGGCAGCAATTCGACCGGAATGTCAAAGTCCTTCAGAACATCGAAGACCTCTTCCTTGAGCTGCCGAAGTACCCTGTCGTGCGGTGTCAGGACGTTGTAGCGGCCGACAAGATGGGACAGCCCGCTCGGAAAGACCGCATGGTTGTGGTCGGCGGCTCCAATCAGGGCCTCGAGGATGTCATCAACCCTGAGAATGTCGTCCTCGAACAGGTGAAACACATTTACCCCCGAGTCCGCAGCGGCGGTCAGGGCAACGATTGACGTGGCGGCATGGTCGACGGGGCAGATCGGAATACTGCCCCATCCGAAAGACGGCAGTGGCGTGCCCGACGGCAGGCATTTCAGGATGCCTTCCAGGGCGGGGAAAAAGCCATAGATCCCATCTGACTTGAAATGCTGCCCGGTCCGCGCGTCGCCGACCAGAACACCAAGACGAAAGATGTTTGCGACCGGGAACCGCGCATCCCGAACCAGCGCTTCGGCCATGTGCTTGGTCCGGCCATAGTTGCTGCGCCACGCTCCGGCCTCGTCGAAATGCGTTTCCGACCAAACGCCATAATATTCGCCCGAAACCGCTATAGTGCTCATATGGTTGAAGGATTTTGCACTCAGTTGCCGGCCGAGCTTGATCGCGTTCGACGTGCCCGTCACATTGGCCGCCATGCATTTCTCTCGATCGTCGTCCGAAAGATCGTAATGCGCGGCGCAATGAAAGAAATGGACTTCGCCGGGTTCCAGACTGGCGAAGGCGTCGGCCGCAAGCCCGCAATTCTCGTGCTCGAATTTTGAGGCAAGAACGGTGACGTTGCTGGCGTCGATGTTGTTGCGGCGCAGCCAATCGAGCAGGTCCCCGGCCTGCGAACGACCAATCAGCGCAAAGATCCGGGCCGACGGATCGGCGCTGGCCAGCGTCGCCAGTAGCTGCCTGCCGAGAAACCCCGACGCACCGCTGATGACGTAGTATCGCGAAGCGTTGTCACTGTGCATATGAGATGTCCGCAAATATCTGATCCAGAAGACGCCGCCTCGTGTGGTCCATCTGCAGCACAGACATCGTCGCCTGGACCAGGCCTTCGATCTCGTCGACCAGCGCGGACTTTTCCGCAGGCGGAAGCGGCACGATGCCGATCAACCTTTCGCGCAAACGCACGAACAGCGGGAATTCCTGTTCTGCCTCGGTCAGATCCGCAATCCAGTTCAGGACAAAGCGTCGGCTCTGGGAGGTAAACCCGTTCGCGGCCGCCAGCGACAGGCAGCAATGTTCGATCACGTCGCGGCAGATGAACTCGATCAGACCGAAGACTTCAGGATCCGCGGATTTGGCATCCTCCAGCGATTCCCGGGCCAGAACGAATTTCTTTATCGAGATGTAGAGCGGCAGCGAGTCGATGTGAAAATCCGTCCGGAACTGTTCAATAACATCTTCCCCGTAAACGACAATTCCAGTCCGCAGGCGATGCAGAAACCGTAGAGTGTAGTTGTCGATCATTGGCATCTTGCTGATGTGCCGGTTCAGCGCGACGTCGGCAGACAACTTCGCAAGCGACTCGGCAATCGTTACGTGATCATCCCACAGAACGACCTCCGTGTTGATTTCCACACCGTCGAGGTAGGTAAGGGTCTCCAGCGAATTCCCGGATTCGATCGAAAGGGACGTCGAAAAATCGACCTCGTCACGGTTGCTATATGACAGGATCAGGAAGTCGATATCGGAGGCATCGGTGGCGTAGCCTTCTGCCACCGATCCGACCAACAGGATACCGACGGTTTCCGCGTCGCCGGTCAGCTTTCCGGCAAACTTGGTGAGGTGGAGCCCCCGGTTCCGCAACAAGTCGATAATGTTCTCGGATCTCTGAAGCTCTTCAATGAAATCGGCCGTCTTTTCGGAGTTCTTCATCATTCTTTCTCCGCGCCCAGGAGTGCGGCACCGAACTTGAGTTCGATCAGCTTTTCGGTGGCAGGCCCTAGGGCACCGAACACGATTTCATTGTTGATCCGTCCGATCGGGTGATTGTCCATGAAGGCGCGGGCACCGACGATCTTGCGCGTCTCGGTCGCGATCCGCTCCACATTCTGCGCAACCGCGTATTTCGTTGCGGATATTCTTGACAGGATAGAACCCGCGAGCCCGGCATCGAGAGAGCCGGCGGCCTGAAAGTCAGATAGGCTCGCACCCGCGGCAAGGATCAGCTGTGCTGAGTTGAAATAAATGATTCCGAGCCTGCCGAGGTTTGCCTGTTGCATCTCGGATTGCGCCAGGACTCTCCCGTCCGGCAGGCGCGTGGCGTGCGAAAATTTGATCGCTTCTTTCAGCAGACGAGCACCACCACCAAGATACAGGGCGGCCACACAAAGGTTGTGGCAGATCAACTGCACCAGATAGAACGCGTTCAGGTTCGGATCGGGGCCGATCACCTGGTCGGCGGAAGCGACAAACCTGTTGAACGTTAGCCGACGCGTATCCGCCAGCGCGAGATGATTGCCAAACAGAAGGTCCTTCTCGATGTTCAGGCCGGGATTTCCCTTCAGATCGCTAATGACGGCCAGCAATTCGCCGTCTTCGCTGCGTGACAGAAAGACTACCTTGTCAGCTTCCAGCGCCAGCGACATGTAGGTCGAATATCCCTCAACCAGGTAACCGTCCGCGACCTTCCGAATACTTGATCCGGACGCGCCGATCTGCTGGTTGCCCGCGTGCGAGGTGGTATTTGCCAGAAGATGCCGGTTCCGGTGCACCTCGCCGAGAAGCGCATCCATCATCTGGAACGACCGGGTGTCGCTGCTCAGGATCGCCTTGGCAATCCCGAAGGCAAACATCGACGCCATATGCTGCGAGACGCCGAGCGCAATTGCCGGCGAACTGATGCCGATTTCGTGCAGGGATGTCACCGTGGCGCGGAAAAGCTGCCCGATATCGCTGCCGTAAGTTTCCTGTAGGAAAGGAATCTCGCTGTCGCGAAAGGCGTCATAGAAGTCCCGCAGGTTCTCGGTTTGGGCACCGATTTCGGCCAGAGCGACGATATCATCAAGTTTCTCGAGCCCTTTGAAGCGCTGATCGAAAATGCTCTTCATCTACTCTCCTCCATTTCACTCAAACGAGGTTCATCGCCCAGAGCGTCCGCGCGACGCTGGGCAGCGGCCACGGGTTTCTTGTGGAAACGAAAACGCTACGTTTGATCCCGGCGCGGAATTCGGCCTTGTGCTGCGTGATCCCCGCCAAGTCATAGACGCTACGGCCAAGTTTCGACCCGGCCTCCAAGCACAGCGACAGATACAGGTTTTCGGTTTTCGCGTTCCGGGCAAAAGCGAAATCCGGGCATAGCCCCAGCGACAGATAACGGACCCCTTCGGATTGCAGATGCCCAATCACATGAGCGAGGATCGCATAGTCCGCGTTCTTGGGAGACGTCGACAATCCCCGATTGATGTTGGCATGGTACCCGACAAGCTCGCCGCTCCTGTGAAACTCGTCAAAAGTCACGAAATGCACTACTCGGCCGTCATCGTCGCGCAGTAGGAAAATTCTCTGCCCCTGATTGTATGGCAGCATCGGCCGGGTGATCAGCCTGTTCTCGGGCCTAGAGATAGACTTTCTGGCCAGCCAGTCTTGGGAAACCCGGTCTATTTCCAGCCAGACCTCGGTCTCAGGGCCAGCTTCCTCCACGATATAGCCGTTGGATTCGCAACGGCGCACGGCATTGCGGATATTCTGCTTTCGCGGGCCGGAGAAGTCGTAAGCTTCCAGCTCGATCAGTGCTTCCCAGCCAATGCAGTTTCTATAGAAACCGCGCTCTGTGAGAAATTTCGCCAGAACCTCGCCGATATTGAGGAAAACCGCGTCTTCGGATTGCAGCAGGAACCCGTCTATCAGCGCAGGCCAGTCGGCTTGATCGGCTATCGGATCGCCGAGCACAAAGCGCATGCTGCGTCGCTGCCTTCTCCATTCCGCAAAGAACACGCCGCCGTCAGGCGTGCCGTGGAACTTCATGCCTGGCTGCGCCACCGATGCGGCGAGCGAAAAATCCCCGAACTGGCGAAGCAGATGTTTCAGATCGGTTTCAGCCAGATACATGGTGATCTCCGCTGCCCAGGGCCTGCTCGCGGCATGCGTCATGCTGGCTGATGATCTGTTCGGCAGCCGTCGCTAGAACCGCCAGTTGACCGAGATCCTGATCAAGCAGTTCGGGATCGAAACCCGCAGCTGCGTACTGCCGGATCATGATCTCGTGCGCTCGCCCGGGCGTTTTGGCAGCTAGGCGGATATCCACCCGTTCGCCATGGCGGTGACCCGTAATGCCCATCTGCCGAGGACCGTTGCGCGAAAGACCGAAAATCGTCTCCAGTTCCAGCGCAAACCGGTCTCCCGCAACCGTGAACCTGACGGCATCATTGCTAACCTCCTCGTCCCAGGACGTCTTGATGTCGACCGACGTACCGCCGGCCGTTTCTAAGCACAGGCTGGCTGCCAAATCGACGTCGACCACCGGTTCCGGCCCGCTTGCCTCAGTCCCGTACCATCGTGCGAACGCGGTTCCGCTGGCGTCGGGAAACCTGAACGAGGCATCCTTGAGGTCCATCTCCTGGTACCCAAGCAACATCGCCACGCATTCCAGCAAGTGCCAACCCAAGTCGAGCGACGATCCGGCCACGGCGTGGCGGGCCGACGTCAGCCATTTCGACGACGGAACGCCCGCGGTACGGGTCCATTCGGCTCGGACGGTCAAGATCTCCGACACGTCGAAACCTGCCACAAGGTCTACAAACGCCCGGAAATGCGGGTCATAGCACGACGCGCAGCTTCGAAGCAGTTGCGCGCCAGAGCTCCGTGCGGTGTCGGACATCGCCGCGCAGTCCTGTCGCGACAGACAGACGGGTTTTTCCACGATTGTCGTGATGCCCCGCGTCAGCAGCGCTTGGGCGTGTTCCGCATGGCTGCTGTTGGGTGAGGCCACGATGGCCAAGTCGATGGTCTGCGCGGCGAGGTCCTCGACGCTATCCAGCACCAGACAGGGCGGCACTGCACCCCGCGCGGCGGCCTGTGCAAACAAGTGCTGATCGATACACAGAAAATCGAAGCTCCCCGCCCGTCGCAGGTTCGGCATCCAGATGTTGGTGGCCGCCCAGCCGCATCCGTAGAACAGCACGGTCCGGCTCATGCGGACATCATCGTTTCGCCGATGGTCCGCGCGACCTCGTCGGCCATTGCGTCAATCCTGTCCGGCTCGGCAAGAAACATCTTGTGGTGAAAACAAAGCCCGGTTCTAGAGATGAGGGCTGCGTTGGGGCAGCGGTCCAACAGATCGCCCTGCGTAGTCCCCGGTTCAGGCCTCAACCAATAGGATTTCAGCTCAAAAAGGGCGGGGTAGACGCGATTGGCCGGGATGCCTTGGTGCTGCAACTCGCGGACGATTGCATCCCGCAGCTCTGCACGCGCGGTCGATGGCAGCCGGGCCTGAACCAAGTACTGCGACGCGAGAGAGCCGTTACCTGGACATTTCTGGAAGGTCACCAGAGGGTTGCCCGACAGCCGTTCACAGAATTTTGCGATATTGCGGGCCCGAATCTTGGCGAGCTCCTCGAAACGCCCGAACTGGGCTGAAAGGACCGCCGCCGAAAACTCGTTCATGCGATAATTCGAGCCGATTTCGCGATGGTCATAGCCGGTTTCATCAATCGCCCGGCCACAGTTGTGCATCAGCCGTGCACGGTCGAATACGTCTTTGTCCCGGAAGATAACGGCGCCACCCTCACCAGCGGGTAGTAGCTTGGCCGCTTGGAAGCTATAGCAACTGGCGTCGCCGTAAGCCGTAACAGGCGCGCCGCCGCAACGGATCCCCGGCCCGTGGGCAGTGTCCTGGATCATGACGGCACCGATGCGCGCCGCAACTTTCCCGATCTCGTCAACGGGCGCGGGCACGCCGCCATAGTGCACCGGCATCACCGCGCTGCAAGCCCCCGGCTTCAGGTGGTCGTCCCAACCCGCGGCAAGCGCCCAAGTCTCGAGATCCACGTCGGCAATCGCCGGATAGGCACCGTGTTTCTGGATGCTGGCCATCGACGAATAGAACGTGAGCGCCGGAACCACCACCGCGCTATCGCGTGGGACGTCCGTCGCCATCAGCGCCAGCTCCAGCGCATGCGTTCCGTTGGACACTGCCAACGCGTATTTTGCCTGCTCGACCTCGGCAAGCAGGTACTCGACTTGAGCCACGAACTGGCCCTCATTGCGCCACCATTTCCCGCTGTCCAGTACTGTTGTCAGGGCGATGCGTTCTGCATCGCCGAATCTCGGCCACTCCAGGTATTCAAAACTCATTTGCTTCGCTCCTTAGAATTAAGGCGGGTTCAGCCGCGAAGGCAGTGAAGTAGGGCAAGTAGATCTGTCGAATGACGGTTGGTGATATCGACCGTGTGGTGCGCCAGGCGATACTCGGGCTCGCGCTGCTGTAGGAGCCCGATAAGCTGCTGCCGGATGTCGCCCCCGGCAAACATGACGCGCCCGCCATGTTTCAGGCGCTCTGCAAGCTCATCGAGATCGCAGCGCAGGTAGATGCAGATATGGCGGGCCAGCAGCACCCGGCGGGTCTCGGCGCTTTGCCAAGCTCCGCCGCCCAGCGACAGGCACCCGGCCGGCTCCTGTGCCAGATCGCGGATCAGAGCGTGTTCTAATTCGCGGAATCGCCTCCATTGTTCGGGGCCGGGGCGCGGACCCAGAACATTGCCATGCTGATCCTGCAGACAAGCATCAGTGTCGTACCAAGGCACGCCGGTTTCCACAGCCAGGGCTTGTGCCAGCGTGCTTTTCCCGCATCCGGGCATACCCAGCAGGACGATCATGGCGCCATGCCCCGCGTGATTTGGTCCACCAGATTGGCCGGCAAGTCTTGGCCATCCAGCGCCCTGACATTGCCCATAGTGGCGATCCTCACCGAATAGATGTCCCGCATCCGGGCAAGCCTATCGCGTGTCCCCGTCTCACCGTATGACTGGATCATCCAGTCGCCGCGCTCGCGCAGTCGTGCTGTCGCAATTCCGGGATCGAGATCGATGTAAAACAGCGTTTCAGGCTGCGGGAACATCGACAACAGGAAGTCAAACAGTCCCCTGTCCGACAGAATCCGGTCCTGGTACAGCGCGAAGGCCGGAAACCATCGATCAAAGAACAGCGCCCGCGCGAACGTCCGACCGCCTGCCAAGCAGGACAGCTGGACAAGCCCGTCGATAATGTAGGTCTGGTGGCGGAATTCATCTTCGAACTGCTCGCGGATGGCGGCCGAGGCTGGCAGTCTGCCAGCCGCCGTACCCGCCTGCTTGAACATTGCGAGGCTGACCTCGCTCAGACGGCACAGGTCAACCGACGGCGACTGTTCGGAGCGCAACAGGGAACAGACCGTGGTCTTGCCCGCGCCGTCCATCCCTTCCACCGCGTAGATCGGCATTTCGGGCAGCTGAAACTTCGTCGGAAATGTGACCCGGTCCTGGCTGGCCTGTACCCTCAATGCACCTTGCACCTTCAACCGTGTCGCGATGCTCTGCACGATCTGATCCGCGATGTCGTCCACCGATCGGCCGCGCGTGTCGATGTCGATGACCGAGCGATCGTTATCGAGAACCTGTCGGTATTCGGTATGCAGAACAGCCAGAAAGCCGGCGATATTGTCTACGCCAACTTCCCTGACCAGCCAGTCGTCGTCGGCGATCAGCCGCGCTGCGCATGTTGCGGGATCGTTGTGCAGATAGAACAGGACATCGACGGACGGCAGGTTCTGCGCTAGAAAGCGGCAGCGATGGTCGAATTCGTCGTTGCCCTTGCTGTAGACGCGAAATGTCTGCCACCAGCGGTCATACAGGATGACGTCGAACTGCCGGTAGTCGTCGCGAAGATACCTGGACCGCGCTATTCCCTCGGTCAGGAAGCACTGCGTCTTGGTCCGACGCGATACCCGGGTCCAATACGCCTGCGGGTCCCCAGCAACCGATTGGCCATATCGCTTGAGCAGATCGAGCATCACAGGGGCCATCGTGTCGACGAGGACCTCGGATCCCTGTGACAGCCGATCGCGGACGGCCCGAATGACCGTGCTTTTGCCAACGCCATCCACACCTTCGAAGGCGATGCGGAGCGGACTTGCTATCGGGTCAAACATGTTCGTTTCCCAGCCGCACCGCCTCGCGGAGTGCGCCCGCAATCGGGGCGTTCGGTCCGAACACGGATGTCCGGATGGTTGGCAGCCACTCTTCCTGCGGGCAGGAGGCTCTAACCCCGCGTGCGAGGTACTGAACCAGCTTGCCGTCCACGTCCTTGCCGTCCACGTCGAAAATGCGGCCGCCCAGCGTGATCTGGCTGCCGGGGAAGATCCGCGCCAGATTCGCGATCATCACCGCCAGCAGGTCCAGCAGTCTTTCGAGCGAGATCTCGCCGCGACAATAGCCTTGCCAGACGGCCTGCAGGCAGCCGCGCGCGCCGCATGTGCAAATAGGTCCGCCGCCATCGACAATGATATGCCCAAGTTCACAATTGATCGGCCCGAGCCGTAGCACCTGGCCATTGCAGACTATCGCGCCGCCAACCCCGGTTCCGAACTGCAAGGACACGTAGCTCAGCCCACGTTGATCGCCCGCATTCGCCAGCGCCGCCGCTTCGCCGTCACCAAGCCAGCGGACCTTTGTGCCCAGCAGCTTCTCCAAGCTCGCGATCAGCGGAAAGCCTTTCCAGTAAGGGCGGTTGGGCCAGGACAGAACCTGCCCAGCCGCGTTTAGGCTCGGCGCGACGCAAATCACCGGCACGCCGCTGACCGGGGGCAAGGATTCCAGCCTGCCGGAAAGCGCGGCGAATTCTTCATCCGCACGGCCGCATCGGGGCAGTTCAATCCTGTCAACGTTTGGCAACATTGCGGTCACCGACTTGCAATACGCCAGTTTTGTTGCGCCCAGATCCAAGGCCAGAAACTCTGTGCCTACCGACATCATCCGGCCAATCCTCTGCCTTCGGGCAGCATGTCCCGGATCGCTGTAAGCGCCAGCTGATAGGATCGTGCCCCGAGCCCCGCGATCATGCCGTTCATAACGCCAGCAAGAACGGATTGGGTTCTAAACTGTTCGCGGGCAAAGATGTTCGATATATGGACTTCGATCTTGATGGCCGCGCAATCCTCGAGACAATCACGCAGACACCAGCCGCTCATCATCAGCGCCCCGGGGTTCAGAATCAGTCCCTGAGCATCCCGCCGACCGTTCAGGTACCTGATAATTTCACCTTCCACGTCGCTTTGGAAACAGTCTACAGACAGGCCGACACCGGCAGCCGACGACTGCACGCACCGCTCGATTTCTGCCAGCGTGACCGATCCGTAGATTTCGGGCTTGCGTTGACCTAGACGACCTAGGTTCGGGCCATTGATCAGCAGGATATCAGGCACGAGAAATCTCCGGAGCGCAAACGCCGAACTAAGTCTGAGCCGTCGATCCGTGGGCAGAGCTCGCTGGCAATTGAAGTCGTCACCTGGTCCGGCCACCGTACAGCCAAGAACCTCATCCCGGCATTTGCAGCGGCCAGCCAATCCACCCGTGAGTCCCCCACGAAGAGGCTGAAATCGGTGTCCGAATGTGTTTCCGAGATAATCTTTTGCAAGCCGTCGGGGGCAGGTTTGCCCGGACAGGGGTCATCTCCGCAGACAATAGCGTGGAATAGTCCACTGAGACCGAGTTCCCGTAACAGAAGCAGGGTTCGGGCTCGATCTTTGCCGGTGCAAAGACCTAGAAGGATACCGTTTCGGGATAGTCCCTCAAGAGCCTCTTTCACGCCCGGATAAAGCTGATTGGCCGAGATGTTCTTTATATTTTCTTCCGTGAAGGCCTCCGCCAGAATTGGAGGCCAACTCATTTCGGAAACTATCTCTCTGAATGCTATCCCTTGTCGGGCCTGCACTTCGTGAAATGGAATTGTCTGTGCATTCGGTACGACTTTTCGAAAAGCACGTTCGAATGAATCCCGCATAGCCTGAGAACTGTCCAGTATTGTGCCGTCCAGATCAAAGATGACCAATTGCGGCAATGCGCTGTCGTTGGGGGCTTTAGACATGAAACCGATCTCGCGCTGCTATTGGCTCATTTCATAGAGAATTAGCGGAAGGGCCTCCTGAATAGGGTATCTGTCGAGCATGCCGCGGACGACATCTTGCACCTGTGAGAACTCGCCACCGCACAGGGCATTCCCAAGCAGCCCGCGGATCAGGCTTTCAAGTTCGCATGCGCGATTGAACGGCAGCTTCCCGTCGGGTTCCTGCAAGAATGACACCATCTGCCCGACGCTGCCCAGCAGTTCGTGGTCGGGATTCCTGTCATTATGCAGACGATCCCGGTTCAGCGGAGAGAACACTCCGCCGTCGCGCTGCCCGCCCGAGAGGATGTCGTCGGCGACCGAGCGCGCAATCGCAGGAGCCATCAGGATGCCGTTCCGATAGGTTCCGGACGCGATCAGAATGCCATCGTGCCCGGTGTGCCCGAACAGCGGATATCCGTCGGAGGAAATCGGGCGGTATCCCGCCCGCATTTCCAGGACAGGGGCCAACCGAAGCTGGTGACTGATTTCATTGGCCAGTGAGTGACACAAGGCATGAAGTTCCCCGACCGATGGCTTCGGATCTGAAAAATCATTTTTCTCCAGCCTGTTAGTTGCGCCGATGTAGATCCGGCCGTCACTCAGGGGCACCACGTGGCTGCCGCAGGCGAAATCCCGATTGGGGGTGCGAAGAACGCCTGGGAAGGGAATCGTCGAGTCCACGACCATGCTAGTCCCGCGCCCGCCCAGCATCGTCAACGGCCGGCCCTTGACCCGCAGGTCGAGCCACGGAAGCAGACGCAGGGTGTTCGCGCCGGCGGCCACCACAATGATCTGACCATGAAGGGCCTGCCCCGCGAGGGTGCGAACGGTGCCACCCCTCGACGCGGCGTCGATCGCGGTCACATCTTCATCGATTTCCGTAATCGCCGGATCGGCCCCGATCGCCGCACAGAGCGCTTGCATAAGCACACGGCTTTCGATGTAGCCCTCAGTCGGCAGCGAAAGCACCCGCTGCGGGCGCGCCAGTTTGTGCGGTTCTAGCCCGGGAACATCCCGCGGATCGACCCATTGATTCTTCTCAGCCCAAGCGTCCGCCTGCGCCTTGATGAAGTGGATGTTCTCGTCATCATGCGAGCCAGTGTTGTTCGCGACGATGAAGGTTCCCCGGCGAATCGCGGTATCAGCCTGAGACCCCGATATATGGGTACGGAACCACTCTTCCCACATGCGTCCGGCAGAAATTCGGAGCCTGGCTTCTTCCTGATCCGCGAACAGCCATTTCGACTGAACGAATTCGGCAAAAGCACCTAGCATCGCGCCGGCAGCAACACTTGCTGTTCTGTCCAACGTGCTGCTCTTGCTGACGGTCGCAACTGACAGGCCACGAGAAGAGAGTTCAAGGGCCACGCAGCGCGCAATTACGCCGCCCCCCACAACAATTACGTCATGCCTCATACGCGTCCCACCACTAACCAAAAAACAATTGTTGACGGCGCTTATGTACTATATGTATGCATCATCGACTGCCTCTTTGCAAGCATGAAGACTTGTTGGCTATTGCGCCGCCCAAGGGTGAAAACGACAGTGTTGACCCCGAAGGCAGCCTCATCGGGTAACCGAAGCAGCTTGTCCTCCCCTTGGTAGAGAAGTAGTTCAGGCTGATTTTTCCTTAACAGAAGACAAGATCTCAGGCATGCAAGCAGGTTCCGGCGACAGAGTGATCGTCCAGAAGTTCTCTGGCAATCTGGATGGAAGAGTCTTGGTCCCTACGAGCAAGAGCATCACTAACAGGGCAATCATGATCGCCCTTTGCAGCGAAGGGGTTTCCACGATCCGCAACCCGCTGCAAAGCGACGATACCAGAGCGGGGATCGAGGCAGCCCGCGTCCTTGGATGCGCGGTGGAGGAAGCCGATGAGTGCGTCACGATCCGGGGGATCGGACGCGAAAGACCAGTCAGCCAAGCCGAAATCGACGTTCGATCAGCCGGGACAATTGCCCGTTTCCTGCCCTGTATCCTGTCCCTTGGCGCTGCTGGAAGCTGGACGCTGACGGCCAGCGAACAGATGAAGAGCCGTCCTATGAAAGGGGTTTTCGACGCGCTGGCCAGACTTGCCCCGGACAGTATAAGGTCGCTCGGCCGCCCCGGCTACCTGCCTGTGGCGGTGCAAGGGGGCTGCTTGGCCGCTGCTGAGACCAACGTTTCCGGCAGCATTTCCAGCCAGTATCTGAGCGGCCTTCTGCTGGCTGCACCTCAGGCGGATAGACCGCTCAGTTTTGTGACGGACGGCCACATCGTGCAACGTCAGTACGTGGATATCACGATCGACTGCATGCGCGCCGCGGGTGCAAACGTCGAAGCCGCGCCAGACCTGTCACGGATCGTAGTGGAGCCGACCGGATACGTGGCTCGCGACATATCGGTGGAGGCCGACGCCTCGACAGCATCCTATTTCTCCGCCCTGCCTGCGGCCTTGGGCGGCTCGATCACGATCCCGAACCTGTCCCGTAACAGCCTTCAGCCAGACATCAGGTTCATCGAGATACTTCAAAAACTCGGATGCAAGGTCGATTGGTTGGGCGCGAAAGAGGTCAGGATCTCGCGGCCGGGGGACCTGCCGAAGCTCAGGGGCAACCAGCATTTCGATCTGAACGATTGTTCGGACATAGCTCTGACCGTAGCGGCCTTGTCGCCCTTTGCCGATGGCCCGATCTTGATTACCGGGGTGGAGCATATCCGCAACCATGAGTGCGATCGCGTCGACGCGATGACCGTCGCTCTGCGCCGCACCGGTATCGAGGTCACGGAAAGGCCCGACGGATGGGCCATCCAGCCGGGCCAGCCGCGCTTCGCTGATCTGGAAACCCGCGACGACCATCGCATGGCCATGGCGCTGACCGTGCTGGGCCTTGCTGGCAGCGGCGTGAGCCTTGATCACCCCAACTGCGTCGGTAAAACCTGCCCCCGGTTCTTCGATCTCGTCCGGGACGTCGGAGCGGTCGTCACCCGTGTGCCAACGGAGTAGCGATCCGATTTCGGGTCACGAGGCGGTTCACTAGCCCGGTGCCGCCGTTCTGCCACCTGAAGGCCCTCGCTTGGAGCCGAGCCATACGATAGCATGAAGCCGCCAAAGAACCGCGCAAGCCCGGTATAGGCTCGAGCGGCAGCACCAACCGCATGAACTGGACGGGCGAGACGACGACCATCGCACAATTATCCCAGTCTATCCCGCGCATGACAAAGATTGCGGAACCAGATTTCAGATCCGGGCAGAATATCTTTTCGTAAATCCGTCAGCCCCCGAAACAGCCTTTGCGCGGCAGCTCAAGTCCGGGCACCTGCTGAAGTCACACCCTCCTTCTTCGATCCGGCGACGGAAGAACAGATCGACACGCCGTACATGATCTAGCGCGAGCTGTTCAGCCCAAGCTGAGTGGTTCGTTTTAAAAGTTAGTGCATCATCGGCCTCTGGTCCATCGAGACAATGGTTTCCGAGGCTGGTGGGCGATAGCCCAATGCCGCTGTGCGGTCGTTTCGTATTGTAGTGCTTCCGCCATTGCTCGATCAGGATCTGTGCCTCACGGAGGCTGCAGAAGACTTCTGAATAGCCCCGAGTTTCTTAGACGCCTTCGCGTCTCATCATCTGCTGCCGCTCGAACTCGGCAGGCGACAGCATCCCGTTCCTCGCATGCTTGCGCTTCGGGTTGTAGAACATCTCGATGTAATCGAACACGTCCTGCCTTGCTTCTTCGCGGGTCCGGTAGGTCCTACGTCTGATCCGTTCGCGCTTGAGCAGGTTGAAGAAGCTCTCGGCGACGGCATTGTCGTGGCAATTGCCGCGGCGGCTCATGGAGTGCTCAAGATTGTAGGCGCGCAGAAAAGCAGCCCAATCCATGCTGGTGAACTGGCTGCCCTGATCGGAGTGGACCAGCACCTTTCCCTTCGGCTTGCGCCGCCAGACGGCCATGAGCAGGGCCTGCAGAACGACATCCGTTGTCTGCCTGCTTTGCATCGACCAGCCGACCACGCGCCGGGAATAGAGGTCGATGACCACCGCGAGGTAGGCGAACCCCTCTTGCGTCCGGATGTAGGTGATGTCGGTCACCCAGACCTTGTCCGAGGCCTCGACGTCGAACTGCCGGTCGAGGGTATTGTCGACCACGACCGACGGCTTGCCGCCATAGCTGCCGGGGCGGCGCCTGTAGCCGATCTGCGCCTTGATCCCTGCAAGCTGCGCCAGTCGAGAAACGCGGTTCGGACAGATGCTTTCGCCCTGTTCAACCAGATCGTCATGCAGCTTGCGGTATCCGTAGACCTTGCCGCTCTCCGCCCAGGCCTTCTGCAGCAGCTCGATCTGGCGCCTGTCCTCCTGCGCCCGTGCGCACAGCGGTGCCTTCAGCCACGCATAAAACCCGCTCGGCTGGATGCGCAGGCAGCGACACATCGTCCGCACCGAAAACTGACCTCGATGCTCGGCCACGAACGCGTATCTCACTTTGCATCCCTGGCGAAATACGCGGTGGCCTTTTTTAGGATGTCGCGCTCCTCGGAGACCCGCGCCAGCTCCCGCTTCAGCCGCCGGATCTCGGCATCCTTCTCCGTGTCACCCGACACCGCCTTCGCGAACTTGCGCCTCCAGGCATAGAGCGAATGCGTGCTC
>NZ_VLKU01000010.1 GCF_007830335.1 Paracoccus sulfuroxidans | reverse complement strand
CGTGGCCTCGAAAGAGAACTTCGCGATCATCGAGACGCTGGCCGACAAGCTCGGCGCCGCCGTCGGTGCCTCGCGCGCGGCGGTCGACTCGGGCTATGCCCCGAACGACTGGCAGGTCGGGCAGACTGGCAAGGTCGTCGCCCCCGAGCTTTATGTCGCCATTGGCATCTCGGGCGCGATCCAGCACCTCGCGGGGATGAAGGACTCCAAAGTCATCGTCGCGATCAACAAGGATGAAGAGGCCCCGATCTTCCAGATCGCCGACTACGGCCTCGTGGGTGACCTCTTCACCACCGTGCCGGAACTGACCGAAAAGCTCTGAAAGCTTCTTCGTTGCAATAAGTACCCCGGGGTGAGGCGCACCGCGCCGAGGGGCAGAGCCCCACTCCCCCCGACACCACACCCAATCCCCGCCCGGCCAACAAAGCCGGGCGGTTTTTGCATTACGCTCTGCGAGAAGAGCAAGCCCCTGCACTCAATGAGCCATCATCTCCGACGCGATCTGCTCGCCGCTCAGAGCTGCAGGATAAAAGGTCGGCCAATGATCGAGCTCGCCCAGCAAGGCCTGCCGGTCATCGCCCCAGTAGAGGTGATAGTGCCCCGATTTCTGCGGGGCGATGATATGGTCGCTGAACTGAATGAAACCGGGGGCGGCTGCATCGCCGGACAGCTTCTTGAATACGTAGCGGACACCGCGATTGCCCTTTGAATAGGTCAACACCTCGTATCCATCAGCCTGATACTGCCCGGTCGCAGAGCCGGATCCGCTGGTGAATGTCACCTGCTCGCCGTCGATGAGGATGCGCGACGTATCGGTCTTGTAGCCTGCCTCGTAATAGGCCCGGTATTCCTCGGCGCTCTTGTCGCCATGTTCGGCCTTGTGGGCCATGACGCCATCCAGGGTGCCGTCCTGAAGATAGCCATAGACGGACTGCCACTCGCCCGCCCAATCGCTCAGATCGCGCGGCTGGATCTGGCTGTCTTCGAAATACCCCTCGCTGATCGCTCCCTTGCTCCCGTGCTCATGCGCATGACCATGATCATGGTTGTCGGTCTGCCCTGCCGAGGCGTTTCCCGCCCCGATCGCCAGGGCAAGCACAAGGGCGCCAAGGTGGTTCAACTGCTTCATCTGCATGTTCGGATGCTCCTTTGTCCGGCATTCTTCGCACGACGGGCTTTGGCCTTCCTCTTGTGCCTCGCCCCGCCGTGCGCTATTACTGTTATATTATCACATAACATGTCAAGCGAGCCATGAACCCCAGATCACCATCATCCGATACCCGCCTTCCTGTGACCGTCCTCTCGGGCTTTCTCGGGGCCGGAAAGACGACGCTCTTGAACCATGTCCTGAACAACCGTGAGGGCAGGCGGGTCGCGGTGATCGTCAACGACATGAGTGAGGTGAATATCGACGCCGACCTCATCAAGGCAGGGACCGAGCTGTCACGCTCGGACGAAAAGCTGGTCGAAATGACCAATGGCTGCATCTGCTGCACGCTGCGCGACGATCTGCTGCAAGAGGTCCGCCGCATCGCCGAGGAGGGTCGGTTCGACTATCTTCTGATCGAATCCACCGGGGTCGCCGAGCCGCTGCCGGTTGCCGCGACCTTCGATTTTCGCGACGAGGCGGGGGCCAGCCTGTCGGATGTTGCCCGGCTCGACACGATGGTCACGGTGGTCGATGCCGCGAACCTGCTGCGCGACTTCTCCAGCCAGGATTTCCTGTCCGACCGGGGCGAAAGCCTTGGCGAGGGCGATGACCGCACGCTTGTCGATCTGCTGACGGATCAGATCGAGTTCTCGAATGTGATTGTGCTGAACAAGATTGGCACAGCAGGACCGGACGGTGTCGAAGCTGCGCGGAAAATTCTGCGCGCGCTCAATCCGGACGCCCAGGTCATCGAGGCCGATTATGCCAAGGTCGACGCGGCGCGGATTTTCAACACCGGTCTTTTCGACTTTGACCGCGCGCATGAGCATCCGATGTGGGCGAAAGAGCTCTACGGCTTCGCCGATCACACCCCGGAAACCGAGGAATACGGCATCTCGTCCTTTGTCTATCGCGCCCGCCGACCCTTTGACCCCAGCCGCATCCATGGCGTTCTGAACGGCGATCTGCGCGGGGTAATCCGCGCAAAGGGCCATTTCTGGATCGCCACGCGCCCCGATTGGGTGGCCGAGTTCAGCCTGGCCGGGGCCATCTCCTCCGTGATGCCGCTTGGCCGCTGGTGGGCGGGCGTGCCTCGGCAGCACTGGCCCACGGTCACCGACAGCCTTGAGGCGGTGACCGCGCTCTGGGAAGAGCCCTGGGGCGACCGGCGACAGGAGCTTGTCTTCATCGGAGCCGATATGGACAAGGAGGCCATTACCGCCGCCCTTGAGCAGGCATTGGTCGATGAGCCGGACTTCCGCCCGGCGCAATGGTCGGACCTGTCCGATCCGTTCCCAGTCTGGGGCGGTCACTGAGGCGAAATTAAGGCGGATCTGCAGGCTATCTGACGCGCCTTCGTCGGTTGCAGGCGGCTCGTAGGCTTCGGTCGAGGATTTGGCAACCGCGAGGCCGCTTCGCCCCCTTTCCCGAGGTGGCGCCCACCCATCCGGCAATTTTTCACCGGGGAGTTGTACCCTAATTCGTCTCAATGCGTTAGGACTGAACCGCAAAGACTTAAGGGGTACATGATGGCGACGATCACCGGCACCAGCGGCAACGACACGCTCAACGGAACAGCAAGCGACGATGTTCTATCCGGAATGGGTGGCAATGACGTCATGTACGGCCATGGTGGCGATGATAGGTTCCGCCAAGCTCCCGACGAGTTTCTGGATACAGGCAGGTCGAACATCTCGGGCGGCGCAGGCAACGACTACATCGAAGCCGACGGCGGGGATGACATCTACGACGGCGGAGCCGGCAACGACAGTTTGGACTTTATAGATTTCCATGGTCGCCCGAGCCGAACTGTTGTGGACCTGCGCATCACGGAGGCCCAGAACACCGGCTGGGGCATGGACAGGATCACCGGGATCGAAAATCTGGGTGCGGAGATATACGGCACCAATGCCAACGTCTGGTTTGGCGGCAACGCAGCGGCAAACAGGCTGACCAGCCAAGGCAATGGATTCGATACTCTCTATGGGTTTGGCGGCAATGACACATTGAGTGCCTATAGCGGCGATGATCACCTTTATGGAGGCGCCGGAAACGACTCGCTATACGCTGAGAAGACAGGCAATCGCCTCTACGGCGAGGCTGGGGACGATTGGATCGAACTGGATCAAAGCTCGGGCGGCAATCTGATTGACGGTGGAGCTGGTACAGACACGCTGTCCCACGAAGATTTCAACGGTGTGTTTGACCTCAATCAACCCGTCACAGACGGAGATACGATCAGGGGGATCGAAATCTTCGGTTTTGACGGCGGCACCATGACCATCCGTGGGACGGCTGCAGCCGAGCGTTTCGAGCTGAACGGTGTTGCTGCGACGATCGATAGCGGAGCCGGAAACGACTATATCAAGGATTCTGGATCGACCGGCACTCTCAATGCTGGATCGGGCGATGATTTCCTGGACCTGTTCGACAGCAGCAGGCTGGACGCTTACGGCGGCGAGGGGAATGACACCATCGACATGGGGTGGGCCCGCGGCACAGGGCTGGTCGCGGATGGCGGGGCCGGAGACGACTACCTGAATATCTTCAATCCCGGATATCTCGGCGCGACGGGCCAGCGCTTCCTGGGCGGTACGGGAAACGATACGATCGAGGCAGGTTCCGCATCCACCGCCATCTCCATTTCGGGTGGTGAGGGCAACGACGCTATCACCGTCACCGGATCAGAGGATTGGGTGCAGGTTTACGGTGATGCCGGGAACGACATCATTTCTGTCGATGTCAGGATCTCAAGCCGGGCCAGCGCGGCCCTGATCGACGGTGGCGCGGGCAATGACACGATCTCGGCCAGGTTCGGAGTTATCGGGGCAGCCAACGGCCTTGGCGTCGAGATGCGTGGTGGGCTGGGCAACGATTTCATGACCGGCACGGATTTTCGCGACACGCTGAACGGCGGCGACGGTAACGATACGCTGATTGGCGGAGCCGGTCGCGATGTGCATATCGGTGGCGCAGGTTTCGACTTTGCCAGTTACGCGGGAGCTCAAGGCGTGACGGTCAGTATGCTGAACTCCTCGCATTCGACCGGGATCGCCTTGGGGGACCAGTTTACCGATGTCGAAGGGCTCATCGGCTCGTCCGGCAATGATGTCTTCACGGCGAATTCCCAGAACAATGTCCTGCGTGGCATGGGCGGGCACGATCGTCTGATGGCTGGTGCCGGGGCCGACACGTTGGATGGCGGTGCGGGCAGAGATACGCTGGATGGCGGCGCAGGTTTCGATGCCGTCACCTATATGTCCTCGACGATCGGGCTGACGGTGAATTTGGGGAACACCGCTTCCTCGACAGGCGATGCGACGGGTGACCAGTACATCGGTATCGAGACGATCCTCGCCACGCGCTTCGCGGATAGGCTTTATGGCGATACGTCGGACAACCGGCTGAACGGCATGGCGGGCAATGACTTCATTGCGGGCGGAGCTGGTCAGGACGTGCTGATCGGCGAGGCCGGAAACGACCAGCTCGACGGCGGGCTGGGCAATGACCAGTTGCAGGGCGGGGCTGGCAATGACACGCTGACCGGCGGTGTCGGGGCCGACCTCCTGAACGGCGGCGCGGGGCAGGACTTCGCCAACTACGCTGCCGCGACGGTGGGGTTGACGATCCATATGACCATGCCTGCGCAATCGACCTTCATGGCCAATGGTGACCGTTTCGTGGATGTCGAGGGTGTTCTGGGCTCGAATTTCGGCGACAAGGTCTATGGCGATGCGGCGAACAACCAGCTTTACGGTATGGGCGGAAACGATCTGCTATCGGGCGCTGCGGGGGCCGACTGGCTGATCGGCGGCATTGGCAATGACACGCTTCAGGGCGGCCTCGGCGGCGACCACTTCGTGTTCGGGCGGGGCTTTGCCCGCGATGTCGTGGTCGATTTTCAGGACAATCTCGACACGATCCGCCTGCAGGGCTTTGCCGGGGTCACCAATTTCGCGCAGGCCCGCAGCCATGCCACCCAACAGGGGCAGGATGTGGTCTTCGACTTCGGAGGTGGCGATGTGCTGACGGTGCGCAACACCACCATCGGAGCACTGGCGGACGATCTGGCGTTTGCCTGAGGGGTGGTTGCTCCCACGGTTCGAAGGAGGGTCGAGGCCTAAGCAACCAAAGCCCTGACGAGCTTTGTCAGGGCGGCGGATTGGGACCGGTGTTGTCTCCAAGACTGGGCTGAAGCAGGCCTTTCATCGTCAATGGATGATCTGCCATGTGCCATTAGCATCCTGCCAATAGACCAGCATCGGTCCGGCGGTTTCATCGATCTCGGCGTTGTGGAAAACGACCGGAGAGGGGACAAGGGTCGCAAGACGGCCCTTTCCCACGATGACCAGTCTGGATTGCGACGCGTCGAATGGCTGCAGCTCAAAACCCATCGTTTTGTCGATATAGGGCGCATATTCGGTCGCAATCGCCTCTTCGACGGTCATGCCGACGGTCGCGGCGAGGTGCTCCAGCATCGGTCCAAGCTCCTGCCTGATCGCGGCGGGGCCTGCAGCGAGCGCCGAGTGCGCATGCCGCATCATGCCTTCAACCTCTGCTCGCGTCGTTGCGTCATCGGTCAGTTGACGACCGGTTTTCCAATCCTGCGCGGGCAGGTCGACGCCGACGTCAAGCTGCAGCGAGACTTCGGCAGCGCCATCGGACAGGGTGGTCAGTGACGGTTCCATCAACTGGCCGGTCAGCAGGGGCTGGCCCTGAACCATTTGCTCGAGCTTGAAACCGCCCGGTTGCAGAGGATCAGGGCGGATCTCGACCATGATCGCAAAAGGGCGGTCGCTGAAGGCATCGGGGAAGGTGCCGGCTACGGCATATCCGAAGCGCGCCTTGAAAGCCGGGCGATGCCCAACCCGGAATTGGCCGGAATAAAGCGCAGAAACACATCGTTCATCCCCGGCCCGAGGACCGAATTCGCAGGAAAGGCTGGTGATGATGCTGGCCTCAGTTGCCAGCGCCTGATCCGGTCCGAAGAACGGCACGTCGTCGATCCAGATTTCGGCCTCGCCGCTGGTCACCTCGATATCCAGGGCTATTTCGGTCTGGCTGGGCGCCGCTCATCCGCCACGACACTTCCCGCAAGCGTCAGAAACGTGGCGGAAATCGAGAGGAAAAGTGATTTCATGCCAAATGCCTTGAGTATGAGCGAGCAATCGCTGCGATCCGAAGAATTTGTCGAGTAAAGCATTAGCACGAGCGGTTGTCATGGAGCCAGAAGCTGTATCCGGCAATGCGGCAGGTATCTGACCTGCCGCTGAACGTTCATTCTGCGGTGGGTGTGCTGTTGCGGTTGACGACAACCAATCGAGTGACCGTCGCGAGCAAAGTGAAGCACCGCAAAAACCACCTACCTCAGCCCCTGGGCAATCCTTTGCGCGACCGGCATCCGCCTCAGCGCAAGCATCGCGATCACGCCGATCAGCGGACCGGGGACGAGGAACAGAAAGGCCCATTCCCAACCACCTATCCATTCGACAAAGATCGGCAGAAGCTGGATCGACACCACCGTCAGCGCAAAGCCGATGCCCATCTGGAAGGCAAGGGCCGTGCCGATCAGGCGGCTGTCGGCGATCTCGGTGACCATGGCGGAAAACTGTGCGGAATCTCCGATCACCGAAATGCCCCAGATCATGGAAACGGCGATCAGCAGCCAAAGCGGGCCGTCATAGACAAAGCCGATCAGTACGGCGCAAAGCCCGGACACCGCCATCATCAATACCGTGGTCGCGGTGCGCCCGACCCGGTCGGCCAGCCAGCCGCCCGCGACACAGCCAAAGGCCCCCGAGGCGATGACGATGAAGGTGATCAGCGAGGCCTGCGAGACCGGTGCGAGGCCATTGCTTTCCAGCGCCGCACGCATGAAGACCAGAAACCAGCCCCACATGGCGTAAAGCTCCCACATATGGCCGAAGTAGCCCAGATTGGCCAAGGCGATCCCCTTGTCGCCCACGATCAGGCCAAGCTGACTGGGTTTGAACTTCACCATCGGATTGGCATAGGGCCCCTCGGAAACGGCGAGGATGAAGATCAGCCCGGCAATAATACTGAGGATCGAGGTCGCGCTGACGACCAGACGCCAATCCACCGAAGAGGTCGAAGCATGGATCAGATGCGGAAATGCCGAGCCAAGCGTCAGCCCTCCGATCACCAGACCAAGCGCGATCCCGCGCCCCCGGATGAACCAGGTCGTCACCAGCTTCATCGCCGGAGGATAGACGAGGGCGAGCGCAATTCCGGTCAGGACGCGCAACAGAACCGCAGTCTCTGGCCCCGGCGCGATCAACAGGCAGAGGTTCAAAACCCCCGCAGCGATTGCGGCAACTGCCATCAATCCCCGGATCGGCACGATATCGGGCAGCCCGGTAAAGCTTGATCCCAATGCGCCGATCACGAAACCCACCTGCACGCCATTGGTCATCATCGCCGCTAGAAAGGCGCTGAACTCCCAATGTTGTCTCAGTTCGGGAAGGATGGCCGTCGCCGAGAACCACGGCGTCATCGCGAAAATGATGCCAAGGCAGATCTTGCCTAAAGCGGCCCATCGTCCTGAAGGGGGATCTGCTGTTGCGTCCACGGCGAGAGTCATTCAAGCCTCCAATACTGACCGATCGGTACAGGATCAGTATGAAACCTCGCTTTATTTCCGTCAATCAAAGATGGGGTGGGCGCTTGCGCGTCGACAAGGGGCAATGGTCGTAGCTTCGCGCGCCGTTTGCCGGAATGCGGCCACGGGGCAGGATCGCCTCAGCCAATCGTCTGAGGTCAGTCGCGTTTGCGGATCGCTTCCAGCACGAGGGTAGAGAAATGCTCGGCGATCTCGGTTGCCGTGGCATTTCCCTGCGGCTTGGCCCAGAGGAAGCTGTAGAAATACATCCCCATCAATGCTTTGAGATCAATCGTATGGATCTCGCGGAAGGCGCCTTCCGCGATGCCGCGCAGGATCACACTGCGCCAGACCGCTTCGTATTCGCGGTGCAGATCCAGAACCGTGCGCTGATTCTCGGGGCTCAGCAGGTGCAGTTCGCGGAAACAGACGGTCATCTCTGCCCGATGCTCGAACATCGTGCGCAAAAATAGGTCGCTGAGCTGGCGAATCGTGTCCTCGACGGGCAAGTCTTGGGCTTGGGTCTCATTTGCTTCGGCGCAGAGGCGCTTCATATAGCCGACCGAGATGTCCAGCAGGATGTCTTCCTTGCTGTTGACGTGGTAGTAGAACGCCCCCCGGCCAAGTCCCACCGCCGAACACAGCTCGGCCACGCCCACCGACCCATAGCCATGTTTGGCAAAAAGCTCGGCGCAGACTTTATGAATGGATGCTTTTTGGTGACCGGCGGATCTTTTCTCGCCAGATTTAAAAATTTCGTTCATCTCAGACCACCTTTACCCAGTCAAAACTGCCACAACAGCGGCGCGATGTCATCCTGCCGGAAGGTCGCGACATGCCGTCGAGGTTGCGGCCGTTTCTTTGACGCTGCGGCTGAGGTCTGACAACGGTCAATTGATCAAGATGAGCGTTGCCGCGTGAAGCGGCAACCCCACAGGGTCAAAGAGCCTCTTCGAGTTCCTCGGAGAGGGGGGAGGGTGCCTGATCCCCGGTCTCGGCCCAGGCATAGGGCTCTTCAAAGCCGATGCCGAAGATCAGCGGAATGACCAGCGACCAGTTGACGCCCATATAGGCATAGGTCAGCGCCTCATTCAGGTCGCGGAAGACGGGACCGATCATCGCTTGCAAAAGCATCGCGACAAGGATCGAAACGCCGATCCAGACCGCACAGGCCAAAAGCCCGCCATATGGCATCGGAATGCGCGTGAACGGATAGTTCATGGTGATTACCGGCATGGCGTAATGGACCGAGGTCGCGGTGAAGAACCACAACAGCCAGAATTGGTCATCGGTGAAATGCCCCATCGACCAGAACTGCGAGATCGGGGCCGCGCTCATGTCCCAGACCCCCAGCGAGGCCGAAATGTTCACGCAAAGCGCAACGGCCGCAAAGAGGATCAGGATGATCGTCATTGCCGTCGAAGGTTTGCTCATCCCACGCGTCAAATAGGTCAGCGTTGTCGTGCCCAGCCCGACCAACAGGAAGGGGAACCACCACGCAGGGACCCAGACAATGGCGGAATGGGTGATGAGATAGGTGCCGCCGGTGATCATCAGCAGGATCAACAGAAACTGTCTGCCCTGGGTCAGTCGTTCGACCGGCCAGTTGCCTCCGGTGAAGCAGATCAGGGCAAGCAGGAACCAGGTCGTGCCGACCAGCGGGAATATTCCAGCCGCGCCGGGACCGATCACGAAGATCAGCTTGGCGGAAAGCCAGCCCAACAGCCAGGATGTGGTCGTCAGGGCGATGCCGCGTGCCAACTTGCTTTGGATCCTGCCGAACGGAAAGCATCCGCAGCAGAAGAACAGGCAGGCCCACCAGGCCGAAAAGATCTGCCAGCTTACGTTGTCGAGCCAGTAATTGGCGGCAATATCCTCGCCGCGCCACGGGCCAATGGGAGAGGCTTTCACGATCTCATTCACGAGAAAGCAGGAGACAATGGTCAGCCCATAGATCAGGGTGAAACCGTTCAGAAATATTCGGGGCCGAAACGGCGTCAAAGAGCGATTCATATTCGGTCCTTCCGCTTGCGTTGATGCAAGGCTTCAATTTACTCCCACGCCTGATTTCTCCATATGGGCGAATTGTCTTATCGGAATCTTTCAAAGACATATCCGATGAAGGATTATAGGTTTCGCATAGAGCAAAGGTATGAACCTGGTCATGCGCGCTGAAATGCTCGAATCAGGTGGCCGGGCGGCGTGAGGGTGTTCTGCGGGCGCTCGCAGGGCAGATATTCATACTTTAGTATGGCTCTCGGACAGCTTGGCTCGGATCTGAGCTTTGGGCTGCGCTTGCGGCTAGACCAAAGTGCGGCAGGCGAGCGCAGGAGGCCTGTCGTCTAAAATATATAAACAAATTCAATTTGATAATTAAGTTTTTCAGCTGAGAAATCTCACAGGATACGCCAAGGAGAGCCGCAAACTTTGTGTTGATTTGGTCGATTCCTGTGTCAGTATGGAACGGTCGATACAGAGCTTCGGGAGGGGGTCGTGGTCGTCGTCGCAAGCATCAACGGAAGCCCGCACAAACCGTCTCGGACGCAGCATCTTCTGGCCGAGCTTTGCGCGGCGATGGGGGAAAGCATTGCGCTGGAATTGCGACTGATTGAACTAAGCGAGGTGGCAACTGACCTGTTTAGTGCGCCTCAGCGTTGCGATATTTCTGCCAAAGGAGAAAGCATTCTGCGGCAGGCTGAAAATGCAGAAATTCTGATCGTCGGCACGCCGGTTTATCGCGCCTCTTATACGGGGCTGTTGAAACAATTCTTCGATCTTCTGGATGAGGATTGCATGAAAGGCCGAATTGCGGTTCCGGTCGCGAACGGAGAAACGCCGATGCACGGGCTGATGCTTGAACATCAGATGCGGCCTCTGTTCAGCTCAATCGGGATCGTCACGACGTCGACCACGCTGTTTGCGACCCAGCACGAGATCAGCGACGAGGGCGCGCTGTCTCGCAGGCTGCGGGATGCCGCGCAGATGACCGCGCTTGAAGCAGTGCAGATGTACACGATGCGCAGCTGCATGGGGCTGGAAAGCTTCTCGCCTCGCAGCGGTGCCAGACAAGATGAAGGTGGCAGGGGCGTCGTCTCTTTCACCAGCAAGAAACCGACTTCGAGGGTATCTCCATGATCATTTCACGTCAGACCGAATTCGCTTGTCATGTCGATCCCATCGAGGAGGTGTTTGTCGCCGCCGCCGCAGGTCGCCCCTATGTGCTGATCGATGACGAGGACCGTGAGAACGAAGGCGATATCATCGTCCCGGCCGATTTTGCGACGGCCGAGGTCATCACCCTCATGGCTAAGCAGGCGAGCGGTCTGATTTGTCTGACCCTGACGGAAGATCACGCCGCGCGGCTTGGTCTTCATCGCGCCAATCAGGGCAGCAGCCACTGCCTGCGCCAGACCGCCTTCACCCAGTCGATCGAGGCACGCACCGGGATCACCACCGGAATCTCAGCCGCCGACCGCGCGCATACGATTGCCGAAGCGATTGCCTTCGATGCCAGCCCCGAGCGGATCTGTTCGCCGGGACATATGTTCCCGCTGATCGCACGCAAGGGCGGCGTGCTTGAGCGTCCCGGCCACACCGAAGCCTCGGTCGATATTTCGCGCATCTGCGGCCTCACCCCCGCCGCCGTGATCTGCGAGATTATGCTGGACGACGGGCGCATGGCGCGTCTGCCCGAGCTGCGGATCTGGGCCGACAGGTTTGGCATGCCGCTCGGCACGATTTCCGACCTGATCGCCTGGCGCCAGCGCAATGAGCCCCGGGCCTGATCCGTGAGCCTGCGTTTAGCGCCGGGCAACGCAAAGATTTTCTCATATCGGAGACCTCATCATGACCGAGCAATCCCGGATTGACATGGCACCTCAGGGTGTTGGCAGCGATGATTTTCGCAAGGTGATGCGCAGCCTGGCGGGCACCGTGACGGTGATCAGCACCGAAAACGAGGGCGCGCTATATGGCTTCACCGCGACCGCTGTCTGCAGCGTCTGCGCCGAGCCGCCGACGCTTCTGATTGCCGTCAATCGCTCGACCCGGACCTATCCTCATATCGCCAACAAGAGCGCTTTCACCGTCAACGTCATCGCAGCGGACCAGCGCGAGGTGGCCGAACGCTTTGGCACCAAGGCCGATGACGTCTTCGCCTCGGTGCCGCACCATCTGACCGAAACGGGCGTTCCGGTCATCACCGATGCGGCGGCGGCGATGGTTTGCACGGTCAGTCAGGTGATGGATGTCGGGACCCATACGATTTTCTTTGGCCGGATCGAGCAGACTGAAATCAGCGGCAAGCCCCCGCTGGTCTATTACGACGGACGTTACGGCGCGGTCGCGCCGATGGCCGGCTAGGACACGCCAGATCGCATTGCACGAACTTTGGGAGGGGTTCCGCAAGATGATTGAGCAGATCGACTTCATCGCCGAAGCATCGCGTGAGGCGGCTCTTTTCGCGGCGTCCCGGGCCACGCGCCCTCGGCTTTTGACCGGGCGCGTCATTCACGGAAACAAGCTGGGGCGCGAGCTGGGGATCCCCACGGCCAATCTGGCGATCTCGCCCGAGAATGCACCCGCTTTCGGCATCTATGCGGTTACCGCCTTTCTGGCCGGTGAGGCTGTGGCCGGGATCGCCTCCTGGGGAACGCGCCCGCATTTCGACGATGGCGCGCCGCTGCTGGAGGTCCATCTGTTCGATTTCGGACGCAATATCTATGGCGCCATGCTTGCCGTGCGGTTCGATCTCTATCTGCGCCCTGAAGCCCGCTTCGCCAATATCGGCGAATTCATGACGCAAATTCAGGATGATATCGCGGAGGCACGGCGCTTCCACCAGATCTGACAGCCAAGACCGTCATCAGACGGCATGTGACATCACGACCAGGGAGGGTGAGGATGATGCAAACCAACGCAGGACCGTCAGGCGCGACCGCCGACGAATGTGATTGCCGGGACGGGATGCGCCCGGATCTGCCCCGCCGTGCCTTTCTGGGACGAACCGTCGGCGCAGGCGCGGGCTTCCTTGCGGCCTCGGTGGGCGTCGCCGCGGCGCAAGAGGCCGCCAAAGCCCCGCCGGGCGCGGTTCTTTACGACGTGCCCGCCGATCCGACCAAAGAAATGGGCCGCGCCCTGCTGGAGGACGGCGGTTACGGCACCCGTTCGCAATTTGAGACCGAAGTGCGCATCAAGGAGGACAATCCGACCGACACCACCTCCTGGACCTTTACGCCGCTGGCCGCGATGCTGGGGAACCTGACGCCGTCGGGCCTGCATTTCGAACGCCATCACGGCGGCATCCCGACCATCGACCCGACGCATCACAACCTGTTCGTTCACGGGATGGTCGCCGAGGCGAAGAAGTTCTCGATGGCCGATCTGAAGGCTCTGCCCTCGGTCACGCGCAAGCATTTCATCGAATGCTCGGGCAACACGCTGACCGAATGGAAAGGCGTCACTGCGAAGAATGTCCAGCGCACGCATGGGCTCCTGTCGACTTCGGAATGGACGGGCGTGCTGTTCTCGACGCTGGCGCGGGCGGTCAATCTGGACCCGCAGGCGGATTGGGTGCTGGCTGAAGGCGCGGATGCGGCAGTGATGACGCGCTCGATCCCGATGGACAAGCTGATGCGCGACGGGATGATCGTCTATGGCCAGAACGGCGAGGCGCTGCGTCCCGAACAGGGCTATCCGCTGCGTCTGCTGCTGCCGGGCTATGAGGGCAATACCCATATCAAATGGCTGCGCCGCCTGCAGGTGTCCGACAAGCCCTTCATGACCCGCGAGGAGACCTCGAAATACTCGGATCTCTACAGCGACGGGCGGGCGAAGCTGTTTACGCTGGAGATGGACCCGAAATCGGTCATCACTTTCCCCTCGGGCGAGATGAAGCTGCCGAAACCCGGCCATTACGAGATCACGGGCTTCGCCTGGACCGGCAGAGGCCGCGTGCAGGCGGTCGATATCTCGACCGATGGCGGGAAGACCTGGGCACCCGCGCGGCTGGATACCCAGCCCGAACCGCAATGCACCGTTCGCTTCAGCTTTCCCTGGCATTGGGACGGCAGCGAGGCGGTTCTGCAAAGCCGCTGCTGGGACGAAACCGGCGCCCGCCAGCTGACGCGGGGCGATCTGATCGAGATGCGCGGCGTGAACTCGGTCTATCACTACAATGCCATTCAAAGCTGGGCCGTCGATGCCGCAGGAGAGGTGACCAATGTTCAGGTTTGATGCGTTCGCAATCTGCGCCTGCCTTGCCTTGGCGCCGTTGTCTGCCCTGGCCGAAGGGGCCGAGAGCTGGGGCTCACCCATCGGCCCGGATGATCTGAAGGGAATGGCCGCCTATGCGCCGGGCGGGGGCGATCTTCCCGCTGGCAGCGGCACGGTCGCTCAGGGTAGGGACCTTTACGGCGAACGCTGCGCCCATTGCCACGGCGAAGAGCTTGAGGGCATCCCGGAAACTGGCGGGGCAAAGCTGGTCGGAGGTCGCGGTTCGCTGGCCTCGGACAAGCCCGTCAAGACTGTCGAAAGCTATTGGCCGCATGCCGAGACGCTGTTCGACTATGTCAAACGCGCGATGCCCTTCGATGATCCGGGCTCGCTGACCGATGACGAGGTCTATGCGATTTCTGCCTTCATTCTCAATCGTGGCGGCATTCTGCCCGAGGATGCGGCGCTGGACGCGGGCGCGCTGGCGCAAGTGAAGATGCCGAATGCCGACGGTTTCTACCCCGGCGACACCTACGATCTCAGACTGAGCTGGGGTCGGGCCGACAACTGATTGGCCCGATCATCTAGGACGACCCCGCCACCGGAGCACCTCCGGCGGAACGATGAAACATGTGGAAAGGAAGGACCTCTCATGGCAACTGAAAAGAAGCGAATTATCCTGAATGCCTTCGACATGACCTGTGTCAGCCATCAATCGACCGGCATGTGGACGCATCCAAGCAGTCAGGCCGCACGCTATAATGACATTGAATACTGGACCAATATGGCGATCGAGCTGGAACGCGGCCATTTCGACACGCTGTTCATCGCCGATGTCGTCGGGGTCTATGACGTCTATCGCGGCTCGGGCGAGGCGGCGCTCAAGGACGCGGCGCAGGTCCCGGTGAATGATCCCTTCGCCGCGATCTCGGCTATGGCGGCGGTGACGAAACATGTCGGTTTCGGCGTGACGGCCGCGATCACCTATGAGCATCCCTATCTGCTGGCCCGGCGTCTTTCGACGCTGGACCACCTGACCAAGGGCCGGGTCGCGTGGAACGTCGTCTCCTCTTATCTCAACAGCGCGGCGGTCAATCTGGGCATGGACAAGCAGATGACCCATGACCAGCGCTATGACATGGCCGATGAATATATGGAGGTCATCTACAAGCTGTGGGAGGGCAGCTGGGAGGACGCGGCCGTCAAGCGCGACAAGGCCAGCGGCGTCTTTGCCGATGCCTCGAAAATCCATCCGATTGCGCATGAGGGTGAGTATTTCAAGGTCCCGGGCTACCACCTTTGTGAACCCTCACCGCAGCGCACGCCGGTCATCTTCCAGGCAGGGGCCTCGGGTCGGGGGCGGCAGTTTGCCTCGAACCATGCCGAGGGCATGTTCATCCTGACGACCAGCCCGGAAGCGGCAAAGCCCGTGACCGAAGACATCCGCCGCCTTGCGGTGGAAGCCGGGCGTAGCGCGGATTCGATCAAGATCTTCACGCTGCTGACCGTCATCACCGCTGCCGATGATGAGGCGGCCGAGGCGAAGTACGAGGAGTTCCTTGAATATGCGAACCCCGAGGGGATGCTTGCGCTTTACGGCGGCTGGACCGGGATCGATTTTTCGAAGCTCGATCCGGATGCGCCGCTGGAGGCCGTGCCGAACGATAGCCTGCGGACCACGCTGGAATCGCTGACCAATGCCGAAGATGGCAAGGTCTGGACCGTCCGCGACGTGATCCGTCATCGCTGCATCGGTGGGCTTGGCCCGGTTCTGGTCGGCGGCCCCGAGAAGGTCGCCGATATGCTGGAGAGATGGGTCGACGAGGGCGGCGTGGACGGGTTCAACCTCGCCTATGCGATCACCCCCGGCACGACGACCGATTTCATCGACTATGTCGTTCCGGAGCTGGTTCGCCGTGGCCGGGCGCAGACCTCCTATACCGACGGCTCGCTCCGCAAAAAGCTGATCGGCACGCCTGACGGCAGGGTCGAGGCGACGCATCCTGCCGCCGCCTGGGGACCGCATTACGTCGGAAAGCCAAGCGTTGCCGACCTGACCCGGCCCTCGACCTTCGATGAGCAGGAGCTCGTCTCGTTCGACCGCAAGCGGAAATCTGCATAAGTCAGGCCTGAAAATGCGATGCCGGGGATGAATTCCCCGGCATTCTGCGTCAGAGGCCTTCGTGATCCTTCTGGCAAAATAGCATGGGCTACCCCCGTGCTGCTGCCATCGTCAGCGCCAGATCCTCGATCATATCCTCCTGGCCGCCGACCATCCCGCGTTGCCCCATGGTCAGCAGCAGCTCGGAGGCGGGGATGCCATAGCGCTTCTCGGCTCGCTCGGCGAAAAGCAGGAATGAGGAATAGACCCCCGCATAGCCAAGGATCAGCGCGTTGCGATCAACCCGGATCGGGCGCTCCATCATCGGAACAACCAGATCCTCGGCGGCGTCGAGGACCTTGAAAAGGTCGATCCCCGTCTCGATCCCCATGCGCGCGGCGACAGCGACCAGAAGCTCGGTCGGCGCATTGCCCGCCCCGGCACCCAGCCCGGCCAATGCCCCGTCGATACGGGTCGCCCCGGCATCGATGGCCGCGACCGAGTTGGCGATGCCCATGCCCAGATTATGATGGGCATGAAAGCCGATGATGGTCTGGGGCGAAAGGGCGTCGCGAAGCGCCGATATGCGGGCCGTCACATCGCTGGGCAGCATGTAGCCCGCGGAATCCGTGCAATAGACGGTTGTCGCGCCCGATGCCTCCATGATCTGCGCCTGCCGGGCCAATTGCTCGGGCGTCGCGCGATGCGCCATCATCAGGAACCCGACCGTATCGAGGCCCGACTTCGCCGCGAAGGCGATATGCTGCTCGGCGCAATCGGCTTCGGTGCAATGGGTCGCGACCCGGACACCCGCAATGCCGCAATCCATCGCCGCTTTCAGCGCATCGACGGTGCCAATCCCGGGGATAAGCAGGGCCGAGACCTTGGCGGATTTCATCTGGGGCACGACCGCGCGCAGATATTCCGTGTCCTCATGCGCGCTGAATCCATAGTTCAGCGACGAGCCACCCAGCCCGTCCCCATGCGTGACCTCGATCCATGGGATGCCCGCATCATCAGCGGCGCGGGCGATGCTGACCATCTGCTGAGGCGTCATCTGATGGCGCAGCGGATGCATGCCGTCGCGCAGGCTCATTTCGTGAATGGTGATCTTTGGCGCGATCATCGGGCGACCTCCGGTTCACGGCTGGGAAAGTGGAAATTGCCGAGGCTCGATTCTTCGGCGAAAAACTCGGCCGTGCGCAGGGCTGCGGCCGTCATGATGTCCAGATTACCCGCATAGCGCGGAAGGAAATCGCCCAAGCCTTCGACCTCAAGGAAGATCGACACGCGATTGCCGTCGAAAACGGGGCCGTTGACCAGCTTGTAGCCGGGGACATATTTGCGGACCTCGGCCACCATGGCATGGACACTGTCGCGGATGGCGGCCTCATCGGGGGCGTCTTCGGTTAGCACATGCACGGTGTCGCGCATCATCAGGGGCGGCTCGGCCGGGTTGACGATGATGATCGCCTTGCCGGTCTTGGCGCCGCCGACTGTCTCGATTGCCCGGGCCGTGGTTTGCGTGAACTCATCGATGTTGCGCCGCGTTCCCGGCCCGACCGAGCGGGACGCGACCGAGGCGATGATCTCGCCATAGCTGATTGGCTGGACCCGGCTGACGGCGGCGATCATCGGGATCGTGGCCTGTCCGCCGCAGGTCACCATATTGACGTTCATGCACGTCGCCCTGGCGTGGTCGGCAAGGTTGACCGGCGGAATGCAGAAAGGGCCGATGGCGGCGGGGGTCAGGTCGATCATCACCACGCCAAGCGCGTTCAGCTTGCGCGAGTTTTCCGCATGCGCATAGGCCGAGGTCGCGTCGAAAGCGATCCGGATGTCGTCAGACAGGATATGGGGCAGGACGCCGTCAACGCCCTCGGCCGTTGTCCGGATACCCATCTCGGCGGCGCGCTGCAGGCCGGGGGAAGCCGGATCCACACCGACCATCCAGATGGGCTCGATCCAAGGCGATCTTTGCATCTTCATCAAAAGATCGGTGCCGATATTTCCCGGCCCGATGATGACGGCCTTCAGTTTGTTGCTCATTGGGGGCTTTCAGGTTGTGGGTGTGAGGCTTCAGCCAAGGGGGCAGGGGCGGATCACCTGACGGCTGGGCCCCGCCAAGGCGGGCAGAGCTTTTGGCGCGATCAGATGAATGCCGATCCAGATGAGTGCAGCGGCGTCGATGTGGGGGCCGTGGGGTGTCGCTTCAGCCGCAAACGCTCGGGTCATGTGGACGCCGCCGCGCTGCCGGTGATCGCAGCGGTCCTGTCTTGTTGCATGAGGCTTCGTCCTGCCATGGGCCTGAGGTGAAAGATGGTTTTCGGCACTGAGGCCGTCCTCCCAAGGATAGATGAGCCAATCCGGTGAAATCTTGGCTTGTTGCTTCAGAAATCATCAAATAAAACGGTTCAGCGCGGGTTTCTGGCGCGGGAGTAGCTGAAATCGCCATGCAACTGGACAAACTGGATGCAAAGATTCTGGAGGAGTTGCGTCTGAACGCCAGGATCAGTAATGTCGAGCTGGCCGACAAGGTGGGGCTTTCCTCCTCTGCCTGTGCCCGCCGTATCCGCGCAATGGAGGACGCAGAGGTCATTCGCGGGTATACGGTCATCCGCAATACCGCTGTCCGGGAAGGCCGAAGGCCCGTCTTCATTCAGATCAAATTGGCCGAGCCAACCGCAGAATCGTTCACGAAATTCGAGTCTGCGGTGCGGAAATGCGAAGAAGTGCGCGAATGCTTCCTTGTAACCGGGGGCGCCGACTATCTGCTGCGCATCGAGATCGAGGGGCTGGAAGAGTTCGAGGATGTTCACTCGGCCGTGCTGTCGACCTTGCCCGGTGTTTCGAGCATCCTGTCCAGCTTCACCATCCGAAACGTGTTCTCCTATCTCTGACGCGATGGCTCGCCGGGCCGGAAGAATCGGGCGGGCGGGGCTGTATTTTGTGGCAGCGTGAGCGCAGTATGGAAGGGTTCATTGTTTGTGGATTCAGCGGAGATACTTTCGACGCTACAGAAATGGATCATTTTGTCTGCTCAAGGATGGATTCAAATTAACTATCTGTAATATAATAAATTATTTTTGAATCTTGTCGCAAGTCCGCGCAGAAACTTCATCACAAAATTCAATGAAACGTTTTATTGACAGATCATTTCACCCTGCTATTGTTCCCTCAAGACGAACGGAGTGGCGCCAACCTGTGGGAGGGAAGGCGCAAAGGGTTTCGAGGGCTCCTCGTCGTCATAAAATCAGGGAGGAGATTGAGAATGATTTCGGGTCTGGGCCGCTTGTTCTGCGGCACTTTGCTGGCATCGGCTGCGCTGAGCGCATCGGCTTTCGCATGTGAGCTGAAAATCGGCTCGCCAGCCGTTCTGTCCGGTCCGGCCGCGCAATGGGGCATGGCCCTGCGCGGTGCGCTGGAGTTCGTGGCCAAAGAAACGGTCGAGGAAAAGCGCCTTGTCGTCAACGGCGAGACCTGCACGGTTTCGGTTGTGGCGATTGACTCGAAGTACACCGCCGAGGGTGCGGCTTCGGCCATGAACTCGCTGGCGGCAGAAGGTATCAAGGTGATCGTCGGGGCGGTCGGATCGCCCGAGGTGACCGGCATGAAGCCGATTGCGACGCGCAACCGCATGGTCGCGATGGTCAACAGCTTCGCCAAGGACGCGATTGGCCCGCAATGGCCCAACGTCTTCCACATCGGCCCCGGCCCGTCCGGTTGGGCAGGTCCGATCATCGACAAGGGGCTTGAGCTTTACAAATTCGACACAGTCTCGATTGTAGCGCCGAACGATCAGGGCGGCACCGATATTGCAGGCGTCAACGCAGAGATCTTCAAGCAGAAGGGCGTCACCCCGACCGAGGAATATTATCAGCGCGGCACCACGAACTTTGCGCCCATTGTGACCCGTATGCTGGCCGCGAAGCCCGGTGCGGTCGATCTGGCGTCCTCGCCCGCCGGTGACGCCGGCATCATCGTCAAGCAGTTGCGTCAGGCTGGCTTCACCGGTCCGATTTTCCGTCTGGGCGGTCCGGGCACGGAAGAGATCGGGCGTGTCGCAGGTGGCTATAACGTGCTTCAGGACTTCCTGTGGTTCGAGCCCATCGCGATGGATGACAACACCAAGGCGCTGGAAGAAAAGCACATCGCCCTGATGGGCAAGCCGCGCCCCGAGAATGCGGATTTCTTCCGCTGGGTCTATGCGGCGCGGATGATGGTCAAAGCCGCTCAGGCCGCCCAATCGGTCGACGATGCCCAGAAGATCGCGGATGCGATGCGCACGCTGCCGGTCGATGACGAAAACATCGGGGCAGGGCACTGGATTGGCCAGAAGTTCTTCGGGATCAATCAAGAGATGTCCTATCCCTTCGCGATCGGCGTGATCCAGGCCGGAGAGCAGCAACCCTACGTTCGTGCGGAAGCCGCCAACGAAGGCTAACCTCTGGAGGAAACATGGAAGGTTTCATTGCGACGGGGCTGATCGGGATCAGCCTCGGGTCCCAATATACCCTCTTGGCACTTGGGTTTACGCTGATCTTCGGCATCCTTGGCGTCGTCAACTTCGCGCATGGCGGGTTTTATGTGATGGGCGGCTATGTCGCCTATTACTGCTCGGCCGTGCTGGGGCTGCCCTATGTGGTGGCCCTACTGATCGCGCTGGCCGCCACATTTGTCCTGGGGTGGCTGTTCGAGGTGCTGATCCTCGAACGCGTGATCGACGATCATCAGGCGACGCTCATGGTCACGATGGGCTTCTACCTTGTGCTTGCGACCGGAATTCTGGTCATTTTCGGCGCGGAATCGCCCGAGTTCTCTTTCCCGATCTCGGGTGTCTGGCGGGTCGGGGACGTCTATTTCCCCTATGCCAACATGGTCGTGCTTGGGGCCTGCCTTGCCGCCATCGTCTTCGTCTTCTGGCTGGTCTATCGCACGAATGTCGGCCGCTCGCTGCGCGCCATGGCCGAGGATCGCACGGTGGCAAGCGCGCTTGGCATGCCGACGAAGATCCTGTTTCCCTTTGCTTTCGCCCTTGCGACCGGACTTGCCGGACTGACGGGCGCGCTGGTCACGCCGATCCTGGCGCTTGCGCCGCATGTCGGTGATCCTGTGCTGGCGTTTTCCTTCCTGACCGTAATCCTTGGCGGGCTGGGCAGCGTCACCGGCGCGACCATCGCCGCCTTCATCGTCGGCCTGATCGAGGCTTATGCCGCCGTCTATCTGGGCGGCTCGAAAGGGGCGCTGACGCTCTTCGTGCTGGTGCTGGTGATCCTGGTGATCCGCCCGCAGGGGCTGATGGGCAAGGAGGTTCGCCGCGCATGAGCAACGCAACCGTCTCTCGTCTTCTCGAACGGCGCTCGCCCTTCTTCAGTGGCTATGAATGGGTCACGCTGGCGCTGGTTCTTGCGACCTTCGCGGTTCCGTTCCTGACGGTGAACCCGCAGATCATGTCGCAGACCAACCTGATCCTGATTGCGGCGACTGCGGCGCTTGGGGTCTACATCATGCTGCGCATGGACCTGATGAGCTTCGCGGTCCCGTCCTTCATGGCCATCGGCGGCTATACCGTCGCGATCCTCAGCATCCGTCTGGGCATCACCGATGTCTTCGTGCTGGCGGCTGCCGCCTTCATCGTGCCTGCGCTGCTGGCGATCCCGCTGGGCTGGCTGATCCTGCGCCTCAAGGGGGTCTATTTCGTCCTTGTGACCTTCGTGCTGACGGAAATCGTCCAGCTGCTGCTGTTCGAGGCGGCCCCCCTGACGGGCGGCGCAAACGGGCTGGTGGGCATGCCTGCGGTCAAGATCTTCGGGTTCGAGCTTTGGGACAATTCCCATGTGCTGCTGACGACGGCGGGGCTGGCCTTCACGGGTTTCCTGATCACGGCGATCTTTACCCGCCGCTACCGCTATGAGTTCGCTGCGATTGAAAAGAACGACGTGCTGGCCGAAAGCCTTGGGCTTGCCTGCTGGAAATACAAGGCGCTGGCATTCGCGGTGGCGGCTGGCGTGTCGGGGCTGGCGGGCTTTGCCCTGGTCAACATGCTGATGACGGCGCATCCGACCTCATTCGCGCCGATGTCCTCGGTCAATTACATCACCTACACGATCGTGGGCGGCAAGGCCTCGATCCTGGGCACGCTGGTGGGTGCGATCCTGCTGGTCTCGGCCACCGACTATTTCGCACTTAGCGGAGAGCTTTCTCCGGGCCTTTACGGGCTTCTGATTATCGTCGTGACGCTGGTCGCCAAAGGCGGGGTCATCGGAATGCTGACGAAAACGGTCCAGCGCCTGCGTGGCCGGAACGGCGGTGGCCTCACCAATCCCAAACCGGCACTGGCAGAGGGGAAAAGCTGATGGACGGGGCAAATCTGACCCGCGGCGACGCCTTGCGCGTCGAAAGCATCTCGAAGGCCTTTGGCGGCCTGAAGGTCTTCCATGACGTCAACTTCACCATGCCGGCGGGGGGGCTTCTGGGCGTCATCGGGCCGAACGGCGCGGGCAAGACCACGATGATCAACATCATCTCGGGCAGGCTGCCGCCAAGTTCGGGGCGGGTGATGCTGGGCGATACGCGCGTCGACAGCCAGCCTGTCTATAGCAACGCCGGGCGCGGCCTTGTCCGCAGCTTCCAGCAAACCGCGACCTTCAACGACAACAGCATCGAGGACAACCTGCTGTCCGCGATCCGCTTCTCCGGCAAGGATCGCTCGGTTCTGGAGCGGCTGGCGGTGCTGCTGGAAAAGTTCGGTCTGGTCGAGAACTGGCGGCGCGATGCCAACCTGCTTCCCTATGGCCTGCAGAAGATGCTGGGCCTGACCATGGCACTGGCGACCGAGCCGCGCATGCTGCTGCTGGACGAACCGGCAGCCGGGCTGGAGAAATCCGAACGGGGCAATATCGACGATTACATCGCCTTCGCGCAGACCGAGTTCAACTGCGGCGTCTTGCTGGTCGAACATGACATGGACCTGATCAAGCGGCTTTGCCCGCAGGTGATCGTTCTCGACGGCGGCAAGCTGATTGCCGAGGGCGCGCCGGGTGAGGTTCTGGCCCGCAAGGATGTCATCGACGCCTATCTGGGCGGCAGCGATGAGGAGGATGATCATGCTCAGCATTCGTGACCTGCACGTGGCCTATGGCGGAACCCGCGCGGTCGACGGTCTGGATCTGGATGTGGCAGCCGGGCAGACCGTGTTGCTGATCGGTGCGAATGGCGCTGGAAAATCCAGCCTGATCAACGCGGTCATCGGGCTGGTCAGCAGCGCGCGCGGTCAGATCACGTTCGAGGGCCGGAATATCTCGGGCCTTTCCAGCGATGCCCGTGCGCGCCTTGGCATCGGCTATTCGCCCGAAGGTCGACGCGTCTTTCCCAGCATGTCGGTCAAGGACAACGTGCTTTCGGGGGCGGCGACGAAAAGCCAGCGCGAGCAAAGCGAACGCTGGGACCAGCTGGTCGCCTCTTTCCCCTTTCTGGCCGAGCGTCAGGCCCAGCCTGCGGGTCAGCTTTCGGGCGGCCAGCAGCAACTGGTGGCCATCGCCCGCGCGATGAGCGGAACGCCCCGGCTTTTGCTTCTGGATGAGCCTTTCCTTGGGCTGGCACCGGTCTGGATCCAGCAGATCTCGACCGCGGTGCGGCAGATGCAGGAACAGGGGATCGCGATCCTGATGACGGAACAGATGGCCCGGCCCGCGCTGAAGATCGCGCATTACGGGCATGTGATGCGCTCGGGGCAGATCCGGCGCTCGGGCACCACGGACGAGATCAAGGGCGCGGCACTGGCCGAGGAATACCTCTAGGCCTTTCGCCCGCCCCAAGAACGGAGACTTTCAAGCAAATGAATTCTGCACCCCTTCATGGCCTGACGATCCTGGAACTGGGTCATTCGGTCGCGGCGCCCTATGCGGGGCTGATCCTTGCCGAACTGGGCGCAAGGGTCATCAAGGTCGAAAACCCCGCGACCGGGGACTATGCCCGTGGCTGGGGCCCGCCCTTCCTTGATGAGGACGCGACCGCCTTTCACGCGCTGAACCGGGGCAAGGAAAGCGTCACCGTCGATTTTGCCGACCCCGAGCAACTGGCCATGCTGCGCCGCCTGATCCAGTCTTCGGATGCGGTGCTTCAGAACCTGCGCCCGGGCCTGCTCGGCAAATTCGGGATCGACGTGGCCGAGGTCCGGGCGGAAAAGCCCGAGCTGATCTGGTGCGACATCGGCGCTTTCGGGAAGGACGGTCCTTTGTCGCGCAAGCCGGGCTATGATCCCTTGGCGCAGGCCTCGTCTGGCATCATGTCGGTTACCGGCGAAGAGGATCGGCCCCCGGTGCGGGTTGGCGTGTCGCTGGTCGACATGGGCTCAGGGATGTGGACGGTCATCGGGCTGCTCTCTGCGCTGGTCGAGCGGCAACGCTCGGGGCAGGGGGCCCATGTCGCGACCTCGCTGTTCGAAACCGGCCTCGCCTGGATGACCATTCCGCTGGCCGCGCATGCGGTCTCGGGCGAGGTGCGCAAGCCGCATGGCTCGGGTCTGGCTGAAATCGTGCCTTATCAGGCGTTTCAGGCCAGCGATGGCTGGGTGATGATCGCGGCGGGCAATGACAAGCTGTTCGGCAAGCTCTGCGAGGCCATTCCGGGGCTTGCCGGTATCGGCGCCGATGCAAGGTTCAAGCTGAACCGCGACCGCGTGATCCTGCGGACCGAGCTGGTGCCACAGATCGCCGAGGCCATCCGGCCGATGACCATGGCCGAGGTGGGCGAGGCGCTGGACAGGGCTCAGGTCCCGAACTGCCCGCTGCTGCGGATCGATCAGGTCTGGAGCCATCCGCAAACCGAGGCCGTCGGCATTCTGGCCGAGGCTGGCAATCACAAATGGGTCGGATTGCCCTTCTCGATCGATGACCGGCGACCGACCTCCGGCGGCATTGCCCCGACGCTGGGCGCGCATGACCAACAGATCAGGCAGGAATTCTCATGAACCGCGCATATGAAACTCTGGCGCTGGAACGGGTTGGCGACCACGTCCTGCTGATCCGGCTGAACCGTCCGCAGGCCGCGAATGCGATGAACTCGCGCATGGGCGAAGAGCTGATGGACCTGTTCGAAGGGTTCCAGCTTGATACCGAAGGCCTGCGTGCGCTGATTCTGACCGGCAGCGGCGACAAGGCCTTCTGCGCCGGGGGCGACCTGAAAGAGCGCAATGGCATGACCGACGAGCAATGGCTACGCCAGCACGCCATGTTCGAACGGATGCTGCGCGCCATCGTCGCCTGCCCGATCCCGCTGATCGGCGCGATCAACGGTGCGGCCTATGGTGGCGGATGCGAGATGACGGCGGCATTCGATTTCGCCTATGCCTCGGAAAACGCACGCTTTGCACTGACCGAGGTGACGCTTGGGATCATGCCGGGCGCAGGCGGCACGCAAAACCTGCCCCGCGCCATGGGTGAGCGTCGTGCCAAGGAGGTCATCCTGACCGGGCTGCCCTTCACCGCGCAGGACGCCCATGAATGGGGCCTGATCAATCGCGTTCTGCCACAGGATGAACTGTTGAACGCAACGCTCGAGACCGCGCAGCGCATCGCCGGGAACGCGCCGATCTCGGTCCGGCAGGCCAAGCAGGCGATCCATCGCGGCTTGCAGATGTCGCTGGCTGACGGGCTTGCCTTCGAGATCGAGTGCTACAACCGTATGGTCACGACGCAAGACCGGCTGGAAGGCGTGCGCGCCTATAATGAAAAGCGCAAAGCGCAGTTCCGGGGGGTGTGATGATGCCGGATCGGGTAATCCTGCGTGAGGTTGGGCTGCGTGATGGCATCCAGATGGCCGCGCGTTTCCTTCCGACCGAACGCAAGCGTGAATGGGCGCTGCGCCTGCGCGATGCAGGCGTGGCCGAGATCGAACTGACCTCTTTCGTGCCGCCGAAGAACGTCCCGCAATTCGCAGATGCGGCCGAGGTCGCAGGGGTGATCCCGGAACTGACCGGGGTTGTTCCCTCGGCGCTGGTCCCGAACCTGAAGGGGGCAGAAAACGCGCTGCAGGCCGGGTTCACGCATATCAACTATGTCCTCTCGATTTCCGAGGCGCACAGCCAGTCGAATGTCCGCCGCTCGACCGATGAGGCGATTGCCGAATTCCGGCGCATCGCCGCGTTGAAACAGACGGGGGCCGGGCAAAAGATGGTGCTGGGTGTGGGGCTTGCAACCACATTCGGCTGCACCCTTCAGGGAGAGGTCGACCCCGAGCGCGTCCTTGATGTCGCCCGCCAGATCGTCGCGGGTGGCGCGGATGAGGTGATCGTCGCGGATACGGTGGGCTATGGCAATCCGGCGCAGGTCCGCGCGATCCTGCCCCGGATCGTCAAGATCGCCGATGGCCGTCGGGTCATCTGCCATTTCCACGACACCCGCGGCCTTGGCCTTGCCAATGTGCTGGCCGCGCTTGAGGCCGGGGTGCGCGTCTTCGACAGCTCGCTGGCCGGTTTGGGGGGCTGCCCCTTCGCGCCGGGTGCGACCGGCAACATCAACACCGAAGACACCGCCTTCATGCTGGAAAGCATGGGCTTTGCCACGGGCATCGACATTCCCGCGCTGCTGGAGCTGCGCCGCGACGTCGAAACCTGGCTGGGGGATGAGCGCTACAGCGGCGCCATCGCCCGCGCCGGACTGCCCAAAACCTATCAGCCTGTCATTTGAAAGAGCCCGAAGCATGAGCCTCGACATCGTCAATCTGGAACTTGGTGAAGATTACTCGGAACTGCGCGACTCGATCCGCCGGATCTGTGCGAATTACCCGATGGAATACTGGGCGAAGCTGGAGGAGGAATCCGGCTATCCCTCGGAATTCGTGGCCGAACTGACCGAGGGCGGCTTTCTGGCGGCGCTGGTGCCTGAGGAATATGGCGGCGCGGGTCTGCCCCTGCGTGCCGCTGCCGTCATTCTGGAAGAGATCAACGCGAATGGCTGTCAGGCGAGCCCGGCCCATGCGCAGATGTACATCATGGGCACGCTGCTGCGCCACGGCACCGAAGAGCAGAAGCAGAAATACCTGCCCGAGATTGCCGCCGGCACCCTGCGTCTGCAGGCCTTCGGCGTGACCGAGCCGACCACCGGTTCGGACACGACGCAGCTGAAGACCCGTGCGGTGCGCGAGGGCGATGAATATGTCATCAACGGCCAGAAGGTCTTTACCTCGCGCGCGCTTTATTCGGACCTCATGCTGCTTCTGGCGCGCACCACGCCGCTGGATCAGGTCAAGAAGAAGACCGACGGCATCTCGGTCTTCCTGATCGATCTGCGCGAGGCGCGCGGCAATGGCGTCGAGATCCGCCCGATCAAGGCGCTGATGAACCACAACACGACCGAGGTCTTCATCGAAAACCTGCGTGCTCCGGCCTCGGCTCTGGTGGGCGAGGAAGGCAAGGGCTTCCGCTATATCCTTGACGGCATGAACGCCGAGCGCATCCTTGTTGCCTCGGAATGCGTGGGTGACGGCCGCTATATGCTGAAGCGAGCGGTCGAATACGCGAATGAGCGCGTGGTCTTCGGCCGCCCGATCGGCGCAAATCAAGGCGTGCAATTCCCGATCGCCCGCGCCTATGTCGAACTTGAGGCTGCTGATCTGATGGCCCGCAAGGCGGCCGCTCTGTTTGATGCGCATTGCCCCTGCGGGTCCGAGGCGAACATGGCGAAGCTTCTGGCCTCCGAGGCGACATGGAAGGCCGCCGATACCGCGCTGCAGACCTTCGGCGGCTTCGGCTATGCGACCGAATACGGCATCGAGCGGAAGTGGCGCGAATGCCGCATCTATCAGACCGCACCGATCTCGACCAACCTGGTGCTGGGCTATGTGGGCCAGCATGTCCTTGGCCTGCCGCGTTCCTACTGAGGTTCATGATGGACAGTATCACCCGCAAAGCCGCCGAATTCGTCGCAGGTTTCGACGCCAGCACCGCGCCCGAGGCCGCGCGCCACGCCGTGCGGATGGGCTTTGTCGATTGCATCGGCTGCATGCTGGCGGGCGCGAAGGAACCGGCGGTCGGGCTGGCCTCGGTGATCGCCGCGCCCTTGCCGGGCAGCAACGAGGCTGTGCCCGCGGTCAACGGGCACAGCTATTCCGCTGCCGATGCGGCGCTGATCAACGGCGTTGCGGGCCATGTGCTGGATTTCGACGATGTGGCGCTGGCGGGGCATCCCAGTACGGTGCTGGTCCCCGCGATCATGGCCCTTGGGCACGAGCTGCGCGCCTCCGGGCAGGAGGCCATGGACGCCTATCTGGTCGGCTATGAGTTGTGGGCGCATCTGGACGCCATTGAGCCCGGCCACCTGCATGAGCGGGGGTTTCACCCGACGGCGGTGATGGGCACGCTGGCCTGTACCGCCGCTGCCGCGCGCCTGTTCAAGCTGACGCCCGAGGAAACACGGCACGCGCTGGCCATCGGGGCCTCGCTGGCGGCGGGGCTGGTCGCGAACTTCGGCTCGATGACCAAATCGCTGCATGCCGGGCGCACCGCGCAATCGGGCATCCATGCGGCGCGGCTGGCGAAATCCGGCTATACCGGCAGCCTTGACGCGTTCGAGCATCGGACCGGCTTTCTGCGCGCCTTCTCTCCCTCCGGGGCGCCGGATCTGGATGTGGCCTCCTTCCGGATCGGTGAGGAGTCGCTCGCCGAGCGCTTTGGCGTCAACATCAAGCGCTATCCGACCTGCTATGCGACGCATCGCGCCATCGACGCGATGGTCGCGCTGACCGACCAGCACGACATCGCGCCCGAGGACATCCAGACCATGCATGTCCACACCGGGGTCACGCAGAAGCTGATGCTGCGAAACAGCCGTCCGCAGACCGGGCTCGAGGCGAAATTCTCGATGGAATTTGCCATGGCCAGTGCGGCGCTGGTGCGTCGGGTGGGGCTGTCCGAGCTGACGGATGAATTCGTCGGACAGGATGCGGTGCAGGACCTGCTGGAGCGGGTCGAGGTCACGGTCAGCGATGACAAGGCCGGGGCCGATCTGCCGAACGCGCCTTTCGATCTTGTCTGGGTGACCCTGAAGGACGGCACCGTCCATCGTCACGCGCCGGTCGAACATGCGAAGGGCAGCTGGCAGCGGCAGCTTGACCGTGAGGAACTGGCCGAGAAATTCGCCGATTGCGCTGGGCGTCAGGTCGACAGCGCGCGCGCGCAGCAGATTTTCGACCGCTTCTGGCGGCTGGACGAGGTCGACGACCTTCGCGAAGTTGCGTTTATGTAAGAATTTGGCGGCCCGGATGCAGATATCCGGGCTGCCAGCACCGACCGAAAGATGGAAGCCAGAATGACTGACCTGCCCCTGAACCAGATCCCCGGTGTCTATCACCGCCGTGTCGGCGATGTCCTCATGACCGCGCTGTCGGACGGATATGTCGAGATGGGGTATGACATTTTCCGCGAATTCACCCGCGACGAGGTCGATCAGATGATGGCGCGCGATCACCGGATCTCGCCGCCCCGCATCTCGGTCAACTGCTTCCTGCTGCGCGGACCAATGGGGACGGTGCTGTTCGATTGCGGCTCGCAGGACAATTTCGGCCCGACGGCGGGGAAGCTGTTCCAGAACCTGGCTGCTGCGGGCGTAGATCCTGCCGATATTGACCACATCATCCTGACGCATTGCCACCCGGATCACTCGGGCGGGCTGACCGACAAGCAGACCGGCGAACGGCTGTTTCCGAACGCCACGCTGATCGTCAATCGCAAGGAGATCGAGCACTGGTTCTCCGATGCCGAGATGGAAAAGGCCGATGAGCGCAGGCGCATGCGCTATTTCGGCTGGACCCGAGAGCAGGTCGGCCCCTATCGCGACGCCGGGCGCGTCCGGCTGGCCGATGACGGCGAAGAGGTCCTGTCGGGCATCACGCTGGTCGAATGCGCGGGGCATACGCCCGGGCATTCGGCGTGGCTGGTGACCTCGCAGGGGCAGCAGATGATTATCTGGGGCGATCTGGCCCACGTCCCCGAGGTGCAGGTCGCGCGGCCGGAGGTCTCGATGAGCTTTGACCATGATCCCGATCAGGCGGCCCGGAACCGCACGGCGCTTCTGGCGCGGATCCTGGCCGAAGATATGCTGGTTGCCGGAATGCATGTTCACTTTCCGGGCTTTGGCTGGCTTATGCGCGACGGCAGCGGCTATCGTGTCGCGACCGAACAATGGGCATTTGAAATCTAGGGTTGGCAGACAGGAACATGGCGAAAACTCCGACCATCCGCGAAGTGGCCAAGCTGGCGAATGTCTCGATCGGGACGGTGTCGCGCGTCATCAATGATGCGGTCGACGTCTCGCCCGTGATCCGGAAAACGGTGGAAAGCGCCATCGAGCAGCTGGGCTATGTCCCGAACGCGGCGGCGAAATCCATGCGCATGGGCCGCAGCCGGACCGTGGGCTGCATCCTGCGCGAGATCAACATCGCCCAGTTGGGCGGCTTTGTGTCGACCGCGCAGAATGTCCTGACCGAGTCGGGCTATTCCCTACTGATCGCCAATTCCGAAGGCCGCCGCCAGCGCGAGATCGAGCTGCTGCGCAGCTTCTCCTCGGGGCAGGTGGACGGGGTTCTCATGGGGCCCTACACCCCGATCGAAGGCGAATTCGAAGACCTGCTGCGCAGCCTGCCGGTGCCCTTCGTGATGATCGACCGCGACCAGCCGAAATGGTGCGACGCGGTCTATGCCGATCATGAGGGCGGGGTCTATCAGGCGACCTCGCATCTGCTGGGCCTCGGCCATCGCCGGATCGCCCTGTTGACCGGGCCGGTGCGGCTGCATCCGGGCGGCGCGCGGGTCAGGGGCTTCATGCGCGCCCATACCGAGCGGAACGTGCCGACAATCCCCGAACTGGTCGTGTCCGAAAGCTTCCTGAATGACCACGGCTACCGTGCCACCTCGTCTTTGCTGGGGATGGCCCATCCCCCGACCGCGATCATCGCAGGGGGCATCGACATGCTGCCGGGCGTGTTGCGAGCCATCCGGACAAGGGGGCTTTCGGTGCCGGGCGATATCTCGGTCATCGCCTCGGGTCAGAACGATCTCAGCGACCTGCATCAGCCGCCGATCGGCGTGGTCGGCTGGGACCAGAACGAGGTCGGCGCGACCGCCGCCGCGCTGCTTCTGGACCTGATCGCCAATGGCAAAAGAGAGGAGCCGCGTCGTGTCATCATCCCCACGAATTTCAACCCGCAGGCCTCATGCATGCCGCCACGCAAACCGCCGGGATAGACGCGGTATGTAGGCCGCCGCCCGAAAATTAACTGATCTCATCACCTGAAACCGGCCCTGATTGTGCCGGACCGGGGCGCCTCCTGCGCCTCCGGGGGTGTCCGATATGCCTTGTCGCCAAGGCCCCACGAATGAGGAGTGACCGCAATGACCCAAGATGTGAAGCTGTTTTCCGAACTGACCCTGCGCGGCGTGACGCTGAGAAACCGCGTCGTGATCTCGCCCATGGGCACCTATGTCGCCGAAAACGGGCGTCTGCAGCCCTTCCACCACACGCATTATCCGGCATTCGCCATGGGTGGGGCAGGGCTGGTCATGGTCGAACAGACCTCGATCACCCGGCGCGGCCGCATCACCAATGGTGATCTTGGTATGTGGGAAGACGGCCAGATCGAAGGCATGCGGGCGCTGACCAGCCATGTCAAAAGCTATGGCGCGAAGATCGGCATCCAGTTGAACCATGGCGGGCGCAAGTCCTCGATGCAGCGGGCTTTCCGGGGAAACGGGCCGCTGACCGAGCGTGATCTGGCGGCGGGCGAGGAAATCTGGACGCCTCTGGCGCCCTCGGCGATCCCGCTGGGCGAGGGTTGGCAGATGCCCGAGGCGATCACGCTGGCGCAACTGGACGGGCTGCGCGACGCCTGGGTTGCGGCGGCGAAACGCGCCGTGCTGGCGGGCTTTGACCTGATCGAGGTCCATATGGCGCATGGCTATCTGCTGCAGAACTTCCTGTCGCCGCTGGCGAACCAGCGAGGTGATGACTACGGCGGAAGTCTGGAAAACCGCATGCGCTTCCCGCTCGAGGTGGTGCGAGCGGTCCGCGCCGTCGTGCCCGCCTCGATGCCGATCTTCGCCCGCATTTCCGCGACTGACTGGATCGAGGGCGGCTGGACGCTGGAGGACAGCGTGGCGCTATCCCGGGAATTGAAGGCCGCCGGGGTCGATGTGGTCGATTGCTCGTCGGGGGGGAACCTGCGCACCGGGGCCACGAATTCCAGCCTTGGCCGGGGACCGGGCTATCAGGTGCCTTTCGCCGAACATATCCGCGCCGAGGTTGGCATGGCGACGGCGGCCGTCGGCATGATCCGCACCCCGGAATTCGCCGAACAGATCCTGCAGGAAGGCCGCGCCGATCTGATCTGCATTGCGCGTCAGGCGCTCTTCGATCCCTTCTGGGCACATCACGCGGCCGAGCAGCTGGGCGCCAACAATGGCTTTGCCGACTGGCCGCCGCAATATGGCTGGTGGCTTGAGAAATGGGCCAAGGCCTTGTCCGCGAATGGCGAGACCCCGATGGGCCCCGAGGTGTTCGCGACCATCCCCGCCGCGCCTTCGGTGGCCCGCGTTGAGGAGCGTCAGGCATGACGCTGCGCATCTGGCACCAGTCCGTGAATGAGCTTGACCGCATCAAAGCCTACAAGCGCGGGATCGAGGCGCATGCCGCCCGTTTCCTGCGCGATGAGGCCTCGGTCGTGGTCCACGGCATGCCGACCGGCACCTATGGCGAGCTGTCGCCCAGTGACGCACTGGGAAACGCCTATCTGTACCACCGCGTGCTCTCGCCCATCGTCGAGCAGGCCGTCGAGGCCGAGCGGCAGGGGTACGACGCCTTCGTCATGGGCTCATTCAGTGAGCCCTATCTGCGCGAGATGCGGACGGCGGTCGATATCCCGGTCGTGTCGCTGACCGAGGCCGCGCTGCTGACCGGCTGCGCGCTTGGCGGCAAGATCGGCATGATCTCGAACGCCCCGAACGTGGCCTATATGACCCGGAATTCGGTCGCGAAGCATCATCTGGAGGCGCGGGTTTCTGCCGTGACCTCGCTGCTGCCGGGGATGGATGAATATGAGCTGATCGCCGCCCGCGACAATCCGCAGGCGATGATCGACGCCTTCACCACCCGCGCCCGCGAACTGATCGCGGACGGCGCCGAGGTGATCGTGCCCGCCGAAGGCGTCATGGCCGAGATTCTGGCCGCGCAGGGCCTGACCCGGATCGATGGCGCAGTGGTTTTGGACGTCTTTGCCGCCGCCTGGACGCAGGCCATCGGACTGGCCCGCCTTCGGCGTGGGCTTGGGCTGGGGGTCAGTCGGGCCTGGGCCTACAGCCGCGGCGAAAACTGAATTTCCCGCGTGAGGGAGGAGGACAAGAAGATGAAACCTGCCGGTCAGATACTGGGCGACTACCTTTCCGCGTTCGACGCACTGCCGCTGGAGCGTGATCTGCGAGAGAAGGCGTTGATGTGCCTTCTGGATACGCTGGGCCTTGCCGTCTCGGCACGGACCGAGCCAACGGCGCAGGCCGCGCTGGCGCTGTCGCAAAAGCTGGGTGATGCGGCCTCCGGAACCGCGCAGGCCTGGATCTCGGGTCAGCGGCTGTCCGCGACCGAAGCGGCCTTCGCCAATGGTGTCGCGGCGCATGCCCATTTTCAGGATGACACCGATATTCCCTCATGGACCCATCCGGGATCGCTGGTGCCGCCCGCAGTGGTGGCGCTGGCCGAACGCCAGAACGCGAGCCTCGATGACGTGCTGCGCGCCATCGTCGCGGGGTACAGCAGCATCAACTGGCTGGGCCGCGACGAAATCGTCTCGCGGCGGCTGATCGGGCGCGGGTTCCGGACCAGCCCGACCTTCGGCACCATCGCGGCGGCGGCGGGCTGTGCGGCGCTGCTGGGGCTGGACGCGGCACAGGCGGCCTCGGCGGTGTCCATCGCGGCCTCGACCACCGGCGGCACTTTGGAGCCGGTGCGGGCAGGGGCCGACGAATGGCGGGTGCAGAATGGCCGTGCCGCGCAGGGGGGCGTCATCGCGGCGCTTCTGGCGCAGGCGGGGGTGAACGGCGCGCCCGAGGCACTGGACGGGCCGAAGGGCTTCCTGTCGACGCTGGCGGGACTGGACGAGACCCCCGATGTCTGGGCCACGCCGCCCGATCCCGCGATCATGCGCGAGGTGATCTGCAAGCCCTATGCGACGCTGGGCGACAACATGCCCGCCGCGATGGCGGCGCAGAAGCTTTATCAGGATGGCGTTGATCCCGCGCTGATCGAGGCCATCGAGGTCACCCTGTGGGAGCCCTTCACCAACTATCCCGGCACGAATTTCAAGGGCCCCTATACGCGGCTGGTCCAGACGCAGGCCAGCACGGCTTTCGCGGTGGGCACCATGCTGACGCAGGGCGACATCACCTATGACATGGGCAACACGCTGCGGGACGATCCGGCGATCCTGAACCTGGTCTCTCGCACGACCGTCATTCCCGACGACCCGATTGGCGCGCTGGATTCGCGGGTGGTTCTGCGGATGAAGGACGGCAGCCTGCGTGAGGCCGTGACCAAGGACGTGCCCCGCGACCTGATTTTCCTCACGCGAGAGCGGACCTTGAAGGTGTTCGAGGCGCGTCTGTCGCGGCTTGGCGCGGCGCCGGGCGCGGCGACTGCTTTCGGGGCCGCGCTGTTCGACGGTCTGGATCAGGGGGCCTCGCCCTCGATCAGCGCTGTCCTGACCGAGCTGCACGGGTTGGGGGTGCAATCATGATCGATGCCCCTGAAATCCCGATGCTCTTTCAGCCCTGGACGGTGCGCGGCGTGACGCTGAAAAACCGCATCGTCGTGTCGCCCATGGGCACCTATGGCGCCGAGGACGGCAATCTGACGCCGTTCCAACTCGCCCATTACCAGCGCATGGCCATGGGCGGCGCGGGGCTGGTCATCATGGAGCAGACCTTCGTGACGCGGGCCGGACGTGTCTCGAACGGCGATCCGGGGCTCTGGGCCGACAGCCAGATCGCGCCCATGGCCCGGCTGGTCAGCGAGATGAAGCGCTATGGCGCGAAGACCGCGATCCAGATCAGCCACGGCGGTCGCAAGGGCGGTCAGCAGCGCGCCTATGAGGGCAACGGTCCGATCGGGCCGCGCGATCTGGCCGCAGGGAATGAGCAGCTTTATCCGATGGGCGCCTCTGCCGTGCCGCTTTCGGACGGGTGGCTGGTGCCGGTCGAAATGTCCGAGGCGCAGATCGAGGGTGTGATCGACGCCTTCACCGCCGGGACGCGGCGGGCGCTGTTGGCGGGCTTTGACCTGCTGGAGCTGCATCTGGCGCATGGCTATCTGCTGCAAAGCTTTCTGTCGCCGATTGCGAACCATCGCAAGGACCGCTGGGGCGGCAGTCTGGAAAACCGGATGCGCTTGCCGCTGGCTGTGGTGCGGGCGATGCGCGGGGCGATGCCGTCCTCGATGCCGCTTTTCGCGCGGCTTTCGGTCACCGACTGGATCGACGGCGGCTGGACCGAGGATGACAGCATCATCCTTGCCCGCGAGCTGCAGGCGGCAGGCGTCGACCTGATCGACTGCTCCTCCGGCGGGAACATGCGGGCGGGGGCCACGAATTCGAACCTCGCGCGCGGGCCGGGATATCAGGTGGCGCTCTCTGACCGGCTGCGCCGCGAGGCGGGGGTCCCCACGGCTGCCGTGGGCATGATCCGCACGGCTGCCCATGCGGAAAAGATCCTGCAAGAGGATCGCGCCGACCTGATCTGCATCGGGCGGCAGATGCTCTTCAACCCCTTCTGGGCGCGTCATGCCGCCTGGGAGATGGGCGTCGATCCCTCTTTCGAGGATTGGCCCGCACCCTACGGCTGGTGGCTGGACAAATGGGCGCGCTCGCTTGCGGCCAATGGCGAGGACCCGCTTGGTCCCGAGCGGTTTCCCGAAATCATCTGAGGTGATGCCATGAACTGGGGCGAGGAGCTTGCGTCCACCTATCACCGCTACGGTCACCGCCTCGGCGTCATCGATGCCGAGGGTCAGCACCTGATCGGCAAGATCATCGATCACGCGGCAGGCATCGCAGACCGGCTGGCGGCGCTGGGCCTTGGCCCCGGCGATTTCGTCGCGACGGTGTTTCACAATTCGGCGCAGGCGGTCGCGGCCAGCTATGGCGTGGCCCTGTCTGGCGCGGCTGAGGTGCCGATCAACCCGTTGCTGAGCGCGGCCGAGCTTGCCCATGCGCTGGCCTGCTCGGGCGCGCGGCTGGTGCTGGTCGACGGGGGCGATCCGCTTCCGCCGGTCTCGACCCCGGTTGCGGATGTGCGCGACATCCCTGCGCGTCCCTTTGATGCGGCGGGTTGGCCCGAGGTCGCGGCTGACGCGCCCTCACGCATCGTCTTCACCAGTGGCACGACCGGGCCCGCCAAGGGCGCGATCCATACGCATGGCGGGCGCTGGGCGGGCGCGCTGCTTCTGCGTGCGGCCTTGCCCATTCTGCCAGATGCCTCGAACCGCATCCTGCTGATGACGCCGTTTTCGCATGGGACCTCGCTTCTGACCTTTGCCTTTCTGTCCGAGGGGGCAAGCGTCCATCTGCTGCGCGGTGTCGAAACCGGGGTGGTGCTGCCGCTGCTGGCCTCTGGCGCCATCACCGAGGTTTTCGCGCCGCCAACGGTGCTGGCGAAGATGACCGACGCAGCCACGTCGCCCGAACATGCCGCCGAGATCTATCCGCTGCGGACCATCCTGACCGGCACCGCCCCGCTGTCGCCGACGGTCTATCGCAAGGCCGTTGCGCGCTTTGGAGAGATCCTCCGCGTCACTTATGGCAAAAGCGAAATCTTCAACCCGATCACCGTGCTGGATCCGACCGAGACCGCGCAGGCCTATGGCGAGGCGGCCTCTGACGGTCTTTGCGTCGGCTGGCCCGCGACCGGTGTCCGGGTGCAGATCAGGGGCGATGACGGGGATCGGCTGCCGCCGGGCGAGGTCGGCCAGATCCAGCTGCAAAGCCCCCATCTCTCGGCGGGCTATATGACGGTCGACGGGCTGAAGATGCTTGCCCCCGGCGAATATCACGACACCGGCGATCTGGGCCGGATCGACGCGCGGGGACGGTTGTTTCTGGTCTCGCGCCAATCGGACATGATGAAGACCGGCGGCTACAAGGTCTCTCCCGATGAGGTCGAGCGGCAGTTGGCCGCCGCGCTGCCCGAGACGCAGATGGTCGTGCTGGGCTATCCCTCGGACTACTGGGGCGACATCGTGACCGTGATCGCGGAAAGCCCGCCTGACGACTGGCAGGACCGGCTTCAGCCCGCGCTGGCGGGGATGACCGGCTACAAGCGGCCGCGCCTTTTTGCCAGCATCGGGGCACTGCCCCGCAACAGCATCGGCAAGGTCTCGCGGTTGCAGTTGCGGCGCTGGTTGCAGGACAGCCACGATCTGGTCGAACAGCCGCGTCCGCAGCTGATCCCGATCCGCGAGGTGCGGGGATGACGGGCTTTGAGCAGGTGCCAGCGGTCTATCACCGCGAGGTCGGCGATTGTCTGGTGACGACGATCTGCGATGGCTACATGGCCTATGACACGCTTGAGATCATGCGCGACCCCGATCACGCAAAGCTGAGGCACCTGCTGGAGGATGAGACTCGCGTCTGCCCCCCGGTCGTGTCGATCAACACCTTCCTGATCCGCGACGGGCAGCGGACGGTTCTGGTCGATTGCGGCTCTGGCGACATCATGGGGCCGACCTGTGGGCGGCTTCCGGGTCTGATGGCGCATCTTGGCGTCAGGCCCGAGGATGTGACCGACATTCTGCTGACCCATGTCCATCCCGATCACTCGAACGGGCTGACCGATCCCGAAACCGGGCGTAAACTGTTTCCGAACGCCCGCGCCCATGTCCATCAGGCCGAGATCGACCATTGGTTCGATGACGCCGCCCGTGCCCGCGCGACCGAACGTCAGAAGCGCGTCTATTTCGACGCGGGCCGCATCCAGTTGCGGCCCTGGATCGCGGATGGCAGCCTGATCCCGTTTGACCATGAACATGAGGTCTTGCCGGGGATCACGGCGTTGCCCTCGGTCGGGCATACGCCCGGTCATAGCTGTTACATCCTCCGCTCGCGCGGTGAGGCGATGATCGTCTGGGGCGATACGGTCCATGTCCCCGAGGTGCAGCTGGGCGATCCCGATGTCGGCATGATCTTCGATACCGAAAGCGGGGTGGCGGCGGCTTCGCGTCGGCGCATCCTGCAGCGCTGCGTCGATGAGGATCTGCTGGTCGCGGGCATGCACATCCATTTCCCCGGCTTCGCCCGTATCCGTCCGGGATATGCGGGTGCCTATCGGTTCGTGCAGGAGCAATGGTTCCACGCCCCGAACCACGGCCATCAGCCCGGCGTCTGGCCCACGCCCAGGAAGGTTTCAGCGACATGACCATGATGATCTGCCATGCCCCCGAACCGGGCGGCCCCGAAGCGTTGCGCTTTCTGTCGGCTCCGCGACCGGCTCCCGCTCCGGGCGAAGTGCTGATCCGCGTCGGCGCCGTCGGGGTCAACCGGCTGGACGCCATGCAGCGGGCCGGGGCCTATCCCTTGCCGCCGGGCGTGAACCCGATCCTGGGCGTCGAATGCGGCGGCGAGGTGATCGAGGTCGGACGCGATGTCGCCACCATCCGTCCGGGCATGCGCGTCGCGGCACTGCTGGCGGGCGGCGGTTATGCCGAATATGCCGTTGCCGATCACCGCCATGTCGTCGAGGTGCCCCGCGATTGGAGCGACGTTCAGGCCGCATCTGTCATCGAGACCTTTTGCACCGCGCATGAGACGTTGTTCGAACTCTCGCGGCTGTCGGCGGGCGAGCGTGTCTTGATCCATGCGGGCGGCAGTGCGGTCGGCAGCACCGCGATCCGCATGGCTCAGGCCGTCGGGGCCGAGATCGCGACGACCACCGGAAGCGAAGGGAAGGCCCGGCGGTTGCAGAGCATGGGCGTCAGGCATGTCGTCAACTATCGCACGCAGGATTTCGCGGAAACTGTGCGGGAGTTCTGGCCCGAAGGGGTCGATGTGATCGAGGATTTCGTCGGTCCCGCCTATCTGGCCCGGCATGTCGACCTGCTGCGCTGGCGCGGGCGGATGGCCTTTGTCGGCCTGCTCTCGGCCGGGACGGCCGAGATCAATGTCGCGGCGGTCCTGACCAAGATGATCCAGCTCAGAGGGTTCACCCTGCGGCCGCATTCCGCTGACGAAAAGGCGGCGGTCGTCGCGCGTTTTCGCCAGCGCTGGCTGCCGGAACTGACCGCCGGACGCATCGCCCCGGAGATGCACGCCGTTCTGCCATTCCAGCAGGCGGTCGAGGCGCATCGCATGCTCGAGGCGGCAGAGAATTTCGGAAAGATCGTCCTGCAGATGTGATGCAGCGACAAGGGACAGGAAGACGTGATGATCGAACTTACAAGCGAGACGCTGCTGCCCGCCGACCCCTCGGCGCAGCTGTTGGGCCGGGTGTGGTCGAACCGGGCAGGTGGCCCCGTGCCGGTCATGGTCGACGGCGACCGGCTGCGCGACCTGTCGCAGATCGCGCCAACGGTCGCCGAACTGCTCAATATGACCGACGCTTTGCCGGAGGCTGGGCACCTGCCGGATCTTGGCCCGCTTGCGGATTATCTTTCGGGTGGCGCGGCGGGCCATCTGCTGGCACCGAACGATCTGCAGGTCGTCAAGGCGGCGGGCGTGACCTTCGTCGCCTCGATGCTGGAGCGTGTCATTGATGAGCGGACAGGGGGCGACGCCACCCGCGCTGCGGCCCTGCGCGAGGATCTGCGGCAGGCGGTCGGTGGGCAGCTGGAAAGCGTCGTGCCGGGATCGGCTGAGGCGCAAAGCGTCAAGGCCTTGCTTCAGCGACTGGGCTACTGGTCGCAATATCTGGAGGTCGGGATCGGCCCAGAGGCCGAGATTTTCACCAAGGCGCCTGTGCTTGCCAGCGTCGGAGCGGGCGCGGATGTCGGGATCAACAGGATCTCGGATTGGAACAACCCTGAGCCCGAGGTCGTGCTGGCCGTCAACGGTCAGGGTGTGATCCGGGGCGCGACGCTTGGCAATGACGTGAACCTGCGCGACGTCGAGGGGCGCTCGGCCTTGCTGCTGGGCAAGGCCAAGGACAACAACGGATCCTGCGCGATTGGCCCGTTCATCCGGCTGTTCGATGCGGGCTTCGGGCTTGAGGATGTCGCGCGTCTGAAGGTCTCGCTGACCGTGCTTGGCGAGGACGGATTTCACCTTGAAGCCGCCAGCAGGATGGACCTGATTTCGCGCAGTCCCGCTGATCTGGCAGGGCAGGCGATGAACCGCAGCCACCAATACCCCGATGGCTTCATGCTGTTTCTGGGAACGATGTTCGCGCCGGTTCAGGATCGCGACGCCCCCGGACGCGGCTTCACGCATAAGCCCGGCGATATCGTGACCATCCACGCGCCCGAACTGGGGCGCCTGATCAACCGTGTCGATTATTCCGATGTGATCCCCGAGTGGAAATTCGGCATTACCGATCTGATGCGCAACCTTGCCCTGCGCGGCCTTCTCTGACCCATTCAAGGACATAACATGCTGATCTCGCAAATCTCCACGCCCTCAGGCGGTATCGAGGTTCTGGCCCGGAATGAGGGCGAGCCTGCCCGCCAGTTGTTGGGCTTCGAAAGCACCCATGCTCTGGCGCTTGCGGCCATCGCTGCGGGGAAACCCCTGTCGGCGATGATCGCTGAGGTGTCCTTCGGCGCGGAATATGACCCTGAGGCGCTGGAGGCAGAGGGCCGCTATCTGCCGCCGATCACGCATCCCGATCCGTGCCACCTGCATCTGACCGGCACCGGACTGACCCATACCGGCTCTGCCGCGACGCGGGACAACATGCATGCCAAGGCGGGCGATGAGGCGCAGTTGACGGATTCGATGCGGATGTTTCGCATGGGTCTTGAGGGTGGAAAACCGGCACCGGGTCAGGTCGGGGTGCAGCCAGAGTGGTTCTATAAGGGCAACGGGCACGCGCTGGTGGCCCCCGGCGCGCCGCTTCGCGCCCCGTCCTTCAGTCAGGATCTGGGCGAGGAGCCCGAAATCGCGGGTATCTATGTGATCGGTCCGAACGGGCGTCCCTATCGGCTGGGCTATGCCGTCGCCAACGAGTTTTCCGACCACGTGACCGAGCGGCATAATTACCTGTGGCTGGCCCATTCCAAGCTGCGCCCCGCGAGCCTTGGCCCCGAAATCCGGCTGGGGGCTCTGCCGCAGGATGTCCGGGGCACCAGCCGCGTCCTTCGCGACGGCGCTGTGATCTGGGAAAAGCCGTTCTTCTCGGGTGAGGAGAACATGTCCCACAGCATCGCAAATCTTGAGCATCATCATTTCAAATACGGGCTGTTCCGGCAGCCGGGGGACGTTCATGTCCACATGTTCGGGACTGCTACGCTGTCATTCGCCGATGGCATCGAGGTCAAGCAGAGTGACGTCTTTGAAATCTCTGCCGAAGGTTTCGGGCAAAAATTGCGCAATCCGACCGTGTACGGCGTGGAGGATGAGCTTGCTCTTTCAGCGGTGTCCCAGCTTTGACATGGGCCGGTGGCGTGGTGGAACCTGCTGTCGGTGAGGTTGCTCGGAAGGCGCTGATCGTGATCAAGTCACGACAGTGCCGCGCCCATCTGATCCTAGATTTTCTATAGAAACATCCCGCATCAATCTGGTTTCTTGATATTTTCAATGCCCGCCAACAGTTGCGCACGGGATATCTCTCCCATATGCGCCGCGCGAAGCTTCCCTCTGGCGTCGATGAACAATGTCGTCGGCAGGCCCATTGCGCCGAAATGCTGCATCATCTGCGACCCCGGGTCCATGACCGGCGCGACGACGATTCCGGTTTGGGAAAGATAGCCGCGCACGGCCTCCGCACCCTCTCCTTGATTGACGAAATGCAGATCGGCACCGGTTTCCGAGGCGGCCACCTCTGCCATCATCGGCATCTCGCGCCGACAGGGCGGACACCATGTGGCCCAAAGATTGATCACCATAGGACGCCCGTGCCAGTCCTTGATCGCGACCGGGTCTCCGCTCAGCGAGAGAAGAAGCGCCTCCTCGGGCAGGGCCGCGTCGGCGCCACGGGCCAGTTGATGCACCACGTTCCACCCGGCAAAAGCCATGGCTGCACTGGCCGCCACCGGCAACAGCAATGCAGGCCTGCGCCACAGATGCCAGGCGCTGACCAGCGCGAATCCAACCATCCCCGACAACGGGCTGAAGCCGCCCTGCCAGAAGGCCAGAATGGTCAGCGGCTCTGCCAGATAGACCGAGGCGTGCGAGGCCACAAAGCCCAGTCTTGCGGCGATGGCGGAGGCGATCACGGCGGCGCTCGCCCAATGGCTGATCGCGGGGCCGGTCTTGCGGGTGATCAGCCATGTCACCAGCATCAGAACGACCAGCCCGGCCAGAACCGGCGCGCGATCGGCCGAGAGGACCAGCGGTCCCAGCGAGATCCCACCCATCACTCTGTCGTCCCGATCTGCGCGACCGAGCGCTGGATGTCACCCGCCGCGATGGACCCGATCAGGCGGCTGCCTGCGGCCTCGCGGCGCGCGCGGTCCAGAAAGATCATCGTGGGCGGGCCTGCCGCACCGATCATCTGCATCAATTCAGTGGCCTCCGTGCCAGTCTTGCTAACGTCTGCCTTGATCAGGCGCAGATCGGCAAGGGCGGCAGTCACGACCGGGTCGGGCAGGACGCTGCGCTCGATCCCCTTGCAGGTGACGCACCAGTCGGCTGTCAGATAGACCATGGCCGGGCCATCGCTGCCGCCAAGCGCATTGGTCAGGCTGTCGGCGGTGGTCACTTCGGTGAAATTCAGGCCCGGCGTCGCCTCGGACGCGCGGCCCGCCGTCAGCAGAGGGGCCAGCGGACGCAGCGGCTCGGACCCGCCAAGGGCCGCGCCGATCCCCAGCAAAGCTGCAGCGAAAAGAGCAACGACACCACCTGTGCGCTGAAGCCGCTGGCCCGGTCTCGTATCGGCATCGGACCGGTCAAGAGCGCCCAGAAAGACCGCCACGCCCGCCAGCAGGATCGCCCAGAGCGCCAGAATGAAGGGGCCGGGCAGCAGCCGCTCCAGAAGCCAGATCGCCATACCCAGAAAGACCACGCCAAAGATGCGCCGCATCGCCTCCATCCAGGCCCCGGCCTTCGGCAGGATCTTCGCGCCGAAGGTTCCGGCCAGAAACAGCGGCACCCCCTGACCCAGACCCAGCATGAAAAGCGCCGCCGCCCCAAGCGCGATATCGCCCGTCTGCGCGATGTAAAGGAAGGCGCCGGCCAGCGGTGCCGTCACGCAGGGCCCGACAATCAGCGCCGAGGTGAAGCCAAGGGCTGCAGCTCCGCCGAGCGAGCCGCGCCCTCGCTGGGCCGAGGACAGCCGCGCGGTCAGGCCAGCAGGCAGCTGCAGGTCGAAAAGGCCAAAGCTGGAGAGGGCGAGGGCCACGAAAAGCGCGGTCACTCCGCCAATGGCCCAGGGCGATTGCAAGAGCATCTGAAGGTTCTGGCCCGACCAGCCCGCGACCGCGCCAAGGGCCGCAAAGGCGCTGGCCATGGCAAGGACATAGGCGCCGGAAAGCGCAGCACCTCGGGCAGGCGTCAGTTTCTCACCCTGACGCGCCAGCATCCCGGCGAGGATCGGCACCATCGGGAAAACGCAGGGCGTAAGCGCGAGCATCAGGCCGAAGCCCAGAAAGGCCAGCAGGACCAGCGCCACGCCGCCGCGCGCCGACAGCCGCTCAAGAAGGCTAGGCTCTTCGGCCAGCTGCAGCGGGCCTGTCGCCGGGGCAGGGGCAGGGGCTACGGCTGAGGCGGTTTCGGACAGGGTGGGAAGCGTCAGCATGCTGGTCACCGGCGCATAGCAGATGCCGTCTTCCTGACAGCCCTGCCAGATGACCCGGACCTCTCCGCCAGCTTTCGGCAGAACGGCGGTCGCGCTGTCGTAATAGACCTCGACCGCGCCGAAATTCGGATCGTCCTTTTGGTGGCCGGGGAAGGTCTCGACCTCAAGCGGCGCACCCTCGGCGGTCTCGGCGCGGATGCAGTCGCGATAGAGGTAATAGCCCGGCTCGATGGTCCAGCCGATCTCGATGCGCCCGTCCACTGTGTCGAGCAGCTCGATCCGGAACGCGTCCTCGGGCTTCATCGGCTGACCGGCCTGACCGGGAAGGCTGAATTGCTGGGCGATGAGCGGCGCGGCCATCAGCAGCGACAGCGCCATGACCATGAAAAAACGCAGAGACAGGCGGGAGCGTGAGCAGAGATCATCCATCATCCGGCCCTGTTCCCGGGCCTAGCTTAACCCTGCCTTAAGGGTTTCGGCAGGCGTGGGACACGAAAGCGCGAGCAGCCAAGGTGCTGTCTTCTGACGCGCAACCTGGGCGCGATTGCAGTCCCGCACACCCGCCGGGTATGCTACGGTGTGGCGGATCCGGCAGCCCGGCCGTTGCCGGAATGGCCGTAGCAAATCAGAATGAGGAGCCGAAACATGGTGCCATCACGCCTTCGCTCGGCAAGCCTTGCCGCCGGACTTGCACTGACCCTCACAGGGAGCGCCGCGTTGAGCCAGCAGACACCGCTATCGGCAAAGGACTCCGATCCCCGCGTCATGGGGTGGATGCAGGGCTTTCCACCGCCTGCGGACAAGATCATCACGCAACCGGATTCCGTCTATTTCAGCTTTCCAAAGCTGCGCTGGTCGGTCTGCCATCTGCGCGAATTCCTTCCGACGACGGAGATCAGCCGCGGCCTTGGCGCGCCGGTGCCCCTGACCTATCCCGAGCCCGCCGCCTTCGCAGATCTGCGCGCCGAGATCGACGCCCTCGCCTTCACCCCCCTGGGCGGCGGGCCCGAGATGACCTGGGAGGCCTCGCTTTACGCCAATTACACCGACGGCATCCTGATCCTGCACAAGGGGCGGGTGGTCTATGAACGCTATTTCGGCTGCCTTGATGAAGGCGGCAAACATGCGGCCATGTCGATGACCAAATCGGTCACAGGGCTCTTGGCCGAAATTCTGGTGGTCGAAGGCGTGCTCGACGACAGCCTGCTGGTCTCGGACATCATCCCCGAGGTCTCGGCCAGCGCCTTCGGCAGCGCGACGGTCCGGCAGGTCATGGATATGACGACCGGGATCAAATATTCCGAGGATTACGCCGATCCCGACGCCGATATCTGGACCTATTCCGCCGCCGCCAGCCCCTTCCCGAAGCCCGAGGGCTATGTGGGCCCCGACGGCTATTGGGAATATCTGGCGCAGGTTCAGCCCGAGGGCCAGCATGGCGAAGCGTTTCACTACAAGACCGTCAATTCGGACATGCTGGGCTGGATCATCAGCAGGGTATCGGGGCAATCGGTCAGCGATCTGGCCTCGACCCGGCTCTGGCGGCGCATGGGGGCCGAACAGGACGCCTATCAGACCGTGGACGGCAAGGGCGTTCCCTTCGCCGGTGGCGGCCTGAGCCTCGGCCTGCGGGATCTGGCGCGGCTGGGCCAGCTGATGCTGGACAAGGGTCAGATCAATGGCAAGCGGCTGTTTCCGGCAGAGGTCGTGGACCGGATCCGGGCGGGCGGAGATCAGGCAAAGTTCGCGGGCTATCCCACCATCCCCAACGGCAGCTATTCCAGCCAGTGGTGGCTTCTTCACAATGAACATGAAGCCTTCGCCGCGCGAGGCGTGCATGGGCAGACCATCTATGTCGATCCCGTGGCCGAGATGGTCCTCGTCCGTTTCGCCTCTTTCCCGACGGCGGCGAATGGCGGCATCGATCCGACCTCGCTGCCGGCCTATATAGCGGTGGCGAATTATCTGATGGCGCGGGATTAAGCCGCCGCGTCCGCCATCGGCGTACTCTCGCACATCGCACAATCTGTGCTTGAGTCAATAAAGTGAATCTGTCAGGTATCGCGCGACAATATTGCTAACCTTTGGTCCATGTATTCGTGACCAGAACCCGAGCGGGCCGTGCGCCCCTCGTTCAAGAAAACAAACTGCCAGCCTGTGGCCAGCACTTCCGAAACTTCGCGGCATTGGCCGTCCGAATGTGAAAAAGGATGTGCGATGAGTTTCCTTGCTGAATTCCCGGCAACCGGAAAGTTCGACGACAGCAGCCAGATTGACGCCTTCTCGTTCAACGGCCCGGACGGATTCGTGGCCGGGCGGGGTGATGCGGTGGCGGTGCCGCCCGGACCCGCCGCAAGCCTTGCCGACCGGTTGTCCGCGCTTGCGCTTCAACCCGGAGAGATCATCGGCGGTGCGATGCCCTTCGACAAAACCCGCGACGATTGCCTCTGGCGCGCCGGTTCGATCCGCAGCAAGGCCGCGCGCCCGGTTGCGTCGCAACCCGCCCCCTTGCGCGAGTTTTCCCTGCTGCCCGAGCCCTGGGCCGAGGATTATGCGGCGCAGGTGCGCGAGGCTCTGGGCCATCTTGGCGCAGAGAGACCCGATGCCTTGCAGAAGATCGTTCTGGCCCGCAGCTTGCTGATCCAAAGCCCGGCACCGATTGCGGTCAATGCGCTGCTGGCCCGTCTGGGCCACGACCCGGCAGCAACAGCCTTTCGCGTGCGCCTGTCGGGGGATGCAGAGGGTGCCGCAGAGGGGCCCGAGATGCAAAGCCGCCATCTGGTCGGCGCGACGCCCGAGCTTTTGCTGCGCAAGCGCGGCACCCGCGTCAGCTCTCATCCGCTGGCCGGATCGGCGCGGCGCGCCCGTGACGCGGCCGAGGACCGGCGGATCGCCCAGACGCTCTCCGGCTCGGAAAAGGACCGGCGCGAGCACGGCTATGTCGTCGACTATATTCTGGACACGCTCGCCCCCTATTGCACCGACCTTTCGGCCCCGCGCGGGATCGAGGTCACCCATACCGCGAATATGTGGCATCTGGGGACCGAGATCGTCGGGACATTGTGCGACAGCGACCTGCCTGCGGCGGTCCTCGCCTCGATCCTGCATCCGACGCCAGCGATCTGCGGGGTGCCGGTGGCGGCGGCGACGCAGCTGATCGGCGAGCTTGAGCCGGTGCCGCGTGAATTCTACGCGGGCACCGTCGGCTGGAGCGATGCGGCGGGGGACGGCACCTGGTATGTCGCCATCCGCTGCGCCGATGTGATGGGCGCGACCGCGCGTCTTTTCGCCGGGGCGGGCATCGTTCTGGGCTCGGACCCGATGTCCGAGGCCATCGAGACCGGGGCAAAGTTCGGCGCGCTGCTGGCGGCACTTGGCATCCCGGCCGATGCCGTCGTCGCTGGGCTTGTTCAAGGCAATTGAGAAGGCAAAAATGTCCATTCCCACGATTTCAGACTATGATCTTCCGGTCTCGACCCCGGTGAAGACGCGCGCCAACTGGGTGCCGGAACGCGCGCGAGCGGCCCTGCTGGTCCATGACATGCAGCGCTATTTCACCCGCAGTTTCAACGCAGACGCCTCGCCCTTGAAGCCGCTCATTGCCAATATCGCCCGGCTTCTGACTTTCGCGCGGGCGGCAGAGATGCCGGTCTTTTTTACCGCGCAGGTTGGCAATCAGTTCCGCCCTGACCGGGGCCTGCAGGCCGATCTGTGGGGGCCGGGGATGTCGGCCACCCCTGAGCATCAGGACATTCTGCCGAACCTTGCCCCGGTGCCGGGCGATCATGTGCTGGTCAAGCATCGCTACAGCGCCTTCCAGCGCTCGAACCTTGAGCGGCTGATGCGCGCGCGGGGCCGCGATCAGCTGATCATCGCCGGGGTCTATGCGCATATCGGCTGCCTTGCGACCGCGTTCGAGGCCTTCCAGCTGGAGATCGAGCCCTTTCCCGTCATCGACGCGCAGGCCGATTTCACTTTGGCCGAGCATGAAACGGCGATGGGGATGATCGCCTCGACCTGCGGCGTGCCGATGACGACCGAGGCCATGCTGGCCACCCTTGGCGGGGTCGGAAAGGATCAGAAATGCGCCTGACCGGATTTGACGGCAAGACGGCGCTGGTCACGGGGGCTGCGGGCGGGATCGGCCGGGCGGTCGTGGCCGCGCTGACCGAGGCGGGTGCAAATGTGCTGGCAAGCGACCGGGCCGAGGCGATCACCGCAGACTGCCGCGAGGGCGCGCGGCTGCGCTGGCGGGCCTTCGATGTGGCGGAAGATGACGCTGACGCTTTGGTCGCTGAAGCATCGGCCAGCTTCGGCCCGGTGACCCTGGGCGTGCATGCGGCGGGCATCCTGTCGGTCGGCTCGCTTCTGGACTGCGCGACTGCCGAATGGGATCGCGTGATGGCCGTCAACGCAGGCGGCACCTTCCGCGTGATCACCGCCCTTGGCCGTGAGATGCGGCACCACGGTGGCGGCGCGATTGCGGTCGTCGGCTCGAATGCCGGGGGGATTCCCCGGATCGGGATGGGGGCCTATGCGGCCTCGAAAGCAGCGGCGGCGATGCTGACGCGCTGCCTTGGGTTGGAGCTTGCCGCGCAGAACATCCGCTGCAACATCGTCGCGCCCGGCTCGACCCTGACACCCATGCAGACCGGTATGTGGGACGGGCCCGAGGGGCAGGAGAAGGTCATCGCAGGCGACCTTGCCACCTACCGCACTGGCATTCCCTTGGGAAAGCTGGCGGTGCCCGAGGATATTGCGGCCTCTGTGCTTTACCTGCTGTCGGATCAGGCCGGGCATATCACCATGTCCGACCTTTATGTCGACGGCGGGGCGACGCTGCGGGCCTGACCCGCAGCGATCCCTGCCTCAGCGCGGCAGCTTCGCCGCGATCAGGTTCCACCATTTGTTCAGTGTCGGCTGCTGTCCCAGCTCGGCAAAGCTCAGCCCGACGCCCGCGCCGCGCAGGTCAGAGATCAACTGCATGACCGAAATCGAGTCGAGCCCGTAGAGCAGCAAATTCTCCTCGGGGTCGATCTCTTCCTCATCGTCGATCATCTTCGACACCCGCGCCTCCAGCCAGTCACGGGTGATCTGCGCGGGGTCCAGCACCGTGGCGCTTTCGGTCAGCAGCGCGTCGCTCATAGGGTCATCCTTCTGCTTTGTTGGAGGTCGAATTCGGCCTGACGCAGGCGCAGCTTGTCGATCTTGCCAACGGCCGTCAGGGGCAGGTCCGCCACGAAGCGGAACCGGTCGGGAAGCTTGTATTCGGCGATGCCAAGCGCCAGCAGATGGCGGCGCAGCACCATCGCGGTCGCGGCCTCGCCGTCGCGCAGGACGATGATGGCATTGCTTTTCTCGCCCAGCGTCTCATCCGCGACCGCGACCAGCGCGGCCTGCTGGACGGCGGGGTGACGCAGAAGCAGGTTCTCGATTTCCTCGGCCGCGATCTTTTCGCCGCCGCGATTGATCTGGTCCTTCACCCGACCGACGACGCGCAGATTGCCACCATGGACCCGCTCGACGATGTCGCCGGTGATGTAGAACCCCTCGGCGTCAAAGGCGGTCGTGTTATGGGCCGGCGCGCGGTAGTAGCCGCGGAAGGTATAGGGTCCGCGCACCGCCAGATGGCCGGGCGTGCCATCAGGCACGGGCGCGCCCGAGGCGTCCAGAATGCGGATCTCATCATCGGGGCTGATGGGGCGGCCTTGGGTGGTGAAGGTCACGGCCTCGCTGTCGCCCGCGCGGGTGTAGTTGACCAGTCCTTCGGCCATGCCAAAGACCTGCTGTAACCGGCAGCCCAGCAGTTCGGGAACGCGCCGCGCCTGCGCCTCGGCGAAATTTGCGCCACCGACCAGCATCAGGTCCAGCGAGGCGATCTGCGCGCCCGCGCCCGGATCGGCCAGTACCGCCGATTGCCACAGCGCAACGGCGGGCGGGACCAGTGCAACCGTGGTGACGCGGTGCTGCTGGATCAGGGGAAAGCACAGCGTCGGGTCGGGATTGTCCGCGATCACCACCGTGCCGCCCGCGTCAAAGACCCCAAGCGCGCCGGGCGAGCTCATGGCGAAATTATGCGGCGCGGGCAGGGCGGACAGATAGCGCGTGGCCTCGGTAAAGCCGCAGATCCGGACGCTTTCGCGGATGCTGTAATCATAGTCATTATGTGTGCGCGGGATCAGCTTGGGCGTCCCGGTGCTGCCGCCGGAGAGCTGAAAAAATGCGACCTCATCCGGGGGCGTCGGGCGGGCGTCCGCTGGCAGGGTGGCCGGGGTGTTCAGCCAATCCTTCAGATCCTGCGGGCCGCCGTCGCCCAGAAAAAGCGCCAGCCGCAGCCCCTCGCAGCGATCCAGAAACGCGTCATCGCGGAAGAGCTCATGCCCGCGCGCGCCGATCAGCAGAGCGGGCGAGATCTGGCTGGCGTAGGATGACATTTCCAACAGGCGATGGCTGAAAAGCGCATTGACCGGCGCGACGCCGATTTTCAGAAGCGCCAGAAAGATCAGGTAAAATTCGGCCAGATTCGGAAGCTGCACAAGCGCCGTATCGCCATGGCCGAACCCATGCGCCGAAAGCCGCGCGGCAAGATTCGTGGCCAGCCGGTCGGCCTCGGCGTAAGACAGCTGACGCGCGCCGCAGATGATGGCGGTGGCATCGGGGCGGGCGGCGACCTGCGCCTGAAACCCGCGCGTCAAAGGCGCGTCGATCCAATGCCCAGCGGCGCGGTAGTGGCGGGCAAACTGATCCGGCCAGCGGGTAAATTCGATCATCCTGGCGTTCCGTTCTTTTGAAATTCGGCGCTGGCTGACCTGATGGTCGCTTGCTCTATTGACCCCGTCTGAATGTTGAGTATTTCTATCAGCAATATCTCGATGCGCAAGAGGTTTTGGCCCGGCACCTGCCCGGACGCCTGAACCGTTGGAGACAGAATGAACCAGCACAACCCTACTCGGAACATGCTTGCCCTGACCTTGGCCCAGCTGGATTTCTGGGAGGAGTTTCGCCATCACCCCGATGAGGCGGTTTCATCCGTGGCCCATGCGATCGAGATCCGGGGCAGGGACGGCACGCCCGTCGACGCCGAGGCGCTGTCGCGCGCGATCACTCAGACCGTGGTGGAGGCCGAGGTGCTGTCGATCCGCTTCCACCCGGTCGAGGGCGGCCCGCCCCTGCAAAGCTGCGACCCGGCCCGCGCGCCACAGTTGGTCCGCTTCGATCTGAGCGATCAGCCCGACCCCTTGGCCGCTGCGCTGCAGATGTTTCAGGACGATATCGCCACCCCGACCGACCTGCGCCGCGACCCGTTGGCGGCAGAGTGGCTGCTGCGGCTGGGGGCGGATCGCTGGCTCTGGTACAATCGCGGCCATCACATCATTCTGGACGGGTTCAGCATGGGCCTCTTGGAGACGCGCTGCGCCGAGCTTTACGCCCATTTCCGCTTCGGCACGCCCGAGGGCCAGCCCTTCAAGCCCTTCGCCGCCTATCTGGCCGAGGAAGAGGCCTATCGCCGCAGCCCCCCGCATGAGGCGGCCCGCGCCTATTGGGCCGAACGTGCGGCCGAGGCGGGCACGCTTCCCACCATCCGCAAGGGTGAGGAAAACTATGCCGAGGCGGGCTATGCCTTCGAATTCGACCTGCCCGGTCCGGATGGCCGGATCGCGGCGCTGGCCGATATCTCCGGGTTGAACTGGGCCGATCTGTCCACGGCGCTGGTCTCGGCCTATCTGTTGGGCCATCTGGACGGGCCGCATCGGACGCCCGCTGGCGCGCCGGCTGCGGCCCTGCCGGTCTGGCTTCCCTTCATGAGCAGGCTGGGCAGCGTCAGCGCGCATATCCCCGCGATGGTGGTCAATATCCTGCCGTTGAACGTCCGCGTGCCCTCAGAGGGTACGCTGTCGGGGTTTCTGGCCGAGACCGCGAAAGGTCTGCGCAAGCTGCGCCGTCACGGCCGCTACCGGATAGAACAGATCGCCGAGGATTGCGGCGTGGGCGCGGGCAGCCGCTTCTTCTTCTCTCCCCTCATCAACGTGTTGCCCTTTGATCAGCCGCAGTTTCAGGGCTGCCACGCCACCCGGCACGTGATGTCCAGCGGGCCGAACGACGGCCTCAACGTCACCATCCGGGCCGAGCATGACGGCAGCGGCATGATCCTGCAGATTGACGCGGACCCGGCGCTGATGGCGCGCGACGAATTCGACCGCCACTGCCGCGATCTGCGCGCCTTTCTGGACCGCGCCCTGCAACCCGAAAGCCTGACGCTGCCGCTGACCGAGCTGATGACGCAGGCATCCTGATCTGCCCGCAGCGGGCCCGACTGCGGCCCGCCGCGCAGCAGGCTGAATGACCTGCGCGGCGCATTTCTTGGCGTGTCTGCGGGGCATTTCTCGGGCGAATGAGATGCCTGCGCTACATATAATACTATTTTTGTCAGATTTATTCCTGATTCCTGACAAAAACACTTGCTAAGCAATTATCGAATCCCCCAGATGGCCCGGAAAAAGCGAATCCGAGGGACCCATGGGACACAAACTGCTCTTCGCCTTGACCGGCGTATCCACACTCGCACTGGCCACTGGGCTCTCTGCTCAGGAAGCGACGCAGGCTCCGATCGTGCTGGATACGATCACCCTGATCTCGGACGGTCGCGAAAGCGTCGAGGCGACGGGCGGCGTGGCCATCAGCAAAGAAGACATCGAGGCACTGCAGCCCGCCGATGTGTCCGAACTGTTCTCTCGCAATTCGGCGGTCGCGGTTTCGGGCGGTGCAGGTCCGTCGAAACGGGTCCATGTCTTCGGTCTGGAACAGTCGAACCTGGCCGTCAGCATTGACGGCGTGCCGCAGGGGCCGACCGGCTGGCACCACACCGGCTCGAACGTGGTTGATCCCGCCTTCCTGCAATCGGTCGAGGTGGACGCAGGCGCCGCCCCCGCCGATGCGGGCTTCAGCGCGGCCGCGGGTGCCGTGCGCTATACGACCGTCGGCGCCCGGGACATGCTGACCGATGGCAAGACCCAGGGCGGTCGGGTCGGTCTGTCCTATGGCTCGAACGGTCGCGGCGTTTCGGGCTCGCTGGCGGGCTATGGTGCTTATGGCGGCTTCGACTGGTTCGCGATGATCCATGCCACCGATGGCAAGAATTACAAGAACGGCGACGGCTATGAGATCGCCGGAACCGAGCCGGGCGCGTCCGGCGCTCTGGTCAAGCTGGGCTATGAGGCCGAAGGCCACCGGATTGAGCTGGCGCTGGACCATACCGAGGATGACGCCGACCGCACCGTCAAGATGAACATGGACCTGAATGCGGACAAGCTGGTCTTTCCGATGAAGGTCGCGCGCAATTCGGTCAGCCTGAAATACAGCTCGACCGCGCCGACCGACAGCTGGGATCCCGAGGCGATGCTTTACGTCACGGACAACAAATATGAGCGTCCGAACTATCTGATCGGTGGCACCAACGGCGACATGAACCTGCAGAACCGTACCATCGGCGGGCATATCAAGAACACCTACACGCTGGGCGCGGGCAGCATCACGTCCGGCGTCGATTGGGCGTATAATGACTATGACGTCGACAACTACGGCGACACCGACCGGCGCTACTGGACCATGGAAACCATGCAGGTCGGTGCCTTCGTTCAGGGCCGGTTCGAATGGGACAACGGGATCGACCTGTCGACCGGTGCCCGCGTCGATCACCAGCGCTTCACCGACTGGAACGGCAAGCGCCGCAGCGATACCGGCGCCAGCGTCAACGGCACGCTGTCCTATGAGTTCTCGCCCGGCTACGAGGTCTTCGCGGGTGCCTCGCACACCTGGCTGGGCTATCGGTTCGGCGAATACGCCCTGCTGCATGCGCGCGGCTCTGATCTTTACACCGCCAGCGACTTCGATCCCTCCGAGGCGCGCAACATCAAGCTTGGCCTCAGCGCCAGCCAGGACAACTGGTCAGGCAACCTGACCTTCTTCGACACGCGCCTGAAAGGCATGGGCGAGTTCATCTTCCCCGAAGGTGCTACGCCCTATCTGGGCAATGTCGATGAATACCGCAGCAAGGGCTTCACGCTTCAGGGCACCTACAGCTGGGGTTCGGGTCGTGTCGGCGGCAGCTTCACCAAGGCGGATGTCACGCAAAACGGCATCGACATGCTGCCCGCAGGCGGCACCGCTGTCCCGATCGGCAAGATGGCGACCCTTTTCGTCGATCAGGAGCTGGCGCAGTACAACCTGAAGGTCGGCGCGTCGCTGGAATGGGCGAACAAGCTGTCCAGCAGCGACATGACGGAGGCCGGGTTCTATGACGACAGCGGCTATACCGTCGTCAACCTCTATGGCGAATGGCGCCCCGAGAACTATCAGAACGTGGCCGTCCACCTGGGCGTCGATAACCTGTTCGACCGCACCTATTATGAGCGTTCCAGCTATGGTGAGCGTGACGTGGTGCGCGGTGGTGTCCTTGCGCGCGACATCGACCCCCTCTATGCCCCGGGCCGCACGATCACCCTTGGCGTGAAGATGGACTTCTGAGCCGAGGTGGGGGTATTGCCCCCGAACCTCGCAAGAACAATTAACGCGCCGGGTCCAGTGGCCCGGCGCGTTCCACATTCAGGCGCCCTAGCCGCGATCCGCGAAATAGCGTGAGGGCGAGGTGCCGACGGCTTTCTTGAACATGGTGATGAAGGCCGTGACCGAGCTGTAACCCAGATCCAGCGAGACCTGCTGCACCGAGGCTCCCGCCGCCAGTTCGCGCAGCGCGTGCTGCAGGTGAAACTGCTGACGCCAGCGTCCGCAGGTGAGGCCCGTTTCGGCCAGAAACAGCCGCGTCAGGCTGCGTTCGCTCATCGCCAGACGATCCGCCCAATCGCCGATGGTGCTGCGGTTGGCGGGGTCAGTAATCAGGCCCCGGACGATCTGCGCGATCTTCGGATGATCCGACACAGGCAAGCCAAAGCTTTGCTTGGGCATCTGGCCCAGCTCCTCCAGCAGCACCTGCACTAGGCGGCGCTGATGCCCGTCGGGCGGATAGGGCAGGTCGAACTCGGCCAGACGATGGGTCATCTCGCGGATCATGGGTGAGATCGACAGGATGCAGCAATCGTGGGGCAGGGGATGGGCGTCGGGATCGACGAACAGATAGGTCAGGCGTGCGTTCGGCGTGGCCCGGTTGCTATGCGGCACGCCGCTGGGGATCCAGACGCCGCAATTCGGCGGCACCAGCCACAGATGACCCGCCACGTTGCAGGTGACCGCGCCATGCAGCGCCAGAACAAGCTGGCATTTGCGATGGGAATGGACCGGAACCTCGGCCTGGTATTGTGCGAAATCCAGACGCAGCGCGAGGGCCGGCAGGTCCATGATGTCCGGATCGTAGCATTCATTGGCGACATGCAGCGGAGTCAGCATCGGTCTGTCCGGATTTGAAGATAGATTGACATTATATCGAAATTATTGCGCCGCCAACCCGGCTATCCAACGGGCATGCGAAATCAAAATGACGATTGAGAGATGACCTATGCCACGCTTTCGGGCCGCACCGCCCGACCCGCCCTGCTGCTTGCGGGGATCCTGCTGATTGCCGCGAACCTGCGCGCGCCCATCACCGGGGTCGCGCCCATCCTTGGTCAGGTCCGTGATGCCTTCGCCATGGGCACGGCCGAGGCCGGGGCGCTGACCACGCTGCCGCTGCTGGTCTTTGCTGTCGCCTCGCCCTTCTGCGTGCTGGCCGCGCGGCGTTGTGGGCTGGAGCGCAGCCTGTTCCTGTCGCTGATCCTGATCGCCGGGGGCGGGCTGCTGCGCTCGGGCGGGTCCGAGTGGATGCTGTTTGCGGGCACCGCCGTCATCGGCATGGGCATCGCGATTGCCAATGTGCTGCTGCCGAGCCTGATCAAACGCGACTTTCCCGACCGGATCGCCAGCCTGACCAGCGCCTATGCGCTGACGGCAGGGCTGGTCGCCTCGGCCGTCTCGATCATGGCGGTGCCGATTGCCGAACTGCCCGGGTCCAGCTGGAACATCGCGCTTGGCGGCTATGTCGTGATCCCGGTGCTGGCGATGGTGGTCTGGCTGCCGCAGATGGGCCAGCACAGCGCGCCCGAGGCTGCCGCCGTCAGCGCTTCCACGGGTGGCAAGATCTGGCGTTCGGCGCTGGCCTGGCAGGTCACGCTGTTCTTCGGGCTGAACTCGCTGGTCTATTATGTGATCGTCACCTGGATGCCGCAGATCCTGATCGAGGCCGGGTATACGCCCGCTGCCGCAGGCTCGATCCATGGCGTGTCGCAGCTGGCGACGGCGGTGCCGGGGCTGTTGATCGGGCCGCTGATCGCGCGGCTGAAGGACCAGCGCACGATCGCCTTCGGGGTGGTGGCGATCACCGCGATCGCGCTGGCGGGGCTGATGCTAGCACCGGGTTGGGCGACCGTCTGGGCGGCGATGTTCGGCTTTGGCTGCGGGGCGACCTTCATCCTTGCGCTGGCCTTCATCAGCATGCGGGTTTCGACGGTCGAGCAGGCTGCCGCGCTGTCGGCCATGGCGCAAAGCGTGGGCTATCTGATCGCGGCAGGCGCGCCGCCGTTGATCGGCTTTCTGCATGATCGCACGGGCGGTTGGACCGTGCCGCTGGCGGCTTGCCTTGCCGTTGCGGGGGTGACTGCGCTGCTGGGACTGGGCGCGGGACGCGCGCGGCAGATCGGTTGAGGCGCGGCGGGAGGCCGCGCCTAATCCCGGCCCTGCCTAGGCAGACGCGCCGCTGTCATTCGCCAGAATTTCGACCATCTGGTCGCGCATGACGAATTTCTGCGGCTTGCCGGTCACCGTCATCGGCAGGTCCGCGACGATGCGGAAATGGCGCGGGATCTTGAAATGCGCGATCTGGCCCTTGCAATGGTCGCGCAGTGCCTCGGGCGTCAGATCCTCGCCGTTGCGGGCCACGACCCATGCGCAGACCTCTTCGCCGAAGCGTTCATCGGGGATGCCGAAGACCTGCACGTCGCGGACCTTGGGGTGGCGGATCAGGAATTCCTCGATCTCGCGCGGATAGATGTTCTCGCCGCCGCGGATGATCATGTCCTTGACGCGGCCGACGATGGTGCAAAAGCCCTCTTCGTCCAGAACGCCGAGGTCGCCCGTCTGCATCCAGCCGTCCAGAACGGCGCGCTCGGTTGCGGGTTGGTCGCCCCAATAGCCGGACATGACGGAATAGCCCTTGGTCCAGATCTCGCCCTTTTCACCGATGGGAACGGTTTTGCCATGGCCATCGACGATCCGCACCTCAAGATGCGGGTGGATGCGGCCGACTGTCTCGCAGCGCTTTTCGGTAGGGTCGTCGGTGAAGCTTTGGAAGGACACGGGCGAGGTTTCGGTCATGCCGTAGCAGATCGTCACCTCTTTCATGTTCATGTCCTTGTTGACGCGCTTCATGACTTCGATGGGGCAAAGCGCGCCGGCCATGATGCCCGTCCGCAGGCTGGAAAGATCGCGATGCGCGGTGTCGAGCTCCTGCAGCATGGCGACGAACATGGTGGGCACGCCGTAAAGCGCGGTCGCCCGCTCGGTCGCCACGGCGTCGAGCGTCTGCGCCGGGTCAAAAGCCTCGCCCGGGAAGATCATCGTCGCGCCCTTGCTGACCGCGCCAAGCACCCCCATCACCATGCCGAAGCAGTGGTAAAGCGGCACCGGGATCACCATGCGGTCCTGCGCGGTCAGGTTGATCCGGTCAGTGACGAAGCTGCCATTGTTGACGATGTTCAGATGCGACAGCGTCGCGCCCTTGGGCTGGCCGGTGGTGCCCGAGGTGAACTGGATGTTGATCGGCTCCTCCGGGGTCAGGGTGACATCCTCCAGCTGCGCCAGCAATTCGGGCGTCGCCAGACCGGCGAGATCAGCAAAGGGGATCATGCCGGGGCCGGGATCGGCCTCCATCATCACGACATGGTTGAGGTCGGGAAAGCGGGGGCTTGGCTTGCCCTCGGCCAGGTCGGGCATCAGCTCACGCAGCATGCCCTTGTAATCCGAGCTTTTGAACTTGCTGGCGGCGACCAGCACGCTGCAGCCGACCTTGTTCAGCGCATATTCCAGCTCTGACAGGCGATAAGCTGGGTTGATATTGACCAGAATCGAGCCGATCCGCGCGGTCGCGAACTGCGTCAGGACCCATTCCAGACGGTTCGGAGACCAGATGCCGACGCGATCGCCCTTCTTGACGCCAAGCGACAGCAAGCCCGCCGCGATCCGGTCGACGGTCTTGGCGAATTCAACGTAGCTGAGCCGGTCGCCGCTTTCACGAAAGATCAGCGCATCATTGCTCCCATGCGCGGCGACCGCCTCGGCCAGCAGTTGCGGGATCGTTGCGTGCTTCAGCGGGGCATCTTGCGGGCCCCTCACATGCGAAAGCCCGTTTTCCGGCGCGGCTGATCGGGAAGGCGGAAGCGTCATGTCGTCTCCTGTCTGGCTGCCGGAGGAAGCCGTCACTGGTTAAAGCCCTTAAGCAATTTTCCGGCCCAACCTATGCCCCGTCGACGGGCATTTCTATACATTCCCGGCCTATTGGCGGGACTACGCCATATTATCGGGGGACGCGGCGGGTTGGTCACCACCGGCCAGCCGCTGCCATCTGTCCATCTCTCGACAAACCTTGTCCTGTTCCTTGTGCCTCCGCTCGGCCACTTTCCGTTGAAAGGAAGGCCAGACGCCAATGTCGCTTCCAGGAATGTCACCTCGAAAAGAGTTGGAAGGCCGATTTCATGGATGTCTCTGTCAATGCTGATGAGCCGATGCATACCCTGACGCTGGAGGATATGGCGGCGCTTTGCGTTCGGGCGCTCAGCAAGGCCGGGGCCACGCAAACAGTTGCCGAAGCGGTGGCCCGCTCGATCACGCATGCCGAGCGGGACGGTTCGACCTCGCATGGCTTCTTCCGGCTGTCGGGTTTCATCGCGTCGCTGCAAAGCGGCAAGGTCAGCGGCCATGCCGTGCCGCGCCTTTCGCGTCTTGGAACGTCGGTTCTGCTGTGCGATGCGCAAAACGCACCCGCGCCCCATGCGCTGGAACTGGCCATCCCTGAGCTGATCGAGATCACCCGGGAATGCGGAGTTGCGGCCCTGGTGATGCGCAACTCGGCGCATTTTGCCGCGCTCTGGCCCGAGGTCGAGATGCTGGCCGATGCGGGTCTGGTCGCTCTCGCCTGCACGACCTACCTGCCCGCGGTGGTGCCCTTCGGTGCCAGGGAAAAGCTCTTTGGCACCAATCCCCTGGCCTTTGCCTGGCCGCGCGCGGGCAAGGCGCCGATGGTCTTTGATATGGCAACCTCGGCGCGCGCCCTGGGCGATGTCCAGATCGCAGCGCGCGAGGGGCATCGGCTTGAGCCCGGCGTCGGGCTGACGGCGGCAGGCGATCCGACCTGCGATCCGAATGAGGTGCTGGCGGGCTGCCTTTTGCCCTTCGGCGGCTACAAGGGGGCCGCGCTGTCCCTGATGATCGAGCTGATTGCAGGGGCGCTTCTGGGTCAGAAAACCAGCGCCTCGACGGCCGAGAGCGACAATCGCGACGGCGGCCCGCCCCCTCGGGGTGAGTTGATCCTGGCATTCGACCCCGAGATCCTTTCGGGCGGCGAATGGCAGGCCGAGGCCGAGCGGCTGTTTGGCCGCCTTGAAAACCAGCCGGGCCTGCGACTGCCCGGCGCCCGACGCCACCAGAACCGCGCCAGCGTGACTGAGGTGCGCGTCGATCCGGCACTGCTTGGCGCAATCCGGGCCTACTGCGAGAGCTGAAGCCGCCACCAAATCCAAAGAACACAACCACATCAGGGAGGATGGGGATGCAACGACTATTGTCTGTCGCGATCGCGGCAGGTCTGTGGGGGACGACCGGTTTTGCCGAGGTCACCGTCAATTCGGTCATGCAATCGGGCCTGCGCATTCTGGACCCGGTCATCACCACGACCTTCATCACGCGCTATCATGGCTTCATGATCTATGACACGTTATCTATGACACGTTGATCGCGCAGGATGCGGCGCTTCAGCCGCGTCCGCAGATGGCCGACTGGACGGTTTCCGAGGATGGCCGCGTCTACACCTTCCACCTGCGCGACGGCTTGAAGTTTCATGACGGGGCCGAGGTCACATCGGCAGATGTGGTGGCCTCGATCCGGCGGTGGGCGCAGAAGGACGCGGGCGGTCAGGTGATCTTCGAGCGGACCGAGACGCTGGATGCCCCGGACGCGCGCACGATCGTCTGGACCCTGCAGCGGCCCATGCCCTCGATGCTGGCGATCCTGTCAAAGCAATCCTCGCTGCCGCTGTTCATCATGCCCGCACGGGTGGCGGCCACGCCCGCCGATGAGGCGATCACGGATTACACCGGTTCGGGGCCGTTCCGGCTGGTCACCTCGGAATTCCAGCCCGGCGTCAGCGTCACCTATGAGAAATTCGCCGATTACGTGCCACGGCCCGAGCCCGCCGATGGGCTGGCCGGGGGCAAGGTCGTCCATGTGGACCGGGTCAAATGGATCAATATGCCGGATATCCAGACGGCGGTCGGCGCGATCTCCAGCGGCGAGATCGACTATATCGACTATATCGAACAGATGCCCGTCGATCTTCTGCCTCTGGTCGAAGGCGATCCGAATATCATCGTCGAAAACCGTGCCAATTCCGAGATGCAGACCATGGCGCGGATGAACTTCACCCATCCGCCCTTCGACAACCCGCAAATCCGCAAGGCCGCGCTTGCGGCGGTCTCTCAGGCTCCGGTCCTTGCGGCCATCGTCGGGGACCAGCGCTATTACCGGACCTGCGGGGCGGTGCTTGGCTGCAATACGACCTATGGCAGCGAAGACGACAGCGCCAGCCTGACCGAGGGCAATGGGCTGCAATACGCCAAGGATTTGCTGAAAGAGGCGGGCTATGACGGGACACCCGTCGTCTTTCTGGCCCCGACCGACAATGCGTCCCTGGCGACCCAGCCGGTGACGGTCGCGCAGATGCTGCGCAATGCGGGCTTCACAGTCGAATTGCAGTCGATGGACTGGCAGACGCTGGTCTCGCGTCGGGCCAGTCAGGCCGCGCCAGCCGATGGCGGCTGGAACATGTTCGTCACCAACTGGATGGTCATCGACATCGCCAACCCGATCACCAATGCCATGCTGAACGGCAATGGCAATGATGCCTGGTTCGGCTGGCCCGACGATGAGGTGATCGAGGCGCTCAAGGCGAATTTCACCGATACGGAAGCCGTTGAGGATCGGCAGAAGATCGGGGCGCAGATCCAAAGCCATGCCATCGACAATGTGCTGGAAGTTCCCTTGGGCCAGTACACGTTGCCGCAGGCACGTCGTGCCACGATCACCGATATGATCGACGCCCCGACGCCGGTGTTCTGGAACCTGAACAAGGCCGAATAGCCTGATCGAGCAGGGGTGCTTGGTGCCCTTGCTTCGCCCAACCTGCAAGGAAATCCCGATGTCTGGATATATGTTGAGGCGCGCGCTGGCGACGCTGCCGGTGATGACGCTTGTCGCGCTGTTCGTCTTTCTGCTGCTTCGCCTTTCCCCCGGTGATCCGGCTGCGATCATCGCGGGGGATATGGCGACGCCCGCCCAGCCTGAGCAGATCCGAGAGCTGATGGGGCTCAACCAGCCGCTTTACCTGCAATTCTTTATCTGGCTGGGCGATCTGCTGCGCGGAGATCTGGGCGTCTCGCTGATCTCGCACACTCCGGTTGCCGGCATGATTGCCGACCGCATCGGGCCGACGCTGTCGATTGCGCTGCTGACCATGTTGATCTCGGTCACGGTGGCCATCCCGATGGGCATTCTGGCAGCATGGCGGCACCGGAAACTGGTCGATCATCTGGTCATGACCTTTTCGGTGCTTGGCTTCTCGGTCCCGGTTTTCGTCACCGGCTATGTCTTCGTGCTGGTCTTTTCACTGAAGCTTGGCTGGTTTCCGGTTCAGGGCTTCACGCCGATCAGCGCGGGGCTGTGGTCGTTTCTGAAAACCGCGCTTCTGCCCGCCCTGACGCTGACGACCATCTATGTGGCGCTGATCGCCCGAATGACGCGGGCCAATATGCTGGATGTGCTGGGAGAGGATTACATCCGCACCGCCCGCGCCAAGGGCGGATCAGAGATGCGGGTGCTGTTCCGCCATGCGCTGAAGAACGCCGCTGTGCCCATCCTGACCGTCATCGGCACCGGATTTGCGCTGTTGATCGGCGGCGTGGTCGTTACCGAGACGGTGTTCAACATCCCCGGCATCGGTCGCCTGACCGTCGATGCGATCCTGGCCCGGGACTATCCGGTCATTCAGGCGGTGATCCTGCTGACCAGCTTTCTCTACGTCCTGATCAACCTGATCATCGACCTGAGCTACAGCCTCTTTGATCCGAGGATACGTTACTGATGACAGAGATCCTGAAAACTCTGGTGGAGGCCGCACCGCCGGGCCGCACCCGCCGTATTCCGCAGATGGGCATGACGGCGAAGATCGCGCTGACGATCCTGATGGTGATCGTGATCCTGACCGTGATCGCGCCCTGGATCGTGCCGCATGACCCTTTGCAGATGGACCCGCTTGCGAGGCTGAAAGGGCCGAGCCTTGACCATCTGTTGGGCACCGACAATTTCGGCCGTGATCTGCTGAGCCGGATCATGATCGGCGGACGTCTGTCGCTGATGATCGGGGTGGCGACGGCCTGTGTCTCGGTCGGGCTGGGGCTGATCCTCGGGCTGGTTGCGGGGTTCTTTCGGCGGGCAGATGCCGTTATCATGCGGCTGATGGATGCGCTGATGGCGATCCCCTCGATCCTTCTGGCCATCGCGCTGGTCGCGCTGAATGGCGCCTCGGTCGGATCGGTGATTGCGGCGATCACACTGCCCGAGATCCCCCGCGTGGTGCGGGTCGTCCGCGCCGTGATCCTCAGTGCGCGCGAGGAGCCCTATGTCGAGGCGGCGATCTCGCTGGGATCGCGCACGCCCCTGATCCTCTTTCGCCACCTTCTGCCCAACACGCTGGCACCGCTGATCGTGCAGGGCACCTACATCCTCGCCTCGGCGATCCTGGCCGAGGCCGTCCTGTCCTTTCTGGGCGCAGGCGTCAGCACCGAGACCCCGACCTGGGGCAATATTATGGCCGAGGGGCGGATGTTCTTCCGTATCAAGCCGGAACTCATCCTGTTTCCGGGGCTGGTGCTGTCGCTTTGCATTCTGTCGGTCAACCTTCTTGGCGATGCCGCCCGCGACATGCTGGACCCCCGGCTGCGCAAATCCGCGAGGTAAGTCATGCAGTTCAAATCACGTTCCTTCGACGCGGCCGAGATCGCCGTCGAGATCAAGGGGCTGGAAGTCGCAACCGCCGATGCGGCAGGTGTACGACCGGTCCTTCACGGCATCGACCTGCGGATCCGGAAAGGGGAAACCGTCTGTCTGGTCGGCGAATCCGGATCGGGCAAATCCGTCACCTCTCTGGCGGTGATGCAGCTTTTGCCCGCCTCGCTTTCCGTGGCTGCGGGCCAGATCAACCTGCAAGGACAGAACCTTCGCGCCCTTGCCCCCGGGCAGATGCGCGCCCTGCGCGCGGCCCGCGTAGCGATGATCTTTCAAGAGCCGATGACCGCGCTCAATCCGGTGCTTCGCGTGGGCGACCAGATCGCCGAGGTGCTAGCGATCCACACCGCGCTTTCGGCCAGCCAGCGTCGTAGGCGTGTGCTCTCGATCCTCGAACAGGTCCATCTGCCCGATGTCGAGCGCATCTCACGCAGCTATCCCCACCAGCTTTCCGGCGGTCAGCGACAGCGCATCATGATTGCCATGGCGCTGGTTCTGGAGCCCGTTCTGCTGATCGCCGATGAGCCGACGACCGCGCTGGATGTCACGACGCAGAAGCAGATCCTGTCGCTGATCGATGAACTGCAGCAGAAATACGGCACCGCCGTCCTGTTCATCACCCATGACATGGGCGTCGTCGCCGAGATTGCCGATACCGTCCATGTCATGCGCCACGGCCAGATGGTCGAGCATGGGGCCGTGCGCCCGCTGCTGAGCGCCCCTCGGCAGGACTATACCCGTCACCTGCTGGCGGCCGTGCCCAGTCTTGCCCCGCGCCCGGCAAGATCGGCCAGCGAAAATATCGTCCTGCGCGTCGAGGGGCTCAGCAAAAGCTACGGCCGCACGGGTGACCGGCGCACCTATGCGGTGAAGGACGTCGGCTTCACCCTGTCTCGCGGTCGTACTGTGGGGATCGTGGGCGAATCCGGTTCGGGGAAGTCCACGCTTGCCCGCTGCATCATGCGCCTGATCGCGCCCAGCGCGGGCCAGATCGACCTGATGGGGACGGATATCGCCACGCTTTCGCCAAAGGCCTTCAGACCCCATCGCCGAAAGCTGCAGGTGGTGTTTCAGGACCCGATGCGGTCCCTGAACCCGCGCTGGACGATCGGGGATTGCCTCGTCGAAGGTCCGGTCAATTACGGCAGCTCGCGCGGGGACGCCTTGAAAGAGGCTGCCCGGATGATCGAGATCGTGGGGCTGCCCCGCGATGCGCTGAACCGCTATCCGCATATGTTCTCGGGCGGGCAGCGTCAGAGGATCGCGATTGCCCGCGCCGTGATGATGAAGCCCGATGTGCTGATCGCAGATGAGGCGGTTTCGGCGCTGGATGTCTCGGTTCAGGCGCAGGTGCTGCAGCTGTTTGACGATCTGCAGGCGGAACTGGGGCTTGGCATTCTGTTCATCACCCATGACCTGCGGGTCGCCGCGCAGATCTGCGATGAGGTGCTGGTGATGAAGCAAGGCGAGGCCGTCGAGTATGGCGCGGCGGCCAAAGTGCTGGGCGCGCCCGAGCACGCCTATACCCGCGCGCTGATCGAGGCCGCACCGGGGCGAGGCTGGGATTTCCGGAATTTCCGTCCGCTGCCCCTGCGCCTGCAAGCGGGAGGCGCAGATGACCAGTGAGACCGTCGCGCTTCTTGAACGGCTGGTCGGCTTTCCATCGATCTCGCGGGACAGCAACCTGCCGCTAGTCGGCTTTCTTGAAAGCCACCTGGCCGGGCTTGGCATTGCCTCGACCCGGGTGCCCAGCCCCTGCGGCGAAAAGGCCAGCCTCTATGCCAGTATCGGCCCCGGGGTTCCGGGCGGTGTCATCCTCTCGGGCCATACCGATGTGGTGCCGGTCGAGGGGCAAGACTGGCACTCTGACCCATGGCGTCTGACGCATCGCGACGGGCGGCTGATCGGCCGGGGCACCTGCGACATGAAGGGCTTTCTGGCCGTGGTTCTGGGGTTGCTGCCCCGGATGATCGGGGCGGGGCTGAAGCGTCCCATCCATCTGGCGCTGTCACATGATGAGGAACTGGGCTGCGCCGGGGCCGAGGCGCTGGTTCGCGCGATGATGCTGGCGCTGCCTCCGGTTGCCGGGGTCATCGTGGGCGAACCGACGATGACGCGCGTGGTGACGGCCCATAAGGGAATGCTGGGCTTTCGCACCGTCCTGCGCGGCCATCCCACCCATTCCTCGCTGATCAATCGCGGCGTTTCTGCGGTGATGAGCGCGGCCGAGCTGATCGCCTGGCACAACCGCCAGAACGAGGGGAACGCCCTTCACGCTGCCACGCATGCGGGCGGCTTTGACGTCCCCTTCACCTCGCTGCATGTCGGCATGATCGAGGGGGGCAATGCGATCAACACCACCGCCCATCATTGCGCCTTCACCTCGGAAATCCGTCCGCTTCCGGGCGAGGATGAGTTCTGGCGCGCCGCCTATCTGGCCAAGGCGACCGAGATATCGGACCGGATGCGGCGTCAGCATCGGGACTGCCAGGTCGAAGTCACGCAATTCATCGACGTGCCTTCGCTTTCACCGGCGATCCCGAACTTTCCCGGACTGGTGCTGGACCTTTCAAAGACCGAGGCCGTTTCCTATGCGACCGAAGCCGGGTTCTTTCAGCGCGCCGGGCTTGCGACCATCGTTTGCGGCCCGGGCTCGATCGCGCAGGCGCATCAGCCCAATGAGTTCATCACCGTCGAAGAGCTGCAGCGGGGCGAAAGGTTCATCGCGGATGTGATCCGGGCGCAGACCCTCTGACCCGCAGAGCGATTTTTGCGCGTCATGGACGTTGAGCAAGGCCCGCCGCTATGCAAGATCACAGCATGGGTCCTTGCCATTCCCTTGTCCTTTGCAGGCCGCCGCGACAGCTTGCCCGCGCGGATGGTGCGGAATGGCGGAAAAACGGGGGCGCCCGAAGGCTCCCCCGCCTGCCACTACGCCTAATGCGCCGCGTCGATCACATTCGGGCCCGGCCCGTCGACGGCTTCCACCGTCTCGCCCGCGCCCAGACGGACCACGGCGAAATTGCAGGCCCCGTCGGTCGACAGCGCCTGTGCGCGATGGATGACGCCGCGCCGGAAAAAGGCGAAGTCGCCGGGTTTGAGCGTGAAGCTTTTTTCCCCCTCGACGCCCCAGTCCACGCGGATTTCCCCGTTCAGCATATACATGATGCTGTCGTGGTCCTTGTGGTGATGCCACTGGCTGGGCGCGTCGATGGCGGTGATCGTCGTCACCCCAGTCCAGATCCCCTCGGCCTCATAGGCCGTCTGACGGGGCTGACCGGGGGTGTGCGGACCGTCGATCATATCCTCTTTGCGGACATAGATGATGTCTTCGGTGAAGGTGAAAATGCTGTCGGACATCTTTCTCTCGCTCTTCTGCAATGCCTTGCGATTTCGATAGATCCAAGGAAACCTTGGAGGGAGGCAGGCCACGATTCAGCTTCCAGTGTCCTTTGCAACCGAAGGCTCAGCGGGCCATGAAAAAGCCTAGATCCCCCCTTCCAGCATCAACAGGACAACTCATGTCGTCAGACGGACAGCGCACGATTGATCAGGTGGAGGCGACAGAAACGGCGCTTGCGGGGTTTGCGCAAGCTTTGGCTCCGGGGCATCGCACGGGACGTCATACCCATGCCCGGGCGCATCTTCTTCATGTGGTGGATGGCTTCATGCGGGTCGAACTGGGCTCGCAAACCTATTTCGTGCTGCCGAACACCGCCCTATTTCTTCCTGCGGGTCTGGAGCATGAGATCATCTTCAGCCGCGCGGCGCTTCTCAACAGCCTGTTCCTGCGCGAAAGCACGATTGCCGGAATGCCCGAGGGGCCCCGCGTCATCGGCGTGTCGCCCCTGATGCGGGAGCTGATCGCAGAATGCACCACCCTGCCACTGGATGGCGAGAGGACACCACGGAGCGAGTGGATCACCGCGCTGATCCTGCATGAATTTGCACATGCCGGGCAAAGGGAGTTTTCGTTGCGCTTGCCGGTGGATCAGCGGGTGGAAAATCTGGTCCAGCAGGTGCTCGCACAGCCCTCGGTGGACATGGAGCTCGAAAGCTGCGCCGAGATCGCCCATCTCTCCAGCCGCACCCTGACGCGGATTTTCCAGCGCGAGACGGGAATGAGTTTCGCGCAATGGCGCCAGCAGATCCGCCTGATCTGTTCGCTCAATGCGCTGGCCGAAGGGGTGTCGCCGAAAGTCGTCGCCGCGCTTGGCTGCTTTGCCAGCGTTTCCGCCTTCGGCGTCGCCTTCAAGCGCACCTTTGGCTTCACGCCCCGGGAGGCGCAGGGGATGTTCCACTTCGGGCAGGCCTGCCGCTCGGTCGTCCCTACGGTCAGCATCGAGACCACCGATGGCGATGACGGGGAAGCCCCCTGAACCCGGCGCAGGGCGCAAACTCACGGTCTCTGACGTTCCGGTGACAGGGGCGAACCCCTTCGTTCAGCCGCGCGTTGCCTCGTCAGACAACTACTGGAGATTGCACAATGCTTGCTAAAGGGATCCTGACGGCGGCTCTGCTGACAGCCAGCTCGGTCGGCCATGTCTACGCCCAATCGACCGAGGTCGTGACCGGGAATGGCCAGACGGCGGTCGTGCCGGAAGCTGCGACGGCAGAAAAAGGCGTCTCTCCGATTGCGACCGAGGTCGTGTCCGAGTACCCGGCATTCAACCAGACCATGAACAACGATGCCATCTCAAGCACGCTGCTGGGGCAGGGCTTCAAGGATATCCATATCCTGCGCGAAGGCTCGCTGATGACGGTCACGGGTACCAAGGACGGACAGGATATCAACCTTGTCTACAATCTGGTGGAAGGTCGTCTGATCAAGGTGAATGGTGAGCGTATCCTGAGCGAAGCCGAAAAGGCGCAGCTTGGCAGTGAAGATCAGGCCACCGTGGGGCAAGCCTCCAGCGATCCCTCGACGGATGCTGGCGACGATGAGACTGACGGCAGCGGCACGGATGCAGGTGATACCGGCACGGATGGATCTGGCGCGAGTGACGGATCGTCGACAGACGGCGGGGACACGGGTGACGGCGACTCCGGTGGTGGCGATTCCGGGTCGGATTCAGACGGCAGCGGTTCTGATGGTGGCGGTGATTCCGACGGCGGTTCCGAGGGTTCGGACGGCGGCGGATCGGGTTCCGACGGGGCCAACGGCTAAGCCGTCACAGTTTTGCTAGAAGGTGGCCGGGACGTTCAGTTCCGGCCACCTTTACTAGGGAAAGGGCGATGCGACATACTGGGTGAAATCGCAGCTCTCGGTCACCTCTGCCCAGCCGGGTTCGTCCAGAAGGACCATCGGACCCGGCGTGTTGCAACGCCGCACGGCTCGCTGCGGATCACGCAGACTGCCACGAACGGCATAGCCCTGTCATAGCAAGCTCGAGGCAACATGGCTGCTCAGGAAGACTGATCTCGATGCTGGATCTTCGGGATTGATATTGCGCAGAATCTCATCCGAACCAATTCCTTACACACCAAGGGTCGTTGACCGATCAGGACGCGCCGGTTAGCAAAACCCGAAGAACAGGTTTCGTCAGGGGTGAGTGGGTGTTGTCAGTTCTTTTGCGCCGTGCCGCCCCTTTGCTTTTCGCCGCGATCATCGGGCAAGCGGCCAGTGCTGACACGCTGCCACCCTACCAGACGCTGGCTGAGCGACAGGTTTGCAATGCAGGACAGATCCTGTCCGAACCCGGCGGCGCAGTGCTGCGGCAGGAGGCTTCCGGCACCAAGGTCAGCATCACTGATCTGGTTTCTGGCAAGGACGGCAGGCTTTACTACCGGCTAGCCGGGGCCGATCGGGCCTTTGTGGCGACAGGCGACGCGCCGCATTTTTGCGGATTTGTCGGGGAACGGCAGGCGGAACTGCGACGGTTCCGTGCCCTGCCCAACGCCTGCCACCTGATCGCCGCCTCGCGCAAGACACTGGACGAGGTGAACAGCTTCGCGGCCCAGAACCCCGACTTCCTGACCGGCATGGCTGTCTTTCGGGCGGAGAACGGTTGGCTGGCGATCTCGCTTGGGCAGGTCACTCTGGCCGCCGCGCCCTCGATCCTTGCCAATTCGGAGAACATCCCGGCGGATGCCTATTGCTCGGACGGGGCAGGCTATGTCGCCATGATGGACCTGCAGAACGGCCAGTTCGTCGAGCCGGACGGGACCTCGCTTCGGGGGGCCTGCCTGGGCGGCAATGCCTCTGCCTGCAGGGACGAGGCCGGGGCGATTGCGGGAAGGCCTGAGCTTGCGGATGGCGACTACGCGGACCTGTGGCGCTTGCGGCTGATCGGTTGCGGGGCCGGGGATGTCCTTGCCTGCGACGCGGCGCTCAACGTTCCCACCCGCATCGCGGCCCATCCCTTGGTGACGACATGGCCGGCCGGAGCGGGTCAGTTTTCGTCCCCCAAGATTGAACTGGCGCGGATCGGCTGCGATGCCGGGCTGCTGACCAGTTGTCAGATCCTTGCCGATAGCGAGCTGGTCAGCATCAGCGGCGATCCGGGCAAATACCTCAGCGCGCTGCAGGCGCTGGCGGCGGGCTGCGTGGCCTCGCAGGACCAATATGCCTGCCGCGACATGTTCCGGTTGTTGCAGAAGCTCGAGAAGGCCATGAGTACGCCCGCCAGTGCCGATTTGCTGTTTCATCTGGCCGGGCTGCGCGCGCCGTCCTGCAGGGTGCCGACGACCCAGACCGACGAATCCTGCCTCGACCTGACCCTGACCTATGAGGCATTGCTGAGCCGTCCCGATATCACGCCCGATCAGGCCAGCGTCGCCCTCAGCTATCTGCAAAGCCGATGCAACGGCAATGACCCCGATGCCTGCGCCATCGCCAGCAGGCAGGCGGGGCATCTGGATGACGCCGCGCGCGACCGGGCGGCCGCGCAGGCCGTGGCCGCCTGTCAGGGGATCAGCGGCAATGCCACCTGCGCCAAGCTCGATCAGCATCTTGGCACCGCGCTGCCCGAAACGATGCGCCGCCGTCTGGCCGCGTTCGATGAGCTTGCGGCGGCATGTCGGGCCGGAAACACGCCCGAGGCCGCCAATTCCTGTTCCGAGGTTCTTGTCTATTTTGCGCGAGAGATCTCTGCGACCAAGATGGCACCGGTCGAGGCAACACTTCAGGCCGCCTGCACGCCTGAGATCCAGTCGGGCTGCAATATGCTGGCCTTCTTTTACGGCCCCTCGGACATGACGGGTGAGGATCTGTTCTTTCAGGGGCGCAACCAGCCTGAGAAAAGGCTGGCCGCATTGCGCACGGGTTGCCACCCGGGCGTGATGGGGTTGGCGAGTTGCAACCAGATGGGCGAGATGCTGGCCGAGGCGGGCGATCAGACCGGCGCGCAGGCCAGCTACCGCATGGCCTGTGACACGATCCGCGACGATCAGGGCAGGTCATGGGACGTCAAAGGCGATGGCGGCTGCTTCAACGCCGGGCTTCATGCGCTGCGCAAGCTGAACGACCGGGCCACGGCGAAGGCGGATTTCGACTATGTCTGCAAGAGCCCGCACGACAGCAACCGCCCCTATGCCTGCAAGCATCTTGCGCTGATGACCCCGGATAATGAGCCCGTGGCCCGGATGCGGCTGCTGGAACAGGGCTGCTATCCCGAGGGCGAGTTCATGGGGGATGGCGAGGCATGCCTCTATCTTGGCCGTATGCTGCTGGATCAGCGAGATGCACTTGTCTGGCAGGATGGCGCGCGTTTCCCCGAGATCAACCCTGATGCGGTTTCGGATGATCAAGGGCTGATCCTCACGGCAAACACGGCCTCGCAAGCTTTCTCGAGCGGTTGCCTCAACCGCTGGGATGCCGCCTGCGCGGCGAATGAGGCGCTGCTGAAGGACTGGGTCGCGGGGACCTATCCGCAGGAAGCCGCGACCTGTCAGATCCGCGATGCGGCGGGGGTTCTGCAGTCAGAGAAATCTTGCCGGATGATCGCCTATGTGGTGCCGGAGCGGGTCGAGTACGAGGCCGGGAACATGCATCCCGAACGCATGTTCCTGTGGCCGGACGGCGACCGGACCGTCGTGCGCGACAGCCACCCGGCGCTGTTGAACGGTCGGCCCTCCGCATTTTACGTCAGCGACGACGGTCTTTCGACCTGTCAGCGCAATCCCGAGACCGGCAACAGTTTCTGCATTCCCGGCACGCCAGAGGAATAGGGCGCCCGTGCCGGGATTGGACGCCCGCAGGTGCTGTCAGCACAGTTCGATGGGATGATGCGCGGCTTCGGCCACGATCTCTGCGAGCACCGAGATCGCCAGCGTGCGCGGGTTGCGGGACGAGGGGATGAGGCCAATCGGCCCTCGGACCCGCTCAAGCGCGGCCGGGTCCGCGCCCTGTTCGCGCAGCCGCTCAAGCCGCATCACTTGCGTCGCGCGGCTGCCCTGAGCGCCGATATAGAAGCTGGGCGTGGCCAGAAGCCGGTTCAGGATCGCGGGTTCATAATCATGGTCGTGATAGAAAAGCACGCAGGCGGTTGCCGCGTCGATCTTCAGCCCGTTCAGCCCCGTCAGATGGTCAAGGCGGCTGGTCCGGCAACCCATGGCGGCGGCGACAGACAGGCTGCGCGCCTCATGCGAGAGCATCAGGTGATCATATCCCAAGCCCTGAACCAAAGCGGAAAAGACCGAGACTTCGGGGCCTGCGCCAAAGATCAGGAACTTCAGTCGGGGCGAGAAACTGATTCGCGCGCTGCCATCGGGGCAAAGGGTGAAGGGTGTCGCGGGCAGGGGGTCGGTCAGCGCCAGACGCCCCTGCGGGTCGATGCTCAGGCTGGTGGCGTGGCGTGCTGTCCGCCGGTTCTGAAGCTGGCGCAGCACGTCCAGATCGCGCAGGCGAAACAGCATCAGCTCGATGGCACCGCCGCAGGGCAGCACCAGATCCATGAAGGGTGAGCCCTTGCCATAGCGCAGCCTGCGGCAATGCCCGGTGCTGGCCCGCAGGTCGGCGGCCTGCACGATCAGGTCGGCCTCGATGCAACCCGAGCTGATTGCGCCCGCGAAGCGGCCATCGGCGGCGATGGCCATCATCGTCCCGGCGTTGCGATAGGCCGGGCCTTCGGTCGCGACCAGCAGGGCGACGATGGTGCCCTGGCCAAAGGTCAGCGCGGCCTCCCACGGGTCGCGGATGGCCGGATGCTCGGAGGTCTGAGGTTGAAGCAGGTCTGTCAGCATGCGCAATCTCCTACGGGAAAGGCATGGCCCCGAAGCAGGGCCATGCCGAGAGGGTCAGCCGAACCGGACGCAGACGTTCTTGATCTGCTGATAGGCGCCAATCGCCTCGAGGCCCTTTTCGCGGCCAAAGCCCGAAAGCTTGTAGCCGCCAAAGGGAAACTCGACGTCGAGCCCGATCCCGAACGAATTCACCCAGACCTGACCGACGCGCAGGTCCTGCGCCATGTGCATGGCGTGATCGATCGAGGCCGTATGCACGCCCGCGACAAGGCCGAAGTCCGAATCATTGGCGATGGCGACGGCCTCTTCGGCGGTGTCGAAGGGGATGACGCTGAGGATCGGGCCGAAGACCTCCTCCCGCGCGATCCGGGCGGTGTTGCTGATGCCGGTGACCAGCGCCGGGCGCACGAAGGCGCCGCCCGCCAGACCCGCCTCAAGGGGCAGGTTGCCACCCATCAGAAGCTGGCCCTCGGACTCGGCCAACTCATAGAAGCCCTCGACCTCGGCCTTGTGGCCGGCGTTGATGACCGGGCCCATGTCCGGATCGTCAAGCGCGCGACCGATGTTGATCTTGCGGATGTGGTCATGCAGGCGCGAGACGATGTCGTCATGCGCCTTGCGCTCGACCAACAGGCGGGTGCCTGCGTTGCAGACCTGCCCGGCATGCGTCAGGAAGCCACCCGCAATGATCGGCAGGGCCTTTTCCATATCGGCATCGGCGAACAGGATCTGCGGGGATTTGCCGCCCAGCTCCATATTGCAGGGGATGGCATGGGAGGCGGCTGCTTCAAGCACGCGCTGCCCCGTCGGGACCGAGCCGGTGAAGGTGATCTGATCGACGCCCCGGTGCCGCGCCAGCGCGTCGCCGATCAGCGACCCGCGCCCATTCACCAGGTTCACCTGACCGTCGGGCAGGCCCGCCTCCTGGCAGATCTTCAGGAACTCATAGGCGCTCAGCGGGGTGTCGCTGGCCGGTTTGATGACCACGGCACAGCCTGCGGTCAGGGCAGGGGCCACGCCGCGCGCGATCAGCTGGAAGGGATAGTTCCACGGAATGATCTGCAGCGAGACGCCAATCGCATCCTTGACCGTCCAGTCCACGATGCCGCGCCCCAGCGGGATCGAGGTGCCGTGCTGCTTGTCGGCCACGCCCGCGTAATATTCGAAGAAGCGGGCCGAGCAGTCGACCTCCCAATAGGCATCGCGCAGGGGCTTGCCGCTGTCGCGGCTTTCAAGGCGCGCGATGTCGTCCCGGCGCTCCAGCATCAGCTCTCCGATGCGGCGCAGGATGCGGCCGCGCTCGAACGGGCGCATGCGTGTCCAAGGGCCATTGTCGAAGGCGTGGCGCGCGGCGGCGACCACCTGGTCGACCTCGGTCAGGCCCGCGCGGGCAAAGGTGCCGATGACCTCGCCGGTCGAGGGATCGCGGGATTCGCCGATTCCATCGGACGCCTCCGCCAGTGTTTTTCCGCCAATCACGAGTGGTGCGTGATGCATCTGAGTGTTCCTCCTGTCGATTTCCATTATTGTATACACAAACTGAAATGCTGTAGACAAGAATTGAATTACTGTGTTAACTGACCGTGTTGGAAGGCCGAAGCGAGGGAGAGAAAATGGAAACCGGACTGAATGGGACGCGGGCGCTGGTGACTGCCGGGGCGCGTGGGCTTGGGAGAGCCTCGGCACTGGCGCTGGCCGCCGAAGGCGCACGGGTCGCGGTGGCGGGGCGCAACCTTGACACCATGTCGGACCTTGCCGACGAACTGCGCGGGGCAGGTGCCAGCGAGGTGCTGCTGGTCCGGATCGATCTGGCCGAGCCCGAGACCATCACCGCAGGGGTGCGGCAGGTCGTCGATGCCTTCGGCGGGCTGGATGTTCTGGTCGCCAATACCGGCGGGCCGTCCTCGGGGCCGTTCCTCGATTTTGATCGCGGCGCGTGGCAATCGGCGCTGGATGAGACCTTCCTGCCGCTCATTGACCTCTGCCATGCGGCGCTGCCGTCGCTGCGCGTCTCGGGCCGGGGGCGGATCATTTTCGTGACCACGGTGGGCGTCAAGATCGTGCAGCCGAACATGGTGCTGTCGGATTCGATCCGCCTTGCCATGGTCGGCATGGCCAAGTCGCTGTCGATCGAATTTGCCGAGGAAGGCGTCACCGTCAACTGCCTCTGCCCCGGACCCTTCGGCACCGACCGGATGGAGTATCTGGTCACCTCCTCGATGGAGCGGGACGGGCTGAGCCGGACCGAAGCCGAAGCCCTGTGGCTTAGCGAGGTTCCGGTCGGAAAATTCGGCGATCCCAAGGACTTCGGCGCCATGGTTGCGCTTCTTGCCTCGGATCGAGGCTCATTCATCACCGGCACGGCGATCGCTCTCGACGGCGGCAAGTCGCGCGCCTACTGACAACGGGGAAAAGCAAGATGCTTGATAACACAAGACAGGCCGATGGCGGGACCGCGCTGGTCGCATGGCTGAAGGCTGCGGGCACCGAACATGTGTTCTCGGTCTCGGGCGGGCCGATCAATCCGGTCTATCGCGCCTGCGCCGAACTGGGCGTGCAGCTGGTCCATTGCCGGCACGAGGCCGCCGCCTGCTATATGGCCGAGGCGCGCTCTCGGGTGACGGGAAAGCTGGGCGTCGCCATGGTGACCCTTGGGCCGGGCGTGACCAATGCCGCGACCCCGGCCATCGTGTCGCATCTGGGAGGCACGCCGCTGCTGATCATCGGGGCGCAGTCCAGCACGGCGGTCACCGATCGCGGCGCGGGCATGACCTATGACGTGCTGCCCGCCATGCGGGCGGTGACGAAATGGGCCGCGCGCTGCACCGATCCACGGCGGTTGCAGGAATATCTGGACATGGCATGGCGCCACATCTGGGCAGGCCGTCCGGGTCCGGTCTTTCTGGAAGTGCCGACCGACATCCTGCATGCGCCCGTCGAAGAACATTACCGCGACCAGCTGCCTGCCGCGCCTGCCAATCCCGGCCTGCCGGGGATCTGCGCAGGCGACCGTGCGGCCTTCGAGACGCTGCTGGCGCAATCGAAGCGGCCGGTGCTGCTGCTGGGCGATGATGTCTTCTTCAACCGCAGCGACCGTCTGCAGGAAGCCATCGAAAAGCACAGCATCCCGTTCTTCACCCTGCGTCTGGCACGCGGCGCGGTCGATGAACGCCATCCGCTTTGCGCGGGTCCGGGCTATGTGCCCTGCAACGCCGCCCTGCGCCGCGCGCTGGAAGAGGCGGATTGCGTGATCCTGGTCGGGCATCATTTCGAGTTCGACCTTGGTTTCGGTGACAGCATCGGCAAGGCGACCAAGGTGGTCCAGATCGCGACCGATGCCGCGATCCTGCACCGCAACCGCCGGGCGGATATCGCCTTCAACACCTCGGCCTTCCATTTCCTGTGGGTGCTGGCCGAGGCAAAGGCCGCGCCGGTCGATCAGACCTGGGCGAAGGGGTTGGTCGCCGAATGGCGGGCCGAGCACGCCGCCCAGGCGGGCGAGGATGCGGCCGAAGGGCTGCATCCGATCAACGCCATCGATGCGGTGACGGCGGTCGCGCCCGATGACACGATCTTCGTTACCTCGCATGGCAACGTCGATTTCTGGGCGGATGCGCGCATTCAGGTCAAGGCACCGGGGCGCTACCTTCGCGCGGGCCAGTCGGGCACGCTGGGGGCCGAGCTTCCCTATGGCCCCGGCGCACGGCTTGCCGATGGCAAGGCTCCGGTCATCGTCTTTGTGGGCGATGGCGGCGTGGGTTTCCACGCGACCGAACTCGACACCGCCGCGCGCTATGACGCGCCCTTCATCACCGTCGTTCTGGATGATGAAATGTGGGCCGCGATCTCGCTTCCGCAGGAAATGACCTATGGCGAAACCTGGGAAATGAAGCTGCCGCGCCGCGACTGGGCGGCGGTGGCCGAGGCTCTGGGCGGCAAGGGCTATCACGCCAGCACGGCCGAGGAAATCGGTCAGGCGATCAAGGACGCCATCGCCTCGGGCAAGCCTGCCGTCGTGCAGGTTCCGGTGCGCAGCGTCATCAGCCCCTACATGAAATTCATCTCGTAAGGACAGGAAAATCATGCAAATCTGGAAAGACGGAGCTGCTGAAGGCTTCACCCCTCCGAACCATTTCGGCAATCTCAAGACGCTGGATGTGGTGCCCTTCAAAGGCAACAATTTCGCCGTGCAGGTGTCGCGTGCCCCCAAGGGGGGCGGCGGCGAGCTTCACAGCCACGACGACTGGTCGCAGGTGTTTTTCGTGATGCAGGGGGAACTGACCTTTGACACGGGCAGCGAACGCTTTACCCTCAAGGCGGGCGAGGCGGTGCTTTTCGAACCGACAGATCCGCATTACACCATCAATGAGGCGGATCAGGACTCGGTCAGTCTGGTGATTACGGTCCAGCAATAGGACCGGACCGGCGCGGGCACCTGAAAGCAATGTACCGTATTGATAAGGCAGTGATTTTGCGGCAGAAAGCAGAAGCTAAGGTTTCCTCCGAGAAGATCGTCCAGATCCTTGAAGATGACATTCTGGGCGGAACGCTGCGCCCCGGCGAAAAGCTTGACGAACAGAGCCTGGCGAACAGGTTCAGCGTCTCGCGGACCCCGGTGCGCGAGGCGATCCGGCAGTTGGCCGCGAATGGCCTGATCGAGATCCGCCGGAATATGGGCGCGACGGTCCGGCAGCTGACCGCGGGCGAGGTCGTCGACATGTTCATGGTTCTGGCCGAGCTTGAGGGTCTGGCCGCGCGACTTTGCGCGCGCCGGATGACCATGGCCGAGATCGATGAGGCGAAGGCGCGCAACGACGACTGTCTGCGGGCGGCTGAAACCGGCGATCAGGTTGCGTTTCTGGAAGCGAACAATGCCTTTCACGACGTGCTTTTGCGCGGCACCCGCAGCGCCTATCTTGCGACCGAGGCCGCGCGCCTTGGCCGCAGGCTGGCGGCCTATCGCCGGGTCATCACCCATCCCCGCCAGATGATGAGTTCGCATGCCGAGCATCAGCGCATCATCGCCGCCATCTCTCAGGGCGAAGAGGATGTGGCGCAGGCCGCGATGCGGACCCATGTGGACGTGATCGCTGGTTCTGCCGCCGACATCGTCCTTGCGCTTGAGGCGAACGCGGCCCCGCTCAGCGCCACGCGCTAGGACCTGCCGATCCATCAGAAATCATCCCGCCGGAGCGATCCGGCGACATCTCACGCATGTCCAAGGAGGAGACGACATGACTGCTTCCCGACTGGTATCGAATGCCATGGCGGGCCATGGAAAGGCCCTGACCGAAACCGAACAGCTGATCGCCGGAAAGACCGGCCCGGCGCAGGTTCGCGCCATGCTGGATGCCTTCCCCGATTATGGGCCGACGCCGCTGGTGTCGCTGGCGGGACCGGCGGCGGAACTGGGCCTTGCCTCGGTCCAGATCAAGGACGAAAGCGGGCGCTACGGGCTGGGCAGCTTCAAGGCGCTTGGCGGGGCCTATGCGGTCGCGCGGTTGCTGCGCGCGGAACTGTCGAAGCGGCTGGGCCGCGATGTCGCCCCGGCCGAGCTGTTGACGCCCGAGATGCGGGCAATGGCCGCTGAGCTGACCGTCTGCTGCGCGACGGACGGCAACCACGGCCGTTCGGTCGCGTCAGGTGCGCGGGCCTTTGGCTGCAAATGTGTGATCTATATCCACGCAGGCGTCAGCAAGGGCCGGGAAGAGGCGATTGCCAGCTTCGGCGCCGAAATGCGCCGCATCAAGGGCAACTATGACGACTCGGTCGCCGAGGCGCGCGACGTTGCTGCTCGCGAGGGCTGGCTTCTGGTCTCGGACTTCTCGTCCGAGGGCTATGAGGAGATTCCGGGCCTTGTGATGCAGGGCTACACGATCATGATGGATGAGATCCTGGCGGCTGCCGATCAGCCCTTCACCCATGTCTTCGTGCAGGCGGGTGTGGGCGGTCTTGCGGGCGTCGTTTGCGGTTATCTGCATGACGTTCTGGGCGGTAAGCGCCCGGTCAGCGTGGTCGTCGAGCCTGATCTTGCGCCCTGCATTCAGGAAAGCGCCAAGGCGGGCAAGCCCATCGCCGTTCCGGCAGGCGCGTCCACCATCATGGCGATGCTGGAATGCTATGAGCCGTCGCTGGCCGCCTGGCGCATCCTTGAGAAAACGGCCGATCACTTCATGCTGATTTCCGAGGATGAGGCGCTGGCCGGTCTGCGGTCGCTGGCGCAACAGCGAGACGGCGCGCGCGGGCTGGTGATCGGCGAATCCGGAGCCTCGGGCTTTGCCGCGCTGGTGGTGGCGGCGAAGGATCCGACGCTGCGGGCGACGCTGGGCCTCGACCAGAATTCGCGCGTCCTGTTGATCGGGACCGAGGGCGCGACCGACAAGGCCGTTTACGAGGCGCTTCTGAAAGAAGACGCCTGATCCCGACGGAACCCCCTGAGGGAACTTGCCCGGCACCCAAGGTGCCGGGCTTTTTTGTGCGCACCGGAACGGGATCGCAACAAAAAACGCCGGATTGCTCCGGCGTTTTCCATGTGGCGTTTAGACAGTCGGGGCTCAGACGCCCTTTGCGTCCTGCGCCATGTGCCAGATCGCACTGGCGGTCAGGGGCGTCTCGCGGACCTCAAAATCCAGCGCATTGGTCACGGCATTGGCCAGCGCCGCAGGCGGGCCGATGGCCCCGCCCTCGCCAAGCCCCTTGGCCCCAAGGGGCGTCAGCGGGGTCGGGGTCTCGATGTGATGCACCTCGATCATGGGCATCTCGGGGGCCTGCGGCATCAGGTAATCGGCAAAGCTGGTGGTCAGCGGCTGGCCTTCCTCGTCATAGACGAAATGCTCGCACAGCGCCGAGCCGATGCCCTGCACGACGCCACCCCGCACCTGACCGTCGACGACCAGCGGGTTGATGATCGTGCCGCAATCCTCGACCACGACGAAGCGGCGGATCTTCATCTTGCCGGTCGGCACGTCGATCTCGACCACGGCGGCATGGACCGCGTTCGAATAGGTGCCGTCCTTCGGCCCGTCGACGCTGGCCTCGGCGGCAAGGCCGGGGGACATGCCTTCGGGCAGGCGGTCGATGTTGCGCAAGGCCGAGCGCGCGACATAGCCGATGTCGACGCCGGTTTCCGGCCGGTCGCGCAGGAAGGCACGGTTGTCGGCCAGCTCGACATGCTCGGGCGAAGCCTGCAGCAGATTGGCTGCGATCAGCTTCAGCTTGGTGCCGATCTCGGTCGCGGCGACATGCACGGCCCCGCCGCCCAGAGGGCCGCCGCGGCTGCCCCATGTGCCGACGGAATAAGGCGCGCTGGTGTCGCCATGGCGCACGAAGACCCGGTCGGGCGTCACGCCAAGCGCATCGGCGGCGACCTGCGCCATGGTCGTCTCCATCCCCTGACCGTGGCTTTGCAGGCCAAGGTCGATCAGCACCTCGCCATCCGGCATCATCTCGATCCGGGCGGCGACATAGCCTGTCTCGATGGGCACGCGACGACGGGTAAAATCGGGCGTGCCATGCGCGGTCTGCTCGATGAAGCAGGCGACGCCGACGCCGATCCGGGTCTTGGGATCGGTCCGGCTGGCCTTCGCCGCCGCGATGTCATCCTGCAGCAGATCGCGCATCCGCAGGAGCGATTCCTCGTAGGAACCCGGGTCATAGGTAAAGCCCAGCACGTTGCGATAGGGGAATTCGCGGATGATGTTCTTCAGCCGGAACTCGATGGGATCCATGCCGATCTCGCGCGCGATGTCGTCCATCAGCCGCTCTTGCGAGAAAACGGCCGAGGGGCGCGCGACGCCGCGATAGGTGCCCAGCGGGCATTTGTTCGAGGCAAGGCCCCGGAACGTCGCCTCATAGGCCTGAAAATCATAGGGGCCGGGCATCACTTTCGCCGCCATGCCGGGATCGCCCGCGGCGGTGAAGGGATAGGTCGAATAGGCCCCGACATCGACCGTGATATCGGCCCAGAGCCCCAGCAGACGCCCCTCGGCCGAGACATAGGCCTCCAGCGTGTGCAGGTGATCGCGCGCGTGGATCGAGGCCAGCAGGTTCTCGCGCCGGTCCTCGATCCATTTGACGGGGCGACCAGTCTTCATGGCGCACCAGGCCAGCAGCACCTCCTCGCCAAAGACCTGGCCCTTGACGCCGAAGCCGCCGCCGACATCCGGGGCGATGACCCGGATGCGGCTTTCGGGCAGGCCCAGCTCCTCGGCGATATAGGTGCGCACCAGATGCGGCATCTGGGTCGAGGACCAGACGGTCAGCACGCGCATCGACTGGTCGTATTCGGCGATGACGCCGCGCCCTTCCATCGGCACGCCGGTCTGGCGCTGGTTGCGATAGGTGCGGCGGATCACATGCGCAGCACCGGCACGCGCTGCCGCCAGATCGCCCCCGGCCATCTGGCGTTCGACCCAGACGTTGCTTTTCCAGCCGTCGAACAGCGGCGGCAGGGCAGGGTCCTGGGCCTGCTCCATTGTCGCGATGACGGGCAGGAAGTCGAAATCGGGGAACACCATCTCGGCCGCGTCCTCGGCCTGATAGGCGTCCTCGGCCAGCACGGCGGCGATGGGTTCGCCCACGAAACGCACGCGGTCGGTCGCGAGCAGGGGTTGCTCGGCATATTGCATCTCGGGGTAGTCCTGATGCGCCTTCATCGACAGCGCGCCGGTGTCCTTGCCGGTAAAGACGATGGTGCCGGGGAACATGTCCTCGACCATCGAGGTATCGACCTCCAGAAGCTTCGCATGCGCCACCTGAGAGCGGACGAATTTCAGATGCAGGCAGTTGTTGGGCCGGATGTCGTCGATATAGCGGGCACGGCCCGACAGCAGGCGCGGATCTTCCAGCCGCTGGATGCGGGCGCCGAGGTGGCGGGGATTTTCGGGTTTCATTGGCCTGTCCCCTGCGAGCGGAGGCCCTGGCCGATGGTGTCCTGCACGGCCTCGACAATGCCCTGATAGCCGGTGCAGCGGCAGATATTGCCGCTCATCGCGTCGCGGATCTCGGCTTCGGGGGGCATGGTGCCTTCGCGGACCTTGGCGTCGACGAAGGGCACCAGCGCCATCAGGAAGCCCGGCGTGCAATAGCCGCATTGCAGTCCGTGATGCTTGCGGAAAGCCTGTTGCAGGGGATGGGTGGCATCGGTGCCGCCCAGCGATTCCACCGTCTCGATGGTCTTGCCGTCGCATTGCACGGCGAAGGTCAGGCAGGACAGGCGGGGCGCGCCGTCGACATGCACGGTGCAGCAGCCGCAGGCGCCATGCGCACAGCCGATATGGACGCCATGCAGCCCGCAATCCTCGCGCAGGACATCGGCCAGAAGGCGGCGCGGCTCGACCGCGAGGGCGTGGCCCTTGCCGTTGACGGTCAGTTCGATCTTGTTCTTCATTTCATTCCCATCGCTTGGTCGCGTGCGCGCTGCAGCGTGCGGCTGGCCAGCTCTCCGATCAGGTTGCGGCGGTATTCGGCGCTGGCGCGGAAATCGCCCGAGGGCGAGACCATGGCCGTCACCTTCTGCCCGAAAGCCACCGGGTCCAGCGCCGACAGCGGCTGACCTGCCGCCCCGGCCTCCAGTTCGGTCATGCGGATCGGCACCATCCTTGCACCGCCGCAGACGGTGGCCAGACGCCTGACGCGCGTGCCGTCATGTTCCAGCCGCACCCCGAATGAGCCGATGGCGAAATCGCCAAGGCGTTCGCCCACTTCGTCGAAGGTGCCGACATGGGGGCCGGTGGGTTTGGGAAAGATCACCTCGACCAGCAGCTCACCGGGCTGAACATCGGTGACATAGGCGCCTTTCAGGAAGTCCACCGCCGCAACCTCGCGCCGCCCCCCGGTCGAGGCCAGAACAATGCGCGCGTCATGCAGCACCGCCATCGCGGCCAGCTCGGCCGTGGGGTCGGCGTGGCAGAGGCTGCCGCCGATCGAGCCGTTCCGCCGGATCGTCGGATGGCCGATCCAGTGCACCGCCTCAAGCATCGCGGGCAGGTGTCGCGCGATCAGCGGATGGGTCAGATAGGTCTCGTGCCGGACCAGCGCGCCGATGCGGATTGTGTCCGCGTCCTCTTCGATCCGGGCCATGTCCAGATGGTTCACGTCGACCAGATGGGCCGGGCGGGCAAGGCGAAGATTCATCATCGGAACAAGGCTTTGCCCGCCCGAGATCGGGCGGCCATCCTCGCCATGTTCGGCCAGCAGCGCAAGCGCGTGCTCGATCGTTTCCGCGCGGTGATAGGCGAACTCTGTCGGTCGCATACCGCTCCTCCTTCGGCTGTGACGTTCGGATGCTCAGTAGCACATGAGATCAAAACTATGAGGCATCAAAATTGTATGCAAGATAAAAAACTTTGTAGACAGAAATGAAGTTCAAGTATTACGATCCCCCTCAATACGCCAGAGGAGTGGCGGATTTATTGGGGAGGAATCATCTTATGACCTGGTCGAAAATCGCGATGGCCGGCGGCCTTGCGCTTTTGTTTTCAACCACTTCATCGCTTGCCGAGGTTCAGTTGCGGATGGTCGGGGCCTGGGCGCCGGGCTTTTCGCCCACCGCCGAGATCGGCAAGAACTTCATGGAAAACGTCAATCGACTGGGCGAAGGCAAGGTCAAGATCAACTATCTTGGCGCCGATGACATCCTGCCGCCGCTGGACCAGCCCGAGGCCTTGGTGAACGGCGTCTTCGACGTCTGGTTCGGCGCACCGAACTATTGGGCGGGCGTGGTGCCGGGCGGTGATGTGACCGAGCTTTCGCCCGCGCGCATCCCCGATGGCGGGCCGGGTTCGGAGATCTATGAATTTCTGGTCAAGGCCTTTGCCGCCAAGGGCGTGCGCTATCTGGGCCATGCCGCGGGCGATGTCGGCGTCGGCTCTCATTACATGGTCACGACCTTCCCGGTCAGCTCGATTGACGATCTGAGCGGCAAGCCGGTCCGCGTCACGCCGCTGTCGCGCCATTTCGTGCAGGCCGCCAAGGCTGAATCCGTGACCCTGCCGCCCGCCGAGATCTTCCTTGCGCTGGACCGGGGCACCGTCAGGGCGATGACCTGGCCGATTGCCGATGCCTTCACCCGCTACGGCTGGCAGGACGTCACCAAATACATGATCGACCAGCCCATGTACCGCTCGGGCGGGGGGCTGGCGATGAACCTCGACAAATGGGACAGCCTCGAACCTGACGTGCAGGAGATCCTGCTGAAAGCCGTCGGCGAGACGCAGGAATTCGCCCAGACCTGGTTTGCAGACAATCAGGCCGAGCAGGTGGATCTGATGAAGAAGGCCGGGATGGAGGTCGTCGCACTTTCCCCCGAAGAGGCGAAACGCTGGAACGACACGGCGGTCTCGGCGCTGTGGGATTATTACGGCACGATCTATTCGGGTGAGCAGATCGCCCAGATCAAGGCGATGTTCGACGCGGCAGCAGCCCAGTGAACCGCAAGGCCGCCGTGACACGGCCATGCCACGGCGGCCGCCAAGGCAACTCTCGTCAGGAACACATCATGCGTGGACTCGAGCGGGCCTATGACAGGCTCATCAATACAATGGGATGGATCGCAGGGTCGATCCTGATTCTTCTAATGCTGGCGACCGTGCTGAAGGTCGCATTGCGGCTGTTCTTCGGTCACGGGCTTCTGGGCATCGACCAGATCAGCGGCATCATGATGGTCTGGATGACCTTCCTGGGCGCGGCCTGGGTGCTGCGCGAGGGCGGACATGTCGCCGTCGACATCCTGACCTCGAACCTGACCGGCAACACCGCGCGCGTAGCCGCGCTGATTGCGGCGGTCACCGGCACGATCGTCTGTCTGGCGGTCGCCTGGTTCGGCTTTCAGGCGGTGATCACCTCGCTGCGCCGTGGCGTCGTCGTCGCGGCCGAGCTTGAGATCCCGCGTGCCGTCAACCTGATCCCCATTCCCTTCGGCGCCCTGCTGATGGGGCTCGAGTTCATGCGGCAGGCCATCAACATCTGCCGTGGAGAGATCCCCGTAACCGCAGGAGCGCACTGATATGGAATGGTGGGTATTTCTCTCTGGCTTCTTCGTCGGCCTGACCACGCTGATGCTGATCGGCATTCCGGTCGCCATCGCCTTCCTCTTGGTCAATATGGTCGGGGTCTATCTGCTCTGGGGCGGTTTCGGCGGCTTCAACCAGCTTGTGCTGTCCATCGACAGCTCCATCTCGACCTTTATCCTTGTCCCGATCCCGATGTTCATCCTGATGGGGTCGATCATGTTCCACTCGGGCGTGGCCATGCGGATGATCAAGGTGATCGACCAATGGCTGGGGTTCATCTCGGGCCGTCTGGCGGTGCTGACCGTCGGTGCGGGCGCGGTGCTTGCGACGCTGACCGGTGTCGCCATGGGCTCGGTCGCGATGCTGGGCTCGACCCTGACGCCCGAGATGGAGAAGCGCGGCTATGCCCGTTCGCTGGCCATCGGGCCGGTGCTGGGCAGCGGCGCGCTGGCGATCCTGATCCCGCCCAGCACGCTGGCGATTGTTTTGGCCTCGGTCGGCGGGTTCTCGGTGGCGAAGACGCTGGTCGCGATTGTCGTGCCGGGCATCCTGCTGGCGCTGATGTATGTCACCTATATCGTCATCCGCGTGAAGCTGCGCCCGCAGGATGCGCCGCAATATGAGGTTGAGCAGGTTTCGCTGAGCGTGAAGATCCGCGACACCTTCCTTTACCTGCTGCCGCCCCTGTCGATCATTGTGCTGATCATTGCGGGCATCTTCTCGGGCGTCGCCACGCCCACCGAATCCGCCGCGCTTGGCACCTTTGCCGCCTTCGTTCTTGCGGCCTGCTATGGCGAACTCAGCCCGGCCAAGCTGAAGCTGTCGCTCTTGTCGGCGACCAAGCTGACGGTGATGATCCTGATCATCCTGACCGGCTCGGCCAGCTTCAGCCAGCTTCTCAGCTTCTCGGGCGCGACCTCGGCGATCACCTCATGGGCGACGGCGCTGGATGTCTCCAGCATCACGCTGATGATGATGATGATGTTCCTGGTGCTGGTCATCGGCATGTTCATCGAACAGACCTCGATCGTGCTGGTCACCATGCCGATCTTCCTGCCGATCATCCATGCGATGGGCTGGGACCCGATCTGGTTCGCGGTGGTGATGATGGTCAACCTCGAGCTGGCGACGATCACTCCGCCGGCAGGCCTGTCGCTGTTCGTGATGAAGGGGGTGGCCCCTCCAGACACGACCATGGGCGACATCTACCGCGCGGCGCTGCCCTTCATCCTCATCAACATCCTTCTGATGGCCATCATGATCGCCTTCCCGCAGATCGCGCTGTGGCTGCCATCGAAAATGTAACTGACTGAATAACATCAAGGAGTCCTGATAACATGTCCACGACCGTCAGAGAGAAGGTCCTGTCCAAGATCGACGAGAAGCGCGATCATGCGATTGGCTTCCTCCAGGATATGGTGCGCATCCCCAGCGTGACCGGTGACGAGGCCGCGATCCAGAAATTCGTGTCCGAATACATGAGCCGGATCGGCCTTGACGTCGACATGTGGGAGACGGACTGGGAAGAGCTGAAGGCGCATCCCGGCTATCGCCCCGTGGCGCGCGGATATGAAGGCCGCCCGAACATCGTCGCGACCCGCAAGGGTTCGGGCGGGGGCCGCTCGCTGCTCTTGAACGGGCACACCGACGTCATCCCCGTCGGCAATGGCGAGGGCTGGTCGGACGACCCCTGGTCGGGCCTGATCCGCGAGGGGCGCATCTATGGTCGAGGCGCATGCGACATGAAAAGCGGGGTCGCGGCGCATATTCTGGCGCTGGAATACATCCGCGACGCCGGGATCACGCTGAAGGGCGATGTGATGATCAACGTGGTCATCGATGAGGAAGTGTCCGGCCACGGCACCCTCGACACGGTGATCCGGGGCTACAAGGCGGATGCGGGCATCTCGGGCGAGACCAGCGATCTGGCCGTCCAGCCCGCCTGCATCGGTCGCATCTGGTTCGAGATCGCGGTGCAAGGCAAGCCCGCAGGCATCCAGCAGCGCTATCTGGGGATCTCGGCCATCGATCTTGGCAACAAGGTCGTGGCGGCGGTCAAGGAGCTGGAGGATCACCGCGTGGCGACCGTCCGTCACCCGCTTTACCCCAATGCGCTGGACTCGCTTCCCTGCATGATCGGCAGCTTCCAGGCGGGCAACTATCCCAGTGCCTTCCCGGACACCGCGCTGCTGAAAGGCAGCATCGGCACCGTCCCGGGCGAGGATCATGAGGGCGTCAAGCAAAGCCTGCGCGACAAGATTGCCGCGCTGGCCGAAAGCGACCCCTGGATGAAGGACCACCCGCCGGTCGTGCGGTTCGTGGGTTATGATGCCGAGGCCTCGGAAATCGACGTGGCCCATCCCATCGTGACGCTGCTGTCGCAGGTCCATACCGAGATCACCGGGCAGCAGCCCGTCATCAGCGGACGGCAGGGGGCGGCGGATACGCGCTTTCTGAATTCCTACGGCCAGACGCCGACGGTCATCTATGGCCCCGGTTCGACCGCGGTGATGCATTCGAACGATGAATATGTCTCGATTGACGATTATGTCACGGCAATCAAGGTCATGGCGCTTTGCATCTGCGATTGGTGCGGCGTCGAGGAATAAGCAAACCGGCAGGCGTTCGCGCGGATGTGGGCGCCTGCCTTGATATCTGGAAGGGAGGAGTTGAGGATGGCCAAGATCCAGCAGAAATTCAACGTCAGGCACCCGCGCGCGGTCGTCTGGGACACGATGCAGGACATTCCGCTTGTGGTGTCCTGCGTGCCCGGCGCGTCGCTTGATGGTCCGGTCGTCGAGGACAAGGCCAAGGGCCGCGTCACCGTCAAGCTGGGGCCGGTCAAGGCCGATTTCGGGGGCGAGGCGACCATTGCCATGGATCCGTCCGCATTCGCGGGCAAGATCGCGGGTGTGGGGATGGACAAGAGTCATGCCTCGCGCGCCAAGGGGGATGTGACCTATCATCTGGAAAGTCCGTCGCCGGATGTGACGACCGTGGTGGTCGAGGTCGAGTATACGCTGTCAGGATCGCTGGCTCAGGTCGCGCGCGGCGGCATCGTCGAGGCAGTGGCCGAGCAGATCTGCATGGACTTCGCCGCGAATCTTGAGGCCGAGATCCAGGCCAATGCAGAGGCGGCGGCCCCCGTCGCGGCATCCGCCGAGGGTGAGCCTGCCGAACCGGCGGTCGAGCGTCCGGTGGCGCGCCGCGCGCAAAGCAGCGAGTTGAACATGGTCCAGATCATCTGGCGCATGCTGCGCCGCAAGCTGGGCCGGATGTTCGGCCGCGCCTGAATTGACCGAGATCTGAAAGAAATGACGCGCCTCTGGCGCGTCTTTTTTTTAGGGCGGGATTGCCCCGCGCGAAGTTCTCCGAGCGTTGACCTGGCCCGCAGGGTCAGGTGTTTGCGGAACGGGCAGATGAATTACGCCAGAGATTTTTGTCTCGAGAGGCGCCAACTGGTGGCTCAAACTGGTGCGAACGTCGGGCATATCCGCCCCAAGCACCAACTAAGGCTTACTTGCTGCGCCAGATAGTGAACGTCCGCTTGTGGGGCGAAGCTGTTATTCGTCTGGCACGTAAATATCTATCGAACCTAGGGTGAAGAGAGCGCTTGAACGGAGCCTTCTTCTCATCTCTATTGGGGCCTCACGCCCACCTTATCGGAATTTCCAGAATGATGAATTACATGCCGTCCTCCAGCGCGTCGGCACGCATCCGCGTAGCAATCGCTTTTTCAGTCGCAACCCTGACGCTCGGCGCTTGTGCCTCCAGTTCCGATCTCGCCCGATCGAACCCCAATTATTTTAAGGCGGACATTTCTACGAGTGGGCTGAGCGGCACTTACAATCCCGCAGGATTCAAGACCGCTGAAGTGCGCGATCTTCTGGCGTCCAATTGCAAGGGAAAGAAACTTGCAGGTTACTCTGAAAAAACGAGCGACGGGCTGACCGCTTTTACCGCGACTTGTCAGGGCGGCGCTGTCGCGTTCGGCGGAAATATGGAATTCCAGCGGGCTGGCGGTCAGGTAATTTCCGAAGGCCTGCTCTACGATGAGAGCGGCAATATCTCGAAGTCCAAGTAGCCCCCGCTTTCATGAGCATGTTATAAACCATTAATGGATGACGACTCCAAGCACGGCGCGATTACCTGTCCGCCGTGCTTGCTGCTGATCGCAGACGGGACATCACAGACGTCCGCAGCCAAACCATTGCAGATGACGGGCTTGGCTCTTTTTTGTCGAACCCGTGCTCCCCCAGCCTCAACCGAAAAGCTGCACCTTGGAGAACCTCCCCAAGATGCAGCTCTGCTTTCACAGATCGCCGGATCAGCGTGAGATCGTGGCGGTCTTCACCGGCTCGTCGGCCTCCGGCAGGAAGGACGACGAGGGTAGGGGATCGTGGCCACTCTCATCGAAGGAGGCGGGCATCCGTCCGCGCAGGATCAGGACCGAGCAGACGCTCAGCAAGGCCATGCCAGCCATGTACCAACCGATGGCATGGGCGCCATAACTGGCCTTCAGCTCGGTCGCGACGATGGGGGCCAGCGCGCCGCCGAAGATGCCGCCGAGGCTATAGGACAGCGCTGCGCCGGTGTAGCGGACATTGGGCTTGAACAGCTCGGGCAGGTAGGCACCCATCGGGCCGAAGATGCCACCCATGATGGCCAGCGTCCCCGACATGGCCAATGCGATGATCAGCGTGTTGCGGGTGTCGAGCATCTGGAAGAAGAACAGCGACCAGACCGCAGCGACCAGAGCCGATGTGATGATGACCTGCGACCGGCCGAAACGATCGCTCAGCATGCCGCAGTAAAGCGTCGAGGCACCCATCGCCAACACCGCGAACATGGTCAGCGCCAGCATGGTCGAGCGGTCATAGCCCAGCACATCGACGCCGTAGCTCAGCCCGAAGGTGCCGGTGGTGAAGAACAGCACATAGGTGATCGCCGTGGCCATCCCTCCCAGGACAACCTGCAGCGCCTGCGTCCGCATCACGTCGATCATCGGTGATTTTGACTGTTTTTCCTGGTTCAGGACCTTCTGGAAAACAGGCGTTTCTGCAATCGTCAGGCGGATATACAGCCCGAACATGATCAGCACGCTGCTAAGCAGGAAGGGAATGCGCCACCCCCATGAGAAGAACTGCTGATCGCTGAGCGTGATGGTCAGCAAGAGGAAGATCCCGTTCGACAGCAGAAAGCCCGGCGCGCTGCCCAGCTGCGGCAGGGCGCCATAAAGGCCGCGCTTGCCCTTGGGCGCATATTCCGTCGCCAGAAGCGCCGCGCCGCCCCATTCGCCGCCAAGGCCGAAGCCCTGGGCAAAGCGCAGCGCGCAAAGGGCAACGGGGGCCATCAAGCCGATGGAGTCGTAGGTCGGCAGAAGCCCGATCAGGACCGTCGCCACCCCCATGGTCAAAAGCGAGGCCACCAGCATCGCCTTGCGCCCGATCCGGTCCCCGAAATGCCCGAAGACCACAGCACCCAGCGGTCGTGACACGAAGCCCACGGCGAAGGTCGCGAAGGATGCGATGGTGCCCGTGACGGGGTCCAGCGTGGGAAAGAAGATGGTCTTGAAGACCAGAGCAGCGGCAATTCCGTAGATGTAGAAATCATAAAACTCGATCGTCGTCCCGACCAGACTTGCGATGGCAACCCTGGTCCGGGTGACTTCCCCGGATTTTGACATGACAGTTCCTCCCTGTGTGTGTCGGGGCGGCAGTGCTTTTCCTGCGCTGCTTGCCCCCGGTGTTCCGGCGGGCTCTCAGGCCCGGCAGGAACGATGCGGCGTATTGGTGGCTGACCTTTGGCTGGGGCTGTGCTGGCTGCGTGGCGTTTTTTCTCCGCTGGTATCGATGAGGTCGATCTCGTTCAAGGTGATTGCCTGATGGCTCTCGCAGCCCTGAATTGCAGGTCCATGGGTCTTTATCCGGATACCGCGGCGCGCGTGGACGGGCACCGCGATATCCGGACCGTCAGAGGGGCGCAGGCCCTTCGGTCGGGGCGCGGCCACGCCCGTTTCTCCGAGGCCATGATCTCCGGCTCGGCCCCCCGTCAGATATCAAGGACAAGCCGCCCGGACTGCGCGCGAGAAACGCAGACCAGCATGGATTGCCCGGCCTCACGCTCGGCATCCGACAGCACGTCGTCATTGTGCTGGGGCGTTCCTGCCAGCACCTTGACCAGACAGGTCCCGCAGATGCCGGCCCGGCAGGAGTTGGTGATCTTGTGCCCGGCCTCCTCCAGCACCTGCAAAAGGCTGGTATGGGGTGGCACCACCAACCGCTGACCCGAGCGCGCGAGTTCGACCTCGAACGCGCCCTCGGGAAGGGCGGGCTTCTCGCGCGCCTCGAAGCGTTCGCGATGCAGCGCGCCCTTGGGCCAGTGCTGGCATTTCGCCTCGACCGCGTCGATCAACGGGGCAGGGCCGCAGCAATAGATCGCGGTCTGGTTGCAGGGTGCGTCCAGATATCGGGGCAGGTCCAGCAGGCCGAATTCATCCTGCGGCACGATCTGCGCCGCGTCCGGGTCCAGCAACGCAATCTCATCCAGATAGGCCATCGAGGCGCGGGTGCGGCCGCCATAGAGCAAGGTCCATGGCTTCCCCGAGGCGGCGACCTGGTGCAGCATCGGCAGGATCGGCGTGATCCCGATGCCCCCCGCGATGAACAGGTATCGCCCAGCGTCGACCAGCGCGAAATTGTTGCGCGGGGCCGAAACGGTCAGGCGATCCCCTGCAGCCAGTTGATGCACCTGCTCAGACCCTCCGCGTCCCTCGGGCTGGCGCAGGACAGCGATGCGCCAGCTCGCCTGATCCTCGGGCTTTCCGCAAAGTGAGTATTGACGGACCAGCCCGCCGGGCAGGGTCACATCGATATGCGCGCCGGGCGTCCAGAGGGGCAGCGGCAGGCCGGTCGGGTCCTGAAGCGTCAGGGCCGCGACGCCTTCGGCCACCAGGGTGATGTCGCGAACGACAACTTCGATCATGCCACTGTCCCGCGCCGTGCCGATGCCAAAATGATTGATGATGTCTTCCATATGCTCACCTGCTGCTGGGGTGATGGCCCCGGCTTCGGACCTGTTCTCCGGTGCCGGGGCAATGCGTGGCTCAGGCGATCTGGGCCTGCCGGACGGATTCCGGCGTGAAGGTCTTCCACGCGATGTCGCGCATGCCGCGCATGGCGCGCAGAATTTCCGCCCGGTCCTCGTCCGTTTTTGCATAGCTCGACAGGATCTGCCGTCCGAGGCCGACGTGGAATTTCTCGTCGATCTCGATCTGCTTGTAGACCCGCACGACCTCATCGAACTTGTGCCGCTCGCCTGCGCGGAAGGTCGGCTCGAAACTGCCCGAGGCCGAGGTTTCCGAGACGTTCCACGCAGCGATCGCGGCCAGAGGATGACGCTCAAGGCAGTCCCACAGAAAATCGCTCCAGGGTTTGGCTTCGGCCGGAACCGAGGTCGGCACCGTGCCGCCAAGCGATTCAATCGCCTTGCCGACCGCCTCGTAATGCTCGGCTTCCTGGAAGGATTGCTTGGCCAGCAGTGTGATATGCGTGCGCGAAAAGCCAAAGCCATAGCGGCGGATCTGTTCGTTCAGCAGGAAGACATAGTCGATCTCGCGCCAGGCGCGGGGGGCCAGCCATGCGGCCAGAACCTTGGGGTCAGGGTTCTCATCATAGGTGGCAAAAAAGGCTTCGGTGGCCTGCCGCGTGGATTCCACGACGGAATCAAGGATCTCATCCACTTCGTCGCTGATCCCGACAAGCCCGTCGCCGCCGCGTACATTTCTGACATCCACCATTCCGTATTCTCCGATGCATTTATTGGATCGCAAGGGCTGTCCTTGCCGGGTCAGCGTAGCGCCGGTGCGGTTCGCGACACGAGCGATTAGAATTGCTTTGCGATTTAGCTTTGCTAAACTGCGCGCATCCTGAGGGAGAGCAGGACATGAGCAAGCGACCCCCTTTGAAAGCGCTGGAAGCCTTTGATGCCTTCGGACGGCTTGGCAGCGTGGCCGAGGCGGCGGATGAGTTGGGCGTGACCCCCGGCGCGGTCAGCCAGCAGCTGCGCAAGGCCGAAGAGGCGCTGAGCCTGCGCCTGACCGAGCGGCGCGGAAACGCGCTGTTGCTGACCAGCTGGGGGCGCATCTATCACGCCGAGATCCGCCCGGCCTTCGAGCAGCTGCGGCAGGCGCAGCAAAAGCTGGACCGGCTGAAAAGCGGTGGCGGCATCGTCATCAGCTGCCTGCCTTCGCTGGCGGGCAAGTGGCTGGCACCGCGACTGGCCGATTGGCAGATGTCGCATCGCGACGCCAACGTCCGGCTGGTCGGAAAGGGGGCCGAGCCGATGGAGCGGGTCGAGGGCTATGACTTCCGCATCTCCTACGGCGACCATATCCGCAAATACGACCATTTCGTCGAGCTGTTCACCGATTGGGTGGTGCCGGTCTGCTCGCCCGATTTCCTGCGCGATCACCCGGTCGCCACGCCCAACGAGATTCTGGACCATTCGCTTCTGGGAATCGAGTGGGACCGCAATCACCGCGCCGCGCCAACCTGGTCGGACTGGGCACGCCACATCGGCGCCGAGCCCCGGCCGCATCGCGGCGAGATGGCGTTTTCGCTGTCGAGCCTTGCGATTGATGCCGCGATCAACGGGCGCGGCTTCGTCCTTGCGCAGATCTCAATGGTCGAGGATGACCTTGAGACCGGGCGTCTGGTCAGCCCCTTCGATCTGCGCATGCAGCTGTCGCAGCCCTATTTCCTTGCCTGGGACCGCTCAGCCCTTTCGAAACCTTTCGCGGGTGAGTTGCGCAGCTGGCTGATCGCTATTTCCAAAAGCCAGCGCAGCCTGTCGATGGGGCCGGATGTCGAGGACCGCTCGGGTCCGCAGGCGCAGAGGTCCTTGATGCACGAAACCTGGCCGCTGTAGGGCAGGGCGTCAGCCGCGACCCTTCCCGGTGATGCGATCGGCATCGGGCACGGTATGACGGCGCGCGATCTCATGCGCGCGCAGGGCATCGCCTGAACAGATCGCGGCCAGCAGGGGTTCGTGCAGGTCGATGATGGCCTGCGGCTCTTCGTAGAAATCATCCGCCATGCGCAGGAACAGAAGCGCCGGGCCCTCCAGCCGCCGGTAAAGATCCTGCAGGCGACGGCTTCCCGACAGGGCAATGACCGTGCGGTGAAACAGCAGATCAAGCTCCAGCAGCTTGCGGCGCTGGCGGGCGGTGGCGGCCTGCCGCATCTGCTCCATCACGCCTGAAAGCCGCGCCTTGCCCTCATCGTCGATGCGCTGCGCTGCAAGCTCGGCGCCCAGCGATTCCAACGTGTCGCGCAGGATCGAGATGTCGCTGACGTCCTCCTCGGTCACCGAGATGACGAAATTGCCGCGCCGTGGCCGATGCTCGACCAGCCCGTCCGCCTGCAGATATTTCAGCGCCCCCCGGATTGTGCCCTGCGAGACGCCGAAGCGCTCGGCCAGTTCCATTTCCACCAGCCGCTCACCCGGTTTGAACACGCCGGTCAGGATCGCATCCTGCAAGGTGGCTGCGGCTTCCGCCTCAAGGCTGGGGCGGGTCAGGCTGAAGCCCTCATCGGACGGCATCGGCATTCCTCTTGCTGCTCCGGCGTCTGATTAAGGCCAGCCGGACAGGCTGTCACTTGTCACCGGGATAAATTTTCTTGCGAAGTCGGGCCTCAAAACGAACAGAAAGGACCCGTTGCATTTATTATTGATAATCATTAATCGAGAAAAGAACAACAGACGACCCAAGAGGACGAAAATGAGCGGCGTGTTTTCCAGAGATTTCGCGGCAAGGACGCCGCTGGTGGATCATGCCGAAGGGGTCTGGATCCATACCGCCGACGGCCAGCGCTATCTGGACGGAATGGGCAGCGCGGGGGTGATCGGCATCGGTCATGGCCGGACCGAGATCTATGAGGCCTTGGCGGGGCAGGGCAGCAAAGTGTCCTATGTTTATACCGCCTCTTTCACCCATCCCTGGCAGGAAGAGCTGTCGAAATCCGTGCTTTCGGTCGCGCCCGAAGGCATGTCGGCGGTCTATTTCGTCTCGGGCGGGTCCGAGGCCAATGAGACCGCGTTGAAGCTGGCCCGCCAGTATCATGTCGAGCGTGGCGAGCCCACGCGCCACAAGATGCTGGCCCGCTGGCAGAGCTATCACGGCGTGACGATTGCGACGCTGTCGCTCTCCGGTCGGACCTCGTGGCGCGCGCCCTATGACCCCTATATGCTGCCGGTGGTCCATGTCTCGCCGCCCTATAGCTACCGCTGCGCGATCTGCGGGCCGGACGGCGATTGCACCGATCATTGCATCGAGGAACTGGAGCGCACGATCCTGCTGGAAGGGCCGGAAACGATTTCCTGCTTCTTCGCCGAAACCATCGTCGGAACCACCGCCTCGGGCGTGACGCCGGGGCCGGAGTATTACCGCCGCGTGCGCGAGATCTGCGACCGCTACGGCATCCTGTTCATCTGCGACGAGGTGCTGATGGGCTATGGCCGGGTCGGGCGGCCCTTCGCCATCGAGGATTGGGGCGTCACCCCCGACATGATCACCTGCGGCAAGGCCATCGGCTCGGGCTATGCGCCCTTGGGCGCGGTGATCGTCTCAGAAAAGATCGCCGGGTTCTTCCGCGAGGGCCGTCGCCGCTTCGTGCACGGCTTCACCTATAGCGGCCATGCCATGTCCTGTTTCGTCGGCCAGAAGGTCTTCGAGATCATGCAGCGCGAAGATCTGTTCCGCCGCCCGGCCGAGATCGGCGCCTATCTGCACGAACGACTGGGCGCGCTTCAGCAGCGCCATGAAATGATCGGCGATCTGCGCGGGCGCGGGCTCTACGCAGGCCTGGAATTCGTCGCCGACCGTCACAGCCGCGCGCCCTTCGCCCCCGACCAGCAGATCACCAGCCGTCTGGTCGCGATGATGCGCGAGCGTGGCGTGATCGTCGGCGCGGGCGTGCCGGGCGCGAATTATGGCAAGGGCGGCGACCATATCCAGATCAGCCCGCCCTTCATCATCTCGGAGGCCGAGATCGACACACTGACGGGCGCCCTTGACGAGGTTCTGACTGTTCTTGGACAAGAGCCGCGGATGCTGGCCGCCGAATAGGCGGCCCATGCCTTAAGAAAAACGACCCACCAACCAACAGGAGATGCAGAAATGAAAAAAATACTGACAGCATCGCTTCTTGCCCTTCTTGCCGCCGGTGCGGCACAGGCAGAGGTGACCATGCGCATTGGCGGCGCGGGCTCGGATGCCAGCCCCGACACCAAGGCGATGGAGGTCTTTGCCGAAAAGCTGAAAGAGCGCGCGGGCGACAAGATCGCGGTCGAGCTTTTCCCGAATTCGCATCTGGGCACCGTCGACGAGATGGTCGAGCAGGTGAAGGGCGGCGTGCTGGAATGCATGTATGAAAGCGTGGGCGTGCTGGGCTCGTTCCATCCGGCCGCCAATATCGAAGGCGTGGCCTACATCTACCGCGACGAGGACCATTTCTTCCGCATCTGGCGCGGTCCGGTCGGGCAGGAAATCCTCGATTCCATTGCCAATGAGGCCGGTTTCCGCGTCATCGGCCCCGCGTTCCACGGCTTCCGCGACACGCTGACCAATGTGCCGGTGAACAAGGTTGAGGATCTTGAGGGGCTGAAAATCCGCGCGCCGGGCATTCCCGCCTATATCGAATCGATCCGCGCGCTTGGGGCCAACCCCGCGACCGTCGCCTTTGAAGAGGTCTATGCCGCGCTGCAAAGCCATGTCGTCGACGGGGTTGAGCAGCCGCTGACCGCGATCAAGGACAAGCGCTTCTATGAGGTGGTGAAGAACCTCGCCCTGACCAATCACATGGCCGAAACCATGGGCTTCATGTGCAATGCCGATTGGTTCAACGCTCTGGACGAGGCTGATCGCACCGCCATCGAGGCCGCCGCCACCGACAGCGCGGACTGGTATCGCGGCTATACCGCCGAAAGCCAGGCGAAGCTACTGGCCGAGCTTGAGGCGGATGGTGTGACCATCACCCGCCCGGATCTTGCGCCCTTCATCGCCAAGGCGGCCACGGCCTCCTACGATCCGGCGCTGCAGCCGATCATCGACAAGGTTCGCGCCGTCGAGTGACCCCCCAAACGCGCCCCTGCCTTGCAGGGGCGCATCTCTTTCCGCCGGAGAACCCCCTTGTCCAAAGCCCTGACCCTTATCGGCAGCGCCTTGCGTGGCCTTCTGGCCGCAATCGTCATCTGCGCGCTGTTTTTCATCGTCGTGCTGGTCTTTTATCAGGTCGTCACCCGTTATGTGACCGGCACAGCGACCCCGGAACTGGCCGAGATCGCGCGCTTTCTGTTCATCTGGCTGGTCTTTTCGGGCGCGGCCTGGCTGATCAGCCGGGGCGAACTGATCGCCATCGACTTCTTTTCGGCGCAGGCGGGCAGGGGCGGGAAACGTGCGCTGAAGGTCTTTGCCGATCTGTGCACCGCTGCCTTTCTTGTCGCGCTGATCGCCTACTCCGGCAAGCTTCTGGACGTCGTGGCGATCAAGCATGCGCCCGCCACCGGCATTCCCTATCGCTGGGTTTATCTGGCGCTGCCGTTCTTTGCCGCCTCGGGTCTGTTCTTCGTGATTGAGCGGCTGGTGACCACGGGCCTGTTCGCCCGCCCGGATGCCCTCTCAGCCAAAGCCGGAGACTGACCCATGCTGATGCTTCTGACACTTGCGGTCGTTCTATTTGCGCTGATGTTTCTGGCCGTGCCGATTGCGATTGCGCTTGGCATCGCCTCGGTCGCGATCATCCTGATTTGGGGCACGCCCGGCTTCGTGCTGGCGCAGAAGATGGTGAACGGGATCGATTCCTTTCCGCTTCTGGCCGTGCCCTTCTTCATCCTGGCCGCCGCGATCATGAATTCGGGCGGCATCACCACGCGCATCGTCGACCTTCTGGGCTCGCTCATGGGGCGGCTGCGTGGCAGTTCGGGGACCGTCAACGTCGGCACGAATATCTTCCTCGCCGGGATTTCGGGCTCGTCGGTCGCGGATGCCTCGGCCACCGGCGCGCTGATGATCCCCGAAATGAAGAAAGAGGGCTATAGCGGCGCTTTCGCCGCCGCCCTGACCGCGACGGCCGCCCTGCTGGGGCCGATCCTGCCGCCCTCGATCCCGCTGGTGATCTATGGCGTTATCGCCGATGTCTCGATCATGAAGCTGTTCGTCGGGGGCTATCTGCCCGCGCTGATGGTGGCCTTCGCGCTGATCTTCTACGTCAACCTTTACGCCGTGAAGAAGGGTCTGCCCCGGCGCGGCCGCTCGACGGGCTCCGAGATCTGGCGCAAGTTCAAGGGCGCGGTCTGGGCGATGTCCATGCCGGTCCTGCTGCTGATCGGCGCGCGCGGCGGCTTCTTCACCATCACCGAGATCGGCGCTGTCCTTGTCGTCTATGCGCTTTTCGTCGGCTGGATCATCCATCGCGAGTTCCGCTGGACCAAGCTGCCCGCGATCTTGCTGGATGCCGGGATGCAGACCGCCAATATCATGCTGGTGGTCGCGACCTCGTCCTTCGTGGCCTATCTGATGGTGGTCCATGGCGTGCCGAAGGACCTCTCTCGCTGGATCCAGGAGGCGCATCTTTCGCCGGTGGTCTTCCTGCTGCTGATCAACGTGATCCTGCTTCTGGCCGGTGCCTTTCTGGACTCCACCCCCGCGACGATCATCATCGTGCCGATCGTGCTGCCCTCGGCGCTGGCGCTTGGCATCGACCCGGTGCATTTCGGCCTGATCGTCGTCGTCAACCTGATGATCGGCCTGATCCACCCGCCGATGGGGCTGAACCTTCTGATCACACAGGCCATCGCCAAAGAACCGATGGGCGCGATCCTGAAGGAGAGCATTCCGCTGCTGGGGATCATGCTGGCGATCCTGCTGCTGATCACCTTCGTTCCGGCGACGGTGCTGTGGCTGCCGAGTGTGATGGGGATGTGACGAGGCCTGTCCTCGATCTGCGGAACAGCCTGTCCTGACCCGGCGGTCCGATTTTTATGCCGAAACCTGGCAGTTTCAAGCGGCCGCGCCAGTACGACGCGGCCGCTGTTGTTTGAGCCTTGAAGCTATCTGTTCAGCGGCGTCGCGTATGCCCGCAGCGATAGCCGTGGTTTGGTGGAAAAGCAGTTCATCCTATGAACTTAGGAATGGGGCAAGCCAGGCCCCCTTCGTGAAGTCTGAACTCAACCCTAATCGCCTCGCCAACGCCTCGGGTTCAGGACCGGCAAAGCACCTCTGCCAGCTCTTTCGATTGCCGACCCGTCAGGATGGTCCGCGCCGAAGCGGGAAGCTGCGTTTCGGCCGCGAGTTCCGGGAAGATCGCGAAGATTTCGTCGCGCGCCGCCGTGCCAAGCGACTTCAGTGCCTGCGGACCGGTATAGAGCGATTCCGTCTCGGCTCCGTTCGCGATCACGATTTCATGCCGGTCGAAGAGAAGGTGGACATATTCGACCTCGACCAGATCTGCCGCCCATTCGAAACCATCGAGCGCCAGCAATTGCTTTGCCGCAATCAGAACCTCGTCCGCTCCGAACATCTGACGCGCGATCTCTGAGCGGAGCAGGATCCGATGCTGGGGCGAGACCAGAAGATCCTGCGACGGCAGGCCCTGACCCAAAGCATCGGTCTTGATGCGGATCGGGCGCAGATGGGCGTTATGGCTCAGATCCCGGTGATCCAGAAGACGACGACCGATCCAGCGGATCGGCTGCAGGCCATTGTCACGGGTGTAGACCAGATCGCCCGCCTTCAGAAGCTCGATGGCAAGCGGGCCATGCGCAGTTTCCATCATCGTGCCGCGCGTGAAGCAGGGGATTCCGTCCACGATGAAATCGGCCCCCTCGGAGAACGTGCTTGCTGGATTGCTGCGCGAGATGACAAGAGCGCCATTTGCTCTCACCACGTAGGCGGTGATTTGATTCCCGGCGCTGTCGTATTCGGTGACGGTGCTGCCCGGTCGAAAGCCCGAGATTGTTGACACGCTGTTCCCCGGCATGAGCCAGCTTTCAACCGAATGCGGGCTTCCATCTCGGGCCACGCCCACCAGGTTACGAAGTTCCGGATACAGCCCCGTGGGGGCGACCGCCCCGACGCTGACATTGTGACCATTTTCGGTGACCGACAGCGGCGTGCTTCCAGAGATCGTATAGCTGCCGTCCGCGTTCCTGGTCAGCGAAAGCAGTGGATTGTCGATGACCAACCCGGGGTTTTGCGGATCGAAAGTGATTGTATAGGTGATCGGATCCGCGAGGCCGATGATCGAGAACTGACCTGACCCAACCGTCAACCCGCTGTTCGCTACGCCCGGGTTCGGCGAGATCGTCTGTGAAAAATGCGCGACCTTGTTCGTGGCATCATAGTCAAGAGTAAGGGACATCTTGGCGTTTTCACTCGATTGGAACTGGCTTGATGTGCGCTTCGACAATTGGGCGCCTTGTCAGGAATCCGATATGCCAAGCGGGCCTGTTTCGCAAACAAGAACCTTAGGTCATTTAGACAAATGCCGGGGTCGGCCTGGCCCCATCATTTTGGCGGACTTGTTGCGCTATTCGGGGCGAGATGCGGTCCGAGCCTTTTGGCCATGACGCGTTTGCGGGCTGGTGTCGTGCCCCTTCCAGTCCCGGGCATTTCGCCCTGGCTGAATAATTGCGTCAGCACCTCTGGTCGTGAGGGCAAGCTTTGGTGTCACGGAGGCCATCGAGATCGACACTGTCGATCCAGTTGGTCAACTGCCGCGGGGCCTCCCCAGCAGGTGGGTAGGGCTCGACGATCCCGGTGGGTCCGCGCCCTCAGATGCTCAGATGCTTCAACACCGTCTCTCGGGATGCGGCGTCACAAGCCCCCTCATCGACGATCTGTCCAAGCTTCATGACCGCCCAACGATCCGCGACGCCCAAAGCGAAGCCGAGGTTCTGTTCGACCACCAGAATGCTGACCCCACGCTGTTCACGCTCGGCCTTCAAGGCGGTTTCGATGCGCTGAACCACGCTCGGCTGGATGCCCTCGGAGATTTCGTCGATGAGAAGAATATCGGGTTCGGTCATCAGCGCGCGCGACAGGATCAGCATCTTTTGTTCGCCCCCGGACAGGGTGCCCGCCAGTTGATCCAGCCGTTCCAGCAGGAAGGGGAAGTTCCGCTCGACAATCTTCAGCGCCGTGGCGAGATCGCGGTCACCGCGCAGGGCAAGTCGCAGGTTGTCGCGGATCGAAAGGTCTTGAAAGAGCGGCAATTCCTGCGGCGCATAACCCACCCCCTGCGCCAGAAGCCAGGCGGGGGGCTTGCCGTTGATCGGCACGCCGTCCAGCGAGACACGCCCGCCACGCGTGGGGATCAAGCCCATCACCGTTTTCAGAAGCGTGGTCTTGCCCATGCCGTTGCGCCCCATCAGCGCAAGGATTTCGCCGCGTCGCAGGGTCAGCGTCGCGCCTTGCAGGATATCGGTCTCACCATAGCCCGAGGTCAGGGCCTCGATCACCAGCCGGTCGTCAGTCATGGGCCATCCCCGAATAGATCGAGCGTACAAGCTCGGAGTTCACGACCTCTTCGACAGGTCCATCCATGACCAGCCGCCCTTGATGCAGAACGACGATCCGTTGAGAGATTTCCTTCACGAAATCAAGGTCATGTTCGATCAGGATCGCGGCATAGCCAAGCTCTTGCGTCAGGCGCTTCAAGACCTCACCGATCAGGGTCCGTTCGGCCTTGGTCAGGCCTGCGGTCGGTTCATCCAGCAGGATCAGCCGGGGCAGCATGGCGACGACCATGGCCAGTTCGAGGCTCTGCCGCATCCCGTGCGAGAGGCCGCTGACCGGCTCGGCCAGCTTCTTGTCGAGCCCGGTCAGCGCAAGGATGTCGAGTGCCGCCGATGGCAGATGGATGCCGGACGCGCGGTTCCACAGGGTCGGGCGTTCATGCGTCGCCCGCGCAAGGCGCAGGCATTCGGCGACGGTCATGCTTTCGAAGACGCTCGCGACCTGAAACTTGCGGCCAATGCCAAGGGCCACGACGTCTTCGGGCGGGCGACCGGCGATGTTCTGTCCGGCCAGAGTGATGGTGCCCTGAATGGTCTCGGTTCCGTCCGAAAGGCAACGCAGGAAGGTCGTCTTGCCCGCGCCGTTCGGCCCGACGACCGAGATCAGCTCACCCGGCCTGACCTCCAGCTCGATCCCGTCCAGCACGACGAAATTGCCGTAGGCCTTGCGCAACCCGGTGACCGATAGCAGGGCATCCTTGCTGCTTTCCTGCGGTCGGTCGGGCAGGGTGGCCAGTGTCGGTGCGGCTGCGGTGCGTTGGCGGCGGGGCAGAAGCCCGGCCAGCCCGCGCGGCATGAACAGGATCATCACCACGAAGAGGACGCCGATGATCAGCTGCCAGACATAGGGCATGCTGCCCGAAAGCTGCGCGCCAAGATAGTCGATGCCGATGGCGCCAAGGGCGGGCCCGAAGATCGAGGCTCTGCCGCCCAAAGCGGTCCAGACGATCATCTGCGTGCCGAAGCCGAAGCCCGCGATCTCAGGCGCGACGATGCGCCCGGCATTGGCGTAAAGGAAGCCGCAGAGCCCGGCGACACCGCCGAGCACGGTCATCAGGATGATCTGCACCCTTTGCGTGCGGATGCCCAGATAAGCAGCGCGGAGCGGGTTGTCGCGAATGGCGATCAGCACCCGCCCGGCGTCGGACCGCACGATGATCCACGCCAATCCGGCAAACAGGATCAGCGCGACGCCCGCCAGACGAAAATAATTCGCCGCGCCGAGCTTCATCACCGGATAGCCGACCAGCCCGCTGGACGAGCCGGTAAAGCTGCCCCCCGCAAAGATCGCCTGCGACAGCACGATGGGCACGACCAGCGAAATGACCGAGGCGTAAAGCGGCGTCGATTTGTGATAGAAGGACAGCCAACCCACCAGCGCGGCCAAAGCCATTGGCAGGATCACCGACAGGACCAGCGCCAGCGCAAAGTTCTGCGCGCCGCCGCCCACATGGGTCAAGATCAGGGCGGTCGCATAGGCTCCGGCTCCGAAAAAGGCCGACTGCCCGAAGGTCAGAATGCCGGTATAGCCCCAAAGCAAGTCCACAGTGATCGCCATCATCGCGTAGATCATCGAGCGGGTCAGGACGTTCTGCGTGAAGCGGTCGAGAAACAGCGGCCCGAGCAGCACCAGCGCTAGGGTCAAAAGACCGAGCAGCGCGAGCCCGGTCCCGTGGCGGGTCAACAGGCGGCCGCGTTTGGGGGAAGAATGCACGCGATCAGCCACGGGCGAAACCTTTCGGATGAAGCCGCAGCATGACGGCGCACAGGACGGCGACGGTCACGCTGCCAAGGATGGGGCTGATCCATGTCGAAACCAGCACCTGCGCGGCCCCGAAGCACAAGCAGGCAAGGGCCAGCGCCGTGACCGAGGTGCCCGACACCATGACCAGCATGAAAGCTCCGATCAGCCAGGAAATGCCCATCGTCGGATCGACGCTGGACAGAGGGGTCAGCAGAACCCCCGCCAGCGCCGCGATCGCCGAACCGAGCATGAAGGTGACCAGCCGCACCCGCGAGGTGTTGATGCCCAAGGCGCGGGCCAGTGTTTCGTTCATGATGACGGCCTGCGCGTTCAGGCCAAGGCGCGTGCGTTCCAGCACAAGAACGAAGGCCAGCGCCATGATGACCGCCGCGACCAGCAGGAACAGCCGGTAGCTGGAATAAGGCAGGCCCAACACGTCCACGGTTCCGGTGATCAGCGCAGGCGGCATCTGCATGTCGCGCCCGAAGGTCAGGGTGATGACCTGCACAATCACGACGCCAAGACCCCAGGTGGCAAGGATCGCGTCCAGCGACCGACGGTAAAGCGGGCGCACGATGGCGATTTCGGTAACCGCGCCCAAAAGGCCGCCGACCAGCACGGCAAGCGGCAAAGACAGCCAGGGGCTGAGCCCCATCTTGGTTGCGACGACGGTGGTATAGGCGCCGATGGTCAGCCATGCGGCATGGGCGAAATTGATGATCTTCAGCACGCCGAAGATGACGAAGAGACCGGCAGAGACGATGAAAAGCAGTGCGGCGGTCGTCGCGATGTCAAGCAGAAGGGCCATGGGGTTCCCTCGGTGATGGACGGGCAGGCCGCGACTGCGGGGTGCGGTCGCGGCTTCGGGATGGATCAGAGATCAGGACACTGCTCACCCGGATCGACATTCGGGAAGTCGGCGACAACCTTGACCGACCCATCGGCCTGCACCTCGCCCAGATACATCGTCAGGGGCGCGTGATGCTGTTTCGACATCGAAACTTCGCCGCGCGGCCCTTTGAACGAGACTTGGGGGAGGGCGGCCAGAACGTCTTCGGTCTTGGTCGACCCGGCCTTTTCGACGGCGGCCTTGTAGAGATAGACGGCCTCGTATTGCGGCGTCGACAGATCATTCGGCGTCCGCATCTCGGCCCCGAATTTCTTCTGAAGTGCGGCCATGAAATCCTTGTTCTCCGGGGTGTCGATGGCCGTGAGGTAGGAGGCTGAAATCAGGATGCCCGCCGCATCCGCGCCCATCGCCTTGGCGGTGCCTTCATCGACGGCAAGGTTCGCATAGGGAATCGAGATGCCGGAGGCGCGAAGCTGTTTCGTCAGCGTCACGTTCGGCGTGCCCCCCGCGGTCGAGGTGATGACGGCATCGGCGCCCGCACTGCGCAGGTTCGACAGGATCGCGGTCCAGTCCGAACCGTCCATCGGCAGATATTCCTCACCAACGATCTTGCCGCCTTTCTCCTCGATATACTTGCGCGAGAATTCCAGCATGCCGCGCCCGAAGGCATAGTCCGAACCGATCAGGAAGAAGTTCTTCGCCCCATCCGCCAACAGCTTTTCGACGACCGGCGGCACCTGCTGTTCAGGCACCCAGCCATTGACGAACATATTGGGCGAACAGGACCGGCCTTCGTAGAAGGACGAATAGATAAAGGGCTTCTCGCCCTCTTCCACGATGGGAATACCGGCGTTCCGCGCAGCCGATGTTTCCATCGTGATCACCACGTCAACATCGTCCTGAAAAACCAGCGTATTATAGGCCGTTTGCGCGCCCGCAGCGCCCGAGGCATCATCCGCGACGGCGATCTTGACCGGGCGACCCAAGATGCCGCCCGCCGCATTGATCTGGTCGACGGCGAGTTCTGTGGCCTGAACCACAGCGGGCGCGACGACGCTGTTTGCGCCCGAAAGGCCCACCGGCACGCCGATGGTGATCGGGGTCGCGTCCCCTTGGGCAAAGGCGGGAGTGGTGGCGAGTGCCGAGGCAAGAAGCAGGCCGAAGCGCATGGATTTCATCTGTTTCATTTGTTTATTTCCCTGTTGGATCAGTTGGTTCAGCGCGGGCGATCAGGTGTAAAGATCGGTCCGACGGTCTTCCCAGACGTTATTGCGTTCGCTGACGCGTCTCTGGTTTTCCAGATCGCCGAAGAGGACATCGGCGATCAGAATCTCGGGGTTGGTGGGGGATGCCGGACCGGCCAAAGGCCAGCCGCGCGGCCCAACAATCAGGCTGCATCCCAGAAAAAGCTGACCGCGTTCGACGCCCACGCGATCAGCGCAGGCAATGGCGACGCCATTCGAATGGGCGGCGGCTTTGTGAAGGATATTGGCCATCGGCTCACCTCCGGCGGGTTGGTCCGGGATCGGCACCCAATTGGTCGGGACGCAGATCAGTTCGGCACCGCCCGCAACCAGCCCCCGGAAGGTTTCGGGAAACCAGCCGTCATAACAGATCGCGACGCCGACCTTGCCATAAGCCGTGTCGAAGACCGGCATGCCCAGATCCCCGGACCGGAAGAACAGTTTTTCCTTGTTCCAGAGATGCAGCTTGCGGAAGGTGCCGAGATACCCCTCGGGCCCGCAGAAGATCGCCGCGTTGTAGAAGGTATCCCCCGCCTTTTCGCAAAGCCCCGCAGCGATATAGACGCCGAGTTCTGCCGCCAGCGCCATCAGCACCTGCGACGGGCGGCCCTCGGGGATGGGGGCGGCCAGTTCGCGCAGTTCTTCGGCGCTTTCGAACACATAGCCGGTGTCGGCGAGTTCAGGCAGGACAAGGATTTTCGCCCCCTTCGCTGCGGCGTCGCGCACCAGCCGGTCAATTTCGGCCAGATTGGCCTCCACCTGGCCGAATTGAGGTTCGAATTGTAGGCAAGCGACCGCAACCGTTTGCTTCTCTTGGACCTTTTGCGTCAAAGCGCCCTCCAGAAATGAAAAAAGCCCACGGTTGCGGAAAGATCCGCACACCATGGGCTACCCAGCCTTTATTTCATGTCGGCAATCCTGCCGAGCGAGCAACCTTGCTCGAATACAACTCTGCCAAGGCTCGTTTAAAAGTCAACGAAAAATTTTACGCGGCTGATACCCGCTTTGGGGAGGGCGCGAGTGGCGCTATTTTCCGGTGGTCGTCAGGCCTATGCCGCGCAACGTGGCCTCGGCCGCGAGCAGCCCTTCGGCAATCGAGGTCAGCGAGGTGCGCTGCGCCGTCGCCTGATCGCGCAGCAGGCGGTAAGCCTCATCGTCGGAAATGCCGCGCAGCTCGGCCATCAGCTTCACGGCGCGATCGACCAGACGACGGCTTTTCATCGTCTCTTCAAGCTTCTGGATCTTTCCGGCCAGCCGCCCCTCATATCCGCGACGATAGCGCGCCAGCACGAATTGCGCGAGAATGCCGAAGGGGCGCAGCGGCTTTGAGATCACGCCATGCGCGTTCAGATCGGTGATGGCCTGCAGCGCGGTGGGCGTTTCATAGGTCATGATGGCGATGATGGCGGGCGTCCGGTCCTGAAGCAGCGCCGACAGCGCCTCTCCGGGCAGGTCGTCGACCTGAACGAAGATCGTGTCGGTTTCAGGCGGCAGCACAGCGGGCAGGGGCCAAAGGGCGGTCACCGCGCAGCCCAAACGTTTCAGATGTTCGGTCAAGATGGCCCCGTCCTCATCCTGCGGATGCAGGACCAGAACCCGGGCCTGACGCAGGTCGTCCAGGATGCGGCGCGCGCCGGGGCGTCGGTTGCGATCAGCCTGCGCGCCGGTCAAACCCAGACCTCATCAAAACGGGCGGTCGCCAGATAGGGGTCAGGTCGCACCGAGCCGCTGGCCTGCCACGCGACATCGAATTGCCCGTCCGCACGCATGGTGCCGATGCGCGGCGTCAGCCACAGATGCCGGTTTTCCTGATCGACGGTGACGGTGCCTTCGGGTGCAGGCATGCTTTGGCCCAGCAGGTGCGGGGCCAGCGCCGACGGCTCAAGACTGCCCGCGCGTTCAAGCGCATGAGCGAGAAGATAGACCTGCAGATAGGCGGTCTGCGACCAGACGCTTGTCGTCGCCTCAGCGCCGAAGCGGGCCTTGTAGGCCGCAACGAAACGCTGGTTCTGGTCGGAGGGCAGGCTTTGGAAATAGCTGGCCGATAGCACATGGCCACGGCAGTATTCGGTCCCGATCTCGGCGATCTCGGTTTCCGCCATGGTCAGGCTGGCGATGGGGCGCTGTTCGGTCTCAAAGCCCGCCTCGGCATACATCCGGTAAAGCTGGCGCGCCGGGCCGCCGATCACCGTGCTGAAGATCGCATCGGCCTGCCAATCGCGGATATGGCCGATCAGCCCCGCGACCTCGGCCGTCGATGCGTCGAGCGGCGCGTAAACCTCGCCCGTGATCGTCGCCCCTTTGCTTTCCAGAATGTCGCGCATCGCCCGGTTCGACTCGCGCGGGAAGATGTAATCCGCGCCGACAAAGCCGATGCGCTTGCCATAGCGGCGGATCAGGAAATCGGCCAGCGGGAAGGCGCATTGGTTCAGCGTCGGCCCCGCATAGATAACATTTTCCGAATATTCAAACCCTTCGTAAACCGAGGGGTAGAAGAGCAACGCATCATGCCGCTCGACCAGCGGCAGCACCGCCTTGCGCGAGGCCGAATGCGAGCAACCGAAGATGGTCGTGACGCCTTCATCGACGATCAGCTGCCGCGCCATCTGGCGATAGATCGTGGGGCTGGATTGCGGATCCCGCGTGACCGGAACAAGGGGAAGGCCGCGCACGCCTCCGGCCTGGTTGATCTCTTCGATGGCCAGTGTGGTGCCGCGCAGGTGTTCGCATTCTGTCAGCGCACTGAGGCCGCTGCGCGAAAACAGCACGCCGATGCGCCAGCCTTCAGAGGCGATGGGGGTATTGCTCATGCGGTTGGGTCCGAGTGTTGGGACGCCGGAACTGTGCTTGGATTGCTGCGCAAAAACAATGGCTGAGTGAGAAATGATGATTGTCGCGAGCGGGAGCGAAATGGCGCGCGCTCGGATTTCGAAGTTTGGGACGTTCGAAAAGTTGAAAGACCATCCGGGCCGATGCGGGAGAACCTGTTGATCAGGCTTTGCGGGCGCGGATGAAAACTCGAGAGATGGCGGCGGATTGCACGGACTACGATTGCGGGCAGGCGCGCCTGACAGCCTATCACTGTGCGGCGACCTGAGAAAAACGATCAGCTCGCAGCCTCGCTGAACACTGCCGCGTTCAGCGCTTGAACAGATCCATATTGTTCTTGATCAGCTCAACAGGGTTGCCGGCGTTGGAGATCGAAAGCTGTACCGCCTCAATCCCCTCATTCTCCAGCCTCTCACCCAACGGCTCGGGCAGTTCTCGGGCCGTAAGGACGGTCTGGATGCCCTCCGCCTTCAGCCAGTCGGTCAGCTTCGCGGCGCGCTCGGGCGTCCATTCGTTCGGGGCGGCGATGATGCGGGCGCGCAGGTCGAGGCCCAGATCGGCGGCGAGATATCCGAATTGCGGCGATAGCGCGACCACGTCGACACTCTCGCGCGCGGCGAGCGTGGTGTCGGCATCCGCCTTGATCGCCAGCAGATCGCGCTTGAGGCCGGACAGGTTCGCGGCGATCTTCTCGGCTTCGGTGGGGGCCAGACGCGAGAGGTCGCCTGCGGTCACCTCGGCCATTTCGCCAAGGCGCGAGGGGGCGAGCCAGGGGGCGGTTTCCTCGCCCTCGGGCGGCATCGGCTCCAGCCCGAGTTCGGCGTAAAGTGCGGTGTCGGAACTGGGTGTCTCCATGACCGCCATGCCGGGCATGCGTTCATCCAGGGGTTGGGCCGCGTCGATCTCGACGATGCGGATATTGGCGCGGCGGGCGGCGGGATAGAGCGGATCGTCCGGCCAGAACGAACGGAAGGTGAGGACGGCATCGGCATCTTTTGCGGCGTCCTCAAGCCCCGCACGACCTCGGCCCGCGAGGAAGGAGGCCAGACGCGAGGCGGGCAGTTTGTCGGGCTGGACCGCGACGATCTCGATGGCGGTGCCTTCGGTCAGGCGGCGCGCCAAGGCCTCGGCTGCGGGATGGGCGGTCAGGATGGTCTCGGCATGGGCGGCGGGGGCCAGGAGAAGCAGAAGGGCGGGAAGCCATTTCATGCGGCGTCTCCTTTCAGGGCGGGGACCAGCGCGCGCAGGGCGGTGCAGATCAGGAAGCAGCTTCCGGCAACAAGGATGATCGCCGCGCCCGAGGGCACCGGCAGGTCGTATTGCATCGGCAGCAGGATTCCGGCCAGCGTCGAGAAGGTCGCGATGCCGACCGACAGCCACCAGAACCCGCGCAGCGAACGCGCGACTGTCCGCGCGGCAGCGGCCGGGATGACCAGCAGCGCACCGACCAGAACCGCCCCCACGATCTTCAGCGAGGCGACGGTGACGACGGTCACCAGCATGACGAAGAGGTAGTCGAGCGTTCGGACGGGCACGCCCCGGACCAGCGCCAGCGCCGGATGGAAGCTCGCCAGCATGAAGCGGTTGTAAAGCCAGCCGGTCAGCGCGGTCACGACGACGGCGACCACCGCCAGCACCGCAAGGTCGGTGCCGTTGACCGTCAGGATCGAGCCAAAGAGCACGTTTTCAAGAATATGCACGTTGATCCGGCCCGCGAGGATCAGAAGGACCGAGGCACCAAGCGCCAGCGACGTCGACAAGAACACGCCGATCAGCGTATCCGCCGACAGCCCGGTGCGGCCGCGCAGATATTCGAGGCCGATCGCGAAGAGCAGGCAATAGCCGAAGAGCGCGCCATAGGGGCCGGTATAGGGCTCACCTGCGAGGATGCCGATGGCGACGCCGGTCAGGGCGGCGTGACCCACGGCCTCGGCGAAGAAGGCATGGCGGCGCACGACGACCAGCGTGCCAAGACTGCCGAGCATCGGCCCGACGATCAGCCCCGCCAGCAGCGCGTTGACCGCAAAGCCCCAGCCAAGCGCCGAGGGCAGCCAGCCGGTTTCGGCCAGCGATTGCACCCATTGGCGAAATGCCTCGAACGTCATGCGGCGATCCCCCGATGCGAGAACAGGTCCAGCACCCGATCGGGCGTCAGGCCGTGTGAGGGCGCGCCGTCGAAACGCACGCGACGGTTCAGGGCGGTCACATGATCGGCGATGCGGCGCACGGCATCAAGGTCGTGCTCGATCCAGAGGATCGTCACGCCCTTGGCGCGCAGGTCGGTCAGGATCGTCTCGAAGAGCGCAGCCCCGGCTTCGTCCAGCGCGGCCATGGGCTCGTCAAGGATCAGAAGGTCGGGCGCCGGGTCCAGCGCCTGTGCCATCAGAACGCGCTGACGCTCGCCTCCCGAGAGTGCGCCCATGCGGCGGTCGGCCTTGCCCGCCATGCCGACGATCTCCAGCTGGCGCAGCAGATGGGCGCGCGTTGCGGCGCGCGGACGCAGGAAGGCCGGGCGGCGACTGTCGAGCGCGTTCAGGAAATCCAGCACCGTCATCGGCAGGCCCGCGTCGAATTGCAGCGCCTGCGGCACATAGGCCAACCGCCCCGGCGCGCCGGGCCAGTCCAGTTCGACCGTGCCGCGAAACGGCATCTGACCCAGCAGGCAGCGGATCAGCGAGGATTTGCCGCCGCCATTCGGCCCGACAATCGCGTGGATGCTGCCGGGGGCGACGGTCAGGGTGATGCCCTCCAGCACCTCGGTCCGGCCAAGGGTCAGCGACAGGTCCTGCGTGCGGATGGCGGGGCCGCTCATGCCTTGGCCCCTTCGCGGATGGCGCGGACGATGGTGGCGAGGTTCTGCGCCATCTCGACCTCGAATTTCTCGGGCGTGTATTCGCCGTGGATGATGTGCGACAGGGGGTACATGGTCACGCCGGTCTCGCGCTCGATGGTCTCGACATAGGCCGAGGGGAAGTTCGATTCCGAGAAGATAACCCCGACATTCATGCCCCGGATCTTCCGGATCGTCTGCGCGAGTTGCGAGGGCGAGGGCTCAATCCCGTGAGCGGGCTCGACCACCGCGCTGACCTCAAGCCCGAATTCGCGCAGCAGGTAGTCATAGGCTCCATGGATCGTCGCGACCTTGAAGTCGGGCGAGGGCGCTTCGACCACCTGCGCCAAGGCATCTGCGCGCAGCTTGCGCAGGCGGCGGTTATAGGCGCGGGCGTTGTCGGCGAAGACCTGCGCGCGGTCGGGGTAAAGTGCACCCAGATCCGCCGCGATGGTCTGGACCTGCGAAATCGCCCCGGCAATCGAGATGAAAGTATGCGAGTTCACCACGCGCCCCTCGACTGTATTGCCAAGGCCGCGCGCCATGGCGCCGACGGCGGGCAGCAGGGGGACGTTGCGATTGGCCTCGATCACCGGGACATCGGGGCGGGCCGAGGCGGTGATCATGCGGTCGGCGAAATCGTCATGGCCGATGCCGTTTAGCACCACCGCGTCCAGCGCGCCGATGCGGCGGATATCCTCGGCGCGGGGCTCATAGGCATGGGGGTTGAAGCCCACCGGGACCAGCGGCACCGGGGCACCAGCATCGCCCGCGACATTCGCGACCCAGGAATAATAGGGGTGCAGGGTCACGCCGATGCGGATGGGGTCTGCCGCATGTGCAGAGCGCGCGAAGGGCAGCGCGAGGCTTGCGGCCAGAAGGCTGCGTCGAGTGATCTTCAATGCCTGTCCTCCCGCGTCACGCTGGCGTCGAAGCGTGTCGCGACCTGTTTCCAACCTGCCGCGATCAGGGCGGCGTCGGTCAGATCGCCGGTGCCGGGGTTTGCCTGATCCGTGATCCAGATGGTGGGCGTGTCACCCGCCACGCGCAGCAGGATGGGCCGCGCGATCTCGGGCAGGGCGGGCAGGCCGAGCCATGCTTGTGCCATGCCGGGTTGCAGGCGCTGCCATGAATGCTGACCGCGCGCCTGCGCGGTGACGTCGGCCACGAAGGGGGGCAGGCCTTCGTCCGCCAGCGCCTCGGGCGAGGTGTCGGGCAGGTGCGGCATCTCGGGGACGGCGTTCAGCAGATCGGCCGTCAGCCCCTGTTCGGCGGCGTTCAAGCCGCTGCGCAGATCGACCTGCCATTCGGACAGCGCCAAGGTCTCGCTGCGGTCGCGATGCAGCAGCACGACGCCCGAGGACAGGATCAGAATGGCCGTGACCAGCAGCAGGACGGCAAGGCTTTCCCGCCGCCCGGATGCGGGCGGGACGATGATGCGGGTGGCAGAACTCAAGGGGCCAGCCCCTCGACGTCCTGATAATCGACCTCGACGATATGGCCGGGGCCTGCGTCAAAGAGGATGTAAAATTCGCCATCCGGCTTCGGGAAGCTGATCTTCGAGGTGGCGTCGAACTTGGCCGGGACCAGCACGTCCTCGTCATAGGAAATCACGTCCAGCTTCACGCCCTCGGCGCTGGTTCCGTCAGAGAAACCGCCCTCGCAGGTGATCGCGCCATCCTTGGCGGTGCAGGTGCAGAAGGGGTAATGCGCGAAAGCGGGCAGGGCGGTCGCCGCCAACAGGGCGGTCGCGGTCAGCAGGTTGCGGATCATTTCTGGCTTCCCTCTTTCCGGCGCAGCCACTGGGCGGTGGCGGGCGATGCGGTTTCGATGGCGATGTCGCCCTTGTGGACGGTGCCGTCCCATTCCTCGACCGTGACCCACAACCCGTCGTTGACGCTGATGCTGCCCGGCAGTTGCACGTCGGTCGTCATGCGCGAGGGCGGGCCGTTGAAGAGCGCCCCCGCCGCCCGGATCGAGCGTGGCTTGCCGACGCGCAGATAGACGGCGCGGATGCGGTCTTCGCAGCCTTTGCACAGCGCGAGGCTGAAGACCTTGCGGTCGCCCGCGACGCCCTGGCCGATGGGCGCATCGGTGTTGAACTCGGCGATCTTCAGGGGGAAGGGGCCGACCTGAAGCTCGCTGGCCTCGCGCGCGCCAAGGCCCGCCTTGCCGCTGGCCTGCATGGCCAGAGTGTAGAAGGGCGGGAAGCAGAGGATCGGCACGATCACCGCAACCGCGCTAAGGTGGAAGCGCCAGTCCTGCCACCAGCGCCCGATGCGGGTCTGCGCATTGCCGCGCGCGACGCCCGCGCTCATTCCCCCGGCTCCAGCTGCGGGGCGCGGCGTTCCTGCACGAAGGCCTTGGTTTCCTTGGTGGTGCGCTTGGTCCAGATCAGCATGCCCGACAGCACCATCATCGACAGAAGCAGGCCGAAGAGGAAATAGATCACCTTCAGCCAGACGCCCATGAAATCGCCGAAATGAAGCGGATACATCGAGCCGGTGACCAGTTCGACCACGGTCTGATCGCCCATGCCGCGCACTTTCACGACCTCGCCGCTGTAGGGGTTGACCGAGGCGCTTTCGGAAAACAGCGGGATCGAGGCGCGGCCGAAGAGATCAACCGGAGAGAAGGCGTTCGAGGGCAGGAAGATGCTGTCGACCCGCAGCCCCGGATGGGCGGCCTGCGCGGCGGCAATCGTCGCATCAAGGCTGAGCGGGGGCAGGTCGCTTTGCAGCGAAACCTCGGGGATGACATTGCGCTCCAGCACGGTCGGAATGCCCGCCGTCGACAGCGTGACGCCGCTGTCCGACAGGATCGCCTCGACCAGAAACCAGGTCGCGCTAAGGCCGATGATGAAGATGAAGGGGATGGACCAGATCCCGGCCAAGCGGTGGAAATCGCCCCAGAAGGTGCGCGCACCTTTGCCGATGCGCAGGCGCGGCTTGAAATAGGCGCGCCAGAATTTCTTGTATACGAGGATGCCGGTGATCAGCGATCCCAGCATCGGGATGCCAAGGATCGTCACCGCATACCAGCCCCAAGAATAGCCGCTGGTCCAGGGCGCAAACAGCCAGCCATGCAGCGCACGGGTGAAATAGCGCAGATCGACCGTCGGCTGCTCGCCCTGCACCTTGCCATCATAGGGATTGACGTAAAGGCTGCGGCTTTCGCCGTTCTGATCGGTCACGCGCACATTGGTCGCGAAGTGACGCTCGACCGGCCAGGAGATGCTTTGCAGCCGCGCCCCCGGCTGCTGTTCCATCACCGCAGCCGCCAACGCATCCGCGCCAAGCCGTTCCTCGACGCCCGCCGGGCGGGTCGCGCGGATCTCGGGGTTCGAGAGCCACTGGATCTCATGCGTGATGGTGGCAATCGTGCCGGTCACGCAGATGAAGAAGACATAGGCCCAGATCGGCAGCGCCAGCCAGCCGTGCAGCAACAGCCACAAACGGGCCATCCCGCCCTTCTTGCGCGTCTTGGCCTTGGTGGCCTCAGGCCTTGCTGCTGCATCGGACATGAGCATCTTCCCGGTCGAGTTCACATGCGGTGAAATTTAACTGACAATAATAGTCGGATAAAGATTCGTCGACCGTTTTTCGACAGGTCCGACCATTGGGCGAAGCCGGGCCCGCGACACCTGCCGCGGGCCCAGATGGGATCAGAACTTGGCGCGCAGCGTCAGATCGGCGGTGCGGCCCTCGCCATAGACGACGGTGTCGTAGAAGCCGGTGGTCGCATAGTATTTCTTGTCGAGGATATTGTTCACGCTCAGCGACAGCTCGGTCTTGTCGTTCAGCTCATAAGAGGCGTTCAGGTCGAACACGGTGTAAGAGCCCTGATGGACGCTGGGCAGCTCGACCTCGGATGCGAACTTCATGCTTTCGGTCGCGCTCTGCCAGCGCATCGCGCCGCCGACGGTCAGCTTGTCGTCCAAGAGGCCAGCCACGCGATAGTCGGTCGCCAGCTTCAGCGTATGGCGCGGCTGGTCGGTGTAAAGCTCGACCCCGTCCTTGTCCTTCGAGATGCGGAAGGTATAGCCGCCAGAGACGTTCCAGCGGTCATTGATTGCGCCTGCGACCTCAAGCTCGAAGCCACGGGTCTCGGTGCCGTCGATGCTGCGATAGATGCTGCGATTCTCGGCTGGGATATATTCGACATATTCGGCGACATCCTTCTGCTTGGTGTAGAAGATCGCGGCCGAGGCGAACAACCCGCCATCCAGCAGATCGCCCTTCACCCCCAGCTCATAGTTATAGCCATAGGTCGGCGGCAGATATTGCCGGTCCGCGTCCTGCACCAACTGCGGCTTGTAGATGGTCGCGATGCTGCCATAGGCGGTGTAGGTCGGGTTGATGTCATAGGTGAAACCCACATAGGGCGACACCTCGCCCGACAGCTTGTAAGAGGCCGACGTCGTCTGACCGTCGCCCTCGCTGCCGTCCCACCAGTTGACGCGCGCGCCTGCCAGCAGCTTCAGCCGGTCGCTGACGCTGAACTGCCCGGTGCCGTAGATTGCATATTGCCGCGCTTCGCTTTCCGAGGTGAATTGCGCCTCATCCGACAGCTGCGGTCGCGGGTAGTTGCCGTTCAGGTTGTGGATGTTGACCGGGAAGGTCGCGCCCGAGCCATAGCCGTAATAGGTGCCCTTGCCGCGCGAGGCCATGGCGCCCAGCACGAATTGATGGGTCTGGCCGAAGGCTTCGAAATCGCCATTCAGCATAGCATTCAGGTTGGTCTGGCGATAGCCGCCGTCATAGCGCGTGCCGTAGCCCTGCATGCCTTCGCCGGTGACGCGGTCAGGCGCGCCATAAATCCAGGCGAGCTGCGAATCCATGTCGTTGCGCACATGGGTCAGCACCAGCCGTCCGGTCCAGTTGTTCTGGAACACATGCTCCAGCGAGGCGAAGGCCTCGGTCCGTTTGGTGTCGATATAGGTCCAGTCGGTCCCGTTCGAGGTTCCCTCGGGCCAGTCGATCAAGCCGCCATCGGCATAGAAGGGGGGCAGGCCGCCCCAGGTCACGCCGTCGCCCTTGGTCTTCTGATAGCTGAGCCCGGTGCGCAGCAGGGTGTTTTCGGTCAGATCCGCTTCCAGCGTGCCATAGAGGACATATTTGTCCTTGTGATAACCGTCGAGCGAGCCATCGCGGCTGTCATACACGCCGATCAGCCGCCCGCGGATCGTGCCGTTTTCGTTCAGCGGACCCGACATGTCGGACTGCACCCGCCCACCCTTGGGAGAGGCCAGCGAGACAGAGACCTCGTTCTGCGCCTCCTCGGTCGGGCGTTTGCGGATGAAGTTGATCGAGGCCCCGGGCTCACCCGCGCCCTGCATCAGGCCGGTCGCGCCGCGCACGATCTCGACATGGTCATAAAGCGCCATGTCCGGGTTGTTGTCGCCGAATTGCCAGACGCCATCGCGCGGGATCGGCACGCCGTCATATTGATAGGCGTCGATGTTGAAGCCGCGCGAGTAATAGTTGATGCGGTCGCTTTCGAAGGCCTGAACCGTGATCCCGGTCGCCGCGCTCATCGTCTGCGCGACGGTCGTGATGTTGCGGTCCTTCATCTGCTCATAGGTCAGCACGCTGGTCGATTGCGGCGTTTCCTTCTGGCTTAGAACCAGCCCCGTGGCCGAGCGCATCCACTCGGTCGTCCAGCTGTCGCTGCCTTCGGTTGTGGTGGCGGGGGCGGCGGTGATGACCACGGTATCCAGCGTGATCGTCTCGCTGTCAGTGGTGTCCTGTGCATGGGCCGAGGTCGCCAGAAGGACAATGCCCGAGCCGATCGCCGTCGTAAGCCGCATCAGCGCGGCAGGGGAAAATGGTCGCACCATCATGTCGCAATCCCGTTTTCAGGTTGTGGAATTGCTTGCGATGCGCTGGCGAATTGATGCGCTATGCCGCGCCAAGGGTTTCAGATCAAGCGAAATTCTTTTGCCCGGGCGGAAACTGCAACATTGTTGCAACGTGGGGCGGCAAAGGATTTAGTCGCCTTTGCCGAATAGCGCTTCGAAAATAGATGATGGTGATGTCGCCATGAGCGCCCAAAAGACGAGCTTCAAGACCAGAGTTCTTCGCAAGGAAGAGTTTCTGCCGCGCTATATCGTCGTGAAACCCGAACATGTCGAGGGCCGCACAAAAGCCTTTCCCGCCGATGTGTTTCTGAATGAAACAGGGCCGTTCCGGCGCAATATCCGACCCTGGGGAAAAGGGTCGGATGTGTTTTTCTTCAACCTGACGGCCCCGCAATGCCTGCAAAGCGGGCTGAATACGAATGACGAGTGCGCCGTCACTCTTGTTCCACTGGACTAGGCGAAACTCGCGATGGCGATCTGATCAGAACAGCCCGCGCAGCGTCAAAGTGGCATTGCGCGGCTCACCATACCAGTTCCCGCCGCCGGGCGTGCCGATGGTCGAATAATAGGCCTTGTCGAAGACGTTGTTCACGTTCAGCGCCAGCGCCGCTACCAAATTTTATCGGTGCCGCCCAAAAATGGGGCGTATTGCTCGATCAGGATCTATCACCGCTCCCACGTGTAGGTGACCTTTGCGCTGGGGTGACCGGCCGCGCGCTCGATCCGGCACAGGCCGATCCAGGTGCGATAGAATGCGGGCAGGACATAGCCGATGAAGGGCAGGGCCAGCAGCCCCAACAAGGTCATTCCCGTCATGTGACGGTCGAGTCCCGTGCCCGGCATCGGTCCGATCAGCCGCACGAGGATGAGGCCCGTCGCGCCGCCGAAAATCGCGCCAACGACGGCCAGCACGGCATAGACCCCATAGATCACTTTGGCCCCCCAATCGAACAGAAACGATCCTGTCGCCTTACGGAACCCATAGATTGCACTGGGCCTTTTCCGGATCAGCACGTGACCCGGTTCAATCTTGTGACGGGCGCGCTGGTTTTTCTGCAAAGCCTTGGCGTCGTGCTTGATCAGGCCAGAGAGGAGCCCCGCACCAATCAGCGTCATTTGCAGCAGCAGAAGCCGCCAGAAAAACGGGTCTGAGGGTGACAGATAGGCGATAGTCAGTGACACGAAGGCCAATCCTGTCAGGACAACAGTTTCCAGCAGCAGACCGGCAAGCAGGGAAGGGCGCAGTTTTGTCGGGTCGCGTAGCTTAAGCCAAAGCGGAAGATGAAGGATCAGGGGCAACAGGAACAACAGCCCGATCACGACGCCGCGCGAGTTCGGCGCAAAATAGGCGAGGAACGAGACAATCACGGGGATCCCAAGGAAGACCCATCCGCTGAAGCGAAACAAGTTCGTATGCTCTTCAAGCGGAGTGAGGTCTTTCTTTGAAGTCATGTCTAGTGCCCCGGCCCCCGAACTCCTCCAGTCAAGTTTGTCGAGCACACATCCAACTGCAATAGATACGCCGACTCCGATGGAGACTTCCAGAATGGCCGGTGCGGGTGTCGTGACCGCAACAGTCAATGCACCGGCAAGTGGACCCGCAAAGCCCGCGACCTTGCCCTGCATTTGCGCTATTCCCCGCGTAATGGGTTCCCGAGCACAGGCGCAACCAGGGGAGCGCACCCTCGAGACCTCAGCGGCAGCGCTCTTTTTGCGAAGCATTTTTCATCCTGTTTCGGCTGAGCTGGATAGAAACCTCTTCTCCTGTGCCTCTTGTCTTTGGAATGGCCACTGCCGAGCCGCCGTGAATAATAACGACAATACTGATCGTGATATGGTGCTCGCCTCTCGAGACGAGGCGAGCGGCGGAAATGAGGCACAATGACAATGGATTTGACGGATCGCCGGGCGCTTCCCGAGCCATCCGCACCGACGCCATCTCGCGCGGTCAATCGCGAACGGCAGCTTCTGGCGCTGTCATGGATCGCTCCGCTCGGGATCCTGCTGGTTTGGGAAGCCGCGAGCCGCGCCGGTCTGATTTCGGCGCAGGTCCTGCCCGCGCCAAGTGCGGTTGCCCGGACCTCGTGGGAGCTGATCGTGTCGGGCGAATTGCCCAAGCATCTTGGCGCAAGTCTGGCGCGCGCGGTCATCGGCTTTGCCATCGGCGGCAGCATCGGCTTCCTTCTTGGTATCTTCGTGGGCTTTTCCCGCGTGGCCGAGGCGCTGCTGGACCGCTCGATCCAGATGATCCGGGCGATCCCGTTTCTGGCGCTGCTGCCTTTGGTAATCGTGTGGTTCGGCGTCGATGAAAGCGGCAAGATCTTCCTTGTGTCGCTGGCGGTTCTGTTCCCGATCTACATCAACACGGTGCTGGGCATCCGGCAGGTCGATCCGAAACTGCTGGAGCTTGCCCGCGTCACGGGCCTCACGCGGCTCGAGACCGTCCGGCGGATCATCCTGCCCGGCGCGATGCCCTCGATCCTGACCGGCGTGCGCTATTCGCTGGCGACGGCCTGGCTGGCTCTGGTGATTGCCGAAACCATCGCGACCACCCGCGGCATCGGCTTTCTCGCCATGGATGCACGGGAATTCCTGCAGACCAATGTGATCGTCCTGACCGTGCTGATCTATGCCGCGATCGGCGTCTTTGCCGACAGCCTCGCCCGCTATCTGGAGCGGCGGTTGCTGGAATGGCACCCGAATTATACGAAAGAGGCCCGCAAATGAGTTCGACCGAGATCGCGGTGGCCGTTCGCAATCTGCGCCGCCGCTATGGAGACCGGGTCGTGATCAACGGGCTGGATCTGACCATCCGCAAGGGCGAATTCGTCGCTCTGCTGGGGGAAAGCGGCTGCGGCAAGACCACACTTTTGCGCGCATTGGCGGGCCTTGATCCTGTGGACGGCGGCCATATCGACGGCCCGACGCAGCCCGCCGTGGTGTTTCAGGAACACCGGCTGCTGCCCTGGGCGCCCCTGTGGCAGAACGTGGCCCTGGGCATGGAAACCGCCGAAGGCCGGGCCAAGGCCGAGGCCGCGCTGCAAGAGGTGGGCCTGGCGGGGCGCGAGGACGACTGGCCGCGAAACCTCTCAGGCGGTCAGTCGCAGCGGGTGGCGCTGGCCCGGGCCTTGGTGCGTGAGCCGCGCCTGCTGCTGCTCGATGAACCCTTTGCCGCGCTCGACGCGCTGACCCGGATCAAGATGCACGTCCTGATCCGCAAGCTGGTGGCGCGTCATCAGCCCGGTGTTCTGCTGGTGACGCATGATGTGGATGAGGCCGTTGCTATCGCCGACCGCATTCTGGTGATGCGCGGCGGCGAGATCGCGGCCAGCTATCTGACCGATGCCGCCAGCGCCACCACGCTGCGGGAACAGCTGCTGAAAGAACTGGGCGTCGAGAGCGACAGCCGCGCCGCCTGAGCCAGACCGAACAACCAAACACTGCCGCAAAGCGCCTTTCGGGCGACGGATCGCGGCTTGCCTGATGGAGAGAAGACATGACGAACCTCAACCGCCGCCGCCTGCTGCAAGCAGGTGCTGCCCTTGGCGCGGCCAGCCTGCTGCCTGGCGTGGCACTTTCCCGCACGACCGACACCGTTCGCGTTGGCTGGGGCAAGGGCAGCATCACCCAGATTTCCAAGCAACGGGGTGAGTTTGAAAAGAACCTCGCCGCGCAAGACATCAAGGTGGAATGGGTGGGGCCCTTCCCGAACCACGCGCCGTCGCTTCAGGCGGTTGTGGGCGGCAGCGCCGATTTCGGCTTCTGGGGCTCGACCACGCCCGCGCTGGCCGCGATCCTTGCCGGATCGCCCTTGGTGTTCACCCAGTTTCTGGTCTACGCGCCACGCTCGACCGCGATCATCGTCAAGAAGGACAGCGGCATCGACAGCGTCAAGGATCTGGTCGGCAAGCGGGTCGCCGTGAACCGCTCGGGCTTGGGTGAGTTCCTTGTCGTCGCCGCGCTTGAAAAGAACGACGTCCCGAGGGATGCGGTGGAATTCGTCTATCTGAACCCGCCGGATGCCGCCCCCGCCTTTGGGCAGGGCAAGGTGGACGCCTGGTCGATGTGGTCGCCCGCCGTCGACATCGCGCGCCAGCAATTCGATGCCAAGGACATCTTCTTCGAGGGCACGGACCTCGACTTCCTGATCGACTATTCCTCGCTGGTCACGCAGCGCAAATTTGCTGAAGAGAACGGCGATCTGGTCCGCGCCGTCATCGATGCCTTCAAGATCGAGGGCAACTGGATGAGCCAGAACCCGCTGGAATCGGAAAAGCTGATCCAGAATGAGGCGAAATACGACGACTCGGTACGCGATCACCTCGTCAGCCTTGGCCGCAAGAACAACTTCTACGAGGCCGATGACGCCAATTTCCTGACCGATTTCCAGAAGGCGGCCGACTGGCTGGCCGAGCGGGGAATCCTGCCGCAGTCGATTGCGGTGTCCGACCATGTTCTGCGCGTTCCGGGGGTGTGATCCATGAGCAGACAAGTTCGTCTTGGCGTGAACGTGCTGGCCTCGGGGCGGCATGACGCGGCGTGGAAGGTGCTGCCGGATGCGGCGACCCTTTCCACCGACATTGATGCCTTTGTCCGTATCGCCAAAACGGCCGAGCGGGGCAAGATCGACGCGCTGTTTTTGGCCGACGGGCCTGGGGGCCTAGTCGAGGAATCCTTCACCCGGCCCTGGCGCGCGCTCGAGCCGGTGGCGATGCTCTCGGCCCTGTCGCAGCAAACCAGCCATATCGGGCTGGTCGCCACCACCTCGACCATTTTCGGTCACCCCTATGCTGTGGCGCGCCAGATCGCCTCGCTGGATCATATCTCCAAGGGGCGGGCCGCGTGGAACATCATCACCAGCCAGACGCCCGTGGCGCTCGCAGCTTACGGGCTGGAGCAAGGTTTCGGGCAAGAGGAGCGCTATCAGCGCGCCGATGAGTTCGCCGAGATCGTGACCGGCCTCTGGTCCTCGGTCCCGCAGGATGCGGTGGTTGCCGATCAGGAAAGAAACGTCTTTGTCGATGCGTCCCGGACCCGTCCCATCGACGTTCAGGGCACGCATTTCCGCAGCCGGGGCAGTCTGTCGGCCACGGTCGGCCCGCAGGGGCGTCCGGTGATCTTTCAGGCGGGCCAGTCTGAGGACAGCAAGGCGTTTGGCGCGAAATGGGCCGATGCGCTTTTCACCGGGCAGCGGACCATCGAGGGCGGGCGCAAGTTCTTTGCAGATGTCAAATCGCTGGCCCGGGCCAACGGCCGCGATCCCTCGCAGCTTCTGGTCATGCCGGGCCTTTTTCCCATTCTGGGCGGGACCGAGGAAGAGGCGCTGCAGCGCAAGGCCGATCTGGATGCGGGCCTTGATATCGCCTTCCTGCATGTCGAACTGGCGCAGATCTTTGCGCTGACGCCCGATGATCTGCCGCTGGACGAGGTGCTGCCTTTCGATCTGATCGCCGAGCGCGAGGCGCATGTGCCCATCGCCGCACGCTGGCCGCGAAAACAGATCCTGTCCGAGGCAATCCCCTCCGGCTGGACCGCGCGTCAGGCGGCTTTGTCGAACATCATCGGCGGCCATCGGATGATCGTCGGGACACCGGAACAAGTGGCGGCAAATATCATCGAATGGATCGATACCGATGCGGCCGACGGCTTCAACCTGAACATCGACGTGTTCACCGAAGGGTTGGAAAGGATCGTTGATGGCCTGATCCCGGTCCTGCAAAAGGCAGGCCGCTTCCGCACCGAATACGAAGGCACCACCCTGCGCGATCATCTGGGCCTCAGCCCCTATGTGGACCCTCGGGGTCTGGCCGATCTGCGCACCGGGACGAGGAACTGAACATGCTGCACGAGAATTTCCCGCAACCCCAGCCGACCGGGCTTTCCCCGGTTGACTGGTCAGCCGCCACCCACCGCCTGGGCTATGCCCCCCTCTTCGACCGCATCGCCGAGGGTGCCGCGCAGCGCGACGTCCAGCGCCGCCCCGCCTTCGACGAGGTCGCCCAGCTAAAATCGCATGGCTTTGGCGCCTTGCGACTGGCGCCGGGCGGCCTGCCTCTGGCCGATTTCTTTGACGTCGTGCGCGACCTTGGCACCGCAGATTCCAACATCGCCCATGTCTTCCGCAACCACTTCTTTGCCGTCGAAACGCATCTGAAAACGCCGGAGGAAACCTTCTCGGCCCATATCCTGGACCTTGCCCGCGACGGCGCGATGTTCGGCGTCGCCTTCAGCGAGGTCTCGAAGGATCCGGCCGGTGGGCAGGGCTACATCCCCGCCGCCACGCTGCAGCCTGACGGCAACGGGTTCCGCATCTCGGGCACCAAGATCTATTCCACCGGGAACATGTATGCGGACCACCTCTTTGCCTCTGCGGTGGATGAGCAGGGCAAGGCGCGGCAGTTCTTCATCTCGACCAAGGCACCGGGCGTGGGGCTGGAGGATGATTGGGACGGGTTCGGGCAGAAGCTGACCGGATCGGGCAAGACCGTGTTCGATCAGGTGCGCATTGAAGCGGCCGACCTGTTCGACATCCCGCAGCGCGGGGCGGATCAGCCGTTCCTCTACGGCTTCACCTTCCATCAGGTCTATCTGACCACGATCATCTCGGGCATCGTCGGGCGCATTCTGCGCGACGCCCTGCAGGTGATCCGGGGGCGCAGCCGCAACTATTATCACGCCCTGCACGACCACCCGTCGCAAGAGCCAGAGCTGCAAGCGGTGATCGGTCGCATCGCCGCCCATCGTGCCGCCATTCATGGCGTGACGGACCGCGCCATCACCGCGCTCGACCGGGCGTGGGCCGAGGCGGATGGGCCCGAGGCCGAGGCTTTCTCGATCGCAGCCTCGATCGCTGCGGCAGAGGCCAAGGTCGTCACGGATGAGACCGCCGCCACGCTGGCGGGCTTGCTGATCGACGTCTCCTCGGGCAGCGGCGTCAGCACCAGCCGCGCGCTCGACCGGCATTGGCGCAACATCAAGGTGATCTCGGCCCATAACCCCCGCGTCTACAAAGAGCGGGTGCTGGGCGACCACTATCTGAACGGCACGGCCCCGCCCACCGGCGCGTTCTTCTGAAAGGCACGACAATGACGAAAACCATTTCCGCGCAGGACCTCCGCCATCTGTGGATCAGCGGGGCCGAGGTTGCCCTCCTCGATGTGCGCGAAGAAGGACCCTATGCCGAGGCGCATCCCCTGTTTGCGCTGACTGTTCCGGTCTCAGAGGTTGAGGTCAAGGTTCCAGATCTCGTTCCCCGCCTTGGCGCGCCCATCGTCGTCTATGACAATGGCGAGGGTTATGCCGCACCGGCTGCCGCGCGCATCGCCGCCCTTGGCTACACCGATGTCGCTGTGCTGGAGGGCGGACTGGCCGCCTATGCGCGTCTGGGTGAGGTCTATAGCGACGTGAACGTGCCGTCAAAGGCCTTTGGCGAGCTGGTGGAATCCATCCGCGACACCCCGTCGCTGCCCGCGCCCGAGGTGAAGCGCATTCTGGATGCGGGCGGTGATCACGTCGTTCTGGACGCCCGCCGCTATGAAGAGTTCACGACCATGAGCATTCCCGGCGGCCAATCCGTTCCGGGCGGCGAACTGGTTTACCGTATTCACGACATTGCGCCCTCGCCAGAGACCTTGGTGATCGTCAACTGTGCGGGTCGCACGCGCAGCATCATCGGCACGCAAAGCCTTGTGAATGCGGGGATTCCCAATCGCGTGGTCGCCCTGCGCAACGGCACCATCGGCTGGGTTCTGGAAGGGCTTCCGCTGGCCAATGGCGCGGATGCGCAGGGCGCCAGACCCTCGGATGAGGGGCTGGCCCGAGCGCACGCCAATGCCGCGCGCTGGGCAGACCATGTAGGCGTTCCGGTCATCGATGGCGAGACGCTGTCCCGCTTTCGCCGCGAGGCCGATGAGCGGACGCTGTACACGCTGGATGTGCGCGACCCTGTTGAATACGCCGCCGGTCACCCTGCGGGGTTTGCTTCCGCACCCGGCGGCCAGCTGGTGCAGGCGACGGATGAATGGCTGGGGGTGCGCGGCGCGCGTGTCGTCCTTTATGACGACGATGCCGTCCGCGCGCGCATGGCGGCAAGCTGGCTGTTCCAGATGGGCTGGGATGTGCATGTTCTGGATCAGGATGCCGACCTGTCTGACGACTTTGCGCCTCGGGATTTGGCACGACTGTCTTTGCCGAATAGGCCGACGATTACACCCGCTGAACTGGCCGCCATTCCGGATGCCTCCGTGATCGACCTTGCCCGCGCGGCCAGCTATGCCCGCGGCCATGTGCCGGGCGCATGGCTTGCCTCTGGTCCCGAACTGGCGCGTGATCTTCTGAAGGTCCCAGGTGATGGTCCCATTGTTCTGACATCGCCCGACGGGGTTGTTGCCGCCGCGAACCTTGCTGTCGCAGAAGCTGCGACGCCGCGATCTGTCTTGCTGTTGGAAGGAGGCACTGACGGATGGCGCGCCGCCGGTCTGCCATTGGAGACCGAAAGCCGCCATCTCTCCCCGCCCATCGATGCCTACAAACGCCCCTACGAAGGCACTGACAACGCACGCGAAAAGATGGAAGGCTATATCGCGTGGGAGCTGAAGCTGGTCGCTCAATTGGCCAATGACGGCATCGCGCGCTTCCGCGTGGCCCGTGCCCTATGAGGTAGGGCGAAGCGGTGCCTTCAGGCGGGTAGGGCAGACTTTTTCGAGGCTGCCCGCTCGTCGCGCCTGGGGCGCGCGCCGACAGGGGAAAACAGGTTAGCCTAATTCTGCGGCGGTTCACCGCTGTCCTGCAAAACAGTGCCTGTGCCAAAGGCGTTCAGACGACCTCCGGGATTGAGCAAGGGAAACTGCTCATGACAGACAGCCGCAACCGAGATACCCGTCAAGCTGGGACATCGGCGATGTCGAAAGAACCTCCGGGCCGCGGATACCGCTTCGGGACCTCCGGTATCGGTTCGACCAAGTGAACAGCGTGGCTTCGCGACCCGGATATGTGGTATGAACGGGGTCACGGGTCCTGCATCGAAACTTGCCGCTGTCAGCTCGCCCTCACCAGCTCCCGCCGCTCCAGAACAATCGTTTCACCACCCATTCACATCTCAGGGAGCAGGATAGCCGCAGCGGAAAAATACTCGCAGTGTGAATGATCAAGCATCAACCTCGGGAGGAGGAAATGCCGGTATTTTATCTGACAATCGGGAACGACACCCGATACGGGACGGTTGAGGCAGACACCATTTATGCCTATGCGGGCGATGACTGGCTCAATGGCCATGACAGGAATGATCGCCCTTACGGGATGGACGGAAGCGATACCGCATGGGGCGATGACGGAAACGACTACCTGTCTGGTGCCTCGGGCAATGACTATCTGGTCGGAGGATCCGGAAGCGGCACGATCTATGCCGACAGTGGGCCACGATTGAATAGCCTCGAGTTTCTTAGACGCCTGCCCGTCTCATCTTCTGCTGCCCGTCTCATCTTCTGCTGCCGTTCGAACTCTGCGGGCGACAGCATCCCGTTTCTCACATGTTTGCGCTCTGGGTTATAGAACATCTCGATGTAATCGAACACGTCCTGCCTTGCGTCTTCGTGCGTCCGACAGGTTCTGTGCCTGATCCGTTCGCGCTTGAGGAGGTTGAGGAAGCTTTCGGCGACTGCGTTGTCATGACAGTTGCCACGACGGCTCATGGAATGCTCTAGATTGCGAACCCGCAGGAATGCCGCCCAGTCGATGCTGGCGAACTGGCTGCCTGATCCGAGTGGATTAACACCTTGCCCTTCGGCTTGCGCCGCCAGACGGCCATCAGAAGAGCCTGCAGAACGACATCCGTTGTCTGCCTGCTTTGCATCGACCAACCGATCACGCGCCGGGAATAGAGATCAATGACCACCACGACGCAGGCAAAGCCCTCCTGAGTTCGGATGTAGCTGATGTCACTCGACCATTGTCATCGGACCAATGGCGGACATGGTCTCGCCCCAGACTTTGTCTGGGGCTTCGACGTCGAACTGCCAGTCGAATATGTTCTCGACCATGAACGATGGCTTGCGCCATAGCCGCCCAGGGCGGCGCTTGTAGCCGATCTACACTTGATCCCCTCAAGCTGTGCCAGCCCGGGCAACCCGGTTGGGGCAAACCCTCACACCCTGGTCAATCAGGTCATCATGAAGCTTGCGATAGCCATAGACATTGCCGCTCTCGGCCCAGGCTTTGTGCAGCAGTTCAGTCTGACCCTGTCTTCCTGCGCCCGTGCGCTCAGCGGTGCCTTCAGCCACGTATAGAACCCGCTCGGCTGGATGCGCAGGCACCGGCACATCGCGCGAACGGAAAGCTGTCCCCGATGCTCGGCCACGAACGCCGTCGCCAGCGGGCTTGAACTGGTGGCGCCTCGCTGACTCCACTCACTTTGCATCCCGAGCGAAATACGCGTTCGCCAAGGCTCCCCTCTTTTTAGGATGTCACGCTCCTCCGACACCCGGACCAGCTCGCGCTTCAGCCGCCGGGTCTCAGCGTCTCTTTCCGTGTCGCCGGATACTGCTTTCGCGGACTTGCGCGTCCACGCAGAGAGCGAGTGCTTGCTGACCCCGGGGTGCTCCGACCGGGTAACCCCGCTCTGTGATCTGAGCGACCTCGTCGCGCTTGAAGTCGTCGCTGAAAGTGCCTGTGTCCATCATGGCCTCCTTGCCTCAAAATTAGCAAAGAAGGCGTCCAGGAAACATGGGGTTATTCAAACGCCGTCGCGCCGGGGCTTGTGGACACGCCGCTGGCCGCTGACTGGACCGAGGCGCAGGCGCTGTGGCAAAGACAAGCCCCGATGAAGCGGGCCGCGCGTCCCGAAGATATCGCTCAGGCGGTCATGCTGCTGCTGACGGGAGATTACATCACAGGCGAAATCCTTCTTTCGGACGGCGGCCTCAATCTTACATGAACCATTGCGGCTTGCCGGGCGCTGGATTCAATCAAAATACCGTGGCTCCCGGCCCTCAACGGGCAGTCAAACGCCGTCGCGGGTGAAGGCCTCTTCGCGCCGTGTTATCCTCCGTTGGCCTGATCTCCACCCGTGCCCCCAACCATGGAGTGCCGCCATGTCTCCGTTCGTTCGAGCGAGCCTCACAGCCGTTGTCGCTCTCTCGATTGCGAATGCCGCGCGGGCCGACTGGAAATCCACGCGTTGGGGCATGACGCCCGAAGAGCTTGGCGCCAACGCAGCGTTGAGCGTCCAGCTCACTCCCGAGGAAGATCAGCAGGATGATCCGGTGATGGGCAAGGTCATGGCAACGGCGCCACATGAGTTGCCAGATCATCCAGGGTATGAGGGCCTGGTTGAGCTCATCTTTGAAGATGGTCTTCTGACAGCGGTTCTCGACACATTCCCCGATTACGACCCGGATAAGACCCTGAAGAACCTTGCCGCAGCCTACGGCGAGCCGGTTGCCGCGCTTGATGGCGTGGGGCGTCGGGACCGGTGCTGGATTGATAAGAACAACAGCGACAATGTCTGGTATACGGTCTTTCAAGGGCCTTCACTGGCTTATGAGACGGTCTTCTACACATCGGCATCCAATCCGGCGGGCTGCAAGCTGCCCTTGAACGATTAGAAGCCCGGCAGCCCTCGGTTCAGCCGCCTGCGGTGAAACGTGACCGGGTCGCCGCAGCCGAGACGGTTGGTCAGAGGAACTTCCAGATCAACCATCACTGGCATTCCCTTCATGAGCCCTGCGGCTGTCGCTTGGGGCCTCGTCCCGGGCAGTCATGCCATAGTCCCGCGCCACCTCTGCGATGCGCAGGCGGTAGTCGGAAAAGACATGATTGCGGCCAGCGGATTGCACGCGCCGGTGCTCCGGCAGGTTGCGCCATGCCGCGACTGCGGCCTCATCGCGCCAGAAGGACAGCGACAGGACCTTGCCGGGCGTGGTCAGGCTCTGGAATCTCTCGATCGAGATGAAGCCGTCGATATCGGCCAGCAAAGGCCGCAGTTCAGCCGCCAGATCAAGATATTCCGCCTGCGCCTCACCGGGCACCCAGGCTTCAAAGATGACGGCGATCATGCAGGGTCTCCATGCGGGGCCGAGGCCAGCTTGACGAAAAGGCGGCTCTCGCGGCGGATAAAGCCTTCGCGCTTGGCGAATTCGTAATTCTCGCGACCCAGCGGATCGGCGGCCAGCCGGGCGCGGTAGGCCTCATAATCGGCCAGCGATGGCAGCGAATAGATTCCGTAGGCGGTAGAGGCGCAGCCTTCATGCGGCGCGAAATAGCCGATCAGATCGGCGCCGCTGCGTGGGATGCACTCGCCCCAGTTTCGGGCATATTGCGCGAACAATTCGCGCCGGTTCGGGTCAATGTCATAGGTGATGACGCAGGTGATCATGTCTGTGGCCTTTCTTGCTCCCCCCGGAATAGCCGATTGGAGCGCGCGAATGGTTCGATTAAGCTCGAACCATGAGAGAAGGTCCAGATATCGCCCGCGTGGCCGCCCTTGTCGCCGATCCCGCCCGCAGCGCCATGCTGATCGCGCTGATGGATGGGCGCGCGCTGACCGCGACCGAGCTTGCTGGATTGGGCGGGATCACCAAGCAGACCGCCAGCAGCCATCTGGCAAAGCTCGTCGATGGCGAGGTGCTTGTCGTCGAGGCGCAGGGGCGGCACCGCTATTTCCGTCTGGCCGGTCCCCATGTCGCCAGCCTGTTGGAGGCGCTGATGGTCTTTTCCAGCGACGCGGCGCCGCCTTTGCGCACCGGTCCGCGCGATCCGGCGCTGCGCAAGGCCCGTATCTGTTACGATCATCTGGCCGGTGAGATGGGGGTGCAACTGTTCGAGCGCATGCAGCAGGATCAGTGGCTGCAGGATGATCTGACCTTGACGGACCGAGGCCGCGACAGGCTGTCCCGCATCGGATTGGATCTGGCGGATTTGCCACTCTCGAACCGTCCGATGTGCCGCGCCTGCCTTGACTGGAGCCAGCGACGCCAGCATCTGGCGGGGCGCGCGGGCAAGGCGATCCTTGACCGCATCCTCGCCCTCTCCTGGGCGCGGCGCGTGCCGCAGTCGCGGGTCATCAGCTTCACGCCAGAGGGTGAGCGGAGTTTCAGCAACTGGCTGGGCTGAGGAACGCGATATCCATTGCGACCTCTGGTTCTGGCCAATGGCCTGCTGTGACCCGCCTCAATGGAAATCCCTGCTGGGGAACAGGCGTTTCGCCTGATCCCGGGGGTGCATGGCCCGGGGGGCGGGAAGCGGGCGGGGGGCGTTGTCGGTTTGCGGGGTGGTCTGGCCGATGGCGCTTTCCATCGGGTGGCCCAGATCGGACAGGCGGTGCGAGACATCGGTGATCGTCTCGGCGATCAGATGGGTGACGATGCCCTCTCGCTGCAACCTGCCCGTGACCTGCAACAGCCGCCCGCCCATGACCGCGCGGCGGTTCTGTTCGAAGATCTTCCTCCAGACGACGATATTGCTGACGCCGGTCTCATCCTCAAGCGTCAGGAAGACCACGCCCGAGGCGGTGCCGGGTCGCTGGCGGGTGATGACGAGGCCGCAGACTGTGGTGCGACGCAGCGGCGCGTCGACCAGCGCATCATGGCGGGTCAGACCGGGCAGCGAGAGGCGCAGCAGCTCCATCGGATGGGCGCGCAGGGTCAGGCGGGTGGCGACGTAATCCTCGACCACCTCTTCGCCCATCTGCATGGGGGGCAGGGTGACGGCGGGTTCGGCAATCGCCTCGCCGTCGATCGGGTCGTTGAAGAGCGGCAGCACCCCCGGCGCGCGGATGGCGCGGATCTGCCACAAGGCGTCCCGCCGCGTCAGGCCGATCCCGGCAAAGCCGTCAGCCTCGGCCAGACGTTCCAGCACAGCGGGTGCCACCCCCGCGCATAGCCAGACCGCTTCGGGGTCGCGATAGCCGTTGCCACGGGCAGCGGTGATCCAGGTCGCGTCCTCTTCCTTGAAGCCTTTGATCTGACGAAAGCCCAGCCGCAGGGCCAGCGCCCCATCGGCGCGGCGTTCCAGCTGATTGTCCCACGCGCTGTGGTTCACGCAGATCGGCCGCACCTCGACCTGATGATCGCGCGCGTCCCGCACGATCTGCGCTGGCGCGTAAAAGCCCATCGGCTGGCTGTTCAGAAGCGCGCAGGCAAAGACCGCCGGGTGGTGGCATTTCAGCCAGGCCGAGACATAGACCAGCAGCGCGAATGCCGCCGCATGGCTTTCGGGGAAGCCGTAATCGGCAAAACCTTCGATCTGGCCGAAACAGCGGGCGGCAATTTCGGGGCTGTAGCCATTGGCGATCATGCCCGCGATGAACTTGTCCCGATGCTCGCCAATCGTGCCCATGCGGCGAAAACTGGCCAGAGAACGGCGCAGCTTGTCGGCCTCTTCGGCGGTATAGCCCGCGCCGACCTCGGCGATTTGCAGGGCCTGTTCCTGAAAAAGCGGCACGCCGAGGGTACGCTTGGTGACGGCCTCCAACGCAGGGCCAAAAGGTTCGGGTTTCTCAAGTCCCTGACGGCGGCGGATATAGGGCTGGACCATGCCGCCCTGAATGGGACCGGGGCGGACAATGGCGACCTCGATCACCAGATCATAAAATTCCTTCGGCTTCATCCGGGGCAGGAAATTCATCTGCGCCCGGCTTTCGACCTGAAAGACGCCGACCGCATCGGCGATTTGCAGCATCTGGTAGGTCGTGGCGTCCTCAGCCGGAACGCTGGCCAGCGTCAGGGCCAGACGCTCATGATCCTCAAGAAGGTCAAAGGCCTTGCGGATGCAGGTCAGCATCCCAAGCCCCAGAACATCGACCTTGAGGATCTTCAGCGTGTCGATGTCATCCTTGTCCCATTCGATCAGCGTGCGATCTTCCATCGCGGCATTTTCAATCGGCGCCAGCTCATCCAGCCGGCCCTTGGTGATGACAAAGCCGCCGACATGCTGCGAAAGGTGGCGGGGAAAACCGATGATCTCACCGATCAGGCGCAGGGTCTGCGCAAGGCGGCGGTCGGTCGGGTCCAGCCCCAGCTCGCGGACGCGGTCGAGGTCCGGGTCCTCATTGGAATAGCCCCAGATCTGCCCCGACAAACCGGCGGTGACGTCCTGCGACAGGCCCATGACCTTGCCGACCTCGCGGATCGCCGCGCGAGAGCGGAAATGGATCACCGTCGCGCAGAGCCCGGCGCGGTGGCGGCCGTATTTCTGATAGATCCACTGGATCACCTCCTCGCGCCGCTCATGTTCGAAATCTACGTCGATATCGGGAGGCTCGCCGCGATGGCGCGAGATGAAACGCTCAAAGACCATGCCGATCATCTCGGGTTTCACATCGGTGATGCCCAGCAGATAGCACAGGATCGAATTCGCCGCCGAGCCGCGGCCTTGGCAGAGTATCCCCTGACTGCGGGCGTATTGCACGATGTCGTGGACGGTCAGGAAATAGGCCGGATAGTTCAGTTCCTCTACGACGGCCAATTCCTTGGCCATCAATTCCCGCGCTCGGCCGGTGGCCCCCGCCGGATAGCGCCGCGCCAGCCCTTCCTCGGCCAGACGGGTCAGGCGGGCCATCGGCGCTTCCCCATCCGCGATCTCATCGGGGTAGTCATAGCTGAGCTGGCTCAGATCGAAGGCGCAGCGATTGGCGATCTCGACCGTGCGGCGCAGGGCGGCGGGGTGATGGTGAAAAAGGCGCCCCATATCCGCCGCCCCCTTCAGACGGCGTTCGCCATTCGGCAGGGCATTGCGGCCGATCTGGTCGATGGTGCAGCCAAGGCGCATGCAGGTCAGCACATCGGCCAGTTGCCGACGCGCTGCGCGGTGCATCAGCACATCGCCCACGGCCACCATCGGCGCGCTGGTCCGCTGCGCCAGCTCTGCGCAGGCCGCCAGATATTGCTGGTCCGAGCCGTCATAGCGCGGCGCGGCCCCGACAAAGATATGGCCGGGATAGCAGCGCCGCATCTGCTGGATATCGGGAACAGCGCGGACCATATCGCCTGGCAGCGCGATCAGGATCATGCCACGGCACCCTTCCAGCAGATCGGCCCTGTCCAGATGACATTCGCCCTTGTCCGCGCGGCGCTTGCCCAAGGTCAAAAGCCGGGTCAGCCGCTGATAGGCCGCCTTGTCAGTCGGCAGCGCCACCCACTCGACCCCGCTGTCGCGCAGAACCAGCCGCGTGCCCACGATCAGCTTCGGCAGATGCGGCACCAAGGGCCGGGGAATATCCTCGGGATTACCGATCTCTTGCCGCGAGCAAGTGTCGGTTCGGTGCTGCGAGCGGATAGCGACGCTCTTCTCGGCCTCTTCGCGCAGAATCTGCAAGGCACGATAGGCGCGAACGACGCCCGCCAGCGAATTGCGATCGGTAATGGCGATGGCCGACAGCCCCAGTTCGGCAGCCCGCGTCATCAGTTCCTCGGGATGCGAGGCCCCCGTCAGGAAGGTGAAATTCGTCGTCACGCAAAGCTCGGCATAGCGCGGCAGATGCGGGTCGGGGCTCATGCGAACTCCCCCTGCACGAACCAGCCGGGGTTTTGCGGCGTGTAGAACATCCAAAGCCGCCGTCCCTGCCGCGTCTCGACCCGCCAGTAATCGCGCAGCCCGCTGCGCCAGTTCGGATCGTCCAGCCACCATTCCGGCGCGATCCGTTCCGGCCCGGTGGCGCGCCCAAGGGTCAGCTCCATGCGCCGCCAGCGGAACCGTTCGGGCGGGGATGAGCCTGCGGCCGTGATCGGCTCGGGCGCAAAAATCCGCACCGGTCGGGGGCTGAGATTGACCCAACCGCCCTCGGGTTGCGAATAGGCGGCAGGCGCGATCAGAAAGCTGCGTTCGGGAATGTGGCTGTCGGCGGGCAGGAAACGCTGGACGTTTTCCAGCCCGATCCTTGTGCCGATCCGGGTGATCAGATCGTCCAGACGCCTTGGATCACGCGGGCCGGAATGGGCCAGCTGCTGGGCGGGCAAGGGCTCGACCTGCACCGCCTCAAGCCGCAACTGATCGATGCCGAAGCCCGCATCGACCTCGGAGACGCCGCGCTGGAACAGTGGCAGGATGCGGGCCGGGTCGCGCATGGGGCGGGCCAAACGCAGCTCGACCTGCTGCGAGGCGGCATCGACCCGGCGCAGGCTGAGGCACAGGATTCGCGCGCCCGCCTGACGGTCGGCCAGCTTCTCGCAGAGGCGGGCCAGCAGCCGGTCCGTTGCCGCCATCACATCCGTCTCCAGCCCGATCGGTTCGGGCAGGGTCAGGCGCACGGCATAATGGGGCGGCTCGGTTTCCGGGCTGATCTGTTCGGGCTGATCGCCAAGCGCCTGATCGAGGCGCATCAGCAGCCCCGCCCCGAAGCGCCGCGCCAAGGGCCCGCGCGGCGTGTCGCGCAACTGGCCGATGCGCCGCAGCCCCATCCGTTCCAGCCCGGTAACGGTATCGGGGTCCAGCCGCAACGCAGCCACCGGCAGATCGGCCAAAGCCGCCCCCTCGCCGTAATGCGCCCGTGCCCAGGCAGCCCCGCGCGTCTGGCCAAGGCCCACCCGCACCGACAGTCCCGCGCGGCTCAGACGCTGGCGCATGGCCCCCAGCATCGCCGCCTCACCCCCGAAAAGATGCGCCGAGCCGGTGATGTCCAGAACCAGCCCGTCTCGCCCCTCGAAGCCGACCCAGGGACACCAGCGCATGGCCCAGCGACGCAGGCTGGCCAGAAAGCGCATTTCCTGATCCGGGCGCGCGGGCAGGCTGATCAGATCGGGGCAGAAGGCCCGCGCATCTGAAAAGCTCATGCCGCGATAGAGGCCCTGCCGCTCGGCCGCGTCATTCAGGCAATGCACGCGATTGGCGTTGCTTTCCTTCAGCGTCAGAACAAAGGGGCCATCAACCGGGCGCGTCCGCAGAACCCGGTCGGTGGCCAGCCGGGGGAACCACAGCGACACGACGCGTCTCTGGATCCCATCGAACATTCCAGACCCCAAGTGTTCCTGATTTGTTCTTGATAAGCTGCCAACGTTGCAGAGTCGAGTCGCCCATGTCGAACACAGGCGCGCAGTGCCAGCGCGTCTCGGCGGCGGGACTGCCCATGTCCTCGGGGATCAGGCACAGCCCGGTCGACCCGCCCGCCCTGGCCGCAAGCTGCAAGCGCCGCCCGGCGGTCAGAGACAACGGCGAGGTGATCTCCAGCACCACAAGGCCAAGGGCGCCGTCCCGCAACGCCTCCTCGGCCACGGCCAGCGTATCGACCTGTCCCTTGGTCCGCGCCATGATCAGCCTTGCGGGATCAAGCCCCTCGAACCCGCGAGGGTTCAGCTTTTCCGGCTGCCAATCCTCGCGCACCCATAGCAGATCCACCCCGAGTTGATGCGCGGTCCGCAGCGCAAAGCTGGCCGCTGCAGGGCCGCATGCTTCATGGACGCGGGCTGGGATGAGGGGATAGGCGGTGATGGCAGGGTGCGGCATGGTCGTCGTGGATGAAGAATTCTGGCAGATATTGGTATAGGAAGCAGTGTCGGAGCAAGTAAACCTCGCAGGCGGGCACCGGTGATGGGCCGCCTTCTTTCGGAGGGATCGCGCCGCCCTGGCGTCATCACCGGCACTGTCCGGGGAGGATCAAGCAAGCGAGCCTGAGATGGAGTCAAAGTCGATGAACTAATGGCGATCTGCTCAGCCAGTTTGAAAGCCTTGGGGACAATTGCGAGTTCGGCTTTGTCCAGCGCCACTCAGGCGTCGAGCCGGGCGGGCTTTTGCGCTGGACAGTCTCTCCGCCCGAGGTGCTTGCTGACGCGTTGGAGCAGCGGTTCGAGGGGATCTATGAATTCGACAATCTCACACCATTCGCGCCAAAGATGGTCGACGACCGCAAAAGCGGGCTTGAATTTCACAGCAAGATGACCTCAACAGATGGCGTGTTCGACCATGACGAGAGCGCGCGTCGTGAAATACACGAAGCTGAAGTCGGAAAGATCGCTTACCTGCGCGACAAGCTCAACAGCCTTTTGGAGAGTGGCGAAAAGACGTTCATTTACAAGTGCAACGTGGGTGTGTCTGACGCGCTTGTCGAGCGACTTGCTTCCGCGATTTCGTCGAGGGGAAAATCCCGTTTCCTTTATGTCTCTGCCGACCCGGAAAAGGCAGGACTGTCGAGGTGCGGAACGGCTCGTTTGCCGTGGGATATGTCACCCGCTTTGCCCCTTATACGGCCGGGAATGACATCGACTTCGACAGCTGGATCCAGATGCTGCAGAGCTATCAGACCGCCACGGCGTGACCCTTTGATCAGGCGTTGAGATATAGTGGCCTGCCGCTTTCGCAAGGCGCTGGCATTTCTGAACAGCCTCGCGCGGGAGCCCGGTAGATCCGAGCGAGGTTCGGGCTCTGGCGATGTCGCGCGGTGATGAGACAGCGCTGCCTGTTCGCACCTGTTGGGGCAGGGGGCCTCTGCCTATTGGAGCTGAACGCCCGCAGGCAGCAGAACTTTCGCTGAACTACGCGTTTGCCCCGCGCTGGATGAACCGGACCTCCTAGCTGGCAAGCTGCGCGTAGATTCCGCCGCGACCAAGCAGCTCCTCATGATTGCCGATTTCGGCAATGCTGCCCTGATTCAGCACAACGATGCGGTCGGCATTGCGGATCGTGCCAAGTCGATGGGCGATGATCAGCGTGGTGCGACCCACGGCAAGACGATCCAGCGAATCCTGAATTTCGCGCTCGGTGTGGCTGTCGAGCGCGCTGGTCGCCTCGTCCAGGATCAGGATCGGCGGGTTCTTGAGAAACGCCCTTGCGATGGCCACGCGCTGCTTTTGCCCCCCTGACAGCATCACGCCACGCTCTCCGACGATTGTGTCCAGCCCCTCGGGCAGGCTGTCTATCAGGGCTGTCAATTGCGCTTGCGCCGCAGCGCTGCGGATTTCACTATCGGTTGCGCCGAGCCGACCATAGGCGATATTTTCGCGCAGCGTCCCCCCGAACAGGAAGACGTCCTGCGAGACCAAGCCGATCTGCTTGCGCAGGCTGTTCAGCCGCATATGCGACAGCTCCATTCCGTCCACCGTGATGCGGCCGGAGGTCGGCTCATAAAAGCGCGGCAGCAGCGCCAACAATGTCGTCTTGCCCGCGCCCGACGGGCCGACAAAAGCGATTGTCTCACCGGCGCGGATCGTCAGATCGATGTCACGAATGATCGGGCGATCGGCATCATATTCAAAGCTTACGCCTTCAAAGCTGATATTGCCGCGCAGGGCAGGGGCCTCGACGGCATCGGGGGAATCCGCGATCTCTGGCTCGGTCGCGAGCAGTTCCTGATAGCGTCGAAATCCGGCGATACCGCGCGGATAGGTCTCAATCACCGCAGCGATCTTTTCAAGCGGCCGGTAAAACACGCCGACGAGCAGCAGGAACCCCACAAAGCCACCAGTTGTCAGCTTCCCGTTCAGGACAAAGCCCGCCCCGACAACCATCACGATGACCTGCACCAGCCGCAGACCCATGTATTGCAGCGCGTTCGAGGCCGCCATGACGCGATAGGCGTCAAGCTTGGCCTGACGGTAGCGGGCATTGTCTGCGGCAAATAGGTGGTTTTCATGTGCCTCGTTGCCGAAGGCCTGGACGACGCGGACGCCGCCAAGGGTCTCTTCCAGGCGGACGTTGAAATCGCCGACCCGGGAATAGATGTTGCGCCAGGTCCGAGTCATCCGGCCGCCATAGATGATGACCAGCGCGAGCATGGCCGGAACGATCAGCGCCACGATCACCGCAAGCTGCGGGTTGACCCAGAACATCAGCGCGAAGGCACCGAAAAACGTCATGATGGCGATGAAGGCGTCCTCGGGGCCATGATGGGCGACCTCGCCGATCTCTTCCAGATCTCGCGTCACGCGCGCGACGAGCTTGCCTGTGCGGGCGCGGTCGTACCAGCGCCAGGACAGCCGGGTCAGGTGATCGAACGCCTTCGCCCGCATGACGGTTTCGATGTTGATGCCCAGCTTGTGGCCCCAATAGATCACGATGACCAGCAGCCCTGAATTTACGGCGTAAAGGATCAGCAACCCGATGGCGGCGGCGACCGTCAGCGTCCAATCGCCCTGTGGCAGCAGATGATCGATGAAGGCCGTGATCGCCAGAGGAAACGCCAACTCAAGCAGGCCCGACAGAACGGCACATCCGAAATCAAGCCAGAACAACCCCATGAACGGGCGGTAATAGGAGAAAAACTGGCGTAGCATGGTCGTCCTTGTGGGTTCTGCGGTTCGACGGGGCTGGCGACGTGCCGTCCGTCATCGTGGGTCAGTCCTTGCATCGGCAGGCCATAGATCTGCTCAAGCGTCTCGGGGCGCATCAGATTGGCAGGGGTACACCCTGCATGGCCAGCCTGCCACCCCTGATTGCGGCGATATGATCGCAGAACCGGGCGGGCATATTGATATCGTGCAGTATGATTGCCGCCCTGCGCCCTGCTCGTGACACGTCCGATAGGCGAACAGGCCCAATAAGCGATTTGACCAGCGACGCGGGTGAGCAGGCGCTCCATGCCGCTATTCCTCTGGAAATCACATGAGGAAAACTGCTCGGAGCGCCGATTGTTCATGCTGGCCTGTGAAGCGGTGCCGGCAAGGCGCTACTCGATGACCGCGCAGGCCAGGCGGTCACCAGCCGCCCCCGAAGGTTGGCTGGAGTAGTCGTCGGCCTTGGCGTGGATCATCAAGGCGCGGGATGTAATGCTCTTGTCTCCCTCGGTCAGGGTCACCGACGGGTTGAATACCTCGAACCGGGCCATGCCGGTCGCATCGACGCGCTGATTGGGCATGTCACCGGCATGAGGACCAGTCTCGGACAGATAGCCGTGCTCGACCCCGGTCGGATTGAAATGACCGCCCGCCGAGTCATGTTTGGTCGCGGGATCGCAGCTGCCGGTTTCATGGATATGGAACGCCACCCAGCTGTCGGGCGGAAGCTCTCCGATCTCGGCCTTGATCAGCACGCCCGCTGCGGTTTGCGTCAGGCTGGCGCTGCCGATCTCGGCGCCGTCGGTGTTCACGAATTTGGCCGTGGCGTCTTGGGCCAGAGCTGCGATAGGGAAAAGCGCAGCGGTAAAAATCATCGAAAACTGCTTCATTTGAACCTCTTTAATGCATGTGGCGTAATCCGGGACCAACCGCGCAGGGCGCGGTTTGTTCCTGAATGCGCGGATCTTCGGCCCGCAATCGCCGGTGGTGGCCGCGCAGGAACCTTCGGCTCACCTTTCCAACTCGCCCTTGGTGACATCCCCGGATTCCTTCCTTCAAAAGAAGGACATCAAACGGGCTGGGGCTCCCCTCCCGCAGAAGGTCCGGTTCGCGACGCTACATATTAGGGGTAGGATGACCGCTGCTGAAGCAGCTCGCATGCAAGCATCCGCGCCGCCGTAGCTGAAAGCCCCGAGAATCTGCTGGTCTAACTGACCAGACACTTCCGGTTGATGCTATGCCGCTCGGCCAGTTTCCGGGCAGTGCGGCCCTGCACAACCAATCGGGCAGTCTGGCGCTCATCATTGCGCAGCTCCGGGAACAGCTCATGGATTTCGGCGACCGCAGAGGGGCCGATCGATTTCAGCGCTTGTTCGCCGGTATGCATCGACTCGCTTGCCGCACCATTGGCGAAGACGATCTGATGGGCGTCGAACAGGAAGTGGACATAGGTCACCCCGGTCAGATCCTCGGCCACCTCGATCCCGTCGATCTGCAGCAATTGCTTGGCCGCGATCAGCACCTCATCGCAGCCGAACATGCGGCGCGTGATTTTCGAGCGCACCAGCATCCGGTGTTGCGGCGACACGATCAGATCGCTGGAGGGCAGGCCGTCGCCAAGCGCGCCCGCGCGGATGCGGATGGGGCGCAGACGCGCCGCTTCGCTCAACGCGGCCTCATCCAGGCTGCGCTTGCCGATCCAGCGGATCGGCTGAAGGCCCGCGTCCTGGGTGCGCACCAGATCACCGACTTGCAGCTTACCGGCCGGAACCGGCCCGTTTTGCGTCTCGATCAGCGCGTCCGAGCCGAAGCAAACTACGCTGGTGTTGTCCCAGGTGAGGTTGTTACCTGCGGTTTGCGTTCCGTTTGTCTGAATCGTGAAGGTGAAGTTCTGACCGAACCCATGCCCGGTCGAGATGTCGTTCAGAACCCCGTCGCTTTGGTCGCCACGCAGCCAGCCAAGCGGAGTGGCATAGACCTTCTGCCCGTTCGCCTGCGCCCAAGCGTTATAGATCGCCAGATTCTGGGTGTTGTAATAGCCCGAGAGGTTGACGAAATCGTTGTTGGTCTGGGAGTTGTCGGAAATATTCTGACCAGCACCAGTGTTGAAGTCCAGGATGGTGTCGCCATTGCCCGCGATGAAGGTGTCAAAACCCTCACCGCCTGTCAGCATATCCGCCTGATTGTCATCCGCACCGGGGGCGCCGCCGCTGATCACGTCGTTGCCAGCCCCGCCGTCGATCGTATCGCGGCCAGTGCCGCCCTCGATATAGTCATTCCCGGCACCACCGAGGATGCTGTCATTCCCGGCGCCGCCCAGGATGCTGTCATTGCCCGCGTCACCATGCAGGGTATCGTTGCCGTCGCCGCCATGGATGGTGTCGTTGTCGGCACCGCCATAGATCAGATCCTGACCCGCGCCACCATAGATCAGGTCGTTGCCTTCGTCTCCGCGGATCGTGTCATCGCCACCGCTGACGGTGTCAGGCCCCAGATAACTGTCGCCATACAGGGTGTCGTCGCCGGTCCCGCCTTCGATGCTGTCATTGCCAATCCCGCCGCCGATCAGGTCATTGCCGCTACCGCCGTAAAGGAAGTCATTGCCAGAAAAACCATTGATCGTGTCGTTTCCGGCGTCGCCATACAGGCTGTCATCGCCACCATTGCCGACCATGCCGTCGTCGCCGTCGCCGCCGTACATCAGGTCGTTGGTGGTGTCATGGCCGATCATGCGGTCGTTGCCGGCGTCTCCGAAAAGCGTCGCACTTCCACCCGGCGCCACCTGAAGCTCGTCATCGCCGTCGCCGCCATAAGCCGCGCCCGAGCCTCCGGACAGGATGGTATCATTGCCGGCTTCGCCGTAGATGGTATCCCGGCCGCCCTCGTTGGTGATGTGGTCGCCGCCCGCCCCACCATGGACAAGGTCATCGCCCAAGCCGCTTTGGATGGTATCGGCCCCGTCGCCGCCATGAATGACGTCATTGCCCGCGTCACCAAACAGCGAGTCGTTGCCGGTCCCGCCATAGATCGTGTCGTTGCCCGCTCCACCACGGATCGTATCGTTGTCAGCGTCACCAAAGACCAGATCGTTCCCTGCACCGGCAATGATCGAGTCATTGCCCGCGCCGCCCTGGATCAGGTCGTTGCCACCACCCGGATCCGTGCCAAGCGTGTCATCGCCATACAGGACATCATTGCCGTCGCCGCCGAAAATCTGATCGTCATAGGCACCAATTTGGGTCCCGTTCGCCAGACCGCCGATGACCGTGTCATCGCCCGAGCCCCCGAAAAGATAGTCGCCACCGGTCTTGCCGTCGATGTAGTCGTTGCCTGCTCCGCCATCCAGATGGTTGGTATAGGTGTTGCCGTCAGGATCGGTGCCGTGCCCGTCATAACCGATCAGCGTATCGGCGAAGGCCGAACCAATCAGACCATCCATGCCCTGAAGGGTGTCCTGACCCATTCCGCCTGTCTGGGTGTTGGTCAGAGTTTGCGCCGCGCCGCCCGAAGGCAGGGTAATATTCACGCCCGAGGTCGCGCCGGAATAATCCGCAATATCCGCACCCGCGCCGCCCTGCAGCGAGTCGTTTCCTGTCCCGCCGGTCAGGCGGTCATTGCCGTTGCCGCCGCGCAGGGTGTCGTTGCCCGCCCCGCCGTTCAACACGTCTCTGTCGTCCCCCCCGCCAGGCAAGAAGTCAGAACTACCGAGAAGGGAATCGTTGCCGCCAAGCCCATCAAGGGTATTGGGAGTAGTGCCTCCAGTCATGATGTTGGAAAAGCTATTCCCCTGCTGCAACGTGGTCGGACCGTTGTAGATCGGCGAGGTTCCCACGGTCGCACTGGTGATGCTGGTCATGGAAACATCCGGCACGAAATACAGATTTCCAGCCGAATCAGTCTGATAGGTTCCGCCCAGAATCTGATTGGTGACTTGTGTCCCGTCGCTGAGGACGCCGGTCACCGACCAGGTGCCGGAACCAACGGTCGCGGTGTCTGTCCCTAGGGCGCGTACGGGCGTAAATGTCGTCTGAGTCAAGGCGATGGTATCGCCATTCCAGGCCGAAAGATCGCTTCCAAGCGAGACCAGGTAACCGACTGCCACGTGCACCGTCCGTTGATTTATGATTCGAGGAGGGGAATGCTTAAAGTTACATTTATCACGCGAAACACCGCTCGGTAAGATGATTTTTCTCGTAGTGCGTGTGCTCTTCCGTAGAGTTCAACTTGGCTTTCGCGGCGATTGGGGGCGACCGGCCGAGTACCTTGCAGGCCCGAAAGCGGAGGCATGGACGACCGAGATGAAGGTCAGGACCCATTGATATCTGCCTGGTTGCGCACCTCATGCTCCGTAAGAAGACCGATCGATGAGCAATCTTTTCGGGCAGGCCGACGCGCGGCTCGGGGCCCTCTTTCACCAAAGCCATGGTAAGCCGCGCGTCGGCGGCCGACGGGTTCTGAATGGGATAATTGACGTCAATCGCAATGGCTTGCGCTGGCGAGATGCGCCGAAGGAATATGGCCCGCACGCTTGAAGGGGACCGTGGCCCCGGAAAGGCTGTACAATCGTTGGAAACGCTGGAGGTGAGCGGCCGCGCGCCATCGGTTGGAGCGCAGCCGCGAACAAGGGCATCTTCGCCCGGATGATGACCGGTCTGGCCGCCGACCACGGCAAAGAGAAGACCGTGATGATCGAAGTGAGCAGGCGAACGCCATGCGTTCGAGTGAGCCTGCGCAAGTACCTGAAGGCACACCGCACCGCGACCAGCATGGGCGTTAAAAAGGGGGGCGTGGACGTCTGATTGGCCGTACCAAAAGCAGCATGAACACCAAACTGCATGCCATCTGCGACAGCCAGGGCCGGCCACTCAATTTGTTCGTCACTGCGGGTTAGGTCAGCGATGACATCGGGGCACGGGCGTTGCTGAGCAGCCTGCCGAATGCTGACTGGCTCCTCGGGGACCGCGGCTATGACGCCGGCGGGTTCAGGGAAGCATTGAAAGACAAAGGGATACGCGCGTGTATTCTCGGTCGGAAACAGCGGAAAAAACCGATCAGATACGACAAGCGCCGCTACGAACGCCGCAATCGGATCGAGATCATGTTCGGCAGGCTGAAAGATTGGCGGCGTGTGGCAACCCGATACGACAGATGCCCGAAGGTCTTCCTCTCAGCCATCGCACTCGCCGCACTCGTCATCTACTGGCTATGGGTCCTGAGGCTAGGCCTCGCAAATCCTGGCCATGATGACTGCTATGCGGGACACAGCGACGTGGACAAATCGAAGAAATTTTAGGAATGATCGTCAAAAGCTGACGGAAACGCGATGCCCCTGGAAACCCTTCTTCTGTTTGTGCCCGCATGTTTTGCCCTGAACATGGCGTTCGGGCCGAACAACCTGCTCTCAATAACAATCGGCGCGCGCAATGGTCTGCCGACCGCCTTGTTCGCTGCGGTGGGTCGCCTCGTCGCGTTCACCATGATGATCGTCGTTACAGCGCTTGGCATGGGCGCATTGCTGATGGCTTCCGAAATCGCATTTACAGTCGTGAAGTTTCTGGGCGCAGCCTATCTGGTCTGGCTTGGCATCAAGATCCTGCGCTCCGAGGCGAAACTGCCTGCGGAAGATCCGGAATTTGGCAGGTCTGGGGTGCGTGGGTTTATCCGACAGGAATTTCTGGTCGCCATTGGAAACCCGAAAGCGATCCTGATCTTCACGGCCTTCTTTCCGCAATTTGTGGATGCGACGAATTACTGGGGCAGCTTTATGATCCTCGGGGTCATTTTCCTCGTTCTGGAAATGCTGGCCATCGCCCTCTACGCCTATGCCGGAACCCGGCTTTCAGGGCTGATCCGGAATGCGGGTGGCCTGCGCTGGATCAACCGTGTCAGCGGCAGCACCATGATTGCATTCGGCGCGCTTCTCGCAGCAGCAAGGCGACCGACCGCTTAGGGCTCTTCGTATCGATCTCGCTACGGTCACACCGACCTCCTGCGCAGCAGAACCAGCTTCGGCAGGTATGCGGGACAAAGTCGCCGTTGATCTGCAGGCACTCCCATGAAAGTATACGGCGTATATTTTTTAGGAGAATGCTGTGACTACAGCGCATGTCTTTATCGCAGCCAGCCTTGATGGCTTCATTGCAACGCGCGATGGGGACGTAAGCTGGCTGACACCAAACGGTGCCGAAAATGAAGACCACGGCTACAACAGCTTCTATGACAGCGTTGACGGTATCATCATGGGGCGCGGCACATGGGAGGTCGTCTCGCGCTTTGACCCATGGCCATTCGACAAGCCGGTCATCGTGCTGTCCGGATCGCTGACGCAAGCGCATGTTCCCGCCGCGCAGCAAAAGGCTGTGCGCATCTGGAACGCGTCACTTCCCGAGACCATGAGCAGGGTCTCGGCTGAGGGCTGGTCGAGAGCCTATATTGACGGTGGCAAGCTCATCCAATCCGCATTGGCCGAAGGGTTGGTCCAGGACATGATCCTGACAAGGATACCGGTTTTGCTGGGCTCTGGCCTGCCGCTTTTCGGCAGTCTTCCAAAAGCATTGCCCTTGAAGCACTTGCGCAGCGAAAGCTTCCCCTCGGGGCTCGTGCAATCCCACTATCAGATTGCGCCGTGAGTGACGCGGACGAGGCAAAGGCCAGCCGACTTAACAAAAGGAAGATCATTGAGGCGGCACGCGACCTCATCGAGACGCAGGGGGCGCAGAGCTTCAGCATGCGCAGCCTCTCAAAGGCCTTAGGGGTAAGCCCGATGGCGCTCTATCGTCACACGGGGGATCGCGCGAACCTGTTGGGTCTGGTGCTGGATATGGTCTTGATCGAACGCGACAATAGAGCGAGCATCGGCCTGCAGGGTCGCTCTTTTGCTGATCTCGCGTATTTCTACGGGGATTTGGTGACGCATAACCCACAGGTCTTCATGGCGTTTCTCAGCGAACCCGATGCCAAGAGTGATGAGGCGGTGAAGCTGTCGCAGCAGATGCTGGAAGCATTGCTCAGGGCCGGACGCAGTGCAGACGATGCCGTGCTGATGAGGGATATCGTCGTTGACCATGCCCATGGATACCTTCTCGCAGGTGTTGCGCAAAAGGACCCGGCGGTGCTCCGCGAGCTTCGCGCAGGTTATGCAGCCGCGAGCCAACTGCTGATTGATAGGCTGACGGCCTGAGCAGAAATGTCGGCGACGGGCTCAGTGCGTTGATCTCGTGCACAGCCTGACATCGATGCAGCACGAAGCTGACGCCTAGGCCTATGTAAAGTGAAGGTGTGTGATAATCTTCACCCCCACGGCCTCTCACCTGACCATTCCGCGCAGAGCATTTCGACGAACCGACGCACCTTGGGCGAGACATGGCGGCGGGTCGGATAGACTGCACAGATAGGTGGCTGTTCTGCGGCGAACTGCTCAAGAACAGGTATGAGGCGACCATGCCGGATGTCCTCGCCGACCAGAAACGCGCCAAGCTGTACGAGGCCGAAGCCTGCCAGCGCCGCATCGCGTATCGCCTCGGAGTTGCTCAAGCGCAGGGTGCCGCGCACCTCGACGTCACGCGGGGTCGCGCCGATACGCACTCGCCACGGCACCCCGCAATTGACCTGAGTAAACACGACCTTGTCGTGGTGCTGAAGATCTTCGAGCGTTCGGGGAACGCCCTTCCGCTCGAGATATTCAGGGGCGGCGCAGATGACGAAGCGGTGCGGCGCAAGAACCCGGCGGATCAGGCCACTTTCTGTCGGGCCGCCAATGCGGATCGCGATGTCGATCCCCTCGCAGACCAGATCGCGATAGTCGTCCGAGAAGGTGACGTCAGCCTCCAGATCGGGCCATTGTGCCAGAAAGCGGCGCACCACCGGCATGACATGGATGCGACCAAACGCCACCGGCAGATCGATGCGCAGCCGCCCTTTCGGTTCGTACCGGCGCTCGTCCAGCATCGCTTCGGCATCCTCGACCTCGTCCAGAATGCGCAGGGCGTGGTCGTAGAAGAGCCGCCCCTCCTCGGTCAGGCTCACGCTGCGGGTGGTGCGATGGACAAGTCGCGTGTTCAGCCCCTCTTCGAGCCGGGTGATACATTTCCCGACGGCAGAGCGTGTCATGCCCAACCCGTCGGCAGCCTTCGTGAAGCTTGCCGTGTCGGCCACGCGAACGAAGGCCAGCACATCGCCAAAGTGATCCAGCATTGGGTCCAATCCGTTCCATATGATGCCCGATATTGACTGTTTAACTCCAATATTGCCCGAGTAAATAGCCTGTCTGACCCAAGACAAAGGACAGCCCGTGACCTCCATCTCCGTGACCATCCCCGCGACCGACCGCAGGGCATTCGTCCCCGTACTTACAATCGCCGCATCCACCTTTGCGGTCGTCACGACCGAGATGCTGCCGGTCGGATTGATGGCCGCAATCGCCAGTGAGCTGGGCACCTCGGTGGGAACGGCGGGCCTGATGATCTCGCTTCCCGCGATCCTTGCGGCTTTCTTTGCGCCCGTCGTCATCATCCTTGCGGGGAACATCGACCGCAGGCGCATTCTGGCGGGGCTGTTGGGACTGTTGGTCCTTGCGAATCTCGCCTCGGCGCTTGCCCCCTCCATCGGATTGCTTCTTGCCGCTCGGGTGACCGTCGGGCTTTGCATCGGCGGCATCTGGGCCATTGCAGGCAGCCTTGCACCACGGCTGGTCCCCGAGCAATCCATCGGCCCTGCCACGGCGCTCATCTTTGGTGGGGTCGCGGCGGCGTCGGTTCTGGGCGTGCCGGTGGGCACGATGATGGGAGATTTCCTCGGCTGGCGCACGGCTTTCGGGGCGATGGCAGGGTTCAGTGCCGCCGCGCTGGCGCTGAATCTATGGGCGCTTCGACCCCATGCATTCCCCGGTGCGCGTCGATGAACGACACCATCACTTCGACCGGCGGTCGAGCTCCGCCAGCGCAAAATATGCGCTCGCCTTGCGCAGGATCTCCCTCGCCATGGTCTCTCGGACCAGTGGCGTTCCCATGGCTCGACTTGGCGCAGTTCCCGGTTCTCACATTCCAGGGCCTTCATGCGATCCGACATCTCACTCGAAACTCCCGGCCGCTTGCCGCTATCGACCTCGGCCTTCTTGACCCAATCGTTCAGGGTCTGGGGCGCATCGCCAATCTTCGCCGCGATCGACATGGCTGCCTGCCAGCGCGATCCATGCTGACCCTCATTGTCGAGGACCAAGCGCACCGCACGTTCGCGCACTTCGGGGGAAAGCTTGTTCGTTGTCTTGCTCATGATGCTCCATCCTACTCAGGAGTTGAAGCCTCCGGTAAACCCGGCGCGGTTCA
>NZ_VLKU01000009.1 GCF_007830335.1 Paracoccus sulfuroxidans | reverse complement strand
CGAAAGACGCCCCTGATCTTGGCCGCTTTGACTGGGAGGACCCTTTCCGGCTTTCGGATCAGCTGAGCGAGGAAGAGCGGATGCTGCGGGACGCGGCGCGGTCTTACGCGCAGGACCGGCTGCAGCCGCGCATCATCGACGCCTATCGCGAGGAGCTGACCGACCCGGAAATCTTCCGCGAGATGGGTGCGATGGGCCTGCTGGGCGTCACCGTGCCTGAGGAATACGGCGGCATCGGCGCCTCTTACGTCGCCTACGGCCTGATCGCGCGCGAGGTCGAGCGCGTCGATTCGGGCTATCGCAGCATGATGTCGGTGCAATCCTCGCTGGTGATGTACCCGATCTATGCCTATGGCAGCGAGGAACAGCGGCAGAAATACCTGCCGAAACTGGCCTCGGGCGAGTTCATCGGCTGTTTCGGCCTGACCGAGCCGGACGCGGGCTCGGACCCCGCCGGCATGAAGACCGTGGCGAAGAAGACCGCCGGGGGCTATGTGCTGAACGGCTCGAAGATGTGGATCTCGAACGCGCCGATCGCGGATGTCTTCGTGGTCTGGGCCAAGTCCGAGGCGCATGGCGGCAAGATCCGCGGCTTCGTGCTGGAGAAGGGGCTGAAGGGGCTTTCGGCGCCGAAGATCGGCGGCAAGCTGAGCCTGCGCGCCTCGATCACCGGCGAGATCGTGCTGCAGGATGTCGAGGTTGGCGAGGACGCGCTGCTGCCCGGCGTCGAGGGGCTGAAGGGCCCGTTCGGCTGTCTGAACCGGGCGCGCTACGGCATCAGCTGGGGCGTGCTGGGGGCGGCCGAGTTCTGCCTGCATGCCGCGCGCCAATATGGGCTGGACCGGCACCAGTTCGGGCGGCCGCTGGCCAATACGCAGCTGTTCCAGCTGAAGCTGGCGAATATGGCGACCGAGATCGCGCTTGGCCTTCAGGCCAGCCTGCGGGTGGGTCGGCTTCTGGATGCGGCGGAGGCGGCGCCCGAGATGATCTCGATCATCAAGCGCAACAACTGCGGCAAGGCGCTGGAGATCGCGCGGGTGGCGCGGGACATGCATGGCGGCAACGGGATCTCGGAGGAGTTCCAGGTGATGCGGCATGCGGCGAACCTCGAGACGGTGAACACCTATGAGGGCACGCATGACGTCCATGCGCTGATCCTGGGACGCGCCATCACCGGGCTGCAGGCGTTCTTCTGAGGAAGAGCGCGGCTTGAGAGGCGTGGACGCTGAATGAGGCGTCCATGAATCGTGGCGTGATTCCAGTGTTTTGGCAGGGGCATCTCAAGGAAAAGGCTGCGAGCAGGGGCCGCGGACCAGATCTACAACCACCGAATACCGGCAGATCTTAACTGTACACATGTGGCACCGCTGCAAATACCGGCCAGTTTCACGCCGAAACGGGGAGGATGGCCGCCCCTCGCGTTTAGGTCAAAGCGATCCGCCCGCCCGGAAGTCGTTGCACCTGTCCCGACAGCTCGAGTTCCAGCAACGCCGGTGCCAGCATCGCGGCAGGCAGGCCGAGGTCTCGGACCAAATGGTTTTCTTCCGTTGGGCTGGGACTCAGTCGCGACAGGATGCGGGCTTCAAGTGCTGCGGGCCCGCCAGTGCCTCCCCGTGTGATCGGATGGACCGCATGACCCAGAGCGGCCAGGCGTTTGGCGACGGCGGCGGGTTGCAGCCCACGCATGGGTGAACGCTTTTCCTCGACGATGGAAGCAGTTGGCGCAGGTTGCGGTGAAGCTACCGCAAGAGGCTGCTCCGACACGGTGACCGCAGCGGGCGCCTCCAGTGCGGCCAGCACATCGGCCGAGTTGCGCACCAGCAGTGCGCCGTCTCGGATCAGCGCATTGCAGCCTGCGGCGCGGGCATCCATCGGATGTCCCGGCACGGCCATCACTTCGCGCCCCTGATCCAGCGCGCAGCGGGCTGTGATGAGACTGCCCGAGCGATGCGCAGCCTCGATCACCACGACAGCGCTGGCGAGGCCCGAGATGATCCGGTTGCGGGCCGGGAAGTGGCGGGCGACCGGCTCGGTCCCCGGAGGTTGTTCGGTGACCAGCAGGCCGGTGTCGCAGATCTCCTCGGCCAGCGCGGCATTCTCGGACGGATAGATCATGTCGATCCCGCCTGCCATGACGGCGATTGTGCCGCTGGTCAGGCTGGCTTCATGCGCGACGGTGTCGATCCCGCGCGCCAGCCCGGCGATGACGATGCTGCCAGATTGCGCGAGCCCCCCTGCCATGCCGCGCGCCATGCGCAGGCCCAGCGAGGAGGCGTTCCGCGCGCCGATCACCGCGACGCCCGGCCGTTTCAGGACAGCAACGTCACCCTTGACCCAAAGGACCGGCGGCGCGTCGCCGATCTGGCGCAGTTGCGCGGGATAATCCTCATCCAGCCATGTCAGCAGGTGCGCACCCGCGCGATGGCCTGCGGCCAGTTCGGCCTGTGCCGCTGAAAGGGGATAAGTCGCGTAATCCCCGATCCCGGCTTCGGCTGCGAGGGCGGGCAGGGCGGAAAGTGCGGCAGTGGCGCTTCCATGCTCGGCCAGCAGCCGGTGGAAGGTCGCGGGCCCCACTTTCCGCGAACGGATGAGGCGCAGGACCGACAAAGCGGCATCCTTCATCGTCGGAGCGTGGTACGGGGTGTCGAAAGAAAGCGCTTTTGTCGCCATGACCATGCCTTTGCCTCATCCGCTGAGACAGGCATGACATGGAAGGGGTTAAGATTCGGTTAGCAGCCGCCGCCCCGGCCCCCAACCCGGCACGGGCGCGCGCGAAACGCGCCCGAAAGCTGCGAACCCATGTCGCAGGGGCCGCGACATTTTGTCACTGCCTGCGCCTCAGGCCGCCGAGCCACCCACGGTCAGCCCGCCGATCAGCAGCGAGGGCAGGCCGACGCCCACCGGAACCCATTGGCCCTGCTTGCCGCAATTGCCAATGCCGGGGTCCAGCGCGAGGTCATTGCCAATGGCGCGGATGCCTTTCAGCGCGGTCGCGCCGTCACCGATCAGCGTCGCGCCCCGGATGGGGTCGCCGACCTTGCCGTTGCTGACGCGGTAAGCCTCGGTGCAGGAGAAGACGAATTTCCCGTTGGTGATGTCGACCTGACCGCCGCCGAATCCGACCGCATAGATGCCATCCTTCAGATCCGACAGAATCGCCGCAGGATCGTCCTGCCCGGCCAGCATGAAGGTGTTGGTCATTCGGGGCATGGGGGCATGCGCATAGCTTTGCCGACGGCCGTTGCCGGTCGGCTCGACGCCCATCAGGCGGGCGTTCTGGCGATCCTGCATATAGCCCACCAGAATTCCGTCTTCGATCAGGGTGTTGCGACGCGGCGCGTTGCCCTCGTCATCGACCGAGATGCTGCCGCGCCGGTCGGGAATGGTGCCGTCGTCGATGACGGTGACGCCGGGCGAGGCCACGCGCTGCCCCATCAGACCGGCGAAGGCCGAATGGCCCTTGCGGTTGAAGTCGCCCTCGAGCCCGTGGCCGACGGCCTCATGCAGCAGGATGCCCGGCCAGCCCGGCCCCAGCACCACATCCATCATGCCCGCAGGCGCAGGAACCGAGCGCAGGTTCACCAGCGCGATGCGCAAGGCCTCACGCACAAGGCCCTGCCAGTGGTCGGGCTGCACCATGCCGTCCAGCGAAAGACGGCCGCCGCCACCGGTGCTACCGGTCTCGCGCCGGGTGTTCGACTCGACGATGACGGAGACGTTCAGCCGCGCCATCGGGCGCACATCCGTGGCCAGGCCGCCTTCGGGGCGCAGGATCGCAACCTCTTGAACCGATGAGGAAACGCTGGCCGAGACCTGCACGACGCGCGGGTCCAGGTCGCGGGCGAAGGCGTCGATTTCGCGCAAAAGCGCGACGCGTGCGGCGAAGCTGATCCCCTCGGCCGGGTCGATCGCGGCATAAAGCGGCGTGATCTTCGCCACCGGGGGCAGGGCGAGCGTGCCGCCGCCATCGCCGACCGCCAGACGGACGGTCTGGGCGGCCTGTTTCAGGGCGTGTTCGTTGATCTCGGTCGAATGGGCATAGCCGGTGACCTCGCCCCGGACGGCGCGCAGGCCGAAGCCCTGCTCGGCCTCATAGCTTGCGTTGCGCAAACGGCCATCGTCGAAGACCAGCGTCTCGGCGCGGGAGCGTTCAAGAAACAGCTCTCCGTCGTCGGCGCCCGACAGCGCATCCTTCAGAAAGGACAGCGCGCGGTCCTGGTCAAGATGGGTCTCGAAAGGGGAAAACAAGGCTTCTGTCATAGGTCCCGTCCATGCCTGGAAAGCTTCGGCTAGGGGTTTTTTAGGCTGAAGTCGATAGGTATGACTTGCCCGTGATGGTAAGATATGGTTCTGGTTCACCAACGATGCCGGCCGGGTCTGATGACTTGGGCCTGTCGGCTTGACTGTAGGCAATGGGATGGGATGATGGCAATTGCGATGATGCGCCGCGGTCTGGCGGCAGTAGCTGGCCTTGGACTCACAGCGATGGTCGCCGCTCCGGCGATGGCACAGGAAGTGCTGGGCGAACTGCCCACGATCGGCAAGCCGGTCAATGGCGGCATGGGGTTCCAGCCCGCAGCGACGCAGATCGCGCATGACCAGCAATGGCTGGATCACTTCGTTCTGTACATCATCACGGGCGTGACGATCTTCGTCTGTCTGCTGCTGCTGGTCTGCATCCTGCGCTTCAACAGCCGCATGAACCCGGTTCCCGCGCGCTTCACCCACAACACCCCCATCGAGGTCACCTGGACGCTGATTCCCGTCCTGATCCTGATCGCCATCGGCGCCTTCTCGCTGCCGATTCTGTTCCGCAGCCAGGAAATGCCCAGCGATCCCGATCTGGTGGTGAAGGCCATCGGTCACCAGTGGTACTGGTCCTATGAATACCCGAACGACGGCATCGCCTTTGACGCGCTGATGCTGGAAAAGGACGCGCTGGCCGACGCAGGCTACACCGAGGACGAATACTTGCTGGCCACCGACAACGCCCTTGTCGTGCCGGTCGGCAAGAAGATCCTGATGCAGTACACCGCGACCGACGTGATCCACAGCTGGACCATCCCGGCCTTCGCGATCAAGCAGGACGCCGTTCCGGGCCGTATCGCCCAGGCCTGGTTCGAAGTGGATCAGGAAGGCATCTACTTCGGTCAATGCTCGGAGCTTTGCGGCATCAACCACGCCTATATGCCGATCGTCGTGAAGGCCGTGAGCCAGGAAAAATACGACGCATGGCTGGCCGGTGCGAAAGAAGAATTCGCTGCTGACGCCTCGGACTATCTGCCCGCGCGGACCGTCCAGCTGGCTTCGGCTGAGTAAGGTCGAGGGCCGTGGCCGATATCAACGCATACCAAGGGCCGGCTGAGGCCGGCTTCGGGGACTATGTCGCGCTGCTGAAGCCGCGCGTCATGTCGCTGGTCGTCTTCACCGCCTTTGTCGGGCTGTGGATCGCGCCGCAGCCGATGAACCCTTTCGTGGCCTTCTGCTCGGTGCTGTTCATCGCACTGGGGGGCGGCGCGTCGGGTGCCCTGAACATGTGGTACGATGCTGATATCGACGCGGTCATGCGCCGGACCGTCTCGCGTCCGGTGCCTGCAGGCCGGGTGACCCCGGGCGAGGCGCTTGGCCTTGGTCTGGCGCTGTCGGGCCTGTCGGTGATGATGCTGGGGCTGGCGGCCAACTGGTTCGCCGCAGGCTTCCTGGCCTTCACCATCTTCTTCTACGCCGTGGTCTATACGATCTGGCTGAAGCGCTCGACGCCGCAGAACATCGTCATCGGTGGTGCGGCAGGGGCCTTCCCGCCCATGATCGGCTGGGCCTGCGCCACCGGCAGCATCGGCATCGAGTCGCTGCTGATGTTTGCGCTGATCTTCTTCTGGACGCCGCCGCATTTCTGGGCGCTGGCGCTCTTCATGAAGGAAGACTATTCCAAGGCAGGCGTGCCGATGCTGACCGTGACGCATGGTCGCCGGGTCACGCGCCGCCACATCTTCGCCTATACGCTGGTGCTGGCGCCCTTCGCGCTGTGGCTGGGCTTCACCTCGGTCGGCGGTCCGCTGTATCTGGCCGTCTCGGTGGTGCTGAACGCGCTCTTCATCCACGGCGGCTGGAAGATCCTGAAGCGGGAAGAGGCTGAGGCCGAAGCCGACGGCTACCGGGTCGAGAAGCGCTACTTCAAGCTGTCGCTCTATTACACCTTCCTGCACTTCCTGGCACTTCTGGTGCAGCACTGGATCGGGGGATGGTAATGCTTCCCAAGGTCGAACATGAACTGCACGGCCGTCGCCGCAGCAGGAACGTGGGGCTGCTGGTCGTGCTGCTGCTGTTCGTCGCGCTGGTCTTCGGCCTGTCGGTCGTCAAGATCACCAATGGCGACATGATGCAGGGCTATGATCACCGGCCGCGTCCCTCGATGCTGCCGCGCGATCCCAATCCCCCGGCGCCGAATGCCGCACCCGTTGTGGCACCGGGCGTGCCCGATACCGTCACGCCCTCCACGGCTGCTCCGGCCGCCGCGGTCGCGCCTTCCACCCCAGAGACGGCGCCCGCCGTCGAGGCTACGGAGGCCGCAGAATGAGTGGCAAGATGTCCAACGGACGCACGGTCGGCATGCTGGCAAGCATCGTCGTGGTGATGGGCGCGCTGGCCTGGGCCGCCGTCCCCTTCTACGACTGGTTTTGCCGGGTGACCGGCTATGGCGGCACGACAAATGTCGCCCAGCAGGCCCCCGATGAGCCGCTGAACGAGCTGATCCGCGTCCGCTTTGACGCCAACGTCGACCCCGGCATGGGTTGGGAATTCCGCCCCATGCAAAAGGACATGCAGATCCGCATCGGAGAGAACGCGCTGGCCTTCTATGAGGCCGTGAACATCTCGGACGAGCCGATCACCGGCACCGCAAGCTATAACGTGGCCCCCGATATCGCGGGCTATTACTTCGCCAAGATCGAATGCTTCTGCTTCACCGAGCAGGTGCTGCAGCCGGGCGAACGCATTGAAATGCCGGTCAGCTTCTATGTCGACCCCGACCTCGTGAACGATCGCGATGCCGGTAAGGTGCGCGACATCACGCTGTCCTATACTTTCCACCGGACCGAGCCCTCCAAGCCCCGACAGGCGGCACTGGACGGAACCTCGCAGCCGACCGTAAACTGAACAAAAAGACGCAGCAACAGCCGGGAACTGAGCTATGGCCCACGCAAAGAACCACGACTACCATATCCTTCATCCGTCCATCTGGCCGCTCATCGGTGCGGTGAGCGCCTTCTTCATGCTGAGCGGCGCCGTGATGTGGATGAAAGCCGGCGGTCCCTGGCTGTTCCTGGCGGGTCTGGCCGGCGTGCTTTACACCATGTTCGCATGGTGGTCCGATGTCGTCCGCGAGGGCGAGGACGGCGACCACACCCCGGTCGTCCGCATTGGTCTCCAATACGGGATCATCCTGTTCATCATCTCGGAAGTGATGTTCTTCGTGGCCTGGTTCTGGGCCTTCATCAAGAACGCCATGTACCCGATGGGGCCGGACAGCCCGATCAAGGACGGCGTCTGGCCGCCGGAAGGCATCGTCACCTTCGACCCCTTCCACCTGCCCCTGATCAACACCCTGATCCTGCTGCTGTCGGGTGTTGCCGTGACCTGGGCTCACCATGCCTTCGTGCATGACGGCGACCGCAAGACCACCATCAACGGCCTGATCGTTGCAGTGGTCCTGGGCCTCGCCTTCACCGCGCTGCAGGCCTATGAATACAGCCACGCTGCCTTCGGTCTGTCGGACACCGTTTACGCGGGTGCCTTCTACATGGCGACGGGCTTCCACGGCTTCCACGTCATCATCGGGACGATCTTCCTGTTCGTCTGCCTGATCCGCTTCATGCGCGGCCAGATGACCCAGGAACAGCACCTCGGCTTCGAGGCCGCCGCCTGGTACTGGCACTTCGTCGACGTGGTCTGGCTGTTCCTCTACGTCGTGGTCTATATCTGGGGTCGCTGATCCCGGCCTAGAAAGATTGATGTGGCGCGGGATGCAGGTCCCGCGCCATTTCCATTTCCGGAGGGACAATCATGCTGACAGGCGGATGCCAATGCGGAGCGGTGCGGTACCATGTCGATGCGGACCCCGTGGCGATCTATTGCTGCCATTGCAGCGAATGTCGTCACCAGTCCTCCTCGGCCTTCGGCATCTCGGTCATCGTGCCCGTCACGGCGGTCACCCTGCTGCAGGGAGAGCTGCGGATCTGGTCGCGCCCGACGCTCAGCGGCAAGAAGCTGGACTGTGCCTTCTGCCCGACCTGCGGCAGCCGCCTGTGGCATGTCGAGGACCCGCCCGGGGATACGCTGTCGCTGAAAGGCGGCAGCATTGACGGCGGCGTCGACCTGACCGAGGCCGCCCATATCTGGACCGCCAGCAAGCTGCCCGGCGTGGTCCTTCCCCCTGATGTTTCCACCTTCCCCGGAGAGCCTGTCTGATGCGTCGCTATCTTTTCCCGTTGATCCTTGGCGTGCTGGGCTGCGCCATCCTGATCTGGCTGGGGGTCTGGCAGCTTCAGCGGCTGGAATGGAAAGAGGGGCTGCTGGACGAGATCGCGCAGAAGATCAGCGGCGCGCCCGTGCCGCTTCCGGCCAATCCCGATCCGTCGATGAAATACATGCCCGTCATGGTCTCGGGTCAGACCACCGGGGAAGAGATCCATGTTCTGTCCGGCACGCGCGAGGCGGGCGGGGGCTATCAGATCGTCTCGGGCTTTGACACCGATGACGGGCGCCGGATCCTGCTGGATCGCGGTTTCGTCGATCAGGATCACAAGCGCGTCGCCCGCCCGCCGGTGCACCTGACGGTCGTCGGCAACCTGCACTGGCCGCAGGAAAAAGGCAGCGCCACGCCCGATCCGAACCTGACCGAGAATATCTGGTTCGCCCGCGACGTGCCCGCGATGGCGGCGCAGCTGGGGGCTCAGCCCATTCTCGTGGTTGCGGCTGAAGTGCAAGGTGATAATCAGGGCGTGATGCCCATACCCGTCGCCATCGAGGGGATCCCGAACAACCACCTCAGCTATGCGATGCAGTGGTTCATGATCGCGGCGGTCTGGGCGGGGATGACAGTTGCGCTGCTGTGGCGTATCAGGCAGCGTCGATTTTAGGGGACAAGATGCAATATGTTTCGACCCGCGGACAGGCGCCCGCGCTGAACTTTGAACAGGCGATGCTGACCGGCCTTGCCCGCGACGGCGGCCTTTACGTCCCCGAGACCATCCCCACGATGAGCTTTGACGAGATCGCCGCGCTGGAAGGCCTGCCCTATGAAGAGGTCGCGCTGCGCGTCATCCGCCCCTTCATCGGCGACTGTTTCTCGGAAGAGGAACTGACCGGCGCGATTGCCCGCGCCTATGGCAGCTTCGACCATGTGGCCCGCGCGCCACTGGTGCAGCTTGCGCCCGGGCATCACCTGCTGGAGCTGTTCCGCGGCCCGACGCTGGCCTTCAAGGATTTCGCCATGCAGCTGATCGGACAGCTGTTTCAGATCGCGCTGGCGCGCTCGGGTCAGCGGGTCACGATCGTGGGTGCGACCTCGGGCGATACCGGCTCGGCCGCGATCGAGGCCTTCCGGGGCCTCTCGAATGTCGATGTCTATATCCTTTACCCGCATGGCCGCGTCAGCGAAGTGCAGCGCCGCCAGATGTCGACGCCTGCCGATGCCAATGTCCATGCGCTGGCGCTGGACGGGCATTTCGATGATTGTCAGGCGCGGCTGAAGGATCTGTTCAACGACCATGCCTTCCGCGACGGGGTGGGGCTCGCGGGCGTAAACTCGATCAACTGGGCGCGGGTGCTGGCGCAGGTCGTCTATTACTTCTCGGCCGCCGTCAGCCTGGGCGCGCCGCATCGTCAGGTCGATTTCACCGTCCCGACCGGCAACTTCGGCGATATCTTCGCGGGCTTCATCGCGCGTGAGATGGGCCTGCCGATTGGCCGTCTGGTGATCGCGACGAACCAGAATGACATCCTGCACCGGGCGCTGACGACCGGCGAATACCGGGTCGGCACGGTCGAGCCCTCGATCAGCCCCTCGATGGACATTCAGGTCAGCTCAAACTTCGAGCGCGCGCTGTTCCTGGCCTATGGCCGCGACGGTGCCGCCGTCCGCCAGCTGATGGACGAGCTGAAGGCGGGTGGCTTCACCATCAGCCAGGGCGCGCTGGAACAACTGCGCGACAGCTTTGTCTCGGGCCGCGTCTCCGAGGCTGAAACGACCCAGATGATCCGCACCATTCTTGAGGAAACGGGCGAGGTGATCTGCCCGCATACCGCCGTCGCTGTCCGGATCGCGCGTGAAAACCTGCGTCCGGGCGTGCCGATGGTCTCGCTCTCGACCGCGCATCCGGCGAAATTTCCCGATGCGGTCGAGGCTGCGGTCGGCATCCGCCCCGCGCTGCCGCCGCATATGGCCGACCTCTTTGACCGGGATGAGCGGATCACCCAGGTTGCAAATGACGCCGAAGCGATTAAATCGCTGGTCCTTGAACGGAGGACCTCGTGACCGAAACGCGCATTGATACCCTGTCGAACGGCCTTCGCGTTGTGACCCGCAACATGCCGGGGCTGCACACCGCCGCCATCGGCATCTGGGTGAACGCCGGCTGCCGCGACGAAAAGGTCGAACAGAACGGCATCGCCCATTTCCTCGAGCATATGGCCTTCAAGGGCACCGCGCGCCGGACCGCGCTGGAAATCGTCGAAGCGATCGAGAATGTGGGCGGCTATATCAACGCCTATACCTCGCGCGATGTGACCTCATATTACGCGCGGGTGCTGGCGGGCGATGTGTCGCTGGCGCTGGACGTGATCTCCGACATCGTGCTGAACCCCAGCTTCGAGCAGCGCGAGATCGAGGTCGAGCGCGGCGTGATCCTGCAGGAAATCGGGCAGTCGCTGGACACGCCCGACGACGTGATCTTCGACTGGCTGCAAGAGGCCGCATACCCTGACCAACCCATGGGCCGCACCATCCTTGGCCCGGCCGAACGGATCAGCAGCTTCGGGCGCGGCGACCTATCGCGTTTCACCGAAGAGCATTACGGCCCCGAGCGGATGATCGTCGCGGCCGCGGGCGCGGTCGACCATGACCGCATCCTGCGTCAGGTCGAGCAGGTCTTCGCGCATCTGACCGCCCGCCCCAATGTCGCGCGCGAACCCGCCCGCTGGCAGGGCGCCGAGACGCGCAAGGTCAAGAAGCTGGAGCAGGCTCATTTCGCGCTGGCCTTCGAAGGGCCGGGCTATCTGGCGCCCGATTTCTATGCCGCGCAGATCTGGACGGCGGCGCTTGGCGGCGGCATGTCCTCGCGCCTCTTCCAGAAGATCCGGGAAGAGCGGGGCCTGTGCTATTCGATCTTCGCGCAATCCGGTTTCCATGACGACACCGGGATGATGACGATTTATGCCGGGACCTCGGGCGAACAGATCGCGGATCTCGCACATCTGACCATTGATGAGCTGCGCCGCAGCGTCGATGACATGTCCGAGGCCGAGGTGGCCCGCGCCCGCGCCCAGATGAAGGCCGGGATGCTGATGGGGCTGGAAAGCCCCACCGGTCAGGCCGAACGCATGGCGCGGTCACTGGCGATCTGGGGCAGGGTGCCCGACCCGACCGAGGTCGCCAAGCGCATCGACGCCGTGACCGTCGCGGATGTGCGCGCCCATGCCGAGCGGCTTCTGTCGCAGGCGCGCCCGGCGCTGGCGCTTTACGGTCCGGTGAAATCCGCGCCCACGCGTCAGCAGCTGGCCGAAAGGCTTGCCGCCTGATGTTCGTGCGCCGCCGTCCGCTGCGTCTGGATACCGAGCGGATGGTTCTGCGGCTGCCGACGCATGCCGATTTCAACGCCTGGGTGGCGCTGCGGGTCGAAAGCCGCGCCTTCCTGACCCCATGGGAGCCGGTCTGGGCCAGCGATCACCTGTCGCGCAAAAGCTTCACGAACCGCGTCTATTGGGCGCAGCGCGCCAGCCGGAACGGCACCGCGCTGCCCCTGTTCATCGTGCGCAACGATGGCGTCCTTTTGGGCGCGATCACGCTTGACAACATCCGCCGGGGGCCCGCGCAATCGGGGACCATCGGCTATTGGATCGGCGTGCCCTTCGCCCGTCAGGGCTATATGCGCGAAGCCATCGGTGCGCTGGTGCATCACGCTTTCGCGGGCCTTGATCTCAGCCGGATCGAGGCCGCCTGCCTGCCCGAAAACCTCGCCTCGCGCGGCGTGCTGGAGCGGTCGGGCTTCAAATACGAGGGCGTGGCGCAAAGCTACCTGCAGATCAATGGGCGCTGGCGCAACCATGTGCTTTATTCGAACCTGCGCAATGACAGGCGGGGACGCACGGAATCCCGCTAGGAAGGGAAGATCCGATGAGCTTGAACCCCGCGGATGACAGGCTGGCGGCCCTTTTGCCCGAACATGTCCTGCGTCCCGTCACGCCCGCCTATCTTGAGGATGCGCGCGGGCGCGAACCCGGTCAGGCCGGGCTGGTTGCCGCCCCCCGCACCACCGAAGAGGTCTCGCTGATCGTGCGCGCCTGTGCGCAGGCCCGCGTCGGCATCGTGACGCGCGGCGGCGGCACAGGGCTGGTCGGTGGGCAGATCATGTGGGACGGCCCCGCGCCTCTGGTCCTGTCGCTGGAGCGGATGACGGCCCTGCGCGGCATCTGGGCGCAGGAAAACGTGCTGGTGGCCGAGGCGGGCATGACCCTGCAGGCCGTGCGGGACGCGGCGGCGGGTCAGGGGCGGCTCTTCCCGTTGTCACTGGCCAGTCAGGGCAGCGCGGCCATCGGCGGCTGCCTGTCGACCAATGCGGGGGGCGTGACGGCGCTGCGCTATGGCTCGGCCCGGGCCCTGTGTCTGGGGGTCGAGGCCGTCCTGCCCGATGGCAGCATCGTCCATGACCTGAAGCGGCTGCGCAAGGACAACACTGGCTATGACCTGCGCGATCTGCTGATCGGGGCCGAGGGCACGCTGGGCGTCATCACCGCCGCCAGCCTGCGCATCGTCCTGCCGCCGCCCGAGGTGGGCACGGCCATGCTGGAGGTGCCCGACCCCGGCGCGGCACTGTCGCTGCTGGCGCTGGCCGAGGCGCGCATGGCCGGTTGTGTCACCGCGTTCGAGCTGATCGCGGGGCAGGGGCTTGCTTTCCTCAGCGAGGTCCTGCCCGAGATCCGCCAGCCGCTTCCGGGCGCTGGCTGGTCGGTGTTGATCGAGGTCGGTCTGCCGCTGGGCACCCCGGCCGATGGCGCTCTTGAGGGCCTGCTGGAAGAGGCGATGGAGCAGGGGCTGGTCTGCGATGGCGTGATTGCCCAGTCGGGCACGCAGGCGGCCGAGTTCTGGACCCTGCGCGAGCATCTGCCCGAGGCGAACCGGCGCATCGGCTCGATCGTCAGCCATGACATCAGCCTGCCGCTGTCAGAGATCTCGCGCTTCATTCAGGACGCCGGGCAGGTCGCGCGGGCGATGGAAGAAGACATCCGCATCAACTGCTTTGGCCATCTGGGCGACGGCAATCTGCACTACAACATGTTCCCGGCCAAAGGCCGCACCCGCGCGGAATACGGCGATCTGGGCCAGCGGCTGGCCGAGCGCATCCACGGCATGGTGATCGAACGCGGCGGCTCATTCTCGGCCGAGCATGGCGTCGGGCGGGTCAAGGTGCAGGACCTGCAACGCTGGGGCGATCCGGCGCGGCTGGCGGCGATGCGGGCGATCAAGACCGCGCTTGACCCCTTGGGGATCATGAACCCGGGGGCAGTCCTTCCTCGATGACCGGGCGCAGCCGCGCGCGCAGATGGTCCAGATAGGCCGTCAGGCGCGGCGGCAGGAAGGGCTGCGGCAGGTGCAGCGCCTGAATGTCCAGAAGCTGGCCCGGGAAATTGGCCAGCAGGCGAATGAGCCGCCCCTCGGCCACGTCGCGGGCGACGACGAAGCGCGGGCTCAGCGCCACGCCCTCGCCCGCCAAGGCCAGACTGCGCACGGCCTGCGCGCTGTTGACGGTGATGCGCCCCGGAAGGGGCACGCTGACCGCCTTGCCCTGAATGACGAAGGTGCCGCGATTGGGCTGGCTCGAGTTGCTGTCGCGCAGGCAGATATGCTCGCGCAGCGCGTCGGGATGGTTGGGCGCGGGGTGCTGCGCAAGATAGGCAGGGCTGGCGACCGCCCAGACCTCGGTCCGGCCGATCCGCCGAGCGATCAGGCTGGAATCGGCCAGCGCGCCAATGCGGATCGCCACATCGAAGCCCTGCGCCGCCAGATCGACGTAACGGTCGCTGAGCTGCAGGTCGATGTCGAGCGTCGGATGCGCCGCCAGAAAATCGCGGGTCAGGATGTCGATGAACATCTCGCCGAAGGTGACGGGGGCGGTGACGCGCAAGCGGCCCGTCAGTACACCGTCATCGGCATGGGACTGGGCGTCCAGTTCCTCGACCGCGGCCAGCACGCGGCGGGCGGCGAGCAGATAACGCTCGCCCGCCAGCGTCAGCGACAGAGACCGGGTCGTGCGGTTCAAAAGCGTCACCCCCTGCAGGTTCTCCAGCGCCGCGACATATTTGCTGACCAGCTTGTTCGAGATGCCCAGCCGCTCACCCGCTGCGGTGAACGAGCCCGCATCGACCACGGCGACAAAGGCGCGGATGCCTTCGAACCTGTCCATTCTATCCCCATAGTGGCGACAATATCTCCATGAATATGGCCGTTATCGGGACAATCGGAAAGCGCTATCTTGGTCACATCAAGAATTCAGCATTCAGGACCCAATCCGATGACACAGTTCACCCCGACGACCTCGACCGAGACCCGGAACGCCGATCTGGCCGCGCTGATCCTGCGCGTCTCGACCGGCGGACTTTTCGTCGCCCATGCGCTGATGAAGATCATGGTTTTCACGCCTGCGGGCACCGCCAGCTATTTCGAAAGCCTCGGACTGCCGGGATTTCTGGCCTATCTGACCATCGCAGCCGAGCTGGTCGGCGGCGCGCTTCTGATCCTTGGGGTTGCGACGCGCTGGATCGCGCTGGCGCTGGCGGCCGAACTGCTGGGCGCGGCCATTCTGGGCCATGGCGGCAATGGCTTCTTCTTCAACAATGAGGGCGGCGGCTGGGAATATCCGGTGTTCTGGGCCGTGACGCTGGTGGCGCTGTCGCTGCTGGGGAATGGCGCCTACGCGCTTGGCAAGCGCGACTAAGCGACCGCCTGAAGATCAATGCCGCCCCCTTATCGCGGGGGGCGGCGTTCGGCCGTTGCAGCATGGGCATGGCTGCGTTGATTTGTCACCGGCCGGTAAACTGTTATGGGGATGAGTCATCAGTAAATCGTGACCGAGGAACCGCGATGACCCAGGACTATCTGCACCGTATCCGCAATCAGGCGCTGCGCGAGCGCGTCGTGACGGCCGATCAGGCCGCCCAGCTGATCCAAGATGGCATGGTCCTTGGGATGAGCGGCTTCACCCGCGCGGGCGAGGCCAAGGCCGTGCCCATGGCGCTGGCCGAGCGGGCCCGCAGCCAGCCCCTGAAGGTGACGCTGATGACCGGGGCGTCGCTGGGCAATGATCTGGACAAGACGCTGGCCGAGGCGGGCGTGCTGTCGCGCCGTCTGCCCTTCCAGTCCGACCCGCATCTGCGCAAGGCGATCAACGCGGGCGAGGTCATGTTCATCGACCAGCATCTGTCCGAAACGGTCGAGCAACTGCGCACCCGTCAGCTGCCGCCTATCGACATCGCCATCATCGAGGCCGTCGCGATCACCGAAAACGGCGGCATCGTGCCCACGACCTCAGTCGGGAACTCGGCCAGTTTCGCGATATTGGCTGACAAGGTGATCGTCGAGATCAACACAAGCCAGCCCGAGGGGCTGGAAGGGCTGCATGACATCTATATTCCGACCTACCGGCCCTCGCGCGGGCCGATCCCGGTCATGGCGCCCGAAAGCCGCATCGGCACGCCCTATATCCCGATCCCACCCGAAAAGATCGCGGCCATCGTGGTGACCGAGAAGCTGGACAGCTCCTCGACCATCCTTGACCCGGATGATGAGACCCGCGCCATCGCGAGCCACCTGACCGAATTTCTGAAGAATGAGGTCCGGCAGGGCCGTTTGACGAACAGGCTGCAACCCCTGCAGGCAGGGATCGGCACGATTGCCAATGCGGTGCTGCACGGGCTGATCGATTCCCCCTTCCACGACCTGACCATGTATTCCGAGGTGTTGCAGGATTCGACCTTCGACCTGATGGATGCGGGCAAGATGAGCTTTGCCTCGGGGTCGTCGATCACGCTGTCGGCGGCGAAATATCGCGAGGTCCTGCCGCGTCTGGCCGAGTTCAAGCAGAAGCTGATCCTGCGCCCGCAGGAGATCTCGAACCATCCGGAGGTCGTGCGGCGTCTGGGGCTGATCTGCATCAACACGGCGCTGGAATTCGACATCTATGGCAATGTGAACTCGACCCATATCATGGGCTCGCAGATGATGAACGGCATCGGCGGCTCGGGCGATTTTGCCCGCAATGCCTATCTGTCGGTCTTCGTGACGAAATCCATCGCGAAGGGTGGCAAGATCTCCTCCGTGGTGCCGATGGTGAGCCATGTCGACCACAATGAGCATGACGTCGACATTCTGGTGACCGAGCAGGGGCTCGCTGATCTGCGGGGGCTAGCCCCGCGCGAACGGGCGCGTGTCATCATTGCGAATTGCGTGCATCCGGACTGGCAGCCGGCGCTGCAGGATTATCTGGACCGCGCCTTGGAGCGTGGGGGCCATACGCCGCACGTGATCGAGGAGGCGCTGAGCTGGCATGACCGGCTGCGCCGCACGGGGACGATGAAGCCGGAGTGACGGGTCGTCCCTGACGGAATGCGCGCGCCGGGCGGGATGCCGGGCGCGCGCTTTTTTTGGGTATTTGGGCAACGAAGAAATTCGGGGCCGGAGATAGGTGGCCGGATCAGAAGGCGGGGATGACCGCGCCTTTGTATTTCTCTTCGATGAACTTCTTGATCGCCGGGTCGTGATAGGCCTCGACCAGTTGCTTGGCCCATTCCGCGCCCTCATCGGATTTGCGGATCACGATGATATTGGCATAGGGGCCTTCGGCATTCTCGATGGCGATGGCGTCGGTGTTGGGGTCGAGATCGGCCTCAAGCGCGTAGTTGGTGTTGATCACCGCGATATCGGTATCGGCCAGCGAGCGCGGGAGTTGCGCCGCATCCAGTTCGAGGAATTCGAATTTCTTCGCATTCTCGGTGATGTCGAGCGGCGTCGGCGTCAGGCCGATGTCGTCTTTCAGCTTGATCAGACCTTTGTCCGCCAGCAGCAGCAGCGCGCGGCCACCGTTGGTCGGGTCGTTCGGAATGGCGATCTTGGCGCCCTCGGCCAGCTCGTCGAGCGATTTCACCTTGTCCGAATAGACGCCCATCGGGGTGGTGAAGGTCAGCGCGATCGGCGCGATCTCATAGCCGCGGTCGGCGATCTGCTGGTCGAGATAGGGCTTGTGCTGGAAGATGTTGGCGTTGAGGTCGCCATCGGCCAGCGCCTGGTTCGGCATGACGTAATCGGTGAACTCGACCAGTTCGATGTTCAGGCCCTTTTCCTTGGCGATGGGCAGGACCTGCTCCATGATCTCGGCATGTTCGCCGACCGAGACGCCGACCTTGATATCCTCGGCCGAGGCCATGCCCGCAAACAGGGCGACGGCGGCGGTCAGGGTTGCGAAACGGAGTTTTTTCATCTGCATTCTCCTGGTGATGAAGCGGTTCAGCGGCCCCGGTTGCGGGGCGCGCGCTTGTCGAAACGGGCAGCGATCCATTCGCCCAGAGTCTGGACGATCTGGACCATGACGATGGTGATGATGACCACGGCCAGCATCACATCGGGCATGAAGCGCTGGTAGCCGTAGCGGATGCCAAGATCGCCGAGGCCCTTGCCGCCGATGGTGCCGACCATGGCGGTGAAGCCGATCAGGCTGACGATGGCCAAGGTCAGGCCCAGCACGATGCTGGGCATCGCCTCGGGCAGCAGGACCTTGCGCACGATCTGCGCGGGCGTCGCGCCCATCGAGCGGGCGGCCTCGATCAGACCGCTGTCGACCTCGCGGATCGAGGATTCGATCAGCCGGGCGATGAAAGGGGCGACGGCGATGGTCAGCGGCACGATGGCGGCACTGGTACCGATAGCGGTGCCGACGATCCAGCGGGTGAAGGGGATGATCGCGACCGCGAGGATGATGAAGGGGATCGAGCGCGCGGCGTTCACCACCAGCCCCACGACCGTATTGGCGATGGGGGACGAGTAAAGCTCGCCCCGGCGCGAGGTGGCAAGGAAGATCCCCAGCGGGCCGCCGATCAGCGTGCCAAGCAGGGTGGCGATTGCGACCATGTAGAGCGTCTGCAGGGTCGAGTCCCAGAGAAGCTGGATCAGGTTAGCTGACATGGCCAAGCACCTCGGTGAAAAGTCCGTGCTGTTCAAGGAAGGCGCGCGCCTCGGCCGTGCGGGACGCGGGCAGGCCCACGATCAGGCTGCCGAAGGGCTTGTCGCCGATTTCCTCGATGGCGCCGGCCATGATGTTGACGCTGACGCCCAGTTCGGCGGTCAGCCGCGCCAGCATCGGATCGGTGGCATGGGGCCCGACGAAGGTAATCTGGACGACGGTTTCGTCATCAGCCGAGCGGGGCTCGGCCGTCATGCGGTCGGCGATGAAATGCGGCACCGCGACGCCGGTCACCCCGGTCAGGAAAGAGCGCGTGGTGGCGTGTTGCGGGCGCGAGAAGACGTCATAGGTTTCGCCGGATTCGACGATCTGGCCGTTCTCGATCACCGCGACATGGGTGCCGATGTCGCGCACCACCGCCATCTCATGCGTGATGAGCAGGATGGTCAGGCCCAGTTCGCGGTTGATGTCCTTGAGAAGCGCCAGCACCTGCCGCGTGGTGTCGGGGTCAAGCGCCGAGGTGGCCTCATCCGACAGAAGGACGCGGGGGTTCGTGGCCAGGGCCCGGGCGATGCCCACGCGCTGTTTCTGACCGCCCGAGAGTTCCGCCGGATAGCGCGCGGCCTGTTGCGTGAGGCCAACGAGCTCGATCAGCTCATTCACGCGGGGCTTGATGCGGGCGCTGTCGACGCCCGCGATCTCAAGCGGCAGGGCGATGTTGTCATAGACCGAGCGCATGGCCAGCAAGTTGAAGTGCTGGAAGATCATCCCGACCTCGCGCCGGATCGCGCGCAGGGCGGCGGGATCTGCCTCGCCCACGTTGTGGCCGTTCACGATGACCTTGCCCGAGGAGGGCCGCTCGAGCCCGTTCACCATGCGCAGCAGCGTCGACTTGCCCGCGCCCGACCGGCCGATGATCCCCGTCACCGCGCCTTGCGGCACGTCCAGCCAGATGTCCTGCAGCGCGATGACATCGCCGCTGCCCTTTTTCTGCGGATAGCGGCGGGTCACGCCCTGGAATGAAATTGCTGCCTCAGCCATCGCCTTGCCTTGTCTGTCAAGGCGATGTGCTAAGCGCTATCTGGCCTATATTGCAAGGGCCTGACGTGGCATGCCGGGGCAATGCCGTTCCGACTTTACGTCGCAAGCCAGAAAGACGTTCTTTTTTGTCGTATTTTCCGCTCAGGCGGCTGCCAGAGCCGCGACGATCGGCCCGAAATCCGAGGCTTTCAGGCTAGCGCCACCAACCAGCGCGCCTTCGACATGGGGAATGGCGAAGATTTCGGCGGCGTTGCCGGGCTTGACCGAACCGCCGTAGAGCAGGGTGAAATCGGCCCCATCGGCAAAACGGGCCGAGAGCTTGTCGCGCATCAGGGCATGCACCTCGGCGATCTGGTCATTGGTGGGCGTGCGGCCGGTGCCGATGGCCCAGACCGGCTCATAGGCGATCACGGTATTGGCGGCGGTGGCGCAATCGGGGACCGAACCGGCCAGCTGGGCCGCGATCACGTCAAGCGTCTGACCGGCGTCGCGCTGTGTCTCGGTCTCGCCCACACAGATGATGGCGACGAGGCCCGCCTGATGGGCGGCGATGGCTTTCGCGGCGACCTGGGCGTCGGTTTCGCCGTGATCGGCGCGACGCTCGGAATGGCCGAGGATGACGTGGGAGGCGCCGACATCGGCCAGCTCGGCCGCGGCGATGTCGCCGGTATGCGCGCCCGAGGCATTGGCGTGGCAATCCTGACCGCCGACCTTCAGCGCCGAGCCCTGCGCGCGCTGCGCCATAGCATGAACCAGAACGGCGGGCGGGCAGAGCAGCAGGTCACAGCCCGGCGCGGGATGCGCGGAGAGAAGCGCGTCCACCTCGGCCAGCGAGGCCAGCGTTCCGTTCATCTTCCAGTTTCCAGCGGCGAGTTTGCGCGGTGCCATGATCTATCCCCGTTCTATCATCTGGATCAGGGATTAGGCATAGGTGCCGAAGGGATCAAGCGTCTGGCGCGCCTGTTTGCGCCACCATGCGGCAAACTGTCTGGATGTGGGCCGGAAGGGCCGCTCAGCGGGTCGGGGCAGGGGCGGCGATGGGCTCGAACCGGATGGATTCGCCGCAGCCGCAGGCCTCGGTCACGTTCGGGTTGCGGAACTTGAAGCCGGATTCCAGGAGGCCGGTCTCATAGTCGATCTCGGTCCCGAAGAGGAACATCTGCGCGGTCGGCGCAATGAGGACGCGGGCCTCACCCTGTTCCACGACCTCATCGGCGGGGTTCGGCGTCTCGGCCATCTCCATCGTGTATTCCATGCCCGCGCAGCCGCCCTTCTTCAGGCCGATGCGCAGCCCATGCGCCGATTTCCCGGTCATCAACCGGGCGATCTGACGCTCGGCTGCCGGGGTGATGGTGACAGGGGACTTGCCGGGGATGGAGAACATGACGGGCCGCCTTTCTTCTTTCCTGAATGTAGGGCGTGACCGGCCGCGGCTCAAGCCCCTGACATGCCCTGACATGAAGGGCAATCGGGCGTTGTCAGGGGTTTCCTTCCGGCCCGGAATGGGCGATCTGACATCCAGCGGATGGGGATGCGGTCAATCGACCTGATCCCGGTCCGGGCGTCTTGACTCTGGCCCCATGCCGGGTATAAGCGCCGCTTCATTGGTGTTGGTGGCCCCCGCAAGGGGATTCCTGTCGGGCTTCGTGCCAGAGGACAACGCCCTTCGAATGCTGCGACGGCCCGGGGGCATGCTACCGATCCCGGACCCGCCGTCAAAGCGACATTTGTGAAGGAGATCAGCCGTGACCAAACGCACAGCTGCCAAGTACAAACTTGATCGCCGTATGGGCGAAAATATCTGGGGCCGCGCCAAGTCGCCCGTCAACCGCCGCGAATATGGCCCCGGCCAGCACGGCCAGCGTCGCAAGAACAAGCTGTCGGACTTCGGGACCCAGCTGCGTGCGAAGCAGAAACTCAAAGGTTACTACGGCGACCTGACCGAGAAGCAGTTCCGCCGCATCTATGCGGAAGCCGAACGCGTCAAGGGCGACACCGGTGAAAACCTGATCGGTCTGCTGGAGCGCCGTCTGGACGCCGTCGTCTATCGCGCGAAATTCGTTCCGACCATCTTCGCCGCCCGTCAGTTCGTGAACCACGGCCATGTCGAAGTGAACGGCAAGCGCGTGAACATCGCCTCCTACCGCGTGAAGGAAGGCGATGTCGTCTCGATCCGCGAGAAGTCGCGTCAGCTGGCCATCGTGCTGGAAGCCGTTGCCCTGACCGAGCGTGACGTTCCGGACTATCTGGAAGTCGACCACAACAAGATGACCGCGAGCTTCGTTCGCACCCCGGCTCTTGGCGACGTTCCCTACGCCGTGATCATGGAACCGAACCTGGTCGTCGAATTCTACGCTCAGAACTGATCCCGAGAGATCGTTCGAAGATTTGGCCGCGCCTTCGGGTGCGGCCTTTTTCGTTGTGGCGAGGCCGGGTTCTTTGGGTATTTGGGCAACAGAGAAATCTGGTGCGGCAGGGTGGTCACGCCGCTTCAACTTTCGGCGCAGCGGATTGCAAGTTTTGGGCCGCTGGCCCAGAAATGGGTGAGATGCGAATGCTGGAGGCCAAGATGAGGACCCTGACCCTGAGCGCCTGTCTGAGCCTGATGGCGGCGGGCATGGTGCAGGCGCAGACCGGCGCTCGGGATGAGCGGCTGTGGAGCTGCGAGACCTCGATCCAGGGCGAGCGGACCGAGATCAACTATGTCCGCGATCAGGCCTATCGTGACAATGTGGGCGTGATCGAGAACCGCTTTTCGAAATGGGGCAAGGTGTCATGCCCGGGATATGTGACGCTGCGCGAGATCCTGCGGCGCAATTCGGTCGCCGATGATGGCAGCTATTGCCTGCTGTGGGACGGGGCGAGCGACACCTATCTGGGCGCGCGGCTGGGGCCGCGAAAGGCCAATGCGGTCTGCCGCGTGACCTTCTGCCAGCGGGTCAATTCCACCAAGGCCGTGGCCTTCCAGGGCGCGAATGCGATGGCGACGGCGGGCTATGATGCCGTGACGCAGCGGCCCGGTGCGGTCCTGCTGAGCGCGACGACCGGGCAGCTGGCCGGAACGATCGAGGGGGCAGGGGCTGCGGCTGCCGGTCTCGCCTCATCGCCGGTTGCGGCGGGGGCGGTGCTGATCGGCGCGGCGGCGACAGGCGGGGCGCTGTGGTATTGCTCGGACGGGCCGCAATCGGCGGTGATCGCCGATGATCCCTTGCCCGAGCCCCAGCCCTACGAGCCCCGGCCCGAGGATATGCCTGCAGCCAAGCCCGGCGATGATGTGGTCTGGAGCTCTCCTCTGCCGCCGCCGGTTGAGGCGCCCGCCGCCGCGCCAGATCCGGCCCAGCCTAAGGAATGATCGCAAAAGGCCCCGGAAATCCGGGGCCTTTTTGGTTTCGTCCGTCTGCTTAGGCTTTGGCGAGGTTGCGCAGCACGTAATGCAGCACGCCGCCGTTTTCGAGATATTCGATCTCGACCTCGGTATCGACGCGGGCCTTCAGCTGGATCGTCCTCTCGCGGCCATCGGCATAGGAGATGTGGCAGGGCACCAGCGACAGCGGTTTGAAGTCACCCGCCAGACCGTCGATCGAGATGACCTCGTCGCCCTTCAGCTCCAGCGTCTTGCGGTTGTCGCCATTGGTGAACTCGAAGGGGATGACGCCCATGCCGACGAGGTTCGAGCGGTGGATGCGTTCGAACGACTCGGCGATGACCGCCTTCACGCCCAGCAGGTTCGTGCCCTTTGCTGCCCAGTCGCGCGACGAGCCGGCGCCGTATTCGATGCCACCGATCACGATCAGCGGGATGCCCTGTTCCTGATACTCCATCGCGGCGTCATAGATCGACGTCTGCTTGCCGTCCGGACCCTTGGTGTAGCCGCCTTCGACGCCGTCCAGCATCTCGTTCTTGATGCGGATGTTGGCGAAGGTGCCGCGCATCATGACCTCGTGGTTGCCGCGGCGCGAGCCGTAGCTGTTGAAGTCCTTCGGCGCGACCTGATGTTCGGTCAGGTAGACACCTGCGGGCGTCGTCGGCTTGAACGAACCTGCGGGCGAGATGTGGTCGGTGGTGATCATGTCGCCCAGAAGCGCCAGGATGCGGGCGTTGTCGATGTCGTGAATCGCGCCTTTGTCCTTCGACATGCCGCGGAAATAGGGCGGGTTCTGGATATAGGTCGACCCCGACGGCCAGTCATAGGTCTCGCTGTCGGTGACCTTCACCGCCTGCCAGCGCTCATCGCCCTTGAAGACGTCGGCATATTTTTCCTGGAACATCTCGCGCGTGACGATGGTGTCGACCAGATTGGCGACTTCCTTCGAAGACGGCCAGATGTCTTTCAGGAACACCGGATTGCCTTCGCTGGAATAGCCCAGCGGCTCGGTCGTCAGGTCGATGTTCATGTCGCCCGCGATGGCATAGGCCACGACCAGGGGCGGCGAGGCCAGATAGTTCGCGCGCACGTCGGGCGAGATGCGGCCCTCGAAGTTGCGGTTGCCCGAGAGGACCGAGACCGCGACCAGATCATTGTCGTTGATCGACTTCGAGATCGCGGGCTCCAAGGGACCCGAGTTGCCGATGCAGGTGGTGCAGCCGAAGCCGACCAGGTTGAAGCCGATGGCGTCCAGATCTTCCTGCAGGCCAGCCGCCTCGAGGTATTCCGCCACGACCTGCGAGCCAGGTGCCAGCGAGGTCTTGACCCAAGGCTTGCGGTTCAGGCCAAGCGCGCGCGCCTTGCGGGCGACGAGACCTGCGGCCATCAGCACATAGGGGTTCGAGGTGTTGGTGCAGGAGGTGATCGATGCGATCACGACCGAGCCGTCATGCAGCTTGTAGTCCTGACCTTCCACCGAACCCTGCTTGTAGCCATCGTGATGGCCGGGCAGGTGGTCGGGGGCCGGGGCGCCGCCATCGGCGTTCCAGCGCTTTTCCGATTTCTCGGTCGGCTCGGGCAGGTCGCGGGTGCCGCAGATGTATTTGTTGAACTCGCGCGCCGAGTCGGTCAGCGGCACGTGATCCTGCGGGCGCTTCGGACCCGAGATCGCCGGGACGACATCGCCCTGATCCAGTTCCAGCGTCGAGGTATAGACCGGCGCATAGTTCGCGCCGCGCCAGAAGCCGTTTTCCTTGGCATAGGCTTCGACAAGGGCGATGCGGTCTTCGTCCCGGCCGGTCTGGCGCAGGTAGCGCAGGGTTTCACCGTCGATCGGGAAGAAACCGCAGGTCGCGCCATATTCCGGGGCCATGTTGGCGATGGTCGCGCGATCGGCCAGCGGCATGTGATCCAGGCCTTCGCCATAGAATTCGACGAATTTGCCGACGACGCCATGCTTGCGCAGCATCTGCACGACCTTCAGCACGAGGTCGGTCGCGGTCACGCCTTCCTTCAGCGCGCCGGTGATCTTGAAGCCCACGACTTCCGGGATCAGCATGGACACGGGCTGGCCCAGCATCGCGGCCTCGGCCTCGATCCCGCCGACGCCCCAGCCCAGAACCGCGAGGCCGTTGACCATGGTGGTGTGGCTGTCGGTGCCGACCAGCGTGTCGGGATAGGCAATTTCCTGGCCGTTCTGGTCGGTGTCGGTCCAGACGGTCTGCGCCAGATATTCCAGGTTCACCTGGTGGCAGATGCCGGTGCCCGGGGGCACGACGCGGAAGTTGTTGAAGGCGTTCTGACCCCATTTCAGGAAGGTATAACGCTCCATATTGCGCTCATATTCCAGCTCGACGTTGCGCTGGAAGGCGCGGGGGGTGCCGAATTCGTCGATCATGACCGAGTGGTCGATGACCAGATCAACCGGGTTCAGCGGGTTGATTTTCTGCGGGTCGCCGCCAAGCGCCTTGATGCCGTCGCGCATCGCGGCAAGGTCGACGACCGCCGGAACGCCGGTGAAGTCCTGCATCAGCACGCGGGCCGGGCGATAGGCGATCTCGCGCGGGTTCTGGCCACCTTTTTCCGCCCATTCGGCGAAGGCCTTGATGTCCTCGACGCTGACGGTGCGGCCGTTGTCCTCGAAGCGCAGCAGGTTCTCCAGCACGACCTTCAGCGAGGCGGGCAGTTTCGAGAAATCGCCCAGTCCGGCCTGAGTCGCCGCGTCGATGGAGTAATATCCATAGGTCTTGTCGCCGACCGCAAGCTGGCGGCGGGTCTTCGCGGTGTCGGTTCCGATTTCAATGGTCATGACCGGGCTCCCTATCCTTGAAAGGTGGCTGTATGGGGTGTTCTGGCAGCCAAATGCCCCTTTTCTGGCATCGGATCAAGAGGTCTGGCTGTCGATTGTATGCGATTGTATGCCGAATAATGCAGCGGATTTCAAGCCGTGTTTTTCAAGACACAGTGAACTGGGTCGCGGCCCGGCTAACAAAGCCTTGATTTGAGAGTCGTCTGCGTCGGGGGTTAGTTGAAGATATGAATTCAACGGATCTGCATGATTATGGTTGCTGACTGCAACAGGGATGCGAAAGCCCTGCATGGCGCGCGGGCGCTGCGCCTGACCTTTGCGGCGGCGCTGGCGGCGCTGTGGCTGGCACAGCCCGTGCTGGCGGAAGAGGGGGGCACCTCCTCGGACGCAGGGATGGGCGCAGAGACCTCGACGTCGACCGACACCGATGGCGGCGATACGGGCGAGGATGGGGCCGGTGCGACCGATTCCGATGACGGCGGCGACACCACCACCGACGGCACGACCACCACGGGCGGCGAAATCGACGCAGATGATCCGGCAGGTGATGCCGAGACCGGGCTTGAGACCATGGGCGCGTCGGGCAGCTTTGATGACGGGGAGCGCGTTTCAGGGGGCGTTTCTGGGGGCGAGGTCGAAGATGACGGCATCGTCGGCCTGATCGAAGCGCCCAAGGAAGATGCCCCTTATTCCTCCGACGCCCTGCGGAACTCCTTCGTGGCCTCGCCCTCGGCTCCGGCCGCGCAGGCCCGGCGGATGGGGCCGATGATGCACCCGCCGGTCGTGGTCGAGCTGTTCACCTCGCAAGGCTGCTCCTCCTGCCCGCCCGCCGATGAGATGATGAATGAGCTGGCCGACAATCCCGACGTGCTGACGCTGTCCTGGCATGTGGATTACTGGGACTATCTGGGCTGGGCCGATGAATTCGCCCGCCCCGAGTTCACCCTGCGCCAGCAGGCTTATGCCCGCGCCGTGGGCGAGCGTTCGGTCTATACGCCGCAGGTCATCATCGGCGGCACGGATACGCTGATCGGGCTGCGCCCGGCGGACCTTCTGTCGGTGGTCGACGCGCAGATGGCGCGACCCGTCGCGCTGTCGGTCAACTCGGTCGAGAAGGACGACGGCTATCAGATCGAGCTGACGCCCCGTGCGCCCGCCCGCCGCGACATCGCGATTCTGCTGATCCGCTATGCCCCCAAGCGCGAGCTGGAGATCAAGGCGGGCGAAAACCGTGGCCTGACCATGGTCTATCGCAACGTGGTGCTGGCGGTCGATCCGGTCGCGCGCTGGAACGGGCGTGCGCCCGTGCGGCTGACCGTACGCCCCGATCCCTCGGGGAAGGGCGGCAGCGCCTATCCTGACGACACCCGGCATGCGATCATCGCCCAGCAATTGGGCGAGGGGAAGGATGCGCAACCGACCGGGCCCATCATGGCGGCGATCCGGCTGGACTGACCCGACCGTGGCCCGATGGGCTGCGGTCTTGCCATGACGGGGCATTCGTGAAACCCCGAACTCCGATATCCACAAGTCGCAGAAGGAACGCGCCCCGTGAGCGAAGGCAGAAAGATCAATCCGTGGCTCAAGGCCGGGCTGGAGTTCGGCCCCCTGATCCTGTTCTTCGTCGTCTTCCTGAAGCTCAAGGACCGGACGGTCCATCTGGGCGCGACCGATTATTCGGGCTTCATCGTCGCCACGCTGATCTTCATTCCGGTGCTGGTCGCGACGACGCTGATCCTGTGGCGGCTGACCGGGCGGCTGTCGGTCATGCAGATCCTGACGCTGGTGCTGGTCGTGGTGTTCGGCGGGTTGTCGGTCTGGCTGAACGATCCGCGTTTCTTCAAGATGAAGCCCACGATCATCTATCTGATCTTTGCGGGGCTTCTGGGCTTCAGCCTGATCCTGAAGCGCAACTGGCTGCAACTGGTGCTGTCGGAAGCGATTCCGATGACGACCGAGGGCTGGCGCATCCTGACCCTGCGGCTGACGCTGCTGTTTCTGGCGCTGGCGGGTGCCAATGAAATCGTCTGGCGCACCATGTCAGAAAGTACCTGGGTCAGCTTCAAGACCTTCGGGCTGCCCGCGCTTTTCGTCGTGTTTTTCGTGCTGAACGGCAAACTCTTCGACCAATATGCGATCAAGCCGGATGAGAAGCCCGGCAACCCTTCCGAATAGGGCCTGAGCGGGCGCGGGGCCGCGCATCTGCGGCCACGGGCACTTGAAGCACCGGATGCGTCGGAGTAATCCGAACCACAGCGCCGATCAGGAAAGCACGCCCATGTCCAAGGAACAGTCCCCGAACTTGCACCCCCGGACCCGCGCGGTCCACCACGGGATCCGCCGCAGCCAGTATGGCGAGATGGCCGAGGCGCTGTTCATGACGCAGGGCTTTTCCTACGATAGCGCCGAGCAGGCCGAGGCCCGCTTCATCCACGCAGGCCCTGATGAGTTCATCTATGCGCGCTATGGCAACCCCACCAGCCGCATGTTCGAGGATCGCATCGCGAACCTTGAAGGCACCGAGGACGCTTTTGCCACCGCCAGCGGCATGGCCGCCGTCAATGGCGCGCTGATGGCGATTGCGCGGCCCGGCGATCACATCGTCTCGGCTCGTGCGCTGTTCGGCTCTTGCCTTTACGTGCTGGACACGCTGGCGAAATTCGGCGTCGAGATCACCTATGTCGATGGCACCGACCTGCAGCAGTGGAAGGACGCAATCCGTCCGGGCACGCGCGCGGTGTTCTTCGAATCGGTCTCGAACCCGACGCTGGAAGTCGTCGATATCACGGGCGTCTCGGCCCTGGCGCATGAGGCGGGCGCGCTGGTTGTCGTCGACAACGTCTTCGCGACCCCGGTCTTTTCCCGCGCGGTCGAGCAGGGCGCCGATGTCATCGTCTATTCGGCGACCAAGCATATCGACGGGGCAGGGCGCTGCCTTGGTGGCCTGATCTGCGGCACGCGGCACTTCGTGCGCGAGGTGGCCGAGCCCTATCTGAAGCACACCGGCGGAGCGATCAGCCCGTTCAACGCCTGGCTGATGCTGAACGGCATTGCCACCATGGATCTGCGGGTGCGCGCCCAGACCGCCTCGGCGCTGGAGTTGGCAGCCGCGCTTCAGGGCAATCCCGCGCTGACCAAGGTCATCTATCCGGGCCTTGCCGACCATCCGCAGCACGAGCTGGCGCTGCGCCAGATGGGGGCGGGCGGCACCATGGTCGCCGTCGACACCGGCAGCAAAGAGGCCGCGTTCCGCACCGTGAACGCGCTTGAGATCTTCCAGATCTCGAACAACCTCGGCGATGCGAAGTCGATCGTGACCCATCCGGCCACGACCACGCACCAGCGCCTCAGCGAAGAGGTGCGCGCGTCCTTGGGGATCACGCCGGGGCTGCTGCGGCTGTCAATCGGGCTTGAGCATGCGGGCGACCTGATCGCCGATCTTGGGCAGGCATTGGCCCGAAAGTAGCAGCCGGACGGCCAGAACCCTCCGACCTTAGCATGAAAGCGGCAGATTGGCGGGCCTGAATCGGCCCTGCCTCTTTCTTTTTGCGAGCAGAATGACCAGATTATGCGCGACCAAGGCAGGGAGACGACATCATGACCGAGTCGCGGGCAATTCAAACCGCCGGATCTTATCCCGCACTTTCGCGTACCTATCCCGCCGACTTCACAGTCGATGCGGCATATAAGGAAAGTCTGCCTGATCTGCAGAACGGTCCCGCCAGCCTGATCGTGGGCGCGCGGACGGCGATTCAGCATGTCGGCATTTCGAATTTCCGCCTGCCGATCCGCTATCTGACCCGTTCGGGCGGAGAGATCACGCTGGAAACCTCGGTCACCGGCTCGGTCAGCCTTGAAGCCGACCGCAAGGGCATCAACATGAGCCGCATCATGCGGTCCTTCTATGCCCATGCCGACAAGCGCTTTTCCATGGGCGTGCTGGCGGCGGCGCTGGACGATTACAAATCCGACCTCGACAGCCTGGATGCGCGCATCCAGATGCGCCTCAGCTATCCGATCCAGGTCGATTCGCTGCGCTCGGGCCTGTCGGGCTGGCAGTATTACGACATCGCGCTGGAGCTGGTCGAACAGGCCGGGCACCGGCTGCGGATCATGCATTTCGACTATGTCTACAGCTCGACCTGCCCCTGTTCGCTGGAGCTTGCCGAACATGCAAGGCAGGTGCGCGGCCAGTTGGCGACGCCCCATTCGCAGCGTTCGATCGCGCGGATTTCCGCGGTGATGCAAGGGGATACGCTGTGGTTTGAAGACATGGTCGAGCTTTGCCGCCGGGCCGTTTCGACCGAGACTCAGGTCATGGTCAAGCGCGAGGACGAGCAGGCCTTTGCCGAGCTGAACGCCGCGAACCCGATCTTCGTCGAGGATGCCGTGCGCGCCTTCGCCGAGCAGTTGCTGTCCGAACCCCGCATCGGCGATTTCCGCGTCGTGGCCAGCCATCAGGAATCGCTGCATTCGCATGATGCGGTCAGCCTGCTGACCTCGGGCCTCACGTTCGAGCAGGTCAGCCTTGATCCGATGGCCTTCGCCGGCCTGCGCGCCTGATCTCTGCGCGCCTGATCGCAGGCGGGGTGATCCCGCCTGTTGACGCGCGGGCATGATCTGGAACAAACTGGGAACGCAAGCCTTTCCTCTGCCTGCTGGCGGTTCTATAGACGCGACATGAACGAATTCGACGATTTCGACCCATTCGAGGCGGCCTCGGCCCCGGTTCCCCTGTCGCAGCGCGCCATGGGCGCGCGGCCTGCGCCCTATCTGGACGGTCTGAACGCCGCGCAGCGCGAGGCGGTCGAGGCGCTGGACGGGCCGGTCCTGCTGCTGGCGGGGGCCGGGACCGGCAAGACCCGGGCGCTGACCACGCGGATCGCGCATCTGCTGACGCTGGGCAAGGCGCGGCCGGGCCAGATTCTGGCGGTGACCTTCACCAACAAGGCCGCGCGCGAGATGAAGGACCGCATCGGCCGCCTGCTGGGCGAAATGGTCGAGGGCATGCCGTGGCTTGGCACCTTCCACTCGGTCAGCGTCAAGATCCTGCGCCGCCACGCCGAACTGGTGGGCGACGGTGAGCTGCACCTGAAGACCAGCTTCACCATTCTGGACACCGACGACCAGATCAGGCTGCTGAAACAGCTGATCGCGGCGGAAGGCATCGATGAGAAGCGCTGGCCCGCGCGCCAGCTGGCCTCGCTGATCGACAGCTGGAAGAACCGCTGCCTGCTGCCCTCGAAACTGCCGCAGGGCGAGGCGCGGGCCTTCGATGGCCACGGCCAACGCCTTTACGCCGCCTATCAGCGCCGCCTGCTGGAGCTGAACGCGACCGATTTCGGCGATCTGCTGATGCATTGCGTCACGATCTTTCAGGCCCATCCTGATGTGTTGCATCAGTGGCAGGACCGTTTCCGCTATATCCTCGTCGACGAATATCAGGACACCAACGTCGCGCAATACATGTGGCTGCGGCTGCTGGCGCAGGCGCATCGCAACATCTGCTGCGTGGGCGATGACGACCAGTCGATCTATGGCTGGCGCGGGGCCGAGGTCGGCAACATCCTGCGGTTCGAGACCGACTTCCCGGGCGCCAAGGTCATCCGGCTGGAGCAGAACTATCGCTCGACCCCACATATTCTGGCGGCGGCCTCGGGGCTGATCGCCGCGAACAAGGGGCGGCTGGGCAAGACGCTCTGGACCGAGGCGACGGGGGGCGAGCAGGTCCGCCTGATCGGCCATTGGGACAGCGAGGCCGAGGCGCGCTGGATCGGCGAAGAGATCGAGGCGTTTCAGGGCGGCCACCGCCACGCCATCGGGAAGCGCAGCCTGAACGACATCGCGATTCTCGTGCGCGCCTCGCATCAGATGCGGGCGTTCGAGGACCGTTTCATGACCATCGGCCTGCCGTATCGCGTGATCGGTGGCCCGCGCTTCTATGAGCGGCAGGAAATCCGCGATGCGATGGCCTATTTCCGGCTGGCGGTCTCGCCCACGGATGACCTCGCGTTCGAGCGGATCGTGAACACGCCCAAGCGCGGTCTGGGCGACAAGGCGGTGCAGAACATCCAGGGCGAGGCGCGGTCGCGCGGCCTCTCGCTTCTGGAAGGGGCGGCGGCGCTGATCGCGGCGGGCGGCATTGGTGGCAAGGGCGGCAGCGCGCTGCGCCAGTTCTGCGACAGCATGGGCCGCTGGCATGCCGATGCGATCGACAGCACCGTCAACCATGTCGAACTGGCCGAGCGGATTCTGGACGAATCCGGCTATACCGCGATGTGGCAGAACGACAAGAACCCCGACGCGCCGGGGCGGCTTGATAACCTCAAGGAACTGGTCAAGGCTCTGGAAGAATTCGACAACCTTCAGGGCTTCCTTGAGCATGTCGCGCTGGTCATGGACGTTGACGCGGGCGAGCAGGCCGAGGAGGTCAGTATCATGACCCTGCACGCGGCCAAGGGGCTGGAATATCCCATCGTCTTCCTGCCGGGCTGGGAGGATGGCCTTTTCCCCAGCCAGCGCAGCATGGATGAGACCGGGCTCAAGGGCCTCGAGGAAGAGCGGCGGCTGGCCTATGTCGGCCTCACCCGGGGCGAGGATCTGGTCACCATCAGCTTCGCGGGCAACCGCCGCATGTATGGACAGTGGCAATCCAGCCTGCCGTCGCGTTTCATCGACGAACTGCCCGAACAGCATGTCGAGGTGCTGACGCCGCCGGGCCTTTACGGCGGCGGCTATGGCGCGGCGGCGCAGCCCTTCGCCCATTCCGGCATGCATGAGCGGGCGGCCCATGCGGATGTTTACAACTCTCCAGGCTGGAAGCGGATGCAAGAGCGCAGCCGCTCGCATCAGCCGCCCGTCCACAAGACGCCGGTCATCATCGACGCCGAACCGGCCGCCAGATTCGTGGTGGGGGACCGGGTCTTTCACCAGAAATTCGGCACCGGGACAATCATGGGCATTGCCGAGGATACGCTGACGGTCGAATTTCCGGTGGGATTCAAGACGGTCAAGGCGGGCTATGTTCAACCGGCGAAAGAAGCCGGGTCGTCGCTGGATGACGTGCCATTCTGATTTTATATCAGATCGTTGTGGTGAATATTTAAGAAATTGGTTGCACTGATGGTGATGCCGTCAGGCCGACGGCTCGCACATATCAGCTGCTTGACCGCACCAGCCGCTGGCCCTATCTGCGAAGGCGCGCGGATGGCCGGATGACCGCGGCGAGCAATCGTCGAGGAAAGTCCGGACTCCATGAAGGTACGGTGCCGGGTAACGCCCGGCGGGGGCAACCCCAGGGAAAGCGCCACAGAGAACAGACCGCCCATGCTTGCATGGGTAAGGGTGAAACGGTGGGGTAAGAGCCCACCGCGGGACTGGCAACAGGACCGGCAAGGCAAGCCCCACCGGGAGCAACGCCGAATAGGGACCGCGTGTCGCAAGACAGGGCTACCTTTGCCCCAGCAGGTCCGGGTTGGCAGCTAGAGCCCGTCAGCAATGGCGGGCCCAGAGGAATGGTCATCCAGAGGGGCAACCCTTGGACAAAATCCGGCTTACAGGCCGTCCGCGCATATTCTCCTGTCCAAAAGTCCAATTTACTGGCCATGTCGGGTCACGCGTGTTAGCGTTTTCGATATTCAGACTGCCATACACTGTACAAGGTGCTGATATGAGTGGTTTTGAAGGGCTTCGAATCCCCTTTCGAGATGTGTCGACCGGTCGTGAGGAAGGTGCTGGAACAGGCGCCTCCATCGCCTTGGCTTTGCTGCGAATTTTGGCAGATTCGGTGTTTCTGATGGATCCTGACGGTCGGGTGACCTATATCAACCGCGCCGGGCTTGAGGACATGCCCGCCAGATCCGCCGCACGTGGACAATTCTGGTGGGAGCTCTGGTCGGGCACCGGGGCCGAGCGTCTGCAGGCCGCGCTGAGCGCGGCGCTGGATGGCGAAGAGGTCGACCTGATTCTGGACCTGCCGCGCTTCACCGACGGCGTCGAGAGGGGCTTCCGGACCTGCAAGGTCACCGTCGTGCCGGTCGAGGACATCGGCGGCCAGGTGACCAAGGTGCTGGGCGTGGTGCGTGCGATCTGATCTGCGGTTTTCCCGGCGTTTCGTGCGGATTTCCCCGGAGATCTGACAATATCGGGTTGACTCTGGGCGTCAGGACACTAAAAGGCTGGCTTCCAGAGAGATTTTTGGGGTGAATCGCGCCGCTATGGCTGCCGCCCCGCAGCAGGAGCGACAGACCAATGGCGAAGCCGACGACGATCAAGATCCGTCTGAACTCGACGGCCGGGACCGGGCATTTCTATGTCACCAAGAAAAACGCCCGCACGATGACCGAAAAGATGACGGTCAACAAGTACGACCCGGTTGTCCGCAAGCACGTGGAATACAAGGAAGGCAAGATCAAGTAAGATCTGCCCTTCTGGATATACGCTGAACCGCGCCCTTGGGTGCGGTTTTTGCGTTTGTAGGGTTGGGTTTCCAAGGCCGATCAGTGGAAATCGCGTGAGCCGGGCAGGATGCGGAGGTTGCGGGGGATCGGTTGCAATGGTCCTTTCCTCGCCGCGTCAGGCCACCAAGTCCGCCACAGATAGGGGTGGGCATCCAAGTTGCGCTTCCTGTGGCTGTAAGGTGCCTTGTGGGGACCCTCAGCAACTCGACCTGCCGGGATGGGCGGAGAGGGCGCGGTGCAGGACGCGCTGATCATTGGCTTGCTACGTTGGAAGGATGGGTGCAGAGGCCGGGGAGGAGGTTCCGGCCAATGAGGCTCGGTCCGCGCTTTCCGGGCGTCGGTCAGCGGGAAAGCGTCCGGCGTCTCGCCACTCTGACTTTGGGCAGCGAAAAACGATCTGTCATTGAAGTCGGCAGGGCCTGACCTCAGGCCCCACCCGGCAGTCAGCTGAGCATCGCGGCGTCATAGGCCGCGACCAGAGCCCGCGCCTTGGACCGCACCTCCGGAAGACTGTCGCCTGCGCGAAAGACCGAGGCGCCCATGCCGAAGGTCCGCACGCCGACCTTGGCGTACTCGCGGATGTTGTCGGGGCCGACGCCGCCAACGGCGCCCAGAACGGTGCCCTTGGGCAGGACCGTTGCCACGGCGGCCAGTCCTGCCGCGCCCAAGACCAGCGCAGGGAAGAACTTCAGGCCCGATGCACCTGCCTCAAGCGCGGCGAAGGCCTCGGTCGGGGTCAGCACGCCGGGCATGGAAACCATGCCTTGCGCGCAGGCCCGGCCGATCACCAGGGGGTTGACATTGGGGCTGACCATCAGGCGACCGCCCGCACGGGCGACGCCATCGACATCCTCGGGGCTGAGCATCGTGCCGCCACCGATCAGCGCATCGTTTCCGAAGCGCGCGCACATGACCTCGATGGAGCGCAAGGGGTCGGGCGAATTCAGGGGCACTTCCAGCGCCTCGAAACCTTCCTCGATCAGCGTGGCGGCGACGGCGGCGGCCTCGGTCGGGGTGATGCCGCGCAGGATGGCGATCAGGCCGCGACGCAGGCTAGGCCATGGGACGAGGTCAGGCATCCTGCCACCCCCAGATCTCGGCTGCGGCGGCCAGAAGGGCGTCGCGCGTTGCTTCTTCGGCATTGGCCAGAACCAGCTCGGTGCCGCTGCGGCGCAGGGCCTCGGCATAAAGCGCGCCCAGACCTTCTTGTCCGACCAGAATGACGGGCGCGCAGTTGCCCGCGACCTGACGACCGACCTCGGCCCCGATCAAGAGGCCCGAGAGCCGGGCGAAGCTTTCCTCGGGCGAACGGAAGCCCAGCAACTGCCCCGCACGGATCGGAAACAGCTGACCCATGAACGCGGCGGGATCGGCCAGAGCTTCATCCAGCGCGGTGGTAAAGGCCGGATCATCGGGCAGGATGCGACCCTTTTCGGGCATCGCATGGCGCAGGATGCTGTGGCCCGAGAGCAGGCTGAAGAGCTCACCCGTGAGGAAGCTTTGAAAGCCGGTGACGGCCCCGCCTTCAAGGCGTGCCCATTTGCAATGGGTGCCGGGCATGCAGACCAGCCCCTCGTGCCCCGCCTTTGCCAGACCGGCAAGCTGGGTCTCTTCGCCGCGCATCACATCCGGACAAGCCGGGTCGCGCTGCGCGAGGCCGGGCATCATGCGAATGTCGCGCGCTCCAGCAAGGTTTAGGGGCAGGCGGACCGCCTGACTGGCAAGCTTTGCAACCTCGGCCGGAAGATCGGCATAGGGCGCCTCGAACCAGCCCTGCCGGGCACCAGCCATGCCACAGATCAGCACCGGCAGATCGGGCGCAGCGCCGACCTGCGTCAGATAGCGGTCCAGCACTTCGGCGAAGCCCGCCTCGATGCAATGCTGCATGCCTTCGGGACCGCGGCGCTCGTCGAGCACCTGGCCCTTGCAGGTCATCAGCCAAAGCCGGAAGCTTGAGGTGCCCCAATCGATTGCGGCGAAATCGGCGCTCATCTGCGCATTCTCCTGATTGTCGGGAAAGGGTGCGGGGAGGGGCCGGATCTACCGGAAGGCCTCGCGCATCTGGAAGTAGCGCATGCCAAGCGCCAGCCCGAGGTTGCCCAGCGTCTGGCCGACCGGGAAGCGCCAGTGGCGGACGCGGGCGAAGGTCTCGAAATCGCGACTGTCGCCGGTCATTGCGCCGGCCATGATCTCACCGATGATATGGGATGTGGCGATGCCGTGCCCGGAATAGCCCTGCGCATAGAAGACATTCGGGCGAATGCGGCCAAGCTGCGGGATGCGGTTGATCGAGATGCCGTCGAGGCCCGACCAGGCGAACTCGATGCCGATGTCGCGAAGCTGCGGGAAGGTCCGCTCGATGGCGGGGCGCATGGCGCTGGCCAGATCGCGGGTGTCTCGGCCGCTGTAGTTCGTGCCGCTGCCAAAGATCAGACGCCGGTCCGCCGTCAGCCGGTAGTAGTCCAGAACGAAACGCGTGTCATAAAGCGCATAGTCGCGCGGCAGGATCTCATGCGCCAGCGCCTCGGGCAGTTGCTCGGTCGCGACGATGCCGAGTGAAGCCGGGAACAGCATCCCCTCCAGCTTCATGCGCCCCAGCCGGTGATGGCAATTCCCGGCGATCAGCACTTTTCCGGCCATCACAGTGCCATGAGGGGTGCGCAGGACAGGGCGCGGGCCATGATCGATGCCCAGCACGGGCGTACCGGTGAAGATGCGCGCGCCCAGCGAATGGGCGGCCATCGCCTCGCCCTGGCAGAGGTTCAGCGAATGCACATGCATGTTGCGCCGGTTGACCAGACCGGCGTGATAGATGTCCGATCCGACATAGTCGCGCAGCGCCGCGCCGCGCACCAGATCGACCTCATCGCCCATGCCGTTCGCGACGGCCTTGGCATGCATCTTTTCCAGCGCCGCGACATGCGAAGGTTTCCACGCCGCCTCGATCTGGCCATGTTTCAGGTCGCAGTCGATGCCATAGCGCGCGACGCGTCTGCGGATGATGTCGTGGCCGCGCCAGCGCAGGTTCCAGACGAATTCGGGCGCGTCAGGGCCAAGCGTGCGGCGGAACTGCTTTTCCATAGCGCTGTCGCCTGAAAGCGAGCCGGTGATCTGGCCGCCATTCCGGCCGGTGGCACCCCAACCCACGCGGTTCGCCTCAAGCAGCACAACCGAAAGGCCGCGCTCGGCCAGTTCGACGGCGGTGGCCACGCCTGTGAAGCCGCCGCCGATGATGGCGACATCGGCCTCGATATCCTGTTCAAGGCGGGGCCATTCCGGAACGGGATTGGCGGTGGCCGCGTAATAGGAATTTGCATGGCGCGAGGGCGCGTTTGTCATTCCTGTCTCCGATAAATTCTGGGGCAGGGCGCGCTTACAGCGTCTGCCGGTATGTCTTCATTTCGAAATCTGTGACCTGCGCGGCGAAGACGTCCTGTTCCTGCTGTTTGCAGGCCGCAAAGGCCATGACGAATTCGGGGTGCAGGATCCGGGCGGCCTTGTCCGAGGCGCGGAACCAGTCCAGCGCCCGGTGCCAGTTGCCCGCGATCTGCGGCAGGTCCAGCGCATGAGAGTTGCTGCTGACCGGCTCGGGCGGGGTCAGGGTCAGGTCCATCCCGTAAAGCGCGCTGCCAAGGATCGCGGCCAGCACGACATAGGGGTTGGCATCCGCGCCCGCGACCCGATGCTCGATCCGGCGCGCGACGCCCGGACCCGCGGGGATGCGCACCGCGCTGGTCCGGTTCTCATACCCCCAGGCCACCCGCGTGGGGGCAAGGCTGCCGGGGCTGAGCCGCCGGAACGAGTTCAGATGCGGCGCAAAGACAAGGCTGGTTTCTGCCATCGTCTCCAGCAGGCCCGCCACCGCATGGCGCAGCGCGTCCGAACCCAAGGGCGTGCCATCGTCGAAGATATTACGCCCCTCGCCATCCAGAACCGAGAAATGCACATGCAGACCGCTGCCCGCATGCCCGACGAAGGGTTTCGCCATGAAGCAGGCCTCATAGCCGTGGCGGCGGGCAGAGTTGCGGATGATCTGGCGGAAGAACAGGGTGTCATCCGCAGCTTTCACCGCGTCGGCCTGATGCATCAGGTTGAACTCGAACTGACGCGGCGCGCCCTCGGCGGTTGCAGCCTCGACCTGGATGTCGCAGGCGGCGGCGGTGGCATAGATCTCGTCCAGGAAGGCCGCGTTATCGGCCAACTCGGCAATGGAATAGATGCTGTCGAATCCGGCCGATGCCTGTTCTGGCGGTTTGCCCGAGGGGTCGGTCAGGTAGAATTCGACCTCGGTCGCGACCACCGGGGTCAGGCCCTGTGCGGCAAAGCGCGCGACGACATCGGCCAGCAGGTGGCGGGCATCGGCGAAATACGGGCTGCCGTCCTCTTTGCTCATCCACAGGGGGACCAGCGGGCAGTGCCCGGCGGGCCAGCCAAGGTCAAGCTGACCGCGCCCGGTCGGAAGGCACATCCCGTCCAGATCGCCCTGCTCAAGCGTCAGGCAGGTGCCCGCGACGTCGGTGCCCCAGATGTCGACGCCGATCGATGACATCGGCATCCGGGTTCCGTCCTGCAGAACCTTCGATATCGCGCCGGCGGGCAGGCGCTTGCCGCGCAGGATGCCATTCATATCGCAGATCGCGGCGAAAAACGCCTTTGTGCTGTCCTGCATTCCGATTTCCCGTTGGTTCTGCAGTTTCATTGGTCGCGAGGTCGCACCGTCAGGGCGCGGCCTTGCGGATCAGGGCAGATACATGCCGCCGTTCACATGCAGGATCTGCCCGGTCACATAGGCCGAGGCATCCGAGGCCAGAAACAGCACCGGCCCGACCAGATCCTCGGGTGTGCCAAGGCGGCCCAGCGGAATGGTCTTTTCCATCGCGACCATACGTTCCGCCGGGGTGGCGGCATGGAAGGGCGTCGCGATGGCGCCGGGCGCGATGGCGTTGACGCGGATGTTGCGCGCGGCCAGATCGCGGCCCATGTGGCGCGTCAGGTTGTGGATATAGGCCTTGGCGCAGCCATAATGCCCCGAGCCGCTGCCGCCGCCATCGCTGCCCGCAACCGAGCCCACATTGATGATCGCGCCGCCGCCGCGTGCCTCCATCAGCGGGATGGCCGCCTGCGAGGCCTCTATGACCGAGCGCACGTTCAGGTCCAGCGCCTGCTGGTAAAGCTCGGGGTCCAGCTCGGCAAAGGGGGCGCGGCGGATCATCGCGCCCGCGTTGTTGAAAAGGATGTCGAGGCCGCCGAGCCCGGTTGCGGCCCGCGTCACGACATTGCGTGCGGCACCCGCCTCGGCCAGATCGCCTTCGACCAGAAGGGCGCGCCCGCCTGCGGCCTCGATCTCGGCCGCGACCTTTTCGGCATTGGCCTTGCCGCTGTTGTAGTGGATCGCGACGCTGGCGCCTGCGGCGGCAAAGGCTTTCGCGACGGCAGCACCGATGCCGCTGCTGGCCCCGGTGACCAGCACCAGACGGTCTTTGAATTCGGACATGGAAACTCCTTGAAGGCTTATGGGTGTTACGGTGCGGATGCGGAGGCGGCGCGACTGGCCAGAAGATCGGTCAGCCAGTCGGTGCGCATCTGTGGCGCGGAGCCCAGCAACAGCTCGGTATAGGGATGATGGGGCGGTGACAGCACGTCCTGCCGGGGACCGGCCTCGACGATGCGGCCGTGATGCATGACGACGATGCCATCGGCGATGGCGCGCACGGTCGAGATGTCATGCGTGATGAAGAAATAGCTGATCTGCAGTTCCGCCTGCAGGTTCAGCAGCATCCGCAGGATGCCCTCCTGCACCAGCTGGTCCAGCGCCGAGGTGACCTCGTCACAGATCATCAGATCGGGCCCCGCCGCAAGGCCGCGCGCGATGTTCACCCGCTGCTTCTGTCCGCCCGACAGTTCTGACGGCAGCCGGTCGGCGTAGCGGGGGCCAAGCTCGATCATCTCGAGCAGTTCCTGCACCCGCCGCTCGCGTTCGCTGCCGCGCAGCCGGTGGAAGGTCTCCAGCGGGCGGGCGATCAGCTCGCGCACGGTATGGCGGGGGTTCAGGGCGGTATCGGCCGATTGATGGACCAGCTGGATGCGGCGCATCAGATCCTTGTCGCGCTGACCGATCCGGCGCGGCAGAACCTGGCCGTCAAAGGTGACCTGGCCGCTGTCGGCGACGTTTAGCCCGGCGATGACCCGGCCGAGCGTTGACTTGCCCGAGCCGGATTCGCCCACAACCGCCAGCGTGCGACCGCGCGGAACGGTCAGATCAATGCCTTCCAGCGCCTTCGGACCGGCCTTGCCATAGCTGAAGTTCAGCCCCTGAATGGTCAGAAGCGGCTTTTCGGCGGCCTGAAGCGTGGTCTTCTGCACCTCGCGCACAGCCCAGAGCGAGCGGGTGTAATCCTGCTGCGGGGCGTCCAGCATGGCCTGCGTCTCGCCCTCTTCGACCAGCTTGCCGTGGCGCAGAACCATGATGCGATGGGCCATCTGGGCCACCACCGCCAGATCATGGGTGATATAGATGGCTGCCGTCCCGCGCGCCTCGACGGCCTCGCGGATCGAGGCCAGAACCTCGACCTGCGTGGTGACGTCCAGCGCGGTCGTCGGCTCGTCGAAGACGATCAGGTCCGGGCCGCAATGCATGGCCATCGCCGTCATGATCCGCTGAAGCTGCCCGCCCGAGACCTGATGCGGATAGCGTTTCCCGATGCTATCGGGATGCGGCAGGCTGAGCCGCCGGAACTGCTGGGTCGCGGCATTGCGCGCCTCGGTGGCGGGCATCAGGTGGCGCTGAACGGCGGTCTCGATCGTCTGGTTCATCAGCGAATGGGCCGGATTGAACGAGGCGGCCGCACTTTGCGCGACATAGCTGATGCGGTGGCCACGCAGCGGGCGGCGCTGGTCCTCGGGCAGGGACAGCAGGTCGCGCCCGTCAAAGATGACCTGCCCGCCGGTGATCCGGCAGCCGGGCCGGACATAGCCAAGTGCCGCCAGACCCAGCGTCGATTTTCCGGCCCCGGATTCGCCGACCAGCCCCAGAACCTCGCCCCGGCGCAGGGTCAGGCTGACCCCGTCGACCAGCGTGCTCCACTGGCCGTCGCTTTCGCCTTCGACCCGCAGGTCGCGGATGTCCAAAAGATGTGCGTTGTCAGTTTGCATTGCGTAATCCGCTGGCACGGTCAAGGAACCAGTCAACCACCAGATTGACCGAGATTGTCAGCACCGCGATTGCGATGGCCGGGATGAACAGCGTGAGGTTGCCATAGGCGATCAGCGATGACGCCTCGCGCACCATCGAGCCCCAGTCGGCCGTCGGCGGCTGGATGCCCAGACCCAGGAAGCTGAGGGCCGAGATGGTCAGGAAGGCAAAGCAGAAGCGCAGGCCGAATTCGGCGATCAGCGTCGGCATGATGTTCGGCAGGATCTCGCGCCGGATGATCCATGCGAGCCCTTCACCGCGCAGTCGAGCGGCCTCGATGAACTCCATGGCGACGACGTTCATCGCCACCGCGCGCGAGACCCGGAACACCCGCGTGCTGTCCAGAAGCGCGATGATGATGATGAGGTTCGGGATCGAGGAGCCCGCAATCGACAGCAGGATCAGCGCAAAGATCAGCTGCGGGATTGCCATGATGACATCGACAAAGCGCGACAGCACCTGATCGACCCAGCCCCCCAGCACGGCGGCGGTGATGCCCAGAAGGCTGCCCAGCGTGAACGAGATCAGCGTGGTCGCCAGCGCAATCCCCATCGAGTTGCGCGCGCCATAGATCAGGCGGCTCAACTGGTCACGGCCCAGCTGGTCGGTGCCCAGCAGGAACTGCGCGTCCGGCGGGGCGTAAGGCATCTGCGAGACCACCTCGGCCTCACCAAAGGGGGCAAGCAGGGGTGCGAAGATCGCGACCAGCAGATAGGCCAGAATGATCAGCATCGCGATGCGCGCAGAGAGGGGGGCGGTGGCCAGAAGGCTGCGCTTGCTGCGCCTGACGGGGCCGGCAGAGGGCGCGATGTCGCGGGGATCAGCGTGCATGGAGCAGCCTCGGATTGGTGGCGATGGCGATGATGTCGGCGATCAGGTTCAGCACGATATAGGTCGCGGCAAAGATCAGGGCGCAGGCCTGCACCACGGGGATGTCGCGGTTGCGCACGGCGTCGACCATGGTCTGCCCGATGCCGGGATAGACGAAGACCACCTCGATCACGACGACGCCGACGACCAGATAGGCCAGGCTGAAAGCGATGACGTTGACGATGGGGCCAAGCGCATTCGGCAGCGCATGGCGGGTGATGATCCGCCAGGGGGCCATGCCCTTCAGCCGGGCCATCTCGATATAGGGGCTGGCCAGCACGCCGATGATGGCGGCGCGGGTCATGCGCATCATATGCGCGATGATGACCAGCGACAGCGTCAGCACCGGCAAGGCGACGGCGCCCAGACGCTCCGTGAAGGACATGCCGGGCGACAGCGTCGACATGGCGTAGAACAGCGGGAATTTCACCGCCAGCGCCAGAATGACCATATAGGCCACCAGAAATTCGGGCATGGCGATGGTCGAGAGCGTCGAGGCATTCACCAGCCGGTCAAACCGCGAGTTGCGGTAAAGCGCCGCCAGCAGACCCAGCAGAACCGCGACCGGAATGGCGATGGCCGCCGTGATCCCGGCCAGAAACAGCGTGTTCCACAGGCGCGGCATCACGATCTCGCTGACCGGACGGGGGGTGAAGGCGCGCCCGGCAAACGAATTGCCCAGATCGCCCTGAAGGACGCCGCCGATCCAGTGGAAATAGCGTTGCACCGCAGGCAGATCGAGCCCGAGTTCCTGCCGGAACGCGGCCACGGTCTCGGGGGTGGCGCTTCTGCCCAGCACCGACGAGGCGAAGTCGCCGGGCAGAAACTCAAGCGAAGAGAACACGACGACCGAGACAATGACGATCGACATTAGCCCCAGGGCGAGGCGTTGCAGAATTGTCCGGCCAAGCGCGTTCATCGGGCGACCTTTCAGGCAGTTTCGCGAAGCGAGAAGTCAAAGAGGTCGGGCCGGTTCGAATGGCCTGCGGCGTCATGGCGCTGCCGCACCTCAAGGATCATCTGCGGGTCAAGCTCGGCGTAAAGAATGCCTTCTTCGCCAAACAGCGGACCGGCCAGATAGCTGCCGTCCGGGGCGACGATGGCGCTGCCTGCACGGGGGGCATAGGTCTCGGGCAGGGGGCCCAGCTCGAAATCCTCGGGATAGCTGGTGCGGCGCTGGAAATGGCAGGGGCTCAGCACATAGGCACCTGCCTCGCGGGCGAAATGGCCAAGGCTTTGCTGCCAGGTGTCAGCCTCGTCGGCAGAGGCGGCAATATAGATCTCGACCCCCGACTGATAGAGCGCAAAGCGCGCCAGCGGCATGTAGTTTTCCCAGCAGATCAGCCCGCCGATCCGCCCGATCTCGGTATCGATCGCGGGAATGCCGCTGGCGTCGCCCTGACCCCAGATCAGCTTTTCATGCGCGGTCGGCACGGTCTTGCGGTGGCGGTTGGCCAGTTCGCCCGTGGGCGAATAGTAAAGCAGCGAGTTGTATAACGTGCCGGGATGGGCGGGGTCGCGTTCGGTCGCGCCGGTCACCAGCCAGACGCCGTTGTCGCGCGCGATGCTGGCCAGCCGGTCATGGGCGGGGCCGGGGATCTCGACCGCCTGCCGGGCAAGGCGGGCAAACATCTCTTTCGCGGGCTTGCTGTGCCAGAAGGCCAGCGCGCGCGACCAGGTCGAGGAGGGATAGACGGGGATGAAGGCTTCCGGAAACACCACCAGCTTTGCACCTGCGGCGGCGGCCTCGGCGACAGCACCGGCCATCTTTTCGATGGTCGCATCACGGTCAAACACGACCGGCTCGATCTGAACTACGGCAACTTTTACGGGGTCACGCATCATTTTCGATTCCTTCGTTGCAGTCTGAAAGGCGAGGGCTGCCAGAGGCTGACCCGGACGAATCCGGGTCAGGCCGGTAATGGGTCGGAACGGGGGCTCAGGCGGCGAACCACCAGCGCTCGAAGGCCTTGTAGCCGTCCAGCGGCCATTGCGCCGAAACCGCCTCGTCATGGGCGATCTTCTTCGAGCGTACGACGATCCAGTTCTGGAAGTTCAGCACGATCGCACCGCCATCGCGGTTGCAAAGCTCCTGCATTTCCCAATACATCGTGCGACGGCGATCCTCATCCAGCTCGGTGCGGGCGGTGACCAGAAGCTCGTTGAAACGCTCGTTCTGCCAATGCGTCTCATTCCAGGGCGCGTCCTTGGCATAGGCCACGGTGAAAGCCAGATCGGCGGTGGGACGTCCGCCCCAATCCGAGGCCGCAAACGGGCTTTTCAGCCAGATGTCCGAGAAATAGCCGTCACCCGGCACGCGGCGAACCGCGATATTGATGCCACATGCGGCTGCGCTGGCGCTGTAAAGCTCTGCCGCAGGCACGGCACCCGCCGCTGCCCCTTCCGAGGTGATCAGTTCGACGTCCAGCTTGTCCAAGCCCGCCTGCTTCAGATAGTGGCGCGCCTTGTCGGGGTCATAGGCGGTCTGCTCCAGCTCGGTGTTGAAATACTTGTTCGAGCGCGCAATCGGGTGATCGTTGCCGACATAGCCATGACCGAACTGGGTCTTGCGCAGCACATCCTCGCGGTCGATGCCGTATTTCATCGCCAGACGGATGTTCGGGTCGGTGAAGGGTGCCATGGTGCAGGCCATGGCAAAGTTGTTGTGTGCCGCGCTGGGAGTTTCATCGATGATGATGTTCGGGGCCTGCGCCAGCATGGCCAGCGTCGCGGTGTCGTTGCGCTCGGCCACGTCGACCTGACCCGAGACGACGGCATTGTTGCGCGCCGCCGCGTCCAGCACCGCAATCAGGTGGATCGCGTCGAAATGCGCGGCATTCGGCTTCCAATAGTCGGGGTTGCGTTCCAGCTCGATGCGGACGCCGGGCTCCAGCGACGAGATCTTGTAGGCGCCGGTCCCCGCACCCGAGGCGATGTCGAGGCCACCCTTGCCGTCCGAGGGCAGGATGATCAGGTGGAAGTCTGCGGTGATGCTGGGGAAGTCGGCGTTGCCGCTGCTCAGCTCAAACACCACGGTCTGATCGTCCTCGGCGCGCACATTGGCCAGATCCGACAGCAGTGCCTTGGCCCCCGAGGTCGAGTTTTCGCCGCGGTGATAGTCGAAGGTCGCAACGACATCTTCGGCCGTCAGGGGCTTGCCGTTGTGGAAGGTCACGCCCTTGCGCAGCTTGAAGGTCCAGGTCTTGGCATCAGAAGAGGCTTCCCAGCTTTCCGCGAGCTCGCCCACGATCTCATCCGAGGGGCTGTATTCGCAAAGCGCGTTGCCCCGGCAGAAGGCAAAGGCAATCGACATCGAGGTCGCGTAGGTGCCCGGATCGAGGCTTTCGGCGGTATTGGCCTGACCCATGGCGACGCGCAGCGTGCCGCCCTTTTGCGGGCCGGACTGCGCAAGGCTGGCCCGCCCCAGCAAGGGCAGCATCGCCGTGCCGGCAGCGCCGGCCAGCAGCATGCGGCGCGAAAGGGCAGGGCCGCCACGGGCTTTGATCTGGTTGATGTCGTTCATGAAACTCTCCCTGAAGTGCGGCTGAGGGCCGAAGTTCTCTGATCGGTCCCTCGGGGGTGAAAACGGCCCTTTGCGGGTCCGTCCTTTGGGGTTGGGCAAGTCGATCCGTCAGGGTATGACGGGTCGGCCGTTACCAGGGATTGACCCAGTTCACGGGCTTTTCGCCGGTCAGGATGCGCAGCGCTTCGGCTGTGGCCAGCGACTGGATCTGATGGACGGATTGTTCCGAGTACCAACCCGTATGGTCGCTGACGACGACCTGCGGCATGGCAAAAAGCGGGTTCTCGCGGCCCGGAGGCTCGCTGCGAAAGACATCCAGCCCGGCACCGGCCACCCGGCCCGATTGCAGCGCCTCGATCAGCGCAGCCTCATCAATATGGCTGCCGCGCGCGGTGTTCACGATGACCGCGCCGGGCTTGATCCGCGCCAGTCGATCAGCGTTCAAGGTGGGCGCGCCATCGGCGCTGCCCGGCGCATGCAGTGAAACGATATCCGATTGGGCGACCAATTCGTCGAGCGTTGCCAGACGGACACCGGCTGCCTCGGCCGCTTCGGGCGTCAGCCACGGGTCGTGGACGATCACCTCCGAAACCCCGAAGGCGGCAAAGCGGCGATGCGCGGCGCGGGCAATGCGGCCGTAACCGATCAGCCCCAGCGTCGCACCCGAGATGCGCTGCATGGGCTCGGTCTGCCCGACCTCCCACGCCCCGGCGCGCACGTCGCGATCCCGCGATACGATGCGGCGGCGAACGGCAAGAAACAGGGCCAGCGTGTGGTCCGCGACCTCGATATCGGCGCCATAATCAGGGACGTTGGCGATCATGATGCGCCGTTCGCGCGCCGCCTCAAGGTCGATCTTGTCAAGGCCGACGCCATAGCGGACCAGCCCCTTGAGCTTGGGTGCGGCGTCAAAGACAGAGGCGTCGACCACCGTGTCACGCAGCATGATAAGGTCCGCATCAGCGATCCCCGCATGAAGCTTCGCGCGGTCGCCTTGCCAGTCAAGCGCGGTCACCTGACCGCCGATCGGGCCCAGCACATCACGCTCGACCTGATAATTCGCGTAGCCGGGTTCGACGACGACGATGTTGAATGCTGTGGTCATGCTCTCCTCCCCTCCCTGGACCCGCGCGTCAGTAACCTGACGCCCTGTCGGCCCTTGGCTCGGGGGCAAGCCCCTGCTGCATCCGGTCGATGTTGCCCAGAACCGCCATGGCGGTGACCCAGGGGTTCGGCTCGCTGGCGATATGGGGCGTCAGGCGCACCTTGGAATGGGTCCAGAACGGGTGGTCTTCTGCGGGTGGTTCCTGCGCCAGAACGTCCAGCGTCGCGCCAGACAGATGGCCGCTGTTCAGCGCCGCCAGCAGGGCACCTTCGTCAAGATGATCGCCGCGCCCGATGTTCACCACGGCTGCCCCTTCCGGCAGGGCGGCGAACAGCGCCGCGTCCAGAATGCCGATGGTTTCGGGGGTTTTCGGCAGCATCGAGACAAGGATATCCGTCCCCGCGGCGAAGTCGTGCAGCTGATCGGTGCCATGGAAGCTTTGCGCACCGTCGATGGATTTCGGCGAGCGGCTCCAGACCCGGACCTGATAGCCAAGCGAGACCAGCGCCTCGGCGGCGAAGATGCCCAGAGGCCCGGCCCCCATCAAGCCAATGCTGCGCTGCGCGTTCATCGCGGGACGGACGAATTTCCAGACCTTCTGCGGCTGGCGTTCGGCAAACAGCATCATGTCGCGGTGATGGTGGATCACGGCATGCAGCACATAGTCGCGGTGCTGCTGGCGCGTCGCCTCATGCACCAGTTTGACGACCGGGATGCCTTGCGGAAGCTGATCATCGGCAAAGATGTGATCGACGCCCGCCGCCATCGAGAAGATCGCCTCGAGGTTTGGCAGCGACGCCAGATAGCCCACAGGAGGACGCCAGACCAAGGCCCAAGCGATGGTCGCGGGGTCGAACTCCTCCCCCAGGACATGGATGTCCAAAGTGGGCGCGGCCTTCACAAGCTCGCTGCGCCATTCCTCGGCATTTTCGCCCGTGGCAATGATGAGAAGGGCTTTCTTCTGGTCTGGCATTTCGCCTCACTGAGGGGTTTTCGGGCGTCGCTTTGGGCCGGACGCGCCGTATCGTTGTCGGTTTGCTTGTCCACCGTGCATTCGGCATGCCGGGGCAGTGGGCGGCACCGTGATGCCGCCAGCTGGCGTTTGGGCTGTGGTGGGCGTGTGGTGGCGAGACGCCGGTCAGACGTCTTCGCGAATGACGTAGATCTTCTTGGTGGGGGTGATGACCCGCCAGATATAGCTGTGGCCGGGGCGCATGATGAAACTATCGCCGACGGTGATGCGGCGCGGCTCTTTGCCGTCTTCGATCAGTTCGGATTCGCCCTCGATGATGGTGCAGAATTCCCAGGTTTCCTTGACGACGCGCCATGCGCCGCCCTGAACTTCCCAGATGCCGGTGCTGACCGATCCGTCCGGCGTCACTTCGATTTCCCAGGTCTTGTTGGTGGGCGCACCTTCGACGACGCGGTCGGGCACAGGGGCTCCCGGCTCTGGTGTGCCAAGCTTGGTTACGTCGTAGAAGTACAGGGCGTCCATTGCGCTCTCCGGTTGGGCCCGTGCGAAAGAGGTCCCCTTTCCCGATGGACAGGAAGGGAGGCGGACTCGCAGATCAGTGCGGATGTCCGGACGCGTCAATCGCAGCAAGTTCGTGAATCAGCTTCTAGGTGAACGCTATAACTGCGATCTCAGTTTGTAAACATAAAACTGCGATCACAGATGCAAGACTTTTAGCTGAAATTCTTCGACGCCCGCACCAGGTTCATCCCGTCACGAATATCGGCCTCGACCGCGTCATGAAGGCGCTTGGCATCGCGGTCACGCAGCGCCTGCAGGATGATGGGATGCTTGTCTTCCTCGTGCTGATCGTCGGCGTAAAGCTCAAAAACCAGCCGCATCAGCGGGCCGAACTGCAGCCACAGCGTTTCGATCAGCTGCATCAGCGTGGGGGCGGGAAGGGCACCGTAGAGCTTGAAGTGAAACTCGTGGTTGCCGGACATATAGGAGGCGACATCGCCCGAATCGAGGCCACGGTTCATCCGCTGGTCGATCTCGAACAGGTCCTCGATCAACTCATCAGTGACGGCGGGCAGGGCGCGGACTGCGGCGGCCGGTTCAAGTTGCAGCCGGCTGAACAGCAGATCCTCGAACCGGCGCGGGGTCATGGCGGGGACGATGACGCTGCTTTGCGATTTCACCTCCAGCGCACGTTCGGCGGCAAGGCGCGAGATCGCTTCGCGCACGGGCATCGGGCTGACGCCCAGTTCGCGCGCCAGCGAGCGCGACGACATGACCTGATCCGGTTTGATGGTCCCGGTCACCAGCCGGTCGCGCAGGGTGCGATAGACCATGGTCCTCAGGGGAACGTCGGTGCTTTTGCCTTCGATCTTTGCGTTAGCAATGGTCATGGGTCGTTATGTGCCTGTTCGATGGGTGCCCCCGCGACGCTGCCAACCATGCCCATATCATAGCATTGTGGTCGATGATGTGTCGTCGCCGATCAGCCGGGAAGGAATGCAATTGGGATGCCTTGTCTGATCAGAAGCGCGTTTGCCCTTATCATCGGGCTCCGATCAAGGATGGGCAAGGTCATGTTGGCGAAACGCGAGGTGATAGGCGGATTGAGGCGAGATTGGCCCATGAAAACAGGCGCCGGGGTGGGCCCGACGCCTGCTTGGCAGTGTGAACAGATAGGTCTCAGGATCGGGCCGAGGCCTTTGCCAGCTGTTGGCCCATCCGCGGCACGGCGCGGTTTGCGCGGCGCAGGGCGGGGGTCAGGAAGGGCATCAGATCCTCGGCCTTCTGGACGAAGCTTTCCGCCGGGCGGGTCAGCAGATCGCGCTTCAGCACCGTCAGATCGTCGCGGTTGATCGAGCCCAGAAGCCCGGCCAGCGTGGCACTGTCGGGGCGGGCAATGACATAGCCCAGACGGTCCGAGTCCACCCGGCGGGCGGTCTCCGAGCCCTCGACGGCGATGACCGGGCAACCGTTCCAGCCTGCCTCATAAAGCCGGCTCGGAAGCAGCCAGTCCGAGTTACCGCCCGGCTGCCACATGTCCTGACCCCAGACCAGATCGCAGTCGCGATAGATGCTGCCCAGATCCTCGGGGCAGGCATAGGCACCCGTCCAGTCGACATTGCTGCGCGCCGCGACCTGCTGGGGGAAGTCACGCACCGCGTGTTCGTCCAGATGGCCGGCAAAGCGCAGCTTCAGCCCGCGCCCCATGCGGTCGACGGTTTCCAGCAGCAGATTGACCGAGCGCTGACAGCGGATCGCGCCCACCAGCCCCAGCACCAGCGGTCCTGCGGGCGAGGCGACGTCATCGGCCTCAAGGCGTCCGCCCGGCGCGATGTCATCCAGCCACAGCTTGTTCTCGACCAGAGCGGCGGGGCCGTCATAGCCCTGCACCGGGCGGAAATAGGATTCGGTGAACCCCCGGGACGAGACGACCAGTTGCGCCGCCCGCGCCAGCACGCGACGCTCAGACCAGCGCATGAGGCGGCCCAGGCTGTCGCCCCGCGTCAGCAGGGGGTGAACATCCAGACATTCATAGACCAGCGGAATCTCGCGGCTGACGCCCGCCATCCGGCGTGCCAGATGGGCGACGGCGGCCATGTCCAGATTGCGGGCAATGATGACATCCGCCTGACGCAGCCATTTGCGCCCGCGCAAGGCCTTCGCCACGGTCATCGGCAGGGCGAGGCCACGGCGAAGATAGGCGCCCTGTCGCACCAGCCCCAGGTCGAAATTGCGCCACTCGGGGGTGAAGCCGGGGGTGCTTCCTTCGCGGCGGGGACAGAAGGAGGTTACATCGCATCCGAGCGACAGCAGGGACCGGATTCTGCGGACCTGCGAGGCTTCTGCAAGATCGAAGCCGAACACGGCAACACGAAGCCCACGGAATGCATTGGGGTCTGAGAGCAAGCTCATGATGCGTCCTGTTGACAAGGTTGCGTTTCAGGGCGCGCGCATGCGCCCGACGAGAGGCCGCGACGAAGGGCATCGCGACCGGAAAGGCGGATCGCCGCAGCGCGGCGGAATTGAGGGAATATATTCAACACGGCATTTAACCGGCCGAATTGAATTTGAATTGCGGATCAGGATTAGTTATCGAGATATATTCTAAATCAGATAATAAAAATGCAGCCCTGCATTTGGTTGGGATCGAGAATGATCTGATGTCGGACGGTGAATAAGATAATCCGACTATGGGCCTGCGAGCCATAGCATCAAAACCCTTGCAACAGCGGCTCGGGGAACAACCGCGCCTACACTCGTGATGGGGCCAATTTCGTGCATGAGGGTGGGGAGGGTCAATCAGTCCGACCGGCGGATACTGGTCGTATGGCGTCTTTTCGCCGGGAGGGCCATCTGCCCGCGTTCCCGGGAAATGTGGCACAACCCGGGCGCGACTACGGTTTTCCAGGTGCGTGTGATCGCCGCGATCAAATGGTTATAGTGTTAAGAAATATCGGGAGTTTTGGGGCGCGCTTGCTATGCAGAGGTTGAGTGCTGCGAAAATAGGCAAGGATAATATCGGCAATATCTCGCCGAATACAAAATCGGCTGCGCGGAAAGCGCAAGCATATTGGATTAGGCCATCCGGGTTAGCTTGCCCGCAAAGGGAGAGATGTTTTACGGCTCAGCAATCATGGGTCGAAAATCGATCCGCAAGCTGAATGTCAGCCTACAGGCGTCCGAAAATGCAAGATGTCGAAAAGAGGGTTTGCAGCCATTCTGCAAGGCAGCATCGCGGGGCGGACCCGCGATGCTGAAAGGGTGGATCAGCCGAGGCCCAGCTTGCCGCGCAGGGTCGACAGATCTTCGGCCAGCGTGTTCACCTTGGTCGAAAGCACATTGCGGTCGGCGTCGCTGAGTTCTTCGTAAGAGACGAAGCCGCCCTCGGGCGTGCGGTATTTGCCCAGCACATCGGCCACGTCCTTGAAGTTGCCGTCGACCTTGGTGACGAATTCGGCCTCATTCTCGGCGATCAGCGGACGCAGCAGCTCATAGATCTTCTGCGCGCCGGCGAAGTTCGCGTCGAAATCCCACAGGTCGGTGCGGCTGTAGCGGTCTTCCTCGCCCGAGATCTTGGTGGCCGCGACCTCTTCCATCAGGACCGCCGCGCCGCCGACGACGACTTCGGGCGGGAAGGTCAGATCGGTAATGCGCTGGTTCAGCGTGGTCACATCCGACATCAGGCGGTCGGCATATTCGGCCAGCCCTTCGGTCGAGTTCTTTTCCCACAGCCCGTATTCGATGCGGTGGAAGCCGGTGAAGGCGGGGTCTTCCTCGGCCTTCTCATAATCATCGGCGCGGGCGTCCATCGAGACGTCGAGGTCCGAGAAGAGTTCCGCAATCGGCTCGATCTTTTCATAGCTGGTGCGGGTGGGGGCAAAGAGGCTCTTGGCCTTCTCGACATCGCCCGCCTTGACCGCATCGGTGAAGGCCTTGGTGTCCTCGACCAGTTTGGCGGTGTTTTCAGCCACATAGATCTTGTATTCGGCCAGAGGTGCGACCAGATCCAGCGACGGGTCGGCCGCGAATGCGCCGCCCGCTGTCCCTGACGCCAGCACGATTGCCAGGGCTGAGCTTCTTAGAAAGTTTCCGACCATGTTCACGCTCCGTTGTGTTGGTCCGGGGGGCTGGCTTGGCGTCAGAGGCGCCTGGCTGCGGTAATGAGGCTGGAGCCAAGGTAGTCCGCATCGTCGCGGACACCGGGCAGGGCGAAGAAATACCCACCGCCGACGGGCTTGATATATTCCTCCAGCGGCTCGCCGTTCAGGCGGTTCTGGACCTCGATGAAGCCCTGCTGCAGATCGGCCTGATAGCTGATGAACAAAAGCCCCTGATCCAGCTGGCCGGATTTCGTGACGCCGCGCGAATAGTTGAAGGGGCGGCGCAGCATCAGGTTGCGGTCGCTGTCGGGCGTGCGTGGATTGGCCAGCCGGATATGGGCATCCATCGGGGTCAGCTTGCCCTCGGCATCGGCGCTGTAATCGGGCAGGGCCTGCTCGGTCGCGTCCTGCGGCGCGTCCAGGGGGGCGCCGCTCATCTTGCGGCGACCGAAGATACGCTCCTGTTCGCCCAAGGGGGTGCGGTCCCAGCGTTCGACGAAATTGCGGATGATGCGCACGGCCTGATAGGTGCCGCCCTGCGCCCATTCCGGCTCGTCCGGGCCTGCGACCCAGACGACCTTGTCCATCAGCGGCGCATCGGTCGAATCGGGATTGGCCGAGCCATCGCGGAAGCCCAGGAAGTTCCGCGCGCTTGGGGTCGAGCCATCGGGCGCGGGCAGAACCGGGGGTACGCTGCCCTCATACATCCAGCGTACGACCAGAAACTCCGAGAGGTTCTTCACGATGTCGCGCATCGCGTGCATGTTCGTGTCCGACAGGTTCGCGCAGAACTGGATCGTCATGTCGCCGTGGCAGATGCTGGTTTCCAGCGCGTCATTCGGGAACTGGACCATGCGCTGCAAATGCAGGGGCCGCAGTGGCGTCAGCCAGTCGAAACGCTCGAAGACGGAATCGCCAAGCGCCACGGTGATCGTCTGGGCATCAGGCGCGACCATCGGCCCCAAGAGCCCTGAGTCCGGCGGCGGCAGTTTCGGATCGCGCTCGGGGACGAGGCCGCCCTGGGTCAGAAAGCGCGCGCGCTCGGTCAGCTGGCGCAGCATCTCCTCGAATTCATCGGGTGAACTGACGACGATGTCGAAAGAGGCGACCAACCCGCTGGCGGGGCGGGGGGTGGTGATGCCCGCCTGATGGGGACCGTGGAAATCGACCCGCTGCTTGGCGGTGTCGGCGTGACCGACCGGGGCTTCCTGCACGTTATGGGGGGCCTGCTGCGCCGGGGTTTCGGCACCGGCGCGACCGGCGGCAAGGACGCCCATCGCGCCTGCCCCCAGACCCTTCAGAAGGTTGCGGCGATCCGTGCGGGGGGCTTTGATGCGCTCCATCCTAGTTCATCCCGATCAGAGGTTGCATCCGCCCAAGCGCCGCCGAGAGCCGGGTCAGCCCTTCGGTCAGCGCCGTTTTCTGGGCGTCAGAGACTTGGTCATAGGGCGGATATCCCTCGGGGCCTTTCAGCCCGGCCAGCTGGGCGCGCAAATCGTCCAGGTCCTTGCCGATTTCCTGCTCAAGCGCGGGGTCGACCGGGGCCAGCACGCCGCGTAGCAGATCGGTCAGCTTGCCGATGCCGTCAAGGCTGGCTTCCAGTTCATAGAGGTCATTTCGCGCATAGGCGTTTTCGCCCTGCGGGATCTGGCCCTCGGCGATCTGGGTGGCCATATCGCCGGGCAGGCTGGCCAGCAGGGCCGGGTCCAGCGGCATGGCTTTCAGGCGGTCCTGCAGCAGCGTCAGATCGGCCACCAGCCGGTCGGCGACCGGGGCAAGGCCGTCGAGGCTGTTCTGGTCGAACAGCCCGTATTCGATGCGGTGATAGCCGATGAAGGCGGGGTCGGCCTCGCGCCCTTCCAGATAGGCGGCGCGGGGGTCGATGTTGTTTTCGATGTCCGAGATGCGATATGCCAGCGGCTCGATCCGGCGATAGGGCAGGCGTGCCGCGATCCAGGCCGCGCGCGCCTCATCCAGATTGCCGGAGGCGATGGCGCCCTGCAACGCCTCGGCCGCCGTCAGCGCGGCCTTGCCCTGCAGGATCAGATAGACCCGGTATTCCGACAGTGGGCCCAGGAACTTGCGCAGGGTCACTTCGCTGGCCTCAGCCGCCGCCTCGTCCGAGGCGGTGACGGTCAGCGTGCCGCGCGGGTTCGACAGCAAGCCGCAGGTCATCTGATATTCGCCCGGCTGCAGCTGTGCGGCCAGCGTCACGCGAAAGCCGGGGGCGATGTTTTCCCGCTCGGCCACGACCAGCACGCCGTTCAGAATCTCCCACTCGATGGGGCGGTCCGAGTTGTTGACGATCTCGAAACTGCGGCGTCCGCCGGGGACGGTGATCTCATTGGGCTCGCAGGCGGTGGCCGAGATGCTGACGGTCCGGTCGCTGGTCTGGCCCTGCGTGGCCTGCTGGTTCTGGCGCGTGGCGGCATAGAAGGTGCCAAGCCCCGCCACGGCCAGCGCGGCGGCCGCGATCATGGCGATTTTCATGCCGCGGGCGGGAGGATTGGGCTGGCTGTCAGGCATCAGAGCGGCTTTCGGCAGGGCGCAGGGCAGGGGCGGGCGACATCGGCCGCAGGAAAAGGTAAAGCGTGACCGTCAGGAACAGCACATAGGCGAGGACCTCGCCCAGCGTCGGCGCATCGCGGTAGCCCAGAAGCCCCGACAGGACAGTGCCCAACGGGCTGGATTCGGGCAGCACATGGCTGAAATCATAGACGACGGTTTGCAGGTGGTTCCAAAGCCCCGCCTCGTGCAGCGCCTTGACCGAGCCTGCCAGCAGGCCCGCCGCGACGAACAGGATGAAAACCCCCGTCCAGCGGAAGAAGCGCGCCAGGTTCAGCCGCAGGGCACCGGCATAGATCGCCCAGCCCGCCCCGGCCGAGACCAGCACGCCCAGAAGCGCACCGAAGGGACCGGCGGGGTCGCGGCTTTGCTGAAAGACCGCGAGCAGGAAGAAGATCGATTCCAACGCCTCGCGTGCGACGGCAAAGAAGACCATGCAGATCAGCCCGTAGGTCGCGGCCCGGCCACCGCTGGCGGCCAGCGCGTGGTCGATGGAGCTGTAAAGCTCATGCTTCAATGAGCGTGCGACGCGGCGCATCCAGAAGACCATGGCCAGCAGCACGCAGACGGCGAAGATGCCGATGGTCGCCTCGAAAAGCTCCTGCGCTTTTTGCGGAAAGCTGGCGCTGACGAATTGCAGCGCTGCCCCCACGAACAGCGCCAGCGCGATGGCGAGGAAGATCCCCGTCCAGACCGCAGGCAGCCAGGCGCTGCGGCCGGTCTGGCGCAGATAACCCGCGATGATGCCGACAATCAGAGCCGCCTCCAGCCCCTCTCGCAGCATGATCAGGAAAGGTGCAAGCACGCGTAACCTCCTGTTTTCCTTGACGTGGTGCGGGTCTCGGAACGCTGGATGGCCCATAGCGTCGGGGGCGCTGCATCACTGCATATTCAGCGGTCGGGGCTGGCTCGACCGTTCGCGCAAGAAAACAGCACACGCAGGAACTGTCAATCCTGATGGAAAGGATAGGCTTTGGGCGTGCGGGGTGCTGCCAGCACTTCCCCTGCGGCAGGCGCGGGCCCAAAAAGAAAGCCCCGGCGAACCGGGGCTGTTCTGCATTCGGAAGGTCGTCCGGCCTAGAACGGGATCTCGTCGTCGAAATCCGGGCGTCCGCCGCCCTGGTTGCTGTTGCCGCCGCCATAGCTGCCGCCCGAGCCGCCCGAGGGCGAACCGCCGCCGCCATAGCTGCCGCCACCATAGCCGTCATCGCCGCCGCGACCGCCACCGGCACCGCCGCCCGGACCGCGACCGTCAAGCATGTGCAACTCGCTGCGGAAGGGGCGCAGCGCCACCTCGGTCGAGTAGCGGTCGTTGCCCTGCTGGTCCTGCCATTTGCGGGTCTCCAGCTGGCCCTCGACATAGACTTTCGAGCCCTTCTTCAGAAACTGCTCGGCCACACGCACCAGCGGCTCGGAGTAGATGGCCACGGTGTGCCATTCGGTGCGCTCCTTGCGCTCGCCGGTGTTGCGGTCCTTCCAGGTCTCGCTGGTGGCGATCCGCAGGTTGGCGATCTTGCCGCCATTCTGGAAGCTGCGGATTTCCGGGTCTTGGCCCAAATTGCCGACCAGGATTACCTTGTTCACGCTGCCTGCCATCTCGCGGCTCCTTGCATATTGTCAATCATGCGCTGGTCTATCCCGGCAGGTCGGGTTGCGGCAAGTCCCGACTGCATGCCCGGGGGCTCGGCGATTATTTGCCTGTACAGATGAGTTAAGGAAGGGTTAAACCGGCAGCATATAGCGGATTGCGCAAAATCGGGTATATTCGCCAACAAAAAATGACGGCATGAGGGGCAACCAATGCTTTCACGCAATCAGGCCATGTGGCGCGGGCTGGCACGTGCCGCGGCGACGCTGACGCTGACCTTCGGGTTGGCGATCCCCGCCATGGCCGAAGGCCTGCGGATCACCACCGGAAAATCGCGCAGCGCCCAGTTCGAGCGGCAGACCCGGCTGATGGATTCCCGCCTTGCCGGTCAGTACCAGCGCTCGACCCGGTTGCGGCCCGACGCAGGGTCGCGGACCATCGACATGACGGCGGTCTCGACCCGCATCCCGGCCTATCGCGGCAACCAGCGCAGCCAGTATCTGCCGCATGCCCGCGCGATGGCGCGCAAGCATGGCGTACCCGAGGATCTGTTCCTGCGTCTGGTCCAGCAGGAATCGGGCTGGAACCCGCAGGCACGTTCGCACAAGGGGGCGCATGGGCTGGCGCAGCTGATGCCGGGAACGGCGGCCAAGCTGGGCGTCGATCCGCGTGACCCGATCCAGAACCTTGACGGCGGCGCGCGCTATCTGCGGATGATGTACAACACTTTCGGAAGCTGGCAGCTGGCCCTTGCGGCCTATAACGCCGGGCCGGGCGCGGTCGCGAAATACGGCGGCGTGCCGCCTTACCGCGAAACCCGCAACTATGTCCGGATCATCCACGGCGGCTGATCCGGCGGTGCGAAAGCTTCCATGAAAAAGCGGCGGTCGGGGTCCACCCGCCGCCGCTTTTCGTTGGGATCGCCGCCTCAGAAGGTCGAGGGGATCACGCGGGTGTATTTGGTGCCCTCGATCGAGGCACCCGCCATCAGACCCGACTGGCCAAAGATCATGGCGACGACCGGCTGCTGCGAGGTGATCGTGTCGGTGCCCATCGAGACGCCGCGGTCGGGCAGGGCGTAGAACGCGCCCGCTCCGGCGACCCAGCCGGGATTGCGACGGAAATCGGCCAGCGCCTGCTCGGTCTGGAAGATCAGCACATGCGCATATTGCTGCGCGCCGATCTGGAAGCCCACGGTCGCCCGCGTCGCCGAGTAATAGTCGACGGTCACATTGTTGATGCGCAGCGCGCCCTGACCGTAAGCCCCGCCGATGCCGAAGCCCGCCTCGGTCATCAGCGGCATGTAAAGGACACCCTTCGCATTCTGCACCATAGGGGCCGCGCCGGGATAGTTCTGGATCAGGAAGTTCTGGGTCGTATCGACCCGCGCATCCAGCCGCGCGCCCGCATTCTCACCCACGGCATTCGAGCAGGCGGCCACGAGAAGCCCCCCTCCGCCCGCAAGCAGCGTCCGGCGGCTGATCGCTTTCGAATTCATCATCTGTCGCCTCATTCTTGTATCGGCGGTTGCTCCGCCTATTTGACCGGAATGATAGGGGCTTTACCCCTTCTGCGCCAGCGTTTCAGCCAGATAGGGCGCGTAATAGGTCAGAACGCCGTCGCAACCGGCGCGACGGAAGGCCAGCAGGCTTTCGGCTACGACATCGCGCGACAGCCAGCCATTGCGGATCGCGCCTTCCAGCATCGCGTATTCGCCCGACACCTGATAGGCATAGGTCGGCGCACCGAAACGGTCCTTCACCTCGCGGCAGATGTCCAGATAGGGCATGCCGGGTTTGACCATGACCATATCCGCGCCCTCGGCCAGATCGCGGGCGACGCAGCGCAGCGCTTCTTCACGGTTGGAGGGGTTGACCTGATAGGTCTTCTTGTCGCCGACCAGCCGCCCGGATGCGCCCACGGCATCGCGGAAGGGGCCGTAAAAGCCGCTGGCGAATTTCGCCGCATAAGAGAGGATCGCGACATCGGTGTGGCCCGCCGCCTCAAGGGCTGTGCGCATCGCGCCGATCCGCCCGTCCATCATGTCCGAAGGGCCCAGCAGGTCCGCGCCGGATTCGGCCTGGACCAGCGCCATCTTGACCAGCGCCTCGACCGTCTCGTCATTGACGATGACGCCGTCGCGGACGATGCCGTCATGGCCGTTGGCGTTATAGGGATCCAGCGCGATATCGGTCATCACCACCAGCTCGGGTGCGACCTCCTTGATGGCGCGGATGGCGCGGTTGCCGATGTTGTCGGGGTCCCAGGCGCGCTCGCAGGTCTCGGTCTTCTGGTCGGGGTCGGAATGCGGAAAGACGCAGATCGAGGGGATGCCCATCCGCGCCGCATATTCCGCCGCGCGCTTGGCGCCGTCCAGCGTCAGCCGCTCGACGCCCGGCATCGAGGCGATCTCACCCTCGCCGCCCGCGATCTCGGTCACGAAGATCGGCCAGATCAGGTTCGAGACCCCTAGCGACACCTCGGTCGTCAGGGCGCGCATCGCCGCGGATTTGCGCAGGCGGCGCAGACGGGCGGCGGGATAGGGGGCAAGAATGGGGTTGGACATGGCGAGGCCTTGCTCTGTGGGACGCGAGGGGCGGAAAATCTGGCGCAACCTGCACCCGAGGCGTCCGTGATGCAAGCCCACCGCCGGGCGCGGGGTGAAATTGGCCGTTTCCCTTTGTCTGCCCGCAGGATAGTCTGCGGGCCGGACTGGTTTCACGGAATGATGTGTGCGCGGATTGGACGGTATCCTGGCCTTGCTTGACAGCCGCTCATTCGGCTCGATCTGGTTCTGGATCCTGCTGACCGCTGCCTGGACGTTGGTGGGCCGCCGCGTGCTGGGCGTGCCCGTCGACGTGCTGCAGCGCGTTCCCCCCGAACCCGGCCCCGAGGATGATCTGGACGCGCTGGTGCTGCTGGACTGGTTGTCGCTGTCGCTGCCGCGCTGGCAGATCCAGACCACCGAGGCGCTGCTGATCACCGGCGCGGTGACCTTCCTGTTTTCGGCCCTGCTGATCCTGGGCTTCGGCTATGGGCTGGAGATGGCGCAGGCACTGTGCCTGTTGGGGCTGCCGTTCCTTCTGCTGCTTTGGCTGAACTATCGGCTGGCGCGACGGCTGGGCACGGTGCTGGAAGGGGCGCGGACCCGGCAGATCAGCCCCAACACTGCCGCAATCCGGGCCGCCGGGATGATGCGCAGGCACCGCTGGCTGGTCTTCGGCCTTTCGGTGGTGGCGGTCGCGGCCACCGCATTCCTGGGCGCACTGTGGGCAGTGCGTCATCCTTTCGGTTTCTGATGGCTGCGGGGTTGACTCTGCCCCGCCCCCGTTTAGGTCCCTTTCCATGGCCGATCACCTGATCCTATCCGGAGCGCCCGAGGGCCTTGACGCCGCGCTGGTCGCGCGCGAACTGGCCCGTGGCAACCCCGTCATCCACATCGCCCGCGACGACCGCCGCATGGCGGCGATGCGCGCGGCGCTGGAGTTCTTCGCCCCCACAGCCGCGATCCTTGAGTTTCCGGCCTGGGACACGACGCCCTATGACCGCGTCTCGCCCGCGCCTGCGATCATGGCGGCGCGCATGGCGGTGCTGACGGCGCTGGCCAGCGGCTCGATCAAGGGGCCGTTCGTCCTGCTGACGACGCTCAACGCCGTCATGCAACGCGTCCCGGCACGCGAGGTCGTGCGCGAGGCGGGTTTCTCGGCCCGGGTGGGCGACCGGCTGGACGAAACCGGCCTGCGCGCCTTTCTGGCGCGAATGGGCTTCACGCAGGCCCCGACCGTCACCGAGCCCGGCGATTTCGCCGTCCGGGGCGGCATCATCGACATCTATCCACCGGGCGATACCGGCCCCGTCCGTCTGGACCTGTTTGGAGACGTGCTGGACGGCGCGCGCCGCTTTGACGTGGAAACGCAGCGCTCCTCGGAAAAGCTGGACCGGCTGGATCTGGCGCCGATGTCCGAGGTCATCCTGAACGAAGAGGCGATCACCCGCTTCCGCCAGAACTACCGCGCCGAGTATGGCGGCGGGGCGAATGATCCGCTTTACGAAGGCATCAGCGCGGGGCGCAAGATGTCGGGCATGGAGCACTGGCTGCCCTGGTTCCATGAGCGGCTGGAAAGCCTTTTCGACTATCTGCCGCAGGCCTCGGTGGTGCTGGACGATCATATGGATCAGGTGCGCGATGCGCGCTGGCACACCATCTCGGAACAGTTCGACGCCCGGCGCGAGGCTTTGGCGCGGCGCGGCGGCACGGACACCGTCTATCGCCCGGTCGCGCCGACGCTGATGTTCCCCGATGAGGCCGAGTGGAAGGCCTGGCTTTCGGCCCTGCGCGTCTTGCGGCTTTCGGTGCTCTACCAGCCTCCGGGGCCGGGCGTGCTGGATGCGGGCGGTCGCATCGGGCGCAATTTCGCCCCCGAGCGGCAGGCCGAGAAAAGCGACCTGTTCGGCACCTTGGCCGATTACGTGCGCGAGCTGCAGCGCAGCCGCCGCGTCGTCATCGCCTGCTTCTCGGAAGGGGCGCGCGAGCGTCTGACTGGGCTCATGTCGGATGAGGGGCTGACGGGCGCAAAGCCGATTGCCGCCCTGCGCGATCTGCCCGACAGCACGGGCGCGCTGGGCATTGCCGTCTGGCCGCTGGAGGAAGGCTTCCTCTCGGACGGGCAGGCGACCGGGCCGTTGGCGGTGATCTCGGAACAGGATGTGCTGGGCGACCGGCTGATCCGAGGCGCGCGGAAGAAGCGCCGGGCCGAGAACTTCCTACGCGACACGCAAAGCCTGACCCCCGGCGATCTGGTGGTCCATGTCGAACACGGGATCGGGCGCTACACGGGGCTTGAAACCGTGCAGGCGCTGGGCGTGCCGCATGACTGCGTGGCGCTGGAATATGCAGGCGGCGACCGGCTGTTTCTTCCGGTCGAGAATATCGAACTGCTCAGCCGCTATGGCCATGAAGAGGGGCTTCTGGACAAGCTGGGCGGCGGCGCCTGGCAGGCCCGCAAGGCCCGCCTGAAAGAGCGCATCAAGCAGATCGCCGACCGGCTGATGCGCGTTGCGGCCGAGCGGCTGCTGCGTCCGGCCCCCGTGCTGGAACCCGAGCGGCATGAGATGGAAAGCTTCGCCGCGCGCTTCCCCTATACCGAGACCGAAGATCAGGCGAGCGCCATCGACGATGTCGGCAGCGATCTGGCCGCCGGTCGGCCGATGGACCGGTTGGTGATCGGCGACGTGGGCTTCGGCAAGACCGAGGTCGCCATGCGCGCGGCCTTCATCGCTGCAAGTCAGGGCATGCAGGTGGCCGTGGTCGCGCCGACGACGCTTCTGGCGCGCCAGCATTTCCGCACTTTTGCCGAGCGTTTCCGCGGTTCGGCCATCACCGTGCGGCCGCTGTCGCGCTTTGTCTCGGCCAAGGACGCCAGCCTGACGCGGCAAGGGCTGGCGGACGGGACCGTCGACATCGTGGTCGGCACGCATGCGGTCCTCTCCAAACAGGTGCGGTTCAAGCATCTGGGCCTGCTGATCGTCGATGAAGAGCAGCATTTCGGCGTCGGCCATAAAGAGCGCCTGAAGGAGCTGCGCAGCGACATCCATGTGCTGACCCTGACCGCGACCCCCATTCCCCGGACGCTGCAGCTGTCGCTGACCGGGGTGCGGGATCTGTCGATCATCGGCACACCGCCGGTCGACCGTCTGGCGATCCGCACCTATGTCAGCGAGTTCGACAGCGTCACCATCCGCGAGGCGCTGCTGCGCGAGAAATATCGCGGCGGCCAAAGCTTCTTCGTCGTCCCGCGCTTGTCGGACCTGCCCGATGTCGAGCATTGGCTTCAGGAAAATGTCCCTGAAATCAGCTATATCGTTGCGCATGGTCAGCTTGCCGCTGGCGATCTGGACCAGCGGATGAACGCGTTCTATGACGGCAGTCATGATGTGCTGCTGGCGACCAGCATCGTGGAATCGGGGCTGGATATCCCGACGGCCAATACCATGATCGTCTGGCGCGCCGACATGTTCGGTCTGGCGCAGCTTTACCAGATCCGGGGCCGCGTCGGACGCTCGAAGGCGCGGGCCTATTGCTATCTGACGACGAAACCGCGCGTGCCGCTGACGCCTCAGGCGATGCGGCGGCTGAAGTTCCTGGGCTCGATCGACAGTCTGGGGGCCGGGTTCAATCTGGCCTCGCAAGACCTCGACCTGCGCGGCGCGGGCAACCTTCTGGGCGAAGAGCAATCGGGCCATATCAAGGAAGTGGGCTTCGAACTTTACCAGCAGATGCTGGAGGAAACGATTGCCAAGTTGAAATCCGGCGAGATTGAGGGCACGCCCGATGACGACTGGGCGCCGCAGCTGAACCTGGGCGTGCCGGTCACCATTCCGGAAAGCTATATCCCCGATCTGGACGTGCGGCTTGGGCTTTACCGCAGGCTTTCGGGCCTGACGACCAAGGTCGAACTGGAGGGTTTTGCGGCCGAGCTGATCGACCGTTTCGGCACGCTGCCGCGCGAGGTGAACACGCTACTGCTGGTCATCCGCATCAAGGCGATGGCAAAGCGCGCGAATATCGCCAAGCTCGATGCCGGGCCGAAGGGTGCGACCGTCCAGTTCCATATGGACAAGTTCCCCAATCCCGCCGGTCTGGTCGAGTTCCTGAACGACCAGCGGGGCCTTGCCAAGGTGCAGGACAACAAGATCCTGATCCGCCGCGACTGGAACAGCGACGCCGACCGCATCAAGGGGGCCTTCGCCATCGCCCGCGATCTGGCCGCCAAGGTCAAGGAAGGCAAAGCCAAGGGCTGACGGTTGCCAGACACAAATGGCCCGAGCAACGAAACGGCCACCACCCCAAATGAAAAGGGGCAGCGCGAACCCGCGCTGCCCCTTTTGTCATCTCAATGTGGCGATCAGTCAGCCGTTAGCAGCGGCGGCTGAGAATTGCTGATCTTCGGCGCCTCGGGGCCGATGATGTCGAAGACGGGTTTGTCGCCCTCGATCCGGACCCGGACATCGCCGCCTTTGGTCAGACGACCGAACAGCAGTTCCTCCGCCAGAGGCTTCTTGATCGTTTCCTGGATCACGCGGCCCAGAGGACGCGCGCCCATGCGATCATCATAGCCTTTCTCGGCCAGCCAGTTCGCGGCCTCGGGCGTCAGTTCGATGTGAACTCCACGGTCGATCAACTGGGCCTCAAGCTGAAGGACGAATTTCTCGACCACGCGGACGATGACCTCGCGCGACAGCGGCGCGAACGAAATGATGGCGTCCAGACGGTTGCGGAACTCGGGCGTGAAGGTCCGCTCGATGGCGGCCGTATCCTCACCCTCGCGCCGTTCGCGGCCGAAGCCGATGGCGGCCTTGGCCTGGTCTGCGGCACCCGCGTTCGTCGTCATGATCAGGATCACGTTGCGGAAGTCGACCTGACGACCGTTGTGGTCGGTCAGCTTCCCGTGGTCCATCACCTGCAGCAGGATGTTGTAGACATCCGGATGCGCCTTCTCGATCTCGTCCAGCAGCAGGACAGAATGCGGGTGCTGATCGACGCCATCGGTCAGAAGACCGCCCTGGTCGAAGCCCACATAGCCCGGAGGCGCACCGATCAGGCGGCTGACGGCGTGCTTCTCCATGTACTCGGACATGTCGAAGCGCAGCAGTTCGACGCCCAGCGTGTCGGCCAGTTGCTTGGCAACCTCGGTCTTGCCGACGCCTGTCGGACCCGCGAACAGATAGTTGCCGATGGGCTTTTCCGGTTCGCGGAGGCCGGCACGGGCCAGCTTGATCGACGAGGCCAGCGCCTCGATCGCCTGATCCTGACCGAAGACCACGCGCTTCAGCGTCTTCTCCATATCCTTCAGCACCGCCGCATCGTCTTTCGAGACGTTTTTCGGCGGGATGCGGGCGATCTTGGCCACCACGGCCTCGATCTCTTTCGGGCCGATGGTCTTGCGACGCTTGCTTTCAGACACGAGATGCTGGGCCGCCCCCGCCTCATCGATCACGTCGATGGCGCTGTCGGGCAGCTTGCGGTCGTTGATGTAGCGCGCCGCCAGTTCAACCGCCGATTTGATGGCGTCATTGGTATAGCGCAGATCATGGTGCTTTTCGAAACTGGGCTTGAGGCCCATCAGGATCTTGATCGTGTCGGGCACGTTCGGCTCATTCACGTCGATCTTCTGGAACCGGCGGGCCAGCGCGCGGTCCTTTTCGAAATGCTGGCGGAACTCTTTGTAAGTCGTCGAGCCCATGCAGCGCAGCTTGCCCCCCGAGAGGGCAGGCTTCAGCAGGTTCGAGGCATCCATCGCCCCGCCCGAGGTCGCGCCCGCACCGATCACGGTGTGGATCTCGTCGATGAACAGAATCGCATCGGGATGCTCTTCCAGTTCCTTGACGACGGCCTTCAGCCGCTCCTCGAAATCGCCGCGATAGCGGGTCCCTGCCAGCAGCGCGCCCATGTCGAGCGAGAAGATCGTGGCCCCGGCCAGCACGTCGGGGGTTTCGCCCCGCGTGATCTTCAGGGCCAGCCCTTCGGCGATGGCGGTCTTGCCGACGCCGGGGTCGCCCACCAGAAGCGGGTTGTTCTTGCGCCGACGGCAGAGCACCTGAATGCAGCGCTGCACCTCGTCCCCGCGGCCGATCAGCGGGTCGACATCGCCCTTCGTGGCCTTCTTGTTCAGGTCGACGCAGTATTTCGCCAACGCGCTTTCGTCCTTGGCGGCGGGCTGTTCGGCCTGCGGCTGCTCCGTCGCCTCTTCCGAACCCTGAACCGAGCGGTTTTCAGAGAAGGAGGGGTTCTTGGCGACGCCATGGGCGATGAAATTCACCGCATCATAGCGCGTCATGTCCATTTCCTGCAGGAAGAACGCGGCGTTGGATTCGCGCTCGGCGAAGATGGCGACAAGGACGTTCGCCCCGGTCACTTCGGTCCGGCCCGAGGATTGGACATGGATGGCGGCACGCTGAATGACCCGCTGGAAGGCTGCGGTCGGGACCGCTTCCGAGCCTTCGACATCGGTGATCAGCGTTGAAAGGTCGTCTTCAATGAATTCGACAAGCAGACGACGCAATTCGTCCAGATCGACATTGCATGCCCGCATGACGCGCACCGCATCGGGTTCGTCGGTCAGCGCCAGCAGCAGATGTTCGAGCGTCGCAAGCTCATGATGATGTTCGTTTGCCAGCGCAAGCGCGGCATGGATTGCCTGTTCCAGCGTGGTTGAAAAGGACGGCACGTTCTTGGCTCCTGTCAGTCGGCTGGCGGTCTGGGCCACATCTTGAGGTCCACCTGTCCAGACTGTCACGATACAGTTAAGTTTTGGTGGATTTTCGCGTAATTCAAGCTGTTTCTATGTTGGTTGCGGCGAAAATCCGGCTGTTGAGGAAGATGTGATCATCGGGGGGGCGAATTTCAAGCGGCTGACCCTTTCGGTTCCGGCTCTGTTCCGGCCCGGACGCGCCAAGGGTGCCGCCGGTTCAGCCACGAAAATTATCCTTCATTTGTCTGAGCCTTGCGAAGACTTCGACATCCGGCTGACCCTGCATGCCAAGGCTGTCGCGCAGCTCGGCCACGCGCAGGAACGGGTTCGTCGCACGCTCTTCGGCCAGCGTCGCCTGCGCGCAGGGACGTGTTCCGGCGGCCACATCATCCAGACGTTTCCTCAGCGCGGAATTCTCCGGCTCGACGCTGAGCGCGAAGGCCCCGTTCGAGCGGCAATAGTCGTGCCCCGAGCAGACCTGCGTGTCGGCGGGCAGGGCGTTCAGGCGCGAGAGGCTGCCCCACATCATCGGCGCATCGCCTTCGAACAGGCGGCCGCAGCCGATGGCCATCAGGCTGTCGGCGGTGAAGACCATGCCCGATTGCGGCAGGTGAACGGCGATATGGCCGATGGTGTGCCCCGAGACGTCGATCACCCGCGCCTCCTCGCCACAAAGCTGGAAGGTCTCGCCCGGGCGCACCTCCAGATCCAGGGGCGGCAGGCGGGCCGCGTCATTGACATTGCCCAGCACGCGCGCACCCGTCATGTCGACCAGATCCGCGACAGCCTGAATATGGTCATCATGGTGATGCGTCAGGACAATCAGGTCCAGCTGCCAGCCGCGCGCGCCCAGTTCCGACAGGATCGGCCCCGCCTCGGGGGCGTCGATCACCGCCGTGCCCGCAGGCCCGTGCAGAAGCCAGGCGTAGTTGTCGGACAGGCAGCGGATGGGGACAAGTTGCAGTGCCATTGGCAAATCCTTTCCTTTGCCGCAGTCTGGCGTCCCAAGGCGGGAGGCGCAATGCACCACGACGTATTCGAGCTGCGAAACTTCTATTACGCGCGTGCCCTTGGCCGCGTGGTGCAGCGCATCCTGCGGGACCGTCTGGTGCGGACATGGCAGCCCGAGCGGACCGCCGGGATGACCGTCGTGGGCTATGGCTTCTCGGCGCCGTTGTTGCGGCCCTATCTGGCCCCGGCGCGGCGGGTCACGGCGCTGATGCCGGGACCGCAGGGGGTGATGGCCTGGCCTGCGGGGATGCCCAATTGCTCGGTCCTGAGCGATGAGACGGCCTGGCCCCTTGATACCGGCAGCGTCGACCGGCTGGTGATGCTGCACGCGCTGGAAACCGCCGACAATCCGGCCCTGCTGTTGGCCGAGGCCTGGCGCGTCCTTGGCCCCGGCGGCAAGATGATGGTCATGGTGCCGAACCGGGCGGGGCTATGGGTGCGCTCGGACGCGACCCCCTTCGGCTTTGGTCGCAGCTATACGGCGGGCCAGCTTGAGGCGCAGGCGCGGGCGGCGGGGTTCGTGACCGAGCAGACCGGGGCCGCGCTTTACATCCCGCCCTCGGACCGGCGGTTCTGGCTGAAAAGCGCGCAGATGTGGGAGCGGACGGGTTCGCGCATCAGTCAGGTGCTGGTGGCGGGGCTGGTCTTGGCCGAACTCAGCAAGCAGGTGCAGGCCCCCATCGGTAGGGGTCGTCCGGCGCGGGTGCCAAGCCCGCTTGGTGTGCTGGAGGGGATCCGCCGCCCGGTTCCGGCGGGGCAGGGCGGCCGCTAGGACCCCGCCCGCAGGCGCTGCGCGGCGCGAGTCACCCTGACAGGCGAAGCATCGCCAGTTGCGCCACTGCGGCCCAATGCGGCATGTTGTCGCGGACGTTAGCGCAACCGAGTGTGGTTTGGGGCACATACACCAGAGACTAAGGGCGCAAAGGCTCGCATTTCTGTGTTCAAGGCGGTTGCGGCACCAAAAATCACCTGCTAGAGACGCCGCAGAATTCGGGATTGCTCGCGCCCACGCGGCAAGAGATGTCCCTTGACCCGCGCTCCGCACCAGACCGACGCACATCGGCCCGACTGCGGAGCTTGCGCTAACCGGAAGGATGACCGTGGCCAATTCCGCTTCGATTTCCGCAGATATCGCCGGGCGTTACGCGCAGGCCCTATTCGATCTCGTCAAGGAATCGGGTGGCATTGATGCGCTGTCCGCCCAGCTCGATGATCTGGGCAACGCAATCGAGCAAAGCGCAGAACTGCGCAACCTGCTTGTCTCGCCCATCTATACCCGCGACCAGCAAGAAACTGCGATCGGCGCGCTTGCCGACAAGATGGGGCTCAGCGCCGCTCTGGGCAACACGCTTCGCCTTATGGCGGGCAACCGCCGCCTGTTCGCGCTGCCGCAGCTTGTGCGCCGGCTGCGCGACCTGATCGCCGATGAACGCGGCGAAGTCACCGCAGATGTCGTCAGCGCCCAGGCGCTGACCGCCGAACAGCAAAAGCGTCTGTCCGACACGCTGGCATCGAAGTCGGGCAAGAAAGTCAAACTGAACACGCGCGTCGATGAAAGCCTCATCGGCGGCATGATCGTCAAGCTGGGCTCGCAGATGATCGACAGCTCGATCCGCTCGAAGCTCGCCTCCCTCCAGAATGCTATGAAAGAGGTCGGATAATGGGAATCCAGGCTGCCGAAATTTCGGCGATCCTGAAGGATCAGATCAAGAATTTCGGTCAGGACGCCGAAGTGGCCGAAGTCGGTCAGGTCCTGTCCGTCGGCGATGGTATCGCCCGCGTCTATGGCCTCGACAAGGTGCAGGCCGGTGAGATGGTCGAATTCCCGGGCGGCGTGCGCGGGATGGTGCTGAACCTTGAAACCGACAACGTCGGCGTCGTGATCTTCGGCGAAGACCGCGGCATCAAGGAAGGCGACACCGTCAAGCGGACCGGCGCCATCGTGGAAGTTCCCGTCGGCAAGGGCCTGCTGGGCCGCGTCGTCGACGCTCTGGGCAACCCGATCGACGGCAAGGGCCCGATCGATGCGACCGAGTTCCGCGTCGCCGACGTCAAAGCCCCCGGCATCATGCCGCGCCAGTCGGTGCACGAGCCGATGGCGACCGGCATGAAAGCCGTCGACGCCATGATCCCCGTTGGCCGTGGCCAGCGCGAACTGATCATCGGCGACCGTCAGACCGGCAAGACTGCAATCGCGCTCGACACCATTCTGAACCAGGCGAACTACAACGGCCGCGAAGCGGACGGCATGAAGACGCTGCACTGCATCTATGTCGCCGTCGGCCAGAAGCGCTCGACCGTGGCTCAGCTGGTGAAGAAGCTGGAAGAGACCGGCGCGATGGCCTACACGACCGTCGTTGCGGCCACCGCTTCGGACCCCGCGCCGATGCAGTACCTGGCCCCTTACTCGGCCACCGCCATCGGCGAATACTTCCGCGACAACGGCATGGACGCGCTGATCATCTATGATGACCTGTCCAAGCAGGCCGTTGCCTACCGTCAGATGTCGCTGCTGCTGCGTCGTCCGCCGGGACGTGAAGCCTATCCGGGCGACGTTTTCTATCTGCACTCGCGCCTGCTGGAGCGTTCGGCCAAGCTGAACGCTGACAACGGCTCGGGCTCGCTGACCGCGCTGCCGATCATCGAAACCCAGGCGGGTGACGTGTCGGCCTATATCCCGACCAACGTGATCTCGATCACCGACGGCCAGATCTTCCTGGAAACCGACCTCTTCTTCCAGGGCATCCGCCCGGCCGTGAACACCGGTCTGTCGGTGTCGCGCGTGGGTTCGGCTGCACAGACCAAGGCGATGAAATCGGTCGCCGGTCCCGTGAAGCTGGAACTGGCCCAGTATCGCGAAATGGCTGCCTTCGCGCAGTTCGGTTCGGATCTGGACGCCGCGACCCAGAAGCTCTTGAACCGCGGCGCGCGTCTGACCGAGCTGATGAAACAGCCGCAGTACTCGCCGCTGACCAACGCTGAAATCGTGATCGTCATCTACGCCGGCACCAAAGGCTATCTGGACAACGTCCCCGTCAAGGACGTGACCAAATGGGAACAGGGCCTGCTCCAGTATCTGCGCAACCAGAAGGCTGACCTTCTGGAAGACATGACCAAGAACGACCGCAAGGTCTCTGGTGAACTGGAAGACGCCATCAAGGCGGCGCTGGACGGTTACGCCAAGACCTACGCCTGAGGAGGGGGATAGATGCCCAGCCTCAAGGATCTTAAAAACCGGATCGGAAGCGTCAAGAACACGCGGAAGATCACCAAGGCGATGCAAATGGTCGCCGCCGCGAAACTGCGCCGTGCGCAGGAAGCGGCGGAGGCTGCACGCCCCTATGCCGATCGCATGGCTTCGGTCATGGCCGGGCTGACCGCTTCGGCGGCCGGCGCGGACAACGCGCCGCGCCTTCTGGCCGGCACCGGTGACGACCGCCGTCATCTGCTGGTCGTCCTGACCTCGGAACGTGGTCTGGCCGGTGGCTTCAACTCGTCCATCGTCAAGCTGGCCCGCCAGCGGCTGATGGAATTGCAGGCGCAGGGCAAGGAAGTGACCTTGCTGACCGTCGGCAAGAAGGGTCGCGAGCAGCTGAAGCGTGAATATGGCGAGCTGTTCGTCAATCACGTCGATCTGAGCGAGGTCAAGCGCATCGGATATGAGAATGCGCGCGCCATCGCGGATGACATTCTGGACCGGTTCGAGCAGGGCGGCTTCGACGTCGCGACGCTGTTCTACAACCGCTTCGAGTCGGTCATCAGCCAGATCCCGACCGCCCGTCAGGTCATCCCGGCAATCGTCGAGGAAGGCACGGCCGAGGTCGGCAGCGCATCGGCGCTTTATGACTATGAACCCGACGAGCACGGGATCCTGAACGACCTTCTGCCGCGCTCAGTCGCGACGCAGGTCTTCGCGGCCCTGCTGGAAAACGCGGCATCCGAACAGGGTGCACGGATGAGCGCCATGGACAACGCCACGCGCAACGCGGGCGATATGATCGACAAGCTGACGACCGAGTACAACCGCTCGCGTCAGGCTGCGATCACCAAGGAACTGATTGAAATTATCTCGGGCGCCGAGGCGCTCTGACACGTAGGGGTAAACACATGGCAGAGGCCAAGGGAAAAGGTAAAATCACGCAGGTGATCGGCGCCGTCGTTGACGTGCAGTTCGACAACCACCTGCCGGCGATTTTGAACGCGCTTGAAACCACCAACAACGGCAAGCGTCTGGTCCTGGAAGTTGCCCAGCACCTGGGCGAGAACACCGTCCGCACCATCGCCATGGACGCGACCGAAGGTCTGGTCCGTGGTCTGGAAGTTTCCGACACCGGCGGTCCGATCACCGTTCCGGTCGGCGACGCGACGCTGGGCCGCATCCTGAACGTCGTGGGCGAGCCCGTGGACGAGGGCGGTTCGGTCGAAGCGACCGAATTCCGCGCGATCCACCAGCCCGCTCCGGACTTCGCCGCACAGGCGACCTCGTCCGAGATCCTGGTCACCGGCATCAAGGTCATCGACCTGCTGGCCCCCTATTCCAAGGGTGGTAAGATCGGTCTGTTCGGTGGTGCAGGCGTCGGCAAGACCGTTCTGATCATGGAACTGATCAACAACATCGCGAAAGTGCACTCGGGTTACTCGGTGTTCGCGGGCGTTGGCGAACGGACCCGTGAAGGCAACGACCTTTATCACGAGATGGTGGAATCGGGCGTTATCAAACCCGACGATCTGTCGAAATCGCAGGTGGCGCTGGTTTATGGCCAGATGAACGAACCTCCGGGAGCGCGGATGCGCGTCGCCCTGACCGGTCTGACCGTGGCCGAGCAGTTCCGCGATGCCACCGGCACCGACGTTCTGTTCTTCGTCGACAACATCTTCCGCTTCACGCAGGCGGGTTCGGAAGTGTCCGCACTTCTGGGCCGTATCCCGTCCGCCGTGGGTTACCAGCCGACGCTGGCCACCGACATGGGCGCGATGCAGGAGCGCATCACCTCGACCAAGAACGGCTCGATCACCTCGATCCAAGCTGTTTACGTTCCGGCCGACGACCTTACCGACCCGGCTCCGGCAACGACCTTCGCCCACCTCGACGCAACCACCGTTCTGTCGCGTGCGATCTCGGAACTGGGCATCTACCCGGCCGTTGACCCGCTCGACTCGAACTCGCGTATTCTCGACCCGGCCATCGTCGGCGAAGAGCATTACCAGGTTGCCCGCGACGTTCAGGGTATCCTGCAGAAGTACAAGTCGCTGCAGGACATCATCGCCATTCTGGGCATGGACGAACTGTCGGAAGAGGACAAACTGACGGTGTCGCGCGCTCGTAAGATCCAGCGCTTCCTCTCGCAGCCCTTCGACGTGGCGAAAGTCTTCACCGGTTCGGACGGTGTTCAGGTTCCGCTGGAAGACACGATCAAGTCGTTCAAGGCTGTCGTGGCTGGCGAATACGACCACCTGCCGGAAGCGGCGTTCTACATGGTCGGCGGCATCGAAGACGTGAAAGCCAAGGCTCAGCGCCTCGCCGCTGAAGCGGCATAAGGAGAGCGTTGATGGCTGACACCATGCAGTTCGACCTCGTCTCGCCCGAACGGAACCTGCTTTCCGTTTCGGTGCGCGAGGTGCGCCTGCCCGGAACCGAAGGCGATCTGACGGCGATGCCGGGCCATGCCCCGGCCATCGTCAACCTGCGCCCCGGTCTGGTCACGGTGATTGCGGCCGATGGGTCCGAGACCGAGTTTGCGGTGACCGGCGGTTTCGTCGAAATCACCAATGACTCTGTCAGCCTGTTGGCCGAGCGTGGCCTTCCGCGTGCAGAAATGACCCAGACCGTGTTCAACGACATGCTGGCGCAAGCCCAGCGTCGGGTCACGGCTGCGAAAGAGCGCACGACCGCAGGCGAGGATATCGTCATGGCGGCGGTGAAGCTTCTGGCCGACATGGAGGCCCTTGGCACCCATATCGGTCTGGATCCGAACCAGTCGAACTTTCCCCACTAAGGAAAGCTGACCAGAAAGACATGAAGCCCCGGTCGCTCCGGGGCTTTAACATTTGATCACGCTGGATAAAACAGCGCGAGATCGAGGGAGGTGTTAGGGTGCGTCGATTTGGTCAGGCGGGTCTTGGAATTGCAGAGGGCGCGGCGGTCCTGTTCTCGGCCTTCGAGGATGGCGGCGAGATGTGGACCGGCAGCGGCCCGCGTCTGGCCACGCAGGACATCTGCTTTGACGAACGCTTTCTGGATGCACCCTCGGTCCATGTCTCACTGAGCATGTGGGACATCAGCGGCGGTGCCAATCAGCGGGCGGATATTCAGGCCGTGCGCATCACCCGCGAGGGGTTTTCCATCGAGTTCCGCACCTGGGGCGATACCCGCGTGGCGCGGGTGCGCGCCAGCTGGATGGCAATTGGCCCGATCGCTTTCGACGACGATTTCTCGCCCGACTGAGCCCTGTGGCCGTCAGGCCTGTTCCAGATTCAGCGCGATCAGCTCGGCCGTCTGACGCGGATGCGTGATGGGCAGCATATGCCCGGCATTCGGCAGGCGCGCGCGGCCCACATCGGGCAGGCGATGCGCCAGCGCATCCACGATCCGCTCGATGATCGGCGGAGATTTCTCGCCCATGACCAGCAGAACCGGGGCGTCGATGGCCTCTAGCCCACCCTCGCGCAGGATATTCGCGCTGTCCTTGTCCAGCGCATCGCCGGTTTCGGCCACCAGCCGGATCTGCCGGGCCAGCCGCGCCTGACTGGCCGGGGAGTGGCCGTCCCAATCCGCGCCCCCCCAAGCCGTCAGGAAACTGCGCGCGGCCTCGGCATCGCGACCCTCGGCCAGGAGTTCGTCGACCATCTTCATCTCTCGGCTATGGACCCGGTCGGGGCCTGCGGCGGCGAAAAGGACCGGCTCGATCAGGGTCAGGCTGCGCACGGCCTCAGGCGCGGCGACGGCGATGCGCAGAGCAACCGTCGCGCCGAAGCTATGTCCGATCAGGTCCATCGGCCGGTCGATCAGCGTCGCGACCTGCCGCGTCGCGGCGGTGTGCAAGTCAGGCGGCGCGCCCTCCCAGTCGGGGCTTTGGCCATGGCCCGGAAAATCCGGCGCGATGAAAGCCACCTGATCTTTCAGCGCCGAGGCGATGGGCCGCCAATAGCTGCTGCTGCCCATCATGCAATGCAGCGCAAGGGCAGGGCGGTCCTGCGTGCCGGGCCAGTGAGAGACGTGCATGGCTCAGGCGATCTCGGCCAGATGGCGGTCCAGAAACTCCAGCCGGTCCTGACCCCAGAAGCGCTGATCCGTCTCGCGCACGATATAGAAGGGGGAGCCGAAAGCTCCCGCCTCGACCGCCTGTTCCAGATTGCGGCCATAGATCTCGGCGCCGGTGAACAGGCCCTTGTCGGCGGTCGCGGGATCAAAGCCTGCCGCGGCCAGTACCTCGCGTAGGAAGGCGTCGTCGCTCGCGTCGCGATCCTCGGCCCAGACGCCGCGCATGACGCCCTGCACCAAGGCGGCAAGATCGCCGCCGCCCGCCTCTTGCGCGGCGATGATGGCATAGGAGGAGGGGGCCGGGTTGACCGGCCAATGCGCGGGCTTGGGGTTGAAGGGCAGGCCCAGAAGCTGGGTCCAGCGGGCGATCTCCTGATCGCGGTAAGTCAGCCGTGCCGGATGGCGCGCTTCGCGCCTTTGGCCACCGGTCCGGTCGAACAGCTGATTGAGGTCCAGCGGCTTGTAGGTGATGCTGGCACCGTGACGCGCCGCGATCTGCTCCAGCCGGTCTCCGGCCAGGTAGGCCCACGTGCTCATCGTGCCAAAGTAATAATCGATATGCGCCATGGTTGTGCCTCCGGGGTTTGCGGGCAGGCTAGCCCGGTGCTAAGCGGTGTGCAATCGGACGAATCCAAGGGAACCCAGCCCATGCCGGCCATGACCGAACCCAAGCTTATCGCGGGCAACGCCAACCTGCCGTTGGCCAATGCCATTGCGCGTCGGATGTCGATGCATCGTGGAATGAACGTGGCCCCCGTCGATGCGCGGGTGGAACGCTTCAACGATCAGGAAATCTTTGTCGAGGTGTATGAGAACGTCCGGGGTGAGGACATGTTCATCATCCAGCCGACCTCGAACCCGGCGAACGACAACCTGATGGAGCTGCTGATCATCACCGATGCGCTGAAGCGGTCGTCGGCTGCGCGCATCACGGCGGTGATCCCCTATTTCGGCTATGCCCGGCAGGACCGCCGCGCCAAGGCGCGCACGCCGATCAGCGCCAAGCTGGTGGCGAACCTGCTGACCGAGGCGGGCGTTGACCGCGTGCTGACGCTGGACCTGCATGCCGCGCAGATCCAGGGCTTCTTCGACATCCCGGTCGACAACCTCTACGCCGCGCCCGTCTTTGCGCTGGACATCAAGCACCATTTCCGCGGCCAGCTGGATGAGACGATGGTTGTCTCGCCCGATGTTGGCGGTGTGGCCCGCGCGCGCGAGATCGCGCAGCGCATCGGCACGCCGCTGGCCATCGTCGACAAGCGCCGCGAGAAGGCGGGCGAAGTCGCCGAGATGACGGTGATCGGCGATGTTGCGGGCAAGCGCTGCATCATCGTGGACGACATCTGCGACACGGCAGGCACGCTTTGCAAGGCGGCAGAGGTCCTGATGGAGCACGGCGCGACCGAGGTGCATGCCTATATCACCCACGGCGTCCTTTCGGGCCCGGCGGTCGAGCGGGTGAAGAAATCGGTGATGAAATCGCTGGTGATCACCGATTCAATCGCGCCCACCGAAGAGGTGAAGGCCGCCTCGAACATCCGGATCGTTCCGACGGCCCCGATGTTTGCGCAAGCGATCCTGAACATCTGGAACGGCACCTCGGTCAGCTCGCTCTTCGAGCTCGAGACGCTGGGGCCGATCTATGAAGGTCTTTACACGGTCGCGTAAAGGAAAGACCCCGCGCTAGCGATAGCGCGGGAATTCGATCTTGGGGCAACGGTCCTGGATCACGGTGATGCCCGACGCCGCTGCCTTGGCAGCGGCTTCTTCATGCCGGACGCCCAGCTGCATCCAGATGGTCGAAAGCCGGGGCAGGCACTCCAGCGCCTCGTCGATGATCGCGGGCACGGCGTCGTTGCGACGGAAGATATCCACCATATCGACCTCAAGCTCATCCGGGATCGCGGTCAGATTGGCGTGGACCAGTTCCCCCAGAATGGTCTTGCCCGCATGGCCGGGATTGACAGGCACCACCCGATAGCCTTGCGACATCAGATAGCGCGCCACACCCCAGGCGGGACGGGCCTCATTGGGCGACAGGCCCACCATCGCGATCACGCGGGTTTCACGCGAAATCCGGGCGATATGTTCATCATCGGATGTCGGGCCAGCATCCCTCAGGATCTGCAGGTTCATGATCGCCTCCACTTCGATCAATCGGAGCCTCTTACTGTCATGTAAAAAGCGCCCGGTCCAGTATCTGGCCGGGCGCAAGTTGCGGAACGAGGGACAGTGATCTGAACATGACCGTTCCAGGGTCATGTTCCGAAAAATAAATGGGGACTGTGGCCAAATAGTTCCATAGTGATCACGATATCGTGATCAGATCAGTGATGCGTGCTGGCCCAGCGTGCCTCGGCCGAGCGCAGGACGCGCTGCGGATCGGCCAGAAACTTCTGCCGCGCGGCCTCGGAGCGCATGAAATAGGTGCGTTTGCCGATCACCACGAAATAGCGCGGATTGCCCGGCTCGGGCCGGCCTTCGGACAGGGCGACGACGCAAAGCCCGTTCAGCCCCGGCGCATAGGCGCGCGGATTGGATTCAAAGGTCGAGCGGTTGTCCTCGCTGGCGAAGTGCCAGGCCTGCCCCTGCCAGAGCGTCACCAGATCGCGGCGACCCGGCACCGCGGCGTTATCCGCGCCATAGGAAACGGGGTCCATTCCGCCCAAGGCCCAGTCCTGCGCATGCGCAAGCGGGGCGGTCAAAGACAGAAGCAGGGTCGCTAGAATTGTACGAATCATGGCGGGCAGCAATGGGATTTGAGGCTTGCAGATCAATTCGATCTGGCACCTTGCCCCGCGATTCTCAACCAGCGAGCGACGAATATTTCAGTTATGTGATAGTTTCGCTTATCCGCGTGAGGCGGCGTAAAGCGCCACCGCCGCCGCGTTCGACACGTTGAGAGAGCCGAAATCCGCAGCGAAGGGAATGCGCGCCAGACGGTCGCAGGTTTCCAGCGTGCGGTCGCGCAACCCGGGTCCCTCGGCGCCCAGCACCAGACAGATCGCGCGGCCCTTCAGGTCCGCAAGAACGTCGGGCAGATCCTCGGTCGCGGTGCCATCAAGGCCGATGACGGTGTAGCCCATGCCCTGCAATTCGATCAGCGCATCGGCAAGGTTGGTGATGCGCACATAGGGCTGACGCTCCAGCGCGCCCGAGGCGGTTTTCGCCAGCGCGCCTGTCTCGGGGGCGGAATGCCGGGTGGGGGCGATGACGGCGCGCGCGCCGAACACCTCGGCCGAGCGCAGGATCGCGCCCACGTTGTGCGGATCGGTGACGCGGTCGAGCGCGACCAGAAGCGGACGGCCGGGACCCTCCAGCGCCAGATCGGCCAGCTTGCCCCAGCTGAGCGGTTTGACCTCAAGCGCGGCACCCTGATGGACGCTTTCCGGAGGCAGGGGCACGGTGCGGTCAAAGACGCGGGCGTCGGTGATTTCGGGCGTGATGTCGGCGGGCAGGTCGCCCAGCCGGTCCAGCGCGTTTTGCGTGACCACCAGCCGCAGTTTCTGCCGCTCGGGATTCGCCAGCGCATCGCGTACCGCGTGCAGGCCGAACAGCCACACCGTTTCGGCGGCAGCCGCGCGGCGCGCGCGTTCCTTGTCGATCACCCAGGTGGGTTTCTTGGTCTTCGGATGTTTCTCGGCCATGTCACGATCCCGCATTCCCTTCCCGAGTGCCCCGAAATGCCCTCGGATTGCAACCATCTTCGCGGGGCGAAGGGGGCGGGACCCGGAAACTCGTCCGGGGCGAACATTTCCGCCCGAGACCGCTTGACGCCTTGCGTCAGGCCGGTTAATCACCCGGCACGCCGTAAGCGATCGGCGGGCGACGGGCTGCAAGGTGCGGCAGCGGACTGTAACTCCGCCGGGGAGACCCACGCCTGGTTCGATTCCAGGGTCGCCCACCATTCAATCTCACAAATCATTGATTTTCCTGGAGATTTTGGATGCGTGGATTTTTACCCGCTTGCATACCCAACATTGGAAATGTGATTGGATAGTACAAACGGCGTCAGGTTTTAACGCCCGACCGCTAAGCCGGGCGCGATCTGGTCAGGCCTCGTCAAACACCCGCTCGACAATGCCTAGCGCCACCTCGGCGGTTGCCTTGCCGTCGCGGATCAGGCGCGCCGCGAAATAGATCGCCTCGGCCTGTGTATCGCTCAGCGGGGCAATCGTTTCGCGGACGCTCTGCTTCCTGAATTCGTTATCGCGATAGGCCACCATCATCGGTGACACGCTGCCAATGCAGATCCAGTCCAGACTTGCCCCGTTGGTCTGGTGCCATTGTAGCAGTTCGTCGGTCATGACCACGCTGTCGGTCGCGCGCCGGGTGTACCCTTGGCTATCCCTTGCCTAGATGCCCGTGGTAGGCCCCTCTGGCGAGCCTTCATGCCGCCCAGCGTTCTAATGCTGCTTGCGCCGCCGTAGGATCAGCCTTGATCCGCAGCACCGCTTGCCGCGACAGCCCGGTTGCCTTCGCAATCTCGCTAGTGCCTGCGCCCTCCGCTGACAGGCTCAGGACCTGCTCAAGCGCAGCCCGGTCATAACTAGGTTTCTTGCCCCGGTACTTCTGCGGATTATCCTTCACGGCGGAAATCCCGGCCCTCTGCGCTTCCTTGGTGGCCTCGGCCTGTGCTTGTGCTGTAGCGGCCATGAAGGCGATTAGCGCGTCCCTGACGGCCTGCTGTACCGGGTCTGAGGTCGCGCCATCGAATTCCATATTGTTGATGACTGTACGGATAACCACACCGCGCCGCATGAAGTCCCGAATGCAGTCGGTGACATCCCGGTAATCTCGGCCCAGACGGTCAACCCAGCGAACGACAAGCGTATCCCCGGCGCGCAGCTTGTCGAACAAGCGTTTTCCTTCGGGCCGCTCAGCTAGCTTGGTGGAGACACCGGACACGCCATGGTCGGCAATCACCTCGTCAATACGGAAGCCCGCAGCCTCCGCTTGGGTGCGCTGGTGGTCAAGGGTCTGATCCGCTGTACTGACGCGGGCATAGAGGATTGTCTGGGACATGAGCCATCCTATCCGATAAGGTTGTGTCCGTTGATACAGATGTCCGTTGATGGATGTCAACCCTTACGGACACGCTATTGCGCAGTTCACCGAGTGTCCGCTGGACTATACCTCTGCGGACGCACGAGGCTGCTGTCTGCGCTACGGGTGGCAATGAGTGTCGGACGGGCAAGTCCATGAGGCGCTGGCCTTGCCGCCGTTGCCTTGGCTGGAGAGGGGGCTATGGGGGACATCTGGCGGGCTAGGATAGATAGATGCCCCCGCGCAAAAATTTTTCGGAAGTTAGGACGGTTTACAAAACGCTGCTTGTCATCCTTGACTGAATGAGGCCTAGGTTTACCGAATAGATGTCGTCTGCGCAAAGCCAATAAAGATTTGGCTATGCTAATATAACACGAGAGGGGTCTGTGGGGCAATAATTATCGAGATTTCCCACGGCTTCGCATGCGGTTTGATAGGCTATTTGCCTTCTTCTTCAAGTCCTCCTTCATGTATTGGCTAGTTATTTCCAAAGATGAAATGATTGATTCTGCAAGGATGTCCGCCTTCATCTTGGAGAGTGTAGCTCTGTTTCTGTGTGATAGAGGGACGTCGATTCCTGAGTCTCGCCGCTCGGAGTGGGAGGCGGTAGATGTCATCTCCCTAATTTCGTCATTATTTAATAGATCGGGCCATTCAATTTGAGCTTTAAATTCCTGGTAGTGCTTATGAAGGTTGTTGTTGATGTAAAAAAGTACATAAGAGTTTAGTTGCTTATACGCGACATTTCCGGCTGAAGTGGATAGGAAAAAAGTATACAGTCCCGGAACCTCATCCGCCGGAGAGTACCCAACGGAATCGCAGAATAACTTTAAAACCATGTCAGGTTTATCTGTTGGACTTGTGCCGCTGGTCTTTTTTAGAATTGCGTCTACGATGGGCATTATAAGTTCGGTATGAAAATAGCTCGAGTTCATATCGGCTATCATGTCAAGCATGCCCTTGCTGTCTATTCTTGACGCGACCTCGAGTGCCTTATCAACTAGTGTATAGGAACGATCGCTCAAGCAGAACTTTGCGTAGAAGTACTCCTGAAAGGATCGGTGGACGAACTCGTAGTGATCGCCATCTTGCTGAATTATACTGACGGAATTACAGAAGTCCTCCGCGACTGCGTCAATGTCTGCTTGGAGGCCGCAAAATTCTAGCGCATCTTCAAGATATTCGATCAGTGTTTTGGAGGTAAAGTTGTACTTTCCCTCAAGGTATGACAGTGCGCAGAAGCTCTGGAACAGTGTCTCAACTTGTGAGTGATCGAGGCCTGATACAAGTTTTCTGCGATATCTTCCCTTTGACTGATCATGCTCACGAATAAGGACGTCAAAACACTTCTGGTAAAAAATATGACGGCGTTCCGGTATCTCCCCAAATTCATCGAATGTCAGTAGCATCATGGCTGCAAGCAAGGCGTTAGATAAGAACTCACTATGCTTGACGAAAAAGTCGGCGGTCAAAGCGGTTAGGAAATCAGACTTCCGCGATTCGTCAAAATCTATTTTTCTTATGTAATCTATGCAGCCTGTTCGATCAAAAGGAAGTAGATGCGCCTCCGTGAAGCCTTCCCATGACTTCAAGTCATTGCTGGGTCTAGAGGTCAGTATCAGTGGGCATTTTGGGTACTTCCTTGTTATTTCGATAATATCCTTCTCTATGCTTTCCCGTACTTCAATCGGTGCCTCATCCAGTGCATCAATCATTAAATAGAATAAGCCCTTCCTGAGTCCAAAATTGAACTGTGCTTTCGTGAAGCCTTCTGCGTAGTCGGAAATTGATTGGTAAATAGAGTCTAGAAGGTTGCTGCTAGCATCATTCCCCATGCTTCGTAGTTCAAAGAACACTGGGTAATAGGTATGACCTTTGACTATGGATTGCCTGAAGCACCATTTAAGGAAAACTGACTTTCCGCTTCCGGCCGTTCCTGTGACAAGCAAAGGGCAGCCATCTAAGCTGTTGCGTCGAAGGAGGTCATCACTGGTAACTTCATCTGACTCTATCGAAAACTTAGGCTCAACATAGACATCATCTAAAAGGACGGGGGCGTCTCTTCGCAGTAAAGTGCGAAGAGTTTCACATTTCGCATAGTTGGCCTCTAGGTAGGTGGGGAGGCCTTTATTGATAATCATCTGCCCGTTTTTAAACTTCTCGGAAACGAAGGCTGGAGCCTTTTCCAACAAGAGATCAAGAATCTTGTTGATGCGGGCACTGAGCGCGCTACTCGCCGCAAGGCCCGCTTTGGCTACAGCAACCGATTCGATTCCCGACATATGCTCAATTCTCCATATATTTGAGGAAAGAGGAGATCAGATTTATGGTGCCGTCAACCGATGTTTGAAGCACTGCGCCTTCCGATATCCTCATTGTGCGTACGTGAGGGTCGCTCAAAGTATCTCCATATTTGAGGTGCACCTATCTGCTTGCTACGTATTGCTCGAAGTGCGACACATAGGTGTGACACAACGCAACTCGCGCACAGTGAAATGCTAGCAAGATCAGGCTCTTATGGAGATGGTGGCCGTTCCAGGGTCGCCCACCATTCCCCAGATATCAATGGCTTGATTGCGTTTGACGCGCTGCGCGTCCGGTCGAACCCTCCCATTTTGGTCCCATGTCCGTCCGCCTGCAGATCGGAGGTCTTGCCTGCGACCGAAGCCTCCCCCTATGCTTGTCACAGATATGTAACCTTTTCGCCCTTGGCGGGCAGTCTTGATGCAGGATTTGCTGACAACACCTCCGTCACGCAAGCAGTTGAAAGAAGGTTTCCTTGATCGCTTCCGCCGCGACCGTTCAGCGTCCGAGCTGAACTGCGTGGCCCATATGATCCTTGTGATCGAGGACCCGGAAGAACTGGCTGCCGTGGCGCTTGACCATCTGATCGAGAACGTCGGCGTCTGCCGCGTCGATCTGGGTTTTGCCCAGCCTCGGGACCGCGACTATGCGCCGATCCGCGTGCATTACAACCGGCGCACCGATCCGCCCCGCTGCGATGAGGCCTCCTATCCCAATCAGGCCTATGTCTTTCGCCGCGCCTGGCATGGCGCGCGCCCGGTCAGCTGCGATGAGGTGGCGCTGCACCCGTTTCTCAATGATTGCCGCAATGATTTCACCTCGATCAGCAGCAAGTCGATCCTGTTTCAGCGCCTGACCTATCAGCGCCGCCCGGTGGGGCTGATGTGCATGGATTTCACCCGTGACATCCACGCCTGGTCCGATGATGAACTGGGCGGGATCGCGGCGTTCTCTCAGGATTTTCTGGGACCGCTGCTGGCGGTCAGCCGGATGTGGAGCGCGCGCGAGGGCGGGCAGGCGGCGGTGCGCCGCCCCAGCCCGGCAGAGCTTGACGCCATCCGTCTGGCGGCCCAGGGGCTGAGCTGCGAGGAGATCGCCGAGGCTCTGGGCAAATCCGCCCGCACCATCGAGAACCAGTTGCGCAATGCCCGGCTGTCGCTGCAGGCGACGAACCGGGCCGAGCTGATCCGCAAATGCGAGCTGTGGCTCTGATCCCGCGCATGCTGCCACGCGCGGGACGGGCTTAGCCCGGGATCGGGCGGCAGGAGGTGCTGGGCGTCGGCACCATCTGCGCGGTATCAAGCGATCTCGGGGCAGGGCGTTCGAATTCGACGGGCGACGCGACCGAGGAATAGGTCAGCGTGATCTCCTCGGGCACCGACATCGCGTCCGGGTTCACCTTGCCCTGCGCGGTGTTGTAGGGGTCGGTGAAGGTGCCGTAATCGCCCGGCATGACCTTATAGGTCACATCGGTCGAACCCGTCGCGGCATTGGCGAGGTATTTCTTCGGGTCCGTCCATTCCTGCTGGTCGAGGTTCGAGTAGAACTTGATATCGACCAGAACTGCGTCGCAGAGCGGCGTCACCTCTTCGTAATTGGTGGGCCAGCCCGCACCGCCGCTGGTGTCGGGATAGCGCCCCCAATCGCCGCCTTTCAGCGGGCAGGCCCCGCCGCCCTTATAGGCCGCACGGTTCGGGTGATGGACCCCGAAAAGGGGCGTGCCCACCGCCGCCGCCTCGCCGCCGCCTTCCAGATGGAAGCGCGGGGCCTGCGTCACCTCGGTCTTCAGCCCCGCCTGCCGTTCGCCCAAAGCGTCCCAATAGGGACCCGCAGGGCGGACATAGCTCAGATCGTCATTGTCGCGATTGTCATAGACCGCCGCCACGAATAGATAGGGCTTGTTGAAGAAGGGCCGCTCGACGAGGTAATACTCGGCCTCGGTCTGGGTGGTGTCGACGGGTTTCCAGTCGACATGCAGCGCGTCCTGACCCTCGACCCCGGTGTTCACCCAGGTGCGGGCATCGGGGAAATGGCTCAGTCGCAGCACGCGGGTGTAGTTCTCGCTGACGTCGAGCCCGGCGCGTTTGCCCAGCGGTCCGACCTTGTTCGCGGCCTTCTGGGCAAAGGCGAAGTCCATCGCCTGCAGCGCATAGGGGAAATCGTTCTCCGACATCGTGCAATAGAAATTCGGCAGGTCGATCGGGTCGTGGTTCTGGTACTTGCCCTGATATTTCGGGTGGGTGATCGGCAGGTCGATGAAGGTCAGCCGCCCCTGATCGTCGATCTTCTGATCGGGGTAGCGGTAGCCGTCCCAGCCCGCCTCGGGGATGAACGAGGCGTAATCGCTGCCGACGACGCCCTCATTTTCTACCGCGAGCGGGTCGGCGCCCTCTTTCAGCCCGGTCGCGCCCGGCTTCAGATATTCGCGGATCGTGCCATTGTCCTGCACCCGCCAGAGACCATGCTTGCCTTCGCCGATCATAGTGAAGACCTGCTCGGCCACGGTCACGAAGCGATAGGTATAGTTCGTATTCATATAGCCCATGAAGACGGGCAGGTGCGGGATGCCCGAATGGGTGCGGTCGGGGCGGCCCACGCCCAGCATCTCGCGCTGGCCGTCATCGGCCTTGATGTCCTGATCGGCGGTATAGAAGAACGGGTCCCCCGCCGTCAGGTCGTGAAGATTGGAAGGTCCATCCGCGCCCGCCATCATGGTCGAAGCAAGGATGGCCAGAGCCCCCGCAGGGGCTGCAACCGTTTTACGCATCATGTCCTCCTCCCTCCCCAGGGTGCTCAGGCGGTGTCGCGGGGGCGTGCGCCGCACACCCATGCCGTGCCTTCGGTCTCGGTGGTGAAGGTGATATGCGCGCCCTTCGGCAGCAGCAGCACATCGCCCTTCTGCGCGTCGACCTTCTTGGTGCCGTCATCGACGGTGATCACGCCATCCAGAACGATCTTGGTCTCGTCATAGTCATAGTCATAGATCAGCGGCTCATCGGATTTGGCGATGCGGAAGAACCCGCAGGTCAGCGGCTTGTCGGTGGCCTCGGCCGACAGCGCGTCCTGCAGCCAGGCGTTGACGCCGGGCACCTCCATCGGCGCGATGTCCTGGGCCTGCGCGCCCGGAACATGGGTCACCTCTGCGCCTGCGGCCAGCGCGACACCGGTGGTGGCAAAGCTCAGTCCGGCGGCCAGCAGCAGCTTCGTAAACGTGGTCATCGTATCCTCCCTGTCGATGAATGCGTTACCTGAAGCCTAGTCGGCTGCGGCATAAGCGCGCATGACACGAAACACTCATTGCCGAACGATTTCCGAAATGGGGCGCGAATTCTACCAAGGTCGAATTGGCCGGTGATCACGGCGCAGTAATCTGGCCCGCATGTGGCGCGCGGTCCTTCTTTGGTTGATGCTGGCAACACCGCTTCTGGCGGCGCCGCTGACCCGCGACCAGTTGGAGCCGATGATCGTCGCCCCCTATGCTCTGGGCGAGCCGGTCAACGATGCGGGCGTCTGGAGCCTGCTGAATTCGGGCGGCGGCGAGGCGGGCTATGTGTTCGAGACCGGACCGCTGGCCCCCCTGCCGGGCTTTTCGGGCCAGCCCATCAACATTCTGGTGCTGATCGATCTTGAGGGCACCTTCATCGACACCCGCCTTCTGGCCCATAATGAGCCGATTTTCGTCTCGGGTCTGGGCGAGGCGCCGCTGCGCGATTTCCTGACCCAGTATCGCGGCCATTCCATCCATGAGCCGCTGGTGGTGGGGACGGCCTATGGCAATTCCGGCGGCTCGGAGCTGGTCTATCTGGACGGGGTGACCAAGGCGACGGCCAGCGTCCGCATTGCCCATGAATCGATCCTGGCCGCGACGCTGGCGGTGGCGCGCGAAAAGCTGCAGGGCATTTCCGCAGGCCCGCCGCCCCGCCCGGACCCCGACCACAGCGAGGCGCTGGATTGGGAAGGCGCGCTGGCCGAGGGGCTGATCCGCCACCTGCGCGTCACCAATGCCGAGGTCGACACCGCCTTCGCGGGCAGCATCTGGGCCGATGACGACCCCGAGGCGGCGGAGGATCCGGACGCGCCCTTCATCGATCTTTACGCCATCGACATCGGCCCGCCCGCCTTGGCGCAGGCCTTGCTGGACGCGGATTCTCTGGCCGATGTGCAACGCCTCGCCAGCCTATCGCCCGATGATGAGCCGCTTTTGCTGATCGAGGCCGGGCGGCAGGGGCTCGTCTCATCCGAGTTCGTGCGCAATACCGCGCCCGATCTGGTCTCGGCCCAGCAGGACGGGTTGCCGCTGGCGCTGCGCGACGCGGATCTCTCGGTCTCGCTGGGTGAGGGCGTGCCGGAAGAGCTCTCCGACGCCACGGTCATGGTGCTGCGGCTGGACCGGCGGCTGGGCTTCGACCCGTCGCGGGAATGGCAGTTGTCCCTGATCGCCGAGCGACAGCACGGCATGTTCCAGCCGGAAGCCGGCAGTCGCGATTTCGCCCTGACCATGGGCCTGCCCGAGCGCTTCTTCCTGCGCCCCGAGGCGGTGACGCAATTGCCGCCCTGGCTGAGTGCCATCCAGATCCGCATGGTCGACCTGATCCTTCTGGGCGTGGGGCTGCTGGCCCTCACCGCGCTGCTGCTGCGCCAGTCCCGCTTGGCCGCGCAGCGCCACTATACCGCGATCCGGCTGGCCGTTCTGGCCGTCGTCATCGGCTTCGTGGGCTTCTGGGGGCAGGGGCAGCTTTCCATCGTCACGCCTCTGGCGGTGTTGCGCGGCGTCATGCAGGGCGGCGGGCTTGAGGTGCTGCTTTACGACCCCTTCTCGCTGCTCGTCTGGGTCGCGGCCATTCTGGGCTTCGTGCTTTGGGGCCGGGGCCTTTTCTGCGGCTGGCTGTGCCCTTTTGGGGCCATGCAGGAATTCGCGCACCATCTGGGCCGCCGTCTGGGCCTGCCGCAATGGCAGCCGCCGCGCTCTCTGGGCCGGGCGCTTTTGTGGACCGGGCCCGCCGCACTGGCCGTGCTGGTCCTGACCAGCTTCATCGCCCCTCAGCACACCGAAACCGTGGCCGAGATCGAGCCCTTCAAGACCGCGATCACCATGCATTTCGACCGGCCCTGGCCCTATCTGCTGTGGGCGGGGGGGTGGCTTGCGGTCTCGATGGTCTGGTTCAAGGGCTTCTGCCGCTCGATCTGTCCGCTGGGCGCGCTGATGCGTCTGGGCGGGTTGCTGAGGCTGCGCAAATGGATTCCGCGCCGCGTGCAATGCGGCTCTCCCTGCCAGCTTTGCAAGGTCAAATGCAATTACGCCGCCATCGGCACCAAGGGCGAGATCCGCTATTCCGAATGCTTCCAATGCCTTGATTGCGTGAAGATCCATGATGATCCGAAGCTTTGCGTGCCGCTGATCATCGCCGCCCGCCAAAGGAGCCGTGCCGCATGAAACGTCGCCGCTTCCTTCAGATCGTCGCGGGGGCCTGCGCCGCCGGTGGGGGCGCGATGGCCGCCGAATGGCAGGGGCAGGTCATGGGCGCGGATGCCCGCATCCTTGTGCGTGGCGGCGCGGCCCCTCGGGCGGTCGTCGATCAGGTGCTGGCCGAGATCCGGCTGGTCGAGGACACGCTGTCGCTCTACCGCGAGTCCGAACTGACGCGGCTGAACCGCGAAGGTCGCGGCCACGCCTCGGCGCTGATGCAGCAGGCGGTCGATCTGGCGCTTGAGGTGCATGAGGCGACGGGCGGGGCCTTCGATCCCTCGGTCCAAAGCCAATGGCTGCGACTGTCAGAGGGGCAGGGGGCGGGTCGCTTGCCCGCGACCTTCGCCCAGATCGCCACGGCGGGAGAGATCCGCCTGCAGCCCGGCCAGCAGCTGACCTTCAACGGGCTGGCACAGGGGCTGGCAACCGACCGCGTGGCCGCGCTGCCCGCACTGCGCGACCTGGGCGGCGTCCTTGTCGACATGGGCGAGGCGCGGGCTTTGGGCGCGGAATTCCAGCTGGGCCTTTCCGACCCCGAGAGCGGGGTTCTGGGTCAGCTGACCCTGCGCCCGGGCCGCGCGATCGCGACCTCCTCGCCCGCCGCGCTGCGCTTTGCCGGGGGCGAAAGCCATATCATGGGACCGCAGGGGCAGCCGCCGCTGTGGTCGACCGTCAGCGTCGAGGCTGACAGCGCCGCGCTGGCCGATGCCGCTGCCACGGCTTTCGTGCTGATGGAGCGCCCGGCGATGAAAACGGCAGCGGCCCGACTTGGGGTCGGGCCGGTGCGGCTTGTCGATTTCGACGGCAATCTGGGCCAGCTTTAAGGCTTAGCGTTCCGGCGGGTGGAAGGTCACCTTATGCGCCTCGAAAATCGCCGGAATGCGGCCATCCGCGATGGCGGCGTCGATGATGTCGTCGACCTCGTACCCCAGCGGGCGATGCTGGAACGACAGCGCGATGGCCAACGGCCATTTCGACTTGGCCAGCCCGACGAAGGGCGGCTCGTGCACCTCGATGCCCTCGGTCAGCAGCGGATCGATCTGCGAGCGGGGGGCCATCACCGCCATCACCTCGCCAGCCGCCAGCGCCTCCATCGCCGCCTGTATGTTCGGCAAGCGGTGGATCTTGTCATTCGTCGCGCCCTGCGAGAGGCCGGTCAGGTAGAAATCCGAAATGGAGTCGTTTTCGACAGCGACGGGATCATAGCGAAACACCGCCGGGACCGGCGGCTTTTCGGGATAGGCCTTGGCGCTATAGGCGATGGCCAGATGTTCCTCGGCATAGATGCCGGTGAAGACCACCTGATCGAAGCGGCAGGCATATTCGACGTCATAGGGCGCGTGCATGAAAAGGTTCGACACATGCCCGCCGACGACCGCGCCGCGATAGACATAGTTCAGAAGATCGGCGTCCAGCGTCTCGCTGGCCTGCACAAGGCGCGGGCGAAGCTCGACCCCCAGATCATCGGCGATCAGGCGGGCAATGTCGACGTCGATACCCTGAATTTTTCCGTCCTGTTCCCAGGACCATGGGGCGAAATCTTCGTAAAGCGCCACCTCGATCCAGCCATCCTCGCGGATCTGATCCAGCGAGCGGCCGATGTCGGTGGGGAAGGTGTTCTGCAGCCGTTGTTCCGGCGGCGTGTCGGCACAGGCGGCCAGCGCCGGTCCGGAAAGGACCAGCGCTGCCGCCAGGCTTGCAGCCAGCACACGCAGCGATTCGTGTGCCCGAGCCATCATTCTGCCGCGGAAAGTCCGACAGTCAGGATCTCGGCTGCATGTTTTTCGCTGGCCTGATCGGTCAGCGAGGCCGCCGCGCGGGCCGCAACGCTGTCAGCGACCGGCGCGCCCGAGGCGGTGGCGACGCCCGCGTTGATCTCTTGCAGCTCGGCCTTGATCTTCTCGATATCGCCGCCGCCTGCCTTCAGCTCATTGCGGATTTCCGTCAGGCGGGCGGTGTGATCGTCCAGCGCGCCATCTTCGGGGCGGGTCTCGATATAGGTGCGGATCGCCCAACCGGCCTTCTGGCCCAGAACCTCGCCAAAGGCGGGCATCTTGGTGGTGCCGTCCTGCGTGTAGCCGTGGATGAAGCGGTCGGCGAACCATTCGTCACCGGCCTCTTCCGCCTCAAGGAAGCGCAGGTCGGGGGCCAGACCGCCCGAGACCGCACCCAGCCCGTGGCAGCGCGCGCAGTTCTGGTTATAGCCGGAATCGCCGATCTGGATGGCCTTCTTCCAGACCTCCTCGCCCACTTCCTCGGCGCGGTAAGGATTTACCGTCAGCCATTCCTCGCCCACGTCGGGCAGGGCGTCAGTGTTCATCGGCTGCGGCGCGACATCGCCATGACCGATGGCCTGCAAGGGCAACAGCGTCGCCAGCGCGAGAGCAGCAAGGGTCGAGATCTTGGCGTTCGGGGACATGTTATCCTCCCATGTCATCTGTATGCTGATCCAAGCTTTACGGGCGCGCGGTTTTCAGGGGTATTGTCCATTGGTCGAAGCGGGACAATTTCCCCTGATGCGCCCGGGCGCGCGCCGCCCCTCAGTTCGTCGGGCGGGCGGCCGCGCCCCAGGGATAGCGGCCAACCTTTACTGTTTTCAGCGGCTTGCGGGTCGCAATATCGACGACCGTGACATCGCCTGAAACGCCGTTCGTGGTGAAAAGCTTGGTCTCATCGGGCGAGATGGCCATGTGCCAGACGCGGCGGCCGACCAGAATATACTCCTCGACCTCGCGGGTGGCGACATCGACCACGGCGATGTGGTTCGCCGGTCCAAGTGCCACGAAGACCTTGCTGGCATCGGGCGAGAATTTCATGCCCACGGGCTGCAGTTTCTCGGGCCGAATATTGGGCATCTCGAAGCCGATCTTGCCCAGTTCCTGCTGCGTCTCGACATCAAAGACCGAGACCGTGCCGCCCACCTCGGCGCTGACCCACAGCTGCTTGCCGTCGGGTGAGAATTCGGCGTGGCGGGGGCGGGAATCGACCATGGTATTGGCGATGATCTTATGCGTTTCGGTGTCGATCCAATGGGCCATATTGGTCGTTTCCGAGGTGGTGACCTGGATCTTGCCATCGGGCGAGACGGCCATGCCCTCGGGCTCGATGCCGACGTCGATCTGGGCCACGACCTTGCGGGTCTGGGTGTCGACGACGGTGGTGATCGCGTCATCCTCGTTCGCGATGTAAAGGAAGCGGTCGTCGGGCGAGACGACGAATTGCTCGGGGTCCTCGCCCGAGGGCAGTTCATGCAGGATCTTGCCCGTGTTCGGGTCCATCACCTGCACCGTGTCGGAATCCGAGGCGCAGATATAGAGCACGGAAAAATCGCGCGAGAAGGTGACGCCGCGCGGGCGCTGGCCTGTTTCATAGGTGTGCAAGACCTCGAAGCTGTCGGCATCGATCACGCTGACGGTGTTGTCGAGCTCATTCGTGACCCAGATTTCATCGGCCATCGCGGGGCTGGCCAGTACGGTCGTCAGAAGCAGGGCGCGGATCATGTCTTGTCTCCAAATGCAGTGCAGGTGCTTTCGCGCAGGTCCGTGCCCAATGTGTCGAGTTCCGACCGCTCGTGCAGGAAGCCTTCAAGCGGGGCCAGCATCACCACGGCGCGCGGGGTGACCAGCGGCACGGGCTGGCGCATCTGGCCGTCCCAGTCGCGGAATGACAGCGGCGTGCCCAGAAAGCCCGCCAGCCGGAATTTGTCCGACAGCAGGTTCGCGCGCATGCTGGGGGCGTCCTCGCCGCCGAAACGCGCGACCTCTTCGCCGATGGCGTTGACGGCGGCCCATGCGGCGAAATCCTCAGCCTGCATCTGGCGGCTGGTGTCGGCGATGAAGCGGCTTTGCAGCTGGGCCGCGCCGAAATGCTCGACCACCGGCGACCAGCCTTTCGGCACAATCCCCTCCGAGCCCGCCAGCAGGCTGGGCGACCAGGTGTTATAGGCGATGTAGCGGCCGAAATCGCCGCGCTCATCGGCGACCAGCAGCAGGTCATGCGCGGGCAGGTCCTGCGTGAAAAGCGGCACCTCTTCCGAGGCGACGCGGCGCATGTCGGCATCGAAGGCCCAGGCCTTTTCGCCCTCCAGAGTCAGGCCGAATTTCGTCAGCGAGGCCTTCATCGCCTCGGCGAAGGCCTTGTCCTCGGGGTTGGGGCCGGACACCAGCGCCAGCCGGGTCCATTTCTTGGCCAGCACATATTGGCCAAGCGCATCGGCGCGCATGGCAAGGCTCGGGACCGAGTGCAGCACATTCGCCCGGCAATCGGCGCCGCGCAGGCTGTCATCGGGGGCAAAGGCGTTCAGGATCAGCAGGTCCTTGGCCTCGGGCAGGTCCGCCAGCGCCAGCAGATCGGGGGCAGGGGCCTTGACCACCAGCACCTTCGCGCCATCGGCAATCACCGCTTTCGCGGCAGAGAGGAAATCATCCTCGGGCGCGACGCGGGTTTCGTTCAGCACATAGTCATGGCCCATGAACTTGCCGGTCGTGGCGATGTCCTTGACGCCCAGACGCGCCCCGGCAAGGCCCAGATCCTCGGGGGTTTCCTCAAGGTTCGACAGCACCGGAGGGGGCACGGTCTGACGCTCCAGCCAGTCGATGCGCAGGGTGTCGGCCCATGCGGGCACGGCCAGCGCAGCAAGACCGGTGGCGACAAGCATCATTCTGGTCATGCGGCGTCTCCCTCCCTTCAGGTTCCCCATCCCTCAGGTCCCTGTCTGCTGTGATCCCTGAAACTGTGATGGCGAAGCGTGCCCCTGCAATTCGACCAACGTCTAAGCCCAATGGTTGAGCGGGATCTGCTAGAATCGGCTGACCGCAACCCTTGCCGAGGTTCCCCCATGCGCCTGACCCTGCTGATTGCCCTTGTCGCCGCGACAGCCGCGCCCGCCATGGCCGAGGACCTTGACGAACTGGGTCAGACCAACCCCGAGGAGCTGTCGATCAACCGCGTCCTTGACGACATTGCCCGGGGCGAGACCTCGATGACGAATTGCGCCACCGGCTATCTGGTGACCAAATCCGGACGCCACGCCGAGGCGCGCGACATCTTCACCCAATGCGCCGATGACGGCTGGACCCATGCGATGACCTGGATGAGCCAGCTGGATGAAAACGGGCTGGGGGCCGAGCAGAACTCGGAAGCCGCCGCCGAATGGGACCGCCGAGCGGCCGAGGCGGGCGATCCGGTCGGCAAACTGAACTATGGGCTGGACCTCTTGCGCGGTCGCGGTGTGGCGCCTGACCCCGACGCCGGTCGGCGCTATGTCGATGAGGCCGCGCGGGATGGGCTTGCCCCCGCCAAGGTGTTGCAGGATGCAGGCTATGACCCCCGCGCGATCACGCCCGACGCCGATGAGTGGCGCTATCAGTCGCTGTTCTGAGGGTGCGCGGGTAAGTGCCCGGATTGACCCGGGGAAAATGCCCTGCTTCGACCAATGGACAATATCCCGACCCGTCAGGCTTTCCATACTAGGAGCGACGCCCGACTGCGAAGATGGACAGATCGCGGCAGGACCCCGAAGGAGGAGACAGTCATGAACCGCTTCGTCTTGGCCACTGTAATGGCCCTGACCTGCATCGGAACGGCGCAGGCCGCCGTGACCGAGGAGGATCTGCTGAACGATCAGCAGACCACGAATGACGTGCTGACCAACGGCATGGGCCGTGACTTGCAGCGCTTCAGCCCGCTGACCACGCTGAACAAGGACAACGTCAAGAACCTGGTTCCGGCCTGGGCCTTCTCGCTGGGCGGGGAAAAGCAGCGCGGTCAGGAAAGCCAGCCGCTGGTCCATGACGGCGTGATGTATGTCACCGGGTCCTATTCGCGCATCTATGCGATCGACCTGAAGACCGGCAAGGAAATCTGGCAGTATGACGCCCGCCTGCCGGAAGGCATCCTGCCCTGCTGCGACGTCATCAACCGGGGCGGCGCGATCTATGGCGACAACATCTATTTCGGCACGCTGGACGCGCGCATCGTTGCGCTGGACCTGAAGACCGGCGACGTGAAATGGAACAAGAAGATCGCCGACTACAAGGAAGGCTACTCGATCACGGCTGCCCCGCTGGTCGTGAACGGCCTTGTCATCACCGGCAACTCGGGTGGTGAATTCGGCATCGTCGGCGAGGTTCGCGCGCTGGACGCCGAGACCGGCGAGACCGTCTGGACCCGTCCCGTCATCGAAGGCCACATGGGCACGATGAACGGCGAAGAAACCACCATGACCGGCGAGCTGAACGCAACCTGGCCGGGCGACATGTGGAAAACCGGCGGTGGCGCGACCTGGCTGGGCGGCGCTTATGACGCCGACACCAAGACGCTGGTCTTCGGCGCGGGCAACCCCTCGCCCTGGAACTCGCACCTGCGCAACGCCGGCACGCCGGTCGAGGGCAACAAGGGTGACAACCTCTACGCCGCCTCGCGCCTTGGCATCGACCCCGCAAACGGCGAGATCAAGTGGCACTTCCAGACCACGCCGCGCGAAGGCTGGGACTTCGACGGTGTGAACGAGGTCGTGGGCTTCGTCGACAAGGACGGCAACAAGCGCTACGCGACCGCCGACCGCAACGGCTTCTTCTATGTCCTCAACCGTGACGACGGAAAATTCATCGCAGCCTATCCCTTCGTGAAGAACATCACCTGGGCCAGCGGCATCGATGAAAACGGCCGCCCGATCTATAACGAGGACAACCGTCCCGGCGCGCCGGACACCTCCGCCGAAGGCGGCAAGGGCCAGCAGGTCTTTGCGGTTCCGTCCTTCCTGGGCGGCAAGAACTGGATGCCGATGGCGCATAGCCAGAAGACCGGCCTCTTCTACGTCCCCTCGAACGAATGGGGCATGGACATCTGGAACGAGCCGATCAGCTACAAGAAGGGCGCGGCCTATCTGGGCGCGGGCTTCACCATCAAGCCGATCTTCGAAGACCACATCGGCAGCCTGAAGGCCATCGACCCGAACACCGGCGAAGTGAAGTGGGAATACAAGAACGACGCCCCGCTGTGGGGTGGCGTGATGACCACCGCCGGCGGTCTGGTCTTCACCGGCAACCCCGAGGGTGAGTTCATCGCCTTCGACGACGAAACCGGCGAAAAGCTCTGGTCCTTCCAGACCGGCTCGGGCGTCGTCGGCCAGCCGATCACCTGGGAACAGGATGGCGAGCAGTTCGTCTCGGTCATCTCGGGCTGGGGTGGTGCGGTCCCGCTGTGGGGCGGCGAGGTTGCCAAGAAGGTGAACTACCTGAACCAGGGTGGCACCGTCTGGACGTTCAAGCTGCCCGCAGCCGCGAACTGATCCTGAAACTGACCTCGGCCGGGGGCGACCTCCGGCCGAGTTGCCTTGGCGGGCATCTCGACGCAAAATTTCAACTGAACGCCAGATTCGACAACTCCAAGCCAGAGGCAAAGCCCAGATGCAGGATGAAGACAGCGCCATGAACCGGCCCAGATCCGGCTTTCGGACGGCCCTGATCATCGAGGATCATCCGCTGTTCGGCGACGCGCTGGCGATGACCCTGCAAACCGTGGCCGGAGTTCAGGTCGTCGAACATGCCGAAAAGCTGGATGCGGCCATCAAGATGATCGAGCAGGGCGACCGCCCCGACATCATCCTGCTGGACCTGAACCTGCCGGATGTCGACGGGCTGGAAGGGCTGATGGCGCTGCGACAGACCGCGCCCGATGTGCCGGTCGTCGTCGTGACCTCGGCGGCCGAGCCGCGGATCATCCGCTCGGCGCTGGTGGCGGGGGCGGCGGGCTTCCTGCCCAAGCATTCCAAGCGCGACCTTTTCCGCCAGGCCTTCGAGACCATCGCCATGGGCGAGATTTTCGTGCCCGAGGCGAACCTTGCCACCCTGACCGAGCGCGGCCAGCCCTCGCCGCAGGATGATGCGATCCGCCGCATGTCGCAGCTCACGCGGCAGCAGGCGAAGATCCTGGAACAGGTCTGCGAAGGCAAGATGAACAAGCAGATCGCCCATGACATGGACATCGCCGAGACCACGGTGAAGGCGCATGTCACCGCGATCATGCGCAAGCTGGGTGTGACCTCGCGCACACAGGCGGTGCTGATGGCCCGCGAAGCGCAGACGACTGGCCCCTTGTCGGGCCATTAGCGAGCTTCTAACGTCCTCTCGGTAAGCGAGCGAGGACATGACCCCAGATCGCCTTGAAATTGCTGAAGGTGCCGGCGCGGATATGACCCCGCGCAGCGCCTCGGTCGCCGCCGATCACCCGGATCCGGCTGCGGGTCTGGCGCGTGGTCTGGGGCCCGGTCCCTTTGCGCTGGTGATCCTGTTCGTCTCGATCGAGGCGCAGCTGGACCCGCTCTTGAAAACCAGCGCGGCCAGCTTTCCCGGTGCCCAGATCATCGGCTGCACCACCGCCGGAGAAATCACCGAAACCGGCTATCAGACCGGCCAGATCGTCGCCATGGGCTTTCCCGCCGCCGGTTTCGCGGTCGAACTCTTGATGATCGAGCATCTGGACCGGCTGGAGACGCGCGACCTTGTCTCGCAGCTTTTGGCCGCGCGGCAGGCGCTGGGTCGCCGCGCCGAGGCCTTCCCGCATGAGCTGGCGATCATGCTGGTCGACGGGATCTCGGGCCGGGAAGAGGCGCTGATCGCGGCGCTGGCTGCGGGGCTGGGGCAGGTGCCGATGATCGGCGGCTCGGCCGGGGATGCGGGGTTCTTCCGCGACGCGCGGGTGCTGGCCAATGGCCGTAGGCTGGACAGCGGCGCGGTGCTGTGCCTCATGCGCTCCAAGGGGGCGTTCCGGCATTTCTCACTGGATGCGACGCGGCCCTCCTCGGCGCGGATGATCGTGACCGGCGCCGACCCGATCAACCGCGTCGTGACCCGCATCAATGATGAACCTGCGGCGCTGGAATATGCGCGGCTTCTGAACATCCCGCCCGAGGCGCTGTCGCCCTTCATCTTCGCGACGCAGCCGGTGATGGTGCGCGCGGGCGGGCGCTACCACGTCCGCGCCATTCGCCGCGCCACGGCGGATCACGGGCTGGCCTTCTATGGCGCGATTGCCGAGGGCATGGTCCTGACCATCGCTGAGCCCGAGGATATGACCGAGCATCTGACCCGCACGCTGGCCGGCATGTTCGGCACCCGCAAGCCCGAGATGATTCTGGGCTTCGACTGCATCTTCCGCCGCATCGACGCCGAGGGACGCCAGAAACTGGGCGAGGTTTCGCGCGTGCTTTCGGCCAATCGGGTCATCGGCTTTTCCACCTATGGCGAACAGTTCGGCGGCCTGCATGTCAACCAGACGCTGACCGGCGTCGCCTTCTTCAGCGCGGATGATCCGGCATGAGCGCGCCTTCCCTGCCAGAGGAACTGGCGCAGATCTTTCGCCCCGACGACAGCCTTGAGCGGCAGAACGAAAAGCTTTTGCGGATCGCCAGCTCGCTGATCCGGCATTCCGAGGCGGCGGCCGAGCCGGACGCGGCGGGCTATGCGCAGTTCCACCACGCCGCCATGCTGGAAGATCAGGTGCGCACGCGGACCCGCGATCTTGAGCGGGCGCTGGACCTTCTGAACATCTCGAACGCGCAGCTTGCGGCGGCCAATCGCGAAACCGGGACGGCCCGGCAGAACCTTGCGGCGGCGGTCGAGACGATTCAGGAAGGCTTCGCGCTGTTCGACGCGAACGACGTCCTGATCATGTGCAATTCGCGCTTCAACGCGCTGCTGCCCGACATCGTCGATAGACTGGTGCCGGGGCTCAGCTTCACGGATTACCTGCAACTGGTGGCGGGCTCGCAGCATCTGAAGATGCTCGACGGCATGAGCCGCGCCGAATGGATCGGCATGCGCCAGCGCCGCCATGACGAACATCACTTCATCCTGACCCAGCCCATGGGCCCGGATCGCTGGGTGCAGGTCTCCGAACATCGGACCCGCGACGGCGGTACCGCTATCCTGCAGACCGAGGTCACCGACCTGATCCGGAAGGAGCGGCAGGAACGCGGGCGCCTGCTGGACGATCAGGCGCAGATCCTGCATTCTACGCTCGAGCATCTGAAGCTGGGCGTCTGCATCTTCGATGCGCGCCTTTACCTTCTGGGCTGGAATGAGCGTCTGGCCGAATTCCTGACGCTGCCCCGCACGCGGCTGCGGCAGGGCATGCAGTTCGACCAGCTTTTCGACCTGCTGACCGCGCAATTCGACTTTCCGCATGGCCATTCGCATCACCGGCTGGCCTCCTGGGTGCGTTCGGTCCGGCGCAAGGACAGCTTCCGGACCGAGCTTCAACGCAAGGGCAGCCGCCAGATCTATGACATCATCGCGCAGGAAACCCCGGGCGGTGGCTTTGTCATGTCCGTCGACGATGTCACGGCCGAGCGTCACGCGCTGCTGGAGCTTTCGCGCGCCAATGAAACGCTGGAGGCCCGCGTGGCCGAGCGCACGCTGAAGCTGGAGGATGCACTCTCGCAGGCCGAGCGGGCCAATTCCTCGCGCGCGCGCTTTGTCGCGGCGGCCAGCCACGATCTGTTGCAGCCGCTGTCGGCGGCGACGTTGTACCTGGCCTCGCTTCAGGATGAGGCGATGGGAGAGCGGGCGCAGAAGACCATCGACAAGGTCCAACGCTCACTCGATTCGGTCGAGACGCTGCTGGGCGCGCTTCTGGACATCTCGCGTCTGGAATCCGGCAATGCCGCCGTCAGCATCGAGCCGATTGCCCTTGGCCCACTGTTTGACCAGCTGCGCGAGGAGTTCACCCCGCTGGCCGAGCTGAAGGGGCTGCGCCTGATCATCCGCCCGGCGACCGGCATCGTCATGTCGGACCAGATCTATCTGCGCCGCATCCTGCAGAACCTGATCTCCAACGCGATCCGCTATACCGCCAGCGGGCGGGTCTTCGTTGGGGTGCGCCGTCGCGGCCCCGACTGGCTGGTCGAGGTCCGGGATTCCGGCCCCGGCATTGCCGAGGCAGAGCAAAGCCAGATCTTCCGCGAATTCCATCGCGGCGGCGCGCGCAGCTCCGCCAGCGAGGGGCTGGGTCTGGGGCTGGCGATTGTCGAACGCGCCTCGCTGCTGCTGGGCCATCAGATCACGCTGCACTCGGCGCTTGGGAAAGGCTCGACCTTCGCCGTCGGCCTGAAGGCTGGCAGGGCCGAGCGTCCGGCGGTCGTCCCCACCACTGCCGCGCAGCTTGGTCGCGGCGAGGATGAGATGTCGCGCACGGTTCTTCTTGTCGAAAACGACGCCGATCTGGCCCATGCCATGGTCGAACTGCTGGAGAAATGGGGGCTGACGGTTCTGGACGTCCCCAGCGGAGAGGCGGCGCTGGACCTGATCGCCGAAACCGGGCTGGAGCCCGATCTGTGCCTTGTCGACTATCAGCTGGGCGAGGGCATGGACGGCATCGCCTGCCTTGGCGCGCTGCGTGCCCGCTTTGGCCGCGATCTGCCCGCGCGGCTGGTCACCGCCGACCGCTCGGAAGAGGTGCAGGAGCGCGCGGCCGAGGCCGAAATCCAGATCCTGATGAAGCCCGTGGCGCCGCGCACTCTGGCCGCCTTCATCGCGACAAGCGGTTAGCGCGCGACCCGCTGGCTGGCCACGATGCTGAGGACGACAATGACCGCGCCCGCGATCTGCAATCCGCTCAGCGCCTGACCAAGAATCGCCCAGCCCAGCAGGATCGCGACAAAGGGGCTGAGGAAGGACAGCGTCGACACGGCCGAGGGCTCAAGCCGTGCGACGCCGCGAAACCACAGCACATAGGTCAGCGCGGTCAGCAGGATCAGATAGGCAAAGCCGCCCAGATTGGCGGGCGTCAGATGCGGCAGCGGCGGCTCGAAGATCAGCGCGATCGGCAGCAGAAGCAGCCCGCCTGCTGTCAACTGCCAAGAGGTCAGCACCAGCGGAGAGATTGCCGGGCTCCATTTCCGCGTCAGCACCGTCCCGAAGGCCATGGACAGCGCCCCGCCAAGGGCGGCCAGAATCCCCAGCACATCCAGCCGCGCGTGGCTTTGCAGAACCAGCAGCCCCACGCCGATTAGCCCGGCCAGCGCCGCCAGAATCGCGCCTGTGCGGACGGGGCGCTTCAGAATCATCGCGGCGACGAAAATCACGATCAGCGGTTGGACCGCGCCCATCGTGGCGGCGATCCCTCCGGGCAGCCGATAGGCCGAGACGAACAGCAGCGTCTGGAAAATCGTGAAATTCAGCGCCCCCAGAATGAACGAGCGCATGACCCAGATGCCCGAAGGCACCGCCCGCAACAGCGCCAGCAGGATCAGCCCCGCCGGCAGCGTCCGGATCATCGCGACGGTGATCGGATGGCCGGGCGGCAGCAGCTCGGTCGTGATGATATAGGTGCTGCCCCAGATCGCCGGAGCGATGGCGGTCAGCAGAATATCCGAGAGGCGCGCCATGGGTCTTCCCGTTTTGCCAAGGCCGATCATATCGCCATGGGCGCGGGCGGCATCAGAAATCGTCAGCCGCCCGTGCCCTCGGTTGGCGGCGTTTATCTGTTCGGCACAAAGATCTCGACCCGCCGGTTCAGCTGCCGTCCGGCGGGGTTGTCGGTGCCGTCGATCTCATTCGCGGCGACGGGCTGGCTTTCGCCGAAACCTTGGGCCGCCATGTCGCTGGTCACCTCACGCTCGCTCAGCGCAGAGGCGACGGTCCGGGCGCGGCGCTCGGACAGGTCCTGATTATAGTCGTCGCTGCCCTTGCTGTCGGTATGGCCGCGAATCTCCAGCCGCGCGGGGCTGACCTTGGTGAAGGCTTCGGCCAAGGCGTCGACGGTCGCGGTGGCATCCGCGCGCAGGTCGGATTGGTCGAAATCGAACAGGATGCTGTCGTCCAGCGTGATGACATAGCCGCAGGGTGCGGGCGGAATGCGGAACTTCGTCAGCAGCGGAAACTTTCCGGCAGGCGGGACGGGGGGAAGCGGCTCCATATCCACTTCCTGCCCGTCGACCGTGCCGCGCCCATTGCCGTCGTTGATGATGCTCCGGCTGCCGTTCCAGCTGCCCGAGCCGTCGCCTTCGTTGATGATCTGGCCCAGCGGGCCGTTCCAGGTGCCGCTGCCATCCGCCTCGATCGTGATCTGGCCGCGCGCATCCGAGTTCCAGGTGCCGCCGCCCTGACCATCCAGCGTGATCTGCTGATCGGGGCTGTTATAGGTGCCCGAGCCATCGGCCTCGACGGTGATCTGCTCTTCGACATCGCCTTCGCGGTTGATGACGCCCGAGCCGTCATCCTCGACGATGAAACGCGCGGTCCCGAGGTTCACGACGCCGGTGCCATCGGCGTCGATCAGATATTGCCCCTTGTCGCCCAGATTGGCGGTGATGCCCGCGTCGTCCTGCAGCACCATGCCAAGGCTGGGCAGCAGCGCACCTGCGGCGTCGCAGCGCGCCGGGGCGACACGGAGGCCCTCGATCCCGGCCAGCTGGTCGCCAAGCGCATCCTCGAAGTTTTGCTGCGCAGGCTCGATCCCCATGAAGTCGGGGACGACGATGGCGGGAATGGGCGGGATCGCGGGCGCGTCCTCGGCCCGCGCAAGGCCGGTCCCGAGTGCCAGCAGGGCCATTGCGGTCGTGGCAAGCCGCGCCTTGCGGCGGCGATAGGAAACAGGGGGGCGTCCGGTCATGCGAAAGGCCTTTGCAATCTTCAAGGTACAGGGCTGGCCGCACCAAACCCGAGGCGCGGGGGGATGGAAAGCGGAATTTCGATGGCTGTGCGGGAGGTTGCTCAACCCCGCCTTGCTGCAGGGTTCCCGCGCGCGCTAGAGAGGCAGGGCCACTCGCCAGCCTCGGGACGATGATGACCGCATATGTTTACGTTCTGGGCTGCCCGACGCCCACGCGCTATCTGACCTATGTCGGCTGGACGCTGGATCTGGATCGCCGTCTGGCCGAGCACAATGGCAGCTCCATCGGCGCGCGCTCGACCCGCGGGCGCGTCTGGGTGATGCTTTACGCCGAGCAATGGCCCAGCCGGAATGAGGCGATGAGCCGCGAATGGCATCTGAAGCGCGACCGTCAGTTGCGGCGGCGGCTGGCGCTGACGGCGCAGGGCCAGCCGGGGGCGTGAACTTTGCGGCCCCTGGGGGCGTTGCGATAGGCCAGAGGCCGCATCACGGAGACTGAGGATGGAGATTTTTCGCGCCGGACATACCCCCTCGCGCCCGGGGCCTGCCGACTGGTTCACGGGTCGTGTGCGCATCGATGCGCTTTTCAACCCCGCCACGCCCGAGCGTGTGCAGGGCGCGCTGGTCACCTTCGAGCCGGGCGCGCGCACCGCATGGCACACCCATCCGCTGGGCCAGACGCTGATCGTGACCGCAGGCGTCGGGCGGGTGCAGAAGCTGGGTGGCCCGGTCGAAGAGATCCGCCCCGGCGATGTCATCTGGTTTGCGCCCGGAGAAAAGCACTGGCATGGCGCGGCCCCCGAAACCGCCATGTCTCATATCGCCCTGCAGGAGGTTCAGGACGGCAAGGTGGTCGACTGGATGGAGCATGTCAGCGAGGCCGATTACCTCGGCTGAGCGTGGCGGCTGCGATGGGTTCTCCGCACCGATACCCGTCCTGAGCGGCCACATCCACCCGGGCAAAAAATCGGCAGGCATGTCAAAGCGATATGCGCAAAATCTTGCAACGGGCCCGGCGGTGGCGATTTTCCTGCCCTTCCGCACGTTGCCAAGCCAAATGTTTTGGCGCAGATTTGGGGTCACTTCGTGGCTGACCGAATGGTTCGACTGACGCCGCCGGTCCTTCGGGCACCATGGATACCGTCCCCCAGCTTACGAGGCCAGGTATGACAAAATTTCAGGTAAACGGTCGCGATTACGACCTTGATATCGATCCCGACACACCACTGCTTTGGGTCCTGCGCGACGAATTGCGCCTGACCGGCACCAAGTTCGGTTGCGGCGTCGCGCAATGCGGCGCCTGCACCGTGATGCTGGACGGCGTTCCCCGACGCTCTTGCGTGACCCCGATCAGCGCGGTCGAGGGCAGCGAGGTCACCACCATCGAAGGCATGGAAGGCCCCGAGATCACCGCCGTTCAGGCCGCATGGAATGAGATCGACGTGCCGCAATGCGGCTGGTGCCAGTCCGGGCAGATCATGTCGGCGACCGCGCTGTTGCAGCAGGTGCCAAGCCCGACCGACGATGACATCAACAACGCGATGGCTGGGAATATCTGCCGCTGCGCTACTTATGTCCGCATCCGGCAGGCGATCCACGCCGCCGCCAAGACGCTGGAGGGTTAGGCCATGAATGTCTCTACCACCCGCCGGGGCTTTCTGGCCGGAGGCGCGGGGCTGATGATCGCCCTGTCCCTACCGATGGGCCGCGCTCGCGCCCAAGGTGCGGCGGCGACCGCGCCTTTCGCCCCCAATGCCTTCATTCGCATCGGCACGGACGACCTCGTCACCGTGATGATCAAGCATATCGAGATGGGTCAGGGCCCCTATACCGGCCTCTCGACACTGGTCGCCGAGGAGTTGGACGCCGACTGGTCCCAGATGCGGGCCGAGGGCGCGCCTGCAGATGCCAAGCTTTACGCCAACCTCGCCTTCGGGGCGCAGGGCACGGGCGGCTCGACCGCGATGGCGAACAGCTACATGCAGATGAGGAAGGCCGGGGCCGCCGCCCGCGCGATGCTGGTTGCCGCTGCTGCGGCGGAATGGGGCGTTCCGGCCGAGGAAATCACCGTGAAGGCCGGGGTCGTGGCGCATGAAGCCTCGGGCAAAACCTCGGGCTTCGGCGCGCTGACCGAGGCTGCGGCCAAGCAAGCCGTGCCGGAAGACCCGCCGCTGAAAACCGCGAAAGATTTCGTGCTGATCGGGAAGGATCTGCCGCGTCTGGATACCAAGTCGAAGACCGACGGCACCGCGATCTTCACGATGGATGTCTATCGCGACGGCATGCTGACCGTGCTGGTCGCTCATCCCCCGAAATTCGGGGCGAAGGTCAAAAGCGTTGACGACAAGGCCGCGCTGGCCGTCAAGGGCGTCGAGATGGTGCGCCCGATCTCCTCGGGTGTCGCGGTCTATGCGACGAACACCTATGCCGCCATGAAGGGCCGCGAGGCGCTGGTCGTCGAATGGGACGATGCGGGTGCCGAGACGCGGGGGACCGATGAAATCTATGCCTCGCTGGCCCAGATGGTGGCCGAAGGCGGCAAGACGGTCGAGGAACAGGGTGATATTGCGGCGGTGACGAACCCGGCACAGGTGATCGAGGCTGAATTCCGCTTCCCTTATCTCGCCCACGCCCCACTGGAACCGCTGGATGCGGTGATCGAGACCAAGGGCGGCAAAGCCGAGATGTGGTATGGCTGCCAGTTCCCGACCTTCGACCATATGGCGGTCGCGACCACACTTGGCATCCCCATTGAGGATGTCTCGATCAATGTGTTGATGGCGGGCGGGTCTTTCGGGCGGCGCGCTCAGGGGTCCTCGCATCTGGCGATCGAGGCTGCCGAGATTGCCAAGGCCGCTGGCCGCGACGGCGCCTTCAAGCTGGTCTGGACGCGCGAGGACGACCTGAAAGGCGGCTATTACCGCCCGATCACCGTCCATAAACTGCGCGCGGGGATCAGCGATGACGGCAAAATCCTGTCATGGGAAAACGTCGTCGCGAACCAGTCGATCCTGACCGGCACGCCCATGGCCGCGATGCTGAAGGGCGCGCCCGACAGCACCTCATTCGAGGGCTCCAGCGGCTTGCCCTATCAGTTCGGCGCGCGGCGGATTGGCTGGGGGCAGATGGAAAGCCCGGTCTCGGTCCTGTGGTGGCGCTCGGTCGGGCATACGCATACGGCTTATGCTGTCGAGGCGTTTCTGGACGAAGTGCTTGAAGCGATGGGCAAGGATTCCATCGCCGGACGGCTGGAACTGCTACCGCCCGAGGCCACGCGCGAACGCGGCGTGATCGAAAAGGTCGCCGAAATCTCGGGCTGGACGGGTCGTACCCGCGACGGCAAGGGCTATGGCATGGCCTATACCAAAAGCTTCGACACTTATGTCGCCGAGGTGGTCGAGGTCGAGGATCGGGGCGGCAAGCCCCATGTCACCAAGGTCTGGTGCGCCGTCGATTGCGGCGTGGCCGTGAACCCCGACGTGATCCGCGCGCAGATGGAGGGCGGCATCGGCTATGCCCTCAGCGCCGTCCTGCACAGCAAGATCACCATGGCACCGGGCGGCGAGGTCGAGCAGTCGAACTTCCACGACTACCCGATGCTGCGCATCTCCGAGATGCCAGAAGTCGAAGTCGCGATCATCCAAAGCGACGCCGACCCGACCGGCGTGGGTGAGCCGGGCGTGCCGCCGCTTGGGCCAGCGCTCGCGAACGCCTGGCGCGCGCTTAGCGGACAGAAGCAGCACCAACTGCCCTTCCTTGCCGGAGTGATCTCATGAAGCACCTGACGGTTATGTTGGTGGCGGGGCTGATCGCGGCCTCGCCGGTTCTGGCGCAGGACGGGCTGAACGGTCCCGACGCTTTCGCGAATATTACGGACCAGACCGAACGCTCGGCCGCGCTGTTTCAGGAAATGGGCAAGGTGCTGACCCACCCGCGCTGCCTGAACTGCCACACAGTCACGGGCGGCCCGACGCAGGGCGACGACATGCATGCGCATGAGCCGCCGGTGGTTCGGGGCGATGCCGATTTCGGCGCCCCGGGGATGAACTGCAACACCTGCCACGGCACGACGAATGTCGGCTTCTCGACCGAGAAGGGCAGCATTCCCGGCCATGACAGCTGGATGCTGGCCCCGGTCAGCATGGGCTGGCAGGGCGTGTCACTGGGCGAGATCTGCGCCCAGATCAAGGACCCTGCCCGGAACGGAGACCGCACGCTGGAGGATCTCTACGAACACCACGCCCATGACGGGCTGGTCGGTTGGGGCTGGGATCCGGGTGAGGGCCGCAAACCCGCGCCCGGCAGTCAGGAGATCTTCGGGCAGTTGACCCGCGCGTGGATCGACACCGGCGCGGCCTGTCCGGGCTGACCCGATGAACCAGCCAGCCCTCAGGCTCTCCCCGGCGGACGAAATCGCCCCCGCCACTTTGATCTGCGAAAGCGACGTCCCGCTGGGACCGGCGCTGGCGGCGGATCGGGTGGCGCTGGCGGTGATCACCGGGGTTGAGGGGCCGTCCTATCGCCCGGTCGGGGCGGTCATGGCGATAGATGCCATGGGCGCGACTTGGGGCAGCCTGTCCTCGGGCTGTATCGAGCGTGACGTGGTGCTGCATGCCCGCGAGGCGTTGACGGACGGGCATCCGCGCACGCTGCGCTATGGCGCGGGCTCGCCCTTCCGCGATCTGGCGCTGCCCTGCGGCGGCGGGCTCGACATCCTGATCCTGCCCCGGCCCGATCTGGAGGCGTTGCGGCAGGCCGCCACCGATCTCGCGGCCCGGCGCCCGGCCATGCCGACCCTTGGCCCGCTGACCCTTCACATCCAGCCGCAACCGCGCTTTCTGGTTCTGGGCAAAGGCCCCGAGGCGCATTGCTTCGCCTCCCTTGCTGCCGCCGCCGGTTTCCCGGTCGAGGCGCTGTCGCCCGACCCCGAGACGCTCTCGGGCCTTGCCCGCACCCGTCTTCTGCCCGGCCCCGATTGGCCGCAGGATCTGGCGATTGACGCCCGCACCGCTGTCACCCTGTTCTTCCACGACCATGATTGGGAGCCGCCCTTGCTGGCCGCCGCCCTGCAATCGCCCGCGATCTATGTCGGCGCGCAGGGCAGCCTTCGCGCGCATCACGCGCGCTGCGAGGCGCTGGCGGCAATGGGCCTGCCCCCCGACCGCATCGCGCGGCTGGCTTCACCCTTCGGGCTGATCCCCTCGGCCCGCGATCCGCGCACGTTGGCGGCTTCGGTGCTGGCGCAGGTGCTGGAACGGACGCAGCTTCGATGACGGTCGCCGCCCTTCTGCTGGCGGCGGGCCAGTCGCGCCGCTTCGGGGCGGAGGACAAGCTGCTGGCCGATCTCAATGGCGCGCCACTGGTGATCCATGCGGCGCGCGCGCTGTCGGGCGTGGATCTGCGGCTTGCTGTCGTCTCGGCCCAGCCGGTGGCGGACCTGCTGCGCGCCGAGGGTTTCGCGACACTGATGATCCCGCCCGGGCCCCAGTCGGCCAGCATCATGGCGGGCGTCGCCGAGCTGCAGCGCCTTGGCGCGACCCGCATCGTGATTGCTCTGGGTGACATGGCCCTGCTGCTGCCGGATGACATACGCGCGCTTCTGGCCCTGCCGCCCGACCGGCCCGGCAGCGCCTGGCTGGAGGATGCGCCCAGCCCTCCGGCGATCTTCCCGGCAAGCTGGTTTCCCCGGCTGATGGGCCTGACCGGGGATCGCGGTGCGGGTGCCCTGCTGCGGGATCTGGATGCCGCTTCACGCCTTGCGATCCCGGCACGGCGTCTTTGGGATGTCGATACGCCTCAGGCGTTGTCGGATCTGGCGAAGAACCACTAAGGCAAAAGCCGTTCGATAAAAGTGGACGCCATGTTCCTTTGGCGGCCCCTCCACCCCGTATCTGCCGAACGCCATATCTGGGACAACCACTATTCAGACCGCCTCTGGCGGCAGGAGAATTCCCATGAGAGCATTCGGATTCCTGAGCTTTGGCCACTATATGAACGCCCAAGGCTCGCAGACCCGCAACGCCAGCGAGATGATCAAGCAAGCAGCCGAGATCGGCGTCGGCGCGGATGAGCTTGGCGTCAACGGCGCCTATTTCCGCGTCCACCACTTTGCCCGTCAGCAGGCCTCGCCCATTCCGCTTCTGGCGACGATTGCCGCGAAGACCAAGCATATCGAGGTCGGCACCGGCGTCATCGACATGCGCTATGAAAACTCGCTGTATCTGGCCGAAGAGGCCGCCGCGCTGGATATTTTGGCTGACGGGCGCATCGCGCTTGGCATCAGCCGTGGCTCGCCCGAGACGGTGGTCCGGGGCTATGAGACCTTCGGTTACACCGGCTCGGAAGATCCGCGCGGCGCGGATATCGCGCGCGAGAAGTTCGACCTTTTCATGCGCGCCATCGACGGCGAACGGCTGGCCCGTGGCGACCGCCAGACGACCGGCGGGCAGATGATGCCCATCGAGCCCCGGTCCGAGACCCTGCGCGACCATATCTGGTGGGGCTCGGCCACGCGCGAGACGGCGGAATGGACGGGGAAGCAGGGGCTGAACCTGATGTCATCGACCCTTCTGACGGAAGAGGCGGGGATGCCCTTCGATGAGCTTCAGGCCGAACAGATCGTCCGCTTCCGCGAAGCCTATCGCGAGGCCGGACACAAGGGCGCGCCCCGCGTCTCGGTCAGTCGCAGCGTGTTCCCGATCATGAATACGCAGGACCTGACCTATTTCGGCGGCGCGGCGGATCGCCATGACGGGGTCGGCATGATCGACGGCTTCCGTTCGACCTTTGGGCGCACCTATGCGGCCGAGCCGGACCAGCTGATCGAGCAGTTGAAGAAGGACAAGGCCGTCATGCTGGCCGATACGCTGATGCTGACGATCCCGAACCAGCTGGGAGTGGATTACAACCTCCACATTCTGGAATCCTTCGCCAAGCACGTCGCGCCTGCGCTTGGCTGGAAGCCCAACTGGGAAGGCCCCGTGCAGGGCGACCCGATCAACTGAGACCTGACTCGCCCAACATTGCGGCCCCCGGACCTGACAGGTCCCGGGGGCCGTTCTTTGTCATTATGCATTAATTCAGTTCATATCGTGAATGATGAGTATTCATTTCAAACATGATGATGGCTGACCTATATGTCTTTCAACACGACGGGACATCTCGCGCCCGTCCGGACTAACTTTAGGAATTCGCGCCATGAACCAGCCAGTCGTTCAGTTCAAACCGAAAACAGAAACGCCCGCCGTTGCAGCAGAAACCCCGACCCGGACACCGCGCAAGCGCGACTGGCGGGCCGTGGCGCGCGCCTTGGTCATCGCGGCGGCAATCGGGCTGGCCGTCGCGATCCCGCTGGGCTGGGACAGCCTGAGCGGCGCCCAGATGCAGGCCGGTGCGACGCCGGTCAGCGCCGAGGTCGAGGGTCGCGTGACCCGGCTTCTGGTCGCGGATCTGCAGAAGGTGAAGAAGGGCGATCTGCTGTTGCAGATCGACGCGACCGAATATCAGGCACAGGTCCAGCAGGCCGAGGCGGCCGTGCTGGCGGCCGAGGCGCAGATCTACAGCATCGAAAGCCAGATCCTGCTGCAGCTTCGCGTGGTCGATCACGCGATGGCGGGTCTTGCCGCGCTGGAGGCCGAGCGCGCCGGTCTTTCCGGGGCCGAAATCGCCCGCGCTGACGCGCAGATCGCCGAAAAACAGGCCGAGATCGCCGCCGAGCGGGAACGGATCAACGTGCTGTCGCTGCAGGCGCAGCAGGCCAATGCGGAACTCAGCGGCAAGCGCGCGGGCCTTGACCTTGCGATGATCGAGCTGGAGCGCACCAATGTCACCGCCCCCCGCGACGGCGTCGTCGATGCCAGCGCCGTGCGCGAGGGGCAATTCGTCGGCGCCGGGGCTCCGGTCCTGTCGGTGACGCCGAGCGTTCGCGAGATCTGATCAAGGGCGGCTTTCCCGCCTTCACAGTCAGGTCAGCCGTCCCGTCCGGGGCGGCTGTACGCTTGTCTTGCCTGACGCGCTGCGGCAGATTGTCGGCATGCAGGCACCACGGGCGCGACATCTGGCATTCTCGATCATGACGCTTCTCGCGTTTGTCATGATGATTCTTGCGGCACAGTCTCATGGGTCGCAGATGGCCATGGCCATGGCCATGGCCGAGCCCGATCACGCGCCCGCGCAGATGCAAACGCATGGTGCTCACGCGCCGACCTCGCAGCAATGCACCGATCACGGCAGCTGTCACAGCAGCAAGGATCTGTGCGATTTTGTCTGCTCGGGCCTCAGCAATACGATCCTGACTGAAGCCGATGGGGCGGTCCTGTTCCAACCCGTCTCGACGCTGGCCCAGATGCCCGGGGGCGAGGCGCTGGATGGCATCAGCCTCGCCTTGGACCAGCGACCTCCGATCGCTCTTTTCGCCTGAATTCGCGCGGCTTTGCGGCCGCTCCAGTGTGAAAAGACGGGGAGAAACCCCCCGAACGGAGACGACAATGACACATTTTTCCCGCCGCGGCGTTCTGGCCGCCGGTGCTGCGCTGGCCTCGGTCGCGGCACTTCCCCGCATGGTGATGGCGAACGCGCCGCTCGCCTTGCGCACCGCCACCCGCGTGATCGAGGTTGACGGCAAGCCCGCCACGGTCTTCGGCGTCGAAGGCCCGGCCGGGCAGGGGCTGATCCTTGACCCCGGCCAGCGCTTTCAGGTCGAGCTGACGAATGGCATCGACCTGCCGACCCTGCTGCATTGGCATGGGCAGGTGCCGCCCTACGAACAGGACGGGGTGCCCGATCTGCCGCTGCCTACGCTCAAGCCGGGCGAGGCGCGGCGTTACGATTACGCGCCGCTTCCCGGCACCTATTGGATGCACGCGCATATTCCGCTGCAGGAAATGCGCGGCCTTGCCGCCCCTCTGATCGTGCGCAGCGCCGAGGATGCCACCGCCGACCGGCAAGAGGTGATGATGCTCCTGCAGGACTTCTCGTTCAAATCGCCCGAGGAGATTATGGCGGTGGTCGCGGAAGGCCACGGCGGCGGTCACGACATGGGCACGCATCAGATGCCCGCCGCCTCGACCGGCCAGGGGATGGGGATGGGTCATGCTGCGATGGGCCATGACATGGGCGGCATGGATCATTCCTCGATGCAGATGGACGGCATGCAGATGGACCTCAACGACTACGATTGGGACGCCTATCTCACGAATGACCGGACACTCGCCGATCCGCAGGTGGTGCGCATCGACAAGGGCGGTCGAGTGCGGCTGCGCATCATCAACGCAGCCTCGGCCACGACCTTCTGGATCGACACCGGCGGGGCCACAGCACGGCTGGTCGCCGTCGATGGTCACGCGGTCGTCCCGGTTGAGGGCAGCCGCTTTGGCCTTTCCATGGCGCAGCGGATGGATCTGGAACTGGACCTGAGCGGCGAAGGTGTCTGGCCGATCCTTGCGCTGCGCGAAGGGGCGCGGGAACGTACGGGCCTGATCCTGGCTACGGCGAATGCGCAGGTCGGGAAAGTCCCAGCGATGGGGGACGTGGACGCCCCCGCCTTCGACATCGACCTGTCGCAGGAGGCGCGCCTTCAGGCCGCCGAAAGCCTGCCGCAGCGTGAGGCGGACCGCACGCATATGGTGATGCTGGGCGGCTCGATGCAGCCCTATCGCTGGACCATCGACGGCAAGATCTGGGGCGAGCACAAGGCGCTGGCCGCAAAGAGCGGAGAGCGGGTCGAGATCATGTTCCACAACATGTCGATGATGGGCCATCCCATGCACCTTCATGGCCATGTCTTCCAGGTGGTCGGCATCAACGGCAAGCGGGTGAACGGCGCGCGGCGTGACACGGTCTATGTGCCGCCGAATGCGATGGTCACCATCGCCATGGATGCGGGCGAGGCGGCGCGCTGGATGCTGCATTGCCACCACATCCCGCATCTGGAAACCGGCATGATGACCGAATTCGCCGTCACCGCCTGATGCAACGCGACGCCCGGTGCCGGGGTTGCCCCGGCGCCGGGATCTATCGGTACCTGAAATGAAGCGGTCTTTTCATGGTACCGTCAGTACAAGAACGCGGAGAGAAATCTCCATGAAATCCATTCAATCTCAAGGAACTGGAAAATGATCCGAGAAACATTCTTAGCCCTGCTTCTGGCCATGACCTTGGCGGCCCCAGCCCAGTCCGAGCCCTCGAATGCGCTGCATGTCAGCAAGGACCCCTCCTGCGTCTGCTGCGCCGAATGGGTCAGCCTGATGGAAGAGGCGGAGTTCGAGGTCAGCGTGACGGATATGCCGAACAGCCAGCTTTCCCGGCTGAAGGCCGCAAGCGGCGTCACGCCCGAGCTTGCCTCGTGCCACACCGCGACCATCGACGGCTACGTGATCGAAGGCCATGTTCCGGCTGAAGACATTAAACGTCTTCTGGCCGAGCGCCCGACGGCCATCGGCCTGACTGCGCCGGGCATGCCCATCGGTTCACCGGGGATGGGGCCGGAGGCCACGCGCGAGGCCTATGACGTCCTGCTGATCGGCGAGGAAGGGCAGACCGAGGTCTTCAGCAGTTACGCGGCAGGTCCGGGCCGATAAGCCCTGCGACAGGGGCGCTGGATCGGCGTCGATCAAGGGAAGAAGGGAAAGCTGCCGCTTACGTCCTTCAGCGGGGTCAGCCCGGTCCAGCGTTTCGCCAGATAGTCTATGACAAAACTCAGGACGATCCCGGTGAGGAACCCCGCGATAATCGAGATCGCCAATGCGACATTGTTGCTCGAAGCCCAGCCAAGCGCCTCGAATCCGGCAAAATAATAGTACTGCGCGATGAAGATCGTCGTTCCGGCGACCAGAAGCTCGACCAGCAGGATCGCGATCCAGGCGAGCACGAGGAGAAGCTTGCGCAGCATGGGATCTCCTTGCGGCAAAGGGGCCGGGCAACGCGAACATGCCGCAACGCCCGACCGTGGCGATTGCTCCTTTCCGCGCCAAACCTTGCGCGGAAAGGATTGCGTTCAAGCCGCGCAGTCAGCGGGCGGGGTCAGGACCCGCAACCGATGTCGCGTTGCTCGGTCGTGAACCCGTCAGGGCCGACGGACACCGTGGCAGCCTTGCGGGTCCTGGTGCCGCCTTCATTCTCGCAGGAGTCAATCAGCACCTCGGACAGGGTCTGCTGCACCGTCGCCTGGCCCTTGTCGTCAAGCGTGGCCACGTCGACCGACATGTTGATCTCACCCATGTTCATGAACGCACCCTCCAGCAGAACCTCGGAGCGGCCGTCGCCATTGCCATCGGCGGCAGCGACCAGGCGCTGGTACTGACCCTCGGCGGGCAGGGTCCAGACGCCCGCAACGCCGTCATCCTTCAGCGCCAGCAACAGCGGGGCCGGGCCTTTCGGGAAGGGGTCGATGGCGACGGGGGCCTCTTTCTGGATCAGATAGATGTGCTCTTGCGTGCCGGGGGCCGAGAAGGCACCGGCGGCGTCGCCCAGAATGACGAAATCCTTGCCCATGGCGCGCGTGGCGTCACTGGCGGTGCTGTCGAGCGCGGTGGCGATGCGGGCGCGGTCGACCTCGGAATAGAACTGGCGGCCGGTGACGAAATCATCGTTGCCATAATCCAGCAGGGCGGTTTGCTGGGCCAAAGCGGGCATGGCGACAAGGCTGAGCGCGAGGATCGGAAGTATACGCACGATGTGTTTCCTGTTCATGATTTGGGTCTTCACTCGACTTTGACGCCAGCCAGATAGTCCCGCGCCCATTGCGCGTCGGAGGGCACGGCCAGACCGCGGAAGGCGACCTGCACAATGGCCATATCCGCCCCGGTGTCGATCATCCGCACGAAGACCGTCTCCAGCTTGCCGGTATCGGCCGCTTTCGAGCAGTCAAGGCGCAGGCCCTTCATCCCCTTCTGGTCGATGTCGAGCGGCGTTTCCTGACTGTTGCCGCCGCAGGCCCCGGCATAGCGGGTGGCGAATTCCTTCAGTGCGGTGTCCTCGGGGACGGCGCCCAGATCGGGCGCATTCGTCAGGGTGACAAGGCGCGTCCAGCTCTCCAGCGTCTCGCCGGTCGGGATCAGCTCCAGCAGAAGGGCGCGGCCCTCGGCCTGCTGGTTCGCGACGGTCAGCTCGTCCGCGGCGGGCAGCAGGATCTTCCGCTCGGGCACGGATTGGGCGGCGGCGGCTTGCGTCAGCAAGGCAAGAAGCGCGGCCATCGGCAGGGATGGGATGAGATTTCGCAATGTACAGCAACCTATTCAGAACCAAGCACACCGGAAAACGATCCGGGGGCGGCTGCGGTTCAACGGAAAGCCGGACGGGGAGGGCTCTGGGCAAACTCTCGCCGAGAAGCGTTTACCGGACGACCTTCCCGTCGAAGAATGAGCTGCCGATAAGGATCTCGTTCCCGACCTTGTAGATCAGCGAGGTCAGATCGGGGCTGCCGTCATTGAAGCTGCGGATGACGGTGCTGTTCTCGATCCGGTAGGAGCCATCGGCCTGATTTCCGCCGCTGATCGCATAGCCGCCACCGCTGTCGAAATTGCCCGAAACGCCCGTGCTGCTTTTGTAGGTCCAGTTCCCGTCCGCAAGGAATGTCAGCGTGCTGGAGGACCCGACCCCACCCGAAACGCCCGAGTTGGGGCTGAAGCCAGTGTAGCTGGTGTTGTCGACGGTGCCTTCGATCTTGCTGCCATCGGGGATGCTGTCGGCCAGATAGCAGGTGGTTTCGCCGCAGCTGAAGCCGTCCACCACATTGCCGTCGAAGTCGAGCTCATCGCTATCGCCATCGGCATAGTCCAGATGCAGCTTCCCACCGCTGACGCGGTAATTGCCCCATGACATGTCGCCCGATTTCAGCGCGGCGGCCGTGTCGAGGGGCTGAAGCCCGTCCGGCGGCGTGCCGTCATAGAAATGGCCGTCCTTCCAGAAAACGTAAAGGTTCACATAGGTTGAGCTTTGCATCATCATGTCGAGCCCAAGGCTCCAACGGATGCCGCTGCCCTGATAGATGCCCGCCAGATCACCGGGCTGCGCTGGCCCCAGCAGCGGCTTCGCGCCATCTGAAAGGAAGCGCGCGGAGGAGACCAGCGGCACCAGATCGCGCTCGAAGACCTTGAGGTCGGCCTGGATTTCCTCGGGCTCGTCGCCGTTCCCTTCGAAGGCGAAAACCTCGGTCCGGTTGCCGACGGACAGCGCCATCAGGATGCGCAGCTCTCCATCGACCAACTGCCCCAGCATCGCGCCTTTGTGCGGGCCCAGATCGAAGGCGTCGGCGGGAACGACCTCTTTCGGATCGCCGTCGTCCTCTTCCAGAAATAGGCGCGGATTGCGCTTGAGGTAGAAGACCGGATCTTCGGCCCGATCGAGCCCCGAGCCGACATACATATAGCAATATTCACATTCGTCGTCGGGCAGGCGGGACAGGATCACCAGCGTTCCATCATCGCGGGTGGCGCCGGTGACCCAGCCGTTTGGCAGGTCGAAGACGACATTGCCGTGCTGGCGCGCCTCGGCCAGCGTCAGGGTCGGCACGGCGGCGGAAAGGGCTGCGGCAAGCGGGAAGATGCGAAGGAGGCTCATGACCGGAGGCTCGTGAAACAGGGGCACGGGTAACAGGGGCAGTCTGTGTCAGGCGGATCGGATCTGTCCAGTCAGGAATTGTTGCAGGGTGGCGGTCGCGCGGTCGCCGAAAAAATCTCCAGCGACCGCATATGCTTACGATCTATTGATCATAAGCCACATTAAAAAATTCCAGCTCAAGCGCCACGGCGCGAGAGAAGAAATCGTGGCAGACGTCAGCGTGCGGGGGGCCGACGCGATCCAGTTCGGACCGCAGGAAGGCCACGAAATCGTTGAAATCGGGGTTGTCGTGCAGGGTCACCCATTCGGCATGGACGAAGCTTTCGGGAAGCGCCCGAGATGTGCCCGCCGCCCATTCGTAATAGAGCCATTCTGCCACGGTCAGCACCGACAGCGCCGCCGCGTAAGACCGCGTCGCTGCGGCCTCGCGCATGATCGCCTGGAAGCCCTTGGTCGGTTCCTTGTCGGGGGTGTTTTCGCGCTGGAACTCGCTGACGCCCAATGCCTCGAAGGCGCGCAGGAAATAGGTGTTCTCCTCACCCGCGACCATTCCGGCGAAGCGGCCAAAACGCAGCCGTGCCTCGAACGTGTCGGCCGAGGCCATGGCTGCGCCCTGAAGCGTCAGGAAACTGTCCAGAAAGCGGTGATCCTGAATCAGATAGGCCGCCATCACCTCATCGGCGATGGTCCCGGCGAAAAGTTGGGTGACGAAACGGTGGTCGACCGCGTCACTCCATGCCGTGGCATTGGCCTCTTTCAGGGTCTCGGTAAAGCGTTCGGTCATCTGCTGCCCTTTCTTGGCTGGCAGCGAGACCACGAGTTCTTTGTCGTCATGTGGCCTCGCAATGAGGCCGGCAAGAGGCAGGCGTCTTCGGTCCCATCCCTTCGCCGGCATTATCCGGATCAGGTTCGAAGGGTCACCGCGCTGCTTTCGCCAGCGGTCTCTCAGCCCCTTGTCGAGGCTCCCCTTGGTGGGGCCTGCATAGCGCAGCGCGGGGGCGCTGTCACCTGCTGGCAGGGTATCGTCGCCGGGGCATGGACAAGGGCAGGGCAATGCCGCAGGTTTTCAGGACAGGCCGGATCTGCGGCCACAATCTGCCCGGCATCGGGCGTTACAGGGAACATGCGCAATGACGAAAATCGTGGGAATCTCGGGCAGTCTGCGGAAGGCGTCGTTCAACACCGGCCTTTTGCGCGCGGCCTCGCAGGTGATGCCCGAGGGCGCGACCCTTGAGGTGCATACGATCGCGGGCATCCCGCTTTACAACGCCGATGAAGAGGCCGAGACCGGCATTCCGCCCGCCGTCACCGCGCTGAAAGAGGCGATGATCGCCGCCGATGGCGTGCTGCTGGTCACACCCGAATACAACAACAGCATCCCCGGCCCCTTCAAGAACGCCATCGACTGGACCTCGCGCCCCAGCGAGGACATCGCCAAGGTCTTTGGCGGTCGGCCTTTCGCGATCATGGGGGCCTCGCCCGGCGGCTTCGGCACGATTCTGGCGCAGAACGCTTGGCTGCCGACGCTGCGCACTTTGGGTACCGATGCGTGGTTCGGAGGGCGGTTGATGGCCTCTCGTGCGGGGAAGGCCTTCTCGCCCGAGGGTGAGCTGCAGGATGACGCCGTGCGCGATCAGCTGCGCCGCTTCATGGACGGGTTCGTGCAATTCATCCGCAGCCGAGGCTAAGGCACTGCTGCAATGGGGTCGCGCGCGCCCGGCAAGGCGCGCGCAATTCGGTCAGGCGCGTTTGCGCGTTGCGCCAAGGGCCGCGCCAAGTGCGCCGATCCCGGCCCCGATCAGGGCGCAGTTGATCAGGATGGACAGGATGTCGTTCTGGTTGGCGGCTGCGATGTTCGACGCGGCGGTCTGCGCATCGGCACCGGTCGCCCGTGCGTCCATCATGGCGACCATGCCCGGCTCATTGCATTTGGGCAAAAGCGCATCCAGCGCCTCTTGGCTGCCTGCGTTGTCGGCCTGCACGATCCGCTCGCAACGGGCCTGATCGTCGGCCGAGACGCCCGTCGCGCCAAACTGGCGATAGGCGCCGAAACCGATCAGCGCGACGGCCAGCGCCAGATAGAGAAGCTTGTTCATGATGTCCCTCACTTGGTGTTTTGCCTGCCAATATCGTCAGGCCCGCGTGAGGGAAACCGCTCATTGCAACGGTGGGTCTCTCGGGCGCACCCGAGAAACCGCCCCGCCGATGATCATTCGAATTGCGGGTCGATCGGGACGCGGTAGCCGTTGACGAGGCGGTTGGTCTCATTCGCCATGCCGACGACGCCCATGAGCTCGCCGAACATCTCGGGCGTCATGCCGGCCTTCTGGGCGGCGGCGGTGTGGCTGGCGATGCAATAGCCGCAGTTGTTGGTGACCGAGACCGCGAGATACACCATCTCTTTCACCATCGGGTCCAGCGCGCCGGGGGCCATGACCTCTTTCACGCTTTCCCACGTGCGCTTCAGGCCGCGCGGGTCATTGGCAAGGTGTTTCCAGAAATTGTTGACGTCGGGCAGGCCGCGCGACTGCATGATGTCGTCGAAGACGGCTTTCACCTCGGGCGACGCATCCTTGTATTCGATGGGCTGGGGTTTGCTCATGGAATCCTCCTTCCTGATGTGCGGAACACGCTGGACGATGGCTTCGACAAAGCGCGAGCGTGTCAAGTATACGTTGATATACGGCATTCTATCTGTCAATATGGTATGCAATTCAGGGCCTGCATCGCGGACCATGGTCTGCGTGCCTCTGATTCACCTCAAGGAGAAAGCACCGTGACCCACAGCATCGTTCAGCAGAAAAGCGGCGGACCCGAGGTTCTTGAATGGACCGAGGTCCAGATCCCCGCGCCGGGACCGGGTGAGGTGAGCGTGCGCCATACCGTCGTGGGCGTGAACTTCATCGACATCTATGTGCGCGAGGGGGCCTATCCGATGATGACCCTGCCCGGCACGCCGGGGATGGAGGCTGCGGGTGTGGTCGAGGCCGTGGGCGAGGGCGTCACCGACCTGACGGTCGGTCAGCGCGTGGCCTATGTGATGACCGCGCCGGGGGCCTATTCCGAGCTGCGCAATGTTCCCGCCGAACGCATGGTGCCGCTGCCCGACGACATCTCGGATCGCGATGCGGCTGCGCTGATGCTGAAGGGCATGACGGCCGAGCGTCTGCTGCACAAGACCGCGCCCGTTCATGCCGGAGAGACGGTGCTGATCCATGCCGCTGCGGGCGGGGTTGGTCAGCTGATGACCGCCTGGGCCAAGGCCATCGGCTGCACGGTGATCGCGACCGTGGGCTCGCCCGCAAAGGCCGAGATCGCGCGCGGGGCAGGGGCCGATCATATCATCGACAGCGGCAGCGAGGATATCGCCGCCCGCGTAATGGAGATCACTGGCGGCAAGGGTGCGGACAAGATCTTCGACGGGGTCGGCAAAGACACCTTTGATGTCTCGCTGGCGGCGATTGCCCGATTCGGACATCTGGTCAGCTTCGGCAACGCCTCGGGCGCGGTGCCGCCGGTGAACATCGCGGTGCTTGCGCCGAAATGCATCGCGCTGTCGCGTCCACAGGTCTTCCCCTATATCGCCGAGCGCGCCGATCTGCTGGCCGCGGCCGGAAACCTGTTCGATGCCATGCGCAAGGGCATCATCCGCGCCGAGATCAGCCACACCTATCCACTGGCCGAGGCCTCCCGCGCCCATGCCGATCTGGCGGCGCGTCGCACCACGGGGCAGATCGTCCTGCTGGTCTGAGACAAGGCAGGCGGGTCCGCTCGCCCGCAATTCAACCTCTTGGCGTTGCGGAGAAAATCCTCTCTGCAGCGCCAACTTCGAACTGAAAAATCTGCCGGAACGCCTGATTTTAGCACAGACCATTTTCTTTCTTCGTGACGCAAAAATAAAGATTGCATGCCATTTTTATGTATAGCATGCTGAATTTATCAGCGACCGGAAGGATGCCACATGGCCGGGAAACTCGGGAAATCGACGGAAACAATGCTGGTGCAAGCGGGCCGGGGCCAATGCCCGAACGGGACGGTCAACCAGCCGCTGCAACGCGCCTCGACCATTCTTTTCGATAAGGTCTCGGACCTCGATCAGGCCAAGAAAAGCCGCTTCGACACGGGGACGGTGTTCTATGGCCGCTTCGGCACGCCCGATGTCTTTGCCTTCGAACAGGCGATGTCCGAGTTTGAAGGCGGGGCAGCGACGCTGGCAGTCCCCTCGGGGCTGGCCGCCTGCGTGCTGCCGCTGATCACCTTTCTGAAGCCCGGCGATCATGTGCTGGTCGTCGATACGGTCTATGAGCCCGCCCGGACCAGTCTGGATGCCTTCATTTCGCGCAATGGCGTCGAGGTCGAATATTACGATCCGCGCGCCGATATTGCCCCGCTGATCCGCGACAATACGAAGCTGATCTATCTGGAAAGCCCGGGCTCGCTGACCTTCGAGCTGCAGGATATTCCAGCGATCACCGCAGCCGCGCGGGCGCGGGGTGTGCTGACCATGTGCGACAACACCTGGGCCACCGCGCTTTTCTGCAAGCCGCTGGAGCTGGGCGTCGATATCGTCGTGCAGGCAGCGACCAAATATATCGTTGGCCATTCCGATGCCATGCTGGGACTGGTCACCGTCGCCGACAGCGCGCTGCACCGTCCGCTGCGCGAGGCGGCGAACTGGGTCGGTTATCATGCCGCACCGGACAACGTCTATCTGGCCGCGCGGGGCTTACGCACGCTGTCGGCGCGGCTGACCCAGCACCAGAACTCGGCACTGGCGCTGGCCAAATGGCTGGAGCAGCAGCCGGGCGTCGCCAAAGTCCTGCATCCCGGCCTGCCGTCCCATCCTGATCACGCGATCTGGAAGCGCGATTTTCAGGGTGCGTCGGGCCTGTTTTCAGTGCTGCTGGATGCGACAGATCGCGACACCGCCATTCGCTTTGCGGAAAGCCTCTCGATGTTCGGGATGGGCTTTTCATGGGGCGGATATGAAAGCCTCGTCCTGCTGGGCGATCCCGCACATGCCCGCACCGCAACCCGGTGGGATGAGCCGCGCCAGCTGGTGCGGCTGCATATCGGGCTGGAGAATGTAGACGACCTGAAAGACGACCTCGCGGCGGCTCTGGCCGCCAGCGTCCAGAAATGACGTCACGAGTACCGCGATTGAAATAAACAAAATCAAGATGATGGCTCTCCTGAAGGACAGCCAAACAGGAAAGGTGACCCTGATGACGACACTCTCACGCACGCTGCGCGCGGCGGCCCTTGGACTTGGCATCCTGACGGGCGCAGGCGTCAGCGCACAGGCGCAGACCAACCTTGAATGGGCCTCGGGCTCGGCTGGCGGAAGCTGGTTCACCATCGTGACGGGCCTCGCCAATATCGTCATGGAAAAGAACCCCGACATCTCGATCCGCGTGGTGCCGGGCGGCGGGCGCGACAACCCGACGATGATCGATGGCGGCATCAGCCAGATGGGCATGGGCATCGATTTCCTTGCCGCCGCCGCCGACAAGGGCACCGAGCCCTACAGCAAGGTGCATGAGGGCCTGACCTCGATGGGGGGCACCTGGGCGCCCGCCGAATTCCACGTCATCGTCGATGGTTCGGAAACCCGCAGCCTTGGCGAAATTCTGGCCGATCCGTCGATCAGGATCGGCACCTCGCCCAAAGCCACCTCGGAAGAGCTGACGCTTCAGCGCACGCTGGCTTTCTATCAGAATGACGCGGCCAAGGTCTCGGCCGGTGGCGGCAAGGTCATCAACGGCAGCTATTCGCAGCTGATCTCGGCCTTCGATGACAACCAGATCAACGTGATCTTCGGTGCGGGTTCGGTCCCGACCGGCATCGCGCTGGAGATCGAGAACGGTCGTCGTCCCGCCAAGCTGATCGCCATGGACGCCCCGCTGATGGAGTATCTGACCCAGACCTATGGCTATGGTCAGGGCGTGATCCCGGCCGGAAGCTATGAGCGGCTGGGCAATGAGGCCGACATCCCGGTCACCACGATGGAGGCGCTGATCCTTGTCTCCAGCAAGGTCGACGAAGATGTCGTCTATCGCATGACCAAGACGCTGATCGAGAACCGCAGCCGATTCACCAATATCTACAAGGTGCTGGGCAAATACGATCCGGCCATCGCCTGGCAGAACCAGCCGGTGCCGCTGCATCCGGGTGCCGAGAAGGCCTACAAAGAACTCGGCTTCATGAAGTGACCCATCCCGAAGGCGCGGCCTTGCCCGCGCCTTCGCCCATGATGAGGGAGGATAAGGCATGCGGACGATCAGCGGCCCTGTAAAATATGGAATCTCGGCATGGCTTGCAGCCATGGCCATGCTGCACTTCTACTTTACCATCGGTGGCTATCCCGAGCCGCTGAAACTGGCCAGCCTGCACCTGATGCTGGCCGTTCCCCCGATCTTCCTGCTGTATCCGGCGGGCAAGGGCTCGCCCGAGGATCGGCCCAGCATTCTGGACTGGTGCCTTGCGGTTCTGGCCTTCCTGCCCAGCCTCTACATCTATCTGAACACCGACCGGGTCTATGACCACAGCCCCTATATCGACCCGCTGACCACGACCGAGGTCGTGCTGGGCACTCTCATGGTCCTGCTGGTCCTTGAGGCGGTGCGGCGGTCGCTTTCGGTGGTGCTGTCGCTGCTGGTCAGTCTTGTCATCCTTTACATGTTCATCTGTGACCTGCTGCCGGGGATCTGGTATTACCGCGATCTGCCCTACACTCAGGTGATCGACATTCTGTACCTGATGAATGGCAGCGGACTTTACGGCACGCTGACCGGGATCTCGGCCACGATCGTCGCCACCTTCCTGATCTTCGGAGCCTTCCTGCAGACCAGCGGCATGGGCAATCTGTTCATGAATCTGGGGACCTTCGTCGCCGGGCGCTACACGGGCGGTCCGGCCAAGGTGGTCGTGGTGGAATCGGGGCTGTTCGGGATGACCAGCGGCTCTTCGGTCGCGAACGTCGTGGTGACGGGTGCGGTGACCATCCCCGAGATGAAGCGCATGGGCTTTTCCCCCGCGATGGCGGGCGGGATCGAGGCTGCAGCCAGCGTCGGCGGCCTGATCATGCCGCCGATCATGGGGGCCGCGGCCTTCGTCATGGCCGAGATGATCTCGGTTCCCTATGTCGATATCGTTGCGGCTGCGGCCATCGGCGCGGCGCTTTACTATCTGGGCGTCTTCTGCTCGGTCCATTTCATGGCCAAGAAGCTGGGCATCAAGGCGCTGCCGAAGGAAGAGATCGCGACCTTCCGCGATGTGCTGAAGGACATCCATTTCGCCATCCCGCTGATCGTCCTGATGGTGCTGATGAGCCAGCGCTACTCGCCCTATTTCTCGGCCTTCTGGGCGACGATTGCGGTCTTCATCTGCTCGTGGCTGCGCAAGCACAGCCGGATGGGATGGCGCAAGGTGCTGGACGCCTTCGTCGATGCGGGCGCGACGATTTGCATCATCGCGGTGGCGGTGGCGGCTGCAGGCATGATCACGGCAGGTCTGACCAATACCGGGCTTCTGCTGGCCTTTACCGGCATCATCAAGCTGCTGGCCGGGAACTCTCTGCTGCTTCTGGTGCTGCTGGTCGCGGTCAGCTGCCTGTTCCTGGGGATGGGTGTGCCGACGACGCCTGCCTATATCATCACGGCGGCCATCGGCGCCCCGCTGATTGCCGAACATGGCGGCGCCTCGCTGATCGCGATCCACCTCTTCGTGCTTTACTTCGCGGTCATGGCGGATGCGACGCCCCCGGTTGCTGCGGCCTCATACGCGGCGGCGGCCATCGCCAAGGCCAATCCGCTGGCGACCGGAGCCTGGGCGTTCCGCATGGCGGCGGGCGGTTTCATCACCGGTATCGCCTTCATCTATGAGCCGGCCCTGACGCTGGACGGCACGCTTTACGAGATCATCACCGCGACCATGGCGGTATCGGCGGGGATCATCCTGATCTCGATGGCCTATGTCGGCTACAGTTCGCGACCCCTGCCGATGTGGCTGCGGGTGCCGTTGTTCGCCATCGGTGTCGCCTGCGCTCTTTGGCATACGACACCTGAAATTCTGCGCGGGATTGTGGGCTATTCGATCTTCATCGCGCTTCTGCTGCTGCCCATGCCGGGCACCAAGGAAACGCGCCCTGCCATCAACTGAACCAAAGGCGGCGCGCCAGCGCCGCCTCGCTGCGATCTCGTGAAAGGAAATCACAATGCAATCACGGAAAAAGACCTATTACGGCGTGTCGCTTGGCATCCTGATGGTGAACAGCACGTTCCAGCGCTATATCGGCGATATCGGCAATGCGATGACCTGGGATTTCCCGGTCCAGTATAAGATCGTCCATGACGCCGTGCCCTCGCGCATGACCGATCTGCACAACGCAAGCCTGCTTGAGCCCTTCAAGCGCGCCGCGGATGAGCTGATCGCGGCGGGTGTCGACGGCATCACCACCACCTGCGGCTTCCTGTCGATCTATCAGCGCGAGCTTGCGGATCACTGCTCGGTCCCCGTTGCGACCTCAAGCCTGTTGCAGGTGCCGATGGTCGAGCGGGTGCTGCCCACCGGCAAGCGCGTGGGTATCATGACCTATAACGGCGACGTGCTGAACGGACCTTATCTGGACGCGGTGGGCATTGCGCAGGACACGCCAGTCGCGGGCATCCCGCAGGATTCGAACTTTGTGCGTTGGATCAAGGAAGGCGATACCTCGGTCACCTATGAGACCCTGAAATCCGAGGTGGTGGCGACCGCCCGCGCCTTTGTCGAACGTCACCCCGACATCGGGGCCATCGTTCTGGAATGCACGAATCTTGCGCCGTTCTCCTATTACATCGCCGAGGCGACGGGGCTCGCGGTCTATGACACGGTGACCATGGTCAATACTTTCCAGGCCAGTCTGCGCCCGCGCGCCTATCCGATGTTCTGACCCATGACGGCGGCGGATTACATCATCGTGGGTGGGGGCATCGTCGGTGCCTCGATCGCCTATGGCCTTGCCCGGGCGGGCGAAAGCGTCACCCTGTTGGATCAGGGTGATGTGGCGTTCCGTGCGGCGCGGGGCAATCTGGGCAACGTCTGGGTGCAGGGCAAGGGCGTCACGGTTCCCGACTATGCCGACCTGACCCGTCAGGCGGCGCTGGACTGGCCCCAGCTTGCGGCGATGCTTCAGGATGAGACCGGTATCGACCTGCATTTCCGCCGCCCCGGCGCCGCCTTCGTCTGCTTCACCGAGGAAGAGCTTCAGCGTCGCGGCAAGGCGCTGGCCGCCTCGAACGCGGATACCCGCATCAAGAATACCTTCGAGGTGCTGGATCGCGACGCGCTGGCCGAGCGGCTGCCGATGCTCGGGCCGGACGTCGCGGGGGGCACCTTTTCCCCCGATGACGGCGCGGCCAACCCGCTGTTCCTGCTGCGCGCGCTGATCGCGGGCTTCATCGCCCGTGGCGGGCGCTACCTGCCGCGCCATACCGTCACCGACCTTGCCCGCGACGGGCAGGGCTTTGTCGCGCAGACCGGGCAAGGCGCGTTCCGCTGTGGCCGCATCGTGCTGGCAAGCGGCCTTGGCAATGCCGAGCTGGCCCCGAAGCTGGGCTTGTCCGCCCCGGTCCGCCCGGTGCGCGGCCAGATCCTGATTACCGAGAAGCTGCAACCCTTCCTGCCGGTCAATGTCAGCTTCATCCGCCAGACCGTCGAGGGCGGTTGCATCATCGGCGAAAGCTCGGAGGAGGTGGGAACCGATGACGGCACCACCCTGCCGATCCTGCGTGAAACTGCACGGCGTGCGATCACCGTCTTCCCGATGCTGGCGCGCGCCCGCGTGGTCCGCGCATGGGGCGCGCTGCGCATCATGACGCCCACCGGTGTGCCGGTCTATCAAAGCCGCGACGGGGCTTTCGTCGTCTGCGTCCATTCGGGCGTGACCCTTGCGCCCTGGCATGCGATGGGCCTGATCCCGCATCTGGTCGCGGGCCGGTTCGACCCCCAGACCTTCCGTTCCTTCCAGCCCGAGGATGCCGATGTTCCAGCCGCTTGAACCCGGTTCCGGCCCGCGCGTCCGTGTCTTTCTGGACGACACGCCGGTCGATCTGCCCGAAGGGGCCAATCTGGCCGCTGCCCTTCTGACGGCAGGGTTTTCGCCCTTCCGCACCACCCCGGTCAGCGGCGCGCCGCGCCTGCCGTTCTGCATGATGGGCGTCTGTTTCGATTGCCTGATCGAGATCGACGGCATCCCCAATCGCCAAGCCTGCCTTGAGCAGGTCCGGGCAGGCATGCGCCTGCGCCGCCAATCGGGTGCTGCCAATCTGGAGGCCGCTGAATGATCGATCTGGCCATTATCGGGGCAGGGCCCGCCGGACTTGCCGCTGCAATCGAGGCGCGGGCTCTGGGCCTACGCGTCACCCTTTATGACGAGCAGCCGGGGCCGGGCGGGCAGATCTATCGCGACATCACCCGTCCGCGCAGTGATCGCAGCGCCGCCATCCTCGGCCCGGATTATCTTGCGGGCCGTCCTTTGGCGAAGGCGTTTCTGGCCTCGGGCGCGGGCTATCAGCCGCGCGCGACCGTCTGGCGGATCGCCGAGGACGGGCTGTCCTTCACCGCGCCCGAGGGCGGCGGAGATCAGGCCGCCGCGCGGGTGCTGGTCGCGACCGGCGCGATGGAGCGTCCCTTTGCCGTGCCCGGCTGGACCCTGCCGGGCGTGATGACGGCGGGTGCGGCGCAGATCATGCTGAAAACCACCGGTACGGCCGCCGATGGCGCGGTTTTTGTCGGAACGGGGCCGCTTCTCTATCTGGTTGCCTGCCAATATCTTGACGCGGGCATGACCATCGCCGCCATTCTGGACACGACCACGAAAGGCGCGCTGCTGGGCGCGGCCTCTCATCTGCCGGGCGCACTGCGTCGCCCCGGCATGCTGATGAAGGGCCTGCGGATGCTGAGGCGTCTGCGCCGCTCGGGCGTGCCCTTCCACCGGGGCGTGACGGATGTGGCGTTCGAGGGGGATCAGGCGCTCAGCGCCGTGCGCTGGACCTCTGGCGGCACGGCGCATCGGCTGGAGTGCGCGCATGCCTTCCTGCATCACGGCGTGATCCCCAATGCGAATATGACCATGGCCGCCCGCGCCAGCCATCACTGGGACAAGGCGCAGGCCGCATGGGTCGTCGACCGCGACGCCGAGGGACGCAGCAGCCTGCCCTGGCTGTTCGTGGCGGGTGACGGCGGCGGCATCGCTGGGGCTAAGGCCGCCGCACTTTCGGGCCGCATCGCCGCGCGGGCCATTGCGCGCGATCTGGACCGCGGCGCGCCCGACAGCGCCAGGCTGCTGCGGGACTACGCGGCCGAGGTTGCGATCCGGCCCTTCCTTGATCGCCTCTATCGACCGGCCCCGGCATTTCTTGCGCCGCAGGACGACCGTACGGTGATCTGCCGCTGTGAAGAGGTGACGCGCGGCGATCTGGCCCGCGCCATGCAGGAAGGCTGCCCCGGCCCCAATCAGTTCAAGGCCTTCTGCCGCGCCGGAATGGGTCCGTGTCAGGGCCGGATGTGTGGCCCGACGGTCGTCTCGATCATGTCCGAGATTTCGGGCAGAAGCCCCGAGGACATCGGATATTATCGGATCAGGATGCCGGTAAAACCCGTTACACTGGCCGAAGTTGCGGGTCTGCCCACAGAAAGAGTTGATGGAAGGAATTGAAATGTATTCCAATTTTGCTCAAGCTATTTTGGCCGAACCGCCGGGGCAGATCCTTGAAGGCGATGAGCCGCTGCCGGTGCAGATCGCGGGCTATATCCGTCACCAGATCATCCATGACATCCTGAAACCGGGCGAGCCGATCCGCGAGCGGGTGATTGCCGAACAGCTGAATGTCTCGCGCACGCCGATGCGGGATGCGCTGAAGATCCTCTCGGTCGAGCGGCTGGTCGAGCTGATCCCGAACCGTGGCGCGGTGGTTGTGAAAAACAGCATCGACGACATCGCCGACATGCTGACCGTCTATACCGAGCTGGAGGCGATTGGCGGGGTCGCCGCCTGTCGCATGGCCAATGAAAGCGACTTCCTGAATGTCGAGCGTCAGCTGGCCCTGATGGAGGCCGCCAGCGCCGAGGGCGACCGGATCAAGTATTTCCGCGCCAATCAGGCCTTCCACCTGGCCATCATCGCCGCCTCGCGCAACAAGACGCTGATCGAGATTCACGCGAACCTCAGCCTGCGGCTTTATCGCGTGCGCTATCTGGCCATTCTGGAGCAGGAGGTCGGGCAAAGCCGCTCGGCCGAGCATCACGAACTGGTCGACACCCTGCGCGCGCGCGATACGGCGCGGATGGCGGAACTGCAGAAAGCCCATTTCACCGTCGCATGGCGCCTGATCGACGACTGGTCGCGCCTGAAGCGGCAGCCATAAGGCGAAACCGATGCTGCCCAGACCCGAACAGCCGACCGTCGCGACCCATTGGGGCACCTACCACGCCCGCCTGGAAGGGGACCGGATTGCCGAGCTTCGCCCGATCGAGATCGACCCGGACCCCTCGCCGCTGTCCGACGGCATGATCGAGGCGCTGACCGCGCCCGCGCGCATTCTGCGCCCCTCGGTCCGCGCCTCGTTCCTTGCCGCACGCGAGGCGGGGCGGGTCGCGACGGATGGCGCGGGTCGCGGGCATGAGCCCTTCGTCGAGCTGCCCTGGGATGAGGCGCTGGATCTGGCCGCAGCCGAGATCGCGCGCATTCGCAGTGAGCACGGCAATCAGGCGATCTATGGCGGCTCCTACGGTTGGGCCTCGGCCGGGCGGTTCCACCATGCGCAAAGCCAGATCCATCGTTTTCTGAACGCGGCGGGCGGCTATACGCGCTCGGTCCAGAACTACAGTTTCGCGGCGGCCGCGATGATCGTGCCGCATATTCTGGGGGACGACCGGGGGCTGGTCTCAGGCCACAGCACATGGCCGCGCATCGCCGCCCATACCCAGACGCTGCTGATGCTGGGGGGCGTGCCCTGGAAGAACGCGCAGGTCAGTTCCGGCGGCATCGCGCGCCATATCCTGACCGAGAACCTTGCCGCCTTGCGGGCGCGGGGGGCGCGTCTGATCTCGGCCTCACCCATCCGGGACGATGCCGAGGGCGCGGACTGGCTGCCCATCCGGCCCGGCACCGATACGGCCCTGATGCTGGGCATGGCGCATGTGCTGCTGGCCGAAGACCTGGCCGACCGCGATTTTCTGGCGAGCCACACCCATGGGTTCGACCGGCTGGAGGCCTATATCACCGGGGCTGCTGACAGCATCGCGAAGACGCCTGACTGGGCCGCGCCGATCACTGGCGTCCCTGCCGACCGTATCCGCGAACTGGCCCGCCTCCTGGCCGCGACCCGCAGCTTCATCATGGTCGCGTGGTCGCTGCAACGCGCCGATCATGGTGAGCAGCCCTATTGGATGGCGGCGGCGCTGGCCTCGATGCTGGGGCAGATCGGCCTGCCGGGCGGGGGCTTCGGCTATGGCTATGCCTCGGCCAACGGGATCGGCAATCCGACCCCGGACCTGAGCTTTCCTGCCATGCCGCAACTCGTTAATCCGGTGACGGATTACATCCCGGTCGCCCGCATCGCGGATGCGCTGCTGCATCCGGGGGAGCCCTATCAGTTCAACGGCATGGACCGGATCTATCCCGATCTGAAGATGATCTATTGGGCGGGCGGCAACCCCTTCCACCATCATCAGGACCTGAACCGCCTGCGCCGCGCATGGCAGCGCCCCGAGGCGGTGATCGTCCATGAAAGCTGGTGGAACCCGCTGGCCCGGCACGCCGATATCGTCTTTCCGGTGACGACGGTGCTGGAACGTGACGACATCGCCTTTTCCTCGCGTGACCGTTTCGTCACGGCGTCCCATCGCGTGGCCGATCCGGCGGGCGAGGCGCGGGACGATTACGCCGTCTTCTCGGGGCTGGCGCAGCGACTGGGCGTCGAGGATGAGTTCACCCGTTCGCGCAGCACCGAGGATTGGCTGCGCCATCTTTATGGCAGAGGTCGGCAGCGCGCAGCGGCGAACGGGCTGGACCTGCCCGATTTCGACAGTTTCTGGCGCGGCGGGCCAGTGGTTCTGGACGCGCCAGCGCTGGAGGATCAGATCGACCTTTTGGCCGATTTCCGCGCCGATCCGCAGGCCCATGCGCTGTCGACACCCTCGGGCCGGATCGAGCTTTATTCCGAAACCGTCGCAGGCTTCGGCTATGACGACTGCCCCGGCCATCCGGTATGGATCGCGCCCCGCGAATGGCTGGGGGCAGCGGGGAAGTATCCGCTGCACCTGATGTCGAACCAGCCCGCGACGCGGCTGCACAGCCAATATGATCTGGTGGGCCAGTCGCGGGCGGCGAAACTGCACGGGCGCGAGGTGCTGCGCATGCATCCAAGCGACGCCGAGGCGCGGGGCATCGCGGACGCTACGGTGGTGCGGGTCTTCAATGATCGCGGGGCCTGCCTTGCCGCCGTGCGCCTGTCCTCGGACCTGCTGCCGGGTGTGGTGCAGCTTCCGACCGGCGCATGGTTCGACCCGGAAGAGGGGGACGCGCCCCAACCGCTGGAGCGTCACGGCAACCCCAATGTGCTGACGGCGGATCGCGGCACCTCGAAACTGGGGCAGGGGCCGTCCGCGCACTCGTGCCTCGTCGAGGTCGCGCCTTATACCCAGCCGCTGCCGCCTGTGCGCGCCTTCGAACCGCCGGAATTCATTTCACGACCGATGCTTATGCCAATGAAGGAACCCAGAAAATGAAGCATATCGACAACAATGGCCGCCGCTCGCGCGCGATCATCGCCAATGGCACCATTTTCATGGGCGGTCAGGTCGCGGATGATTTGTCCGCCGATATCACCGAACAGACCCGGCAGACGCTGGCGCGGATCGAGACGCTTCTGACCGAAAATGGCAGCGACAAGACCAAGATGGTCTCGGCCCAGATCTGGCTGAAGTCGATGGATGATTACGCTGCGATGAATGCCGTCTGGGATCAATGGATCAATGCCGATGGCGCGCCGACCCGCGCCTGTGGCGTCGTGGAAATGGCAGATCCGCGCATTCTGGTCGAGATCATCCCGACCGCCATTCTGTAACATCGAAGGCGCGCCCGCCCGTTCGGGGTGCGGGCGCGCAGCCTCTCAGGGCTGCCGGCTGATCCCGGCCTTGACGCGCCGGAGCGGGATCGAGCTTTCGATGCTGGAAACGGCGGGCAGGCGGGTCAGGCGCCCGGTCAGAAACTCTTCGAACCCGGCCAGCCCATCGGTGACCACGCGCAGCAGATAGTCGCGGTTGCCGGTCATCAGCCAGCAATCGACCACCTCGGGGCAATCGCGGATCGCATTCTCGAAATCGGCCAGCGCCTGATCGACCTGCCGGTCAAGCTTCACCGAAACGAAGACCGTCACCGAATAGCCAAGCGCCGCCTCGTCGATCATCGCGGCATAGCCGGTGATGATGCCTGAGGCTTCCAGATTGCGGATGCGGCGCGCCACTGGCGTCGGCGAAAGGCCGATCCGCTCGCTGAGGTCCTGCACGGCGATGCGGGCCTCATCGCGCAGAATTCTGAGGATGCGGATATCGAACTCATCCAGCGTGACGGTTTCCGGCAAGGATTTTTTCATTGGCAGGGGATTTCGCTAAATCTGATCATGGTTGGCACCGAAATAGCACGGAAATCGCGCGAAGCTTGTCATATTCTGGTCATGCCCAGAATCGGAGGACGCGCACTGTGACAAAATCTCATCTCAAGACCATCGAAAGCCGGTTGCTGTGGCTGTCACATTGGATGATCCACAACGCCAACCATCTGCGTGACAAAAGCGATGGCATCAAGATCGGCGGGCATCAGGCGTCCTCGGCCTCGATGGTGTCGATCATGACCGCGCTTTATTTCTCGGAATTGCGCCCCGAGGATCGGGTGGCGGTGAAGCCGCATGCCGGGCCGATTTTCCATGCGATGCAATATCTGATGGGCAATCTGGATCTGGAGCGGATGAAGAATTTCCGCGGCTATGGCGGGGTGCAAAGCTATCCCAGCCGGACCAAGGATGTGGATGACGTCGACTTCTCGACCGGCTCGGTGGGGCTGGGGGTGGCGGTGACCTCGTTCGCCTCGATCGTGCAGGATTACATCAGCGATAAAAGCTGGGGCTCGGACCTGAAGCAGGGGCGCATGATCGCGCTGATGGGCGATGCCGAGGTCGATGAGGGCAACGTCCATGAATGCCTGCAGGAAGGCTGGAAGCACGATCTGCGCAATGTCTGGTGGGTGATCGACTATAACCGTCAGTCGCTGGACGGCGTGGTGCGCGAGGGCCTGTGGTCGCGGATCGAGCGCCTGTTCGACGCCTTCGGCTGGGATGTCGTGCGGGTGAAATACGGCGTCCTGCAGCGGGCGGCCTTCGCCGAGCCGGGCGGAGAGCGGCTGCGCCAATGGATCGACGATTGCCCGAACCAGCTTTATTCCGCGCTGACCTTCTCGGGCGGGGCGGTCTGGCGCAAGCGCCTGATGGATGATCTGGGCGATCAGGGCGAGGTCACCGCGCTGATCGAGCGGCGCAGCGATGCCGAATTGGCCGAGCTGATGGAAAATCTGGGCGGCAACTGTGTCGAGACCATGGCGCAGACCTTCGCCGCCGTCGACCATGACCGTCCCGTCTGCTTCCTGGCTTATACGGTCAAGGGCTGGGGCACGCCGATTGCGGGCCATAAGGACAACCACGGCGGGCTGATGACCAAGGCGCAGATGGCCGGTTGGCAGCAGCATATGGGCGTGCCCGAGGGGCAGGAGTGGGAGCCGCTGGCCGGGGTCGCCGATCCCGCCGATCTGCGCACCTTCCTGCGGCAGGTGCCCTTCTTCACCAGCGGCCCGCGTCGCTTCGTCGACGACCGCCTTGACGTTCCGGCCATCGCGGCGGCGCAGGATCGCGCGACCTCGACGCAGGCCACCTTCGGGCGCATCCTTGACGATCTGTCGCGCTTGCAGACCCCGCTGGCCGAGCGGATCGTGACCATGTCCCCCGATGTGACCGGCACGACCGGGCTGGGGGCCTGGGTCAACCGCCGCAAGCTGTGGGCGCGCGAGGCGCGCAAGGATCTGTTCCGGGCCGAGAACATCCCCTCGACCGCGAAATGGGACTTTGCGCCCGAGGGACAGCATATCGAGCTTGGCATTGCCGAGATGAACCTGTTTCTGCAACTGGCCGCCGCGGGCCTGTCGCATTCGCTGTTCGGCAAGCGCCTGCTGCCCATCGGCACGGTCTATGATCCCTTCGTCTGTCGCGGTCTCGATGCGCTGAACTATGCCTGCTATCAGGATGCGCGCTTCATGATCGTGGGCACGCCCTCGGGGATAACGCTGGCACCGGAGGGGGGCGCGCATCAGTCGATCTCGACCCCGCTGATCGGCATGGCGCAGGACGGGCTGGCGGCCTTCGAGCCCGCCTTCGCCGAGGAACTGGCCATCATCATGGAATGGGCCTTCGACTATATGCAGCGCGATGGCGAGGCCGAGATCGACCCCCGCACCTGGCTGCGAGATGCCAAGGGCGGCTCGGTCTATCTGCGCCTGACCACCCGGCCCATCGAGCAGGCGGCGCTGCCGAAGGACAGGCTGGCGCAGGGCGTCATCGACGGCGGCTACTGGCTGCGCGAACCCGGCCCGAACTGCGATGTGGTGATCGCCTATCAGGGCGCGGTTGCGCCCGAGGCAATCGCGGCGGCGGGCCTGATCGCCCAGGGTCGGCGCGATGTCGGCGTGCTTGCGGTGACTTCGGCGGACCGGCTGCATGCCGGTTGGTCGGCGGCGCAGCGGGCCAGATGGCACGGGCAGGTGGACGCGAAAAGTCAGGTCGAGCGCCTGCTTGAGTCACTGCCGCGTCATTGCCGGATCGTGACGGTGATCGACGGCTATCCGACGACGCTCTCATGGCTGGGCTCGGTTGCCGGGCATCAGACCATTCCGCTGGGGGTCGAGCATTTCGGCCAGACCGGGACCATCGACGACCTCTACCGCCATTTCGGCATCGACACGGCCTCGATCGTGCGGGCGGTGTCGGGTCTGACGGCGGGAAAGCCGCTGGTCCTGTCCTGAGGGGAACGCAGTCAGCGGGCGGTGATCACCGCCCGCTGACCCTCACGCGCCTTTGCGCTTGGCCGCCAGCCGCCCCTGCACGGCATCAAGGATGACCGCCAGAATGATGACCGCGCCGGTGATGATCTGGCGGACGAAATCGCTGGCGCCGATCAGGATGAGCCCGTTGCCCAAGACCCCGATCACCGCCGCGCCCAGCAGCGTCCCGATCATCGAGCCGCGCCCGCCTGCAAGGCTGGTGCCCCCGATGATGACGGCGGCGATGGCGTTCAGCTCATACCCGTTGCCCATGATCGGGCTCGCGCTGGTCAGGCGGGCCATATACATGATCGCGGCGATGCCCGCGCCAAGTCCGCAGATCGCGAAGGCGGCGGTCTTGTAGAACAGCGTGTTGTGACCGGCCAGACGCACGGCCTCTTCATTGTTGCCGATGGCATAGAGCATCCGCCCGAACACGGTCTTGTTCAGAACGAACCAGCCCAGAATGATGATCGCGACGGCGACAAGGAACAGGACCGGGATGCCCGCGACGGTCGCCGTGCCGAATTTGGTGATGGCGGGGTTGGCGATATAAACGGTGTTCGCTTGCGTGAATTGCAGCGCGCCGCCTCGGGCCATGTTCAGCATGCCCAAGGTCACGATGAAGGACGGGATCGCCCACCAGGCCGAGATGAGCCCGTTGATCGTCCCCGCAATCGCGCCGACCCCGCAGGAGGCGACGATCATCCCAAGGATCGCGAGCCATGTCGGAAGCTCGGGGTTGCTGACGAAAGTGGCACCCACCACGCCCGCCAGCGCCATGACCGAGCCGACGGACAGGTCGATCCCGCCGATCAGGATGACGAAGGTCATGCCTGCGGCCAGAATGATGTTCAGCGTGATCTGGACCATGATATTGGTCAGGTTCAGCGGCGTCAGGAACGTCGTCGTCGTCAGGCTGAAGACCAATATCAGCAGGACCAGCGCCACGGCGATTCCCGCATTGCGCATCACGCCCGAGATCGCGGCCATGGGTGAGCGTTTCGCGGTCATTTCGGTCATGTCGGTTTTAGCCACGGGTCACCTGTTCTTTCGCATATTCGGCATAGGCCAGTTGCAAGATGGCCTCTTCACTCATGTCTTGATGGGCAAGCTCTCCCGCGATCACGCCGCGCGACATGACCAGCACCCGGTCGGCCAAGCCCAGCAGTTCCGGCACCTCTGACGACACCACCAAGATGCCGACGCCCTGATCGGCCAGCTGCCGCAGCAGCGTATAGATTTCCGCCTTGGCCCCGATGTCGATGCCGCGTGTCGGTTCGTCCAGCATCAGGATTTGCGGGTCGCGCAGCAGCCATTTGCCCAGGACCACCTTCTGCTGGTTGCCGCCCGAGAGGCTGCCCACCGCCTGCTGCAGGCTGGCCATGCGGGTGTCGAGCGAGCGCATCATCTGCCCCGCGATGCCGCGTTCCTTGCCGCGATCCAGCAGCCCGCCCGAGGAGATATTGCGCACCGTCGCAAGCGTCGTATTGACCGCGATGGACATGGGCAGGATCAGCCCTTCCTCCTTGCGGTTCTCGGTGACAAGGCAGATGCCTTGACGCAGTGCGTCGCGCGGGGACTGGATCGCGACCGGCTGGCCATTGCGGCTGATCCGGCCGCGCGCGGGGCGGTCGGCCCCGAAGATCGCGCGCAAAACCTCGCTGCGGCCCGAGCCGACAAGGCCCGCGATGCCAAGGATTTCGCCGGGGTAGAGGTCGAAGGCGATGTCGGGACGGCGGGCGTTGATCGCCGTCTGAAAGCCCGAGACTGACAGGGCAGGGGTGGCAGAGCGATCCACATTGCGGGCAATCGGCGCGTGGATCACCTCGCGCCCGACCATCTGGCGGACAAGCCCGTCAGTATCGATCTCGGCGGTTTTTTGTGTCGCGACCAGTTTGCCGTTGCGAAACACCGTCACGCGGTCGCAATGGGCGAAAATCTCATCCAGATGGTGCGAGATGAACAGGACCGAGGTGCCCTGATCCTTCAGCCGATGGACGATCTCGAACAGGCGGTCGGTTTCGCGCGGGGTCAGGGTCGCGGTCGGTTCATCAAGGATCAGGACGCGGGCGTCATCGGATAGGGCGCGGGCGATCTCGACCAGTTGCTGCTGGGCGATGCCAAGGCTGCTGATCGGCGTCGAAGGATCGAGCTGCGACAGGCCGACGAGGTTCAGAAGGTCGCGCGCGCGTCGCCGCATTTCGGCCTTGTCGACAAGAATGCCCAGCTTGCGGGGCAGGCGCTCGAACAGCAGGTTTTCCGCGACGCTGAGGTGCCGCAGCAGGTTGAATTCCTGATGAACGACGCGGACGCCACGGGCAATCGCGTCATTCGGGCCCGAGGGCGCATAGGGCTGGCCCGCAAGCTCCATCTGGCCCTGATCGGGGGTGATGATGCCGCCCAGAACCTTGATGAAGGTCGATTTCCCGGCCCCGTTTTCCCCTGCCAGCGCGTGGATCTCTCCGGGTCTGAACTCCAGCGAGATGTCGTCCAGCGCCTTCACGCCGGGGAATTGCTTCGAGATATGTCGGACGCTCAGGATCGGAGCGCCGGGGGCCATGTCGGTCATCGTCACCTCGGGGGCGTGGAAGCGGCGGGCCGCGAGGGCCCGCCGTCAGGGTTCATTTGACGTTGTCTTTGGTCACCAGCTCGATCGGGGTCTTGACCCAGCCTTCCAGCGGCTTGCCGTCCTTGAAGGATTTGATGCCAAGGTCGATCGCGTTCGAGGCCAGATCGCGGCCGAACTGGTCGACGGTCGCCAGCACCTTGCCCTCTTTCACCAGCGCGCTGACGGCGGGGATGTTGTCGAAACCCACGACCTGGATCTTGCCGCTCATACCCGCCGCATCGATGGCCTTGACGACGCCAAGCGCCATTGAGTCATTCGCGGCCATCACGCCCTGCAGATCGGGATGCGCGGTCAGCATGGTGGTGAAGACGGTGTTGGCTTCCTCGGTCTCCCAATGGGCGGTGCGGGAATCCAGCAGTTCCAGACCGTTGTCCTTGATCGACTGCTCAAATCCCGCCTTGCGCTGGATGCCGTTGTCGGCGCCCGGATTACCCTCAAGGATCACCACCTTGCCCCCATTGCCAAGGGCCTTGGCCAGCGCATCGCCCGCCTCTTTCGCGCCTGCCGCGTTGTCGGGGCCGACGAAGGCCAGATCCAGCCCGGCGGCTTTCTTGGCTTCCTCATCCAGTGCCACGTCGAAGTTCACGACCGTCACCCCGGCATCGACCGCGCGCTTGACCGGACCGACCATGGCGCGGCTGTCGGCGGGGGCCAGAACGATGATGTCCTTCTTTTCGGCGATGCAGGTGTCGACGGCATTCACTTGCGCGTCGAAATCGGTTTCAGACTGCATGCCGACCATCTTCAGGTCGAAGTCGCCGCGGGATTTCGCGTATTCCTCGGCTCCGATGCTCATGTCCTTGAAGAATTCATTGGCGAGCGATTTCATCACCAGACAGACCTGCGGGCGGGCCTGATCGGCAAGCGAGGGCACCGCCATCAGCGCCGTCGAACACATGGCAGCCGCGATGGCGACCGTCAGCTTGTTATGCATGAATTTTCCTCCTCCGGTTTGATCAGCCTGCCACAGCGCGCGGATGTGGAGCTGATTCCATTGGATGGTATGGCCCCGCGAGATTGCCTGTCTAGGAAGACGTTGCGCGCCAGCCGGATCAGTCCAGTCGCCGCCCGGTCGCGGGGTCGAAGAGGTGAAGATATTCGCGCTGCGGCACGACGCGCAGGGTGTCGCCGCGTTGAGCCGTGGTTTTCCCGGGCAGGCGGATGGTGAACAGCGCATCCGCGCCTTGCAGCGCACCGTAAGCAAAGGCGTCCGCGCCCAGATGCTCGACCGATTGCAGAAGGACCGGCAGCGCCGGCTCATCCGGTTGGGCGAGATTCAGATGCTCGGGCCGGATGCCAAGGCGCAGCTCGCCATCGGGAAGGCCGGGCAGGGTCATGCGGGTGCCGCCCGGAAACGCGACCTCACCCCCCGAGGCCGTCACCGTCATGATGTTCATCGCGGGCGAGCCGATGAAGCCCGCGACGAATTCCGTCGCGGGACGCTCATAGACTTCGATCGGCGTTGCAATCTGCTCGGCCACGCCCTTGTTCATCACGATCAGGCGGTCGGCCAGCGTCATCGCCTCAACCTGATCATGGGTCACGTAAAGCGAGGTCTGGCCGGTGTTCAGATGCAGGTCCTTGATCTGCAAGCGCATCTGGACGCGCAGCTTGGCGTCGAGGTTCGACAGCGGCTCATCCAGCAGAAACGCCGCCGGGTTGCGGACCAGCGCGCGGCCCATTGCGACGCGCTGGCGCTGACCACCCGACAGAGCGCGGGGCTTGCGGTCCAGATAGGGGCCAAGCTCCAGCATCTTGGCGGCGGCATCGACGCGGCGGGCGATTTCGGCCTTGTCCATCTTCGCGATCTTCAGCCCATAGGCCATATTCTCGCGCACGGTCATATGCGGGTAAAGCGCGTAGTTCTGAAAGACCATGGCGATGTCACGCTCACGCGGGTCCAGATCGTTCACCACCCGGTCGCCGATGGTGATGGTGCCCGCGCTGATCGCCTCCAGCCCCGCGACCATGCGCAGAAGCGTGGATTTCCCGCAGCCCGAGGGGCCGACGATGACCACGAATTCGCCATCGGCGATGTCCATGGAAACGCCGTGGATGACCTCGGTCCCCGCATAGCTTTTGCGCAGATTGTCTAGAATGATGCGGGCCATTTACTTCTCCGTCTCGACCAGCCCTTTGACGAACCAGCGCTGCATCAGCACCACAACGAGGATCGGCGGCGCAATCGCCAGGACCGAGGTCACCATGACGAGGTTCCAGGGGGTTTGGGCATCGGCGAAAGAGATCATCTTCTTCAGCGCGATGACGATGGTGTTCATGTCGTTGGAATTGGTGACCAAAAGCGGCCACAGATATTGCGTCCAGCCATAGATGAACTGGATTACGAAGATTGCCGCGACATTGGTCAGCGACAGGGGCCACAAGATGTCGCGGAAGAACCGCCACGGACCTGCGCCATCAACCCGCGCGGCCTCCAGCAGTTCATCGGGGATGGTCATGAAGAACTGCCGGAACAGCAGCGTTGCCGTGGCCGAGGCGATCAGCGGCATGATTAGCCCCGCATAGCTGTCGATCAGGCCAAGCGTGACCATGACCTTATAGGTTGGCATGATCCGCACCTCGACCGGCAGCATCAGGGTGATGAAGATCAGCCAGAAGCAGGCCACGCGCAGCGGAAAACGGAAGAAGACAATGGCATAGGCCGACATCATCGAGATCACGATCTTACCGACCGCGATGCCAAGCGCCATGATCGTGGTGTTCATCAGCAGAACCCAGACACTGACCCCGCCGATCTGGCGGATCTCGCCATTGAAGGCCGCTCGGTAGTTGTCGAGCCCCGCGCTGCCCGGTGTCAACGGCAAGGGCGGGCGCAGGATTTCCTGCGTCGTATGGGTCGAGGCGATGAGGACGTAATAGATCGGAAAGACGATCACGATCACGCCCATGATCATCCAGAAATGCGCCAGCATCCGTGCGCCGCCGCGCGGGTCGAGGGGGCTGTCAGCCATAATGCACCCTCCGTTCGATGAAGCGGAACTGGATCGCGGTCAGGGCGATAACGATGACCATCAAGATCACCGATTGCGCCGCACTTTCGCCCATCATCAGATTGACGAAACCGTCGTTATAGACCTTGTAGACCAGCGTCTCGGTCGCGCGACCGGGGCCGCCTCCGGTGACGGCGTGGATGATGCCGAAGGTGTCAAACAGCGCGTAGACCGTGTTCACCACCAGCAGGAAAAAGGTCGTCGGCGCCAGCAGCGGGAAGACGATGGTCCAGAAGGCGTGGCGGCGCGAGGCGCCGTCGATGGCCGCGGCCTCGATCAGCGATTTCGGGATGGCCTGAAGACCCGCGACGAAGAACAGGAAGTTATAGCTGATCTGTTTCCACGTCGCCGCTGCGATCACCAGTCCCATCGCCTGATCGCCTTTCAGAAGCGGGTTCCAGTTGAAGCCCAAGGCGCGCATCGGCGCGGCCAGCGTGCCGAAACCGGGGTTGAAGAGGAACAGCCACAACATCCCGGCAATCGCGGTCGCGACCGCATAGGGCCAGATCATCAGCGTGCGGTAAAACCCCTTGCCGCACCTGATCTTTTCGACCTGCACGGCCAGAAACAGCGCAATCGCCATGGCCGACAGCGCCACCGCCAGCGAGAAGACGACCGTCACCTTCAGCGCGTTCAGATAGGCGGGGTCCGCCAGCACCTTTCGGAAATTCGCGAGCCCCACGAATTTCGTCGACAGGCCGAAGGCGTCCTCTTTCAGCATGGATTGGCGGAAGGCCTGAAGCGCGGGCCAATAGAAGAAGATCAGCGTCACGGCAAGTTGCGGCGCCAGCAAAAGCCAGGGCAGCAGCTTGTTCGGGAAAACCGTTCTGCGCATCGAATGTCCTTGAAACGAAGGCGCCCCCGCAATGCGGGAGCGCGATGGTCAGATGCAGGCCTTAGCCGCCCGATGCTTCCTTGATCGCGGCATTGCCACGTTCCTGCGCGTTCTTCAGCGCCTCGGCAGCGGTCTGCTGACCGTCCAGCATCTTCTCATATTCCTCGTTCTGGATGTCGCGAAGTTGCGGCAGGTTCGGGGCGCGGACGCCTTTCGAGTTCTCGGTCGGGGGCTTGCCCATCATCTGCAGGATCGGCGTTTCGCGGCCCGGGTTCTTGTCATAAAAACCCGAGGCCTTGGTCGCCTCATATGCGGCGAAAGTCACCGGCAGATAGCCCGATTGCTGGTGCAGATATTCCTGCACCGGCGTCTGCGAGAGGTAGTTGAAGAACTCACCCACGCCCTTGTAGACCTCGTCCGATTTCCCGGCCATCACCCAAAGCGAGGCCCCGCCCGGCGTCGTGTTCTGCGGTGCGCCCTCGGCGGTTTCGTCATAGGGCAGCTGGCCGGTGCCATAGTTGATGCCCGATTTGATGACATCGCCAAGCCCGCCCGAGCTTTCGGTCAGGATACCGCATTGCCCCGAGGTGAAGTTCTGCTTGGCTTCCGACGTGCGGCCGCCATAGACGAAAACGCCTTCCTTCGCGAGATCGGCGATCTCTTGGAAATGCTTGGCGTAAAGCGGGCTGTCGATCTGCAGTTCCGGCGTTCCGGCCAGACCGTTTTCATTCGTCCCCCAAGCGACATTGTTCCAGGCGGCGAAGTTTTCGGTGTGGATCCAGGTCAGCCAGGTCGAGGTATAGCCGCATTCCGCAGCCCCGCTTTCCTTGATCTTGCGGGCGGCGGCCCAAACCTCTGCCCAAGTCTTGGGCGGGTTGTCGACGTCCAGCCCGGCCTTCTGGAAGATGTCCTTATTGTAGTAAAGGATCGGCGAGGACGAGTTATAGGGGAAGGACAGCATGGTCCCGTCCGGCGTCGAGTAATAGCCGACAATCCCCGGAAGATACTGGCTTTTGTCGAAGGTATAGCCAGCCTCGGTCAGCACGTCTGCGACCGGCTTGACCGCACCCTGCGCGGCCATCATGACGCCGGTGCCGACGTCGAAGACCTGCATGATGTCGGGGGCCTGGCCTGCGCGGAAGGCGGCGATGCCCGCGTTCAGCGTCTCGGGGTAGGTGCCCTTGAAGACGGGCTTCACCTCATATTCTTCCTGACTGGCGTTGAAATCGGCGGCGATCTTTTCGACCACTTCGTTGTTTGCACCCGACATGGCGTGCCACCAGGTAATCTCGGTTTTCGCTTCGGCTGCAAGCGGCGACAGTGCAAAAGCCGCGATCAGGATAGGTGAGTAGCGCATCGGCCATCCTCCGTTGGTCAGATTATGATCATCACGTCGGGCCGTCCTCCTCAGCCAAACGGATGAGTGTTCTTGGTCCGACCGTAACGGCTGAACCATTAGGTGCAAAGTTTTTCCTTTTTGTAACAAATGACAACTCACGGCTGCCCGTCCGTCGCTGTGCCGTTGCGTCAGCCGCCGCGCATGGACCTGATCGCAGCCATGCCGCCGGAAACCAAAGTCAGGATCGTCTCGACGGCGTCCTCTTCCGACAGGGTCGCGATGCGGTCGGTCAGTGGCGAGGCGACCTGTCCGGCAATCGTGACCAACGCGCAGGGCGCGGCGATCATCGGCACGATCAACAGAAGCCTCGGGTCATCGAGGGGCAGATGCGTCAGCTCGCCAAGGATCGGCAGGATCATGTTGATCTTGGGCAGAACCTCCATCTGTTGCAGCGCCAGAAGATGAGGGCTGGGCGACATGATCTCGCGCGCAAGGACGCTCAGCGGCCAGCGCGGCGCCGTGGCCGAGCCGCGCAGCAGAAACCGCAGCAGCCCTTTCAGCCTGGCCTCGGGCGTCTGCCCCGAGGCCAACACGAGTTCGAGGTCCGAGGCGTCGATCAGCCGCCGATGCGCCTCGACCAGCACGGCCTGATAGAGGCCGTCGCGATTGCCGAAATGGTGGTTGATCGTCGCAAGGTTCACCCCGGCGGCAGCGGCGATCTGCTTGTTCGAGGTCGCGGCAAAGCTTGCCGCGGCAATCGCCTCGCCCGCCCTGTCCAGAATCCGCTGCCGCGTGGCGACCCCGTCCGATCTGGGCGCGCGCCCGGGTTTGGGCAGATTGGCCATGCGATCACCTCTCCTCACGATCCGGGACTCGACAGATATTTTCCATTAGATTAAATTGATTTCAATCTAACGTCTATCCAATCTGCGAAATACGGCAGAGGAGCCTGCGATGAAGAAGTTTCTGCCGCTTGTGCTGATCGCGATTCTGGCTGCCGGGCTTTGGTTTTGGTGGCAGCAAAAAGACCGACCTGACGGCGGCGATCTGGTGCTCTATGGCAATGTCGATATCCGACAGGTCGCGCTGGCCTTCGATGGCAGCGGCCGAATCTCCGAGATTGCGGTGCAGGAGGGGGACGCCGTCACCACCGGTCAGGTCATCGCCCGGCTGGATACGCGCGCGCTTGAATTGCAGGCGAAGGCGCAGGCCGCGGCGCTGGAAGCCCAGCGGCAGAATCTGGCGCAGTTGAAGCGCGGTCCCCGGGTCGAAGAGATCGCGCAGGCGCAGGCGATGCTGACCTCGGCTGAAGCCTCGGCCACGCAGGCGATGCGGGAAAGGGATAGGATCACCAAGCTGATTTCCGGGCGCAGCGGTGCGGCCACGCAGCAAAGTCTGGATCAGGCCACCTCCGAGGCCGAGCGTGCCGCCGCCGCCGTCGATCAAAGCCGCGCCGGGCTGAACCTGCTGCTGGCCGGGTCGCGCCCTGAACAGATCGCAGCGGCAGAGGCCGAAGTGCAGGCCGCCGAGGCCAAGCTGGAACTGCTGCAATATCAGGTCGCTCAGGGTGAGTTGCGGGCGCCGGAGAATGCCGTCGTGCGCTCTCGCCTGCGCGAGCCGGGCGATATGGCGACGCCCGCCGCGCCGGTCTTTGCACTGGCGCTGACGCAGCCGAAATGGGTGCGCGTCTATGTCCGCGAAGCCGATCTGGGCCGGATCAAACCGGGGATGACCGGTCAGGTTGCGACCGACAGCCAGCCGGACCAGCCCTTCAGCGGCAAGGTCGGATATATTTCCTCGGTGGCCGAGTTCACGCCGAAATCGGTCCAGACCGAGGATCTGCGCACCAGCCTTGTCTATGAGGTGCAACTGACCATCGAGGACCCGCAGGACCAGCTGCGCCTTGGCCAGCCGGTGACCGTGCGCCTGCCGGTCTCGATAGCGCCATGACCGGCCTCACCGTCCGGGCCGAGGCGCTGCAAAAGCGCTTCCACGACCGCGATCTGGGCACGGTCACGGCGGTTGACGGGCTGACGCTGGAGATCAGGTCGGGCGAGTTGACGGCTCTGGTCGGACCCGATGGCGCGGGTAAGACGACTCTCATCCGCATGATCGCGGGGCTGCTGCGCCCCGATGCGGGTGCGCTGCAGGTGCTGGGCATTGATGTGATCCGCGACCCGCAGGCGGTGCAGGATCGCATCAGCTATATGCCGCAGAAATTCGGCCTTTATGAGGATCTGAGCGTTCAGGAGAACCTTGTCCTTTACGCCGATCTGCATGCCGTGCCGCTGGCCGAGCGGCAGCAGCGCTTTGCCCGCATGCTGCAGATGACCGACCTTGCTGCCTTCACCGCGCGGCCTGCAGGCAAGCTGTCGGGGGGCATGAAGCAGAAGCTGGGGCTGGCCTGCACGCTGGTCCGCTCACCCGATCTGCTGCTGCTGGATGAGCCGAGCGTCGGGGTCGACCCGCTGTCGCGGCGCGAGCTTTGGAAGATCATCCAGCAGCTGGTCGATGAGGATCACCTCAGCGTCATCATCAGCACCGCCTATCTGGATGAGGCTGCGCGCTGCGCGCAGGTTTTCGTGATGAACGAGGGACGGCTGCTGGATCAGGGCCCGCCCGCAACCTTGCGGCAGAAGGCCAGCGGTCTGACCTTCACCGCGACCCCGCCTGCGGGTCAGCCCGCACGGCAGTTGCAGGCCCGGCTGATCGACGCGCCGGACCTCATCATCGATGCCGTGCCGCAGGGCGACAACGTCCATTTCATCCAGCAGCCGGGTGCCGATCTTGCCGATCTGCTGGGCGGTGCCGCCGTCCAGCCCCGCCCCGAGGAGTTGGAGGACGCCTTCATGATCCTTCTGCGGGGGGAAAGCGAGGGCCAGCCTATCAGCACGCCTCCAACCCAGCCAGCGCCTGCCATGCCCGCGCGCAGGGGCGACGGCCCGGTCATCGTCGTGCGCGATCTGGTGCGCAAATTCGGCGATTTCACCGCCGTTGCCAGCACCTCATTCGACGTCGCGCGGGGCGAGGTCTTTGGCCTTCTGGGCCCCAATGGCGCGGGCAAGACGACGACCTTCCGCATGCTCTGCGGCCTTCTGCCCGCGACCAGCGGCCAGCTGGAGGTGGCGGGCCTGAACCTGCGCCACGCCCGCGCGCAGGCCCGCGCCCGCATCGGCTATGTCGCGCAGAAGTTCTCGCTTTATGGCAATCTGACGGTGCGCGAGAACCTGCAATTCTTCGGCGGGGCCTACGGGCTTGCGGGCAGGGATCTGCGGGACCGGATCGCCGCCATGACCCGGCAGTTTGATCTGGAACCCGCGGCGAAAAGCGGCCTTCTGCCTGCGGGCTACAAGCAGCGTCTCGCCATGGCGACGGGCCTCTTGCATGGCCCCGAGATCCTGTTTCTGGATGAGCCGACCAGCGGCATCGACCCGCTGGCCCGCCGCGCCTTCTGGCGCACGATCACCGCCCTGGCCCAGACGGGTGTGACCATCATCATCACCACCCATTTCATGGAAGAGGCCGAATATTGCGACCGCATCGCCATTCAGGACGCGGGCGAGATGCTGGCCATCGGCACCCCGCGCGAGGTGCGCGAAAAGGCCGGGCCTGAGGGCGCGAAGGACATGAACAGCGCCTTCATCGCGATTGTCGAGGCGGCGCGGGCGCGCCGCGCCGGGCAGGTGGCGGCATGAGCGCCGGGGGCTTTTCCAGACGGCGGCTGGTCGCGCTGGTCCGCAAGGAAACCCGCCAGATGTTGCGCGATCGCAGCAATCTGGTGGTTGGGTTGCTGCTGCCCTTGGTGCTGGTGCTGCTCTTCGGCTATGGCCTTTCGTTCGATGTCCGGAACGGCCGCATCGCCGTGGTGATGGAGGACAGCTCGGCCGCGACCTCCAGCATCGTCGCGGGGCTGGCGGGCTCGGACTATCTAGACCCGATCTGGACCAACTCGATGGTCGAGGCCGAGGGGATGATCCGCGTGGGCAGGGCGGATGCGATCCTCCGCGTGCCGCCGGATTTTACCCGCGATGTGGTCAGCGGTGGCGCGCAGCTGCAGCTGATCCTCAACGGCGTCGATTCCAACACCGCCCAATCCATCGAAAGCTATGCAACTGGCGCGATCCAGATGGCGCTGGCCCATATCGCCGACCGGCAGGGCAGCGCGGCCCCCTCGGGCGTCACGGTTGTCCAGCGCGTCTGGTTCAACGAGGCGAACACCAGCACATGGTTTCTGGTCCCCGGCCTGATCGTTCTGGTGATGACGTTGATCGGTGCCTTCCTGACCTCGCTGCTGATCGCGCGGGAGTGGGAGCGGGGCACGCTCGAGGCGCTCTTCGTCACGCCCATGCGCCCGCTGGAACTGGTTCTGGCCAAGCTTGCCCCCTATCTGGTCATCGGCGCGATTGATCTGGTGATGTGCCTGATCGCGGCGCGCTATCTGTTCGGTGTGCCGATGCGCGGCTCGCTGTGGATCATCACCCTGTCGTCGATGCTGTATCTGCTGGTGTCGTTGGCGTTGGGGCTGGTGATCTCGGGCGTGACGCGCAACCAGTTCGCGGCAAGTCAGATGGCGCTGCTGGCCAGCTTCATGCCCGCGATGATGCTGTCGGGCTTTGTCTTCGATCTGCGAAACGTGCCGCCGGTGATCCAGATGGTCAGCCAGATCCTGCCCGCGACCCATTTCATGGGGCTGATCAAGACGCTGTTCATGGCGGGCGATTACTGGCCGCAGATCCTGCGGGCCAATGCCATTCTGGCGCTTTACGCAGTGCTGCTGATTTACCTCTCGTGGCGGATGCTCGCCAAGCGGCTGGATTAGCGGCATGAGGGTCTGGCTCATCCGTCTGATGGCGCTGATCCGAAAGGAGATGCTGGCCATTCTGAAAGACCCCTCCAGCCGCGCGCTGCTGTTCGCGCCTGCGCTGATGCAGGCGCTGCTGTTTGGCTATGGCGCGACCTATGATCTGACGAACGCGCCCTTTGCCGTGCTGGACCAAAGCCGCAGCGCGCCGTCGCGCGAGATCCTCGCGCGGATCGAGGGCACCGGCGTTCTGCGCCGCATTGCCACGCTGGAGAGCAGCGACCAGATTGCGGCGCAGATCGACAGTGGCGCGGCGCTGATGGTCATCACCTTCCCGCCCGATTTTGCCGCGAGACTCGCCGCCGGGACCGAGGCACCGATGCAGGTCATTCTGGACGGTCGCAACTCTGCCACGGCGGGCGCGGCAGGGGGCCAGATCGCCGCGATTGTGGCGCGCTACAACGCAGATCTTGGCCATGCGCCCCCGGTCGAGGTGGTGCGCAGGGCATGGTTCAACCCGAATTACGAATCGCGCTGGAATCTGATGCCCGCGATGATCGCCTCGCTCAGCATGCTGCAGACCTTGATGCTGGCGGCGCTGTCGGTCGCCCGAGAGCGCGAGCAGGGCACCTTCGACCAGCTTCTGGTGACGCCGCTTTCGCCCTTGCAGATCCTGATCGGCAAGGCGCTGCCCTCGATCTTCATCGGCCTCGTGCAGTCGACGATCATCTTTCTGATCATCCTGTTCTGGTTCCGCATCCCCATAGCCGGATCGGTCGGGCTGCTCTATCTGGGGCTTTTGACCTTCACCACGGCCTCGGTCGGGATTGGGCTCTCGATCTCGGCAGTCTCGCTCAGCATGCAGCAGGCGATGCTTTATACTTTCATGCTGATCATGCCCCTGATGCTGCTTTCGGGATTGCTGACCCCGGTCGGGAACATGCCTGAGGTGCTGCAATGGGCCACCTACGCCAACCCCTTGCGCTTTGGCATCGACACGGTGCGGCGCGTCTATCTGGAGGGCGCGAGTTTCACCGATATCGCACCGAATTTCCTGCCCTTGCTGGCGGTCGCGGCGGTGACGCTGCCGCTGGCCGCATGGCTGTTCCGGCATCGGCTGTCGTGAGGCTAGCGGCGATGCGCGGCCAGTGCCGTCTGGCGGCTTTGGCTGGGCGTCAGGCCGAACTCGGCCCGGAAGGCGCGGGTCATGGCGGCGGGGTCAGAGTAGCCGCAGCGGGTCGCGATCTCGGCAATGCTCTGGTTCGAATGCTCGGCCAGACGCCGCGCCTCGCGCAGGCGCAGCGTTTTATAGATGGCTAGCGGGGGCGCGCTGACCTCGCGGGCGAACAGGGCCTCCAGCCCTTTCAGCGACAGCCCCAGCGTCGTGGCGATCCGGGGCATCGGCAGGGGCGCTTCCAGATTACGGCGCATCAGCGCGACGGCGGCGTGCAGCATCTGGTCATCCGAGGCCAGCCAGTCGGGCTCGGACGGGCGCGTGCCATGCATGAACAGCGCTGCAACCTCCAGCGCCAGCATGGGTCCATGGTGCTGGCGGATCAGATGCAGGATCAGATCGAAGGTGGTCGTGACGCCGCCGCAGGTCAGGCGGTCGCCATCGATGACGAAACGGTCGGGGACGACCTCGACCTCGGGGAAGGCCTCGGCCATGGCCTGCAACTCGTCCCAGTGAACCGTGGCGCGGCGCTGATCCAGAAGTCCCGCCGCAGCCAGAAGCCAGGCCCCCATATCCATGCCCGCGACCGAGGCGTGACGCCCCGCTGCGGCCCGCAGCGCGCGAAGGTTTCGCGGGTTCGTGTGATGCAGGAAATCATAGCTCGGCATGACGAACAGGCAATCGCCCGGACCTGACGCGGCCAATGCCGCCTCGGGTGTCACGGGCAGACCGCTGGAGGAGACGACGGGCGCGCCATCGATACTGAAAAAGCGCCAGCGATAAAGCGTCTTCCGCGACAGCGTATTCGCGGCCCGCAAGGGCTCGATCGCATTGGCCAGGCAATGGTTCGAGAACTGGTCGAACAGCACCACCGAAATTTCACGCGATTTTTCGTCGGATTTCCATTTTTGCATGATCTTGGACCAAATCCGCATGATGAGCTTTGCTGTCTTGTCTCATCCTCATGAGGGAATCGGCAAGGGAGGAATGCGGATGGATTTCGGGTTGAGCCAGGAACAGGAGATGATCGTCCGCACTGTGCGCGAGTTCGTCGAGAAGGAAATCTATCCGCATGAGGCGTTGGTCGAGCGCACGGGGCAGGTGCCGCATGAGCTGGGGCAAGAGATCCAGCGCAAGGTATTGGACCTTGGCTTCTACGCCGCGAATTTCCCCGAGGAGGTCGGCGGCGCGGGTCTGTCGCATCTGGATTTCACGCTGGTTGAGCGGGAACTGGGGCGCGGCTCGATGGCGCTGACGCATTTCTTTGGCCGGCCGCAGAATATCCTGATGGCCTGCGTGGGGGATCAGCGCGAGCGTTATCTGTTGCCCGCCGTGCGGGGTGAGCGCATGGATGCGCTGGCGATGACCGAGCCGGATGCAGGCTCTGACGTGCGCGGCATGAAATGTCAGGCCGTGCGGGACGGGGGCGATTGGGTCATCAACGGCTCGAAGCATTTCATCTCTGGTGCGGAGCATGCTGATTTCTTTATCATTTTTGTCGCGACCGGGGTCGATGAGACGCCTCAGGGGGCGAAGAAGCGGCTGACCTGCTTTCTGGTCGACCGGAGTGCTGCGGGGTTCGAGGTGCGGGATGGCTACAATTCCGTCTCGCATCGGGGCTACAAGAATTACACGCTCTATTTCGACAATTGCCGCCTGTCCGATGCGCAGGTGCTGGGTGAGGTCGACGGCGGCTTCAAGGTGATGAACGACTGGCTTTACGCCACCCGCCTGACCGTCGCCGCTTTCGCTGTCGGACGGGCGCGCCGCTGCTTTGACTATGCCGTCGACTATGCGGCGCAGCGCAAGCAGTTCGGCCAAAGCATCGCGAAGTTTCAGGGCGTCAGCTTTCAGGTCGCTGATATGATTACCGAAATCGATGCCGCCGATTGGCTGACACTCTCTGGCGCGTGGCGGCTGGACCAAGGCTTGCCTGCGAACCGCGAGATCGCTAGCGCCAAGCTTTACGCGACCGAGATGCTGGCGCGGGTGACCGACAAGACGCTGCAAATCTTCGGTGGCATGGGGCTGATGGACGATTTCCCCATCGAGCGCTTCTGGCGCGACGCTCGGGTCGAGCGGATCTGGGACGGCACCTCCGAAATCCAGCGCCACATCATCGGGCGCGAAATCTTCCGCCCCTTGGGTGCGTGATGGAGCGGCTGTTTCGGCCCCGCTCGATTGCGGTGATCGGCGGCGGGCTTTGGGCGCAGAACATCGTGCGCGAATGTCGCCGGATCGGGTTTCAGGGGGACGTCTGGCCGGTGCATCCGACGCAGACGGAAGTGGCGGGATTGCCTGCGTTTCCAACGGTTTCGGCGCTGCCCGGCGTGCTGGATGCGGCCTATATCGCCGTCAATCGCGAGGCGACGATTAGCGTCATGCGCGAGCTGTCCACCATCGGGGCAGGGGGCGCGGTCTGCCTTGCCGCCGGGTTCCGTGAGGCGGCGGCCGAGCTTGATGATGGCGCGGATCTGCAAGATGCGCTGATCGCCGCGGCGGGCGAAATGCCCTTCTTGGGGCCGAATTGTTACGGCATTATCAATGCCTTGGACGGGGCGGCGCTGTGGCCGGATCAGCATGGGATGGTGCGGGTTGAAAGCGGCGTGGCGATTGTCACCCAATCATCAAACATCGCGATCAATGTAACGATGCAGCGACGGGGCCTGCCGATTGCCTATGCGGTGACGGCGGGAAATCAGGCGCGGGTCAGCCTGTCGCAGATCGGGCGGGAGGTGCTGCGCGATCCTCGGGTCACGGCATTGGGGCTGCATATCGAGGGGATCGGCGATCTGGACGATTTCCAGCAACTGGCTGAATTTGCGTTGGAAATCGGCAAGCCGGTGGTGGCGCTGAAAGTTGGGGCTTCGGATCAGGCGCAGGCGGCGACGGTGTCGCACACGGCCTCGCTAGCTGGATCGGATGCGGCGTCACGGGCGCTGTTGAAGCGGCTGGGCGTCATTCAGGTCGATAGTCTTGCGGTCATGGTTGAGACGCTGAAACTGCTGCATGTCGCGGGGCGGCTGCCCTCGAACCGCATTGCGTCGCTCTCCTGTTCCGGGGGTGAGGCGAGCCTGATGGCGGATGGCGGGCTGGCGGCGGGCGTCGAGTTTCCAGCGCTGAACACGCGCCAGAAAGCGGGTCTGCGCGAGGTGCTGGGGCCGAAGGTCGCGCTCTCCAACCCGTTGGATTATCACACCTATATCTGGGGAAACCGGCAGGCACTGACCGCCACTTTCCGGGCGACCGTCGATCCCTCGCTGGCGATGGTTTGCGTCGTTCTGGACTATCCGCGCCTCGATCGCTGCACCGCGAAGGAATGGCAGGACGTGCTGGATGCGCTGCAGGATACGCAGGATCTGGGCGTGCCTTTGGGGCTGATCGCGAGCCTGCCCGAGAATATGCCCGAAGACATTGCCGAGGATTGTGTGCGGCGCGGGATTACGCCTTTCAACGGCATGCCCGAGGCGCTGGCGGCGATTGCCGCGGCGGCGCAGCCGGTGCCTGTGCACCGCGAAAGGGTGTGGTCGCCGGGGGGCGAGCCGAAGGGCCTGCAAACGCTGGCCGAGGGCGAGGCGAAGGCGGCGCTGGCTGTGCACGGGCTGTGCACACCGCGTACACAGCGCGTCGTGACCGCGAATGAGGCGGCGAAGGCTGCCGAAGCGATGGGTTTTCCTGTCGTTCTGAAGGGCGAGGGGTTTGCGCATAAGACCGAAGCCGGGGCGGTTGCGCTGAACCTGATCTCGGGTGAGCAGGTCTTTGCGGCGGCGGAGCGGATGGGGGCCCGAAGCTATCTCGTCGAGCAGATGATCGGTGGCGTGGTGACGGAACTGTTGGTCGGCGTGACGCGCGATCAGGTTCATGGCTATCTGCTGACCCTTGGCGCGGGGGGCGTGATGACCGAGGTCTGGAAGGATAGCACCAATCTGCTGCTGCCGGTGACCGGTGACGACATCCGGGAGGCGCTGACGCGGCTGCGCATCTGGCAGGTTTTGCAAGGCTGGCGCGGCGCGCCGGGGGCTGATCTGGATGCGATTGTCGCCCAGGTTCTGGCCGTGCAGGATTATGTGCGCGCGACGCCGGGGCTGTCGGAAGTTGAAATCAACCCGCTGCTTTGCTTGCCCGATGGCGCGGTTGCCGTCGATGCCTTGATCCGAAAGGGAGAGCCATGAACCCGATCCGAACCGAAACGCGCGGCCATGTGCTGGAGGTCACGCTGGACCGGCCCAAGGCCAATGCCATCGACCTTGCGACCAGCCGGATCATGGGCGAGGGCTTCACGCAATTCCGCGACGACTCGAACCTGCGGGTCGCGATCCTGACGGCGGCGGGCGAGAAGTTCTTCTGCCCCGGATGGGACCTGAAGGCCGCGGCGGATGGCGATGAGGTCGATGGCGATTACGGCGTCGGCGGCTTTGGCGGCTTGCAGGAACTGCGCGGCCTGAACAAGCCGGTGATCGTTGCGGTCAACGGCATTTGCTGTGGCGGCGGGCTGGAACTGGCGCTGTCTTGCGACATTATCCTTGCCGCCGAGCACGCGACTTTCGCGCTGCCCGAGATCCGGTCGGGGACGGTCGCCGACGCGGCCTCGATCAAACTCCCGAAGCGCATCCCCTATCATATCGCGATGGAGATGCTGCTGACCGGGCGCTGGATCGATGCCGAGGAAGCCGCGCGTTGGGGGCTGGTGAACCGCATCCTGCCTGCTGACCGACTGCTGGTCGAAGCGCGGAAGCTGGCGGATGAGCTGGCCGCTGGCCCGCCTTTGGTCTTTGCTGCGATCAAGGAGATCGTGCGCGAGGCCGAGGATATGAAGTTTCAAGATGCCCTCAACCGCATCACTAAAAGCCAGTTCGCGACGGTCGAGAAGCTCTATCGGTCCGAGGATCAACTGGAGGGCGCGAAGGCCTTCGCCGAAAAGCGCGATCCGGTCTGGAAGGGGCGCTGAACGGCCTGAGCTAGCCGCGCCGTGTGCCCCGCACGGTCTCGCCGAAATGGGCGCGATAGGCACGGGCGAGTGTCGCGGCTGAGGCAAAGCCGGTGCGGGCGGCGATATCTTCCAAGGGCAGGCTGGTCTCGATTGCCAAAGCGCGGGCGTGGGACAGGCGGATGATGCGGTAATAGCGACCGGCGGGCATCCCCAGATGGGTGTGAAACAGCCGGTCCATCGAGCGGGTGGTCAGCGCGGCGCGATCGGCGATGCGCGACAATGGCTCGGGGTTTTCGGCGCTTTCGCGCATCGCGACGACGGCACGCATCATCGGTGCGGGCAGGGCGCGGTCGGTCATGCGGGGCGAGCTGGATTCGGTCGGCGCGACATGGGTGCGCGTGAACATATTCGCGACGTCATAGCGCAGCGCGTCATCGGCATGGGCACCGATCAGGTCCAAGGACCAGTTCAGCACGCCCTGCGCGCCGCCGCAGGTCACGGTGTTGCCGTCGGTGACATAGGGTGCGGCGATGACCTCGATCTCCGGGAAGGCCTCGGCCAGCGCCTCGGTCTCCATCCAGTGGATCGTGGCGCGGCGACCGGCCAGAAGACCCGCCTCGGCCAGCATCCATGCGCCGGTGTCGAAGCCGCCGATCAGGGGCAGGCCGCGGGCCTTGTTCAGAAGCCCTTGCAGCGTCTTGCGGCGCAGGTGGTCGCGGATGCCATAGCCCGAAACCACGATCAGCGCATCGGTCGCCCCGACCCGGTCCAGCGCCACATCCGAGCCGACCGTCAGCCGCGAAGAGCTAAGGACGCTGCCCCCTTCCATCGACGCAATCTGCCATGAAAACAGCCGCTGGCCGGACAGGTCACGGGCCGCGCGCAGAGGCTCGATCGCGTTGGCAAGGACCATGTTCGAGAAGCCCTCGAACAGCAAGAACGTCAGATGGAAGGGCGAAATTGGCTGCATCAGCAAATGATATGGCGAAAAATGCAAATCACGCCAGCGGAATCACCGTAACGTGAGGGTAACACCGACACTGGAGAATTCGATGAACCCCGACGTTTTCATCACCTGCGCCGTCACCGGCTCTGGCCAAAGCCACAAGAAATCGAACCTTGTGCCGATCACGCCGAAACAGATTGCCGATGCCTGTATCGAGGCCGCGAAGGCCGGCGCGGCGATTGCGCATGTCCACGTGCGTGACCCGGAAACCGGCGCGCCCTCGCGCGATCCGGCGCTGTATCGGGAAGTGGTCGAGCGGGTGAGGTCCTCGGATACCGACGTCATTTTGAACCTGACGGCGGGGATGGGGGGCGACATCGTGCTGGGATCGGCCGAGGCGCCGCTGCCTTTGTCGCCGCAATCCGATATCGTCGGCGCGACCGAGCGTCTGGTTCATGTCGAGGAACTGCTGCCGGAAATCTGCACGCTGGATTGCGGCACGATGAACTTTGCCGAAGCCGATTATGTGATGACCAACACGCCCGGCACGCTGCGGGCGATGGCCAAGCGTATTCAGGCGGCGGGCGTGCGCCCCGAGATCGAGGTGTTCGACACCGGCCATCTGTGGCTGGCGAAAACGCTGGTCGACGAAGGGCTGATCGACGATCCGGTGATGATCCAGCTGTGCATGGGTATCCCTTACGGCGCGCCCAATGACACGAACAGCCTGATGGCGATGATCAACAATATCCCGGCGGGCTGGGTCTATTCGATGTTCTCGATTGGCCGGATGCAGATGCCCTATGTCGCGCAAGCGGCGCTGGTGGGCGGGAACGTCCGGGTTGGCCTCGAGGACAATATCTGGCTGGATAAGGGCGTTCTGGCCAGCAACGGCGATCTGGTCGAGCGCGCGGCGACGATCCTGACCAATATGGGCAGCCGCATCCTTGGCCCCGATGAGGTCCGCGCAAAGCTGAAACTGACCCGCCGCTAAAGGACGGGCGTCACAACAGGGAGCAACAAGATGAACGCAACCAAACATGGAATTTCGCGTCGCGGCCTTCTGGCCGGTGCTGCGGGGATGACGGCGGCGGGTCTGATCCTGCCGCGTGGCGCATTCGCGCAGGCCGCGCCGAAGAAGGGCGGCTCTTTCCGGATCGGGCAATCGGGCGGGGCGACCTCGGACACCATCGACCCCGCGACCTTCGCGGCGGGTCCAGTGGTGACGGCGATGCTGGCCGTCTGCAACAACCTGGTCGAGATTGACGCGGATGGCAAAGCCCAGCCCGAACTCGCCGAAAGCTATGAGCCGGATGCCGAGGCCAAGATCTGGACCTTCAAGATCCGCGACGCGACGTTTGGCGACGGTCGCAAGGTGACGGCGAAGGACGTGATCGCGTCCTTCAACCATCACCGGGGCGAAAACACCGTCTCGGGCGCGAAAGGCACGCTGGAGCAGGTCGCGGATATTCGCGCCGATGGCGACAATGTCGTCGTGTTCGAGCTGAAGTCGGGGAATGCCGATTTCGGCTATCTGACCTCGGATTATCACTTCATCATCATGCCCGCGAAGGAAGACGGGACGCTGGACTGGCAGTCGGGCCTTGGCACGGGCGGTTACACTCTGGTCGAGCATGAGCCGGGCGTGCGCATCACCCTGAAGCGACGCGACGACTACTGGAAGGCCGATCGGGCGTGGTTCGATGATGTGACGCTGCTGGCCATTGGCGATCCGACCGCACGCCAGAACGCGCTGATCACCGGCGAGGTTGATGCGATCAACGGCCCTGATCTGGGCACGATCCACCTGCTGAAGCGCCGCCCCGGCATTGAACTGGTCGAGACGACCGGCACTGCGCATTACACTCTGCCGATGTTCTGCGACGTGGCACCCTTCAACGATGTGAACGTGCGGTTGGCGCTGAAATACGCGATCAACCGTCAGGAAATGGTCGACAAGGTGCTGCGCGGCTATGGCAAGGTCGCCAATGACAGCCCGATTGCACCCGCGAACCGCTATTATGCCGCCGACCTGCCGCAGCATGAATACGACCCCGAGAAGGCGAAATCCTATCTGAAAAAGGCGGGGATGGACACGCTGAATGTCCAGCTTTCGACCTCAAACGCGGCCTTCACCGGGGCGGTCGATGCGGCGCAGCTGTTCCAGCAGTCGGCCAAGGCGGCTGGCATCAATATCGACGTCAAGCGCGAGCCCGAGGATGGCTATTGGTCCAACGTCTGGCTGAAAAAGCCCTTCTGCATGGGCTATTGGAACGGCCGCCCGACCGAGGATGACATGTTCAGCCTCGTCTATTCCAAGGGTGCGGAATGGAACGAAGGCCATTGGGACAATGCGCGCTTCAATGAGCTGCTGCTGAAGGCGCGGGCCGAGCTGGACGAGAACCTGCGCCGCGAGATGTACACGGAAATGCAGGGCCTCGTCAGCGAGGACGGCGGCACGATCATCCCGGTCTTCGTCAATTACGTCGATGCGCATAACGATAAGGTCGCGCATGGCAAGGTCGCGGGCGACCGCTTCTTCGACGGCTGGAAACTTGTGGAACGGTGGTACGCGGCATGAAGATTGCGGCAATTGGCGGCGGTGTGATCGGCGGCGGCTGGATCGCACGGTTTATCCTGAACGGGCATGATGTGCGCATCTTTGACCCTCACCCCGAGGCGGAACGCATCGTGGGCGAGGTCATGGCGAACGCAAGCCGCGCCTATGAGCGGCTGTTTCAGGCCCCTCTGCCGGCCCCTGGCAAGCTGATCTGGAGCGCCTCGATCGCGGATGCGGTCGAGGGGGCGGATTACATTCAGGAAAGCGTCCCCGAGCGGCTGGATCTGAAGCATAAGATCATCGCTGAAATCGAGGCTGCCGCTCCGCCAAGCGCCGTGATCGGGTCCTCGACCTCGGGCTTCAAGCCGTCCGAATTGCGTGAGGGGGCAAAGCACCCCGAGCGCATCGTGGTCGCCCATCCCTTCAACCCGGTCTATCTGCTGCCGATTGTCGAAGTGGTCGGCGGCGGGGCGGCTGCGGATCGCGCCAGTGAAATCCTGACCAGCATCGGCATGAAGCCGGTCCAGATCGCCAAGGAAATCGACGCCCATATCGGCGACCGCCTGCTGGAAGCGGTCTGGCGCGAGGCTTTGTGGCTGGTCAATGACGGCATCGCCACGACCGAGGTCATTGACGACATCATCCGCTATGGCTTCGGCCTGCGTTGGGCGCAGATGGGCCTGTTCGAGACCTATCGCATCGCGGGCGGCGAGGCCGGGATGAAGCATTTTCTGGCTCAATTCGGTCCGGCCCTGAAATGGCCTTGGACGAAGCTGATGGATGTGCCCGATCTGGATGATCGGCTGGTCAATATGATCGCGGATCAGTCGGACGAACAGTCGGGGATGCATTCCATCCGCGAGTTGGAGCGTATTCGCGACGACAACCTGATCGGCATTTTCCACGCGCTGAAGGCGAATGATTGGGGCGCCGGGCAATCCGTCGCGCAGATGGAGAACCGTTACTACGCGCGCGGCGTCACCGCCGAGCCGGGCTATCCGCTGCGTCTGCACCAAGCCCGCGTGGGCGGTTCATGGGTCGATTACAACGGCCATATGACCGAGTTCCGCTATCTTCAGGTCATGGGCGACGCGACCGATGCCTTCCTGATCCATATGGGTCTGGATGAGGCGTATCGGGGGCAGGGCCTCTCTGCCTATACGGTCGAAACCCATATCCGGCATCTGTCAGAGGTTGCGGCGGGCGAAAGGATTACCGTCGAAACCCGCCTGCTGGGGCATGACAAGAAGCGTTTCCGCCTGCATCATAGCCTTCTGAGGGAAGACGGCTCTGAAGTCGCAACGGGGGAACATATGCTGGTCCATGTGGATACAAACGCGGGCAAGGTCGTGCCGATGCAGGATGTCCTGCTGGCCAAACTTGCCGAGATTGAGGCGCTGGATCTGGCGACCGCACCGCTTGATCATGCGGGCCGCGGCATCCGCGAATTGCGCGCCACGGAGGCCGCCGCATGACAGAGCCGCGGAAAAGACACCCGCTTGGCCGCATGATCGTGCAGCGGCTCGCTATTGGCGTCTTTACGCTGTTCATCATCTCGGTGCTGGTCTTTCTGGCCGTAAGCTTGCTGCCGGGCGACATCGCCCAGCAGATCCTTGGACAATCAGCGACGCCTGAAACCGTGGCCGCGATGCGGCGGGATCTGGGTCTGGATCAGCCGCTGATCACCCGTTATTTCCACTGGATCGGCGGCGTCTTGCAGGGCGATTTCGGCAAATCGCTGGCGAATGGTCGCCCGGTCGCCGACCTGCTGGCGACGCGGCTGCCGAACACGCTGTTTCTGGCCGCCTATGCCGCCGTGATCGCGGTGCCGCTGTCGGTGCTGCTGGGGCTTTTGTCGGCGATGTGGCGCGGGTCGTGGTTCGACCGGGGGGTCAACACGCTCAGCCTGACCGCGATTTCCTTCCCCGAATTCTTCATCGCCTATATCCTGATGTATTGGCTGTCGGTGCAATGGGGCTGGTTCCCGTCGATGGCCGATCCGGGGTCAAACCCCTCGCTGATGGATCTGGTCCAGAAGGCGTTCCTGCCCGCGATGACGCTGGTTCTGGTGGTGTCCGCCCATATGCTGCGGATGACGCGCGCGGCGGTCGTCAACGTGCTGGGCGCGCCCTATATCGCGATGGCGCGGCTGAAGGGCGTCTCGAAATGGCGCATCATCACCCGTCACGCGCTGCCGAATGCGCTGGCCCCGATCATCAACGTGATTGCGCTGAACGTGGCCTGGCTGATCACCGGCGTCGTCATTGTCGAGGTGGTGTTCGTCTATCCTGGCCTTGGCCAGTTGATGGTCGATAGCGTCACGAACCGCGATATGCCGGTGGTGCAGGCCTGCGCCCTGATCTTTGCCGCCGTCTATATCTGTATCAACATTCTGGCCGATGTTCTGGCGATTGCCACGAACCCGCGCCTGCTGCATCCGAGGTAAGATCATGGAACTTGCCCGGACAATCCGCTCGATGCCCTTTACCGCCATGCTCGGGATCGTGGTTATCGCCGTCTATGCCGTGGTCGCGATCTTCGCGCCCTTGCTTGCCCCCTACGGCGAGGCCGAGATCGTCGGCGCGCAGTTCGAGCCCTGGGGCGGTGCCTTCCTTGTCGGCACGGACAATCTTGGCCGCGACATGCTTTCGCGCCTGATCTGGGGCGCGCGAAACACCGTCGGCGTCGCGCTGATGACGACCGTTCTGGCCTTCCTGATCGGTTCCATCGCGGGTCTGTTGGCCGCCGCGCGGCGCGGTTGGGTCGATATGATCCTGTCGCGCATCGTCGATATCCTGATGGCCGTGCCCTCGCTGATCTTCACGCTGCTGGCGCTGTCGGCGCTTGGGCCGGGGGTCATGAACCTGATCGTGGTCGTCGCCATCATGGACTCGACCCGCGTGTTCCGACTGGTACGTGCCACCGCGATGAACGTCATGGTCATGGATTATGTCGAGGCCGCGAAGCTGCGCGGCGAAGGGACGTGGTGGATCATCCGGCGCGAGGTTTTGCCGAACATCACCGCCCCCCTGATCGCCGAATTCGGCCTGCGCTTCTGCTTTGCCTTCCTGACGATCTCGGCCCTCAGCTTTCTGGGCCTTGGCCTGCCGCCGCCCTTGGCGGATTGGGGTGGAATGGTGCGCGACAATGCCTCGCTGATTTCGTTCGGCGATACGACGCCCCTGCTGCCTGCCGCCTGCATTGCCGTGCTGACCGTCGCCGTTAACTTCGTGGTCGACTGGCTGCTTCACCGCGCCTCGGGATTGAAGGACTGACGCCATGCTTCTGGATATCCAAAACCTCAAGGTTGAGGCCAAGACAGATACCGGTTGGACGCCGATCCTGCACGGGGTCGATCTGCAGGTGAACCGGGGCGAGGTCGTGGGCCTGATCGGGGAATCCGGCGCGGGGAAATCGACCTTGGGGCAGGCGGCGCTTGGTTACGCCGCGCCGGGGCTGCGTTTCGCGGGCGGCAAGATCCTGTTCGAGGGCACGGACCTGCTGTCCATGTCGGACCGTCTGCGCAACAATTTCCGCGGCGCGCGCGTGGCCTATGTCGCGCAATCGGCGGCGGCGAGCTTCAACCCGGCATGGCGGCTGCTGGAGCAGTTCTGCGAAGGCCCGCAGATCCACGGCACCGCGACGCGCAAGGAATCCGAGGCTTTCGCGCGCGAGCTTTACGCCAAGATGCACCTGCCGGACCCCAACAATTTCGGGCTGCGCTTTCCGCATCAGGTCTCGGGCGGGCAGTTGCAGCGGGCGATGGTTGCGATGGCGATGGCCTGCAAGCCTGACCTGATCGTCTTTGACGAACCGACAACGGCGCTGGATGTGACCACGCAGATCGGGGTTCTGGCCTCGATCCGGCAGGCGGTGCAAAGCCTTGGGACTGCGGCGATCTATATCACCCATGACCTTGCTGTCGTGGCGCAGATGGCCGACCGCGTGAAGGTCATGCGCGATGGTCGCGAGGTCGAGGAGGCGCCGACGCGCGAGATGATGGCGGCACCGCGCGAGGATTACACCCGCTCGCTTTGGGCGGTGCGCGAGTTCCGCAGACCGGAACGCAAGCTGGCCGATGATGCGCCCGCATCCATCCGCGTGGCGGGCGTGACGGCGGGCTATGGTGCGATTCAGGTGCTGAAGGATGTCGAATTCTCGATCCCCAAGGGCGCGACGGTCGCGGTTGTGGGCGAATCCGGGTCGGGGAAGTCGACGACGGCGCGGGTCATTACCGGCCTGCTTCCCCCGCAATCGGGCCATATCGAGATGAACGGGCAGGTGCTGCCCGCGCGGCTTCAGGACCGGAGCAAGGACCAACTTCGCCAGATCCAGATGATCTATCAGATGGCAGATACCGCGCTGAACCCGCGTCAGACCATCCGCCAGATCCTGTCGCGGCCCTTGGGCTTCTATCGCGGCCTGTCGGGCAAGGCGCAGACCGAACGGCTGCACGAGCTGATGGACCAGATCGAGCTGGAGCCGAAGAAGTTCCTCGACCGTCTGCCGGGCGAGCTTTCGGGCGGGCAGAAACAGCGCATCGGAATTGCCCGCGCGCTGGCCGCCGACCCGGAATTCATCATCTGCGATGAGGTCACCAGCGCGCTGGACCAGCTGGTCGCCGAGGGCATCCTGCGCCTGCTCAGCCGGTTGCAGGATGAAACCGGCGTCTCCTATATGTTCATCACCCATGACATCGAAACCGTACGCGCCATCGCCGATGAGGTTGTGGTGATGCGCTATGGCCAGGTCATGGATCGCGGCATGAAGTCGATGGTGCTGGACCCGCCGCGCCACCCCTACACCGCCGAGCTTCTGGCCTCGGTTCCCCAACCCGACCCCGACTGGCTGACCCGTCGGATTGCAGAAGGTGCCGCATGATCAGCGACCCGCAGGTGCTGGATTTCATTCGCAAGACCGAAGATTCCTATCCCGCCGATTCAAACCTCGCCACGGCCGAGGACAACCGCCGCAATTACGACATCATGTGCGCGGCCTTCCGCGCCGCCCGCCCCGAGGATCTGCCGGTCGCGGATCGGCGCATCGCAGACGTGCCCTGCCGCATCTATGGTGAGAAGACGCCAGTTTTCGTGCTCTATGTGCATGGCGGTGGCTTCGTCGTCGGAGGTCTCGACAGCCATGACGATGTCTGCGCCGAGATTGCCGATGCGACCGGGTTGCAGGTGATCGCGGTCGATTACCGCCTTGCTCCCGAGCATCGCTGGCCCGCGCAGATCGACGATGTCGCAGCGGTCTGGCGCGCGGTCGAACGTCCGGGCGTGGTCGTGGGTGACAGCGCGGGCGCGGCGCTGGTCGCGGGGCTGTGCCTGCGCGAACGCGGCGGGCATGAGCCTTTGGGGCAGGTGCTGATCTATCCGGGCCTTGGCGGGGATCGGTCGTGGCTGTCCTATTCGGAAATGGCCGAGGCGCCGCTTCTGCGCACCATCGACCTCGACGCCTATCAGACCGCGCTGCATGGCGAGGGGCTGGTGACCGATCCGGTTGCGCGGCCCTTGCTGGCCTCGGACCTGTCGGGCCTGCCACCCGCCTTCATCGTGACCGCGAATGTCGATCCGCTGCGCGACGATGGCCCTGCCTATGCGCGTCGCCTGAACGATGCGGGCGTGGTGGCCGAGTGGCGCAATGAGCCGGAACTGCCGCACGGCTATCTGCGCGCCCGCCGCAGCAGCGACCGGGCGCGGCGCAGTTTTCAGGCGATTGTCGCGGCGATCGTAAGGATGAGCCTCGGCGGCAAATGAAAAAGGCGGCCAGTTGGCCGCCTTCCATGCCTCGCTTACTGCGCCGCACCGATGGCGCTCAGGCCAGCCGCCGCGCAGGTGGCGTCAATATCACCCGAGGGCGCCCCGCCGACGCCGATACCGCCGACCAACGCCTCGCCCATGCGGATCGGCAGACCGCCCGCCTGAATGACCATGCGCGCATCCATGTCACGCAGGCCGGCATTCTCGGGGGCCGAGGCGATGAAGCCAGCCAAGCCAGCGGTATCGCGGCCCATGGCGGCAGAAGTGAAGGCTTTGCCGGTCGCGCTGGCGCCGGTATGCGGGCCGGAATTGTCGGCCTTCAGCAGCACCTTGGTCGCGCCATCGCGCGCCACGATGGCGACGCTGACGTTATGCCCCTCGGCGGCGCAGACCTTCAGCGCGGCATCGGCGGCCTTCACCGCCAGATCCAGCGGCAGATAGGGCGCGGTCGGCAGATCCTCGGCAGCAGCTGCGAAAGGGGCCAGCAGGATGGCGGCGAAAACGGTGGTACGGATCATCGGGTTCTCCTGTCATGAGTGATGACGGGACGCTAATCCGACAGCCGCGAGGGGGGTATTCGTAGGCCTTGCGGGCGCTTCCGTAGAACTACGGAACGCCTCGGCCTTCCAGCCAGAGGCGGGTCATTTCCGCCTGCGAGGTCGTGCCGATCTTGCCCGCAATCGACGCACGATGGCTTTCCACCGTCCGGGGCGAGAGAGCCAGCCGTTCCGCGATCTGCCGTGTGGTGAAGCCCGCCGCGATGCCTTCCAGCACCTCGGCTTCTCGTGGGGTCAGGGCCGAGAGCAGGGCCAGCGTCTCGGCCACCTCGGCCCGGCGATCCAGCTGGCGATCAAGGATCGCCTGCGCCTTCTGGATGGCGTCGATCAGATCAGTCTCATCGACGGGCTTTGACAGAAAGTCGATGGCCCCGTTGCGAAAGGCGCGGCGGCAGGCCTCGATATCACCATGGCCCGACATGATGATGGTGGGCCAGTCGATTGCCATCTCGGCCAGCTTTTCCTGCAGTTTCAGGCCCGAGACAATGGGCATGCGGATGTCGAGGATTAGGCAGCCCGGCTGGAGCTGCGGCAGACGCGCAAGGAAGGCCTGCGGGTCTGGAAAGCTGGTCACAGCAATGTCGACGGTGGAGAGCAGCAGCGTCAGCGCATCCCGCACCGCCTTGTCATCATCGACCAGATAGACGGGATGGTTCATGGCGCGCTCCCCGATTGGGCCAACGGCAGGGTGATGCGGAAGCTTGCGCCTAGGGTACTGTCCTCCAGCACGATCTCACCGCCCGCGCGCTCGACCAGCCGCTGGCTGAGGGCAAGGCCAAGCCCGGTGCCATCCGCGCGCGAGGTGGTGAAGGGGGTGAAAAGCTGGGGGCGAAGGTCGGGCGCGACGCCGGGACCATTGTCGCGGATGGTCAGCACCACCTGATCGCCCGAGCTTTGCAGTCGGGTCCGAACCTGACCTTCGGGCGTGTCCACCAGCGCCTCCAGCGCGTTGCGCAGAAGATTGAAGGCGACCTGCTCCATCTCGACCGGATTGGCGCGAACCATGACCGGCGCGGGCGGCAGCTCAAAGGTCAGCGCGACATTCTGCGCGCGTGCCTGCGGATCGAGCAGCGCTGCGACATTGCGCAGCGCATCGCGCAGGTCGAAGGGCTGCGCCGGTGTGGCTTGCGGCCGGGACCAGTTGCGGAAACGTTCGAGAATGACCGAGGCGCGCCGGGCTTGGGTGACCGTGTCGTCAAGCGTGGACGAGAGCCGCTCGCGGTCGTCGCGCGTCAGCAACCGCCGCCCGGCCTGCGCCTGCGCCAGAATGGCGGTCAGGGGCTGGGTCAGCTCATGCGCAAGGCCGCTGGCCATCTCACCCATCGCATTGACGCGGGCGGCATGGGCCAGGCGCGAGTCGAGCGCACTGAGCCGGGCCTGCTCCAGCGCATGTCGCGCCTGCCGCCGCTGCCTTACGAAGGCCAGGATGCCAAGGGCCGCCAAGGCAGCGGCCAGCAGGATCAGCGCGCTGCGCAGGGGCGGAAAGATGTCGAACAGCGTGACGGTTCGGCTGGTCGTCAGGATCAAGGGTTGCGAGGCACTACCCAAGGTCTTGCTCTGCGTCAGATCGCCTGTCTTGCCATGCTGAAACAACGGCGTTCCGTCGGGCAGTGAGAGAGATAACCCGGTACCCGGCTGGGTCCAGAAGGCACCGGCATCGTCCAGCAGCCGCGCCGCGTCAATCGAGAGGATCAGCCCATAGCGCGCGGCGTCGGAATTGGGACTGCGCTTGATCATGATGTAATGGCCAGCCCGGTCCGGGTCCGGCAGAAGGGTGATCGTCCCGTCCGAGGCCTTGGCGGTCTCGGCGATCTGCGCCGCAAGCCCCGGCGTCAGCGCCGCCCCCACCGCGATGCGATCCGGCTGCAAGGGCACCAGCGCAATCGCGGTGATGCGCGGAAAGAAGCGGGTGATGGTCTCTGCCACCTCTTGAAACAGCTTCTGTTCGGGATCGTCGCTGGCCGTGGCGATGGCCGACAGCGCCGTGAGATGTGCGTCATGCTGATCTGCCCGCTGCGAGGCCAGCCGGTGCAGAACCATGGTCTCTTGCGCGAGTTCTGCCGTCAGTGCCCGGTGCTGCGCGATGCCCATGATGGTCAGAAGCAGCACGAGCCCCCCGGCCCCCAGAAGGGCGAGCTTGGTGGGCGTATACAGAGGGAACGAATTGCGCTGCATGGCGCCAATCTGACAGCAGAAGTGCCGGAGGGGAATGGGCTCTTGGCGTCTGGATGACGCCTCGCCACTTAGCCCAACCCCTAGCTTCTCGACAGGATCGGATCGCCAACCTGAACTGCCTGCGGGGCCGCGCGATCCAGTTGCTCTTGCACTGCGACGCTGTCTAGATCGGGGCGGCGGCGCAAGCTGATGCGGTCGAGGGCGCGCAGGAGATCGCCAGGCAGGAACCCGCGGCGGCGAAGCAGCGGAAGCCAGCGGCTCTGCTCGACGCGATCATCCGTGAACAGATTGACCAGATCTGCCAGATCGCCGTTCTGGTTCGGGTTGGTGACGGGCTGCGTGCCCATCCAGAAGATCCGCATTTTGGCCGATCTGGTTCCGATCAATCCGGTCAGCAGCGGGCCGAACCCGTCATAGGGCGCATTGGTGAAGGTGAGGGGCGGGGCCGGTGCCGTGCGCGTCACGAAGGGCGTCGCGGCCTCTGGGCCGGTGTCTATGCGGGACAGCGCAAGCTCTCCCTTCAGAATGGTGTAGGCGACCCAGCGTCTGCGGTCGATCCTCAGGGGGGCGCGCCGGGGCCAGAGAAGCGCGCAAAGCCAAAGCGGGACGGTGAACATGAACGTGCCGATCAGCGTCCGGATGGCGTGATCGCGATGAAGCGGCCACATCTGGTCATAGTCGGCCAGCCATGCCTGCAGACTTTCGCGGCGCGGCTCGGCGGCATATTCCTCGGCCAGGACGCCGTGATAATCCGTCAGAACCCTGAACGCGTCGATCTGATCGGCAAACGGGTAGTCGGCCCTGTCCATGACCATGCCCGAGAAGCCCGCGATCACCGCGGCCAGCAACCCGAAAATCCAGCAGAGGATGCGCACCCTGCGGTCGTGGTAGCTGCAGACCTCAAGCACATCGGGGCCCACAGGACGCGCCGAGCGCCACATCCGGTTGAAATAGCCGGGATTATCGGTGACGCGGTTTTCGTCAATCAATTCGGTTGCGAACCGCCAGCCGGGACCGCTGCTAGAGTTTGCCAAAACCAAAACTTTCATTCTCGCTATGCTTGCCGCCGTTTCGGCGTGATACTTCGACATCTACGTGAACGTCTGACCATTTCCGACCTCCGGGCGCAACCGGGGTGATCCGAACAACACCCGGCGAGACGAACGCCTTCTGGATGGATGATGCCTGCTGTTTGCTGGAAAGCCAGCCGCGGCTGTATTTCACTGTGACCGCAACCTTGCCGAGATCGCCGGGGCTTTGGATGAGCTCGCAGTGAGCTTCGAACCTCCCGTCCCCTGCGACCGCGTTCTTGATGACCAGAGAGCTTGTTCGGTCCAGATAGTCCGCAAGTTCTTCGTCGAAGGATTTCGGCACCCGTTCAGGGTCGGGATCATTCTCATAGGCCAACGAGCGCGCAATTTCTGTATATCTGTCGATTTTCGCCCTTCTTACGCTCAAGTACTGGTCGGAGTTGCCATAGAAACCGAAGCTCACCCACAGCTCGATGTCGCTGAGACTTGCCAGTGAGATCGGGAAACCGGCGATCGGCCCTAAGGTAGGGGACCGAAGCGACCGTATGTGCGGAGTTCAGTCGGGTCGGGGTGTTCTTGCGCCCGGTCAGCGACACCCTCTGGCCCGCCCGCGTCGGCTCCATCGCCTGCGCGGTCAGACTGTCATTTGCAAACCCGGCCAGATAGAGCGTATCGCAGGTTTCGCGCTCGCCGCATTCCTCGGTGCCCTGAACACCGCGCAGCTCCAGCCTAAGAAGCGCGTAATCGGGTGCGTGGTCGTTGAAGACCATGGTGCCGGTGGCCGAGAAGGGCTCAAGCGCCCCCAGATCTCCGGGCGATGTATAATAGTTAAGGCAGGCGGTCGCGGGCTGCAGTGGGGTCAGCTTTTTGCCCGACAACTGATAGCACGTCCCGGGCAGGACGCTGCCGGGCGGGTTCTGGGCCAGCGCGACCGGCGGGTCGGCCTGCATGTCCCAAAGCGCGACCTGGCCTTCGACAGGCAGGGCCAGCACGAAGGCGGCGGGGCAGAGGGCTTTCATCATCAACCTATCCAATCGATCAGCGAGGTTGCGTAGGCCTGGGCAAGCTGTTGCTTGCCGTCTTCGCACATGGCGATTGCGGCCGAGGCGGGGTTGCTGCCGAAGAACGGCTCCATCAGGTAGGTATTGGTCGGGCCGTTCGTGAAGGTCGCCTGTCCGCGTGGGTTCGAGCTATAGCGCCGGACCTGATCCTTGCCGCCAAAGATCGCCGCCAGCAGCTTCACGCTGTTCTGGGCATAGCTGATGTCGCCCTTGTAGAGCACTTCGGAAAAGCGCGCTGCGGTGGATTTGACCGAGTTATAGTGCAGCTCAATCGCGATCCGCTTCTGGCTGGGGACCTCGGCCAGAAATTCGTTCACCTTGGCATATACGGTCGCCATCTCGCGCGAATAGCTGCCTGCGCTGACGCGATGAAAGATCTCGGCCGTGATCTTGCCGCCGCTTTGGCTGTTGATGAGTTCGACCGTGCGCTTGGCGATATCGTCGTTATAGGTCCATTCGGCGACGTCCATCGGCTCCGAATGCGCCTCTTGCGAGGCGGAGCTGTCGCCGATCACGATGGCCACCTTGCAATCGGGGCATTCGGCAACCGTCTGGTTCAGCGCGGAACTGCTGGCATTGTCGCGCGCGTCCGAGCCCGCATCCTGCGCGCCGGTCGATCCATTCTTCAGGTCATTGTCGACGCCATTGCCATGACCCAGCGAATTGTCTCCTGCGTCGGGTCGGGTCGCGCCCCGTGTCGTCGGCGTGCCGGGGCCGGGAAGGCCCCCGGAAGACAGGCCGCTCATGGCGGACCAGATGGCGGCGCATATGCCCTGAGATTTGGTGTTCAAGCGTTTGCCTCGGTCTGTCAGCAATGCCCCTTGCCTATGGAGGGATGGCGCGGCGATTTTCCTGCGCAGCGCGCTTGGCTTTGAGGGGGTGCGCGCGCATTTGCGTCGCTTCACGATGGTCGTCGATGAAAGCCGCAATGCACGGCTGTATTTTCGCTTCTACGACCCGCTGACGGTTCGCACGATGCTTCCGCATATGCCGGTCGACAAGCTTGGAAGCATGTTGGCAGGCATTACTTGCCTGCTCGCAGCCAATCCTGAAGGGCCGGGTACCCTGATCCGGAACATGCCACAGGCTGGCTAGAGCCGCATTTCTTACGGAATGCCGTGAAAGCCTCGGTCCAGCCGAAGCACTGTGCACATCTGCCGCTCGTGTCCATGCGCTGGATGCGGGTGGATGTGGCGTTCGAACTAGCCCTCGAAACGACAAAAAACTTGACGATATCCTCTTGCAAAAAGTAACGAACTAGACAGTTACTTAAGTCGAGTGGAATCGATTGGTTCCTGAGCTTCATCAGCCGAAATCTTCGGCTTTGACGCTCTGCGGGGGAGAGAGATGTTGCGGACAAAAGCGCAATCAGGCGTGGCCTTGGTGACGGGGTCGACGCGCGGGATCGGGGTGGCGATTGCCATGAAACTGGCCAATCGGGGGTTCGCCGTCGCGATCAACGGTCGCGAAGAGGGGCCGGGCATGGACCGTGCACTGGATGCAATGCGCAAGGCAGGTGGTCATGTGATGGCCGTGGCCGGTGATATGTCGAAGCCCGAAAACCATGGCCCGGTGCTGGATCGGATTGAAGCGGAACTCGGGCCGCTGGATTGCTTGGTCTGCAATGCCGGGGTTGGGCCGCTGCGGCGGTCGGACATTCTGGAGGTCGAGACGGACAGCTTCGATCACTGCATGACGGCGAATGCGCGCGGGCCGTTCTTTCTGGCACAGGAGTTTGCCCGACGGGTGGCAGGCTCTGGTGCGGACAGGCGTCACCGCTCGTTGATCTTCATCTCATCGGCCAATGCCGAGGCGGCCTCGCTGAACAAGGCCGAGTATTGCGTCTCGAAGGCGGCGGTTGCGATGGTGGTCAAGGTCTTCGCGATGAAGCTTTCGCCTCTTGGGGTGCAGGTTGCCGATATCCGCCCGGGGATCATCGAGACCGATCTTTCCGCCCCGGTCATTCAGGAATATGCCCGCCGCATCCGGGATGAAGGGCTGACCCTGACGCCCCGAGTGGGGCAGCCCGATGATGTGGCGCAAGCGGTCGCGGCGATTGCTGCGGGAGATCTGCCCTATCTGACCGGGACCGTGCTGTCGGTCGATGGCGGCTTGTCCATGGCGAGGCTCTAGCATGAACATCGACGGAAAAACCGCGCTCTATCTGGTGGTCGGAGACCCGATCGCGCAGGTCAAATCGCCGGGCCTTTATACGGATTGGTGCGTGGCGCATGGCGTGAATGCGGTCTTTGTCCCGTTCCAGATCGACGCGACCGAGGGCGCGCAGGTGTTCGATGCCCTGCGGCATGTGCCGAACCTTGGCGGGCTGATCGTCACCATCCCGTTCAAGCCGCTGGCGGCAGATCAGTGCCAGGTGCTGTCGCCGCGTGCCCGGGCGGCAGGAGCAGCGAATGTCATCCGTCCCATTGGTGACGGGCAATGGGCCGGGGACGCTTTGGATGGCGTTGGCTGTGTGGCCGCCCTGCGGGCACGGGACACCGAGATCCGGGGCACGACGGTCCAGCTGGTCGGGGCAGGGGGCGCGGGTGCTTCGGTCGCGGCGGCGCTGGCCGAGGCGGGGGCTGCGCGACTGGCGGTGGATGATCTGGACGCCGGGCGCGCCGCCGATTTGGCCAGCCGCTTGCGGCGTGAATTCCCCGGGGTCGAGGCCAGCACCGGGCGGCTGGATCCGCAAGAGGTAACCATCTTCGTCAATGCCTCTCCGGCCGGGATGGCCGAGGGCGATCCGCTGCCGATCAGTCCCGACGCTTTTGGCCCCGGCAAGCTGCTGGTCGAGATGATCATGCAACCGGCGCGCACAAGGCTGCTTGAGGCGGCCGAGGCGGCGGGTGGCGCGGTTGTGCCGGGACGCGAGGTCCTTGACGGGCAAGTGGCTGAAACCCTGAGGTTTTTCAATTTGAGCTAAAGTAACCCCGCATGGCGGGAGGGGAGGAGGACTAGAATGATCAAGAAGAAACTGGCAGCCGTGGGGCTGGCCTTGGCGCTGAGCGTGACCCAGGCGGCGGCGCTGGAACTGACTGCTGCGCATGTGAACCCGCCGGGCGAGCCCTCGAACGTTGCGTTCCAGGAACTGGCGAAACGGCTTGGCGAGGGCACGACCGGCATTGCCTTGCAGGTCTTTCCGCAGGGACAGGTGGGCGGCGAAACCGACGCGCTGGAACAGGTGCGCTTCGGGGCGCTGACGATGACCACGGTGGCGACGGCGTCGCTGTCCACCTTCGCGCCCTCGGCTGGCGTCTATGATCTGCCCTATCTGTTCCGCGACGGCGATACCCATCCCTGGATCGTCGCAGATGGAGAGATCGGCAAGGAGATCGAGGCGAAGATCGAGGCCGAGACCGGTCTTGAAGTGCTGGGCTGGTGGAGCGGCGGTCTGCGCCATGTCTTCACGCGCGGCGCGCCCGTGACCACCCCCGACGATCTGGCGGGGCGCAAGATCCGCGTCATTGGTAGTCAGGTCTATCTTGACAGCTTCAATGCCATGGGCGCGCTGGCCACTGCCATGCCCTATGGTGAGGTCTATACCTCGCTTGCGACCGGCGCGATTGACGGGGCCGAGAACGACATCTCGGGCTATCGCAACGTCAAATTCTATGAGCAGGCACCGAATTTCAGCCTGACGGGGCATTTCTTCCTCTATAAGCCCGTGCTGGCCAATCGCAGTGCCATGGAGGCCCTCTCGCCCGAACAGCGCGAGGAGTTCGACCGGATCTTCGCCGAGGTGACCGAGATGCAGCGGGGCCTCTTCAAGGCCAATTTTGACAGCGACCTGGCCTATCTGAAGGAAAACGGCGTCCATGTGGTTGAGGTCGACCGCGCCGCTTTCGCCGCGAAAGTCCAGCCGGTCGTCGACAAGCTGTCCGAGACCTATGGCGCTGATCTGGTCCAGCGGATCCGCGATGCGCAGTGATCCCCGACGCGCAAACGACCTGATGACGGCTGCTTCGCACAGCCGTCACGAGAGGGCGAGGAACTGATGTCGCAAACACTTGTCAAAATCGAGGAATCTGTCGTCCGCCTGGAAGGGCTGATCCTGTTCTGCACGCTCCTTGCGCTGATCGTGATGCTGGCGATGCAGGTGCTGTTCCGCTTCGTCTTGCAAGCGCCGCTGGCCTTTACCGAAGAGGCCGGGCGGCTTCTGTTCGCATGGCTGATCTTTATCGGCGCGGCGCGCGCTTTGTATGTGTCGCAGCATTTCATGGTGGACATCGTCTATAACCATGTGCCTGCGCCGCTGCAAAAGCTCTTCGGCTATGTCTCGGATGCGGCGTCGATCGGGCTTGCGGTCGTTCTTGCCCAGGCAGGCTTTCGCATGGTGTTCCGGGGCGGGCAGACCCTGCCCGTGCTGGGCATTCCGGCCTGGGCCCAGACTGCGGCGCTGCCGGTCGGCATGACGCTTCTGGCCTTTCACGCCCTTTGCTTCGTCCTACGCCGACAACATGTCGGCGACGGCGCGCATCCCGATTTCGAAGAATAGGAGGCAGATATGATCGGTTGGATCCTTTTGGCGATCATCGTCCTTATCATACTGCGCGCGCCCATCTTTGTTGCGCTTGGTGCCCCTGCGGCCAGCTATCTGTGGCTGCGCGGCATTCCGCTGGAGCTGGCACCACAGCGGATGCTGGGCACGGTCAACGAATCCATCCTGCTGGCGGTGCCCATGTTCCTGCTGGCGGGGGCGCTGATGAACCGCTACGGCGCCACGGCGCGGATTTTCGATTTCGCGCAGGCGGTCATCGGGCATGTCCGGGGCGGGCTTGGCTATGTGACCGTGCTGGCCTCGATGGTCTTTTCTGCCATGTCGGGCTCGGCTGCGGCTGACGCGGTAGGGGTCGGCAAGATGACCGTGGCCGCCATGCGTGAACGGGGCTATGACCCGAATTTCGCCGCTGCCGTCACGCTAAGCTCGGCGACGATGGCCCCGGTCATTCCGCCCTCGATCATCATGATCATCTATGGCGCGACGGCCAATGTCTCGATCGGCAAGATGTTTCTTGGCGGCATCGTGCCGGGCCTGCTGATGGCGGTTTCGCTGATGATCACCGTGGGCTGGCTGAGCGCGCGTCGGGGCTATGGCCGGGGCGAGCCGTTCTCGTTCGGCCGCGTGCTGACCACCTTCTGGCGCGCCTCGCTGGTGATGCTGACCCCGGTTCTGGTGATCGGCGGCATCTTCTCGGGCGCGCTGACGCCGACCGAGGCCAGCGCCATCGCCGTCGTCTATGTCATCTTTCTGGGGCTGGTCTATCGCAAGCTGAAGTTCAGCGACTTCTACCGCAGCCTCGTTCACACGGGGACGGCGGTGGGCGCGCTGATGCTGGTCGTCTCGGTCTCGGGGCTGGATGCCTGGGTCATCGCGCGCGAACAGATCCCGATGATGCTGGCGCAGCAGGTCACCGAGATGGTGTCCAGCCCGACACTCGTCTTCATCGCGATCCTGCTGGTCGTGCTGGTGCTGGGATTGTTCATGGATGCGACCCCGATCATCCTGATGCTGGTTCCGGCCATTGCGCCGCTGGTTACGGCATTTGGAATTGATCCGCTGCACCTTGGCGTGCTGTTCTGTATCGTCTGCGTGCTTGGCCTGATCACACCGCCCGTTGGCGTGGCGCTTTATGGCGTGGCGCTGGTGTCCCGCCTGCCGATGGAGCGCGTCTTTGCCGCGACCATTCCGTTCTTCATCATGCTTCTTGTGCTGGTGGCAATCATGATCGCGGTCCCGTCCATTGTGACCTGGCTGCCGAACAAATGGGGTTGAGGATGGATCAGGCGAACTATGCTGATCTTGTCGAGATGAAGCCGGTGCTGAGATCGGCCCCGGCCTTGCGTCTGGTCCATCACGCGCTTGACCATGCGGCCTCACGCGGTTGGTTGGTGGCGGTTGTCGTCGTCGATGCGGGCGGCGAGGTGCTGGCCTCGGCGCGCATGGACGGCGTTGCGGCCCAGACGCTGGGCTTTGCGACCGACAAGGCGTTTACGGCGGCCACCATGCAGCGCTCGACCGCGGATTTCTTTGCCCGGATGAACAGCATGGATGAGCTGAGGGTCGGTCTGGCAAACCGTCCCCGGCTGATCACCTGGGAGGGCGGGCTGCCCATCCTTCACAACGGGGCCATTGTGGGCGGGGTCGGTGTTTCCGGGGCGCAGGGGCATGAGGATGCCGAATGCGCCCAGGCTGCACTTCACAGCCTGGGGCTGGCTGGCCAGATCTGACGCGCGTCAGGTGCAGACCAGACGCATGATCGTGTCGATATTGAAACGGAGGCGCTCTTCGAGCGCCTCTTTCGCCATCAGGTCACGCTCGAAAATGATCGAGCCTGTGAAGCGGTTGGTCAGATAGTAATAACCAATCGCGGCGATGGTGATGTTCAGCTGCACCGGATCGATGCCAGAGCGGAAATCGCCGCTTGCCACGCCACGCTCAAGGATCGTGTCGACCATCGAGACGAAGCGGCGGCTGTAGATCTTGACGATCTCGGACTTCTTCAGGTGCTTGGCCCGGTGCAGGTTCTCGCTGTTGACCAGCGTGATGAACTCGGGGTGCTTCAGGTAATATTCCCAGGTGAAGCGCACCAGCCGCGCCAGCGCCTCTTTGGGCGGCAGGTGATCCAGCGCCAGCTTCTGTTCGGCATCGCGGATGTCGATATAGGCATTCTCCAGCACGGTCTGGAACAGGTCCTCCTTGCTGCCGAAGTAGTGATAGAGCATCCGCTTGTTGGCATCGGCCTTCTCGGCGATGACATCGACGCGGGCACCGCCAAAGCCATTGCGGGCAAATTCGTTCAGCGCCGCCTTGAGGATGCGCGCCTTGGTCGCGTCGGCATCGCGGATGCGGGGCTTGCTGCGCGCTGGCGTCTTGGCTTCTGCGGTCACGCTATCTCTCCGGTCATTCGGCTGGTCCTCTATCCCGTGAAGGTTATAGCAGTCCCAAGCCGACGCAAGACGTGCTGGACAAATTAACGCACTATCCGGTTAATTATCATGCTTGACTCGATATTGCCAAAACAAGTAACCAGATGGTGCATTGATTTGGCGGCGCCTGCCATCCGAGGGTCTGAGGAGAGATCCGGGCAGCGCCTCATGGGGAGGCTCAGAATGTCCACATTCATCAAGGACTATATCGACCGCGAGGTCATGACCCGGCGCAAGCTGCTGCTGGCGGGGGCTGCGGGTATGGCGACACTGGCCGCGCCAGCCATATTCGGGCGCGGTCAGGCGCGCGCCGCGCTGACCGACCCGGCCATCGCATGGAGCTATCGCGACCGTGCTTCGGCCTATTGGAATGCGGTCGTGTCGGGGGGCGAGGCTTTTGTCGAATCCATCGGTCGCAGCAAGTCCGACATGGTCAACCTGATCAGCGAGGGCTCGTCGGAAAAATCGCTGGCCGATATCAAGGCCTTTCTGGCCAAGACAGGCGGCAATTGCGCCATCGCCTGCGACCCGAACGACAGCCCCAACGCCCGCCCCGTCGTCGAGGCCGTGCAGGCGGCAGGGGCCTATATCTCGACGATCTGGAACAAGACCGACGACCTGCACCCCTGGGATTTCGGCGACAACTACGTCAGCCACATGACCTGGTCCGACGAACAGCCCTCGGAACAGACAGCGCGGATCCTGTTCGAGGCGATGGGCGGCAAGGGCGGCGTCGTGCATCTGGGTGGGATCGCCGCGAACAATCCGGCGGTCGAGCGGCTGGCCGGGCTGCAGAACGCGCTGAAGGACTTCCCCGAGATCGAATTGCTGGACGCGCAGCCCGCCGATTGGGACACGACCAAGGCGGCCGAACTGATGTCCTCATTCCTGACCCGCTACGGCGACCGGATCACCGGCATCCATTGCGCGGCCGACAACATCGCCTATGGCGTGATCGAGGCGCTGCGGGCCGAAGGCATCACCGACATGCCGATCGTCGCCTATGATGGCAACCCCGAGGCGGTGAAGCTGGTTATGGATGGCCAGTTGCTGGCCACGGTCTTTACCAACCCCTATTGGGGCGGCGGCATCTCGGCGGCCTTGGCCTATCATGCGGCCATCGGCACGTTCAAACCCTCCGAGGAACCGCAGGAGCATCGCGAGTTCTACGGTCCCACCGTTCTGATCACCCAGAAGGACGCGGCCGAGTTCAAGGCGCAGTATCTGGACGCCACGCCCGCCTATGACTGGACCAACTTCTGGGGGCCGAGCAACGGCCAGATCCAGTATCGCTGAGTTCTGAAAATCCGATGGGTCGACCGCGATGCGGTCCTCCCCGCCGCCCGTCGGGGCGCGCGGCCCGACAGTGTTGAGGAGAACTGTTGAAGATGAAGCTCACCCGCGAGAATGTCATCCGATGGGCTCCGGCCCTCGTGCTGCTGGGGCTGGTCGTGCTGTTCGCGGCGATCAATCCCGCCTTCCTGTCGCAACGCAATCTGGCCCGGATCGCGCTGGCCTCGACACCGGCGATGATGGTGGCGCTTGGCGTCACGTTCATCATCGTCATGGGCTCGATCGACCTGTCGATGGAGGGGGTGGTGTCGCTCTGCGCGGTGCTGTTCTGCCTGCTGTTCCTGCGGCTGGGCGGTTCCCTTGGCGCGGGCGCGTGGCTGGCCATTCCGGCGATCCTGCTGTGCGGGGCCTTCTTCGGATGGCTGACCGGCATGGTCCATGTGCGGCTGCAGATCCCTTCATTCATGGCCAGTCTGGCGATGGGCTTTGTGGGCACGGGTGCCGCGGTGCTGGTGACCGGGGGCGATATCGTCCGCATCGAGGATGACGTCTTCCGCGCCCTGCTGACCTGGCGGATCCTTGGCTTTCCGCTGATGGTCTATATCGCCGCCGCGCTGGTGCTGCTGGCTTGGTTCATCCAGAACCACACGACGCTGGGTCGCAACTTCTACGCCGTCGGCGGGGGAGAAGAGCTGGCCCATGCCTCGGGCGTCAACGTGCGCCGGGTGCGGCTGGCGGGCTTTGCGCTGGCCGGGGTCTTCTACGCCATCGCCGCGATCTTTCAGGTGGCGCGTCTGGGACAGGCCGAGTCGGTGACCGGCGCGAACCTGATGTTCGTTGCCATCACCTCGGTCGTTGTCGGCGGCGTCGCCCTGTGGGGCGGGATCGGCGGCGTGCTGAATGCGGTCGTCGGCGTCCTCATCGTCAATGTCATCGGCAACGGCATGGTCGTCATCGGCCTGCCCAACTATCTGCAGGACGGCTTGCTGGGCGTCCTGGTCATCATCGCGGTCGTGCTGTCCACCGACCGTCGCCTTGTCAGTTTCGCGAAGTGAGGGCGGCATGTATCAGCTAAGCTCGGTCGACAAGAAATTCCCCGGCGTCCATGCGCTGAAGGCCATCGACTTCCACATCAAGCGCGGCGAGATCGTTGGGCTGGTGGGCGAAAACGGCGCCGGAAAATCGACGCTGATGAAGGTGATCTATGGTGCCTATCAGCCCGATGGCGGCCAGATCCTGATCGATGGCAAGCCCGTGCATTTCGCCAATCCGCGTCAGGCAATGAAGCGCGGCATCGGCATGGTGTTTCAGGAACAATCGCTGATCCCGAACCTGACGGTGATGGAGAACATTTTCCTTGGCTATGAGGCGCAGTTCACCCGGCTGGGCGTGGTGAACTGGAAGGCGATGGCGGCGGCTGCGCGAAAGCAGCTTGCCAAGGTCAAGCTGGACATCGATCCGGCGACGGTGACCTCGGCGCTGTCCTTCGCGCAGCGGCAACTGGTCGAACTGGCGAAGGTTCTGACGCTGGAAGAGCGGGTCGAGGGCGATCTGGTCATCCTGCTGGACGAACCCACCTCGGTCCTGTCCGAGGATGAGGTCAAGCTGCTCTTCAAGCTGGTGCGCGAACTGACCAGCCGGGCGTCCTTCATCTTCGTCAGCCACCGCATGGATGAGGTGATGGAGCTGTCGGACCGCATCTATGTGATGAAGGACGGGCAGGTGATGGATGTCGTCGCCAGAGCCGAGGCCGACGCGAGCGCGATCCAGCACAAGATGGTCGGTCGCCACGTCGACCGTGAATATTACCGCGAGCAGCGCCAGAAGCCCTATGACCGCTCGCGCAAGCTGTTCGAGATGCGCGATGTGGTCCTGCCGGGCCGTCCGCACAAGTTGAACCTGACGCTGCATCCGGGTGAGGTGCTGTGCCTGGTCGGGACCGAGGGCTCGGGGCGTGAGGCGATCCTGCGCACGATCTATGGCATGCTGGCCCCGCTCTCGGGTCATTTCGAGATGAAGGGCGAGGCGCTTCGGGGCTTCAACCCGCGCCGCTCGGTCGCGATGGGCGTGGGCTATGTGCCGCGCGAACGCAAGATCGAGGGCATCGTCGCAGGCATGAATGTCTATGAGAACATGACCCTGTCGCAGCTTGGCCGCTATTCCAAAGCGGGCGTGATCGACGTCGGACGCGAGAAGGCGCTGGCGCGGGACTGGATCAGCAAGCTGTCAATCAAGGCCCATTCCGAATTCGCCGATTGCGGCAATCTGTCGGGCGGCAACCAGCAGAAGGTGGTGCTGTCAAAATGGCGCTCGGGCGGGTCCGACATCATGCTCTTGGACCACCCGACGCGGGGCCTAGACATCGGGGCCAAGGAAGACGTCTACGACATGATCCGCGACATGAGCGACGACGGCACCGGCATCGTGCTGGTGGCCGACACGCTGGAAGAGGCCATCGGCCTCTCGCACACCATCGTCGTCCTGAAAGATGGCGAGATCCGGCAGCGCTTCGATTGCCAGCCGGGCGCGAAGCCGTCGCTTTATGACCTTCTCCATCACATGATCTGAGGCGCAGATGACCATGCAACGCATCAAACCGCATCTTCCCTGGATCACCCTTTTGGTGCTGACCGCCGTGGTCGGCGTGGTGGATCCTAACTTCCTGCGCCCCGCGAATCTGCTGAGCCTCGCGGGCGATATCGTGCCGTTGTTCATCATGGCACTTGGGCTGACCTTCGCCATCTATATCGGCGGCATCGACCTGTCGGTGCAGTCGATGGCCAACATGATCACGGTCATCGCCTCGATCTATCTGGCCTCGTTGGGGGCTTGGGTCGCGGTGCTTTGCATCGCGGCGGGCTTCGGGCTGGGGATGCTCTCGGGCTTCCTGACCACGCGGCTGTTCGTGCCGTCCTTCATCTCGACGCTGGCGGTGGGCGGGGTCTGCTTTTCGGTCGCGCAATGGCTGTCGGGCAACCGCGCCCTGAACATGGATGCCGAGCAGAGGAACGCCACCTTCGGCTGGATGATCGGCCATACCGGCATCGTCCCTAACGAGCTGTTTTTGGCCGCCGCCCTGCTGGCGCTTTGCCTGTTCATCGAACGCCGCACGGTCCTTGGCCGGGTGCTGAAGGCCGTGGGTGCGGGCGAACCGGCGGCCAAGGCATCGGGCATCAATGTCGGGCGCTACAAGATGTTGGCCTTTGCCATTTCCGGGGCGTTGGCGGCGATTGCGGGCCTTCTGTTCTCGGTCAAGCTGTCGGGGGGCGCTCCGACCATCGCCAACGGCTTCCTGTTGCCCGCCATCGTCGCGGTGCTGGTCGGCGGCACACCCTTGACCGGTGGTGTCGGCGGGGTGCTGAACACGCTGATCGGCACGCTGATCGTGGCCGTGATCCGTGCCTCGATGCTGTATCTGGGGATCGAGGCGACGCAGCAGCAGATGCTGTTCGGTCTGGTCCTGATCGCGGCGATCGCGCTGACCATCGACCGATCCAAACTGCGTACCGTGAAGTGAGGATGCCATGAAAACCATGCAAGCCGCCGTCCTGACCGCTCCGCACAAATTCGAGCTGCGCGAGGTGCCGCGCCCGCAGATCGGTCCCGATGACGTGCTGATCCGCGTGATCCGGACCGGCATCTGCGGCACCGACCTTCACATGTTCCACGGCCATTATGCCGCCGACGACCTGCCGATCATTCCGGGCCATGAGTTCTGCGGCGTGATCGAGGAAGCGGGCGCGAACATGGGCCATCTGATGCAGGGCCAGATGGTGGTCGCCGACATCAACATCGGCTGCGGGCATTGCTATTGGTGCCGTCGCAACGAGGTGCTGAACTGTCCCGACATGGCACAGCTTGGCATCACCCGTGACGGTGCTTTCGCCGAATTCGTGGCGCTCCCCGGGCGGCTGGTCATTCCTACCCCCGATGACATCGCGCCCGAGATCCTTGCGCTGACCGAACCGGTCGCCTGCGTGGTTCGCGCCGCGCGCAAGGCGCAGGCCGGGATCGCGCAATCGGTCGTGGTGCTGGGGGCGGGGCCGGTCGGCAACCTGCATGTGCAGATGATGCGGCTTGTGGGGGCCGCGCCGATTATCGTGGCCGATCTGTCGGCAGAACGCTGCACGATGGCCTTCGACGCAGGTGCCGATGCCGCGATCAGCGATCCCGCGCAACTGAAAACGACGGTGCTCGAGTTGACGGATGGCCGGGGCGCGGATCTGGTGATCGAAAGTGTGGGTCACCCGGCGCTTTACGCCACCGCGTTCGACCTGATCCGCAAGGGCGGCCATGTCGCCTTCTTTGGCCTGACCGGCCCGGAAGAGGCGGTGCAAGTGCCGATCCTGCGCACGATCCTTGAGGAAAACAGCTTGAAGGGGTCCGTCGCGGGCATGGGGCAGGACATGCATGACGCGCTGGCCCTGCTGGTGCATGGCCGGTTCCGCACCGAGGCCTTCACCAGCGCCTCATATCCGCTGGAGCGGATCCAGGAGGCGTTCGAGACGCTGGCCGAGCGGCCCGCCGATCTCAAGACCCAGATTGTCATTTCGCAGAACTGACACCCCAGAATTTCCAAGGAACCCGATATGATGGACCAGATCGCCCGCACCCTTTCCCTGCCAGAATCGCCGCGCGAGTTCGGCTTTTTCATCGACGGCGAATGGCGTCATGGCCGTGAGATGGCGGAACAGCGCTCGCCCGCGCATGACGTGCCGGTGACGCGGGTGGCGCGCTGCACCACGGACGACCTGAATGATGCGGTCGCTGCCGCTCGCCGCGCCTTCGAGGATCGCAGCTGGGCCGGGCTTTCGGGCGCCGATCGTGCGGGCGTGCTGTTGCGCGCTGCCGATATCCTGCGCCGCCGCCGGGACGAGGTCGCCTATTGGGAGGTGCTGGAGAACGGCAAGCCCATTGCGCAGGCCCGCGCCGAGATCGAAGGCTGCATCGCCTGTTTCGAGACCGCCGCAGGTGCCGCGCGTCTGCTGCATGGCGACAGTTTCAACTCTCTGGGCGATGGGCTGTTCGGCATGGTCCTGCGTGAGCCGATTGGCGTCGTCGGGTTGATCACGCCCTGGAACTTCCCCTTCCTGATCCTGTGCGAGCGGGTGCCCTTCATCCTCGCTTCGGGCTGCACGATGGTGGTGAAGCCCTCCGAGGTGACCAGTGCCACGACGCTGATCCTGGCCGAGATCCTGACCGAGGCGGGGCTGCCCAAGGGCGTCTACAACGTCGTCACCGGATCGGGCCGGACGGTCGGGCAGGCCATGGCCGAGCATCCGGATATCGACATGCTGTCCTTCACCGGCTCGACCGGGGTGGGGCGGTCCTGCGTCCATGCCGCCGCCGACAGCAACTTCAAGAAGCTGGGGCTGGAACTGGGCGGCAAGAACCCGATCATCGTCTTTGCCGATTGCGACCTTGAGGATGCCGCCGATGCCGCAGCCTTCGGGATCAGCTTCAACACCGGGCAATGCTGCGTCTCGTCCAGCAGGCTCATTGTCGAGGCTTCGGTGGCGGATGAGTTCGAGCGGCTGCTGGTCGACAAGATGCGCCGCATCCGCATCGGCGATCCGCTGGACGAGGCCACGCAGGTCGGCGCCATCACCACGCCCGCGCAGAACGACACCATCCTGGGCTATATCGAGAAGGGCCGTCAGGAAGGCGCGCGCCTGCTGACCGGCGGCGAGGTGCTGCAGATCGGCGCGGGTCGTTTCATCGCGCCGACGCTGTTCTCTGGTGTGCGCCGCGACATGGCGATTGCACGGGATGAGATCTTCGGCCCGGTCCTGTCGTCCTTCCGCTTCGAGACCATGGACGAGGCTATCGCCCTAGCCAATGATACGGTCTATGGGCTTGCGGCATCGTTGTGGACGAAAGATCTGGACAAGGCACTGACGGTGACGCGGCGTGTCAGCGCGGGGCGTTTCTGGGTCAATACGATCATGGCGGGTGGGCCGGAGATGCCGCTGGGGGGCTTCAAGCAATCGGGCTGGGGCCGCGAGGCCGGGATCTATGGCGTCGAGGAATATACCCAGATCAAGTCGGTCCATGTCGAGATCGGTAAGCGCACGCATTGGATCGGCTGAAGGAGGCATCATGGCGCAGGGATATGATTACGTCATCATCGGCGGCGGCTCGGCGGGTTGCGTGCTGGCCGCGCGGTTGTCCGAGGACAGTCAGGCGCGGGTCTGCCTGATCGAGGCCGGGGGCAAGGATAGCAATCCGCTGATCCATATGCCGGTGGGGTTCGCCAAAATGACCACCGGGCCCTTGACCTGGGGGCTGGTGACCGCGCCACAGCGCCATGCCAACAACCGAGAGATCCCTTATGCGCAGGCGCGCGTTCTGGGGGGCGGTTCCTCGATCAATGCCGAGATCTTCACCCGAGGCCACCCGTCCGATTACGACCGCTGGGTCGAGGAGGGGGCCGAGGGCTGGGGCTCGGATGAGGTGCGGCGCTATTTCCATCGCTCGGAAGGGAACACGATCCTTTCGGGCGAATGGCACGGCACGGATGGCCCGCTGGGCGTGTCGAACCTGACGAGCCCCAATGCCATGAGCCGCGCCTTCGTGCAGAGCTGCCAGGAGGCTGGCATCCCTTATAACCCCGATTTCAACGGTGCGCGGCAGGAAGGGGCGGGCCTTTATCAGACGACGATCCGCAACAACCGGCGCTGCTCGGCGGCTGTCGGCTATCTGCGCCCGGTGCTGTCCCGCCCGAACCTGACGGTGCTGACCGGCGCGCTGGTGCTGCGGCTGGTGTTCGAGGGCAGCCGCGCGGTCGGCGTCGAATATATCGCTGGCAAGGGCGGCACTCCGGTGGTGGCGCGGGCCGGGCAGGAGGTGATCGTGACCTCGGGCGCGATCGGCACGCCCAAGTTGATGATGCTGTCGGGCATTGGCCCCGCCGATCACCTGCGCAGTCATGGCATCGAGGTGGTGCAGGATATGCCCGGCGTCGGCCAGAACCTTCAGGACCATTTCGGCATCGACATCGTGGCCGAGCTGAAGGGGCATGAAAGCCTTGACCGCTATGGCAAGCCGCATTGGATGATCTGGGCCGGGCTGCAATATCTGCTGTTCAACTCGGGGCCGGTGGCTTCGAACGTGGTCGAGGGCGGGGCCTTCTGGTATGCGGATCGGAGCGCCCCCTGTCCCGATCTGCAATTTCATTTCCTGGCCGGAGCGGGGGCCGAGGCGGGGGTGCCATCGGTGCCGAAGGGCTCTTCGGGGATCACGCTCAACAGCTATACCCTGCGTCCGAAATCGCGCGGCACGGTGACACTGCGCTCCTCCGATCCGCGCGACAATCCTGTGGTCGACCCGAACTTCCTGGCCGAGGCAGAGGATCTGCGCATCTCGGCCGAAGGGGTGAAGCTGAGCCGTGAGATCTTCAGCCAGCATTCGCTGGGGAAATACATCCGCGAGCTGCGCTTTCCCGACACGAATGTGCGCACGCAGGCGGATTACGAGGCTTATGCGCGCCAGTACGGCCGTACCTCTTACCACCCGACCTGCACCTGCAAGATGGGCCGGGACGAGATGTCGGTGGTCGATCCGCAGTTGCGCGTCCACGGGCTCGACGGGCTGCGGATCTGCGACAGCTCGGTCATGCCCTCGCTGGTCGGGTCAAACACCAACGCGCCGACGATCATGATTGCCGAAAAGGCATCTGACATGATCCGTGGTAATCGCTGAAGCGTTTTCGGGGCGCGGCCGTCGCCGCGCCCCGACGGATCAGTCCCAGACGGGCGCGAAGGGCACCCGGTCGCGGTCCACGATGCGGTAGTTCACGCGGTTCAGCGCGTCGATCTGGGCCATTTCCTCGGTCGAAAGCGTGAAATCCGTGATCTCCAGATTGGCGCGGATATTCTCCGGCTTGGTGGACATGGTGTTCATGCTGACACCCTTTTGCAGGATCCAGCGCAAGACGACCTGAGCGGCGGATTTCCTATGCGTCTGGCCGATTTCGGCGAACAGTGGATATTTGAAGACCTCACCGCGCGCCAGCGAGCAGTAGGACGAGAGCGGGATCCCGGTTTCCTCGACCGCGTCCAGCAGGCGCGACTGATCCAGCAGCGGATGAAACTCGACCTGATTGGCGACCAGCGGAGCGTCCACGATGGCCCGCGCCTGCCGCATCATCGCAACCGTATAGTTCGACACGCCGATGTTGCTGGCAAGCCCGGCGTCATAAGCCTTCTGCAACAGCTTCAGCGAGGGCGTGATCTCGCCCCCGGCGGGCGGCCAGTGCAGCAGCAGCACGTCGACCCGGTCGACCTGAAGGGCGCGCAGGCTGGCCTCGACCGAGGGCAGGAAGTGCGATTCGCTGAAATTGTCGTTCTTCACCTTGGTGGTGATGCAAAACTTGTCGCGTGCAATGCCGGTCTCTTTCAGGGCGGCACCCGTTTCCGCCTCATTCTCATAGGCCTGCGCCGTGTCAAAGGTGCGGTAGCCTGCCTCGACCGCCGTATGGATGGCGTCCCTCAGGCTGTCCCCTTTCAAGGGAAACGTGCCGAATCCCTGCACGAAATCGGGTTGCAGCAGAATGTTCATCTTGGTCCTCCCCTTTCATCTTCTTGCGTTGCATAGGTCCCGGTTTTCCTCTTGTCGAGGCGGGTCGATCATAGATATATAGATAACCAGTTAGTTACTTAGACGCAATTACGAAGGAGGAGCGCAATGTCCAAAATCCGGACCGCCAGTCAGGCAGCAGAACTGGTCCGCGATGGCGCGGTGATCGCGGTGAATTCGTCTTCGGGATTGCTGTGCCCGGATCGGCTTCTGGCGGCACTGGGTGCGCGGTTTGCGCAAGATGGTGCCCCGCGCGACCTGACGACGATCCATCCCATTGCCGCTGGCGACATGTTCGGCACTCCGGGCGTCGATCACATCGCCCATCCCGGCATGATCACGCGGATCATCGGCGGCTCCTATCCTTCGGGGCCGTCCAATGCCGAGCCGCCGAAGATCTGGCAGCGCATCCTGGCGGAAGAGGTAGCGGCCTATAACGTGCCCTCGGGCGTGGTCTTCGACATGCTGCGCGAGGGCGCGGCGCAGCGCCCGGGCGTGCTGACCAAGGTGGGCATGGACACCTTTGTCGATCCCGCGCTGGACGGATGCGCGATGAATGACACCGCCCGCGCCACCCCCATCGTCCGGCGTGTGGCCTTCGAGGGCGAGGATTGGCTCTACTTTCCCGCGCTGCGCCCCGATGTGGCGCTGATCCGCGCGACGACGGCAGATGAGAATGGCAACCTGACCTTCGAGGATGAGGGCGCGACGCTGGGCGCGATGGAAATGGCGCTGGCTGCGCATAACTGCGGCGGCATCGTCATCGCTCAGGTCCGGCGTATTGCGGCGCAGGGCACGCTGAAACCGCATGATGTGAAGGTTCCGGGCATTCTGGTCGATGTCATCGTCGAGGCGCCGGATCAGCTGCAGACCACCGCGACGCCGCACGACCCGGCCATCTCGGGCGAGGTCTTCCGGCCCTTGTCGAGTTTCAGCCCGGCCGAGTTCAATCCGGGCAAGGTCATTGCCCGCCGCGTCGCGCAAGAGCTTCGGACGGGCTGGGCGGTGAACATCGGATTCGGCATCTCGGCCAATGTGCCGCGCATCCTGATCGAGGAGGGGCTGCACGGCGCGGTCACCTGGGTGATCGAGCAGGGCGCGGTCGGCGGTGTGCCGCTGCTGGATTTTAAGTTCGGCTGCGCCAGCAATGCCGAGGCCTTCGTCGCCTCGCCGCACCAATTCTGCTATTTTCAGGCGGGCGGGTTCGATTGCTCGCTGCTGTCCTTCCTGGAGATCGACGCCGAGGGTTCGGTCAATGTCAGCCGCCTTGCCGCAACGCCGCACCGGACGGCGGGCGCGGGCGGTTTCGTGGACATTACCGCACGCGCCAAGCGGATCGTTTTCTCGGGGAATTTCAACGCCGGGGCCAAGATGCGCGTCGATGCCGGCCAGCTTGTGATCGACCGCGAGGGCAAGGTGGCCAAGATCGTGCCGAAGGTTGATCAGGTCAGCTTCTCGGGTCGTCGCGCGGTGGCGCAGGGGCAGGAGGTGACCTATGTGACCGAGCGCTGCGTGTTGCGCCTGCTGCCCGAGGGGTTGGTGGTGACCGAGATTGCGCCGGGCATCGATCTGCAACGCGACGTGCTGGATCAGGCTGCGACGCCGCTGCGCGTGGCGGCGGATCTGAAGCAGATGGATGCGGCGCTGTTTCGCGATGCCCCGATGGGGCTGTCACTGTGACCGTGGACCCGCGTCTTGACCTGTCCATCAACGCGGGCATCGCGCGACTGACCATTCGTCGGCCCGATAAGCTGAACGCTTTGGATGCCGATATGGTCGAGGCACTGCTGCCGCTCTGCCACCGGATCGAGCGATCCGATGCGCGGGTGGTGATCCTGACAGGCGAGGGTGGGCGCTCATTCTGCGCAGGCGGCGATATCGCCGCCTGGTCGCAACTGCCGCCAGACGATTTTAGCCGCCACTGGCTGCGCGACGGCCATGCCGCGTTCGACGCGCTGGCCCGTCTGGTGCAGCCGGTGATCGCCGTGCTGAACGGGCATTGCCTGGGCGGCGGGCTGGAACTGGCCGCCTGCGCCGACTATCGGCTGGCCGAGGCGCATGTCCGGATCGGCCTGCCCGAAACCTCGCTGGGCATCATTCCCGGCTGGTCGGGCACGCAGCGTACGGTGCGGCGCTTCGGCGCGGGTGTGGTGCGGCGCATGGCGCTTTTCGGCGAGGTTTTCGACGCGGAGGAGGCGCAGCGCCTTGGGCTGGTCGATCAGGTGGTTCCGACAGGCGAGGGCATGGCTGCCGCCGAGGCGCTGGCCGCGAAGGTGACCGCCCGCGCGCCGCGTGCTACCGAAATCACCAAGATGCTGATCAACGCGGCGGAAGGTGAGGAACGCGAGCGCGTGCTTGAGGTGCTAGCGGGCGGCGTGGCTGCTGCCTCCAGCGATCTGCGCGAAGGGCTTTCGGCGTTTCGCGAGAAACGACCCGCAAGGTTTGATAGGATCAGCGGGTCACAGAAAGCCGAGTGAAGGCCGAGGAACAAGATTCCCTTGCCGGGCTGTTTGGTGCGGCTGATCACGTCAAGGGGTGCCGGTGGCGACACCGGCGCCCCTCAGGTTCAGGCAGGAACCGGGGCATCCTCGCGCAGCAAGCCCTTTCCTTTCAGCGCCACCCAGAAGTCGACCGGGATGGGGTGCTGGAACCACGCGAGGTTCTGATCGAGTTGCTCGACGGTGCGCGTGCCCGCGCAGAAGGCAGGAACAGCCGGATGCGCCACGACGAATTGCAGCGCCGCCGCCGCCAGAGGCACGCCGTATTCGGCGCAAACCGCCTCGATCTTCGCCACCCGGTCCATGATTTCAGCCGGGGCAGGGGCGTAGTTGTATTTCGCGCCCGGTGTCGCGCCCGTGGCGAGGATCCCCGAGTTGAAGCCGCCACCCACGACCACCGCCGCGCCGCGCGCCTCGCAGAGTGGCAGGAATTCATTGAGCGCGTCTTGCTCCAGCAGCGTATAGCGACCGGCCAGCAGGAAGCAGTCGAAATCGCGCTGCTTCAGCGCCTCATGGCAGACCTGCCATTCGTTCACGCCGACACCGATGGCCTTCACGACCTTCTCGTCACGCAACTGGGCCAGGGCCTTGTAGCAACCGTCCATCGCCTGCCGGAACACTTCGGGCTGCGCGGCGCCGCGCGTATAGACGTCGATGTCATGGATGAAGAGGATGTCGATATGCTCCAACGCCAGCCGCTGCAGGCTGTCCTCGAATGAGCGCATCGTGCCGTCGTAGCTATAATCGAACTCCATCTCGAAGGGCGCCGCATTGACCCAGGGCGCGAAGTCGATGCTGTCGCGCCGCGCCGGGCGCAGCAGGCGGCCAACCTTCGAGGACAGGACGTAGTCGTCGCGGTTGCGCCAGCGCAGGGCCTCGGAGGTGCGCAGCTCGGACAGACCATGGCCATACATTGGCGCGGTGTCGAAATAGCGCACGCCCGCATCCCAGGCGTGATCGAACATGGCGCGCGAGGTTTGGTCGTCGATCTCGCGGAAGATATTGCCGACCGGCGCGGTGCCGAAGGCGAAGCTGGTCACCTCCAGATCCGTGCGGCCGAATTTGCGTGTGTCGGATGGCGTCATCAGCTTCCTCCCTTAAGTAACTATTCAGTTATAAATGGCATGAGCCAGCATCGCGGATCAAGTGGATTTCCAAACCACTGTCGGTTTTGGCGCTTGACGCATTGAACTCGCCTCAAATAAAGTAACCGGATAGTTACATACCGGGAGGGGATTCGAGAATGTATCTGAGCGATACCCAGTTGCAGGTGCGCGACATGGCCCGCGCTTTCGCCGATGAGGTCATCCGGCCTGCCGCCGAGGCGCTGGACCGTGACGAGCGTTTCCCGGCCGAGATCTATGACGAGATGGCGAAGCTGGGGCTTTTCGGCATCGGCGTGCCGGAAGGCATGGGCGGGCCGGGCTTTGACACCCTGACCTATGCCGTGGTGATGGAAGAGCTGTCGCGCGGCTATGCCAGCGTCGCCGATCAATGTGGTTTGCTGGAACTGATCTCGACGCTGCTGGTGCGCCACGGGACCGAGGCGCAGCGCAAGCTGCTGCCTGGGATCCTCTCGATGCAGCAGAAGGTGGCCTATTGCATCACCGAACCCGAGGCCGGGACCGACGTCTCGGGCATCCGCACCACGGCCGAGCGTGATGGCGACGGCTGGGTGCTGAACGGAGGCAAGATCTGGATCCACAACGCGCCCGTCGCCGATCTGGGCTTCGTTCTGGCCCGCACCGACAAAGAGGCGGGCAATCGCGGCATGTCGATTTTCATCGTCGATCTGCATGCGGCGGGGGTCGAGCGTGGCCCCAAGGAGCACAAGATGGGTCAGCGCGCCAGTCAGGTGGGGGCGCTGAACTTCACCGATGTGCGGCTGGGTGCGGATGCGATGCTGGGCGAGGCCGGGCGCGGCTTTCACATGATGATGAGCGTGCTGGACAAGGGCAGGGTCGGCATTGCCGCGCTGGCCGTGGGTATCGGTCAGGCGGGGCTGGAGGCCGCGCTGGACTATGCCGGGACGCGCAAGCAGTTCGGCAAAGAGATCGCCGAGTTCCAGGGTGTGCAATGGCTTCTGGCCGACATGGCCAAGGATATCGAGGCCGCGCGGCTGCTGGTTCATTCGGCGGCGTCCAAGATCGACCATGGTCAGGACGCGACCAAGGCCTGCTCGATGGCGAAATGCTTTGCGGGCGACATGGCGGTGGCGCGCACGGCGGATGCGGTGCAGGTCTTCGGCGGCTCGGGCTATATCCGTGGTTTCGAGGTCGAGCGCCTCTATCGCGACGCCAAGATCACCCAGATCTATGAGGGCACGAACCAGATCCAGCGCATGATCATCGCGCGGGAACTGCTGAAGAAGGGCGCGCAGGCATGAGACAGGTCGCCCTTGTCACCGGCTCATCGCGTGGGATCGGTCTGGCTGCTGCCGAGGCACTGGCCCGCGAAGGTTTCGCCGTCGCCGTGAATGGCCCCGCCGATGATGCCGAATTGCAGGCAGCGGTGGCCCGCATCGCCGCTCTGGGCGTGCCGACCGTCGCAGCACCCTTCGATGTGACGGATATTGCCGGACATGACGCCGCACTGCACCGGATCGAGGAGGCGCTTGGACCCCTGACCACGCTGGTCAACAATGCGGGCGTGGGTGTGATGCAGCGCGGCGACCTGCTGGAGGTCAGCGAGGCCAGCTGGGACCGCTGCCTCAGCGTCAACAGCAAGGCGATGTTCTTCCTGTCGCAAGCCTTCGCCCGTCGCCTGATGGCGCGAGAGCGCCCCGCGTCGCTGTTTCATTCCATCGTCAATGTCACCTCGTCGAACGCGGTGGCGGTGGCGGTGCAGCGGGCGGAATATTGCGCCTCGAAAGCCGCTGCCGCGATGGTGTCGAAGGCGCTGGCCGTGCGGCTCGGCCCCGAAAACATCGCCGTCTATGACGTGCAGCCCGGCCTGATCGCGACCGAGATGACCGCGCCCGTGATCGACGGCTATCGCCTGCGCGCCGAGGCCGGTTTGACGCTGTTTCCCCGCGTGGGCCAGCCCGAGGATATGGGCGCCATCATCGCATCGCTGGCCTCGGGTCGGCTTCCCTATACCACCGGACAGGCGATCTCGGCTGATGCTGGGATGCTGGTTCCGCGTTTCTGAAAAGGCGCTGCCATGAAGATTGCACTTCCCGATGCCGAAGGCCGCATGGCCGATTACATGCTGAACGGTACGCCCATCGCGCAGGCCGTGCTGCCCGCCAACCCCGCCCGCATCGTCTATTCTGCCGCCCATGTGGTGGCCGACCCCTTCACCGCCAATGATCCTTCCGGGCGCGCGGCGGTGGATTGGGATAAGACCATGGCCTTCCGTCGCTATCTTGCAGGCCTTGGTCTTGGCATTGCCGAGGCGATGGACACGGCGCAGCGCGGCATGGGCCTTGACTGGCCGGGCGCGCTGGAGCTGATCCGGCGCACCAGGGCTGAACTGCCCGAGGCGCTGGTTGGCAATGGCTGCGGCACCGATCATCTGGTCCCGGCCGACGCAAAGACGCTGGACGATGTCATCCGCGCCTATCTGGAGCAGGTCGAGGCGATCCAGGCGGTCGGTGGCCGCATCGTGCTGATGGCCAGCCGCGCGCTGGCCCGCGTCGCCACCAGCCCCGAGGATTACCTGCATGTCTATGGCCGGGTGCTGTCGGCCTGCGATCAGCCGGTCATCCTGCACTGGCTGGGCGAGATGTTCGACCCGGCGCTCGCGGGCTATTGGGGCGGCGCGGATTTCGACGCCACGCTGGAAACCGTTCTGGCGGTGATCGAACAAAACCTCGCCAAGGTGGACGGCATCAAGATGTCGCTCTTGGACAAGGACAAGGAAATCACCCTGCGTCGCCGCCTGCCTGCGGGCGTGAAGATGTATACCGGCGATGATTTCAACTATCCTGAACTGATCGAGGGCGATGAGCAGGGCTTCAGCCATGCGTTGCTGGGCATCTTCGACCCGCTGGCCCCCGCCGCCGCCTTCGCGGTGAACCGGCTGGCGGAAGGCGACAAGGCCGGTTTCCGTGCCACATTGGACCCGACCGTGCCGCTGGCCCGCACCATCTTTCGCGCACCGACGCAGTATTACAAAACCGGCGTGGTTTTCCTCGCCTGGCTGAACGGCTTTCAGGATCACTTCATCATGCTGAACGGCCATCACGCCATGCGGCCCTTGCCCTATTTCACAGAAGTCTTCCGGCTGGCCGATGGCTCGGGTCTTCTGCGCGATCCGGAACTTGCGGTGCGGCGGATGAAATCCCTGCTGGCGGTCTATGGGGCCTGATGATGCGCGATTTCAGTCGTGACATCTCGGCATTGGCCCTGAACACCGCCACGCTTGGGCATAATGTCGAGGGCGCAGGCGCTGGCTGGTCGCCCGAGCGCACCATCGACGCCTGTGCCGCGCGCGGCTATGGCGGCATCGTCTTCTGGCGGCGCGAGATTGGGTCCAATGCTGCCAGAATCGCCGCCCATGCCCGTGCTGCCGGACTGGCAGTTGCGGGGCTCTGCCGAACGCCCTTCCTCGTCGGTCCCCTCGCGCCGCAAGGTCGTCAGGCGGTAATGGACGACTTCCATGCCTCGATCGACATGGCCGCCGAACTCGGCGCGCCTGTCCTGACCATCGTGACCGGCGGGGTTGAGCCCGGCACCCGCGGCATTGCCGACAGCCTGCGGATCGTCACCGACCGCGTGGCCGAGGCCGCGCCCTATGCCGCCGCGCGCGGCGTCAGGCTGGCGCTTGAGCCGCTCAATCCGGTCTATGGCGGCAATCGCTCTTGCCTGACCACCCTGCGCGATGCGCTGGACATCTGCGATGCCATCGGCGCGCCGAACCTTGGCGTGGCGGTCGATGTTTATCATGTCTGGTGGGACACCGATCTGCCGCGTCAACTGGCCCGCGCGGGCGGTCGCATTCTTGGCTATCACCTCTGCGACTGGCTGGCCGATACCTCGGACGTGCTTCTGGATCGCGGCATGATGGGCGATGGCGTGGCCGATCTGAAGGCCATCCGCTCAGCGGTCGAAGCGGCGGGCTACAAGGGCCTCTGCGAGGTCGAGATCTTTTCGGCAGGTAACTGGTGGAGACGCGATCCGGGTGAAGTGCTCGACACCATCGTCACGCGCTTCCGCTCTGTCTGCTGATCAAAATCAAGAGGAAATCATGAAGGTTCTCGTGCCAGTGAAGCGCGTGATCGACTACAACGTGAAGGCCCGTGTTAAGGCTGACGGTTCGGGTGTCGATCTTGCGAACGTGAAGATGTCGATGAACCCCTTCGACGAGATCGCGGTGGAAGAGGCGATCCGTCTGAAAGAAGCGGGTAAGGCCGAAGAGGTCATCGCGATCTCGATCGGTGTGAAGCAGGCGCAGGAAACGCTGCGCACGGCGCTGGCGATGGGCGCGGACCGGGCGATCCTGGTGGTCGCGGCCGATGATGTGCATCAGGACATCGAGCCTCTGGCGGTGGCCAAGATCCTCGCGGCGGTGGCGAAAGCCGAGGGCACCGAGCTGATCATCGCCGGCAAGCAGGCGATCGACAATGACATGAACGCGACCGGCCAGATGCTGGCGGCGCTGCTGGGCTGGGGTCAGGCGACCTTCGCCTCGAAGCTGGAGATCGACGGCGGCGCGGCGAAAGTCACCCGCGAGGTCGACGGCGGGTTGCAGACCATCGAGGTCAAGCTTCCGGCCGTGGTCACCGCCGACCTGCGCCTCAA
>NZ_VLKU01000008.1 GCF_007830335.1 Paracoccus sulfuroxidans | reverse complement strand
AAATACGCGGTGGCCTTTTTTAGGATGTCGCGCTCCTCGGAGACCCGCGCCAGCTCCCGCTTCAGCCGCCGGATCTCGGCATCCTTCTCCGTGTCACCCGACACCGCCTTCGCGAACTTGCGCCTCCAGGCATAGAGCGAATGCGTGCTCACCCCGAGCCGCTCCGAAACCTCCTTGGCCGGGTAGCCCCGCTCCGTGATCTGCGCGACCGCATCGCGCTTGAACTCGTCAGTAAAATTGCCTGTGCCCATCATGGCCTCCTTGCCTCAAAATTAGCGAAGAAGGCGTCCACGAAACATGGGGCTATTCAGTTTGAGCCGAAGCTGGTCGAGGATGTTCTGTTGGGTCTCAACCCGGGTCTGACGAAAAGGCGGTTCTGTGAAGTTCTTTCGCTGGATGATGCGAGTTTCGATGATCTCCAAGCCTCTGGATCTCTCAACACTGCCCATCGAGTTGACGGCAGATGGGATCCGCTTGTTGCGCAAGAAATTGTCGATTACCTCCTGGTCGGAGCTCAGCCAATGGCGCGGCTTTCGGCAGGATGGCATTCGCTCGGTGGCGCGGCGCAGGTCTTGGATGTCAGCTTTGGTGAGATCATCGAGAGGATCCGGACCGGGAAGCTGAACTGGATCGGACGTTACACAAAGGCATCGAGCTTTGCCTCCATCCTGGTGAATGTGACCACCGGTAAGGGCGGTGAGATTTCGGCGGAGATGTTTGCCCAGTCTCAGGGCGTGTCATTCACCGAGATGCTGAGCTTTCTGCGGCGCAGGCATTCGCCAGCCGAGATCGGACAGCGCGAAAAAGGTCGCAAGGACCGGATCAGCCTCTCGGCGGCCCAGGTCGCAAGCTTCCATGAGAATTTCATCAGCTTCTGCGCCCTTGGTCTTGCTGTGAAACAGGGGTGGGTTGAGCTCAGGCAGCAGTTAGAGAACGCAGGGGTCGCGGCAGTCCCTGGAAGCCCGCAGATCTATAGAAAGACCGATGTCCGGCATCTTCTCGACAATGCAGTACAGTTAGAAGCCGAGTTCCCTATGAAATACAGTCTCTAAAAATAAATACCCGGCCAAAGGCGGATATTTCTTGACAGGGCTTGCGCACGCTATTCCTTGCTTTTGCGCACACTATTCATTTCTTAGGCTCTTCTGCCTTACGCGTCCGCTAGCATCGGCTGGCCAGCGACATAAGTCTGCCGGATCGCGCGGTCGTCGCCCATGATCTGCAGGATGAAGAGCTCCTCGGCGAGGGTCTCGGCACGCTCCATGCGGAGGGCCATGGCGGGGGTCGAGCGGGCATCCAGCACGATGAAATCGGCGTCAGTGCCGGGGGCGAGCGTGCCGATCTGGTCTTCCATCCCAAGGGCGATGGCATTGCCGCGGGTCGCCCAGTGAAAGGCAGCGAAGGGGTGGAGCTTCTGGCCGCGAAGCTGGAGGATCTTGTAGCCCTCGTTCAGGGTTTGCAGCATCGAATAGCTGGTACCGCCGCCGATGTCGGTGGCGATGCCGCTGACGACGCCCGCGGCGCGCAGGCCTGCCTCGTCGAAAAGGCCAGAGCCGAGGAAGAGGTTCGAGGTCGGGCAGAAGACGGCGCGGCTGCCGGTTTCGGCCATGCGGGCGATCTCGCGCGGCTCGAGATGGATCGAGTGGCCGAGGAGGAGTTTGTCGGATAGAAGGCCGTAGGTCTCGTAGATGTCGAGGTAGTCGCGGGCCTCTGGGTAAAGGTCCAGCGTGAAGGCGATCTCATCCAGGTTTTCGGAAAGATGGGTCTGGATGTGGCAATCGGGATGCTCGCGGACGAGCTGGCCCGCCATTTCCATCTGCTCGGGCGTCGAGGTGATCGCGAAACGGGGGGTGATCGCATAGCGCTGGCGGCCACGGCCGTGCCATTTCTCGATCAAGGCCTTGCTGTCGTCATAGCCTGATTGAGGTGTGTCGAGGACGGCTTCGGGGGCGTTGCGGTCCATCATGACCTTGCCCGCGATCATCGCCATATTGCGGGCCTCGGCCGCCGAGAAGAGCGCCTCGGCGGATTGCGGATGGACCGAGCAGAAGGCGACCGCCGTGGTGGTGCCATGCGCGACCAGCAGGTCGAGGAATTTCTCGGCCATTGCGGGGGCGTGGCCTTGCTGGGCGAAACGGGCTTCCTCGGGGAAGGTATAGGTGTTGAGCCAGTCCAGAAGCTGCGCGCCCCAGCTGGCCACGACCTGCACCTGCGGGAAGTGCATATGCGTGTCAATGAAGCCCGGCAGGATCAGATGCGGGCGGTGATCGATCTCGGTCAGGTCCGGCGCGGGCGGGTATTTGGCGCGCAAATCGGCATAGGGGCCGATGGCCAGAATCTTGCCGTTCTCGACCAGGATCGCGCCGTCTTCATGATAGGTGAAGGCGTTTTCTGTCTCGGTGGGGTCGGCGTGAAAGGAGAGGGTACGTCCCTGGATCAGCTGTCGCATGGGTATTTGTTCAACGCAGAAATGGGGGCTTTGGTCAGTGCCGCGATCAGCTCGGCGGCGGTGAAGGCGGCGATGATCTCGGGGCGCTTGTCATGGGAGAAGCCGGCGCCGATGGGGCAGATGAGGGCGGTCGTGTTGGCACCCTGCTGGCGGGCGAAGGTGCAGAAGCGGGCGCGTTTGGTCTTGCTGCCGATCATGCCGACGTAAGGCGCGTCGGGGCGTTTGAGGGCTTCGACCCCGAGCAGGAAATCGAGCGCATGGTCATGGGTCAGAATGACGTAGCTGCTGCCGGGGGGGGCCGCGCGGACCTCGGCTTCGGGGAGAGGGGTCAGCCGGGTTTCGCAGCCGCTGGCCAGCGCCAGTTCATCGGCGCGCTGGTCGATGAGGATCGGGCGCAGCGGCAGGAGGGCGAGGGCGCGGGCCAGTGCGCGGCCGACATGGCCCGCCCCGAAGATCAGGACCTGCGGGAGGTTTTGAGGGGCACCGGTTTCATCGGTGCGGGCGAGGCTGAGTTCCACGCGGCCGCCGCAGCATTGGCCGATCTCGGGGCCGAGGGGGATGTTCATCCGGGCCTGCGCCTCATCCCGCGCCAGCATCTGGCGGGCGCGGTCGATGGCCATATATTCCAGCTGGCCGCCGCCGATGGTGCCCTGCGTGGCCGAGGCGGTGACAAACATCGCCGCCCCGGTTTCGCGCGGGGTCGAACCCCAGGTGCCGGTGACCTCGACGCGGATCATGACCGCAGCCGCTCGATGGCCATGAGGACGCGTTCGGGGGTGGCCGGCGCATCGAGGCAGGGGTTTTCGCGGTAGTCGTTGAACGAGGCGACCGCCATGTTCAACGCCTCGAAGACCGAGATCCCCAGCATGAAGGGCGGCTCGCCCACGGCCTTGGAGCGCTTGATCGTCTTTTCGCGGTTCACCGACCAGTCGGCGAGCCGCACGTTGAAGACCTTCGGGCGGTCCGAGGCCAGCGGGATCTTATAGGTTGAGGGCGCATGCGTGCGCAGCCGACCTTTGCCGTCCCACCAGAGCTCTTCCGAGGTGAGCCAGCCCGTTCCCTGCACGAAGGCGCCTTCGACCTGACCCTTGTCGATGATCGGGTTCAGGCTGCGGCCCACGTCATGCAGCACATCCGCGCGCTCGATCACATATTCGCCGGTCAGCGTGTCGACCGAGACCTCGGCGCAGGCGGCACCATAGGCGAAGTAATAGAACGGATGCCCGCGTCCGGTCGCCCGGTCCCAGTGGATCTTGGGCGTCTTGTAGAAGCCCGCAGCCGACAGATGGATCCGCGCCACATAGGCCGCTTTGATGAATTCATCGAAGGGCATCTGATGTGGGCCGATCTGGACGGTTTCGCCGATGCGCACCTCTTCCACCGAGACGCCCTTCATCTCGGCCGCGAAAGCGGTCAGGCGTTCGAGAAGCTGGCGGCAGGCGTCCTGCGCGGCCATGCCGTTCAGGTCGGTCCCCGAAGAGGCCGCCGTGGCCGAGGTGTTCGGCACCTTTTCCGTCGTCGTCTTGGTGATCTGGATGCGGTGGAAGTTCACGCCCAGAGCCTCGGCCACGACCTGCGCGACCTTGGTGTTCAGGCCCTGGCCCATCTCGGTCCCGCCATGGTTCAGGTGCACCGAGCCGTCCGAATAGATGTGGATCAGCGCGCCCGCCTGGTTGAACCAGGTCGCGGTGAAGCTGATGCCGAACTTGACCGGGGTCAGCGCGATGCCCTTGCGGATGGTGCCGCCCTTGGCGTTCCAGTCGATCACCGCCTGACGGCGCGCCTGATAATCGCTGGAGGCCTCGAGATCCTCGAAGATGCGCGGCAGGATTTGATCCTCGACCGGCTGGTGATAGGGCGTCAGCTGGCCGTTTTCATAGAGGTTCAGCTTGCGGATCTCGAGCGGGTCGCGGCCAAGGGTATAGGCGATTTCCTCGATCATCCGCTCGGCGGCGATGACGCCCTGCGGGCCGCCGAAGCCGCGAAACGCCGTGTTCGAGACGGTGTTCGTCTTCATCGGATGGCTGCGCAACTCGACCGCCGGATAGTAATAGGCGTTGTCGGCGTGAAACAGCGCGCGGTCCGTCACCGGGCCCGAGAGGTCGGCCGAAAAGCCGCAGCGCGCATACCAGTCGCCGCTGACGGCGTGGATCTTGCCGCTGTCGTCGAAGCCGATTTCGTAGTCGATCACGAAATCATGGCGCTTGCCGGTGGCGGTCATGTCGTCGTCGCGGTCGGGGCGCAGCTTGACGGCGCGGTTGAGCCGCTTGGCCGCAACGGCAGCCACGCAGGCGAAGAGGTTCATCTGCGTTTCCTTGCCGCCGAACCCGCCACCCATGCGGCGCACGTTCACCACGACCGCGCTGGCCGGGACGTCCAGCACATGCGAGACCATGTGCTGCACCTCGCTGGGGTGCTGGGTCGAGACGAAGATCGAGACCTCGGGCCCTTCGCCGGGGATGGCCATGGCGATCTGGCCTTCCAGATAGAAGTGGTCCTGACCGCCGACCGTCATGCGGTTCTTGATGCGACGGGGGGCGGCGGCCATGGCGGGCTCAAGCTCGCCGCGCCGCAGGGTCATCGGTTCGGTGACATAACCCATGCCCGCATCGCGCGCGGCAATCAGGTCCAGAACGAAGGGCAGCTCTTCATAGGTGACGCGCGCCAGCTTGCAGGCGCGGCGGGCCAGATCGCGGGTCTCGGCGATGACGGCGAAGATCGGCTGGCCCAGAAACTGCACCTCGGGGTCGGCGAAGATCGGATCGTCATTCTTGCCGTTCGGGCTGACGTCATTGACGCCGGGCAGCTCTTTCGCGGTCAGCACATCGACCACGCCCGGAGCGGCGCGCACGGCCGAGAGGTCAAGCTCGGTGATGCGGCCATGGGCGATTTCGGAAAGGCCCAGATAGGCGTGGACCATGCGCGCGGGGCCGACCAGATCGTCGGTATATTCGGCGGTGCCGGTCACATGCTTTTCGGCCGAGTCATGCTGGATCGAGCTATGGGCGGCACCGAAGATCTGAACGTCCTGTTTCATTCGGCTCTCCTCAGGCGAGGTTCTTCGCCGGCCTGTTCAAGCCAGAAACGACGGAAGAAGTTGGCTGCAAGCTGTTGACGATACTCGGCACTGGCGCGCCAGTCGCTGAGCGGCTGGAAGTCGTTGGCGACGGCTTTGGCGGCGGCCTCGAAGGTGTCCTTGGTGAAGGGCTGGCCGTTCAGCGCGGCCTCCGCATGGCTGGCGCGCTTGGGGATACCGGCCATGCCGCCGAAGGCCACGCGGGCGTCGATGATGGTCGCGCCATCGGTTTCGACGCGGAAGGCGGCGGCCGAGGCGGTGATGTCGGCGTGGTGGCGCTTGCTGACCTTATAGGCCGCGATCCGGGCCTTGCCCTTCAGCGGCATGCGGATGCTTTCGACGAATTCACCGGGGCGGCGGTCCTGCTTGCCGTATTCGATGAAGTAATCCTCAATCGGCACGACGCGCTGGCCTTCGGTGCTGCGCAGCGTGATCGAGGCGCCAAGCGCGATCAGCAGGGGCGGCGTCTCTCCGATGGGCGAGCCGTTGGCGATATTGCCGCCGATGGTGCCCGCGTTCCTGACCTGCCAGCCACCGATCCGCAGCCAGTAATCGACCGCTTCGGGGAAATGCGCGCGCAGCACGGGCTCGAACTCGGAATAGGTGACGCCTGCGCCGATGTTGATGTGATCACCGGCGATCTCGATGCGCTTCAGATCGGCCAGATGGCCGATGAACACGGCGGGCGAGATGTTGCGCAGGAATTTCGTCACCCACAGGCCCACATCGGTCGCGCCCGCGACGATGGTGGCTTTCGGGTTTTCGGCCAGCACCAACGCCAGATCGGCAGCATCGGCGGGCAGGATGACGCGGTCGTCGCCGCGGGCGGCCTCGACCCGGATGGCGGGCATCGCGGCCAGGCGGGCGGTGATGGCGTCGCGTTCGACGGCCAGTGCGTCCATGTTCTGGCCACCGGCCTCGGCGGCGGCGAAGGCAGCCTTCACGATGGGCTCATAGCCGGTGCAGCGGCAGAGGTTGCCCTGAAGCGCAGTCTCGATCTCAAGCATCGAGGGATGCGGGGTCTGCATCCAGAGGCCATACAGCGCCATGACGAAGCCCGGGGTGCAGAAGCCGCACTGACTGCCATGATGTTCGACCATCGCGCGCTGGACCGGGTGCAGCCCGCCATCCGTGCCGCGCAGATGCTCGATGGTGACGATATGGCAGCCGTGGCACGAGGCCAGGAAGCGGATGCAGGCGTTCACCGGCTCATAGCGCAGCGCGCCATCATGTAGCCGCCCGACCAATACGGTGCAGGCACCGCAGTCGCCTTCGGCGCAACCTTCCTTGGTTCCGGTCAGATGCCGGTCAAGCCGCAGAAAATCAAGCAGGGTGTCATGGGCACCAACCTCGGCGAGGCGGACGTCCCTGTCGTTCAGGATGAAGTGCAATTCGCTGCTCATTCGCTCCTCGCTGAGTGGCTGAGATGGACAAAGCCTAGATTCGAAAAAGCATTTGCGAAATTCCTGAATGAGAATAAGACTTTTTATCTAATCTTGAAAGAAAATGGTTTACCCTATGTCTTACCTTGAAAGTCTGCGGGTCTTTGTGCGCGTTGTCGAACTGGGCTCCATCACCTCCGGGGGCCGGGATCTGCGCATGTCGCCTGCGGTCGCCTCGAACCGGATCAAGGATCTTGAGGCGCGTTTCGGGGTGAGGCTGCTGAACCGGACGACGCGCAAGCTGGTCCCGACCGAGGTGGGCCGGGCCTTCTATGACAGCGCGCGCCGCGTCATCGAGACATTGGACGAGGCCGAGGCGGTGGTGTCGGGGTTTTCGGGCACGCCCCATGGCTCGATCCGGGTGACCGCGCCTCTGGGGCTGGGGCGGCGGATGCTGGCGCCTTTGGTGCCGCAGTTCTGCACCGAATATCCGGGAGTCGAGATCCGGCTGCGGCTGTCAGACCGCAACGTCGACATCATCGCCGATGGGATCGATCTGGCCTTCTTTCTGGGCGAGCCACAGGATTCCGCGCTGAAATGGCGCAGGATCGCGGAATGCAGGCGCGTGCTGGCGGCAACGCCCGACTATCTGTCCGTGCAGGGCGTGCCTGAGCAGCCCGAGGATCTGGCCCAGCACAACTGCCTGTTGCTGCGCTATCCCCGCAGCCCGGAATATTTCTGGATGCTGCAGACGCCCACCGGCCAGCAGAAGATGATGGTCAGCGGCCGCTTTGACGCGGATGACGGCGATGTGCTGACGGATTGGGCGCTGGCGGGGCAGGGGATCGTCAACCGCCCCCGCTATGAAGTGGCAGAGCACCTCGCCAGCGGAAGGCTGGTCGAGGTGCTGCCCGAATGTCCGCCGGTCCCGGCGCAGTTCGGCGTCCTGACACCACATCGGCGGCTGCAGGACCCGAAGGTGCGCATGTTCACGGATTTCGTCGCGCGTGAACTGCGCAATGCATTCTAGGCCCCAGATCCGGGCCTAGTGCGCGGCCTCAGTTCGAGGCGAAGGTTTTCGGCAGCGCGCGATACCAGTTGATGATCGCCTGACGCTCCTGCGGTTCCATGAACGAGACGTTGGCCGGGGGCATCGCATTGGTGACGCCCGCCTGAATGTAGATCTCGCGTGCGGCGCGGGTGATGTCGTCGGGGGTCTCCAGCAGCACGCCCTTGGGGGCGGTGTGGATGCCCTCATACCCCGGCTCACGCGCGTGGCACATCGAGCAGCGGCCCAGCACCGCGCCCGAAGCCTCGTCCCAGCCGGGCGTGTCGATCATCGCCTGCTGGGTGGGGGTCAGGATGCGGGCTTCCGATTCCTCGACAGTCTGGCGCAGCATCGGCGCGGTCGACAGCCACATGACGCCGATGAACAGGATCACCGTCACGGCCCAGGTCCACCACAGCATGCCCTTGCCTGCATGCATCGAGTTGAAGAAGTGGCGGATGGTCACGCCCATCAGGAAGATCAGCGCGGCGATCAGCCAGTTGAATTCCGATGCGAAGGCCAGCGGATAGTGGTTCGACAGCATCAGGAAGACGACCGGCAGGGTCAGGTAGTTGTTATGCGTCGAACGCAGCTTGGCGATCTTGCCGTACTTGGGATCAGCCGGACGGCCCGCTTTCAGGTCCGCCACCACGATGCGCTGGTTCGGCATGATGATGAAGAACACGTTGGCCGTCATGATCGTCGCGGTGAACGCACCCAGATGCAGCATGACTGCGCGGCCGGTGAAGACCTGGTTATAGGCCCAGCCCATGGCGACCAGCAGAACGAACAGCAGCAGCATCAAGAGCGTAGGCTTTTCACCCAGCGGCGATTTGCACAGGTTGGTATAGACCAGCCAGCCGATCGACAGCGAACCGGCCGAGATCAGGATCGCCTGCCAGGGCAGCAGTTCCATCTTGGCGGGGTCGATCAGGAACAGCTCGGACCCGGCCCAATAGGTGACCATCAGAAGCGCGGCCCCCGAGATCCAGGTCATGTAGCTTTCCCATTTGAACCAGATCAGATGCTCGGGCATCCGCTCGGGCGCAACGAGGTATTTCTGGATGTGGTAGAACCCACCCCCGTGAACCTGCCATTCCTCTCCGTGCGCACCTGCAGGCAGGCCCGGCGCCTTGCGCAGGCCAAGGTCCAGCGCGACGAAATAGAAAGATGACCCGATCCAGCAGATGGCGGTCACGACGTGGGTCCAGCGGATGGCGAAGGCCAGCCAGTCCCAGATGACGGCAAAGTCGGACATTATGAACTCCTTGTTTGCGGAAAACCTAACGCAGAGGCGGAAATTCTAACATTGGCGTGATCGCCGGTGCTGTCTTAAGAATTCGTTGAAAATCCTTCAGCGCAGCCGGCATGCAGGAATGGAAAGGTCCGGAAGTTCCGGACCAATCCTCGCATGATTTCAACGCGATTACAAAGGGATCAGCTGCCCCGATAGGTCGAGAAGCCGTAGGGCGAAATCAACAGCGGAACGTGGTAATGGTCCTGCTGGGCCATGCCGAAGCGCAGCGGCACCTGATCCAGGAAGCGCGGATTTTCGCCCTCATTGCCCTGAGCGTCCAGCCAGTCGCCGACGTGGAAGACCAGCTCATAAGTGCCGGGCTCGAAGCGCTCGGCGGGCAGGATATGGGCATTGGTGCGGCCGTCGTCGTTCGTCACCGTCTCGTTCAGCAGTTCGCGCGAAGTGCCATCGATGCGGTAAAGCTCGATCCGCAGGCCCTCGGCCGGGCGGCCGGTGGCGGTATCAAGCACGTGTGTCGTCAGATAGCCCGTCATCGGAAGGGTCCTTTCGTAATGGTCAAGGGCGCGGCCTGCGCGCCCTCTTGGCTGCCGGGCATCCCCGTTTCAGACGGAGGCTTGCCCAAGATTTCCCACCAGTTCAAGCACCAGAGACGCGGCCCCGGCCAAGGCGGTTTCGAATATGCAGGTGGCGGGCCGTGACCCGCCACCCGTGATGAAGGCTGCCGCCGGCAGCGCGTGCTGTCCGGCAGCAGGATCGGGCGTCAGTGCGCTTCGGCGGCGTGGGCAGCCTTGCGCGCATCATCCGCGTTCTCTTGCGGGGCGCCGTTGAAGTACCAGTTCAGCAGCACCGCCGCGATGGCCGCAAGCAGGATGCCCGAATGGATCAGCGTGTGCATCGAATGCGGCAGCCACTGGTTGAAGTCGGGCGCCACCACCGGGATCATGCCCAGCCCCAGCGAGACCGCGACGATGAACAGGTTGTGCTTGTTGCCCTTGAAATCGACGTTCGACAGGATCCGAATGCCGGTTGCGGCGACCATGCCGAACATCACCAGACCCGCGCCGCCCAGAACCGTGGTCGGCAGCGATTCGACGATTGCGGCCATCTTGGGGATCAGCCCCAGCACGACCATGATCGCACCACCGGCCACGCAGACGAACCGAGAGCGCACGCCCGTCACCCCGACCAGACCGACGTTCTGGCTGAACGAGGTATAGGGGAAGGTATTGAACAATCCGCCGATCAGCGTGCCCAGACCGTCGACCCGCAGGCCCGCCGTCAGGTTGCGCCGCTCGATCTTGCGATTGCACAGCTCTCCGAGCGCCAGGAACATGCCGGTGGATTCGATCATCACCACGAACATGACCAGCGTCATCGTCAGGATCATCACCGGGTCAAAGATCGGCATACCGAAATGCAGGGGCTGGATGGGGGCGAACCAGGCGGCCTCGCCAACCTTGTGCAGGTCCATCATGCCCAGGCTTGCGGCCAGAATGCCGCCCACCACGATGCCCATCAGCACCGCGACGTTGGCGATGAAGCCCTTGCCGAAGCGCGCGATCAAGAGGATCGAGCCCAGCACCACAATCGCGATCATGATGCGCGGAAGTGAGGCGTATTCCGGGTTCATCACCGTCGGTGCCAACTTCACATCTGCAGGCACGCCGCCCGCCGCAATGGCGCTGTCGAGCCAGGCTTTCGCCTCGGGGCTGACCAGCTTCGGCGCGGTCGGGCCGACCGGCAGGCCGAAGATCCAGTTGATGCCCACGGGCAGCAGGCTGACGCCGATCACAAGGATCACCGTGCCCGTCACCACACTGGGGAAGAAACGCAAAAGCCTGCCTACCACCGGGGCGAACAGCATGGCTATGACGCCCGAGGCCATGATGGCCCCGAACATCATTCGGGCCCCGTCGGGACCGGGGTTGGCGTTGGCGATGGCGACCATCGGGCCAACGGCGGCGAAGGTCACGCCCATCATGACCGGCAAGCGGATGCCGAACCACTGGGTGACACCGAACGACTGGATGATCGTCACGATGCCGCAGACGAAAAGATCGGCCGAGATCAGAAAGGCCACATCGGCGGGTTCAAGCTGCAAGGCGCGCCCGACGATCAGCGGGACCGCGATGGCCCCCGCATACATGACCAGCACATGCTGAAACCCAAGGGTCAGCAAGCGCGGTGTGGCGATCCTTTCGTCGACCGGATCGAATCCGGCCGGCGGTGGTTTGTTCTGCTGCATCCTTAATCCTCCCCTGATTGGATGCGCCGCTTGCTGTCCTGTCAGATCTCGACGGTCAGTGCGACACCCTTCTGCTTGGCGATTTCGACGGATTTATGTGCCACGGCAAGGTCCTGAAGACCGACGCCCGTGCCGTCGAAAATGGTGACTTCCGCGTCGCCCCGGCCTTCGTGATCCCCGGTCACGACGGCGCCCAGCTCGTTGATCGCCTCCTCTGCGATCAGCCCCTGGGCGATGGCGTGCTGCGCCTCGCCGATCGAGATCGACTGCGCAACCTCATCGGTGAAGACGCGGGCGCGGGCGACCAGCGCGGCGTCCAGTTCCTGCTTGCCCTTGGTGTCGGTGCCCATGGCCGCGATATGCGTGGGGCCCTTCACATGGGAATCCATCAACAGCGGCGAGAAGGCCGAGGTGATCGAGATGATCACATCCGCTTCCGAACCCAGACGATCCAGCTCGACCGCCTCGAAGGGCAGGCCCAGTTCGGCAGCGGTATCGGCCAGACGGGTCAGCATCTCGGGATGCGGGTTCCAGCCGATGACCTTCTCGAAATTATGGACGCGGGCAGCGGCGCGCATCTGGAAGGCCGACTGATGGCCTGCACCGATCATGCCCAGCACCTTGGCACCCTTCGGGGCCAGATACTTGATCGAGACGGCCGAGGCCGCCGCGGTGCGCAGCGCGGTCAGAAGGTTGCCGCCGACAGCCGCCGAAACGCGGCCGGTATCGGGGTCGAACAGGAACACGGTCGACTGATGGTTGATCAGATTGTGTTTCTGGTTGTTCGGCCAATATCCCCCGGCCTTCAGGCCGAGGGACAGACCGGCAGCGTCAAAGCCGCCCTTGAACCCGTAAAGCGCGTCTTCATAGCCGATGGCTTCGCGCACGACGGGGAAGTTATAGGCCTTGCGGCGGGCCATCGAGGCGAAAACCGCCTCGATCGCCTCGAATGCCGCGTCCGGGGTCATCAGCCCGGCGATTTCCTTTTCGGGAACAACATACATCAGTAAGCCTTTCCGCGTGCCGAGACCGGCCAGACCACCTCGACCTTGCCGTTCCGCACGCCCACGTACCAATCATGGACGTTGCAGGTCGGATCGCAATGGCCGGGAACCAGTTTCAGCTTTTCATTGACCTTCAGGACACCGTTCGGATCGTCGACGACGCCATGCTCGTCCGAGCATTTGATGTATTTCACATCGTCGCGGCCATAGATGAAGGGCAGACCCGAGTCGACCGACTGCGCCTTCAGGCCAGCGTCAACGACGGCGAGGTTCGGTTTCGCATGGCTCATGACCGAGGTCAGGATGAAGAGCGCGTTCTCCCATTCGCCCGCGTCGATGCGCTTGCCCTCCTGGTCATGGATGCGGCCGTAATCGGCGTCCATGAAGGCGTAAGAGCCGCACTGAAGCTCGTTATACACGCCCGAGTTCGATTCGAAGTAGTACGAACCCGTGCCGCCACCCGAGACGAATTCCGGGCTGAGGCCTGCCGCGTCCAGCGCGTCGACGGATTCCTGCACCTGAGCAATGGCCGCGTCGAGTTTCGCCTTGCGATCCTCATAGCTGTCCATGTGCTGCATCGCGCCCTGATAGGCTTGGATGCCTTTGAAGGTCAGGTTCGGCGCAGCGGCTGCCGCTTTAGCGATCTCGACCACCGCATCGGCGGTTTTCACGCCGCAACGACCGGCGCCGCAGTCGATCTCGACGAAGATGCCCAGTTCGGTGCCGTGCTTCTGCGCGGCGGCCGAGAGATCGGCGATGTTCGCGACATCATCGACGCAGACCGTGACGGTCGAGCCCAGCTTCGGCAGGCGGGCCAGTCGGTCGATCTTGGCCGGGTCGCGGACCTCGTTCGTGACCAGCACGTCCTTGATGCCGCCACGGGCGAAGACTTCCGCTTCCGAGACCTTCTGACAGCAGACGCCGACCGAACCGCCAAGGCGCTCCTGCAGCTTCTGGACATCAACCGATTTGTGCATCTTGCCGTGGCTGCGGTGGCGCATGTTATGCGCCTTGGCGTAGTCGCCCATCTTCTTGACGTTGCGCTCGAGCGCGTCGAGATCAAGGATTAGACAGGGCGTCTGGATGTCTTTTTCATCCATGCCGGGCAGGGCGGGGATGTCGAAACCGACCTCGTAACCCGCGAAATCTGCTTTTGCGTTCATGGCTTGCTCCTTAGTTCCAGGGCAGCTTGTCAAGATCGACATTGCCGCCGGTGATGATGAGACCGACACGCTTGCCGGCAAAAAGGTCGCGGTTCTTGAGGATCGTGGCCAGCGGCACGGCGCTTGACGGCTCCATCACAATCTTCATGCGCTTCCAGATCAGCTTCATCGCCTCGACGATTTCGTCTTCTGTGGCGGTGAGAATGTCCGAGACATTGTTCCTGACGAAATGCCAGGTCAGTTCCTTGAGCGGCACCTTCAACCCGTCGGCGACGGTGTTCGGTGCGTCATCGGCGATGATGCGGCCTGCGCGGAAGCTGCGGGCAGCGTCGTCGGCGTTCAGCGGCTCTGCCGCATAGATGCGGGTCTTCGGCGCAAGGTTCGAGAGCGTGAGGCACGTGCCCGAGATCATGCCGCCACCACCGATGGGGGCGACGACTGCGTCCAGACCTTCAACCTGCTCGATCAGCTCGGCCGAGCAGGTGGCCTGACCGGCGATCACCCGCCAGTCATTATAGGGGTGCACGAATTCGGCCCCGCTTTCGGCGACGACTTCGGCAAAGACCGCCTCGCGCGATGAGGTCGAGGGTTCGCATTCCACGACCCGCCCGCCATAGCCCTTGACCGCATCCTTCTTGGCCTGTGGCGCGGTGCGCGGCATGACGACGGTGCAGGGAATGCCCCGGCGGCCCGCCGCATAGGAAAGGCAGGTGCCGTGGTTGCCACTCGAATGAGTGGCAACGCCCTTTGCAGCCTGTTCATCGGTCAGCGAAAACACCGCATTCGAGGCGCCGCGGGCCTTGAAGGCCCCGGCTTTCTGCAGGTTCTCGCATTTGAAGAACAACTCGGCCCCGGTCAGCTCATTGATGAAGCGCGAGGTCAGGACCGGCGTGCGGTGGACGTAAGGGGTGATCCGCTCACGTGCCGCATACATGTCCCCGAGATTGGGGATGTAGAAGGGATCAACGTCCAGCATCTCAGGCGGCTTTCTTCTGCGCAGCCTTGGCGGCGTTGCGATAGACGTCCTGAGCGGCGGCGACGCCCGAACCCAGCTGGATCGGCAGGCCCTCGTCGGCCATGACCATCTCGGCGACGGCCAGACCCGACAGCGCCATGGCGTCGGTCAGGCTGCCAAGGTGGCCGATGCGGAACACCTTGCCTGCGACCTGGCCGAGACCGGTGCCGAAGGCCATGTCATAGGTCTCCAGTGCGCGGCTGACGATCTTGTTGGCGTCGAAGCCTTCCGGAACCAGAATGGCGCTGACCGTGTCCGAATAAAGCTCGGGGCGGCGGGCGCAGAGCTCCAGACCCCAGGCCTTGACGGCGGCGCGAACGCCCGAGGCGATGCGGTTGTGGCGGGCGAAGACGTTCTCCAGACCCTCATCCATCAGCATCGTGACGGCGTGGTTCAGGCCGTTGATCAGGCCGACCGGCGGCGTGTAGGGGTAGCCGTTGCGGGCATAGCCGGTCGCCATGTCGCGGATGTCGAAGAAGGTGCGCGGCAGGCGGGCGCTCTCGACCGCTTCCATCGCCTTGGGCGAGAAGCCGGTGATCGCCAGACCCGGGGGCAGCATGAAGCCTTTCTGGCTGCCGGTGATGGCAACGTCGACGCCCCATTCATCCATGCGGAAGTCCATCGAGCCGATCGAGCTGACACCATCGACGAAGAGCATCGCCGGGTGTTTTGCATTGTCGAGCGCACGGCGAACAGCAGCGATGTCCGAGCGAACGCCGGTGGCGGTCTCGTTATGCGTGGCCAGAACGACGCGGATCTCGTGGCCCTTGTCGGCGGTCAGGATTTCCTCGAACCGGTCGGCGGGGATGCCTTCACCCCAGGGGGTTTCGACGAAGGTGACGTCCAGACCGTGGCGCTGGCACATGTCGATCCAGCGATGGCTGAACATGCCGTTGCGCGCGGCCAGAACCTTGTCGCCTGCCGACAGGGTGTTGGTGATCGCGGTTTCCCAGCCGCCGGTGCCGGTCGACGGGAACAGGAAGATTTCGCCCTTGGTGGTCTTCAGGACCTTCTTCACACCTTCAAGTGCCGGGTGCAGCATGCGGCCGAACACCGGCGAGCGGTGGTCGATCGTCGGCATGTCGACGGCTTTGCGCAGGGCTTCGGGAATGTTGGTCGGGCCGGGAATGAAAATCGGGTTCTGGCTGGTCATGTCAAATCCTCTCCTCTTTCATCACAAGGTAGTACAGCAGAGTAAATTACACAATTTTTCTGAAAAACATTTCGCAATGACAGAAAAATGTGTTAAATCGAAAGGAAATCAGGTGGTTGGTCTTTTCCGACCTTCCGGCATGATTTTCGCGGAAACGAATAATAATCATCAAGGAAGTGTTGATAATGCGGGAAGTGCGTAAAAGAGGCCGGCCGAAGAACGTCGGAACCCCGGATGAGGCAGGCGGCGTCAAGGCGCTGGAGCGGGCGCTGGATGTGCTGGATCTGCTGGCGGCCTCGAACGGGCTGACCCTGACCGAGATTGCCAAGGCACTGGGCACCGCGCCCTCGACCATCCACCGCGTTCTGACGACGCTGGATGCGCGCGGCGTGGCGGAGAGCGACCCGATCACGCAGGCCTGGCACATCGGCCCCTCGGCCTTCCGGCATGGCACTGCCTTCATGCGCCGCTCGAGCATTGTTGAACGGGCCCGCCCGATCATGCGCCGCTTGATGGAAGCCACCGGAGAGACGGCGAACCTTGGCATCCTGAACGGCGATGCGGTCCTGTTTCTCAGCCAGGTCGAGACGCATGAGACGATCCGCGCCTTCTTCCCGCCGGGCACGCGCTCGCCCTTCCATGCCTCGGGGATCGGCAAGGCGCTGCTGGCGCATGCCAAGCCCGATGTGCTGAGGCAGATCCTGGACGACGCGGTGCTGAGCCGTTTCACCGACAAGACCCTGACCGAGCGGGATGCGCTTCTGGCCGATCTGGAGGTCACGCGGACGCGCGGCTATTCCTTCGACGATGAGGAGCGCACGCTGGGCATGCGCTGCATCGCGGCGCCGGTCTATGATCTGGCAGGTGAGGCGGTGGCGGGCATCTCGGTCTCGGGGCCCATGCATCGGATGACCGAAGATCGCTGCGGAAAAATTGCCGAAGCGGTGATGGTCGCGGCGCAGGATCTGTCTTTGGGCATCCCGTCCCGCAGTTGATTCTCAACGGTTCCGTCCGCGCGGCATACTGAAATCATTCATAAAAGTTAAAGGAGTGCCACAAACTCAGGCCCGCATCGGCAGATTCACGCCCAATTCACGCCACCTTCAATACCTTGGGTCGCAGGAGGCAATTTCGCCTTCAGGGACCGAACAGCTGCCTTGCTCCGGATGAGGCGCATCATCTCGCTGTCATGCGTGAGGAATTGAAACATGGATGACTTTGTACCGAGTTTTAGCCAGTGTCGCCTGCTTCATGCCGAGCAAGGCATTTTTCTGACTCCCTGCGGCGATCCGGCCATCATCTGCGACCAGTTTGCAGCCGAAATGCCCCCGGATCGCGAAAAGATCTATGGCGCCTGCAGCATCGAAAGCTTCCGCGCGGCGGGGGCCCTGCACGAGGCGCATCAGGACGCCGGTGGCTTCCTTGATGAGGTCGACCGCTACGACACGCCGAACTTCTGGCGCCGTGACGCGGGCGTCAAATCCTGGACCTATGCGGGCAAGGGCGTCGCGCAGGGGCAGGACCTCAGCGATGACATGGATGCGGTGCGGGTGTTCTATCATGCCGGGCACGGCGCCACGGATGAGGACGGGACCTTCCATGCGCCCATGGGCGCGCTCTGGGACGGCAGCGGGGCCACGACCTCATCGCGCGACATGAGCTTTGGCGAAAGGTCGCTGCGTTACCTTTTCTGGTCGGCCAGCGAGTCGATGCGCGTTAGTGACGGGCACAGCCCCATCTGCACCTGGGGGCGGGCCAATCGCGGCACGCGCATGATGTTCGGCTTTGGCGGCTCGGCCTGGGATTCGGGGAATTACGGGCGCTATTTCTGGCAGCACTGGCGCATGGGCAAAAGCTTCAGCCAGTCCTGGCTGGATGCGTCCTGGGACGTCTCGCATGCGCAAGCGCCGGTCGCGGTCGCCTGCGGGGCCAGCTCGGACGAGGCTGCCGACCGGCTGTTCGCGGAAAGCCGGTTTCAATCGGCCCCGGTCGCCACCGATTGGTGGTGGTGGCGCTGGTACGAGCCCGAGACCCGCCTGATTCGCGAACCGCATGACGCGCTGCCTGCCGATTTCGGCCTGCTGCGCCTTGTCCCGGCGGCCGAGGACGGGGCCATTGCGAAATCGGTGATCGAACATCTGGGCCTTGCGCGCCGGGGTGAGATCGGCCCCGAGGGGCTGAAGCTGCGGCACGGCCAGATGGAGCTGGCCTGCATGCCCGACGGTCGCGTCTCACTGCTGTTGCAGCGCAGCGCGCGGGCAGAGGTTCCGCATATGCGGCTGCACCGGCGCCTGCTGGTGGCCCGCGCCCGTTCCGCCCTTCGGCGCTATGGCTTCGTGCATCCCGACATCGATCTGGTCTTTGACCGGGTGGCGCTGGGCATGTCCTGCGCGGCGACCCTGCAGGGCAGCGGTCAGGTGATCGCGCCGGCGATTGATGAGGTGATCGTCCAGTTCCGCCAGTCGGTGAACGGCGCGCCCGTCATCTCGCCCGAGGCGGGGGCGGTGCGCGTGGCGCTGACTGGCGACGGCACGGTCCTGCGCATCGATTGCAGCCTGCGCCGGGTGGTCAGCGTCACGCCGACGCATGCCTACGCGCCCGAGGGCCGCGACCTCACCCATCCGCGGGACCTGCGCCCGGTGCAGGATGACATGGCCCAGATCTCGGCCCGGCTGCTGCGCGATCTGTCCGCCCGGGGTGCTGCACCCTTGCAGCTGCGGCTGCTGCCCGGAGAGGCCGAGCTTGGCTACTGCATCCGCAGCAACACCGGGCGCATGACCGCGCGTCAGGGGATCGAGATCGAATGTGCGAAAGGTTTCAGGAAGTGCAGCTGGATCAGTTCCTCGATTGACGACTGATCCCACCCGCCCGGAGAGGTGGCAACTCTCCGGGCAACGAATTTGCGCAGGAACTCGATCAGGAAGGGTGTAGCGAGTGGCCGACTTTACGCGTTCGGAACTGGTGCGGCGGATCGCGACGGGCGGGTCATTGCGACTTGTCGGCGCGGATCTGTCGCATCTGGATATGTCGGGGCTGGCGCTGAGCGGGGCCGACCTGTCCTATGCGAACCTGAGCCATGCGGATCTGGAGGGCGCGACGCTGACGGGGGCCAGCCTCTGGTCGGCGCGCGCGCAAAGGGCACGTATGCGGGGCGCGAACCTCAGTTCGGCGCAGCTGGGGCTGGCAGACCTCAAGGACGCGGATCTGCGCGATGCTGTGCTGGTCGAATGTGACCTGACCGGGGCGCGGCTGGATGGGGCGGATCTGTCACGCTCGCGTCTGGACGGCACCTGGCTCGACACGATGCAGCGGGCGCTGGCCATCGGCGCGCCTCCGACGCGCTTTCCCCAGCCGCAGCGGGCCGAGACGCATATGCTGTCGATGGACTACCCCCGCGATCTCATTGAGATGCGCCGCAGCGACCGGTTGCAACTGCGCTATTCGCAAGAGGCGCCGCCCGAGATTGAGCTGACCTCGCTTTGGGGGGACGAAACCGTTCTGCGCCATGTCGCCGATGGCGATGGGCTGGCGCAAAAGCAGCTTCTGTATGTGGCGACCGGTCGCGGCAGGGTCCGGGTCGAGGCCAGCTTTCCGGACGGGACCCAGACCATTTCCTTCGATGTGGAGGTGTGTTGATGCGTGCGCGTCTAAAGGCCCGATTTGGTGATGCCCAGAAGCCCCGCCGTGCGCAAGGTGGCGGCGGGGTAGTCGGGCGCGGCCATCAGCTCCAGATTGAAGTCGGGCTCGATCTGGCGCAGGCGACGCAGGGCATCGGCGGCCCCGGCCTCATCGCCGCGATTGTAGCGCAGGGCAGCAAGAAAGCGCAGCGAGGGCCGGTTGTCGGGCGAGAAGGTATAGGCGGCGGCCGCCGCATTCTCGGCATCGCCCAGACGGCCCAGCCGGACCAGCGCCACGGCGCGTCGCATCAGCCAGCTGGAGGGCCCAAGGGCCGCCAGCGCACCGCGCGCGCCGTGTTCGGCGGCTTCCAGCGCCTCGGCATCGCGGCCGACGTCGATATAGGCCTGGGAGAGCGCATTCCAGGCCAGTTCGCTGTCGGGATCGATCCGCAGCGCTGCCTGCGCCAGCTCCAGCGCCGCCACGGCATCACGCCGCCACGAGGCGGAAAGCGAGGCGACTGCCAGCACGACCGGATGGTTCGGGGCCAGCGCCCGTGCTTGGGAGGAGAAGGTCAGCGCCTCTTCGGCGCAGGTCTCGGGGTCGTCAGTCAGGCGTTCGAAGATCAGCGTATTGCGCAGATAGGACCGCAGCGCCATGCCGACGCCGGTCGGGGCCTCTTCCTCTTGCCGTGCGATCATCTGATCGGCCGACAGCAGCCGGTCCCGCGAATAGCTGAAGACATCCCAGATCGGATAGCTGGTCCAGTCGGTCGAGGCCGTCCGGCGCGCCCGGTCCAGCAGTGCGACCGTCGTCTGGGCGACGGCGTGGCGGATCGACTCGGTCATCTCTCCGTGGTGGATGGTGAAGCGGCGGGTCCAGTACTGCTCGCGGGTGCGCAGGTCGCGCATGATGATCATCAGCGAACAATCCGGGCCCAGCGGATAGCAGAAGGCATTGAGCGAGCTGCCCACGGTTTGGCCGGGGTCGGGCGGGCTGGTCGCCAGCACGGCGGGGATCATGTCGCAGGCGCGCGCAGCGGCCTCGTTCACGATCATCTCGCCGATGACGCGGGCATGGGAATCATTGCTTTCGACGGGGTCCAGCCAGACGACGTAATGCGCGCGCTGGGGCTCGGACAGGCGGCTGGTGTCGGGGCCATCGCGCGGTTGAACCGGATGCATCTCCTCGGGCGTCAAGCGCAGACGCATGTCGCGCAGCCAGTCGTCGAATTCGGGGTCGGGAATGTCGATGTCGGCGGCGAATTCCAGCGGCATACCCCCGGCGTCATAGACCGGGGTCAGGTCGATGCGCACAAGCTCGGTATTGAGGCCCACCCAGCCGACGCCCGTGATCAGCAGATCACGCTTTTCCTGCAGCGATCCGCGCAGCTCGCGCAGCATCTGGCGCAGACTGTCCGATCCCTGCTGTGCGCTGCGATCACTCCAGAGTTGATCCTGAAGTCGGGCGCGATTCATCCTCAGATCAGGCGCGGTACCCAGCAGCGCAAGCGCCCCACGGGCCTTCTGCCCACGCGGGGTCAGATCGCGACCATCAGAGGTACGCAAATGGACTGCGCCCATGAGACTGAGGATTGCTTGCATGCGGTCTACCAGAGGGCGAAAATCTGAACGCGATTATAGCGCGTTCGGCGTAAAACCGAGACTTTTAATCAAAGGGAGGTAGAGAAAATCATGGCATTGCTGAACGCGCAGAATGCGCAAAATGCACAGAACGCACAAAATGCGCAGAATGCGCAAAGTGCAGGCGCCGGCTTTTCAACCGCGCAGCTAGGTATGGCGCTGATGATCGCCCGAGAGGGAATCGTCGGCGATGAGCCTGCGGTGGCGGCGACGCCTCAGCGGGAAAAGCTGGACCCGCTGGCAAGGCTGCGGCGGCTTGAGCCCGAATTCGCCCATGCGATCCTGATGAGTGAGCTTCTGGAAAGCCTCTCGGTCACCCCGTCTGAGGATGATCCGCTGACGCAGGTCAAGATCTTTGGCCGGGACGCCAGCGGCACACAGCAGGTCCTGATGACCATCGGCCTGCCCAGCGACGCCGAATTCGCCAAGGAACTGCCGCTGATGATGGGCTATGCGCAGTTGCGGGGCGAGCGTCTGGCCGAGATCGACACGCAGGCCGCCGACATCGTGCCCTTCTTCGAGGCGATCCTGCCGATCGGCAGGCTGCGCGCCCACTCGATCCAGATGCTGATCGCGCTGGCGATGGATCTGTCGACCTCGCTGGTGCAGCGCGCCAAGCTGGCCTTTGCCGCGCCGCGCCCCGCCATGCTGAGCGACAAGGTGCAACCGATGATCTCGTCCCCTGTGCATGGCAGCTATCCCAGCGGGCATGCGACGCAGGCCTATGCGGTGGCGACGCTGCTGACGCTCTTGTCGGGACCGGGGGGCAAGCCCCCGGCCAATGTGACCTCGACCAGCCAGCTTTTCCGCATGGCCACCCGGATCGCGATGAACCGCACGGTCGCCGGGGTGCATTTCCCCAGCGATGGCGTGGCGGGCGCGCTTCTGGGCATCACGGTCGCCCATCGCATCGCTGCCTGTGCCTTCACGCCCAAGAAGGGCAAGCCCAAGCCCAAACTGCCGCGCTTTGACTTCCGCGCCGAGAGATGGGGCGAGACCGCGCCCGGCGAAAGCCGTGACTTCACGCTGGCGCGTCTCTGCGAGGTGCTTCAGGGGGGCGATCCCAGTCTGATCATCGACGCCATGCCCTCGGCCCCGAAAGAGCCGCTGACCAGCGCCCTCTGGGCGGCTGGCATCAAGGATTGGAGCGAGAGATGGAGCTGAAACGCGACACGCCCTTGACCTGGGTTCCGGCAACCGGGCCTGAGGCTGAAGGGTTCCGTCAGGACAGCGTGCCCCTGCTGGCCTATTCGCTTTACCCGCCGAGTGGCTACAACGGATTGCGCCGGGCCGAGGATGACACCCGCGCCAGATATTACCGGCAGGCGATGGAGGCGCTGATCGACTCGGCCTTCGACGAACCTCGGCAAGAGGGAGCGGAGGTGACAATGCCTCCGGTTTTAGACCGATGATCGCGCTTTCCACACTGGACGCGTTCGAGCCGCTTCTGGCCAATCTGCCGATGTTCGCGCCCCTGGACAGCCTTCCGCCGCCGGATGGGTTGGGGCTTATCTTGCCCTCCGAGATGCTGTCGCGCGATGCGCTTCCTGAGGATCTGGATGCGGTGACCATCGTCGCGGTGATCGACCATGCGATTCCCTTCGCGCATCGGCTGTTCACCACGCCCGATGGCTACAGCCGCTGTGCCAGCATCTGGATTCAGGATGCCGCCAAGGATGTGACGCAGACCGACATCCCTTTCGGGCGCGAGGTCAGGGGCACCACCATCGATCAATTGCGCGGCCTGCCGGACGGGCCGGTCAACCGCGATGGCGATTCCGTCTATCGCGCGCTGGGCCAGATGGACCCGCAATGGCTGGGCCGCGCGGCCACGCTGATCCAGGACCGAAGCCATGGCGCGGCAGTCGCGACCATCGCGGCGGGGTATGAGCCCGGCGATGCGGCCGGGCTGAACCATCCGCTGATAGCGGTCTCGCTGCCGGAATGGGTGGTGGCGGATACCTCGGGCGGCTATTCGCCCCTGTTCATCCAGATCGCGGTGGTCTTCATCGTGGCGCGGGCGCGTGAACTGGCGCAGGAGATGTCGCGGATCGCGGGCGCCAAGGTCAAGCCACGCATGGTGGTGAACCTGTCTTACGGAATCACGGCGGGGGCGCGGGACGGCAGCTCGCTTCTGGAGCAGATGCAGGACCTGATCGCCGAGCATGCTGGTGCCGATCTGGGGCAGGTGCAATTCGTCCTTGCGGTCGGAAACTCGCGCGAGGAGCGGCTGCACGCCGTTCTGACCCCGGGGCAGGAACTGGCTTGGCAGATCCTGCCCGACGATCCGACCGAAAGCCAGGTCGAGATCTGGGGCCCGCCCGAGCCGACCTGTCCCGAGGCGCTGAAGCTGGCCGTGACCCTGCCCAACGGGCAATCGGTCACCACCGCGTTCCAGCCGCCGAACGGGCCGCTGGGCCAGATCGCGCGGCTGAAGGACAGCCGGGGGCGCGAGCTTGCGCGCTTCATGCTGCAGCGCAGGGCGGTGCTGGACGGCTTCCGGCAATGCCTGACCGTCATCCTGCCGCCGACCACGGGGCCAGAGCAGGGCGACCGCGCGCCGGTCGGGCTGTGGCAGCTGAAGCTGGTGAAGGCCTCCGGTGCCTGCAGCTTCGATATCCAGCGCGATGACAAGATCCCGGGCTTTCGCGGCGGCGGGCGGCAGACGATCTTCCGCGATCCGCGCTATCAGGCCCGGCAACCGGACGGATTGTGGATCGACCGTGACCCGCAGCCTGCGGACTGTCTGGTGCGGCGCAATGGCACGCTGAACGCTTATGCGGGCGGGACGCGGCAGATCCGGGCCGGGGCGGCGATCCTGAACGCCGTGCCGGGGCAGGGGGCGCCGATCTCGCATTACTGCTCACTGCTCGATACGGGATTGGGCGGCGATATCGTTATGGCGGGGGACCGGGGGAATGCCGCTTATGGGCTGAACCTGCCGGGCGTGAGGGGCAGCGCGATGCAGACGGTGACCGGCACCAGCATCACCGCGCCGCAGGTCACCCGCTGGCTGTCGGGGAAACTGTCGGCGGGCGACAACCTGCAATCGCGAGCGCAGATCGTTGCGGCCGCGCAGGCCTCGGCCCGGCCCGGCAGCGTGCCGCCGCTGGTCGACACCGATCTGCCATGGCGCTGGAACGGGCAGGGCGAGTGAGCCATGAAAAAGGGCCCGGGCGTTTCCACGCGCCGGGCCCTTGATCCATTCGGCAGGGCGGTTCAGCCAGCCGCCATCGCCTCTCGGGCCGCCTTGCGGCGGGCGACGCGGGCGCGGATCGCCTCGATATCGGTGACCGGGGTCGCGGCGAACAGCTTCTTGGTGTAATCGTGCTGCGGATTGCTGAAGACCGCCTCGCGGGGCCCGTATTCCACCACCTCACCCTTGTAGAGCACCAGCACGTCATCCGCGATGTAACGCACCACCGACAGGTCGTGGCTGATGAAGACATAGGTCAGGTTGAATTCATCCTGCAGATCCGCCAGCAGGTTCAGCACCTGCGCCTGCACCGACAGGTCCAGCGCCGAGACCGGCTCGTCCAGCACCAGAAGCGCGGGGTTCAGCATCAAGGCGCGCGCAATCGCGATCCGCTGGCGTTGCCCGCCCGAGAACATATGCGGATAGCGGTTGTAATGCTCGGCCTTCAGGCCGACGCGCTCCAGCATGGCCTGCGCCCGCGCCCGCCGCTCGGCGGCGGGGACGTCGGTGTTCAGGATCAGCGGCTCGGTCAGGACGTCGCCAACCTTCTGGCGCGGGTTGAGGCTGCCATAGGGGTTCTGGAAAACGATCTGCACCTTCGAGCGCATCGCCTTCGTTACCGCCTGCCGCGAGATGTCGATCTTCTGCCCCTCGATCAGCAGATCACCCCCGGACGCCGGGTCGATCAGCGTGATGATGCGCGCCAGCGTCGACTTGCCCGAGCCGGATTCGCCCACGATGGCCAGCGTCTTGCCACGCTCGACCGAGAAGTTGATCCCATGCAGGGCGCGCACGGTTTCGGGACCGCGGAACATCCCGCCGCGCGAAACATAGTCGCGCGTCAGATTGCGGCCTTCGATGACGACCTCGCTCATGCGACACCTCCTTCGGGAATGAAGTCGCCCACGGTCGGCAGGCGGTCCCCCGTCGCATTCTCGGGCAGGGCCGACAGAAGCGCGCGGGTGTAGGAGGATTTCGGGTTCTCGAACAGGGTCAGCACATCGGCCTCTTCCATCTTGCGGCCCTTGTACTGGACCATGACGCGGTCGGCGGTTTCGGCCACCACGCCCATGTCATGGGTGATCAGGATCAGGCCCATGCGGTGTTGTTCCTGCAGCTTCATCAGCAGGTCGAGGATCTGCTTCTGAATGGTCACGTCCAGCGCCGTCGTCGGCTCATCGGCGATCAGCAGGCGCGGGTTCAGTGCAATCGCCATGGCGATCATCACCCGCTGGTTCTGCCCGCCCGACAGCTGGTGCGGATAGGATTTCAGCCGCTCGGCCGGGTTCGGGATGCCGACCGAGGACAGCAGTTCCACCGCCCGGTCCCGCGCGGCCTTGCGGCCAAGGCGCAGGTGCTGGCGCAGCACCTCCTCGATCTGGAAGCCGATGGTGAAGCTGGGGTTCAGACTGGCCATCGGTTCCTGAAAGATCATGGTGATGTCGCGGCCGATCAGCTTGCGCCGCTCGCGCGCGGGCATGGTCAGCAGGTCGCGGCCATCGAAGCGCATGACATCGGCCGAGACCGTGGCGGTCGAGGGCAGAAGCCCCATCGTCGCCAGCATCGACACGGATTTGCCCGAGCCGGATTCGCCGACGATGGCCAGAACCTCGCCTTCATCGACATGGGCGTCGATGCCGTCCACGGCCTTGAAGGGGCCGGTTGCGGTGTCGAAACTGACGGTCAGATTGCGGATTTCCAACAAAGGCATGGGTCAGCTCCGCTTCAGTTTCGGGTCAAGCGCGTCACGCAAACCGTCGCCCATCAGGTTGATGGCCAGCACGGTCAGCAGGATCGCAAGGCCGGGGAAGGTCACGACCCACCAGGCGCTTTGAATGAACTCACGCGCTTCGGCCAGCATGGTGCCCCATTCCGGCGTCGGCGGCTGCGCGCCCATGCCAAGAAAGCCCAGTGCGGCAGAATCGAGCACCGCCGACGAGAACGAGAGCGTCGCCTGCACGATCAGCGGCGCAAGGCAGTTGGGCAGGATGGTCTTGAACATCAGCCGCAGATTGCCTGCACCCGCGACCCGCGCGGCCGAGACATATTCCCGCTCTTTCTCGCCCATCACGGCGGCCCGTGTCAGACGCGCGAAATGCGGCTGATAGACGATGGCGATGGCGATCATCGCATTCGTCAGGCCGGGGCCAAGAATCGCCACCAGCACCAGCGCCAGCAGCAGCGAGGGGAAGGCCAGGATCACGTCCATGACGCGCATGATGACCGTATCGACCCAGCCGCCGAAGAAGCCCGCGACCAGCCCGATTAGGATGCCGCCGAAGAGCGCGATCGAGACGACGACGATGCCGATGAACAGCGAATACTGCGAGCCATAGATCAGCCGCGACAGCACGTCGCGCCCAACCGCATCCGTGCCCAGAAGGAAGGCCGCGCGGCCATTCTCTTCCCAGGCGGGCGGCAGCAGGAAGGCATCGCGATACTGCTGCGAGGGGTCATGCGGCGCCAGCAGCGGCGCAAAGATCGCCGTCAGCACCAGCAGCACGAAGAACACAAGGCCAATGACGGCACCGCGGTTCTGGCTGAAGTAGAACCAGAACTCTTTCAGCATCTGCCGACGGATGGCGCTGTCCGAAATTTTAGTTGTCATATCGGTCATTGGCGCCGGATCCTCGGGTTGATGAGACCATAGGTCAGGTCGACGAGAAGGTTGACGATCATCACGATGCCCGCCGTCAGCAGCAGGCCCGATTGCACGACCGGATAGTCGCGCCGCGAGATCGAATCGATCATCCACTTGCCGATGCCCGGCCAGGAGAAGATGGTCTCGGTCAGGATTGCCCCGGCCATCAGCACCCCGATCTGCAGACCGATGGTGGTGATCACGGGGATCATCGCGTTGCGCAGCGCATGGACGCCGATGACGCGGGCGGGGCTCAGGCCCTTGGCCTTGGCGGTGCGCACGTAATCCTCGCCCATGACCTCAAGCATGGCCGAGCGCGTCTGCCGCGCGATCACCGCAAGCGGGATCGTGGCCAGAACGATCGAGGGCAGGATCAGGTGCGAGACCGCCGATTTGAAGGCGCCCGCCTGACCCGACAGCAGGCTGTCGATCAGCATGAAGCCGGTCACCTGCGGGAAATAATACATCAGCGAGATCCGCCCCGAGACGGGCGTCCATCCCAGCGTCCCCGAGAAGAAGATGATCAGCAACAGACCCCACCAGAAGATGGGCATCGAGAAGCCGACCAGCGCGCCGGTCATCGAGATCTGGTCGAACCACGATCCGCGTTTGATCGCCGCGATGACGCCGACGGGAACACCGATCACCGTCGCGATGATGATCGCGACCAGCGACAGTTCGACCGTGGCGGGAAACAGTTGCAGGAACTCGGTCAGGACCGGTTTCTTGGTGACGATCGAGTTGCCGAAGTCGCCTTGGAACAGGTTGCCCAGATAGGTCAGATACTGCTGCCAGATCGGCTTGTCATAGCCAAGCTGCGCCGAGATCTGGGCATAGCGCTCGGCCGAGACGCCGCGCTCGCCAGCCATAAGAAGGACAGGATCGCCCGGAAGCAGCCGGATGAAACTGAATGAAATCAACGTGATTCCGATAAACGTTGGAATCAGGTACAGCAGTTTTGAGAATATGAATCTGAGCATCAAACCCTAGCCCGATGGGCCGCGCAAGGTTTGCATTGCGCGGCCCGAAAGTGAAAAGCCTATAGCGCCGCTTATTCGGTGATATCTACAGTATCGAAGGCGTAGTCACCAAGCGGAGATTGCACGAAGCCGGTCACATTCTTGGCCATCGGCACATATTGGGTCGAATGCGCCAGCGTGGCCCAGGGAGCCTGGTCCTTGAAGATCACCTGGGATTCTTCGTAAAGCTTGGTGCGCTCGGCCTGATCGGTCGAGGCCTTGGCTTTGGCCAGAAGGTCCGAGAACTCTTCGTTGCACCAGAACGCGCGGTTCGCACCTCCGTCCTTGGCGGCGGCGCAGGACAGCAGCACCGACAGGAAGTTGTCGGGGTCACCGTTGTCGCCGGTCCAGCCCAGGATGACGGCGCCCTTGCGGCCCGGCTCCATCGACTTCTTCAGATATTCGCCCCATTCGTACGAGACGATGTCGACCTTGACGCCAACCTTGGCGAAGTCGCTCTGGATCATCTCGGCCGCGCGGCGGGCGTTGGGCATATAGGGACGCTGCACCGGCATCGCCCAGACTTCCATCGCCAGATCCTTGACGCCTGCGTCCTCGAGCATCTTCTTCGCGGCTTCGGGGTCGTATTTGTCGTCCTCGATCGCGTCGTTATAGCTCCACATGGTCGGCGGGATCGGGTTCTTCGCCACGACGCCCGAGCCCTGATAGACGGCATCGACCAGCGCTTTCTTGTCCATCGCCATGTTCAGCGCACGGCGGACTTCCGGCTTGTCGAAGGGGGCGACGGTGGTGTTATAGGCCAGATAGCCGACGTTCAGGCCAGCCTGCTCGTCCAGCTTCAGGTTCGGGTCGTTGCGGATCGCCTCGATGTCGGCGGGGGCCGGATAGGGCATCAGGTGGCATTCGCCGGCCTTCAGCTTCTGCAGGCGGACCGAGGCGTCAGGCGTGATCGCAAACACCAGATCGTCGATCTTGGGCGCTTCGCCCCAGTAATCGGCGTTCTTCTGGTAACGGATCACGGCGTCTTTCTGGTAGGCCACGAATTTGAACGGACCGGTGCCGATCGGCGTGTTGTTCATCTCTTCCATGGTGCCTGCGGCCTCAAGCGCGTCCGCATATTCTTTCGACACGATCGAGACGAAGGGCATGGCGATGTTCGCAAGGAACGGCGCTTCCGGTTGGTTCAGCGTGAACTTCACCGTGTAATCGTCAACTTTTTCAATGGATTTGATCAGCTTGGCCATCTCCATCGAGCTGTAATACTCATAGGTGATGCCCGAGATATAGTTGTGCCAGGGGTTCTCGGTGTTGCCCTGACGGTCGAACGAGAAGATCACGTCATCGGCGTTGAAGTCGCGGGTCGGGGTGAACTTGTCGTTCGAGTGGAACTTCACGCCCTTGCGCAGGTGGAAGGTGTACTCAAGCCCGTCCTCGGACACGTCCCAGCTTTCGGCCAGCGCAGGCTCGACCTCGGTCGTGCCCGGCTTGAACTGCGCCAGACGGTTGAAGATCGCATGCGCCGTGGCGTCGAAGGTGGTGCCAGCGGTGTAGGGGGCCGGATCGAAGCCCTCGGGCGAACCTTCCGAGCAATAGACGAAGGTTTTCGCGCTGGCAGCGCCCGCGGCCATGACGGCCAAGGCGGACACAGCAGCAAGATGACGGATTTTCATTGTAAACTCCCTGATTTGGCCGGTGGCTTTCATTATGCCCCCAGTTTGCCAGATCGCCAAACACAGCATGTCGGGCGCAGCCGAGGCAAGACGGTTATATCTGATTGACCCAGCGTCAAATCGTCGTTCTGCCAATATGCCGATGCTTTTCGTCATTCTGACATCGCAATGCGCCGCATCGGGGCAAACATCCTGACTTGCGTGGCGCGCCAACATGTGTGTGATGGCCGCAGATATTTCTGAACGAGGGCCGATCTTGTCTGTCAATTCCATCTCTCTGGGCCGTCTGGCCGTCCAATATGTGCTTTATTACGTGTTGATGTTGCTGGCTTTTGCCGCAATCGTCTGGGCGCTGGCCACATATGCGAACTTCACCTCATCGAATTCGGCCATGGGGGTCGTCATTCCGATGGTCGCGGCCATGCAGGCCGGGCAGTATTACTTCACCCGCACCGGGCAGCGCCCCGCATCGGGGCTCAGCTGGCGCGCGGCGCTCATCTTCACCGTCATCGCGATGATCCTGCCGATCACCCTCGCCGTCCTGCTGATTCTGGGCGCGGGTACGGATATGGCGATCCCCGGCATGCCCTATAGTGTCTCGCGCGAGGATCAGCAGATCATTGCCATCATTCTGGGCGTCTTCGCGCTGCTCTTCCTGCTCATTCACCGCTGGTTCTTCGGCATGGGCGCGCGTCAGGCGGAAAAGCTGGCACTGAAACGACAGAAGCAGGCCTGAACCGCTGCTTTCCGGTCCCGGCGTCATTGCCTGACCGCAGACCTTGCGCTATCGGAGCGCAGGCGAGCGAAAGGAATGACGATGACCGAGCGCAAGAATGGCCTGTCCTATGCCGAGGCCGGAGTAGATATCGACGCAGGCAATGCCCTGGTCGAGCGGATCAAACCGGCAGCCGCCGCGACCCGGCGCTCGGGCGTGATGGAGGGTCTGGGCGGCTTCGGCGCGCTGTTTGACCCGCGCGCCGCCGGTTACAACGATCCCGTGCTGGTGGCGGCGACCGATGGCGTCGGCACCAAGCTGCGCATCGCCATCGATACGGGTGAGCTCGACGGCGTCGGCATCGATCTGGTCGCCATGTGCGTGAACGATCTGGTCTGCCAGGGCGCCGAGCCGCTTTTCTTCCTCGACTATTTCGCCACCGGCAAGCTGTCCATTGATGAAGCCGCGCGCGTCATCAACGGCATCTCGGAAGGCTGCCGCCTCTCGGGCGCAGCCCTGATCGGCGGCGAAACGGCCGAGATGCCCGGAATGTATGCCAAGGGCGATTTCGACCTCGCAGGTTTTGCCGTCGGCGCGATGGAACGTGGCACCGCGCTTCCCGCCCATGTCGCGGACGGAGACGTCCTGCTGGGCCTCGCCTCGGACGGCGTGCATTCGAACGGCTTCTCGCTGGTGCGCAAAGTGGCCGAGCACGCGGGGCTTGACTGGAATTCCGCCTCGCCCTTCGGTCCGGGCACGCTGGGTCAGGCGCTGCTGGTGCCGACGCGGCTTTACGTCAAACCGCTGCTGGCGGCGATTGCCGCAGGCGGTGTCCATGCGGCCGCCCATATCACCGGCGGCGGCATCACCGAAAACCTGCCGCGCGTCCTGCCCGAAGGTCTGGGCGCTGAGGTCGATCTAAACTCCTGGAGCCTGCCGCCCGTCTTCGACTGGCTGGCCGAGGCCGGTGGCATCGCCGATGCCGAGATGCTCAAGACCTTTAACTCGGGCGTAGGCATGATCCTGACCGTCGCACCCGACCGCGCCGCCGAGATCGAGGCGCTACTGCAAGCCGCTGGCGAGACGGTCTATCGCCTCGGCACGGTGACGCCGGGCACGGGCGTGCGCTACAGCGGCGCGCTTCGGTGAAACGTGTCGCGATCCTGATCTCGGGCGGCGGGTCGAACATGGTCAAGCTGGTCGAATCGATGACCGGCGACCATCCCGCGCGGCCCGTGATCGTAGGCTCGAATGACCCGGGGGCCAGCGGCCTCCAGCGCGCCGAACGCCTCGGCGTCGCAACCTTCGCCGTCGATCACCGCCCCTTCGGCAAGGATCGCCGTGCCTTCGAACAGGCGCTGCTGGAACCCCTGCTTGCGGCAGAACCCGACATCCTCTGCCTTGCCGGTTTCATGCGCATCCTGACGTCCGATTTCGTCGCGGCCTTCAAGGGCTGGATGCTGAACATCCACCCCTCGCTGCTGCCGAAATACCCCGGGCTCCACACCCACCAACGCGCCCTTGACGCAGGCGATGCGGTGGCCGGTGCCAGCGTCCATCTGGTCACGCCCGAACTCGACGCCGGCCCCATCCTCGGCCAGGCGCAGGTCCCGATCCTGCCGGGCGACACCGCCGACACACTCGCCACCCGCGTCCTCGCGATGGAACATCAGCTCTACCCCGAGGTCCTGCGCCGCTTCAGCGCCGGTGACACCCGCCCCGTCCAGCTCGGCTAAGACGGGACGCCCCTCTCCATTCTCCGTTGAAAAATACCCCGGGGGTGCGGGGGCAGCGCCCCCGCGTGCCCGCTCATTTCTCCGGCAGCAACCCGCGCGGCGCGAAACGCAGAACCAGAAGCAACACCACCCCCATCGCGATGAACCGCATCTGCGGCGCACTGCCGATCAGATGGGAACGCAGCCCGCCATCGGGCAGCGGCATGGTCAAGAGGCGCATGATCTCTGGGCCCCAGACCTCGGCCTTGATCCATAGGAACCAGATCAGGATCGCGCCCAAAGCCGCGCCCCAGTTGTTGCCCGAGCCGCCGACGATCACCATCACCCAGATCAGGAAGGTATAGCGCAGCGGGTTATACCCGGAAGGCGACACCAGCCCGTCCAGCGTGATCATCATCGCGCCCGCTAGCCCGATCACCGCGCTGCCGATCACGAAGATCTGCAGATGGCGGCGGGTGACGTTCTTGCCCATGGCCTCGGCGGCAGTCTCATTGTCGCGGATCGCGCGCATCATCCGCCCCCAGGGCGATTTCAGCGCCAGTTCCGCCAGCAGGATCAGCAGCAGCAGAACCACCGTGAACAGCCCCGCATAACAAAGCTTCACCCAGATACCCGAGGCCGTGGCCGGGTCCAGCCCCCATTCGGCGGCGCGGGCCACAAAGCCCGGATCGTTCTGCAGGTCCAGCTCATAGGGGACCGGGCGCGGAATGCCGGAGACGTTCTTGACGCCGCGCGCCAGCCACTCCTCGTTGCGCATCACGGCGACCACGATTTCGCCAATGCCTAGCGTCGCAATCGCCAGATAGTCCGAGCGCAGCCCAAGCGCCACCTTGCCCACGCCCCAGGCGACGGCGGCAGCGAACAGCGCCCCCACCGGCCAGGCCAGCAGCACCGGCAGGCCCAGCCCGCCGATATTCCCGGCCGAGGCGGTGTTATTGGCCTCGATGGCGGTGACAGCCGGGTCAAACAGCCAGCGGTAAAGGACGAAGCCAAGCGCGAGAGTCGCGATCAGCGCCCAGACGCGCAGGTGCCGGTCGACCTGCTTCCAGACCTGTGCGGCCAGAACCAGCGTGCCGATGCCGACGAACAGCGCCAGCAGCAGCCGGACCCCGCCCGCATCCCAGGCACCGGGCACGGGCGCGGTCGCGATCAGGACCGGCGCCAGCCCGCCAAGGGCCAGAAAGCCCACGACACCGGCGTTGAAAAGGCCCGCATAGCCCCATTGCATATTGACCCCAAGCGCCATGACGGCCGAGATCAGCCCCATGTTCAGGATCGCGAGCGAGGTGTTCCAGCTGCCCGAGAAGAAGGCGTTGCGCACGCTGCCCTCAAGGACGAACAGGACCACGATCACCAGGAACAGCAGCACCCCGCGCCAGGGGCTGGAGGCTTCGGCTTGACGAGTATTTGACATGATCTGCCTCCTTTCTCAGACGGATTTGCCGCGGAACAGGCCGGTGGGCTTGAACAGCAGGACGACGATCAGGATGACGAAGCTGACCGCGAACTTGTACTCGGTCGAGAGCAGCTGCAGCAGCCCCTCGGGTTGCCAGTCCGGGAACAGATAGCCCGCGACCTTCTTCCAGGGATAGGTGATCGCGACCTCCGAGAAGGCCACGACGAAACCGCCGACGACCGCGCCCAGCGGGTTGCCAAGGCCACCCACGATGGCGGCCGCAAAGATCGGCAGCAGGATCTGGAAATAGTTGAAGGCCTTGAAGGTCTTGTCGAGGCCGTAAAGCGTCCCCGCGATGACCGCCAGCGCCGTGCCGATGATCCAGGTGATGCGCACCACCTGATCGGGGTCGATGCCCGACAGCAGCGCCAGATCCTCATTGTCGGAATAGGCGCGCATGGCCTTGCCGGTGCGGGTGCGGTTCAGGAAGACGAACAGCCCCCAGCAAACCAGCGCCGTGATGATCAGCGTCAGCAGCTGCGAGACGCGCAGCGACAGCCCTTCGGTCAGCCCGGACCAGGCGCGGAAATCCTGCACGCTGAAAAGGAAGCGCGCGCCGTCGTCGAAGCGGATCTCCTCGACCCCGATCAGCACGCGGGTCAGCCCGTTCATCACGAACATGACGCCGACCGAGGCCATGACCATCACGATCGGATCGACCTTCTTGCGTCGATAGAAGCGATAGACGATGCGGTCGGTGAAAAGCACGATGAGCGCGGTGACGGCGATGCCGAAGGGCAGGGCGATCAGCGCCGTGGGCAGCGGGAAGATGGCAATGCCTAGCGCCTGGATCGCCCAGGTTACCATGATGGTGAAGGCGGTGCCCATGGCCATGGTGTCGCCGAAGGCGAAGTTCGAAAAGCGCAGGATGCCATAGATCAGCGTGACGCCAAGCGCGCCAAGCGCCAGCTGTGCGCCATAGGCGGCGGCGGGCACCACGACGAAGTTCAATAGCGCCACACCGGCATTCAGAATGTCCATGGGGCGACCTCCGGGCGGTAAGATTTGCGGCCCAAGGCCTTCGGGTTGCAGCAGGGGCGAGAGGATTTGCTCATGTCAGCCCCCCAGGAAGGTGCGCCGGACCTCGGGATTGGCCAGCAGGGCCTCACCGGTATCCGTGTAGCGGTTGGTGCCCTGCACCAGCACATAGCCCAGATCCGCGATCTCGAGCGCCTGACGCGCGTTCTGCTCGACCATGAGGATCGAGATGCCGGTGCGGGCGATCTCGATGATGCGGTCGAAAAGCTCGTCCATGACGATGGGGCTGACGCCCGCGGTCGGCTCGTCCAGCATCAGAAGCCGGGGCTGGGTCATCAGGGCGCGACCCACGGCGACCTGCTGGCGCTGACCGCCCGACAGTTCGCCCGCGTTCTGGCGGCGCTTGTCGGCGACGGCCGGGAACAGCTCATAGACCTGCGCCAGCGTGCCGCTGTAATCATCCTTGCGGATGAAGGCCCCCATCTGAAGGTTCTCTTCGACCGTCATGTTGGGGAAGATGTTATGCGTCTGGGGCACGAAGCCCATGCCCTTGTGCACGCGCTGCTGCGGGGTCAGCGCGGTGATGTCCTCGCCCGCCAGCCGCACCTCGCCCTCGCGCAGGTTCAGCATGCCAAACACGGCCTTCATCGCGGTGGATTTCCCCGCGCCGTTCGGCCCGACGATGACGGCGATCTGGCCCTGATCGACGGTGATGGTGCAATCGTTCAGGATATCGGCCTTGCCATAGCCGCCGCGCATCCCGGTCGCGGAAAGATAGGGCGCGCTCATGCCGTGCCTCCTGCCGTGACCTTGTTCTTCAAGCCGGTGCCCAGATAGGCCTCGATGACGTCTTCGTTCTGCATGATATGCGCGGCCGAGCCCTTGGCCAGCACCTGACCCGCCGCCATGACGATGACCGGGTCGCAGATGCGGCCGATGAAGTCCATGTCATGCTCGATGACGCAGAAGGTATAGCCGCGTTCCTTGTTCAGCCGAATGATGGCATCACCGATGGTGCCCAGAAGGGTGCGGTTCACGCCCGCGCCGACCTCATCCAGAAAGACGATCTTGGCGTCGACCATCATCGTGCGGCCCAGTTCCAGAAGCTTCTTCTGCCCGCCCGAGAGGTTTCCGGCCTTTTCATCGGCGACATGAGAAATCGTCAGGAATTCAAGGACCTCGTCGGCCTTCTTGCGGATCTCTCGTTCCTGTTCGCGGATGCGTCCCCGGCGGAACCATGTGTTCCACAGCGTCTCGCCCGCCTGCATGTCGGGCACCATCATCAGGTTTTCGCGCACCGTCAGCGATGAGAACTCATGCGCCAGTTGGAAGGTGCGCAGCAGCCCCTTCTTGAACAGCTCATGCGGCGGCAGGCCGGTGATGTCTTCGCCATCCATCAGAACCGTGCCGGAAGTCGGCGGAAGAACTCCGGCTATCACGTTGAAAAGTGTGGACTTTCCCGCACCGTTCGGACCGATCAACCCGGTGATCGAGCCGGTTTCGATTTCGATGCTGGCACCCTGGACGGCCTTGAAGCCGCCGAAACTCTTGTGAAGATCCTTGACCTGGATCATTAGCGCTCCCCAGTCTTCATGTATTTCATGAAGTTTTCCCGTTACGGGATTGTTATATTTTTAAAAAAGGCCCGGAAATCCGGGCCTTTCCTGATGTGATGCGGCTTAGTGATAGCCTACGGTGTTCAGCTTGCCGCCCTTGAAGTCGACTTCGCGATAGACACCAGCGCTTTCGCCCGGCTCGATCAGCTCGACCGCGGTCGCGCCGACATAGTCGATGTCGGTGCCTGCAGCCAGCAGCTCCAGCGCCTTGGCCAGCTCGCCCGGGTAGATCTTCTCACCCGGAGCGTTGGCGATCTCCATGACCTTGTCCTTGTAGACCTTCGGGTCCGAGGATTTGGCCGCCTGCATCGCCAGCAGCATCAGCGCGGCTGCGTCATAGGATTCGCCCGCGAAGGCCGAGGTGCCGTCGAAACCGGCTTCCTTGGCCATGGCGACGAATTTCTCGTGCCCTTCGCCTTCGGCGGTCGGGTTCTGGCCGAAGGAATTCTCAAGCTGCGTGCCGAACTTGTCGACTGCGGCCTGGCTGACCATGCCGTCGGGGAAGACGAAGGTGTCAAACGCACCGGTGTCGAGCGAGCCCTGAACGACGCCCGCGCCGCCCTGATCGACATAGCCCGCCACGACCAGCGCATCGCCGCCCGCTGCGGCCAGTGCCGCGACCTCGGCCGAATAGTCGGCCTTGCCGTCGTCATGGGCGGCGTTGATGGTGACCTTGCCGCCTTTGCCTTCGTAGGCTTTGACGAAGCTGTCGGCCAGACCCTTGCCATAGTCGTTGTTGGTATAGGTCACGGCGACCGATTTGATGCCACGCGCCAGCACGATATCGGCCATCACGTCACCCTGACGGGCATCCGACGGCGAGGTGCGGAAGAAGAAGCCCTTGTCGTCGATGGTCGACAGCGCCGGCGAGGTGGCCGAGGGCGAGATCATCACGATGCCGTTCGGCACGCCGACCTTCTCGAGCGAGGCGATCGTCTCGCCCGAGCACATGCCGCCCATGATGCCCTTGACGCCTTCCGAGGTCACCAGACGCTCGACCGCCGCGACCGAGGCCGCAGCATCCGCGCAGGTGTTGTCGGCGGTCACCGCAACCACGGTCGAGCCATCAAGGAACTTGCCGCTGTCGGACACTTCCTTCATGGCCATCTGTGCGCCTTTTTCCATGCTCGGCGACATGGATTCCAGAGGTCCGGTATAGCCCAGCGAAATGCCAAGCTTGACCTCTTCGGCGAATGCCGCGCCTGCCAGCAAGGCACCAGCGGCGCTGGCCAGAAGAAGCTTTTTCATCATTATTCTCCCTGTTTGGAACATTGTCCTGAGTGAAGGCTATAAAAGCCCGAACCAAAAAGAAAGTGAGATTGCGGCGGATTCATGCCTCCGCTGAGGCCGGGGCGCAGCGTCATGCGCGCAAGGCCTGCTGCGGCCCGGCGCAGGCCCTTAACCGGCCGCCGCCGCCTGCGCGCCGCGCTGGCGATAGGGCGTGCCGCCAAACGCCGTCCGGTAGCATTTCGAGAAATGCGCCGCCGAGGTGAAACCGCAGGCCAGCGCAATCTCCATGACGCTCAGCTCGGTCTGCATCAGCAGGTTGCGCGCGCGTTCCAGCCGCACTTCCATATAGTATTTCTTCGGGCTGCGGCCCAGATAGCGTGCAAACAGCCGCTCAAGCTGGCGCGGCGACAGCCCGGCATCAAGGGCCAGACGCGCGGGGCTGACCGGGTCTTCCAGATTGGCCTCCATCCGCGCGACAATGGCGGCAAGGCGCGGGTGACGTGCCCCGATCCGGGTGGGGATCGACAGGCGCTGGTGATCCTCTTCCGACCGGATCGAGGTGTGGATCAGCTGATCGGCGACCTTGTTGGCCAACTCGCTGCCATGATCGACGGCGATGTGGCGCAGGATCAGGTCCAGCGCCGCCGTACCGCCCGCCGCCGTCACCCGGTTGCCATCATCGACGAAAACCGTGCGGATCAGCGTGACATCGGGGAAATCCTCGGCAAACCCGTCCTGGTTTTCCCAATGGATCGTGGCGCGGCGACCATCCAGCAGCCCGGCCTCGGCCAGCGCCCAGGCGCCGGTGCAAAGCGCGCCGATACGCTCGGCCCGGCGCGACTCGCGGCGCGTCCAGGACAGCAGGCGCGGGGTGGTCGTGCGGGCAATGTCGACGCCGCCGCAGATCAGTACGGTGTCATGGCGTCCGGTCTCGATCAGGCCCGCGTCCAGCATGATCCGCGTCCCGTTCGAGCAGGTGGCGAAATCGCCGCTTTCGCCGACGACGATCCAGTCATAGACCTTCGATCCGGCCAGCCGGTTGGCCAGCCGCAAAGGCTCGATCGCCGCCGCGAAGGGCATCATCGTGAAGCGGTCGAGAAGGCAAAAGACATAGCGGCGCGTAGAGGACATTTTTGCGGACCGGGCGAAAGGCTGAGTGGGCAGGTGTTCCCTGATATCTTGGCTTCGGCGCGGCAACAGTCAATCCACCCCGATGCAAGGCTTTTCCTTTCGGGTCGCCCGCTCTATATCCCGATGAGCTTCCAGATGAAGGATAGGATCATGGCTCAGAACAAAACCGGCTCTGCGACCCCGCCCAATACTTGGGACAAGCGCGGCTGGCGGGCCTATCCGCGCGTGCAGATGCCTGATTATCCCGATGCCAGCGCGCTGGCCTCGGTCGAGGATCTGCTGGCGAAATATCCGCCGCTGGTCTTCGCGGGTGAGGCCCGCCGCCTGCGCAATCAGCTGGCCGATGTGGCCGAGGGCCGCGCCTTCCTGCTGCAGGGCGGCGATTGCGCCGAAAGCTTCAACGAATTTTCCGCTGACAACATCCGCGACACCTTTAAGGTGATGCTGCAGATGGCGGTCGTGCTGACCTGGGGCGCTCAGCTTCCCGTGGTCAAGGTGGGCCGTATGGCGGGTCAGTTCGCCAAGCCGCGCTCGGCCCCGACCGAGGTAATCGGCGGCGTCGAGCTGCCCAGCTATCGCGGCGACATCATCAACGGCTTCGATTTCACCGCCGAGGCCCGCGTGCCCGATCCGCAGCGCATGCTGGCGGCCTATACGCAGGCTGCAGCCTCGCTGAACCTGCTGCGCGCCTTCTCGACCGGCGGCTATGCCGATATCCACCGCGTGCAAAGCTGGATCTCGGACTTCACCGATGCCGCCGATGCCGCGCGCTACCGCGACATTGCGGACCGCATCTCGGATGCGATGGCCTTCATGTCGGCAGCCGGCGTCACAGGAGAGACCGCGCATCAGCTGGCGCAGGTCGAATTCTATACCAGCCATGAAGCCCTGCTGCTGGAATATGAAGAGGCGCTGGCGCGGATCGACTCGACCACCGGCCTGCCGGTGGCAGGCTCGGGTCACATGATCTGGATCGGCGACCGCACCCGTCAGCCCGATGGCGCGCATGTCGAATTCTGCCGCGGCGTGCAGAACCCGATCGGCCTGAAATGCGGCCCCTCGACCACGGTTGACGACCTGAAGGTCCTGATGGAGAAGCTGAACCCCGAGAATGAGGCCGGTCGTTTGACCCTGATCGCCCGTTTCGGCGCGGGCAGCGTCGGCGACCATCTGCCGCGCCTGATCAAGGCCGTCCAGCAAGAGGGCGCCAATGTCGTCTGGTCCTGCGACCCGATGCACGGCAACACCATCAAGGCGGCCTCGGGCTACAAGACGCGGCCCTTCGATTCGGTGCTGCGCGAGGTGCATGAGTTCTTCGAGGTGCATCGCGCCGAAGGCACGATCCCGGGCGGCGTCCATTTCGAGATGACCGGTCAGGACGTCACCGAATGCACCGGCGGCGTGCGCGCGGTCACGGATGAGGACCTGTCCTCGCGCTATCACACCGCCTGCGACCCGCGTCTGAACGCCAGCCAGTCGCTGGAACTGGCCTTCCTCGTGGCCGAGGAACTGCGCAAGCGCCGCATTCAGGAAGGGCTGCAGGCGAAGGCCAGCTGAGCTTCCGAACAGATTGTGATGAAACGGCAGGGGGCAACTCCTGCCGTTTTGCATTCAGCCCTTGGGCGCGTCCGATGAGATGACGCGAAACTGCGCCCTGCGTTCCTCGGGCGAGGCGGGGGCCTCGACAGCGCGACTGGCGGCCTGCCATGGGCTGGACGGTTCGGCAAAGCCAGCCGCCGATGCGGTGGGCTGGATGATCTCGGCGCCCGGAATGACCGGGGTCAGCTCATGCGAGACCAGATCGAAGCGCCGGGGCGCGCGGCCCACCTCGCCCAGACCGATGACGCAGCCAAGCGCGCGCGTCACATCGCCCAGATCGGATTTCAGCGGCAGGATCAGCATATGCCCCGACATGGCAGCGCGGCCGTAGCCCGCCTCGGAGCGAAGGGTCAGCTGGGCAATCTGCGGCCCCTTGAAGACGGTTTCCAGAACGTCCGAGAAAAGCCCCCGTGACGAGGGGTTCACCACGGCGCAGATCGGCATGCCGCGCACCTCCATCCCCAGCAGGTCGACCAAATGCCGCCCGGCCAGCCGGATGCGTGCCGCGCCGGGGGCGATCCGCTCCAGCACGAAGGCATAGTCAAGTCCACGCCGGATGCCCTTCGGCTCGACATCGGCGCGTGCGGGAATGGCGCGACCGTGGCGCAGCTCTTCCCAATAGCTGCGCAATTCGGTCAGCACGCGCTTGGCCTGCGGCTCACCGAAATCGGAAAGATGGACCAGATGCCCGATGCTCCGGTCCGGGAATTGCGGGTCGTCCGGGCCGCGATTCTGGCCGTCGTCCTTCGACATGCTGCGAATGTTCCGTGTTACTCGTTCCTAACCTTGTACAGGTTTAGCGGCGCTGGCGGAATTCTCCGAGAGAATTCTTGATCAATGGTTAAGAGAGCCCGCCCAAGGGAATGTGGGCTTGCCCCCACGCCTCCCCTGCGCCATTCAGGCCGCAGCAACGACGACTTGAAAGGTGTGGGCCATGGACCGCAGCGGGCTTTTGATCATTCTCTCATCGCCTTCGGGGGCGGGGAAATCGACGCTGGCGCGGCGGCTGATGGAATGGGACCCGGCGCTGCGCTTTTCCGTCTCGGTAACGACCCGCGCGCCCCGTCCGGGCGAGGTTGACGGCCAGCACTACTGGTTCCGCTCGGCGGATGAATTCCGCACCATGGTCGAGGCGGACCAGATGCTGGAACATGCCGAGGTTTTCGGGAATTTCTACGGCACGCCCCGCCCGCCGGTCGAAGAGGCGATCCATGCGGGCCGCGACACGCTGTTCGATGTCGACTGGCAGGGCGGTCAACAGATCCGCACCTCGGGCCTTGGGCAGTCCGTCGTCTCGATCTTCGTGCTGCCGCCCAGCCTGACCGAGCTAGAGCGGCGGCTGATCTCGCGCGGGCAGGACGCCCCCGAGGTGATCGCCGGGCGCATGCAGAAAAGCCGGGATGAAATCAGCCATTGGGCTGAATATGATTACGTCATCGTCAACGAAGACATCGACAAAAGCACCGAAGACCTGAAAACAATCCTGACGGCCGAGCGGTTGCGCAGGCAGCGCCAGACCGGGCTGGGACAATTCGTCCGCAATCTCATGGAAGAGGAAGTCGCGAAATGATCTGGGAACTGGATGGAATCGCACCGCAAATCGCCGCCGACGCCTGGGTCGCGCCGGATGCGCAGCTGATGGGCAAGGTCGTGCTGGAAGAGGCCAGCAGCGTCTGGTTCGGATCGGTCTTGCGCGGTGATAATGAGGAAATCCGCATCGGCAAGGGCTCGAATGTGCAGGAACTCAGCGTCTTTCACACCGACCCCGGCTATCCGCTGATCGTGGGCGAGAACTGCACCATCGGCCATCGCGCCATCCTGCATGGCTGCACCATTGGCGATGGCGCGCTGATCGGCATGGGCGCGATCATCCTCAACGGCGCGAAGATCGGGGCCGGTGCGCTGATCGGCGCGGGCGCGCTGGTCGCCGAGGGCAAAGAGATTCCTCCCGGCGCGCTGGTCATGGGCTCGCCCGGCAAGATCATCCGCGAGTTGGATCATCCCGCGCGTGAGCGCCTTCTGGCCTCGGCGCAGCGCTATCGCGACAATGCCGCGCGGTTCCGCGCCGGGCTGAAGCAGATCGGCGCATGACCCCGGGCCAGGTGAACCCGATCCTGGCCGCGATCCCCGTGCCGATGCTGGTGACGGATGGCGGCAGCCGCATTCAGGGCGTGAACGAGGCTGCCGAGGCCCTTCTGGGGGCCGAGCTGACCGGCCGCCCCTTCGTCACCGCCCTGCGCCAGCCCGAGATCAACGCGGCGCTGGATGCGGTCCTGAACGGCAAGCCTGAGGCCAATGTGACGACCGTCATCGGGCTGAGGGGCCGCGATCTTCCCTGCGAAATCACCGTGCGCCCGCTGGTCATCGGCGGGCGTCGGGGGGCGGCCGTGGTGATCGTCGACCGCAGCCGCGATGAGCATACCGAGCAGATGCGCCGCGATTTCGTCGCCAATGTCAGCCACGAACTCCGCACGCCCCTGACCGCGCTGATGGGCTTCATCGAGACCCTGCGCGGCCCCGCCCGCAATGATGCGGCGGCGCGCGACCGCTTTCTTGACATCATGGAGCGTGAGGCGGGCCGGATGAACCGCCTTGTCGCCGATCTTCTGTCGCTGAGCCGGGTCGAGCAGGATGAACGCAGCCGGCCCGCTCAACGCGTCGATCTGGCCGCCCTGCTGCGGGGCGAGGCCGCGACGCTGGCCCCCGCCGCCCGTGCCGTTGGTGTCGAGCTGCGCTTCGAGGGGATCGAGGATGAGGTGCTGGTGCCCGGCGATGCCGACCAGCTGGTGCAGGTGTTCCACAATCTGGTCGAGAACGGCGTAAAATATGGGGGCTCGGGCGGGGTGGTGACGCTGAGCCTGACCCATATCCCGCATGAGCCGGTCCTGCGCGGCCCCGCCTGGTCGGTGACCGTGGCCGATCAGGGCGAAGGCATCGCGCCCGAGCATCTGCCCCGCCTGACCGAACGGTTCTACCGCGTCGACACCCATCGCTCGCGCGAGCAGGGGGGGACGGGGCTGGGCCTTGCCATCGTCAAGCACATCATCAACCGCCATCGCGGACGACTGAAGATCGAAAGCGAAAAGGGCAAGGGCAGCCGCTTTATCGTCATCCTGCCCGACGGCAGTTCCCGGATATGAAAAAGGACCCCTCGGGGTCCTTTTCCTTTGGCTGTGTCAGCCGGGCCTATTCGGCGGCGTGATCGGCAAGCGAGCCGGTCTCGGACCCCGGGCGCATGCGGAAGCCGCGCTCCATCTGGTCGAAGGGCGCGACCGGATAGTCACCCGAGAAGCAGGCGTCGCAATATTGCGGGCTGGCCGGGTTGCGGCCATTCGCCTCGCCCGCCGCGCGGTAAAGCCCGTCCAGCGAGATGAAGGACAGGCTGTCGACGCCGATCCATTCGCGCATTTCCTCTTCCGTCATCTGCGCGGCCAGCAGCTTGTCGCGGTCGGGCGTGTCGACGCCATAGAAGCAGGGCCAGGCCGTGGGCGGAGAGGCGATGCGGAAGTGCACTTCGCGCGCGCCCGCGTCGATGATCATGTCCTTGATCTTGCGCGAGGTCGTGCCGCGCACCACCGAGTCATCGACCAGCACCACGCGCTTGCCCTTGACCAGCGCGCGGTTGACGTTGAGCTTCAGGCGCACGCCCATGTTGCGGATCTGCTCGGTCGGCTCGATGAAGGTGCGGCCGACATATTGGTTGCGGATGATGCCCATGCCGAAGGGGATGCCGCTTTCATGGGCATAGCCGATGGCGGCGGGCGTGCCGCTGTCAGGGACCGGGCAGACCAGATCCGCGTCGACTGGAGCCTCGCGGGCCAGTTCCACGCCGATCTGACGGCGGGTTTCATAGACCGAGCGCCCGCCGATGATGGAATCGGGGCGCGAGAAATAGACATGCTCGAAGATGCAGAAGCGGCCCTTGGACGGACCGAAGGGGCGCGAGCTTTGCACCTCACCCTTCGAGATGACCACCATTTCGCCCGGCTCGATCTCGCGCACCAACTCGGCCCCGACGATGTCGAGGGCACAGGTTTCCGAGGCAAGGACGAAGCCGCCATCGCCCAGCTTGCCCATGACCAGCGGCCGCACGCCTAAGGGGTCGCGCACGCCGATCAGCTTGGTGCGGGTCATGGCGATGACGCTGAACGCGCCTTCGACGCGGCGCAGCGCGTCCTTCATCCGCTCGGGGATGTTGCGCTGGATCGAGCGCGCCATCAGGTGGATGATGCATTCGCTGTCCGACGAGGACTGGAAGATCGAGCCCCGCTCGATCAACTCGCGGCGCAGCGCATCGGCATTGGTGATATTGCCGTTATGGGCGACCGCGCAGCCCCCCATGGCGAACTCGCCAAAGAAGGGCTGGACGTCGCGGATCGCGGGCGCGGCCTTGGTGCCTGCCGTCGAATAGCGGACATGGCCGATGGCCAAGGGGCCCGGCAGCGTCTCCATGGTGGATTGCTTGGTGAAGTTGTCGCGCACATAGCCGAAGCGATGGGCGCTGTTGAACCCGTGCTCGGGGTCGTGGACGACGATGCCCCCGGCTTCCTGTCCGCGATGCTGAAGCGCATGCAGACCAAGGGCGACGAAATTCGCGGCATCCGCGACGCCAATGACACCGAAAACGCCGCATTCCTCATGCAGGCGATCGGAATCGAAAGGATGGGCAAGGAATGGCTTCATCTTCTTCGACTCTCTGGGGTTGGGCCGGGCTTATATGGGATGACTTCAGGCGCCAATCTAGGCCTTCGGGCGAATGAAGTCACGCCCCGGCGGAATACCGGGACGCATTTTCTGTCATTCACTGGTTACATGGCTGGTCAGGCCGCTACGCGTGACCTCAGTTCGAGGGGGTGGTGGTGACCGCACCATCCGCCGGTGCTGCCGGGGCAGGGGTGCTGGCCGCCGGAGTTTCAGTTGCCGGGGTGACGGCTTCGCCCGTGGGGACACAGCTGCGCACCAGTTGCTCATAGCGGGCGACGACCCAGCCGGGCGCGTCCTGCGGGATGGTTTCGTCCATCTGGCCGCTCAGCCGGGCAAAGACCTGCGCCGAGCGCGAATTATCGACGATCTCCATCGGCTGGTTCGACATCACTCGCTCATAGACGATGAAGGCGATGGCCACCAGCAGCATGCCGCGCGCCACGCCGAAGAGGAAACCGATCCCCTGATCGACGCCGCCAAGCGCCGAGCGCTGCACGACCGAAGAGAAAAGCGGCGTGATGATCGAGAAGACGACCAGCGCCACGGCGAAGACCGCCGCAAAGCCCGCGATGGTCGACAGCTCGCAGCTGTCCGCCAGGAATTTGTTCAGGCCAGGCACCTGCGCAATCATCGGACGGACCGAGGCCGCGAAGATGAAGGCAAGCACGGCAGCGCCGATCCAGCCCAGAATCGAAAGCGATTCGCGGACGAAGCCGCGCGCATATGCCAGAATTGCAGACAAGATGATTACCGCTGCAACAATGCCGTCGATGATGGTGAAACCGTCCATACTTACGCCCTTTTGCGGTCCTGGCCGCGTTAGGGGAGAGATCATCCAGCGCCGAATGTCTCGCCCACAAATGCCGTGAGATCGGCAATCCGGTCTATCCGCATTCCCGATATGCCGTCGCCCTTCTGGGGTTCCGGCAGGATCGCACGTGAAAAACCAAGTTTCTGCGCCTCTTTCAACCTGTTTTCCGCCTGCGACACCGGACGTAACGCCCCCGAGAGGCTGATTTCGCCGAAAAGGACAGCTTCTGGCGGCAAGGAAACGTCCTCGCGCGCGGAAAGCAGCGCGCCAGCAATGGCCAGATCGGCGGCGGGTTCGCTGACCCGCATGCCGCCCGCCACGTTCAGGAAGACGTCGAGGCCCGCAAAGGGGATGCCGCAGCGCGCCTCGAGCACAGCAAGGATGGTCGAGACGCGGCCGGAATCGAGCCCCACGACCGTGCGGCGAGGGCTTGCCAGCGTCGAGGGCGCGACGAGTGCCTGAATTTCGGTCAGCACCGGGCGGGTGCCCTCGATCCCCGCGAAGACCGCCGAGCCGGTGACCGGCTGGCCGCGCTCCGACAGAAACAGCGCCGAGGGGTTTCCGACCTCGGCCAGGCCGCCGCCGGTCATCTCGAAGACGCCGATCTCATCGGCGGGGCCGAAGCGGTTCTTATGGGCGCGCAGGATGCGGAACTGGTGGCCGCGCTCGCCCTCGAAGTAGAGCACGGTGTCGACCATATGCTCGACCACGCGGGGGCCGGCGATCTGGCCTTCCTTGGTGACATGGCCCACGAGGATGACGGCGGTGCCGCGGCGCTTGGCGAAGGTCACCAGCTCATGCGCCGAGGCGCGGACCTGCGCGACCGAGCCCGGCGCGGCCTCGATCTGGTCGGACCAGAGGGTCTGGATCGAGTCGATGATGGCGACATCGGGGCGCTCGGCATCAAGCGTCGTGAGGATGTCGCGCAGCGCGGTTTCCGCGCCAAGGCGCACGGGCGCATCGCCGAGGCCCAGACGCTGCGCGCGCAGGCGCACCTGCGCGCTGGCCTCTTCACCCGAAATATAGATGGCGTTCTGTCCGGTGCGGGCAAAGGCGGCGGTGGCCTGCAAAAGCAGCGTCGATTTGCCGATGCCCGGATCGCCGCCGACCAGAATGGCCGAGCCGGGCACCAGCCCGCCGCCCAGCACGCGGTCGAATTCCTGAATGCCCGACATTGCCCGTGGTGGCGGCGTGTCGGCGGTGTCGAGCCCGCTGAGTGGGATCGCGCGGCCCTTCAGCGTGCCGAGGCCGCGCCCCGGTCCCTGAGAAAGCGGCGCTTCCTCGATGATCGTGTTCCAGGCGCCGCAGGCGTCGCAGCGACCGGCCCATTTGCGTTGCGAGGCACCGCAGGCGGTGCAGGTGAAAGCGGTGACGGGTTTGGCCATGGGGGTCTTATAGGCTGATTGATGTCAGGGACGCCATGGGGGCGCGCAGGCCGCGTGATGGCGCTGTCGGCTTTGGGTATTTGGACAACAGAGAAGTTGTCTAGGGGGGCTTAGTTTAGGCCGAGGCCTGCCCGCATCAGCACACGGCGCACAGGGGCGATGGCGTAGAGGCCACCGAGTGCGGCGGCTCGGAGGTCGCGGAGCGGGCGGGGAGTGGCCATGCTGGCGCGGTTCAAGGCGTCGATGCCCAAGACGCGCGCGAGAGCCTCGGGGCGGCGGTGGCGGGCGTAGGCGGCGAGCGACGAGGCGCTGCCGGGGTCGCCCGAGGAGAGCGAGACCAGCGAGGCCAGATCGGCGAGGCTCATGTTCAGGCCCTGTGCGCCGATGGGCGGGACGACATGGGCGGCCTCGGCGATCAATGCGGTGCGCGGGCCGGTGAAGCGGTCAGCGATCTGAGAGATGATCGGCCATTCGCTGAGCGCCGTGACCGGCGTCAGATGGCCCAGCACGCCGACCGAGCGGCGGTTCAACTCCTGGATGAAGTCTTCCGGGGGGAGGGCGCGCAGGCGGGCGGTCTCGGTCCCACGCTCCATCCAGACGACGCCCGAGCAGGGTTTGCCGTCGCGGTCGGGCAGGGGCACCAGCGTGAACGGGCCGCCGGAGCGGTGGATCTCGGTCGAGATGTTTTCATGCGGGCGGTCATGGGTGACGCTGAAGGCCAGGGCCTTTTGTCCATAGCGCATGGTGCGGACGCCGATGCCCAGGGCCTGACGGACCGCCGAGTTGCGCCCGTCCGCCGCGACCACCAGCGCCGCGCGGATCCGGCTGCCGTCGGTCAGGGTGACCAGAGCGTGGTCATCCTGCGGCAGGACGCCCGCCGTGCCGGTGCCGGGCTGGAACTGCACATTCGGCAGCGTGGCGAGGCGTTGCGAGATTTCCCGTTTCAAGAGCCAGTTCGGAAGGTTCCAGCCGAAGGGCTCATCCGAGATCTCGGAGGCGTCGAATTCGCGGGTGAGGCGGGCCTGCGGCTGGGCACCGCCTGCATCGACGATGCGCATGATCTGCAGCGCGGTCGCATGCGGGGCGAGCGTCTGCCACAGACCGGCTGCGCGCAGCACCTGGATCGAGGGCGTGAGAAAAGCCGTCGAGCGCAGGTCGGCGCCCTTCTGGCTTTCGTCGCCGATGGGTGGGGCAGGATCAACGCAGATTACCGAATGCCCGGCATTGCCGAAGGCGGCAGCCGCAATCATGCCGGCAATGCCGCCGCCCGAGATCAGGATGTCCGTGGAGCGCAGGGTCATGCTGTGGTCAGGCCGTGGCGCCTAGAAGCCAGCGGCATAGGCCACGAGCAGCAGCATCACCAGCGCGGCCCCAACGAGCGCAGCCATGGTCAGGGCCTGCAGGCCAAAGGCATAGACGGCGAGGCCCACTGCCACGATGACCAGTGCGACGATCATCAGCAGGATGGCGGCGATGCGGTCTTCGGACTGCACGGCGGCAGCTTTCGAGGGGTTCGACATGAGAGAGTCTCCTGGACTTAGACCCTGGCTGATGAATATTCCGACGCGGGCAGAATAGCGTTTCCGCCGGGCGAGACAAGATTGCCCAGAAAGGCCAGCAGATCCGCCGTCTGGTCCTGAACATGGTCTCCGTGCTTCTGGCCGGGCGGCAGAGGGTCGGCGCCATGGCTGCCATCGCCCACCAGAATCGTGCGCATGCCCAGCGAATGCGGGACTTTCAGGTTGCGCGGGTCATCCTCGAACATGGCGGCGCGGGTCGGGTCGAAGCCCTGCGCGCCGATCACTGCGGCATAAGCGCGCGGGTCGGGCTTGGGGTGGAAATCCACCTCTTCGACGCCGAAGATCGCGTCGAAGACGTCAAGCTGAAGCTGGGCCAGCACTTTGCTGGCGTAAAGGCTGTCGCCATTGGTGTGGACGATCTTGCGGCCCGGAAGCGAGCGGATCGCGTCGGCCAGCGCCGGGTTCGGGGCCAGCACCGACATGTCGATGTCATGCACATCGTGCAGGTAGGGCACGGGCTGTATCCCATGCTCGGCCATCAGCCCGGCCAGCGTGGTGCCATGAGTGCGCCAGTAGTGGTTGCGCAGGCGGTTGGCCTCGGCCTCATCCACGCGCAATTCGCGCATGACATAGGCGGTCATCCGGGTCTCGATCTGGGAAAACAGCCGCGCCGACGGATCGTAAAGGGTGTTGTCCAGATCGAAGATCCAGGTCGTCACATGTTCGAAGGTCATTTATCCAGCCTATTCCTTGGGCGCGGTGCTTGCAATCGGCGAGACAAGGGCGGATCGTGCGCGCATGAAAGACGCATATTCCCTGATCCTGTCGGCCATCGACAATGGACTTTACCGCCCCGGCGACCGGCTTGTCGAATCCGAGCTGGCCGAGCGCTTCGGCGTGTCGCGCACCCCCGTCCGAGAGGCGCTGCAGCGCCTCGAGACGCAGGCGATGCTGAAACGCGACGGCCGCAGCCTGATCGTGGCAACGCTCGATCACAACCAGCTGGCCGAACTTTACGCCGTCCGGACCGAGCTTGAGGCTTTGGCCGCGCGGCTGGCCGCCCAGCACGCCACGCCCGAGGAGATCCGCGTGCTGGCCGGAATGGTGCGCGATGACCATGCCTCCAAGGGCGATCCGCAGGCTTTGGCGCGGGCCAACCGCCGGTTTCATCACCAGATCCATCTGGCCTCGCACAACCGCTATCTGGTGCAGCAGCTGGACATCGTGCACCGCTCGATGGCGTTGATGGCGCGCACGACCTTTGCCGCCGAGGGCCGCGATGATGTGGCGCTGGATGAGCATCAGGCCATTGTCGATGCGATCTCGGACCGCGATGGCGCCCGGGCCGATGCGGCGCTGCGTCATCATATTTCAATGGCTTATGAGACAAGATTGAAGGAAGATGTGAGGGCATCACAGCCCTTGGGCGCGACCGGCTGATGCGCCAGATCCTTGGCCCCGAGGATCTTGAGGAAGGGGTCGCCTATCTGGTGGCGATCTGTCCGGTCTGGGCGCGGGTGATGCCCGACCTGCTGCCCCTGCCGCTGCGGCGGCGTGAGGACGGGTTTCCGGCGCTGGTCGATGCCGTGGTCTCGCAGATGCTGTCGACGCAATCGGCGGGGGCGATCTCGGGGCGCATGGTCGAGGCGGGGCTGATGACCGAGGCCGCGATCCGCGCCGCTGATGATGAGATGCTGCGGGCCGTGGGCCTGTCGCGTGCCAAGATCCGCTATCTGCGCGCGCTGGCCGAGGCAGGGATGGACTGGCCCGCCTTGCGCACGCTGCCCGATGATGAGGTGATCGCGCGTCTGACCGCGCTGCCGGGCATCGGGCGCTGGACGGCCGAGATCTATCTGAAATTCGCCCTGGGCCGCGCGGATGCATTCGCGGCCGGGGATCTGGCGCTGGCCGAGGCCGCGCGCATGCTTTACGACCTGCCCGAACGGCCTGGCCCGGCCGCGCTGACGCAGCTTGCCGAGCCCTGGCGGCCCTGGCGCTCGGTTGCGGCACGCGGGCTCTGGGCCTATTACAGGCTGGCAAAGGGACGCGAGGGAATTAGATGACACGAGACCTGCAATCCGGACGCCGGGGGCCCGAAAAGGCCGATTCCGCCGTGATTTTCCTGCATGGCTATGGCGCGGATGGTGCTGACCTTCTGGGGCTGGCCGATCCGCTGGGGCCGCATCTGCCGGGCACCGCCTTCTATGCGCCCGACGCGGCCGAGCGTTGCGTGAACAACCCCATGGGTTTTCAGTGGTTTCCGATCCCCTGGATGGACGGCTCGACCGAAGAGCAGGCCCGCAGCTCGATGTCGCAGTCGATTGATGACGTGAACGCCTTCATCGACACCGTGCTTGCCGCTGAAGGTATCGCGCCTGAGCGTTTGATTCTGGTGGGTTTTTCGCAAGGCACGATGATGTCGCTGCATGTCGCGCCGCGTCGCGACAAGCCCATTGGCGGCGTCGTCGGCTTTTCCGGGCGTCTGCTGGTGCCCGAGCTTCTGGAGGCCGAGGCGAAGGTCAAGCCTCCGGTCCTGTTGCTGCACGGCGATCAGGACCCGGTCGTTCCCTTCGAAAGCCTGCAACTGGCCGCCGAGGGGCTGCATGGCGCCGGTTTCGAGGTCTTCAGCTATGTCATGAAGAACACCCAACACGGGATTTCGCCGGACGGGCTGTCGGTGGCGCTGTCCTTCATCCGTGACCGGCTGGGGCTGCAAACGTAGCAGGGGCACGAAAGCCCCTTGCAACCGCCGATTCTGCAATTACCTTTAATGCAGAGCATAAGAGGAGATTCCGCATGGACCTGATCTGGATGTCGCTGATCGCATTGATCCCGGCCAGCCTGATGGTTCTGAGCGCCTCTCAGCGCAAGCCGGCCAAAGTGAAAGCGGTGGCGCGGGCGCGTCGTTAATTAAGCGCGCCTGCCTTCGACTGCGGACCTCAGCCCCAGATGGCCGGGTCCGCGATCTCGATGGAGTTTCCGGCGGGATCGCGGAAATAGATCGAACGGCCGCCTTGCGGCCAGATGAAATCAGCCTCGATCTGAATTCCCTTGGCCTCCAGATGGTTGCGCCAGATATCTATATTTTCTGAAGCTGCGGCCATGCAGAAATGCCCGGGGCCTCTCGTGCCATGTGGCGGCACCGGCAAGCGGGCGTCAGGCTTCGGCGGGGTCAGGGTGGCATCCGCCTTGAAGAGCAGCAGCACCTGTCCGCCGATCCGGAAAAAGGCGTGCCGTCCCGGTACTTCGGCAATCAGTGAAAGCCCGATCACATCGCGCCAGAACGCCGTGGCGGCCTCCAGATCATCGGCGTAAAGCGCCGTTTCCAGCACGCTGAGCGGGGGTAAATCCTGTTCCATCCCTCGATACTGCCAAAGTATGAAGCGCGGCGCCACTGTTGCAAAACGCCCGGTCGCGGGTCATGAATTTCCCGTTCTGATCGGGAAGGAGAAGCGATGCCTTGGGTGCTGTTGGTGATTGCGGGGCTGTTCGAGGTCGTCTGGGCCTTCTCGATGAAGCAATCGGAAGGGTTCACCCGGCTTTGGCCCAGCGTCGTGACCATCGTCGCCATGCTGATCAGCTTTTACCTTCTGTCGCTGTCGATGAAGACGCTGCCCCTGGGCACGGCCTATGTGATCTGGACGGGGATCGGCGCGGTCGGCTCTTTCCTGCTGGGGGTGTTCTTTCTGGGTGAGCCAGCGACGGCGCTGCGCATGCTCGCGGCGATTCTGATCGTCTCGGGGTTGCTCCTGCTGAAATTCGCGACACCCTGAGGAGCTTGCGAAAATCGCGCGCTGTCATGCTGTTGTCACCGCACCGGGATACCTCTGGCCGCAACATATATTCGGGGACTTGTCAGGCCTTCGTCGCGATATATAGTTTGCAGGCAGGTTCTGACGGTTCCCTAGGGTAGCGGGCTGACATGAATGCCAGATCAGGAAAGTAAATCTCGAATGTCTGGAGGGCGCGGCCCGGTCGCGGGGCCGCAGGCTGTGCCTATGCTTGAGAGCAGTCAGGCCGATGCGGGCGGTGAGGCCAAGCGGCATCAACGACTGCCGAGTAGCAAGCATATTTTCGGCGTTTCGACGCAATCCAGCAAGCGCGTGTCAGACACGCGCTTTATTTTTGCCCGCTCGTTCGCCTATCGCGGGCTGCGGATCGGAGGTGGCGCATGAACGCTCCGGTCGGCAATCTTCGCACTCTGGTCCTGAACGCGGATCTGCAGCCGCTCAGCTGGGCGCCGCTCTCGGTCTGGAGCTGGCAGCAGGCGCTGGTCGCCGTCCTGCAGGAACGGGTGATCCAGCTGAAGGCCTATGACGACGTGCTGGTCCATTCGGCAACGCGCCCCTTCGAGGTGCCTGCCGTCGTCGCGCTGAAACGCTATCGCAAGCGCAAGCGCGTCTCGTTCACGCGCTACCACGTCTTCCTGCGTGATGAGTTCACCTGCCAGTATTGCGGCCAGCGGTTCCATGCCAAGGACCTGACCTTCGATCATGTGATCCCGCGCAGCCGCTTGGGGCGGACGCGGTGGGACAATATCGTCACCGCCTGCGGGCCGGACAATTTGCGCAAGGGCAGCAAGACCCCGCGCGAGGCCGGGATGCGCCTGCTGCGCCCGCCGTTCGAGCCGACCCCACGTCAACTGGACGCCGCCGCGCGCCGCCTGCCGGGCGCCAAGGACGATCTGCACCAGACCTGGCTCGACTTCCTTTACTGGGGCAGCGAACTCGAGACCTGAGAGGCTAGTGGTTCGCTACGGCCTCGGCCTGCAAGGCGGCGATCAGGGCGGGCGCGGCTGGGCCGTAGGCCTGATGCAGCGCCGTCTCGCCCCTTTGCCAGTGGTGATAGGCCTCGACCGCGGGGATGCGGCCGAACCAGCCGACGCCCCCGGGACTGCGCGGGGTGATCAGCACCTCGGCCTCGGAAATCAGGCCGTTCACGATCAGGGGGGCGAGGGTCGTGCTGAACCCTTGCGCTTCCGGATGGGCGGGCAGGGCGTCGGGCAGGTCGCGGCGCGTGGCCCAGAAAGGCAGGTCTGAATAGCGCCCCTCGTGGCGCAGAAAATCGCGCCCGATCCGGGCCATGCGCAGGGCGGTTTCGCCCGCGCGGTGGTCCAGAAAGCGGCGGCACAGATCCTGGCTTTCGGGGTTGGCCGTCAGGGTCCGACGGACGGCGGCGACGGCCAGCGCGCTTGAGACCGCCCAGAACTGGCCGTGGCCCGACAGCGGGTCCATGGCCGCCAGCGCATCGCCGACGGGCAGGCAGCGCAGATCGCCCGTGGGGGCTGGCATGCGGGGCGCGGCCTCGCGCGCGATCAGCTCACCTTCTAGGGAAATGTCGCGCAGATCGGGCTCGGCCTCCGCAACTGCGGCCAGAAGACGTGCGGGGGCGGGGATGGGGCTGGCGGCATCGGTCACGAGTTGCGCCCATATCCGGCCATCGGGCAGCGCCACGCGCCAAAGCCAGCCCTGCGGCAGCGCGGTGATGCGGATGCCCGGAGGCACAGCCTCCGCAGCCCGCAGCCAACCGCAAAGCGCCAGCGTCGCCGGCCATCCACCCGCAGCGGGGCGTCCGGCAGCGCGCCCGCGTGCGTCGATGATCCAGTCGGGGTGCAGGCGCTGGCCGCCGTCCAGCACAGCCTCACGCCCTTCGATCCGGGCGCTGGTGGTCAGGCGCGTCGCGCCCGCTGCCTCGGCGCGGGCCTGCAGATGCGCATCAAGCGCGGCGCGCTCGACGACGAATTCGCGGTTGCTTTCGCTGATCCCCGACCAGTCGACCTGCCGCGACAGCGGCCCGATGATGCCCGAAAACCCCTGCAAGAGCCCGTGCCGGTCCAGCCATTGATGCAGTCGGGGGCTGAGACCCTCCAACCGCGCTGCATGGCGCGGGGGCGAGATCAGCGTGACCTGCATCCCGTCCTGTCGGGCCAGAATGGCCGAAATCGCTCCGGCAGGTCCGCCCCCCAGAATGACCAGATGTTGGTCGCGCGTCATGGCCGCTCCTTCCGCCGCATTCCGAAACCTCGCCTGTCAAACCCGCGCGCTGCCTGACATTTGCGGCCAATCCGCGCTGGCCTGCGTCAGATTGCCGCAAGTTTGGCCGCAAATGACAAGAAAATGACGGGCCGTGGCGCCTCCATTGGGGAAACAGCAAGGGTTCGGCCGCAACTGGCCTGACCCACAAGCCAGAGGATAGCCCGACCGATGAAATCCATCACCCGTCTCGCTCTTGCCTCCAGCTGCGCTTTCGGTTTCGGGGCGCTGGCATTGCCAGCCTTCGCCGTGACCGGGGCAGAAGTTCTGGAGAACACCTGTTCGGCCTGCCACGTCACCGGTGACGACGGCAAGATCGACCGCATCGATTCCGTGCGTAAGACGCCGGAGGCCTGGGACATGACCGTGACGCGGATGATCCGCAACCACGGCGTCGGCCTGACCGATGAAGAGCGTGTGGCCGTGGTGCGCTATCTCTCGGACACGCGCGGGCTGACCTTCGCGGAAAGCGAGCCCTACCGCTATATCCTTGAGCGTGAGCCGGTCGCGAATGACGACGGCCCGAACCAGTTGATGACCGAGACCTGCTCTCGCTGCCATTCCTATGCACGCGTCGGCCTTCAGCGCCGCACGCCGCAGGATTGGGAACATCTGATCAACTTCCACCTGGGCCAATTCCCGACGCTGGAATATCAGGCGCTGGCGCGTGACCGCGACTGGTGGGGTATCGCGCAGACCGAGATCCTCGACTATCTGTCGAAGACCTACCCGCTGGGCGAAGCGCCTGCGGCGATGGATCGCGATCTGTCGGGCAATTACGTGCTGGCCGGTCGCCAGCCGGGGCAGGGCGATTATACCGGCGCGCTGACCCTTGCGAAGGACGGCGATGACTACAAGGTCGAGATGGTCCTGAACGGCGCCGCCGAGCGCAAGTTCACCGGCACCGGCCGCCTGTTGGGCGCGGGCGAATGGCGCGCGACCCTGACCGATGGCACGACCGAGATCCGCCAGATCTTCGCAATCAGCGACAGCGGCAAGATTACCGGGCGCTGGCATGACGCGAAATACGACGTCATCGGTGGCCGCATCGCGGCGCTGCCGGAAGGGGCCGAGGCTCAGATCCTTTCGGTTGCTCCGACGCGGCTGAAGATCGGTGAGGCGACGACGGTTCAGGTCTCGGGCACCGGGCTTGGCGACCAGCTGGTCCTGCCCGAGGGCGTTACTGGCGAGATCACCGGCACCACGCCGACCGGCGTCACCCTGTCGCTGACCGCTTCGGGCGATCCGCGAGCGGTCGAGATTGCGCTTGGCGAGCAGAAGGCGAACCTTGCCGCTTTCGTGACGCCCGACCGCATCAGCGTCGTGCCCGAACTGACCTTGGCCCGCGTCGGCGATGGTGGTGGCCCGATCCCGAAAGTTCCCGCGCAATTCGAAGCGATGGGCTGGCTGAACGGTCCTGATGGCCAACCCGGCACGGAAGATGACATCGCGCTTGGCTATTTCCCGGCGAAATGGTCGCTCGACAATTTCGACGCTGCCGCGATCGAGATGAAGGACACCGAATTCGCCGGTGGCATAGACGAAAACGGTCTGTTCACCCCGGCCGAGGCCGGTCCGAACCCCGAACGTCCGATGATGACGAACAACCTTGGCAACCTGAAAGTCATCGCCGAGGTCACCGAGGGCGACCAGACCCTGACGGGCGAGGCGCATCTTTACTCCACCGTTCAGCGCTTCGTCGACGCGCCGATCCGCTAAAGGGAGGCTGAAATGGGAGACCTGACCCTTATCCGTCACAATGCCCACCGGGTCGATGTGGATGGTCACGCCATGCTGATGCATGTGCCGACGACCAGCCTGTTCGAACTGGACGGCGTGGCGCAGGACGTCTTCGATCTGTCCCGCAAGCACGAGCGTTTCGACGCCGGGCTGATGCAGGCAGAGCTTGGGGGGCGTCATGCCCCCGATGATCTGGCCGATTGCGTGAAAAGCTTCCTGTCGCTGGATATCCTGCGCGACGCCGCGACCCCGGATGTGCCGCGCCAGATCGTCAAGGTGACCGAGGTGCCGCTGTCGACGATCATCCTGAACGTCAACACCGGCTGCAACCTCGCCTGCACCTATTGCTACAAAGAGGATCTCGCGATCCCCTCGAAGGGCGAAAAGATGCGGTTCGAGACGGCGAAAGCCTCGTTCGAGCTGCTGTTGAAGCAGGCGGTCGACCGTGACCGGGTGAACGTCGTCTTCTTCGGCGGAGAGCCTCTGTCGAACGTGCCGCTGATCCGTCAGGTGGTGGAATATGCGGTGCCGCGCGCGGCGGAGCTTGGCAAGACGGTCGACTTCTCGCTGACGACCAACGCGACGCTGCTGAGCGAAGAACTGGTCGACTGGTTCAACGCCCATAACTTCGCGCTGACCGTGTCCATGGATGGCCCGAAGGCGCTGCATGACGCGAACCGCAAGACGGTGGGCGGCAAGGGCACCTATGACGTGGTGGCGCGCAATGTGCGTATGCTGCTCGCGCGTTATACCGCGCGGCCGGTCGGCGTGCGCGTGACGCTGACCCGCGGTGTGACCGATGTCATGGCGATCCACGATCACCTGAAATACGACCTCGGCTTCCACGAGGTCGGTTTCGGTCCTGCCACTTCCGGCCCGATCGCGGTTTTCAACCTTGATACCGACGCGCTGAAAAACGTCTTCGAGGATATGAAGACCCTTGGCCGCCGCTATACCGAAGCGGCCTGCCGGGGCGAGAATATCGGCTTCTCGAACATGCACCAGCTGCTGACCGATATCGCGCAAGGCACCAAGAAGGCGATCCCCTGCGGGGCCGGTCTTGGGATGCTGGCCGTCGATAAGGAAGGCGATCTGCACCTTTGCCACCGCTTTGTCGGTTCGGACCAGCCGACCTATGGCAATGTCGATACCGGCATCGACGTGCCGAAGCTTGCCGCCTTCATCGAGGGCGCGCAGGACCGCAGCCAGTTCGGCTGCAAGACCTGTCGCATCCGCTCGATCTGCGCAGGGGGCTGCTATCACGAGTCCTATGCGCGTCAGGGCGACCCCTTCGCGCCTGTCTATCACTACTGCGACCTGCTGCGGGATTGGGTGGACTTCGGTCTGGAATCCTATGTCCGCATCATGCAGGCGAACCCGTCATTCTTCCGCAGCCAGCTCGAACCCCGGATGACCCGTCCGAGCCTGAATTCGAGCGCCGCGCCCGGCCCAGCCAAGGAGGCAATTTCCGCATGAAACACCTGACCCCCGCCAATGCGAAGGCCAAAGCCTTCGTCGAAGCCGAAGCCGAGGGCCGCGAAGAAGAAGTCGTGGCGATGAACGCGCTGGTCGGCTGCACGACCTCGTTCGACCCCGGTTGGGAAGTTGACGCGTTCGGCGCCGTCGCGAACCTTTGCCAGCCGATGGAGGCCGACCTTTATGGCTGCGCCGACCCCTGCTGGTGGCCCGCGCAGGTCGCCGACACGCTGAACACCTACCCCGAGTGGAGCGAAGGCGCCGACAACCTGACCCGCGACTGGCGCAAGCTGCAGTCGGTCTTCCCGGAAGCGAAAGGCTGAACCCGATGATGAAACCTGGCCTTTTGCCTGCACTGGTCGCCGCCGGTCTGATGCTCGGTGCCGATACGGCGCTGGCCCGCGACTATATCCTGGCGCCCGCGCGCCCGAACAAGCTGGTCGTTGTCGATACCGAGAAGATGGCGGTCGACAAGGTCGTCACGCTCGACGATGACGCCGGCCCCATGCCGATGACGCCCACCGTCGATCCGACCGGCAAGTTTGCTTACGTCTCGATCAACAAGACCGAAAGCATCGCCAAGGTCGATCTGATCTCGGGCGAGACGGTGGCGCGTGTTGACCTGAGCACGCCGGAAATGCGGGTGAAGAACCTGTTCGGTCTGGCGCTCTCGCCCGATGGCAAGACCATCGCGGCCTATCAAAGCCCGGTGAAGCTGGAACTGGCGCATTTCGAGGTGCAGCCCACCCAGATCACGCTTTACAATGCCGAGGATCTGACGCCGATCAAGACCTTCCCGGCCCCGCGTCAGGTGACGCTGCTGATGTTCTCGACCGATGGCAGCAAGCTTTATGGACTGGGCCGCAGCATGTACACTTTCGACGCCGCCTCGGGCGAGCAGTTGGACGAACGTCCCGTCGTCGCGTGGAACACCGAGAAGTACAACCCGTCCGACGTGCTGGACGTCTGGAGCCAGTATGAGAATTCGGGCGTCATGGTCGCGCCCTTCTATACTTCGCTGAAGGACGGCAACCCCGAGGACCCGGAAAGCTTCCGCACCGGCCTGCTGACGCTGGATCTGGCCACGGATGAGATGAAGATGCGCGATGTGCGCACCATGGACGTCTTCTATTTCTCGACCGCCGTCAGCCCGGACAAGACCCGCGCCTATGGCGTCTATAACGTGCTGGAAAGCTTCGACCTGACCAAGGACGAACCGATCAAGCGCGTGCCGCTGCCGCACAGCTATTATTCGATCAACGTCGCGTCGGACAACAAGACGATCTTCATCTCGGGCGCGATGGGCAATATCGCGGCCTATGATGCGGAAACGCTTGAGCGGAAGGCCGATGTTGAGCTGCCGGACGGCGCGTCGATGTCGCTCTCCTCGGTCCGCATGTTCCAGCGGGACGAGTAAGATGATCCGGGTGGGCGTCATCGACAGCGGTGGCCCTGCCGACGATCCGGCCCAGCCCTTGGCTTCGGGCCGGGCCTTTCTGGTCGATGGAACTGCGGTTTCGGCGCGACCGGACCGGCTTGGACATGGGACGGCGGTCGCCTCGGTGATCCGCCGTGCCTGCCCATCGGCCGAAATCCTTCATGCCCAGATCTTTGACGATCGGCCCGTGACCAGCGCCTTGCGCGTCGCGGCGGCTTTGCGCTGGCTGGCGGCGCTGCCCGATGAAGAACGCCCGGCGCTGATCTGCATGAGCCTTGGGCTGGCGCAGGATCGCGCGCCCCTGCGCGCTGCCTGCGAGGCCGTGCTGCAGGCTGGCATCCCCCTGATCGCCTCACATCCCGCGCAGGGCGCGCCCTGTTTTCCGGCCGCCTATCCCGGCGTGATCGCCGTCACCGGGGACGCGCGCTGCGGGTGGGAGGATCTGTCGCTGCCCCGTCCCGGCGTCATCGGAGCCTGGAACAACTCGCCCGAGCAGGGTGGGGATGGCATGGGCGGATCAAGCCTTGCCGCCGCCCGCGTCGCGGGCGAGCTGGCCGCGATGATTTGCGCGGGCGGCGCCTTGGCCGATCCGGCGATGGCGCTTGCGGCGCGCGCGAAATGGCACGGACCTGAACGCAAGATTGCCCATGCGCCCGCCCGCTGAGCCGCCAACCGCTGAACCCCGGCGCGAAGCCTTGGCCCGCCGCTTGGCGCGGCTGATCTTCGACGCGAAGAATACCGGCTGGCTGGCTCCGGTGCTGGCGGCCTCGCTGCCTGCGATCTCGCTGGTGCTGCTGACCTCGCTGATGGCGGCGGCCATGGGGCTGGCGCTGCCCCTACTGACGAAACAGGTGATCGATCAGGGCATCATGGCGCGCGACATGGGCGCGCTGGTCAACTGGTCGGCGCTGAGTTTTCTTCTGGGCCTCGCGTCGGTGGGGCTTGGCATCCTGAACGGGATGATCCACCTGCGCGCCTCGGCCCGGATGCTGATGGACCTGCGCGCCCGCGTCCATGACGCCGCCATGCGCCGTGACCCCGCCCATCCCGAAATGCCTTTGGGCGAGGCGATGGCGCGGCTTGATGGCGACAGCGGTGAGATCCAGCGCTTTGCCTTCGACACGGTGTTGGTGGCCATCGGCGCGATCTTCCGGCTGGTGGGCGGCATCGTCCTGATGGCGATGCTGGACTGGCGCATGGTGCTGCTTCCGCTGCTGATCGCGCCGATTGAACTGGCGTTTCTCAGCGTTGCACGCCCCAAGACGCAGGCGCTGGCCGAGGAGGTGCGCGACCAGCGCGGCGCGCTAAGCTCGACACTGGCCGAGAACCTCGCGACCCGCGCGACCCTGACCGCCGTCGGCGGCATGCCCGCGCGTGAAGGGCTGTTTCAGCAGCAGCAGGACACCCAGATCACCGGGCTGATCCGCCAGCGCCTCTGGTCCGAGACGGTGGGCGCGGTGAGCCAGATCCTGTCGGCGCTGACCCGCGCGGCGATCCTGCTGATCGGCGGCTGGCTGGTGGTGCAGGGGCAATGGCAGCTGGGCACGCTGATTGCCTATCTGGCCTATGCGACGATGATGCAGGGGCCGCTGCGCAACCTGCTGGGCCTCTATCACGCGCAGGCGCGCAGCAAGGTTGCAGTCGCGCGGCTGGCGCAGGTCTTCGCCGATGCGCGGCCCGATGCGGGGAACACGCCGCCGCACGCCCCGCAGGTGCTGGAGCTGATCGGGCTGCGCGCAGCGGGCGCGCGTCACCAGCCGGTCGATGCCACCCTGCCGATGGGCGCACGGGTGTTGATCGACGGGCCCTCGGGCATCGGCAAGACCCGGCTGCTGTCGGCGCTGACCCGCGCCGCACCCGTCGAGGCGGGGCAGGCGCTGCTGGACGGCGCGGCGATTGACGCCATGCAGCCCTCGGCGCTATGCGCGTTGATCCTGCATCTGCCGCAGCGTCCCGGCATCCTGCGCGGCACCATCGCGATGAACCTGCGCCTTGCCGCGCCTGACGCGGATGAGGCCACCATGTGGCTGGCGCTGGAGCAAGCCGATCTGGCGGCTTGGGCGCGCAGCAAGGCGGGACTTGAGACCGATCTGGCCGAGACGGGTGCCGATCTTTCGGGCGGCATGCGCCAGCGTCTGTCGCTGGCCCGAGCCTTCCTGAGCCGTAGCCCGATCCTCATCTTCGACGAAAGCTTTTCCGAGATCGACGAGCCCTCAACCCGCCGCATCCTTCAGGCCATCGACGCGGCCTTCGCGGACCGGCTGCGGATCTTCACCGCCCATAACGGCCCGGTCCGCGAGCAGGCCTTCGATCAGCGGATCACGCTTTCCTCGATCGCGCCATTGCGGCGGATCTCCAGCGGCGACAGCCCGAACCAGCGCGAGAACGCGCGCGAAAAGGCGGTCTGATCGGAATAGCCAAGTGCCAGCGCGATCTCGCTGAGGCGCTGGTCGGTGCGCACCAGAAGCGCAAAACCCTGCGCGCGGCGGCATTCCTCAAGAATCTCGTGGAAGGGCCGTCCCTCCTGTGCCAGCGCCCGGCGCAGCGAACGTTCCGACATCCCCAAAGCCGATGCGACAGCCTGCTGGCTGACATCTCCGCGCCCGAGTTGGCTCAGAACGGTCTGACGGACCCGCTGCGAGGCGGGGGCGGTGCGGCGCTGCTCGGTGAGGGCGTTTTCCAGCACCTTGAGCGATTGGCGCTCGACTTCGGGCGAGGGCTCGGTGCTGCGGCGCTGCGACAGTGCCTGCGTCGGCAGAGTCAGCCGGTTTTCCTCATGCCCGAAGCTCAGCGCGCAACCGGCATGCTGCGCGAAGGGGCGGGTGTCGCTGTCCTGCTGATGCTCGAACCCCACGGCCCGCACGGCGTCGCGCCGCAGCCCGAAGGCCGCGCAGATCCCGCGGATCAGGCCAAGGCTCAGCTCGGCATCGGCGCGGCGCGGCCAGATATGCGGGTCGAGCACGCGATAGGTCACATGGGTCTCATTCTCATCGACCAGCGTTTGCACCTGCGTGTTCGACTGGATGACCGCGAAGCCCTGCGCAAAGACACGCAGCGCCTTGCCCAGGGTGGCGCTGTTCAGCACCGCTTCGCCCAGACAGCCCAGACTGCGCAGGTCGATGGCCTCACCCAGAGACCACAGCGCCATCGGGTTCTTCGAGTTGCTGCGGCTGGCTTCCAGCTGGCCGACAAAAAAATCCAGAGGCACGGCGGCCTCGCTGGGCCCGGATTCACCAATCAGCGACGGGATCACGGGCGCCCGTATCCATGATGTTTGCATCCAACCATCCTCATGCAGCCGTCCGCTTTTGACTTTCCCGTCGCGGTTCGGCGTCACTTCCCTGTTACCGAACTATAGCACAGCCGTTTGAAACGGGTCAGAATCCTGTCGAACCCGTGAATTCTGGGAATGCATCGTAAGTACCGGCAATCATGGTGCTTTACGCGCCAGTGTGGCGCTGCGCGAAAATCCGGGTTTGACATTTGCGGCCAGAATTCCGGCGCGGTGGCGCGCGAAATGCGAACTGGCCGGAATTGGCAAGAATCAACACAACGCCCGCGCTTTGCTGGTGCAAACCGCCATGGCGGCGGACGCCTGGCCCCGATCCCGGGGGGCGAACCGGCATTTCAGGAGGATGAAGATGACCGAATACAAACTGCTGATCGGCGGCAAACTGGTCGATGGCGCGAACGAGATGGACGTCATCAACCCCGCCACCGAAGAGGTGCTGGCCCGCGCGCCCCGCGGCTCGGCCGCGCAGATGGATGAGGCGATTGCCGCCGCAAAGGCCGCTTTCCCGGCTTGGGCCGCGACCCCCATCGAGGCGCGCCGCCAGCTGATCCTGGACCTCGCTGACCGGATCGAGGCGCAGATCGACGATCTTGCCCGCCTGCTGACGCAGGAACAGGGCAAGCCGCTGCCCGAGGCCACCGCCGAGATCGCCTACAGCTGTGCCTTCATCCGCCACCTTGCCAGCTATGACCTGCCGGTGAAGGTGATCGAGGACAATGAAAACCGTCTGGTGCGCCAGTTCCGCAAGCCTCTGGGCGTGGTCGGTGCGATCATCCCGTGGAACTTCCCGGTCCTGATCATCGCCTTCAAACTGCCGCTGGCGCTGTTGGCGGGCAATACCATCGTCATCAAACCCTCGCCCACCACGCCGCTTGCGACGCTGAAACTGGGTGAGATCATGGCCGGGATGCTGCCCGCAGGCGTCGTCAACATCGTGACCGACCTGAATGATCTGGGCGGGCAGCTGACCGCGCATCCGGATGTCGCGAAGATCACCTTCACCGGCTCGACCGCGACCGGGCAGAAGGTCATGGCGAGTGCTGCGGGCACCATCAAGCGGCTGACGCTGGAGCTGGGCGGCAATGACGCCGCCATCGTGCTGCCGGGCGCGGACCCCGCGAAGGTCGCGCCGGGCCTTTTTGCGGGCGCCTTCATGAACGCGGGTCAGGTCTGCCTTGCGATCAAGCGCGCCTATGTCCACGAGTCGATCTATGAGGACGTCTGCGACCGTTTGGCCGAGCTTGCCAATGCCGCCGTTGTCGATGACGGGTTGAAGCAGGGCACCACCATCGGCCCGATCCAGAACCGCGCCCAATATGAGAAGGTGCAGGAATTCATCGCCTCGGCCCGCGCCGATGGCCGCATCATCGCCGGTGGCGAGGTCGAGGATCGCAAGGGCTTCTTCCTGCGCCCGACCATCGTCGCCGACGTGCAGGACGGCCACCGCATCGTGGACGAGGAACAGTTCGGCCCGATCCTGCCGGTGATCCGCTTTGACGACGCCGACAGCATCGTGCGCGCGGTCAACGCGGGCGAATACGGGCTGGGCGGCTCGGTCTGGGGTGAGGACCGCGAGGAAAACACCCGCATCGCCGAGCAGATGGAAAGCGGCACCATCTGGATCAACAAGCACCTCGATTTCGGTCCGAACATGCCCTTCGGCGGGGCCAAGCAATCCGGCCTTGGCGTCGAGTTCGCCGAGGAAGGTCTGGCCGAGTTCACCCAGATCCGCGTGGTCAACGAAGCGCGCTGATTGAAAATAGGGATTGCGCGGCCCGTTCTGGCCGCGCAGCCTGACGCAATAGCCGCGACGCATCGGCATGCCGACTGGCCCGGAGGAGGGGCGGCGGCATGTCCTTGCGTCGCGCATCCGTCCTTGGAGGAGAGCACCCGAGATGCAAGCACCCACCCGGCACGAACAGGCGGCTCAGGCCGTCGCGCGGCTGATGGCCAGCCCCCGTGACTATGATCAGGCGGTGAAGGATTACCGCTTCGAATGCCCCGAGTATTTCAACTATGCCTATGATGTCATTGACGATATCGGCGCCAATCGGGACAAGGTCGCGGTCATCACCGTGTCGGGCGACGGCAGCCAGATCGGGCAGCTGAACTATAGCGATCTGTCGCGTCGATCATCTCGCTTCGCCAATGCGCTGGACGCTTTGGGGCTGAAGAAGGGCGATTTCGCGGTGCTGGTCGCGGGGCGGATTCCCGAATGGTATGACGCGATCTTCGGCTGCATGAAGATGGGCGTCGTCTCGCTGCCCGGCACCACGCAGCTGACCGCGAAGGACATCGCTTACCGGGTGAATGCCGTGGGCGCGCGCGCCGTCATCGTCTCACCCGAGCATTGCGGCAAGGTCGATCAGATCCGGGCCGATTGCCCCTCGCTGGAATATTTCATCGTGCTGGGCGGGCCGGTCGAGGGGTGGACCTCGTCACAAGAGATCACCGAGACCGCCGCCGATACCGTCCCCGAGGATCGCCGCCCCGAAACGCGCCGCGACGACGTGATGATGGGCTATTTCACCTCTGGCACCACGGGCATGCCCAAGATGGTGCCGCGCGATTATTCCTATGCGCTGGCCCATGCCTCGACGGCGCTCTTCTGGATGGACCTGACGCGGGACGATGTGCACTGGACCCTGACCGATACGGGTTGGGCGAAGGCTGCCTGGGGGATGCTGTTTCCCCAGTTTCTGGCCGAATGCACGGTGGTTCTGTTCAACGGCACCGGCTTTGACGCCGATCTGCATCTGCGGTTGGTCGGCAAGCTGGGCGTGAACACCTTCTGCGCGCCCCCGACCGTTTATCGCGCCTTCGCGCAGATGGATCTGTCGGGCTACGACCTCTCATCGATCCGCCGCTCGCTTGGCGCGGGCGAGCCCTTGAACCCCGAGGTGATCCGCTTCTGGAAGGACAGCACCGGCACCACCATCGCCGATGGCTATGGCCAGACCGAGACCCTGAACATCATCGGCAACTTCCCCGGCAAGCCCGTCAAGATCGGCGCGACCGGCCTGCCGGTGCCGGGTCTTGACATGCGGGTCGTCGATGATGCGGGCAATGAGACCCCGCAGGGCGAGGTCGGCAATATCGCAATGCGCGTCACCGAGCCCTGGCCGCCGGGCCTCTTCACCGGCTATTTCACCGCGAATGGCCCCGACCGGAAAGCGTTCCGCAACGGCTGGTATTACACCGGCGACACCGCCCGGCGTGACGAGGACGGCTATTTCTGGTTCGTCGGCCGCGCCGATGACCTGATCACCTCATCCGGCTATCGCATCAGCCCGTTCGAGGTCGAAAGCACCCTGCTGGAGCATGACGCCGTCGCCGAAAGCGCGGTGATCGGCGAGCCCGACCCCGAGCGGGGCGAAATCGTCTCGGCCTATATCATCCTGATGAAGGGCATCGAGCCCTCGGACGATCTGGTCAAGAACATCCAGAGCTTCTGCCGCGAACGCACCGCGCCTTACAAATACCCGCGCAAGGTGACTTTTGTGACCGAACTGCCAAAGACCATCTCGGGCAAGATCCGCCGGGTCGAGCTGCGCGCGCGCAGCTAAGCCAAAGCGCGGGGCAGGGCCGGTCTCTGCCCCTAGCGCAGGCCCATATCGGCCAGCGCCTGCGCGATGTCGCTGGGCAGCGACGGCTCGGCCTCGCGGCCCTTCGGCAGGTCCGGCGGGGCATCCGTGCCCGCCAGATAGCGCCAGCCCTGAAACGGGCGGCGGGGCACGGCGCTGACCCGCACCAGCCCCGGCGCCAGAATCAGCGCGCAGCGGCGGATGCCATCCTCGCCCGTGACTTCCTCAAGCGCGACGATGGGCTGGCGCGCCTGCAAGACCCCCTTGAAGACCCAATAGATCGAGCCGCCGTCCAGCAGTTCGGCCTCGCGCTTGGGCCACATGCGGGTGACGTGGCGGGCGTTCCCGCCCTGCCAGCGCGTCGCCTGCCAGGCTTCCAGCTCGGCCGGGTCGTCGCAGCCGACGCAGAGTTTGATGAGATTCAGCGTTCCACTCATGCCCTGCAGATACAGCCTTCCCCGGTCCGGGCGCAAGATTGCCGGGTTGTAACCTTGGAAGGGCGGGGGTAACGCGGATGGGCATATGGGGAAGACGATGACCGACCCGAACCACAGACCCGCCAATCGACAATCTTTGCCGGAATTCATCGCCATGCAGGCGGTGATCATGGCGCTTGTCGCCTTCTCGATCGATTCCATGCTGCCCGCTTTACCCGAGATCGCGCAGAAGCTGACGCCGGAAAATGTGAACCGCGCGCAGCTGGTGCTGACGGCCTTCATGGCGGGCATGTCGCTGGGCACGCTGGGGGCGGGGCCGCTGTCCGATGCTTTCGGGCGCAAGCCGGTCATGACAATCGGTTTCATTATCTATGCGCTGGCGGCCTTCGCAGCGATCTTTGCGGATTCGCTGTGGCTGCTGCTGCTGGCGCGCTTTGTCCAAGGGTTCGGTGCGGCCGCCCCGCGCATCGTCGGGCTGGCCATGGTCCGCGACCTTTATCAGGGGCGCGAGATGGCCAAGATCACCAGCTTCGTGATGATGATCTTCATCCTTGTGCCCGCCGTCGCGCCCTCGCTGGGCTCGGTGGTGATCCATGTCGCCGGTTGGCGGGGGGTCTTTGCCTCGTTCATCCTGCTGGCAATCCTGGGTGCGACTTGGCTGAACCTGCGCCGGGACGAGACGCTGCCCGCCCCCCGGCGCATCCCGCTGAGCGTCGGCAACCTGATCGCTTCGGCGCGCGAGGTGATCGGCGATGGGCAGGTCCGGCTGGTCATCGTCGTCATGGCGCTTGGCTTTGGGCAAATGTTTTCGCTGCTCAGTTCCTCGCAGCAGATCTATGCGGATCTGTTCGGCAAGACCGATAGCTTCCCGACCTGGTTTGCGGTGATGGCGCTGCTGTCGGGCACGGGCACCATCCTGAACGTGCGCTATGTCGTGCGACTGGGCATGAAGCGCATCGTGACCGTGGCCTATGCCATGCAGACGGTGGTCTCGGCGGTGATGCTGCTGCTGGTGGTGTCGGGCATCGTCCCCGAGGGCCTGCGGTTTGCGGTTTTCTTCGCCTGGGCGGTCAGCGTCTTTTTCATGGCGGGGATCACCTTCGGCAACCTCAACGCCATGGCGATGCAGCGCAAGGGGCATATCGCGGGCATGACGGCCTCGATCGTCTCGGCGGCCTCGACGCTGGGCGCGGTGCTGATTGCCGCGCCGGTCGGGCTGATGTTCGACGGCTCGCTGCGTCCGCTGGTGGCGGCGACGCTGATCTGTTCGGGGCTGGCGCTGTTCCTGATGCGCCGCATCTCTGAGAATGAGGCGGTCGCGACCTCGTGATCGCATCCCGGACGTCTTGGTCCGGGAGGTTTAAGCCTGCCTTAAGCTCCGCTTTGCACACCCGCCCCAGATGGTCGCCCCGTCCGGGGCTTTCGGCATGGTGGCGGCCCGGAACAAAGGAAAAAGGGCAGTCGAGATGGACAAGACAGGACAGATGCATCGGTTGGGCAGGCGCGGCTTTCTGGGCAGCGCATTGGCCTTTGGAACGCTGGGCGTGACCGCACCGGCATGGGGGCAGGCGATCGACCCGACGACCGGGCAGCAGATCCTTGGCCAGTCGCAGGGCGGTGCCGCGCCGGATCTGGGGACCTATCAGCTGGACCCGAATGCCGACAGCCGCCGCAACATCTCGAGCTTCCGGGGGCAGGACTGGCGGCCCTATTTCCCCAGCCTTCAGCATGGGGCGATTCTGGTCGATGTCACCTCGCGCGCGCTGCATTACTGGTCCGAGGATGAGGCGACCTATCGCCTGTTCCCAAGCTCGATCCCCATCACCGAGGAACTGACCCGTCGCGGCCGGACCGAGATCGTCCGCAAGGCGCAATCCCCCACCTGGACCCCCACGCCCAGCATGCGCGAGCGCAACCCCTCGCTGCCCGTGCAGGTCAAAGGCGGTGCGCCCGAGAACCCGCTGGGCCCCTATGCGCTTTACCTGACCTGGCCCGCCTATCTGATCCACGGCACGCATGACACGCGCAAGATCGGGCGCAAGTCCTCGGACGGCTGCTATGGGCTTTACAATGAGCATATCACCGAACTGTTCGGCCTTGCCGGCGTCGGCACGCAGGTCCTGATCATGTAGTCGCCGCACAAGGCACGAAAGACACGCAATCCGCCGGTGGATCACTGGCGGATTGTTGCGTTTCAGCGGGGATTTGACCTGCGTCGCAGACATGTGTGATCGCATGCAATACTGCGCTCAAGGTGTTGATCTGAGGTGATTTTCAGGTGGAGTGGCAGCCCGTAGGGGAGTCGAACCCCTCTTTTCAGGTTGAAAACCTGACGTCCTAACCGATAGACGAACGGGCCACTTTCTTCTTCCGTCGGGCAGTGCCCTGCGGTGTGGAGCGGTGTTTAGGCCAGGTCCCTGAGGGGCGCAAGGGTAAAAATCGACCTTTCCGCATTTATTTCCGAAAGGTCAAAATTTCCCGGCGATTCAGGCCGGTGCGGCGTCATCAAGGCGCAGGCGGACCCGCTCGCGCCCGCCCCATTGCGACAGTTCCAGCTTGCCCGCCAGATGGAAGCGCCGCCCCTTGGCGGCCAGCAGCGCAGGCCCCAGCGGGCCGGACATCGCGCCCCAGGCCACGGCCTCAAGCGGCGGGCTGCCGGGGCTGCGGAAGCGCAGGCGCAGGTGGCTGTCGCCCATGGTCGAGGCGCTGTCGATCAGCTGCTCGGCAAAGGCAAAGCGTGGGGCAGGGGCGGCCTGTCCGAAGGGACCGGCGCGCTCCAGCAGATGCAGCAACTCGACATCCGCGCCCGCCGGGTCCAGAAGGCCCGAGATGCGCAGCTCTCCCGCGCCCGAGCGGGTGGCCATCTCGCGCGACAGCAGCTCTGAAAGGCGCGCCATGGCGGCGGGAATCGCCTGTTCTTCGACTGTCAGGCCTGCGGCCATCGCGTGACCGCCGCCCTTCAGCAGCAGCCCTTCGGCCGCCAGCCGCTGGATGGCGCGGCCCAGATCGACGCCCGCGACCGAGCGGGCCGAACCCTTGCCGATGCCACGCTCGACCCCGATGACGACCGAGGGCAGGTCCTTGGCCTCTTTGACGCGGGCGGCGACGATGCCGACGACGCCCGGGTGCCAGCCGTCGCCTGCCGCCCAGGCAAGAGAATCGGAGGGCCCGCGCGCATCGACCTGCGCCAGTGCCTCTTCCCGCACGGCGGCCTCGATGGCGCGGCGGTCGCGGTTCAGCTCATCCAGTTCGGTCGCCAGCCGCGCCGCTTGATGCGGGTCGCGGGTGGAAAGACACAGCGCCCCCAGATCGGCCCGCCCCACGCGACCACCCGCATTGATGCGCGGCCCAAGCAGGAAGCCAAGGTGGAAGGCCGTGGGCGCGCTGTCGAGCCGCGCCACATCCGAAAGCGCTGCCAGACCCGGCCGGTCGCGCCGCGCCATGACGACCAGCCCCTGCCGCACGAAGGCGCGGTTCACGCCCACCAGCGGTGCCACATCGGCCACCGTGGCCAGCGCCACCAGATCCAGCAGCCCGATCAGGTCGGGCTGGGGACGCCCCTCGGCGCGCAGCAGGCGGTTGGCATGGACCAGCGTCAGGAAGACCACGCCAGCGGCGCAGAGATGGCCCAGACTGCCGTCCTCATCCGCGCGATTGGGGTTCACCACGGCCAGAGCAGGGGGCAGCGTCTCACCCCCCTGGTGGTGGTCCAGCACGACGACATCGGTTGGGCCAGCGGCGGCCAGCGCCTCATGGCTCAGCGTGCCGCAGTCGACACAGATGATCAGGTCGTGATTGGCGGCCAAAGCCGCGATGGCCGGGGCGTTCGGGCCATAGCCCTCGTCGATGCGGTCGGGGATATAAAGGGTCGCGTCATGCCCCTGCTGGCGGAACCAGTCCAGCAGCAGCGCGGCCGAGGCACCGCCGTCCACGTCGTAATCGGCAAAGATCGCGATGCGCTGCCGCGCGGTGGCCGCAAGGGCGATGCGCCCGGCGGCAATGGCCATATCGCGCAGCGTCAAGGGATCGGGCAGCAGGTCGCGCAGGCGCGGGTCCAGAAAGGTCTGCGCATCGGCAGGCGCGACCCCGCGCGTGGCCAGGATCCGGGCCACGGCCAAGGGCAGGCGGCTTTCCTGCGCCACGGCCTCGGCCGCGCGTTCGATGGCGGGGTCGGGGCCGATCCAGCGGCGGCCCGACAGCGAGGCGGAGACATCAAGAAAAGCGGTCATGGCCTGCTTCTGGGCCATGACCGCTTCATGTTCAAGTCCGCAGAAGGATCAGCGGATCGGGTTGCGATAGATCATGCGGCGGACCGACCCGGTCTTCGAGCGCATGAGGATCGTTTCGGTTTGCAGGTAGTGCGGCTCGCGCTTGACGCCCGCCACGATCGAGCCATTGGTGACCCCGGTCGCGGCAAAGATCACATCGGCGGTGACCAGCTCATCGCGCGAATAGATGCGGTTCAGGTCGGTGATCCCGGCCTTGGCGGCGCGGCCCCGCTCATCATCGTTGCGAAACAGCAGCTTGCCCCACATCTGACCGCCCATGCATTTCAGCGCCGAAGCGGCCAGAACGCCCTCGGGCGCGCCACCCGAGCCCATGTACATGTCGATGCCGGTCAGTTCGGCCTCGGCGCAGTGGATCACGCCCGCGACGTCGCCATCGGTGATCAGGCGGATCGCCGCGCCGGTCGAGCGGACCTCGGCGATCAGGTCCTCATGGCGCGGACGCTCGAGGATGCAGACGGTGATGTCGCTGTCCTTGACGCCACGGGCCTTCGCCAGTGCGCGCACACGCTCGGCCGGCGACATGTCGAGGCTGACGATGTCCTTGGCATAGCCCGGGCCGATGGCGAGCTTCTCCATATAGACGTCGGGCGCGTGCAGCAGCGTGCCCTTGGGGGCCATGGCGATCACGGTCAGCGCGTTCGGCATGTCCTTGGCGGTCAGCGTCGTGCCTTCCAGCGGGTCCAGCGCGATGTCGACCTCGGGGCCTTCGCCGGTGCCAACCTCTTCGCCGATGAACAGCATCGGAGCCTCGTCGCGCTCACCCTCGCCGATGACCACCACGCCCTTGATGTCGAGCATGTTCAGCTGATCGCGCATGGCGTTGACGGCGGCCTGATCGGCAGCTTTTTCGTCGCCACGACCGATCAGACGGGCCGAGGCATGCGCAGCCGCCTCGCTGACACGGGCCAGCCCAAGCGAGAGCATGCGGTCATTGAAATCCTTGGGCGCGGTCATCGTTGATAATCCTTGTACGCAAACTGGTTTGCGCGGGTTCTAGGCCCTGACCGCCCTCCGGGCAAGACTGAGCGCGCTAACGGGCTAGATTTCCGCCAGTTCCAGCGCCAGAGCATGGATGCGCAGCACGATGTCGCCCAGTGTGCGATGGACCAGTCGGTGACGGGCCACATGGTTCAACCCGGCGAAATCGGGGCTGGCCATGCGGATGCGGAAATGGGTCTCGCCCCCCTCGCGCCAGCCGCCATGGCCGCGATGGCTTTCGCTTTCGTCCAGAATCTCCAGCCGCGACGGTGACAGCTCGGCCAGCTTCACGCGCATCTCATCCGCAATCATCCGAATTCCCTCTTTCATGTCCTGTTGAATAGCTTAAACTGCCGGTCCCGTTCAGGACAAGGCAGGCAGATGAGCAGTAGTGACCCGTTCGGTTTTGACATTTCCGCGGCTTCTGACAAGAAGCGCCGCGCCAAAGGACGGCGCGGTATGTCCGGTGCGTTCGAGACCTCGACCCGCAGATGCGACAAGGAAGGCTGCGACCTTCCCGGCCAGTATCGTGCGCCGAAATCCCCTCGGGCGCTGGATGATTATTATTGGTTCTGCAAGGATCACGTCCGCGAATACAACCTGAACTGGAACTATTTCCAGGGCCAGTCCGAGGCCGAGTTCCAGCAGTTTCTGGACAATGCCACGGTCTGGGAGCGTCCGACGAAACCCTTCGGTCGCTCGACGCAGGAACAGAAATGGGCACGCCATGGTGTGGACGATCCGCTGGACATCCTCGGAGCCAATGGCACCAACCCTGAGGTGCGGCTGAAATCCACCCGCAAGCTTCCGCCGACGGAACGCAAGGCGCTTGAGATCCTCGAGGCGCGGGAAACTTGGACGCGAACCGAAATCCGAAAGCAATACAAATCCTTGGTGAAGGATCTTCACCCCGACATGAACGGTGGAGATCGCTCGGACGAGGACCGGCTGCAAGAGGTCGTCTGGGCCTGGGACCAGATCAAGGACAGCCGCAGCTTCAAGGACTAGTCCGAGTAAGAAGAGTGGGGGCTTTGCCCCCGCGCTGACGCGCTCCCCCAGGATATTTTCAGCATGAAAGAAGACGGATGCGTGTTTCTTTCATGTCCAAATATCCTGCGGGGTCCGGGGGCGCATAGCCCCCGGTGCTGAGCGTGATTTTCAGACCGCTGCTTTCAGTGCGTCGACCAGATCGGTCCGCTCCCACGAGAAACCACCGTCAGCTTCAGGCGCGCGGCCGAAATGGCCATAGGCGGCCGTGCGGCGATAGATCGGCTTGCAGAGATCAAGCTTTTCGCGAATGCCGCGCGGGGTCAGGTCCATGACCGTGCCAAGCGCCTTTTCGATCTGCGCCTCGGGGACCGTGCCGGTGCCGAAGGTGTCGGCATAGATCGACAGCGGTTTCGCAACGCCGATCGCATAGCTGAGCTGGATCACGCAGCGCGTAGCGAGTCCAGCCGCCACGACGTTTTTCGCCAGATAGCGCGCGGCATAGGCGGCAGAACGGTCGACCTTGGTCGGGTCCTTGCCCGAGAATGCACCGCCGCCATGCGGGGCCGCGCCGCCATAGGTGTCGACGATGATCTTGCGGCCGGTCAGGCCCGCGTCGCCATCAGGACCGCCGATGACGAAAGTGCCGGTCGGGTTGACCCACCATTCCGTGCGCTCGGTCAGCCATTCGGCGGGCAGCACTTCGCGGATATAGGGCTCGACGATGGCGCGGATGTCATCCGAGGTCTGGCTTTCGTCCTTGTGCTGATGCGACAGCACGAGGCTTGTGACCTCGACCGGGCGGCCGTTTTCATAGCGCAGGCTCAGCTGCGACTTTGCATCCGGGCCAAGGCTGGGCTCGGCGCCGGACTTGCGGGCCTCGGCGAGGCGGCGCAGGATCGCGTGCGAGTACTGGATCGGAGCTGGCATCAACTCGGGCGTCTCATCCACGGCATAGCCGAACATGATACCCTGATCGCCCGCGCCATCCCGATCAACGCCTTGGCTGATATGGGCGGATTGTTCGTGCAGGAAGTTCTGCACGTGGCAGGTGTTCCAGTGGAACTTCTCCTGCTCGTACCCGATGTCGCGGATGGTGTCGCGGGCGATCTCGCTGATCTTGCCCATATAGTCGGCCAGACGCGCCTGATCGGTCAGGCCGATTTCGCCGCCGATGACAACGAGGCCAGTGGTAGCGAAGGTCTCGCAGGCCACCCGCGCGGCGGGGTCCTCGGCCAGAAGTACGTCAAGTACCGCGTCAGAGATCTGATCGCAAAGCTTATCCGGATGCCCTTCGGAAACCGATTCCGAAGTGAACACATAGTTCTGTCTGGCCATTGAAAGTGCTCCGTTACATAGAAAACCCTGCCACGCCAGGAAGCCGTTGTGGCAGATCATCGGCCTGCGATAGGGCACGCAGGGAGTGCAGTCAACCGTGAAGCTTGGGGCGCCGGGCCGCAGCCCAAAGCGCAAGCGCCAGCATCAGGGCCAGGATCGGCCAGTCACCAAAGCGCGACCAGAGCGTGGGCGGCAGGTGACCGGGGAGGCTGGCATCGATGCGGCCCTCCAGCCCAAGGCCGAGCGTTGCCCGCAGTTCTCCGCGCGGACCGATGACGGCCGAGACGCCGGTATTCGCCGCCCGCATCATCGGCAGGCCGGATTCGATCGCCCGCAGCCGTGCCTGTGCCAGATGCTGCCAGGGCCCCGAAAGCGCGCCGAACCAGGCGTCATTCGTCACCTGCAAAAGCCAGTCGGGTCGATCCGCACCGGTGATGAGGTGGCGCGAGAAGACCGCCTCATAGCAGATCAGCGGCTGCACCAGTGGAAGGTTCGCCAGCGACATGGTCTTGGGACCGTCACCCGCCGAATAGCCCGCGCCATAGCGGGCGGCGAAGGCACGAATGCCGAAGCGCGCGGCGACATCGCCAAGGGGCGTGTATTCCCCGAAGGGCACGAGGTGGAACTTGTCATAGACCGGCCCGATCCCGTTCGAGGAGAACTCGGTCAGGCTGTTGAAATAGCGCTCATCTTGCGCGCGTTGAATGCCAAGGATCACGGGCGCTCCGGCGACTTCGGCGATTTGTTGAGGAGCATCGCCGGATTGATCCAGCAAGAAATTGACGGCAGTCTCGGGCCAGATGACTGCGTCCGGTGCAGCTTGCCCCTCATCGCGCGCGGCAGACAGATCGATCAGGCGCTGGAAAAAGACCTCGGACCAATATGGGTCCCATTTCAGCGCCTGCGTGGCATTGGGTTGCACGAGGCGCAGGTGAACATCGGTGTCAGGCGGGGCGGGTGCCGCCAATCGCGCAAGGCCGAAGCTCCAGGCGGTGGCGATCAGGAGGGCGGAGAGCAGAATGCCGGGGAGGAAGGCGCGAGGCGTAGTCGGGCCCGCGCGCCGTAGCCAAACCGGCAGGCAGGCTGTGATCATCGTCAGGGCGGACAGCCCAATGCTGCCCGCCACTGCGGCGAGTTGACCGGCGGGCGTGTTGATCCAGATATGTCCCGTCAGAGCCCAGGGCAGGCCGGTGAAGATCCAGCCACGCAGCCAGTCCGACAGCACCAGCGCCGTCGCGAAAAGCACGGCACGCGTCGCGAGTGAGCGACCGAAGCGACCGGCGATCCAGCCCGGCAGGGTCCAGAACAGCGCCCCGCCCGCCGCCATCAGGGCCAGCGCAAAGGGGGCCATCCAGCCATAGACTTCCGGTTCGACCAGAAACGGCTCGGTGATCCAGGACATGGCGACGGCGAAATAGCCAAGGCCAGCCATGAAAGCGTGCCAGGCCGTGGCTCGGGCCGAACCGCTGCCCGACATGCGCCAGATCAGCACGGCCAGAGCCGGGATCGTCAGATACCACAGATCCCAAGGCGCTTGCCCGAGCGCCGCAAGAGCGCCCAGCACAAGGCTCAGCGACAGCGCGCCCAGACCGGGCCGGAGTCGCTGGACGCCGGGGGCCTTTGCGCGCGCCGTCATGTCGCGGGCTTAGGCCTCGGCCTTCGGCGCTTCGGCAGAAGGCTCGGACGGGTCCTGCGGGCTCGCCTCGGGAGCGGCTGCATCCGCAGCCTTCTTGCGCGTCCGGCGGACCGGCTTGGCCGGGGCGTCAGCGGCCTCGGCTTCTGCGGCAGGCTTGGCGCGGCTGCGCGTGCGCTTGGGCTTTTCGGCCTGAGGCGCGGCCTCGTCAGCAGCCGCAACCTCAGCGGTGTCGCTGGTTTTGGCGCGGGACGCGCGGCGCGGCTTCGGTGCTTCAGTCGCCTCACCCTCGGGCACGGCCTCGGCAGCGGGCTTGGCTTTCGCGCGGCTGCGCCGGGGCTTGGGGGCCTCGGGTGCGGCGACGATTTCCGCAGGCGCTTCGACCGGCACGGCCGCTTCGACCTCGGCCACCACAGGGGCAGGGGACTCGACGGCGATCTCGGCCGCAGGCGCGGTGTCCGGCGTCGAGATCTCGATCCGGGTCACCTCGGGGTTCAGCTTCTGCTGGCGCGATCTTTCGCGACGCGACTGGCCGCGCGGCTGTTCGTTGCGCGCCTGCTCCGGCCGTGCCTCATCGCTCGACGCACCACGGGCTTCGGCCTCCGAGGCCGGAGTCTCGATGATCGAGGGGCGGAAGCTGCGCGTCATGAAGTCCGGCATATGCTCGCCCATACCAAGGACCGGGGCGCGGTCGCCCTGACGATCCTGACGGCGATTGTGCTCGCGATGTTCATGCGGCGTGTCGTGGCGACGCTCCTCGCGGTTGTTCTCGCGACGCTCATCACGACGCTCTTCCCTGCGGTCTTCGCGACGCGGCTCCTGGCGCTCCTCGCGACGATCATGGGCGCGGCCCTCGGTCGTGCGGTCTTCACGCGGCGCGGCAACCTCATCCTTGCGGCCATGGCGCGAGGAGCGGTTGCGACCCCGGCCATTCTCACGCTCACGCGGAGGACGCGGAGCCTCTTGCGCGGCTGCCGAAAGCTGGAAGCCCTCGGGCAGTTCAGCACGCGGTAGCGTCTGGTTCACCAGCGTCTCGATCGCCGTCAGGTATTTCTCATCAGCGGGGGTCGAGATCGAAATCGCGGTCCCCTTGCGGCCAGCCCGACCGGTGCGGCCGATGCGGTGGACGTAATCCTCGGCATGGCTGGGCAGGTCGAAGTTGATCACATGGCTCACGGCCGGAATGTCCAGCCCGCGAGCCGCGACGTCCGAGGCCACCAGAACCCGCAGCTTGCCGTCACGGAAATCGTCCAGCGTCGCCATGCGGTGGCGCTGATCCAGATCGCCATGGATCGGGGCTGCATCAAACCCATGCGCTTTCAGCGACTTGGCGACGATATCCACATCCGTCTTGCGGTTGCAGAAGATGATCGCGTTCTTCAGTTCATCGCCTTCGGCGCGGATCAGGGCGCGCAGCAGCTCACGCTTCTGCTTGGCCGACTGGTCGCGGCGCGTCGGCGTGATCTCGACCAGCCGCTGCGTGATGGTTTCCGAGGTCGTCGCCTGACGCGCCACTTCGATGCGCTCGGGCGAGTGCAGGAAGGTGTCGGTGATCCGCTCGATCTCAGGCGCCATGGTGGCCGAGAAGAACAGCGTCTGACGGGTAAAAGGCGTCAGCTGGAAGATCCGCTCGATATCGGGGATGAAGCCCATGTCGAGCATCCGGTCCGCCTCGTCGACGACCATGATCTGCACGCCGGTCAGCAGCAGCTTGCCGCGCTCGAAATGATCGAGCAGACGGCCGGGTGTCGCGATCAGCACGTCGACGCCACGGTCGATCAGCTTGTCCTGCTCACCAAACGAGACGCCGCCAATCAGCAGCGCCTTGGTCAACCGGGTATGCTTGGCATAGGTGTCGAAGTTCTCGGCGACCTGAGCCGCCAGTTCCCGCGTCGGGCACAGCACCAGGCTGCGTGGCATGCGCGCACGGGCACGGCCACGACCCAGAAGCGTGATCATCGGCAGGGTGAAGCTCGCCGTCTTGCCGGTGCCGGTCTGGGCGATGCCCAGCACGTCGCGGCCCTCAAGCGCAGGGGGAATCGCCCCGGCCTGGATCGGCGTCGGGTTTTCATACCCCGCCTCCGAGACGGCTTTCAAAACCTTGGGGTCGAGCTTCAGATCAGTAAATTTTGTCATCAAGGGCTTTCGTATTTAGCGCAAGATTGCGTCCGTGAATGCCGCGTGGTTCGATTTTGCAGCAGTTCGGGACGTATCTCCGCACGCCCCTCGGGTGACCTGCCGGATGCAGGCTGTGCGCGGACTAGCCGAATTTGTCAGCGACGTCAATCTGAAGCCGCCAATCCGCCGGACCGCCTGATGCTGCATATGGGAAGTCACACCCGCTCTGCAAGGACGCCAAAGCAGGATATCCATCTTCTTCGTTGCCCAAATACCCAAAAGCCGACGCTCCAGCCTGGCACAGCACCACCGTCTGACGCGCTTTCCGGGCCGCAGTTGACTGTCATATGCAAGGGACGTTATCCCGCAACCATCACTTGGATGGACATCATGAACCTTTTTTCGGATATCCGCGCGCTCGTTCTGGATGCGCTGGCGCAGATGCAGCAAGCGGGCGAACTGCCCGCCGGTCTCGACACCGCAGCGGTCACCGTCGAGCCTCCGCGCGATCCGGCACATGGCGACATGGCGACCAATGCGGCGATGGTGCTGGCCAAGCCCGCTGCGAAAAAACCGCGTGAGATCGCGGATCTTCTGGCCGCACGGCTTGCGCAGGACCCGCGCATCACCTCGGCCGAGGTGGCGGGACCGGGCTTTCTGAACCTGCGTCTCGCGCCTGCCGAATGGCAGGGCGTGTTGCGCGCGGCCCTGACCAAGGGCGCGGATTACGGCCGCTCGACTCTGGGGGCCGGGCGCAAGATCAACGTCGAATTCGTCAGCGCGAACCCCACAGGCCCGATGCATGTGGGCCATACCCGGGGCGCGGTCTTCGGCGACGCGCTTGCAGCGCTTCTGGATTTTGCGGGCCATGACGTCACGCGCGAATACTATATCAATGACGGCGGCGCGCAGGTCGATGTGCTGGCACGCTCGGCCTATGAACGCTACCGCGAGGCGAACGGACTTGAGCCCGAGATCCGCGAAGGCCTCTATCCCGGCGACTATCTGATCCCGGTGGGTGAGGCGCTGAAGGCCAAATATGGCGGCAGCCTGCTCGACAAGCCCGAGGCCGACTGGCTCGACGAGATCCGCGAATTCGCCACCGCCGCCATGATGGACATGATCCGCGAGGATCTGGCGCTCTTGAACGTGCGCATGGATGTCTTTTCCAGCGAGAAGGCGCTTTACGGCACCGGCCGCATCGAGGCCGCCATTGACCGGCTGCGTCAGGCGGGGCTGATCTATGAAGGCGTGCTGGAACCGCCGAAGGGCAAGACGCCCGAGGATTGGGAGCCGCGCGAACAGACCCTGTTCCGCTCGACCGCGCATGGGGATGATGTGGACCGTCCGGTGATGAAATCGGACGGAAGCTGGACCTATTTCGCCCCCGACATCGCCTATCACTGGGACAAGATCGACCGTGGCTTTGATGAGCTGATCGACGTCTTCGGCGCCGACCATGGCGGCTATGTCAAGCGGATGACGGCGGCGGTGAAGGCGCTCTCGAACGGGCGTGTGGCGCTCGACGTCAAGCTGATCCAGCTGGTCAAGCTTTTCAAGAACGGCGAGCCCTTCAAGATGTCGAAGCGGGCAGGGACCTTCGTCACCCTGCGTGATGTGGTCGAGCAGGCGGGGGCGGATGTGACCCGCTTCCACATGCTGACCCGCAAGAACGATGCCGCACTCGACTTCGACTTCGACAAGGTGCTGGAACAGTCGAAGGACAACCCCGTCTGGTACGTGCAATATGCCAGCGCCCGGGTGAACTCGGTTCTGGGCAAGGCGCGCGACATGGGCGTCGATGTCACGGACGCCGCACTCGCTCGCGCGGATTTGTCCCGTCTGAACCATCCGGCCGAACTTGACTTGGCCCGGAAAGTTGCAGAATGGCCACGCATCGTGGAAATCGCGGCGCGGGCGAATGAGCCGCATCGCATCGCATTCTTCCTTTATGACATCGCATCTGACCTGCATTCGCTGTGGAACCGCGGAAATGATGAACTCAGCCTGCGTTTCCTGCAGGAGGGCGACACTGATTCGACCGCTGCGAAAATTGCGCTTGTCCGGTCCGTTGGCGTTGTCATTTCGGCCGGTCTTGGTATCTTGGGCGTGACTCCGGCTAAAGAGATGCGCTGACCAAACAGTGCCCTGCCGGGGATCGAGCAGATAAACGGTTAACGTCGGATCAACCGGCAGGCAGGCACGAATGGCAGTTGTTGATTTCCGCTCGGGCGGATTCGAAGGTAAGCAGCCCCCGCGGTTGTCGCAGGAGTTTCCCTATGACCAGCAGGTTCAGGGGCAGCAGGGCGACAGCTGGCACGAGGAGCAGTGGGACGATGCCCGCTTCGCAACCGAGGCGATGCCCGGCACGCTGGACCAATCCAACAGCCTTTTGGGGCGCGTCTCGCGCCTGACCCATTATCTGGGCGCGCTGGTCTCGGTCGGGCTGATTGTGATTCTGGCGGTCTGGGGCTTCAAGCTTGTCGTGCGCGATGTCTCGGGCGTGCCGGTGATCCGCGCGATTCAGGGCGAGGCCCGGACCGCGCCCGAAAACCCCGGCGGAGAGCTGACCAACCACACCGGCCTTTCGGTCAACGCCGTGGCGGGGGGCAATGATGTTGCCGCCGTCGACCGCGTGGCGCTGGCCCCCTCGGCCACGGGTCTGGGCGAGTCAGATGTCGCCATGGGTGAGTTCGGCGCGACCGCGCAGGACCCGACGAATGCCAGCGACCTGCCGCTGCTGCCGGAAACCGCCCGCGTGATCCCGCTGCCCGATGGCGCGGTGGCCGACACTCCGGCCCCGACCGACACCGCCGCACCTGCGGGCGAGGCACCGGTCAATGAGGCCGTGACCGATCTGGATGGCCAGACCACTCAGGATGCCGCGATCAGCAGCGCGCTGGCGGAAGCCGCCGTGCCGACGCCTGCGGTTGCCAATTCCGCCCGCCCGGCCCCGCGTCCGCGCCGTGTGGCCGCCGCTTCGGTCGTCGCGACCGATGCCGCCCCGGCTGCTGCCGCTGAGGCCCCTGCCGCACGCCCGGCTGCCGCGACGCCTGCGCCTGAAGCCGCACCTGCCTCGGCCGGTGGTGGCAGCGCGCAGGTCCAGATCGGCGCCTTCGACAGCGACGCTCTGGCGCGCGGCGAATGGGGTCGGGTCTCGGGCAAATATGGCGCGCTCTTCTCGGGCAAGTCGATGATCGTGCAAGAGGCGAAAAGCAACGGCCGCATGTTCTGGCGTCTGCGGGTTGGCGGTTTCGACAACCGCGATGAGGCCCGTCGCTTCTGCGCGGCGCTGATCTCGGGCGGCACGGACTGCATTCCGGCCCCTGCCTCGAAGTAAGATGGCGATTGCGGCCTGCATCCTCGGCGGCATCGCCGGGCCCGATCTGGACCGTGCCGAGCGGGAGTTCTTTCGCTCGGCCAACCCCTGGGGCTTCATCCTTTTCGGACGCAACATCGACACGCCGGACCGCCTGCGCCGGCTGACTTCGGAGTTGCGCGAGACGGTGGGCCGCGACGTGCCGGTGCTGATCGATCAGGAAGGCGGGCGGGTGCAGCGCATGCGCAGCCCGCATTGGACCGACTGGCCCTCGCCGCTGGAGCAATCCGACCGGGGCGAGCGTGCCGTCTGGCTGCATCACCACCTGCTGGCGCAGGAACTGGCGGCCATGGGGATCGACGCGAATTGCACCCCGGTTCTGGACATCGCGCGCGACGACACACACCCGTTCCTGCAAAACCGCTGCCTTGGGCGCGACGCCGACACCGTGACCCGCATGGGCCGGATCGCGGCGCAGGCGACGCTGGCGGCGGGTGTCCTGCCCATCGTCAAGCATATGCCGGGCCATGGCCGTGCGCGCGTTGACAGCCATCACGACACGCCGGTTGTCGATGCCTCGCTTGACGAGTTGGACCGCACCGATTTCGCTCCGTTCCGCGCGCTGGCTGATCTGCCGCTGGCGATGACCGGGCATATCACCTTCACCGCGATTGACGATCAGCGTCCCGCCACCCTGTCGCCGCAGGTTGTGGCGATGATCCGCGACCGGATCGGCTATGACGGCCTGCTGATGACCGATGACATCGGCATGCAGGCCCTGAAAGGCACCTCGGCCGAGCGTGCCGCTGGCGCGATTGCGGCGGGCTGCGATCTTGTCCTCAGCTGCAACGAAACCCTGCCGCAGATGGAGCAGATCGTCGCCTCCTGCGGGACCATGCCCGCGAAGTCCATCGCGCGCGGCGACCTTGCGCTGGCCCTGCGCCGCAAGGCGGTGGAACTGGCCTCGAGCGAGGATCTGCGGGCCGAGTTGCGCGGCCTTGGCGGTCTCGCGTAAGCGGGTGCGGTTGACTTAACCCGGCTCAGGCCCGATTCTGTGGCGATGGCCGCAGCTGCGGCGACTCGCGGATATTCCATGACCAGGGTGCCCTATCTTACGCCCGTTCCCGATGCGCCCGAGGCGCAGGGGACGCCCCATCTGCCGGGACTTGAGCCCGCGCAGACCGTCTCTGAACGTCAGGCAGAAGAGGTGCTGGTCGTCGATGTCTCGGGTTTCGAGGGGCCGCTGGACCTGCTGCTGACGCTGTCGCGGACGCAGAAGGTCGATCTGATGCAGATCTCGGTTCTGGAACTGGCCGATCAATATCTGGCCTTTGTTGAACAGGCCCGCGCGCTGCGGATCGAACTGGCGGCCGATTATCTGGTGATGGCGGCCTGGCTGGCCTTTCTGAAATCGCGCCTGCTGCTGCCGCCCGACCCCGAGGCTGAAGGCCCCTCGGCCGAGGATATGGCCGCCTATCTGGCCTTCCAGCTTGAGCGCCTGTCGGCCATGCGCGAATCCGCCGCGCGGCTGATGACGCGCCACCGGCTGGGCCAGGACCGTTTCGTGCGCGGCGCGCCCGAAAAGATCACCCGCAACCGGCGCGTGGAATGGCAGGCGGGGCTTATCGACCTGATGCGGGCCTATGCCCGGCTGCGCACCCGCGATGAATTCCGGCCCTATGCCTTTGACCGCAAGAACGTCTTCACCATGGAGCAGGCGCTGGACCGCCTGCGCGCCTTGATCGGCTTTGCGGGCGATTGGGCCAGCCTCGCCTCATTCCTGCCCGAGGGGTGGGAGGGCGATCCGAAGCGCCGCCGCTCGGCCACGGCGGCGACCTTTGCCGCGACGCTCGAGCTGGCGCGGCAGGGGGCCATCGACATCCGCCAGGACGGATCCTTCGCCCCGATCACCATTCGCAGGCGACCCGAGTGACTGGAGAGAATTTGACCAACGACGCCCAAACCACCGACGCGCCCGAGGAACAGCCTGAGGCGGCTGCGGATCTCGACCTGCAACGCTTCCCCCCGCCGCCCCTGCACGAGCAGGAGCGCATGGTTGAGGCGGTGCTCTTCGCCTCGGCACGTCCGCTGTCGCTGCGCGAGGTCGCGGCGCGCCTGCCGGTGGGTTGCGATCCCGCCGAGGCGCTGCAGGGCCTGCGCGTGCGCTATGCCGGGCGCGGGGTCGAGCTTTGCCGGGTGGGCGACGCCTGGGCCTTTCGCACGGCGGGCGATCTGGGCTTCCTTCTCCAGGATGACGCCATCGAGACCCGCCGCCTGTCGCGCGCGGCGACCGAGACCTTGGCGATCATCGCCTATCACCAGCCCGTCACCCGCGCCGAGATCGAAGAGATCAGGGGCGTTGCGGTCAATCGCGGGACGCTGGATCAGCTGATCGAGATGGAATGGGTTCGCGTCGGACGGCGGCGGATGACGCCGGGCCGTCCGGTCACCTTCGTCGTGACCGAAAGCTTTCTGGATCATTTCGGATTGGAAAGCGCCCGCGATTTGCCAGGGCTTTCCGAACTTCGGGCGGCGGGACTGCTGGAATCGCGGCCTCCGGGCGAGGGTGCGCCCGAGGGCCTGTTCCCTGCACGCGACCCCGAGGAAGACGAGGGCAGCGATCTGCCCGCCGACGATCTGTTCGAGGACGAATAGTCATGCAGCAGTTTCTGAACCAGTTGACCCGAATGATCGCGAACCGGCTGATCAATCGCGGCATCAACACATCGATCGACACCGCGACCGGCGCGAACTCGGCGCAGAAGACCCCGCAAGAGCGTCGGCAGGCGCAGCAGAACGCCAAGCGCCTGCGCCAGAGCTTGGGCATTCTACGCCGCTTCATGCGCTAGCGCGCTGCCGCCTACAGAATGAAGCTGCTGGCGTTCAGCGCCACCGGATCGTCGATGAAGATGGCGAAATCCGCCACGCGGTCGCCGTTCACATCGCCGCTGATCAGCCGCCCTCCGGCCGAGATCTCGACATGGAGCTGTCCCGCGATGCCGGTGAATGCGGCCCCTCCGATAAACGAAAACGCCTGATTCCCGGCGGCCGAGGCGTTTGCATCGATCAGGGACAGGTCCACCCGGTCGCCCTGAGCCAATGTGAAGTCGGTGATCGTGTCGCGCCCGCCTGCACGCGAATCGGCCAGCCCGGTGAAGATGAAGCGATCCGCACCGAAACCTCCGGTCAGCGCATCCGCGCCAAGCCCGCCGGTCAGCGAGTCATTGCCGCTGCCGCCGCTCAGCCGGTCGTTTCCGGCCAGCCCCAGCAACTGGTTCGCGCCCGTGCTGCCGATGATCACATTCGCCAGCGTATTGCCGCGCCCAAGGACCGCCGCGCTCTGCGTCAGCGTCAGGTTTTCCTGATAGGCGCCCAGCGTCCAGTTGATCTCGCTGTAGACGGTGTCGATGCCGCTGTCGCGATAGTCCCACAGCAGAACGTCGCCCCAGCCGACGTAATAGCTGTCATTGCCCGCGTCGCAGTAAAGCGAATCGGCCCCCGCGCCGCCGATCAGGACATCATTGCCGACGCCTCCGCTGAGCTCATCCGCGCCGGTGCCGCCGCTGAGGAGGTCGTTGCCGCCATCCCCCATCAGCGTGTCATTGCCCGCGTCGCCGTAAAGCCGGTCGCCCAGATCCGCCGCCGTCGCGTAATAGCCGCCGCCGCTCAGACGGTCGTTGCCCTCGCCGCCGAAGATCGCGTCGGCCCCATCGCCACCCTCAAGCTTGTCATTGCCGCCCCGGCCTTCGAGGGTATCTAGGCCCGCTTCTCCGTAAAGCTCATCCGCACCCACGCCGCCATAAAGGCGGTCATTGCCTGTCCCGCCCCAGGCGCGGTTCAGCAGGGCAAAGGGCCAGGTTTCGTTCTGCAGATCGACCCAGAGGATATCGTCGCCCGCGCCCCCGCGCAGATTGTCCGCGCCCGATCCGCCGACCAGAAGGTCGTTGCCGTCTCCGCCCTCCAGAATGTCGCCGCCCGACTGGCCATAAAGGCTGTCATTGCCATTGCCGCCGTAAAGCTGGTCCGAGCCGCCATTGTCGCTGCGCCACCAGAAGGGCTCATCGGTGCCGCAATCGCCGTAAAGCGCGTCATTGCCGTCGCCACCGTAAAGCTGATCGCCCTCGGTGAAATCCGAGCCGTCATTGTAGATATCGCCGAACAGCGTGTCATTGCCGCCAAGGCCATAAAGCGTGTCGATGCCATTGTCATATTCGGCACCGACGACCCGGGCGCTGCCCCATAAAAGGTCAGCCCCCGCCGTTCCGATCAGATTGCCGTTCGGATTTCGCGCCATCCTGGTCTCTCCCAAGGGCTGAAACCGGGGGGCCGCGACCCTCCCGCGTCAGGCGTGCAGCCCTCGCGCCCGGTGGGGCGATGATCTCATGAGAGGGGCAGGACGCGAAGTGGGAATCTGCGCGTCAACCGGTGGCTGCAAAGCCGGTCAGTCGCGGAATTGCTTGGCGAGCTTCAGCCCCTGGCCCTGATAGTTCGAGGCGATGCCGGTGCCATAGAGCCGGTCGGGGCGGGCGGCCATACGCTCATAGATCAGGCGTCCGACGACCTGCCCATGCTCCAGCGCGAAGGGGGCCTCGTGACAGCGGACCTCAAGCACGCCGCGCGCGCCATTGCCGCTGCCATGGCCAAAACCGGGGTCGAAGAAACCGGCGTAATGGACGCGGAATTCGCCCACCATCGCCAGATAGGGGGCCATTTCGGCGGCGTAATCGGGCGGGATCGCCACGGCCTCGCGGCTGACGAGAATATAGAAGGCGCCGGGGTCCAGAATCAGCTGGCCGTCATCGGCGTGAAGCGGGTCCCAGAAATCGCGCGCGCGATAGGCACCGATGCGGTCCAGATCGATGACGCCGGAATGCGGCCGGGCGCGATAGCCGACCAGCGTGCCCTCGGCCGGGCGCAGATCGACCGAGAAGCCCAGGCCCTCATCGATCAGGGCCTCGCCCGAAACCAGCGGCTGGGCCGCGTGCAGGGCCTGCAGATCGCCGTCCGACAGCACCGCCTGTCCCTGACGCAGGCGCAGCTGGTTCAGCCGCATGCCGGGACGGACGAGGACGGAAAAGGAACGCGGGCAGATCTCGGCATAGATCGGGCCGTCATAGCCGTCGGGCAGGCGGTCGAATTCGGTCCCGTCATCGGTGACAAGCCGCGTCAGCAGGTCCAGCCGCCCGGTCGAGGATTTGGCATTGGCGACCGCATCAAGGCCCGCTGGCAGCGACAGGCGCTCCATCAGGGGGACCAGATAGACGCAGCCTTTCTCCAGCACGGCACCACCGGTCAGGTCCATGCGGTGCATCTCGAAATCGGCCAGGCGGTCGGTGACCTTGCGGCCCTTGCCGCAAAGGAACGAGGCGCGCAGCCGCCATGCGGTCGTGCCAAGGCGCAGGTCAAGGCTCGCGGGCTGAATCTGTTCGGGCAGGATGGGGTGGCTTGCGGAAATCGCGCCGCTCTCGATCAGCGCGCGCAGGCTTACGTCAGGCAGAACGCCGTTCATCGCAGATCCCTCCCCAAGCAAAAGGAAACGCCCACCCCCGGATGGGGATGGGCGTTTTCGGAATGGTCGGGCCGGCGAGATTCGAACTCGCGGCCTTCCGCCCCCCAGACGGACGCGCTAACCAGGCTGCGCCACGGCCCGACGCTGGCCATATAGATCGAAGCTCGCGGGCAGCACAAGGGGTAGAAGACGGAAAAATAGGCAGGAAAGCGACAAATGCACTCCCGCCCTGCAAAGCCGTCACTTCGCCGCGCGCAAGCCATCGCGCAGGGCCCGCGCACCGGCAGGCAGGGGCCGTTCGGAACGGGCCCGTTCGCGCAGGGCAGAGGCGGTTTCGACCAGACGCGCCAGCCATTCGCCGGGGGGAATCAACCCGAGCTCGGGGAAAAGCGGAAGCGAATCAGCGGCCTGCGGCGCGGCCGGTCGGCTGCGCTTGGCAGGAGCCGGGCGTTCGCGGGGGGCAGGGGCTGCCACCTCGGGTTCGATGACTGCGGTTTCGGCACCGGGAACGGCCAGACGGACGGCCGGAGCGGGGGCAGGGCGCGGGGCATCGGCGTCGCCGCCCAGAACCTCACCCAGACGCGCTGCGCCAATCTCGCGCAGCCCGGCGCCGCGATCGGCGGCGATCAGGCGCTTGGCGCCCCGGATGCTCAGCCCCTCTTCGCGCAGCACCTGACAGAGGCCAGCTGCAAGGCGGACATCGTCGGGCCGGTAATAGCGTCGGCCATCGGCGCGCTTGACCGGCGAAAGCTGGCTGAATTGCGCCTCCCAATAGCGAAGGACATGAGGTGCGACGCCTACAAGGCGTGACACCTCACCAATCGACCGAAAAGCATCTGGCGACTTTTGCATCAACCCTATCGCTTGTTACCGGCAGCGACACGATCTTTCATCAGATGCGACGGGCGGAAGGACAGCACGCGGCGGGGCGTGATCGGGACCTCTTCCCCGGTTTTCGGGTTGCGGCCGATCCGCTCATTCTTGCTGCGCACCGAAAACGTGCCGAAGGACGAAATCTTGACCTGCTCGCCCCGGACAAGCGCGTCCGAGATATGGCCAAGCACGCTTTCGACAAGTTGTGCCGATTCGTGGCGGGAAAGACCTACTTCGCGGAACACAGCTTCGGCCAGGTCCATGCGGGTCAGTGTTGTTTCACTCATCTCGGAACCTCTCCAATGGACATAAGGATGGTAATTTTGATTTGCCGAGTCAACAAGCCAGCCACGATTACGTTCCATGGAAGGCAATATTTTGCCAGAGATTTTCGCGCCTTACCGGGAAGGTCTGACCCGTGAAGGACTATGGGTATAGGCCCGGGCCGCAGGATTTGCAAAGGGCGCGCACCCTTCCTATGTTGATATGTCAACCGGTGAAGAGGCAATCATGGCTGGCGGATGGGCGCGCGACGACGCGGTAAACGATCAGATCGAGATCTCGACTCAGGAAGCGCTGCAGCGTGTGCGGCTGCGCAATGGCACGATGGCAGCGGTCGAAAGTGCCGAGTTCTGCGTGGAATGCGACGAGCCGATCCCTGCGGCGCGGCGCGAGGCGATTCCCGGCGTGCAGCTGTGCATCGATTGCCAGTCCGAGCGCGACAGCGCCTGGCGTCCGCAGGCGGGGTTCAACCGGCGCGGCTCGAAGGATTCGCAGCTGCGCTGATCACCAGCGCAGAACGACCGAACCCCAGGCCAGACCGCCGCCAATCGCTTCCAGCACAAGCACCTGACCGGGCGTGAACTGCGCGCGCCGGTCAGCGACCGAGAGCGCCAGCGGGATCGACGCGGCCGAGGTATTGCCATGGTCGGCGACGGTCAGCACGACCTTCTCCATCGGCAGGTGCATGCGCTTCGCGGTCGATTCGATGATGCGCAGATTGGCCTGATGCGGGACCAGCCAGTCGACGGCCTCGGCCGCAATCCCGGCCTTGTCCAGCGCGCGATGGGCGGTATTGGCCAGCTTCTCGACCGCGTGACGGAAAACCAGGTTCCCCTGCATCCGCAGATGCCCCGAGGTGCCAGTGCTGCCCACGCCGCCATCGACATAAAGCAGGTCGCGGAAATTGCCATCGCTGTTCAGATCGGTCGCAAGAATGCCGCGGTCACTGACCTCGCCCGCACCCTCTTCGACCTCAAGCAGCACCGCCCCGGCACCATCGCCAAACAGCACGCAGGTCGAGCGGTCGGTCCAGTCCATGATCCGGCTGAAGGTCTCAGCCCCCACGACCAGCACGCGGTCGGCCTGACCCGAGCGGATCAGCGCATCAGCGGTGGACATCGCGAAGACAAAGCCCGCACAGACCGCCTGCACGTCAAAGGCAAAGCCGCGCGTCATGCCGATACCGGCCTGGATCATCGTGGCAACGGAAGGGAAGGTCAGGTCGGGCGTCGAGGTGGCGACGATCAGCGCATCCACGCGATCAGCCGCGATCCCGGCCTTTTCCAGCGCCGCATTGCAGGCTGCGATGCCCAGATCGCTGGTCTTCTGACCTTCGGCCGCGAAATGGCGACGCTCGATCCCGCTGCGCGACCGGATCCATTCATCGGTCGTGTCGAGCTTGCCTTCGAAATAGGAATTCTCGACGACCCGCTCGGGAAGATAATGCCCGGTTCCCCGGACCACCGCACGACGCATCAGGTCGCTCCCTTCGTTTCCTTCTGACCGTTCGGGGCAACGGGCTGAGTGCCGTCTCCGCCCGGTCCACCCGCGCCGTCTGCTGCCGCCACGGATTGCGCCAGACGCGCGGCGAGTCGTTCCTGAAAGCCCGATTGGGCCAGCTGAAATGCCAGTTTGATGGCCGAGGACACCCCGGTCGCATCGGCCGAGCCATGCGACTTGATGACGGTGCCGTTCAGGCCCAGAAACACACCGCCATTGACGCGGCGGGGGTCGATGCGCTTCTGCAGCCGCTTCAGCGAGGTCATCGCCAGAAGGGCCGCGAATTTCGACATGACCGAATTCTCGAACGCCTGCTTGAGGAAATCGCCGACCAGCTTGGCCGTGCCTTCACCGGTCTTGATCGCGATATTGCCGGTGAAACCGTCGGTGACGATGACGTCGACCCGGTCCGAGGGCAGGTCGCTGCCCTCGACAAAGCCGATATAGTCATAGCCGCCACGCTCGGTATTCGCGGCGATCAGGTCATTGGCCTGCTTGAGTTCGGCGCGGCCCTTATGCTCTTCGGTGCCGACATTCATCAGCCCGATGCGCGGACGGCTGAGATCCAGACCGTTGCGGGCATAGGAGGCGCCCATCAGCGCATATTGCAGAAGGTCTTCGGCATCGGCCCGGATATCGGCGCCCACATCCAGCATGACGTTGAAGCCGCCGGGATTGCGCGAGGGCCAAAGAACGGCGATCGCGGGACGATTCACGCCCGGCAGCTTGCGCAGGCGCAGCATCGACAGCGCCATCAGCGCGCCGGTATTGCCGCAGGAAACTGCGGCCGTCGCCTCACCGATGCGGACCGATTCGAGGGTCGACCACATCGAGGTGCCTTCGCCCTTGCGGACGATCTGGCTGGGCTTGTCTTCCATGGTGACCACGCCCGCCGCGTCGCGAATGACGCAGCGGTTCGCCAACTCACGCCGGCGACCGATCAGACGCTTCAGCTCGGCCTCGGGGCCGTGGACGATGAAGCGGACATCGGGGTTCTTTGCAGCGCTTTCGGCCATGCCGGCAACCACCGCCCCGGGGCCGCGATCGCCGCCCATGGCGTCAACCGATATGACGACGCTGCCCTCGGTCCGGAGGGCGCGCGCCGTGTCTGTAGGTCCGGCCGGGGCCATGATCGCCACCGAGCTCGTTAAGCTGCGTCGTCGTCCAGATCGACTTCGTTCGCCTGAGCGACGACTTCGCGATCAGCGTAATGACCGCAGGACGGGCAAACGTGATGCGGGCGCTTCAGTTCGCCGCAGTTGGTGCATTCATTCGGGTTGCCTGCAACCAGGGCATCATGCGAACGACGCATGTTGCGGCGGGAGCGGGTAACTCGGTTCTGAGGGACGGCCATGTCTCAACCTCAAGTGGTTTGGGGGGCGGTCCAAAAGGGCGGCCCCGGATTGCTGAATTCGGGTCTGGGCGGGGCATAAGACAATGGAGCGTCAGCCGCAAGTCGCGAAGTTCGATCCGCGGGAACAGGGGCATCGGTCCGGGTCAGTCCCGCCGGTCAACTGAACGCGCGAAGATAGTGTTATTCGCGCTTGTTGCAAGGGAAATCTTTGCAGCCTTTTCAGTTCTTTCCAGCCGCCGGATCAGCGGCCAAGCTTGGCATGGACCTCGTCCAGATCAACCTCGCCCTTCGGCATCTTGTTGTCGGGGTTCTCGAAGTCATAGCGGAACAGCTGGAAGTCCTTCTTGTAGATCTCCCAGATCAGATGACGCGACAGATCGTCGAAGTATTCGCTGACCTTATGGGCGCGCTTGGGGCCGTGGCCCTCGGATTCGTTGAACTTCGGGACATCCTCGACGTTCAGGTTGACGGGCGTGGGGGCGGCGTCCAGCACCTTCTGCATGCCGTCGTTGAACTTCTCGGTGAAGAAGATCTGGTCGTAACGGCCGCCGTTCACGATGAAGGTGGCGATATGGCCCGACATGGCCGACCAGTGGATGTCCGGCTCCATCGGGCGGCGCCAGCGGATGGTGTCGCGCGCGAAGAGCAGAAAGCGGCGGAAGCTTGCGATCTGGTCGAAGTCGAAATTGTTCTCGGGCGAGCCCACGTCGATGCCGTAGCGCTGGATTAGCTGCGGCACCAGATTGCCGCGATAGCGGCGGCCGTTGCGCTGGATCCCGGCGATCTTGTCGAAGAAGGACGACAGGATGCGCGAATAGGGGTTGCGCACGCAGGTGAAGGTCAGAGCCTTGTGGTTGCGGACATTCTCTTCGATCAGCGGCTGGCTGCCGTCCTGCGACCACTTGTGCAGCCCGGCGGTCGAATCATGGATGTCCCCGTCGAAGTAGCGGCCATGGTCCGAATAGAACATGACCTGTCCGATCGACGAGCAGGCGCATTTCGGCACCACCCGATAGACCATGCTTTCGCTTTCGGTCATCCAAGTTCCGGGAAAACCCATTGCAACCTACCTTCTTGAAGCTGGGGCCGACTTGCCGATCCGGCCAAAATCGTTAAGGACAATGCGGACACAAAGCAAATCGCGGGCCGATGTTCAACGGGCCAAGCTGAAAACATTACTCGAATGAGCGGTTAATATCCGGCGGGCTTGCAGGCATCATGGCACGAATTGCCTTCATACTTCTTTGTCACAAGGATCCGAAAGGCGTGATTGCGCAGGCCCGGCGGCTGACGGCCTCGGGCGATTTCGTCTCGATCCACTTCGACGCGCGGGCCGACGCCAAGGATTATGAGGCGATGCGCAGCGCGCTGGCCGACAACCCCTCGGTCGCCTTCGTCGCCAGGCGCCGCAAATGCGGCTGGGGCGAATGGTCGCTGGTCGCCGCCACGCATGAGGCGGTGAAATGCGCCGTCCACAGCTTCCCCGCCGCGACGCATTTCTACATGCTCTCGGGCGATTGCATGCCGATCAAATCGGCCGAATACGCGCATGCCTTCCTGGACGCCGAGGATTGCGATTACATCGAGAACTTCGATTTCTTCGAATCCGACTGGATCAAGACCGGCTTCAAGGAAGAGCGGCTGATCTACCGCCACTGGTTCAACGAGCGCACGCAGAAGACGCTGTTCTATGCCAGCTACAATCTGCAAAAACGCCTGCGCCTGACGCGCAAGGTGCCCGCTGACATTCAGGTCAAGATCGGCTCGCAATGGTGGTGCCTGCGGCGCCAGACGGTCGAGAAGGTGCTGGAGTTCTGCGCCAGCCGTCCCGATGTGATGCGCTTCTTCGCGACCACCTGGATCCCGGACGAGACCTTCTTCCAGACCATCGTGCCGCATGTGGTGCCGCGCAAGGAGCTGCGCTCGCGCACGCTGACCTATCTGGTCTTCACCGATTACGGCATGCCGGTCACCTTCTATAACGACCATTACGACCTGCTCTTGGGGCAGAACTATCTGTTCGCCCGCAAGATCAGCCCCGAGGCGCTGGAGCTGCGCGAACGGCTGGGCGCGGTCTGGGCGGCGACGGATCTGCACTTCCCGCTTTCGAATGAGGCGACGCGGCTTTTCCGCTTCCTGACCGGCAGGGGTCGGATCGGGCGGCGCTTCGGCATGCGGTTCTGGGAAAACGAAAGCAGCCTGGGGCGCGCGAACACCATCCTGCTGATCGTGGCCAAGAAATGGCATGTGGCCAAGCGCCTGACCGAGGCGATCCGCAAGCTGACCGACATTCCCGCCGTCGACTATCTCTTCAACGAGACCGAGGCTTTCCTGCCCGACCTTGGCGGGGCCGAGACGACGCTGGAGAAACGCCACCGCCATCGGCGCGCGTTGATTCGCCTGCTGTTCGATCAGTTCGAATCGCAGCAACTGGTCCTGTGCTTCGATCCCTCTGCCATCGACCTCATTCAGGATCTGGCCGAGGACAAGGCGGAAACCCGCGTGCTGCAGATCGAATCGCGCTTCGATGACGATTACATCCGCGGCCATATCGACCGGGTGGGTCTGGCCGGGGCGCATACCTCGTCCGATGTCGTCGAACGGCTGCTGCCGACGGTCCGTGGCGACCTCGTGCATGAGGCCGAGCGCATCCGGGATATGGATTTCAGCGGCTACTCCTCGATTGCGCCCTGGCGCAGCGATGAGGAGAATGCGGCCCAGTTGGCGCGCTTTCTGGACATCCTGCCCGAAGTCGCGCTGACTCTGGCGAAAACCGAATACCTGTTCCAAGACTGAGACAAAAGAGATGCCAATGCCGACCTATGACGACAACAACATCTTTGCCCGGATCCTGCGCAAGGAAATCCCCAATGACACCGTGCTTGAGACCGAGCATACGCTGGTCTTCCGCGACATCGCCCCGCAGGCGCCGGTGCATGTGCTGGTGATCCCGAAGGGGCCCTATGTCAGCTATGACGATTTCGTCCTTAACGCCTCGGATGCCGAGATCCTCGACTTCAACCGCTCGGTCGCGCGGGTGACGCAGGATCTGAAGGTCTCGCTCGACAGCGGCGAGGGGTTCCGCGCGATCACCAATGCGGGCGCGCATGGCGTGCAGGAGGTTCCGCATTTCCACCTGCATATTCTGGGTGGCCGCCCGATGGGCCGCATGGTCGAGCGGGTCTGATCACCCCTCGCGATGCGAGGTCAGCCGCAGGAAGACATCTTCCAGATCGGGGGCCTCGACCGCGATATCGCGAATGGAAAGTCCCGCGCCGCGCACTGCGTCGATCAGCTGGTCGACCGTGTGGCGCGAGGGTGCATAACCCAGGGCCAGCCGCCCGTCCGCACGACGCTCGACCCGGATGCCCTCGGGAAGGCCGGGCAGGGCGCTGGCCTCGCCCGTGTCAATGACCAGCGTCTTGGAATCGGTGCGACCCAGCAGGGTGTGGGTGTCTTCGCAAAGCACCAGTTCGCCCCGGTCGATGATCGCGATGCGGTCGCACATTTCCTCGGCTTCCTCGAGGTAATGCGTCGTCAGGATGATGGTCATGCCCTGTTCGTTCAGCTTGCGCACGTTCTGCCACAGCATCTCGCGCAGGGTGATATCAACGCCCGCCGTCGGCTCGTCCAGTACCAGAATCTGCGGGCGGTGGACCAAGGCCTTCGCCAGCAGCAGCCGCCGCTTCATCCCGCCCGAAAGGTTGCGGGTATAGCTTTCGGCCTGATCGGTCAGCCCCACCAGCTCCAGCAGCTCATCCGTCCAGCGCTCGGCCTTGGGGACGCCGTAAAGCCCCGCCTGCACCTCAAGGCTGGCGCGGGGGGTGAAGAACGGGTCGATGTTCAGCTCTTGCGGCATGATGCCGATGGCGGCGCGCGACTGGCGCGGATTGACGTCCTGATCAAAGCCCCAGATCCGCACCTGACCGGCGGTCTTGCGCACCAGACCCGCCAGAATGTTGATCGTTGTCGATTTCCCCGCCCCGTTCGGGCCCAGCAACCCAAAGATCGAGCCCGTGGGGATCTGCAGATCCAGCCCCTTCAGCGCATGCTTTTCGGGCGCGCGCCCGGCGGCGGCATAGGTTTTCGTCAGGCCACTGATTTCAATGGCCGAGGCGGGAGAGAAGGCTGTGTCGTCGGGGGCTGGCATCGGGCTGCTGCAGTTTGTATGATCCGCAACGGTTTAACCCCTTTTCTCGCTAAAGCTCAAGGAAGCGCCATGACTCTGCCGGCACCGGAAACCCAGACTGTCACGACATGGAAAGTCGCCTGCAGCGGCGATGAGTTCATGGGCTCGGGCCACCCAAGGGTCTGGCTGATCATCCCGCCGGAAACCGGCTGGGTCGAATGCCCCTATTGCGACAAGCGGTTCCTGATCGACGCCGAACACGCGCACGACGACCACTAAGCCGACCGGCACCCGGTCGCGCATCGAAAGGCCCGCTTCCCGGCACGGAGGCGGGCCTTCTTCGTTTCCCCGCCGGAAGGGCGATGGCCCTTTGCCCCCTGCCGCGCTTTCTGGCACAACGGGACCCTGACGACGCGAAAGGAAAGCCGCATGAGTTTTGGCAAGGGACATCACCTGCATCTGATCGACGGCTCTGCCTTCATCTTTCGCGCCTATCACGCGCTGCCGCCACTGACGCGCAAATCGGACGGGCTGCCCATCGGGGCGGTCGCGGGCTTTTGCAACATGCTGTGGAAATACATTCAGGACGCAGGCGGGGCTGATGCGCCCACCCATGCGGCGGTGATTTTCGATCACTCATCGAAGACCTTCCGCAATGAGATCTATCCCGCCTACAAGGCCAACCGCCCCGACCTGCCCGAGGATCTGAAGCCGCAGTTTCCCCTGACGCGCGAGGCGACGCGGGCCTTCAACATCGCCTGTATCGAGACCGAGGGCTATGAGGCCGATGACATCATCGCGACGCTCGCCTGCAAGGCGCGCGAGGCGGGCGGGACGGCGACGATCATCAGCTCGGACAAGGATCTGATGCAGCTGATCGGCGACGGCGTCGACATGATGGACCCGATGAAGAACAAGCCCATCGGCCCCGATGAGGTCATGGAGAAGTTCGGCGTTGGCCCCGACCGCGTGGTCGATGTGCAGGCGCTGGCCGGGGACGCGGTCGACAACGTGCCGGGCGCGCCGGGCATCGGCATCAAGACCGCCGCGTTGCTTATTCAGGAATACGGCGATCTTGAGACGCTGCTGGAGCGCGCCGCCGAGATCAAGCAGCCCAAGCGCCGCCAGACCCTGATCGACAATGCCGAGCAGATCCGCATCTCGAAACAGCTGGTGCAGCTTGATTGCGAGACGCCGCTGGATTTCACGCTGGAAACGCTGGAGGTCAAGGACCCCGATGCGACGACGCTGCTGGATTTCCTCGCGCAGATGGAGTTCCGCACCCTGACCACCCGCGTGGCCGAGCGGTTCCGCGTCGATGCCCCGGTCATTCAGGACAAACCCGCCGCCGTCGCCGTTCCGGCCGCTGAAAAGCTGCCTGCCATCGATCATGGTCATTACGTCACCATCCGCGAGATGGCGCAGCTGGACGAATGGATCGCGCAGATCCGCAGCAAGGGTGCCGTCGCCATCGACACCGAAACCACGGGTCTGGATGAGATGGTGGCCGAGCTGGTCGGCATCTCGCTGTCGACCGGACCGGCGACCGGAGCTTATATCCCCGTCGGTCACGTCGAAGGCAGCGCGGATCTCTTCAGTTCGGGGGCGCTCGCCGCAGGGCAGCTGCCGCTGGCGCAGGTGCTGGCCGCGCTGAAGCCGGTGCTTGAGGACCCGGCGATCCTCAAGATCGGCCAGAACGTCAAATATGACTGGAAGATGCTGGCCCGGCACGGCATCCGCATGACGCCCTACGACGACACCATGCTGATGTCCTATGCGCTGAACGCAGGCGAGCATAACCACGGCATGGATGAGCTGGCGGGGCTGTATCTCGACGGGCACAAGACGCTGCCGATCAAGGATCTGATCGGCTCGGGCAAATCGCAGATCAGCTTTGCGCAGGTGCCGATCGACGCGGCCAGCGCCTATGCGGCCGAGGATGCCGAGGTGACCTGGCGGCTGTGGCATGCCTTCCGCCCGCTGCTGGCGGCAAATGCGGTGACCACCGCCTATGAGGTGCTGGAGCGCCCGATGGTCCCGGTGCTGGCGGATATGGAGATGGCGGGCATCAAGGTCGACACCGACCATCTGTCCCGCATGTCGAACGCCTTCGCGCAGAAGATGGCCGGGCTTGAGGACGAGATCCACACGCTGGCAGGCAGCCCCTTCAACATCGGCAGCCCCAAGCAGCTGGGGGAGATCCTGTTTGACCGCATGGGCCTGCAGGGCGGCAAGCAGGGCAAGACCGGGGCCTATTCGACTAGCGCCGATGTGCTGGAGGATCTGGCGGCCGAGGGGCATGACCTGCCCGCGCGCGTCTTGGACTGGCGCCAGATCTCGAAGCTGAAATCGACCTATACCGATGCGCTGCAGGGGCATGTGAACCCCGATACGGGCCGCGTCCACACCAGCTATTCGATCACCGGGGCGCAGACCGGGCGTCTGGCCTCGACCGAGCCGAACCTGCAAAACATCCCCGTCCGGACCGAGGAGGGCCGCCGCATTCGCGAGGCCTTCATCGCGACGCCCGGCCACAAGATCGTCAGCCTCGACTACAGCCAGATCGAGCTGCGCATCCTGGCCCATGTCGCCGACATCCCGGCGCTGAAACAGGCCTTCCGCGACGGCATCGACATTCACGCGATGACCGCAAGCCAGATGTTCGGCGTCCCGGTCGAGGGCATGGACCCGATGATCCGTCGCCGCGCCAAGGCGATCAACTTCGGCGTCATCTACGGCATCTCGGGCTTCGGACTGGCGCGCAACCTGCGCATCCCCCGGGCCGAGGCGCAGGCCTTCATCGACACCTATTTCCAGCGCTTCCCGGAGATCCGCGCCTATATGGACAAGACCGTCGCTGATGCGAAACAGCAGGGCTTCGTGCGCACGCTGTTCGGTCGGCGCATCATGACACCGGGCATCAACCAGAACGGCCCGGCTGCAGGCGGCGCACGGCGCGCGGCCATCAACGCACCCATTCAAGGGGCGGCGGCGGATATCATCCGGCGCGCGATGATCCGCATGCCCGACGCGATCCGCGACCTTCCCGCGCGCATGCTGCTGCAGGTCCATGATGAACTGGTCTTCGAGGTCGAGGACAAGGCCGTCGACGCCCTCATTCAGGCGGCGCGCGGCATCATGGAGGGCGCACCCGAGCCTGCGGTCAAGCTGGCCGTGCCGCTGGTCGTCGACGCGGGGCAGGGGACGAACTGGGCCGCCGCGCATTAACCTGCGCGACCGCGCCTAGATCGCCGAAGAATAGCCGGTGGTCGGCATGCTGTGCCGGTCCAGTGCCTGCGCGATCATCCGTGTCAGCGGGCGGCCATGCGGCAGGATCGACAGGCGCTGGTTGCGCCACTCGACCATGCCCTTGAAACGCTGGCCGATGGCGCGCAGCTCATCGGCCAGATCTTCGGGCTGCAGGCCGAACCTGTTGCGCATCTCCTCCAGATCAAGTTGGAAATCACACATCAGCGCCTCGATGGCGCGGGCGCGCCACTTGTCCTCCTGCGTCAGGCTGATGCCGCGGCTGGTGGCCAGATGCCCCTCACCGATGGCGCTGGCATAGAGCCGCGTCTGCGCCTCATTCTGGGCATAGCCATCGGGGAAGCGAGAGATCGATGAGGCCCCAAGCCCGATCAGCACCTCGGCCCGGTCGTCGGTATAGCCCTGAAAATTGCGCCGCAACCGGCCTTCGCGTTGGGCGACGGCCAGCCCATCCTCGGGCCGGGCGAAATGGTCGATGCCGATTTCCGCATATTTGTCGGCGACGAACAGCTTCCGCGCGGTCTCGAACAGATCAAGCCTTGCGTGGGGATCGGGCAGGCTGTCGTCGGGGATCATCACCTGGCGCTTGGCCATCCAGGGCACATGCGCATAGCCGTAAAGCGCGACGCGGTCGGGCGAGAGCGCCAGCAGCTGCTGCACCGTCTCGGCAATGCGGGCGGGTGTCTGATAGGGCAGGCCGTAAAGAATATCGGCATTCACGCTGGCGATGCCACGGTCGCGAATCATCTCGACCGCGTCGCGCGTGCATTCGAAGGACTGGATGCGTCCAATCGTCTCCTGAATCTTCGGATCGAAATCCTGCACCCCGATCGAGGCCCGCGTCATTCCGCCACGCGCCAGCGCATCCAGCCGCGCGCTGTCGATCTCATTCGGGTCGATCTCGACCGAGAATTCGGCACCCTCGGACAGTGGCAGAACCCGGGCCACGGCGTCGCAAAGCGTGGTGATCGCCTCGGGCGGCAGAAGCGTCGGCGTGCCCCCGCCCCAATGCATCCGCGACAGAGTAACGCCGCGCGGCAATTTCCGCGCCAGCAATTCAATTTCACGCAAAAGGACGCCGATATAATTGCGCACCGGCTCATCGCTTTGCGTGCCCTGCGTGCGGCAGGCGCAGAACCAGCACAGCCTGCGGCAAAAGGGCACATGAATATAAAGCGATATCTGCGCGCCTTCGGAAATATCGTTAATCCATTGCGCAACAACCTGTTGCGAAACGGAATTATTGAAGTGTGCCGCTGTGGGATAACTGGTATAACGCGGTACACGCGCGTCAAACAGTCCCAGTTGCTTTAATTGTGATGTCTGGTCCATGGCATTAGCTAGACAGACGGATGCACAGAAACATTGACTCAGGTCAAACTTGCCATGCTGAACCTAGTGGACAGAACCACGACAAAACCGGGATGCAATGATTGCCCGATCCGCGAACGCGCGGTTTGCGCGCATTGCGAAAGCGATGAGCTGGCGCGGCTGGAATCGACCAAGTTCTATCGCAAGTATTCGGCCGGGCAGACGATCATCTGGGCGGGCGAGCCCATGGAGTTCGTGGCCTCGGTCATCACCGGCATGGCCAGCCTGACCCAGCAGATGGAGGACGGCCGGACCCAGATGGTGGGCATGCTGCTGCCCAGCGATTTTCTGGGCCGTCCGGGAAGACAGACCGCGACCTATACGGTCACCGCGACCAGCGACCTGCATCTGTGCTGCTTCCACCGCAAGCCGTTCGAGACCCTGATGGTGCAGACCCCGCATCTGGCCATGCGTCTTCTGGAGATGACGCTGGACGAGCTTGACGCCGCGCGCGACTGGCTGCTGCTGCTGGGCCGCAAGACGGCGCGAGAAAAGATCGCCTCGTTTCTGGTGTTTCTGGCGCGGCGCGAGGCGGCGCTTGGCAAGCGTCAGCCGCAGGGGCAGATCACCATCGGCCTGCCGCTGACGCGCGAGGCGCTGGCCGATTATCTGGGCCTGACGCTGGAAACGGTCAGCCGCCAGCTGAACGGCATGAAGCGCGAAGGCATGCTGCAGCTGGAAGGCAAGCGGCGGGTGATCCTGTCGGATTTCGACATGATGCTGGCCGAAAGCGGGGATGACGGCGACGGCGGCCTGCCGATCTGAGGCCGCCGCCTTTAGGGCCAATCAGCGCGCCATGAAGACCGGCACGCTCGCCTTTTCCAGCATGTTCCGCGTGGCCCCGCCCAGAATCGCCTGACGGAAGCGGGAATGCCCGTAAGCCCCCATCACGATCATGTCGGCCCCGATCTCGGTTGCGCGGCGGTTGATCATGTCGCTGACCTGCGGCATGGTTTTCGCCAGCACCGCAACATCGGATTTAACCCCTTGCCGGGTCAGCATCTGACACAGCGCGACACCGGGGTCCGAGCGTTCGGGCCCGTGGGGAGAGGGGTCGATCACGGTGATCTCGACGCTTTCGGCGGCCTGCAGCAGCGGCATGGCGCGGCGCACGGCCACCATCGCCTCGCTGGACTGGTTCCAGGCGACAAGGATGCGCTTGCCGAAAGGCTCGGTCAGCTCGCCCGGGACGATCAGCACCGGGCAGGAGCCCTCGAAAAGCGCCGCCTCGGTCACCGTTTCCCCCTCACGCGTGGCGGTGTCGCCATAGGGACGGCCCAGCACCACCAGATCGGCATAGCGCGAGCGAATCCCGATCAGCGTCGTCAGCCCGCCCAGCTGCGTGACCGCCGATGAGACCGACCAGCGCACATGTTCCCGCGACATTCGGTCGCGCACGGCGTTTTCGACATCGGCGGCGCTGGCCATCGCCTTGTCGATCGATTCCTGAAACACATAGGCCGAGGCGCCGGGATAATAGTAACCGCTTTGCGTGTGATCGACGCCGACACAGAAGATATCCAGATGGGCGTCTTCGCGCAGCGCCATGGCAATGGCCGAATCCAGCTGCTGTCCCTGATCAAGTTCGCTGACGACTGTCAGGATCGTCTTGTAACCCATCATGTTTCCTTTCTTGAAAGGCGGACCAACGGCAAGAGGTCAACGCCTAAGGGGTATGCGCGGTTCCCGTGATGCGGGTGTCACCCGCACCGCGCGAGGTGCGACAATTGGACCGCATTTCAACTCGGGACGATTTGACCCAGATCAAGGTTCCGTCGCTCAGCCGCGACTAACTGGCTGTGCCGGCGGGCGGATTCCATTCCGACCTTGGCTGATCCGTCCGCTCCGGCACAGGACGAAGGGAAACGTAGAACATGTGGGATACCACCAAGCTGATCGTACTCGGTCTGATTGCCCTTTTGGCGGCAATCGGGGCGAATTACGCGCGCCCGGACGATCCGGCCTATCTGGCCAGCGCATTGATCGTCATGCTGACCTCGACCGTGATGTTCATCTGGACGCTGCGCCAGACCGGAAACGCGCAGCCTGCGCTGGATCCGCATCCCGAGACCGAATACATGGACGGCGTCGTCCGCGCCGGGGTGATCGCCACCTCGTTCTGGGGGGTCGTGGGCTTCCTGGTGGGCGTGGTGATCGCGTTCCAGCTTGCCTTTCCTTCGCTGAACTTCAGCGAATTGACGCAGGGCTACACGAACTTCGGCAAGCTGCGGCAGCTGCACACCTCGGCGGTGATCTTCGCCTTCGGGGGCAATGCGCTGATCGCGACCTCGTTCTATGTGGTTCAGCGGACCTCGGCGGCGCGGCTTTGGGGCGGCAATGCCGCCTGGTTCGTGTTCTGGGGCTATAACCTTTTCATCGTCCTAGCGGCGGTGGGCTATATCCTTGGCGCCACCCAGTCGAAAGAATATGCCGAGCCCGAATGGTATGCCGACTGGTGGCTGACCGTGGTCTGGGTCGTCTATCTGGGCGTGTTCCTGGGTACGATCCTGAAGCGGAAAGAGCCCCATATCTACGTCGCGAACTGGTTCTATCTGGCCTTCATCGTGACCATCGCGATGCTGCATATCGTCAACAACCTGTCGGTTCCGGTCAGCCTGCTCGGCTCGAAATCGGTGCAGCTGTTTGGCGGCGTGCAGGATGCGATGACGCAATGGTGGTACGGCCATAACGCCGTGGGCTTTTTCCTGACGGCGGGCTTCCTTGGGATGATGTATTACTTCATCCCCAAACAGGCCGAGCGTCCGGTCTACAGCTACAAACTGTCGATCATCCACTTCTGGGCCCTGATCTTCATGTATATCTGGGCGGGCCCGCACCACTTGCATTACACCGCGCTTCCCGAATGGGCGGCGACGCTGGGCATGGTCTTCTCGATCATGCTGTGGATGCCCTCCTGGGGTGGCATGATCAACGGTCTGATGACGCTTTCGGGCGCCTGGGACAAGCTGCGCACCGACCCCGTCCTGCGGATGATGGTGGTGGCCGTCGGCTTCTACGGCATGGCGACCTTCGAAGGCCCGATGATGTCGATCAAGGCGGTGAACTCGCTCTCGCATTACACCGACTGGACCATCGGTCACGTCCACTCCGGCGCGCTTGGCTGGAACGGCATGATCACCTTCGGCGCGCTTTACTATCTGACCCCGCGCCTCTGGGGCCGCGAGCGGCTCTACTCGCTCTCGCTGGTCAGCTGGCACTTCTGGCTCGCGACGATCGGGCTGGTTCTCTACGCCGCCTCGATGTGGATCACCGGCATCATGGAAGGGCTGATGTGGCGCGAAGTCGACAGCCAGGGCTTCCTGGTCAACGCCTTCGCCGACACCGTGCAGGCCAAGTTCGCGATGAACGTCACCCGCGCCTTCGGCGGCGTGCTGTACCTGCTGGGCGGCGTCATCATGGTCTGGAACCTCTGGGCGACCGTCCGGTACCAGCCGCGCACGCAATCCACCATCATCGCAGTTCCGGCAGAGTAAGGGCGACAGATCATGGCCATTCTTGAAAAGCACAAGATCCTTGAAAAGAACGCGACACTGCTGCTGGTCTTTTCCTTCCTTGTCGTCACCATCGGCGGCATCATCCAGATCGCACCGCTGTTCTATCTGGAAAACACCATCGAGAAGGTGGAAGGGGTTCGCCCCTACACCCCGCTCGAACTGAAGGGCCGCGACATCTATGTCCGCGAGGGCTGCTATGTCTGCCACAGCCAGATGATCCGCCCGATGCGGGACGAGGTTGCGCGCTACGGCCACTACAGCCTCGCGGCCGAGTCGATGTACGACCACCCTTTCCAATGGGGTTCGAAGCGGACCGGCCCGGATCTGGCCCGCGTGGGCGGACGCTATTCGGATGAATGGCACATCGACCACCTGGTCGACCCGCAATCGGTGGTGCCGGAATCGATCATGCCGAAATACGGCTTCCTGCTGAACCGCCAGATCGATCCCTCGAACATGAGCGACCGCCTTCTAGCCGACAGCCGCGTGGGCGTCCCCTACGACGAGGAGATGATCAAGAACGCGCGCGCCGATTTTGCCGCTCAGGCCAACCCCGACGCCGATGCCTCGGGTCTCGAGGCGCGCTATCCGGGGGCGCAGCAGCGCAACTTCGACCGTAGGCCCGGCATCTCGGAAATGGACGCGCTGATCGCCTATCTGCAGGTGATGGGCACGATGGTCGACTTCTCGACCTTCCAGCCTGATCCGACGCGCTAGGAAGGGGCAAGCCATGGAAACCTATACCTTCCTTCGCCAGCTTGCCGACAGCTGGGTCCTGCTGCTGCTGACGCTGTTCTTTCTGGGGGTGCTGCTGTTTGCCTGGCGTCCCGGATCGCGCGCCATGCATCAGGACGCCGCGGAAAGCATCTTCCGCAATGAAAAACACCCCGCATCCCAGCGGAAGATGGAGGCCGAGTGATGGCTGGCAAAGAAGACGAATTCGACAGTCCCCAGAACCCGGACAACCGGATCGAGCTTGAGCGTCAGGCCGCCGACGCGGAGCATAAGGCCGAGATTCTGGCCCATCCTCCGACCGGGCCGGATGGCCAGCCGCTGCCTCAGCCGCCCAAAGAGACGCGCGTCGTGCGCGACCGCAAGGGACGGCGCGAGGTGGTCGAGGTCCCCTCGACCGGGCACAGCTGGGACGGGATCATGGAGTATGACAACCCGTTGCCGCGCTGGTGGCTCTGGACCTTCTACGCGACCGTGGTCTTTGCCATCGGCTACGTGATCGCCTATCCCGCCATTCCGCTTTGGAACAGCGTGACGCAGGGCGTTCTGGGCTATTCGGCCCGGACCGAGGTCGCGGCCGAGATCGAGCGGGTCGACACCCAGAACACCGAGATCCGCGACCGCCTGCTGGCGACCCCGCTGGAGGAGGTGGCTGCCGACCCCGAGCTTGCCAGCTACGCAGCCAATGCGGGTGGCGCGATCTTCCGCACCTGGTGTGCGCAATGTCACGGGGCAGGGGCCGCAGGCACGCGCGGCTATCCGAACCTCTTGGACAACGACTGGCTGTGGGGGGGCTCGATCGAGGACATCCACCAGACCATCGCCCATGGCATCCGCGACCCGCAGGATGGTGAGACCCGCTATTCCGAAATGCCGCGCTTTGGCACCGACGAGATGCTGGACAAGACCCAGATCGATCAGGTCGTGCAGCAGGTGCTGGCTCTGGGCGGGCTGCCCCATGACGCAGGCCTCGCGGCCGAAGGGGCCACGGTCTTCGCCGACAACTGCGCCGCCTGCCACGCCGAAGACGGCAAGGGCGACCGCGAGCAAGGCGCGCCGGATCTGACCGACGCCGTCTGGCTTTACGGTAGCAGCGCCGCCGACATCCGCCGCATCGTCCATGACGGTCCGTTCGGCGTCATGCCTGCATGGGCGGGACGGTTGTCCGACGCCGATGTGCGCGCCGTCACCAGCTATGTCCACAGCCTCGGCGGTGGCGAGTAATCCGACACAAGGTTTCCGCGCCGAGCAACCGGCGCGGGAAGGCACCGGCCCCCTGTCCTGTATGCGCGTTTCCCAGGGGGCCGGTGTTCAGATCTCGTTTGACCGCCGCACGCGCGACCGGTTGTCGCAGCCGGTCGAAAACTGGCGAAATCGGCCCTCATGCGACATTCCGGCCCATGCCGCGCCCGGATTTGCCGACCTAGGGTATGGGCGCCCGTTGATGCAGATCAAAGCGGGCCAGACGGCCGGATGCTAGACCGGCCGCGCCAATCAGGAGCCACTCATGTCGAATTCCGACATCGACCCGCCGAGCCTGTACGCTGCACGCGAGCCGATCTTTCCCCGCCGGGTCCACGGCTGGTACCGAAACCTCAAATGGATCATCATGGCCGTCACCCTGGCCATCTATTACATCACGCCCTGGATCCGCTGGGACCGCGGGCCGAACCTGCCCGATCAGGCGGTGCTGGTCGATCTGGCGGGGCGTCGCTTCTTCTTCTTCTGGATCGAGATCTGGCCGCATGAATTCTATTTCGTCGCCGGTCTTCTGGTCATGGCGGGCCTGGGGCTTTTCCTTTTCACCTCGGCTCTGGGTCGGGTCTGGTGCGGCTATGCCTGCCCGCAGACCGTCTGGACCGATCTTTTCATCCTGACCGAGCGCTGGATCGAGGGTGACCGCAACGCCCGCGTCCGCCTGTGGAATGCGCCCTGGGATTTCCGCAAGCTGCGGCTGCGGCTGGCCAAATGGTCGGTCTGGCTGGTGATCGCCGTGATGACCGGCGGGGCCTGGGTCTTCTATTTCACCGATGCGCCGACCCTGATGCGAGACCTGCTGCAGGGGCACGCGCCCTTCATCGCCTACAGCACGATCCTGATCCTGACGGCCACGACCTTCATCTTCGGCGGTTTCGCGCGCGAGCAAATCTGTATCTACGCCTGCCCCTGGCCGCGCATTCAGGCGGCCATGATGGACGAGGACACGCTGACCGTCGCCTATCGCGACTGGCGCGGAGAGCCGCGCGGCAAAGCACAGAAGGATCAAAGCCACGGCGATTGCATCGACTGCATGGCCTGCGTGAACGTCTGCCCCATGGGCATCGACATCCGCGACGGCCAGCAACTGGCTTGCATCACCTGCGCGCTCTGCATCGATGCCTGCGATGACGTGATGGACAAGATCGGCAAGCCGCGCGGGCTGATCGATTACGTTGCCCTCAGCGATGAGCAGGCCGAGCGTGCGGGCGCTGCCCCGAAACCGGCCTATCGCCATATCCTGCGCCCCCGGACGCTGCTGTACTTCGTCCTCTGGGCGGGGATCGGCGTGGCGCTTGGGGTTGCGCTGTTCCTGCGCTCGCCTTTTGACCTGAACATCACGCCCGTGCGCAATCCGCTTTACGTCACCATGTCCGATGGCGCGATCCGCAACACCTATGAGCTGCGCCTGCGCAACAAGCAGGGGGCCGCGCAACAGTTCGCGGTCAGCGTCGAGGGCGCGGACGGCCAGCCGCTGCCTGATGCCCAGCTGGTGCTGGAAGGGGTCGAGGGCGATCTGATGCCCGTGCCCGCCGACACCACCCATACGCAGCGCTTCTATCTGACAGCCGCGCCGGGTTCGGCGCTGGCCAAGGGGGTGCGCAGCGACATCCGCGTGCTGATCAGGGACACGGATGCGGGCGTCGAAAGCACGGTCTCGACCGTCTTCAATGGGAAAAGCAACTGATGACCCGCCCGAACCTGCCCAATGCCTGCGAAACGACCACAGAAAGGCCGAAACCATGATGCCCTCGATTTACACGCTCTTTATCGTGGCCGCGATCTTCATGTCGCCTTTCCTGATGTTTGCGGGCGTGGGCCGGTTCACCGGACGCTCGATGCTGATCTTCAGCGTGGGCATGTTCGGGGTCATCATCATGGTGAACGTGATGATGGCCTATTCGGCGCTCAGCACCTTCCCGGGGCTGGAGGTAAAGAACAGCTATGTGGCCTCTCAGACCTTCGACCGCGACCGCTTGAAGCAGGAGGCGCTTGGCTGGACGGCGACCCCGGATTATGAGCGGGGGATGCTGAGCGTGGTGATCCGCGATGCCGAGGGGCGACCCGCGCCGGTGCAATCGCTGGAGGTGGTGATCGGCCGCCCAACCCATGTGCGTGAGGATCAGACCCCGCAGATGACCTATGAGGGCGGCGTCTTCCGCGCGCCTTTGCAGCTGGGGGCGGGGGCCTGGATCATCCATCTGACGGCGACCTCGGCCGATGGAACCGTCTTCCGCCAGCGGCTGGACCACTTCAACGGCGCGCTGGTGAAATGAGATGACCGACGTATCGCTACACCCGAACGGCCCTTCGTTCTCGGCCTGCCCGGCCTGTGACGCGGCCCCTCTGGCCACCCATCTGGCCGCCCGCGCAGATGACGGAGACGTCGTGCTGTCGCTGCCCTCGGTCCATTGCGCAAGCTGCATTGCCGATGTCGAGGGCGCGCTGATGGCCCATCCCCAGGTGCGTCAGGCCCGCGTCAACCTGACCCTGCGGCGCGTCACCGTGGACGCGCCCGGCCTGACCGCCGAAGAGCTGATCCCGCTGGTCGAAGGCGCAGGATATGAGGCGCTGGAACTCGACCCCTCGGCCTTGGGCACCTCCGCTGCCGACCGGCAGGGGCGCGACCTGCTGATGCGCATGGGCGTCGCGGGCTTCGCGATGATGAACGTGATGATCCTGTCGGTCGCGGTCTGGTCGGGGGCCGATGCCGCGACGCGCGACATGTTCCACTGGATCTCGGGGGCCATCGCGCTGCCGACCGTGGCCTTTGCCGGCAAGCCGTTCTTTGTCAGCGCCTGGCGCTCGCTGCGCGCGGGACGGCTGGGCATGGATGTGCCGATTGCGCTGGCCCTGATCCTCGCCAGCGCGATTTCGGTGTTCGAGACGATGTCCTCGGGCCAGCACGCCTATTTCGACGGCGTTGTCAGCCTGTGCTTCTTCCTGCTGATCGGCCGCTATCTGGATTATCGCAGCCGCGCCGTCGCGCGTTCGGCTGCGGCAGAGTTGACCGCGCTTGAGGTACCGCGCGCCTTTCGCGTGAACGCCGATGGCGATGAGGCCGTGGCCGTCGCTGATCTGTTGCCCGGCGATCTGATCCGCGTCCGCCCGGGCTCGCGCATCCCTGCCGATGGTGAGGTGGTCGAGGGGCAGAGCGACATCGACCGCTCGCTTCTGACCGGAGAGTCGCTGCCGGTGGCGGCCGCGCCGCACAGCCTGCTGTCGGCAGGCGAGGTGAACCTGACCGGGCCCCTGCTGATCCGGGTGACGGCAGCGGGGCGCGACAGCTCGCTCTCGCGTCTTTCAGCGCTGGTCGAGGCGGCGGAAAACGCGCGCGGGCGCTATACCTCGCTGGCCGAGCGCGCCTCGCGGCTTTATGCGCCGGTCGTGCATCTGCTGGCGCTTGTCAGTTTCATCGGCTGGTTCTGGGCCACGGGCGATGCGCGCCTCGCGATCAATATCGCGGCGGCGGTGCTGATCATCACCTGCCCCTGCGCGCTTGGTCTGGCCGTTCCGGCGGTGGTGACGACGGCCTCGGGGCGGCTGTTCCGGCGCGGGCTTCTGATCAAGGATGGCACCGCTTTGGAGCGCATGGCCGAGGTGCAGACGGTCGTCTTCGACAAGACCGGTACGCTGACGATGGGCACGCCACGATTGCAGCGCATCGAGACCATCCCGGAAGCGCATCGACCCGTCGCGCTGGCGCTGGCGCAGGGCTCGGCGCATCCCTTGTCGATGGCGCTGGCGAAGGCTTTGCAGGATGCGGGCACCCAGCCCGCCCGGTTGGAACAACAGGTCGAGGTGCCGGGCGCTGGCGTCATGGCGCTTTGGCAGGGGCAGGAGGTGCGGCTGGGCCGCGCCGATTGGGTTGGCGCGAATGCCGGGACCGGCGCTCTGTCCTCAAGCTGGCTGCGCGTCGGGCCCGCCGAACCGCTCCGGCTGGAGTTCGTCGATCAGCTGCGCCCCGGCGCGCGTGATTGCGTGGCGATGATCGAGGCCTCCGGACGCAAGGTCGTCCTGCTGTCCGGGGATACCTCCGCTGCCGTGCGCGATATTGCCGAGCGGTTGGGGATCAAGGACTGGCAGGCCGAGGTCGCCCCGGATCGGAAGGCCCAGATCGTTCAGGAACTGGGCACAGACGGGACGGCGGTGATGATGGTGGGCGATGGCCTGAACGACACCGCCGCGCTGGCTGCCGCCCATGTCTCGATTGCCCCTGCGACCGCGCTGGATGCGGCCCGCGTGGCCTCTGACATCGTGCTGCTGGGCCATGATCTGGCTCCGGTGGCCGATGCGCTTGAGACCGCGCGCAAGGCCCGCACCCGCATCAAAGAGAATTTCGCGATCTCGTTTGCGTATAATATCGTCGCGGTGCCGATCGCGCTGGCCGGGTTCGCGACGCCGCTGCTGGCAGCGCTTGCTATGTCGATCAGTTCGATCACCGTGACGCTGAACGCGCTGCGCCTGCGCTGAGAAAAAGGAAAGACGATGTCGATACTTGGTTTGTTGATCCCGGTCTCGCTCGCCATGGGCGGGCTGGGGCTGCTCGCGTTCCTCTGGTCGCTGCGCAACCGGCAATATGAGGATCCCAAGGGCGATGCCGAGCGGATCCTGACCAAGGAATGGGACGAGCGGCCAAGGCCTTGAAGCCTTGGAAAAGCAAAAGCCCCGGTCGGCTTCACAGCTGACCGGGGCTTTTGCATGTGCGAATGGCGGATGCCGGGTTACGGACCCATGATGACGCAGCTTTGCTGCCGTGCCGACAGGCGGTTGCAGGTCAGCTCGGCCGTTTCCTTGTTCATGCCGACGAAATTCGCCTGAAAGCCGCGCTTGGTATTGGCCACCTGACGGGCGGCCGTGCCCAGCGACGCGCTTTCCTGCAGGGCCGTCTGCAGCAGAAGCTGCTCGGCCTCGCCCTGTGAGCGGAAGAGGCCCAGCGAGACGCCATAGTTGCGACCGCCCGCATTGGTCGAGCGCGAGACGATCTCTTGCTCGCTGGGCTCATTCATATCCTCGGGCGTCATGGAGGCGAGGATGATGGTCTCGGTCCGGGGGGCCGGCGCGTTCGAGTTCAGCATCGCGAGCGACTCCGGCTGCGGCGCGTTGCTTTGGACAAAGAGCGACGCGGCGGCACCGGGCGCAGCAACGGCAGGCGCAAGGCTTGCCGACTGGTCCGAACGGGGCGACCGGACGGGACGCGCCGATGAGGAAAGGCCGGGGTTCGAGATCGCGCCGTCGTTCTGGTCACCCTCGGGGCGGGTGTCGGGGCGTGCGCCGCTGCGCGTATCCTGTTCGTCGACCGAGGCGGTCTCGATCTGGCGAGAGCCGGGCTTGCGGGTCGGCCGCGCGCTGGCGCTAAGGGTCTGGCCCTGCACCGGCGGTGCAGCAGCCGGGGCCGGAGCCCGCTGTGCACGCTCAACCGCAGCATTGATCGCAGCCGGGGTCACGACCGCAACCGAGGAGGCGCGCGCCGTCGGCCGGGACGAGGTCGACATCCGGATCGTCTGGCCCTGCTGGGGTGCTGCGGCAACCGGCTCATTGGCCGCAACCTGAACCGTGCGCCGGACGCGGCGTTCAACCACGACCTGCGGCGGGGCAGGGCGGGTTTCACGGACGCGGTTCGGCGCGCTGCCGAAACCGGCATCCAGCAGCTGCGCCATCATCGCATTGCGATGCGCGGTCGAGTTGCCGCCCAGAACGGTCGCGATGATCCGCTTGTTGCCGCGCTTCGCCGAGGCTGTCAGGTTGAATCCAGCCGCCCGGGTATAGCCCGTCTTGATGCCATCCGCGCCCTCATAGCTGTCAAGGAAGCGCCGGTTGGTGTTGGCGACATTGGCGATACCCGCATCGGCGGTGCGGCGCGAGAAGATCGAGTAATATTGCGGGAAGTCATAGAAGAGGTGACGCCCCAGCAGCGACATGTCGCGGGCCGACGAGTAATGGCCGGTCGCCGTCAGACCGTTCGCGTTCTGGAAATGCGTGTTGCGCATGCCAAGGGCGCGGGCCATCTGCGTCATCTGCTCGGCAAATTTGGATTCCGACCCCGCCAGACCTTCGCCGATGGTGGTCGCCGCGTCATTGGCGGATTTCACCGCCGCGGCGCGGATCAGATAGCGAAGCTCGATCCGTTGGCCGGGCTTCAGCCCCAGGCGCGAGGGCGCCTGGTTTGCGGCATGCGTCGACACGAGGAACTTGCTGTCCAGCCGGACCTGACCACGCTCAATGGCGGAAAACGCCAGGTAAAGCGTCATCATCTTCGTCAGCGATGCCGGATGCAGCCGCGTATCGGCGTTCTGGGCATAGATTTCCTGCCCGGTTCGGGCGTCCATGACATAGGCCGCATAAGGTGCGGAAATGGCTGCCATGGGTAGCGCCCATGCAACGAGGATCATAAATCCCGCGCGCGCGAAATGGGTGATTCTGCTCACTGTCCCGATCTCTTATGCCTCTGAGAACCCGTTCTTTGTGCAGGTCCTTCGTTAATATTCAGACAATATCACGCAAATCGTGATACGGAAACCTCAACTTTCACCTGATCGGAGTTGTTTTTTCCCGCGCCGCTTGCCGCTCTTCCGGGGGAAGGGCTTACATCAGCGCGCAAACGCTCTATATTTCAGCCTTACGACATTTCTCGGATTTCCTGCGCAAGAGTGACTTTACCGATCATGACCAATCGCCCCGACGACCGCGAGGATGTTGATCTGGCGGTCAAGACGCGTCCCAAAACGCAGCGGCCTCCGCTGTACAAGGTTTTGTTGTTGAACGATGATTTCACTCCGATGGAGTTCGTCGTCCATATTCTTGAGCGTCTGTTCAGCATGACGCATGCTCAGGCGATCGAGATCATGCTGACCGTTCACCGCAAGGGGATCGCCGTCGTCGGCGTCTATTCGCACGAGATTGCCGAGACCAAGGTCGCGCAGGTGATGGAACTTGCGCGGCGACAGCAGCACCCGCTGCAATGCACCATGGAAAAAGAGTAGACAGTGGCTGGATCACGGCTTGAATTGATCTTTGGCGAGGACTCGCCAAAGGGGAGGACCCTGTTTTCAGGCGCACGCGCCGACAGCGATCTTCAACATTTTGACGCGCAGAACCTGCAGATCGTGCAGCGCAACTTCGTGGATCACCGCAGCCTGCAGGCGCAGGGCTATCAGGTCGCGACGTCGGCGGACGGCACCTTCGATCAGGCCATCGTGACGGTGCCGCGCGCGCGGGCCGATGCACGGGCGCGCATCTTCGATGCGGCGTTGCGACTGCCAGCGGGCGCGTCCCTCTGGATCGACGGGCAGAAGACCGACGGGATCGACAGCCTGCTGCGCGAAATGCGCACGCTTGCGCCGGTGGATGAGGTTCATTCCCGCGCGCATGGCAAGATCTTCCGCATCACCATTCCGGCGCAGAACTGGCTTCCCGCCGACTGGCGTGAGGCTGAGACCGAGGCAGCCCCCGGAATGATCACCCGTCCTGGCGTTTTTTCCGCCGATGGTCCCGATCCGGCCTCGGAGGCGCTGGTCGCGCATCTGCCTGAAAAGCTGCCGACGCGGGTCGTCGATCTGGGGGCGGGCTGGGGCTGGCTCTCGGCGCAGATACTGGCGCGTCCGGGCGTCGATGTGCTGCATCTGGTCGAATCCGATGCGGTGGCGCTGGATTGCGCGCGTCGCAACATCACCGACCCCCGCGCCGTGTTCCACTGGGCCGATGCGCTGGATTTCCGCCTGCCCGAGCCGGTGAATGCGGTGATCATGAACCCACCCTTCCACGACGGCCGCGACGCGAAACCCGCCCTTGGGGCCGGGTTCATCCGCAGCGCGGCGCGTCTGCTGACCGGGGCCGGGCGGCTCTGGATGGTGGCGAACCGGCATCTGCCCTATGAGCCGGTGCTGCGCGAAACCTTCGCCGAGGTGACCGAACTGGGCGGCGACAGCCGCTTCAAGATCCTGACGGCCAGCGGTGCCGGGCGCGGAACGCAGGGCAGACCCACCTCGGGCAAGGCCGCAGGCCGGGCCCCGAAAGGCAGGAAAAGATGAACTTCTCGATCGAGGGCAAGACCGCCATCGTGACCGGCGCCGCGCGCGGCATAGGTCTGGCGATCGCGCGCCATTTCGAAATGCAGGGCGCGAATGTCGTCTTTGCCGACAATGATGAGGCGGCGCTGGACGCTGAACTTGGTCCGGACAACGGTCAGCAGGGTCGCGTTCTGGGATTTGGTGGCGATCTGGGGCAGAAGCTGACGCTGGCCAATCTGGTGTCGGCCACCATCGACGCTTTTGACCGGGTCGACATTCTGGTCAATGCGCATCGCACCGTGCAGGCTTGCGATCCGATGTCGACCGATGATGAGCTGATCGGCGACATGCTGCGCCAGAACATGACCTCGAGCCTGCGGCTGTCGCAGCTGGTCGCCAAGCGCATGGTCCAGCAGACCCGGGACGAGCCCGATCCGCTGCAGGCGGGCGCGATCATCAACATGACCTCGCTGGTCGCAGACCGTCCGCAGCCGAATATGCTGGCCTATTCCATCGCCAGCGCGGCGCAGGCGCAGGCCACGCGCTCACTGGCGATTGCGCTGGCGCCGAAACGCATCCGGGTGAATGGCGTGGCCTTCGGCAGCATCATGTCGAACCAGCTGCAACTGAACCTGAAGGAAGCGCCCGAGCTGCGTGAACGGCTGGTCTCGGCCACGCCGCTGGGCCGCATCGCGGGCGCGGATGAGCTGGGCGCGACGGTGCAATATCTGGCCAGCGAGGCCGCAAGCTTCGTGACCGGGCAGATCCTGCGCGTCGATGGCGGGCGCAGCATCGCCGATCCCAGCACGCCCGCGATCTTCTAGCGGCTTCAGGTTTTCGCTTCGGGATATTCCACCTTGCAGGCATCGACCGTCGCCCGGGCCGAGGGCGTCAGCGCCTTCTTCCGGGCGATCAGGTTGTCGCGCTTGCGCGTCTCGACCAGCGGGTCGATGGGCACGCGGTAACGCTCGGTATCGGCAACGTCGCGGAAGCAGCTGCGATAGACGATGGCGCGACCGCCGTCCTTGGTGCGCACCACGGTCGGACAATCGTCCAGTTCCGTGCGCATCACCGTCCGCTCCTCCCAGGCATAGCCGCGCGCGAGGTTGCCCTCGACCTCGGCCAGAAGGCGGTTGATGGTGCGATATTCGCTGGTGCCACGGCGGATGCATTGCTCTTGCTGGGTGCCGCAGCTTGCGACCAATGCGACGGCCACGAGTGAAAAGGCGATGTTGCGGGTCATGTCCGAGACCTCTATCTGACAGGTTGAAGCATAAGTCGGCCCGCTCGCGCAGGCAATTCAGGAAAGAATGAGGATCCCATGCAGATGACCGAAGAGCGGCAGGAGGCCGCGCGCTGGTTTCACACCCTTCGCGACAGGATCGTGGCCGCATTCGAGACGCTGGAGGATGACGGGCCGGGCAACGCGCGCGCCGGTCGGTTCGAGGTGACGCCGACCGAGCGCGAGAACGACGGCGGTGGCGGCATCATGTCGGTCATGCGTGGCGGTCGCGTGTTCGAGAAGGTCGGCGTCAACTGGTCCGAGGTGCATGGCACGCTTTCCCCAGCCGCGCAGCAGGCGATGGCGGCGCGTGGCGTTCCGGGCGTGGCAGAGGATCCGCGCTTCTGGGCCAGCGGCATCAGCCTTGTCGCGCATATGCAGAACCCGCAAGCGCCGGCGGTGCATATGAACACCCGCATGTTCTGGACCCCCGCCAGCTGGTGGTTCGGTGGCGGGGCGGACCTGAACCCCTGCCTCGAATATGCTGAAGATACGGCACATTTTCACGCGCAGATGCATCGCGCTTGCGACGCGCATGACGCGGGCTATTATCCGCGCTTCAAGGCCTGGGCGGATGAGTATTTCTTTGTCCCGCATCGCAACCGGGCGCGCGGCGTCGGTGGCATCTTCTATGATGACCTGAACACCGGCGACTGGGCAGCCGATTTCGCCTTCACCCGCGCCGTGGGCGAGGCGTTCCTGCCCGCCTTCGAGCCTTTGGTGCGCAAGCGCATGGACCAGCCCTGGGATGAGGCGGACAAGGATGCCCAGCTTCAGCATCGCGGCCTTTATGCCGAATATAACCTTGTCTACGACCGGGGCACCAAATTCGGTCTGGCCACCGGCCATGACGCGAATGCCGTGCTAATGAGCCTGCCGCCGCTGGCGAAATGGGTCTGAACGCGCGCGACTGACATGAAATTGGCCCAACCCGGATAAATCGGGCTGGGCCGGATACGGGGTCCTGCGCCTGCTTGCTGCCGATGAGGCGCAAGATCCCCTGCATGCTGAAATGTTCCAATCAAATGCTTTCGTCATGCCCCCATCGTCGTTCGCTGAAACAATTGAGCAGGGCGTATATTGCCCGAAGTCTGGGCTGAAGCGCCCAGTGATCGGGCCGTTTGACGCGCTGCGGTTCGTGAATGACCGCGTCATAAAAATCCACAGTGCATGAGGGGGCGAGGCCAAATGCCTCGGCCAGCTCGGCTTCAAAACTTTCGTCCATTCCGATCCGGGCACCTGCTTGCAGGGCGTTCCCGGCATCTGACGCAAACATGCTCCGTTTCATCGACCTCACCCCTTTCAGGCGTCAATACAGATGATTGCATGAAGAACTTAATTTTCCGTCTACATCCTGAGCCGTTGTTTCTCGGCATGGATCATCCTTGCACAGACCCCGTGAAACGGGCGTGAGAGGGACGCGAGATCCGCGTGAAAAGTGAAAACCGCTTGGTTCAGTCTGCGCAGAGAGGCGCGGGCTTGCCCTTGGTGGCGCTGAGCGCATCGCTTGGCGCCAGCGCGATCATCATGCCGCGCTTACCGCCGTTCACCACGATCTCGGCCGAGCCAAGCGCGGTTTCCTCGAATGCGATGGGGCAGGCGCGCTTCTGGCCCAGCGGGCTGATCCCGCCGGTATGATAGCCGGTCAGCCGCTCGGCCTTGTCCGGCGGCATCATCTGCGCCGACTTCCCGCCAAAGGCCTGCGCCACGCGCTTCATCGAGAGGCTGCGATCCGAGGGGATGACGGCGCAGGCGGGCTTGCCGTCGACCTCAAGCATCAGGGTCTTCAGCACCCGCCCCGGCTCGATGCCGATGGCCTCGGCGGCATGCAGCCCGATCCGGTCCTGACCCGAGACATAGTCATATTCGATCACCCGAAAGGGCAGCCGGGCCTGTGTCAGGGCGCGTGTCGCGGGGGTGGCAGTGCTCATCTGTGACTCGTCCGTCGGATCAGGCGCAGCCTAGCGCCTTGCGGGCAAGGGCTGCAAGGCCGCTGCCCGCCGCCGGGCGCGCCCTCAGGCGGCACCCATGCCCGACATGTCCATCCAGACGAATTCCAGCACATGGCCGTCCGGGTCCTGGATCTGGCGGTTGTACATCCAGCCCATGTCGATTGGCGGGCGCCCGTTCTGCCTGCCGCCTGCGGCCTCACCCACCTTGACGGCGGCGTCGACCGCCTCGCGCGTCTCGAAGCTCAGCGCATACATCGCGCCGCAGGCCGCATTTGCGTCGGCCAGCGGCATCGTGGTGACGGTCTGGAAATAGTCGCGGGTCAGCAACTGGAAGACGATCGCATCGGACCAGACCATGCTGGCGGCATTCTCATCGCTGAACTGGTCGTTCCGCTCGCAGCCGAGCGCCTGATAGAAGCGGGTCGAGGCAGCAAGGTCGGTGACCGGCAGGTTCACGAAAATCATCTTGGTCATGGGTGGGGTCCTTTCGGGTTTCCATAGGGCAAGGACGAAGCAGGCCCCGCCGTTCCGACATCGGTCCCGAAATTATTTGGTGCGCGGGCTACAGCTGATCGAGCTGCCGCCGGATATGCGCGGCCTCTGCGGGAGTATTGGCCAGCGCAATGGCGCGGTTGAAGGCCTCTCGCGCCTCGGCCTGACGGCCCAGATCGCGCAGGAAGGTGCCGCGCGCGCCGTGGAAATAGAAATAGCCGTCAAGCGCCTTGGCAAGCGGTGCCATCACCTCCAGCGCGGCCTCCGGCCCCCGCAGTTTCGAGACCGCCACCGCGCGATTGAGCGTGATGACGGGCGAGGGCAGATGCCGCTCCAGCGCCAGGTACAGGTGTTCGATGCCGCGCCAGTCCGTATCCTCGGGGCGTGCGGCGCGGGCGTGCTGGGCGGCGATGGCGGCCTGGATCTGATAGGGGCCGGGCTGCAGAAGCAGCATGGCCCGTTCCAGCAGCGACAGCGCCTCATCGATCATCGGGCGGGTCCAGAGGCTGCGGTCCTGATCCTCCAGCAAGATGACCTCACCCTGCGCGTCAAAGCGCGCGGCCTGCCGGGAATGCTGAAGCAGCATCAGCGCCAGCAGGCCCATCAACTCGGGCTCGGCCGGAAACATCTCCAGCAGCAGCCGCACCAGCCGGATCGCCTCGTCGCTCAGCGCCGCGCGCTCGCTGGCCGGGTTGGCGTCGGTATAGCCTTCGTTGAAGACCAGATAGAGCATCGCCGCGACCGCCTGCAGCCGCTCTGCGCGCTCCTGCGGGCCGGGGGGCTCGAAGGGAATGTCGGCGTCACTGATGCGGGCCTTGGCGCGGGTGATGCGCTGCTCCATGGCCTTTTCCTTGACCAGAAACGCTGCGGCGATGCGCGCCACCGGCAGGCCCGAGACGATGCGCAGCGCCAGCGCGATCTGCTGGGTCGCCGGCAGTTCAGGATGGCAGCAGACGAACATCAGCCGCAGCAGATCGTCGCGGTACTCGGCGGCGTCAAGGCGTTCGACCATGTCCGGCTCATCGCTTGCGCCGTCAAAGGCGGGGCTGTCGGGCGGCAGGGGCGTCACGCGCTTCTGGCGGCGCAGCTGATCCAGCGCCGCGTTGCGCCCGACCATGATCAGCCATGCGGTGGCATCGCGGGGCGGGCCCTTCTCGGGCCAGTGCCGCAGCGCGCGCAGGCAGGCGTCCTGAAACGCCTCCTCGGCGAGATCGAAATCGCGGAAATAGCGCAGCAGAGCCGCGAAGACCTGCGGCCGCGCGCCCATCAGTCGCGCCTCGATCCAGGTGAGGTCAGGGGGCTGCGTCATCCTTGGCTGCGGCTCCGTCCGGGTAATAGCTCATGATCGGGCGCAGCTCATAGGCCCCGCCCGGATTGGCTTCGGTCAGCTCGCGCGCGATCTGCAGGCCCTGCGCAAGGTCGGTGACATCGACGATATAGAGACCCAGAAGCTGCTCTTTCGTCTCGGCATAGGGGCCGTCCAGAACCATGCCATCGGTTTTGCGCAGCGTCGTCGCCTGTGACGAGGGCATCAGGCGCGCGATGGGCCCGAATTCCTGCGCCCAACGCTCATGCACCTGCTTGAGGCGGGTGATGACCTCGTCGTCATGGGCCTTCGACCAGTTCGAGGTGACGGTTTCGTCGTGATAGCAAAGGATCGCGTAAAGCATCTGGGTTCTCCATTCCAGCCGCGCCTCGAAAGGCGCCGCTGGAATGCGATCATGCACGATCAGCCCTGATCCGCCAGTTTGTCGCGCGTGCTGTTGTGGATCGCTTCAACCTCGGGCGTCATGGCGTCGGCGAAATCGGCCATTTCGTAGAAGGGGCGGATCTCCAGCTCGCTGGGGCCGGGCATCGGGTTCGGGCAGCGCTTCGCCCAGGCGATGGCGTCGTCCATGTCCTTGACCTCCCAGACCCAGTAGCCCGCGACCAGCTCCTTGGTTTCGGCGAAGGGGCCGTCGATGACCGTGCGCGAGGGCCCGTCAAAGGCGATGCGCTTGCCCTGGGATGAGGGTTTCAGCCCGTCGCCGGTGATCATCACCCCGGCATCGGCCAGTTCCTGATTGAATTTGCCCATGGCCTCCAGCAGTTCGGTCGAGGGCATCAGCCCCTGTTCGCTGTCCCTGGTGGCCTTCACGAATACGATGACACGCATGTTCTTTCCTTCGGTTTCTGTCGGTTGCACGGGCCCGCCGCGTCACTGGTTGATTTCGGGCTCGACGAGTTTTTGCAGCTTCTGCAGGCATTCCTGCCATCCCAGATAGCAGGCCTCGGCCGGGATGAGGTCGGGGATGCCCGCCTGCTCGATCTTCATCTCGGTTCCGACCGAGACCGCCTTCAGGGTGACGGTGACCACCATCTCTCCGGGCAGGTTCGGGTCGTCGAAGCGGTCCGAATAGACCAGCCGCTTACCGGGGATCAGCTCTTTATAGGTGCCGCCGAAGCTGTGGCTTTGGCCGGTGGTGAAGTTGCGAAACGACATCCGATGCTTGCCCCCGACCCGGGCGTCGAGTTCGTGCACGGTGCAGAGGAAGCCATAGGGCGGCAGCCAGCTGGCGATGGCGTCAGGTTCGGTGAAGGCGCGATAGACCTTGTCGGGGCGGGTCGCGAGGACGCGGTGCAGATGGATCGTATTGGGCATGTCTTCTTCCCCTTCTTCGGCGTGGTCCCACCTTGTCAGAGGTGCGGGACGAAGCAGTTCATCGCCTGCTCTGACATGAAGACGCGGGGCCGGAACAAGATCCTACATCCGGCGAAGATTTTTTTCTGAGAATATTCGCAAGGGGCATGCGAAGGACGCCGACAGCCGCAGGATGAACGGCAGAAGCCCGACGGGTCAGTTTCCAAAGAAACCAGAAATATCAGTGGCTAGGGGGAGGATTTTAAAAATCGCAAGAAGCGATTTGGTGGAGCCAAGGGGCGCACAACCAGTCCGAAGTTGCTAGTTAAGGCTATGATTTTTTGGAGTAATATCAGGATTCCGCCTCGAGGGTGAGGTCGAAATGTTGCGGGAATTGTTGCGGGATTTTTTGCCTTTGCACGCCGTAGTTGTCTAAGAGCCCTTGCGTGCGATCGCGTTCGAAGGGAACGTGGCGAAAGGAAGCTGACAGGTGACGGACGAGAGATATGCCAGCTATAGCGGAGCATCGGTTAAAGATTACTTATACCGGGGGGCTGGCGGATCAGAACTCGCTCCCGGCCTACGACGGTGCAACGTCAATTGACGGAATGACCCGCGCAATTCACATCATCATGCACGCTTACATGACGGGAGAAGTCGTGACCCGCGCCACGGCTTTGAAGGGGGCGTCTATCCTACTAAAACCGGCGCGGCAGGGCAGCTTCATATATGATCTTGTGATCCTCATGGAGGCAAATCCTGCGACGACTGGGGTCGCCGCGGCGCTGGGTGGGCCAGTAGTGTATGATTTCATCAAGACAGCGATCAAAAGAGCAACCGGCTCCATCGATTCCGAGCCGGAAACAGCGACGCTCCGTAATCTCTATGCGCGGCGAGAGCCGCCCAAGCTTAAACGCCCACCTCCGGATTTGGATGAGCTTGCGGAGACTTTGGAAGGGAGCCTTCAAGATGCTCATCGGCCAATAGGAGAGGAGGGAACGATTCGTCGAATAGCTATTGGCACCCCGCGTCAGGAATTGGTCACACTAGACGACCAAACCAAAGACTGGGTGAATACAAGGGAGGAGGCCATCGGATTGGAGGTCTTTCAAGGCAACGTGACCAGATACAATTCGATTTCTAGAAATGCTCGTGCGTTTGTGGATCAACTCGGTCGCGTGGTGCCGATAAGGCCAGACGGCGACTTCCCGATTGGAGGTCTCCCCTTTTTGACATGGTCTCTTCATGGGGCCACGATTGGTGCATCAAACAAACTGGAGATGCGCGCTCGGCGAGTCAGTTCTGCAAGCGGGCGGATCAAACGCCTCCTGCTTTCAGATTGTCGCCGCGCGCCGGGGAACTAGTGGCAGGGATGCGGGATTCGTTGCGGGATTTTCAGCGTGTTGCGGGAAATTTTCCCTAACGCATTGATAATAAATAGATAAATATGAAGTTTGGTGGAGCCAAGGGGAGTCGAACCCCTGACCTCTTGAATGCCATTCAAGCGCTCTACCAACTGAGCTATGGCCCCACCGGAGGTCCGGATCGGCTAGTGCCGTCCGCGTGAGGGGTCGTATAAGGATGGTCTCGGGGGGGTGCAAGCGGAAAAACTCGCCTCGGTCGAATTAAATGAAAAGGGCCCCCGAAGGGGCCCTCATCTCATTGCCGGAGGTCCGGTTATTCGTCGTCGGAACCGGGGACATCGGCGATGTCGTCCAGCGAAACATCGCCGTCATCGTCGTCATCATCCAGCAGATCATCGTCCAGATCGCCGGCATCAGCGTCATCGTCCAGATCCTCGTCATCCACCAGATCGTTCCGATCGGCTTCACGCGTCGAGGCCTTCTCGGAGATCAGCGACCGCGAGCGGCCCTGAACCAGGCTGTCGGCGGTGAAGGTGTTGCCGCAGGCCGGGCAGGTCATCGGGTCATTCGTCAGGTCGTAGAAACGCGTTCCACAATGCGGGCACAGACGCTTCGTACCCCATTCCTCTTTGGGCATGGTATTCTCTTTCAGCCGCAGTTAGGTAAATCCGCTGACCCCTGCCACAGGCGGCAAAGGGTGTCAAAGGCTTTTCCATGCAAATGGCGCAGCCGGGGGGTGAGGTCAAGTGGTCTGCGGGAAAATGCGCAGAAGGGGCAGAGCATGCTGATAGACGGAGACATCCCGGTGACGGTGCGCCGCTCGGCCCGGGCGCGGCGCATGACCCTGCGTGTCGCACGCGCGAACGGAGAGGTGGTGCTGACCCTGCCGCTGCGCGTCCCCGAGGCCGAGGGCAAGGCCTTCGCCGAGTCGCGCGCCGAATGGCTGAGAAAGACCCGCGCCCGCATGCCCAGCCAGCGGCTGGTCCGTCCCGGCGCGCTGATCCCGGTCGAGGGGCGGGCGCTGGCGATCACACCTGCTGGGGTCCGAGTCGTCCGGCCCGAAGGCGACCAGCTTCTGGTGCCGGAAAACCGTCCTGCGCATGTCACCGTCGCCGCCTGGCTCAAGCATCTGGCGCAGCAGCGCCTGCTGGCGGCCTCGACCCGGCATGCGACGGCCATCGGGCGACCCTTCACCAGCATCGCGCTGCGTGACACGCGCTCCCGCTGGGGCAGTTGCACGACCGACGGGCGGCTGATGTTCTCGTGGCGGCTGGCCATGGCGCCGCCACAGGTGCTGGATTACGTCGCGGCCCATGAGGTCGCGCATCTGCGGCACATGGACCATTCGGCCGCCTTCTGGGCGGCGACCGCGCGGCTGATGCCGGGCTATCAGACGCATCGCGACTGGCTGCGGGTGAACGGCCATGACCTGCTCAGCTGGCAGTTCCGCGACGAGACGGATTGACGCCACCGTATTTGTGATCACATATCGAAACATGATCAACGCCCGTACCTCGGAAAGCTCGGCGCATGAGCGCCTTTATCGCGCGCTGCGTGGGCGCATCATGCTGGGCGAGCTGCCGCCCGGCCATGCGCTGACCCTGCGGGGCCTTGCGGCCGAGCATCGCGTCTCGATGACGCCGGTGCGTGAGGCCGTGCGGCGGCTGGTGGCCGAGGGGGCGCTGACGCTGTCCTCATCGGGGCGCATTGCCACGCCCGAGCCCACCATCGAGCGGATCGAGGAGCTGGCGGCGCTGCGCGCGCTGATCGAGCCGGAACTGGCCACGCGCGCGCTGCCCCGGGCGCATCCGGCGCTGATCGACCGTCTGGCGCTGATCAACGCCGCCATCGGCGAGGCGGCCGAGCGGCATGATGCCCTGGGCTATATCCGCACCAATCTGGAATTTCACCGCACGCTTTATCTGCGCGCGCAGGCCCCTGCGATGCTGGCCATCGTGGAAACGGTCTGGCTGCAGCTGGGGCCGACGATGCGGGCGCTTTACGGGCGGGTGCGGCGCAATGAGCCGCCACGGCATCATCGGATGATCCTGGCCTCACTGCGGGCGGGGGATGAGCCGGGGCTGCGTCTGGCGATCCGTGCCGATGTCACGCATGGGCTGCGCCATCTGGCGACGGGCTAAGGCTGCGGCACCCGCCTGAGGGGGATGCCGCAGACAGGATCAGACTTCTTCGATGCGCAACTCGACTGGCTCGCCGGTGATGACGCCGGTTTTCGGCAGCACCGAAATGGCGTGGTCGATGGCATCGGGCGTCGTCTTATGGGTCACGATCAGCACCGGAGCCTCGCCCGAGGAATGGCCGTATTGGCGCATCCGGTCGATCGAGATGCCCGCATCGCCCAGCACGCTCGCGACCTTCGCCAGCGCGCCCGGCTTGTCGGCCAGCGTCAGGCGCAGGTAATAGGCGGCGGGGACGGCAGTGCGCGCGGCCTGCGGCTGGATCAGCTCCGTTGCGGGCTGCCCGAATGAGGGCATGCGGACGCCGCGCGCGATCTCGATCACGTCGGACATGACGGCGCTGGCGGTCGGACCTTCGCCCGCACCTGCGCCGCGCAGGACGATCTGGCCCACGCTGTCGCCCTCGATCACCACCATATTGGTGCCGCCCTGAAGCTGGCCCAGCGGGCTGTCGGCGGGCACGAGGCAGGGCGACATGCGCTGCTCGAGCCCACGCCCGGTCATCTGCGCGACACCCAGCAGCTTGATGCGATAGCCCATGTCGGCGGCGCGGCGGATGTCGTCGATCGAGACGCGCTCGATCCCCTCGATCTCGACGTCGCTGAAGGCGGGGCGGGTGCCAAAGGCGATGGCCGCCAGTATCGCCAGCTTGTGGCTGGCGTCGATGCCGCCCACGTCCAGCGTCGGATCGGCTTCGAGATAGCCCAGCTGCCGGGCCTCTTCAAACACGGTCTCATAGGGCAGGCCCGCGTTCTCCATCCGGGTCAGGATGTAGTTGCAGGTGCCGTTCATCACGCCCATGACGCGGCGGATCTGGTTGCCCGCCAGCGATTCCGTCATCGCCTTGATGACCGGGATGCCACCGGCGACGGCAGCCTCGAAGCGGATCACGCGGCCTTGGGCTTCGGCCAGCTCGGCCAGTTCCTGACCATGGATGGCCAGCAGCGCCTTGTTGGCCGTCACGACGTCCTTGCCGGCTTTCAGCGCGGCGGTGACCGCGTCGCGGGCGATGCCTTCATCGCCGCCGATCAATTCGACGAAAACGTCGATATCGTCACGCTGCGCCAGCGCCACGGCCTCGTCTTCCCAGGCATAGGTCGACAGGTCCGCATCGCGGTTCTTGCGTTTGTCGCGCGCGCTGACAGCCGAGATGGTGACAGGACGTCCCGCGCGGGCGGCCAGCATGGCCGCATGTTTCTGGATGATCTTGACGGTGCCGATGCCGACGGTCCCGAGACCGGCGATGCCAAGGCGCAGAGGGGCGGCTTGCCCGGAGAGTGGCGCGGACATGTAATTCTCGTTGCTGAATACCTTGCGGGTGTTAGCCCAAGGCGAGGAGTGTTGCAACGCGGCGCTTTATGGCACCGTCGATTGAGCGCCTCAGGCGTCGTCGCCCGCCCATTCGCCGTGAATGCCGGTCGCCCGCATCACCTCCAGCACGCGCACGCCCACATCCTTGGCCCGCTGCGCGATCTCCAGCAGTTCGGCGGCGCTGAAATCCTCGCGATAGACGGTGCCGCGCGTGCTGACAAAGCTGGGATGCCAGCGGGTTTTGTCCTCGGTCGGTCGCCATGAGGCGTGGCAGAGCAGATTGCGCAGGAACTTGATCTCGTTCAGGCGGTCGGTCAGGCGGTTGCGATCACGGATGCCGGGAAAGCGGCGCATGGCGGCATCGAGTTGCTCGATCAGCGTGCCCATCGAGTCGTCGGCCAGCGTCCCCATGCGGTCCATCCAGGTGGCCAGTTCCGCATCGGTCAGATCCTCGGCCAGACGCTTGCGGTCCAGCGAATAGATCGTGCGCTTGATGACCTCTTCCAGCCAGCCGAAATTGGCGACGGCCTGACCGAGGGCCGCGGCATGGTCATGGGGCAGGGTGTAATGCGCCTCGGGCGGGGGGGTCACTCGCGCCATAGTTTTTCCACCCATGAAACGGGGCGCAGATAGTGGCGTAGGTGCTTGATCGCGCTTTCGCGGCGGCGGCCGTCAAACGCGGCGCGGATGTGGTCCATGGGCGCACGGTGGACGTCGACCTCATCCCAGCGTCCGGCGATGGCGTCGGGCGGGTTGAGGCTGCCCGGAAAGATCACGATGCGCGTGCCCTTGGGGATGCGCGCCTCGGTGAAATAGTTCAGCGGAAAGATCGGCACGCATTGCAGGCGAAAATGCGCCAGCCAGCGGCGCGGCCAGAATTTGACGCCACCGGGCGCGTTGCGGGTGACGAAGCGCTGCTCGTATTTGTACTTGTCGGCCGCGCCCTGCGGATCGGCGCGAAAGATGTCCTGCAGCGGCTTCAGCTTGCCCACCCGCATCCGATAGACCGAGGTCTGGCCCATCTTCTCTAGCGGGGTGTTCAGGTTCAGCCCCAGAATGGTGTCGTCGGGGTCGCCATAGCTGAAAAATTCGTCAAGATTTCCGGTGATGATGACGTCAAGGTCCAGAAACAGCACCACGCCCGTCACATCGCCCAGATCGCCCCAAAGCCGCGACTTCGGCCATTTGCCCTTGGTGTTGACGGGGGCGGTATAGGCAAACTCGGGCAGGGGGCGGACGGCCACATCGGGATGCAGCCCGGTGCCGTCATCGGTGAAACAGTAAAGCTTGAACGGCGGCGTGATGTTGCGCCCGATCATCGCATGCAGGCGGTTCACGAATTCGGGGCCGAACTTGTCACCCCATTTGATGCAGATGATCTGCTTGACCGTGCCGTTGCGTCCGTCATTCATTCCGGTTTCATCCTGCATTGGGGATTCGCCGGTCCGACAATCCCAGAACGTCCGATCTTATGCGATCAAAGGATCTTCTGCACCAGGCAGAGGTCGATCCAGCGGCCGAACTTGTAGCCCGCCTGCCGGACGGTGCCCGCATCGGTATAGCCCACGGCCTTGTGGAAGCTGAGGCCTGCGCGATTCTCGGCCGAGATGCCGCCCACCATGATATGCACCCCGTGTGAGCGCGCGTGTTCCTCGATCGCGGTCATCAGCATGCGCCCGGCCCCACGGCCCTGCGCCTGCGGGGACAGGATGATCGTGTGCTCCATCGCATGCGCATAGCCATTGCCGCCGCGGAACTGGTCATAGGTGACAAAGCCCAGCACTTGACCGTCCTCTTCGGCGATCAGGAATTCGCGACCCTCGGCGCGCCGCCGGGCGATCATCCGGGCCAGATCCTCGGGCGTCTTTTCCTCGCTCGAGAAGGTCACGACCGTGTCGCGGATATACGGGTTCCAGAAGGCAAGAATGGCGTCGATATCAGACGGGTTAGCGGGTCGGATCATCTGGACCTCTGGCTGCTTTGCACCAGAAATTCCACGATTTTGCGACGAAGGCAACCGCTGTGCCGCCCGCCGCAGATCGCGGCAGGCGGCGATGGTGCATCAGGCCGCGCGGGCGGCGCGGATCAGGTTCAGGATGTCCTTCGCAGCCGAGGGGATATGCGTCCCCGGCCCGAAGATCGCCTTCACCCCGGCCTTCTTCAGATAGTCGTAATCCTGCTGCGGAATGACGCCGCCGCAGATCACCAGAATCTCTCCCGCGCCATTGTCCTTCAGAGCCTGGATCAGCTTCGGGGCCAGCGTCTTGTGACCCGCCGCCTGCGACGAGATGCCGATGACATGGACGTCGTTGTCGATGGCGTCCTGCGCGGCTTCCTCGGGCGTCTGGAAGAGCGGCCCCACGTCGACGTCAAAGCCGATATCGGCGAAGGCCGTGGCGATCACCTTGGCACCCCGGTCATGACCGTCCTGACCCATCTTGACCACCAGCATGCGCGGGCGGCGGCCCTCTTCCTCGGCGAATTTCTCGACATCGGCCTGAATGGCGGCGAAGTCGTCGTCGCCTTCATAGGCGGCGCCATAGACCCCGGCCAGCGTCTTGACCTCGGCGCGGTGACGGCCGAATTCCTTTTCCATCGCCATGCTGATTTCTCCTACCGATGCGCGGGCGCGGGCGGCCTCGACCGCTGCGGCCAGCAGGTTTCCGCCCTCACGGGCGCGACGGGACAGCTCGTCCAGGGCGGCCTGACAGGCGGCCTCGTCACGGCTGGCGCGGATCTTGTTCAGGCGCGCGATCTGGCTGTCGCGCACCGCCATATTGTCGATGTCGAGGATGTCGAGCTCATCCTCTTGTTTCAGGCGGTATTTGTTGACGCCGACGATGACCTCATCGCCACGGTCGATCATCGCCTGACGCCGCGCGGCTGATTCCTCGATGCGCAGCTTCGGCATGCCCGAGGCGACGGCCTTGGTCATGCCGCCCATTTCCTCGACTTCCTCGATCAGCTTCCACGCGGCATCGATCATGTCGGCGGTCAGCTTCTCGACGTAATACGAGCCTGCCAGCGGGTCGATGACATTGGTGATGCCGGTTTCTTCCTGCAGGATCAGCTGGGTGTTGCGCGCGATCCGGGCCGAGAAATCGGTGGGCAGCGCGATGGCCTCATCCAGCGCGTTGGTGTGCAGCGATTGCGTGCCGCCAAGTGCCGCCGCCAGCGCTTCATAGGCGGTGCGGATGACGTTGTTATAGGGGTCCTGTTCCTGCAGCGACACGCCCGAGGTCTGGCAATGCGTGCGCAGCATCAGGCTCGATTCCTTCTTCGGCTCGAATTCCTGCATGACCTTGTGCCACAGGAAGCGGGCGGCGCGGAGCTTCGCGGCCTCCATGAAGAAGTTCATGCCGATGGCGAAGAAGAACGAAAGACGCCCGGCGAAATCGTCGACGCTCATCCCGGTCTTCAGCGCGGCGCGGACATATTCGCGCCCGTCCGCGATGGTGAAGGCGAGTTCCTGCACCAGGTTCGCGCCCGCTTCCTGCATGTGATAGCCGGAAATCGAGATCGAGTTGAAACGCGGCATCTCTTTCGAGGTGTATTCGATGATATCCGCAATGATCCGCATCGAGGGTTCGGGCGGATAGATGTAGGTGTTGCGGACCATGAACTCCTTGAGGATGTCGTTCTGGATCGTGCCCGACAGTTCGGCGCGCGAGACGCCCTGTTCCTCACCGGCGACGATGAAGCTCGCGAGGATCGGAATGACCGCGCCGTTCATCGTCATCGAGACCGAGACCTTGTCCAGCGGAATGCCGTCGAACAGGATCTTCATATCCTCGACAGAATCGATGGCGACGCCCGCCTTGCCGACGTCACCTTCGACGCGCGGATGGTCGCTGTCATAGCCGCGGTGCGTCGCCAGGTCGAAGGCGACCGAGACGCCCTGCTGACCGGCAGCGAGGTTGCGGCGATAGAAGGCGTTCGATTCCTCGGCGGTCGAGAAGCCCGCATATTGCCGGATGGTCCACGGACGGCCCGCATACATCGTCGCGCGCGGGCCACGGGTGAAGGGGGCGATGCCGGGCAGGCTGCCCATATGCGGCAGGCCAACCGTGTCCTCGGCCGTGTAGAGCGGCTTGACGTCGATTTCCTCAAGCGTGTGCCAGGTCAGGCTGTCGGGATCTGCGCCTTTCAGCTCTTTGGCAGCCAGCTTGCGCCATGCCTCCATCGCGGGTTTGGGGCTGTCTGTCATCTTGAATCCTTTCCCATGGCCCCATCGCTCCTATATGAAGAGGAAAGCGAGGGGATAATGAAGTTCAAACCATTGATTTTGTTTCTGACGGTGCCATTCCTGGCGGCGATGGGCTCGACCCCGCGCGAGGATGGGGCGGTGCCATATGTGCGCCCGACCGTTCCTGCGGCAAATGAGCGCGCGGCAGAACCCGGCGCGCCGGTCGAGACGGAGACCCTGCATATTCTGGCCGCCGATGAGGCCGAGCCGTCCGAATTCCTGTGGCAGGCGCGACCGCTGGTGATCTTTGCCGATACCGCCGCCGATCCGGCCTTTGTCGAGCAGCTGGCGGCGGTCAACCGCGATCCGCGCGCGCTGCTGGCCCGCGACGTCGTGGTCATCACCGACACCGATCCGCAGGCGGGCAGCGTCTGGCGGCGGCAGCTGCGCCCCGAGGGGTTCTCGCTGGTGCTGCTGGACAAGGATGGCCAGGTCAAGCAGCGCAAGCCCGCGCCCTGGTCGGTGCGCGAGATCACCCGCGCCATCGACAAATTCCCCCTGCGCATGCAAGAGATCGGTCGCGCCGGGGTGATGCCCTGACGCGCCTGCGCCGAAGGGCCAAAGGGCAACGAGTCATTGCGTGACAGGCCCGGGATCACTACCTTATAGCCAGAGGCCATTGGCCCGGTGACCGGAAAGGAGCCGTTCATGAGGAAGTCGAGCACGCTGCGCAAGCCCGACCCGCAGGTCGCGGAAAAGCGCCCCGAAGCGGCGGCGACCGGTGACAGCTTCGTCGCGAAGCTGGCGAAGGCCCGCACCGCCAATGAAATGACCAGCCTGATCGGATTGAAGCCCATCAAAGGTCGCTCCGGTCCGAAAGTGGCTTACTAAGACGCTCGCGCATCTGCGCGAGTTCGCCGGGAAGGCTTGCACCGATCCGCTGCACGCGCTCCCGCTCATCGTTTTCATAAAGCTCCAGAATCGTCGCATCGCCGCCATGCAGGCTGGCCAGCAGGATGCGCATGGCCTCATATCCGGTGTCGCGGGCGACCTCGCCCAGTTCCAGATAATCGATGAACATCTCGGCCGCCCGCGCGCGGTTGCGTGCGGCAAGGTCGGGCAGCTCTTCCTCGAAGGAACGCAGCACCGCGACCTGACGGTAATAGGTGACCACCGGATCAATCACGAGGGCGGGCAGGATATGCACCTCCTCCAGAATGGCCGAGAAAATCCGGTCGTTCGAATTGTCGGGCAGCATCTGGATGAAGCCCTCATCCAGAATGCGGCGCACCGCGCGATCCGTCTCTCGCGCGTCAAGGCGCTGATCCTCAAGCGCCACGACATGGGCGCGGATCTCGGCCAGCAGGGCGCGCTGGATATCGGTCACCCGCTCTTGCCGCAGCTTGGCATCGCGGCGGTGGTTCTGCGACGCCACGACCCACCAGCCCGCCGCGATGAAGAGGCCCGCAATCAAGGCCTGCTGCGCCGGTGGGCTCAGGTAAGGGTCAAGCGGCGCAGTCACGACCAGAACCTCCACCACGGTTTGCGGGCGGGGGCGGTGGCGACAGGCAGATCACGCAGCAGCGCCTGAAACTTCAGATCCGTCACGGCATCGGGGCGGATGCCACCAAGTGCCTCGAACAGCAGGATCGGGGCGTCGTGAAGTTCGGGGGCATCCGCTGCCCGGTCGATCTGCAGGCAGGCCTCGATGATCGGCTGTGCCTCGGGCGGAAGATCGCCCGCAACGTCCAGCCCGCCGAAATCCGAGCCCGTTTCCTGCGCCCCGTCATGGGCCAGAACCCAGACCTGCTTGCCGTCCTGCCAGAACCGGCAGACCGACATCACAGCACTTTCGGCAACATCCAGATTGATGAACGGCACCGCTTCCGAGAAACGGGCAAACTCCCTCTCGGACGGCATGTCGTCATGCCAGTTCATCCAGATCAGACTATTCCCGCCGAACCGCGCCATCGAAAATGGCGCTTCATTCTCAGGGTCCTCATATCCGCCATCGCGCAGGCCAGCGGCGCGCAGGAAGGCCTGCGCATCGCCGTCTTTCAGCAGGAAAAGCGAGACATGAAAGCCCATGGCGCCTTATTCGAACTCCATGATGATGTCGTCGACCTTCAGGCTTTCGCCCGGGGCGGCGTTCACGGATTTCACCACGGATTTCTTTTCGGCGCGCAGGATGTTTTCCATCTTCATCGCCTCGACCGTGGCCAGCGCCTGACCTTCCTGCACCTCGTCACCGGCGGCGACGTTGATCTTCACCACCAGACCCGGCATCGGGCAGAGCAGGAATTTCGAGGTGTCGGGCGGCAGCTTCTCGGGCATCAGGCGCGCGAGTTCAGCGGCGCGCGGACGGCGCACATAGGTCTTCAGATCGGCGCCGCGCACCCGCAGGCGGAAGCCCGAGGGCAGGCGGTCGACCTTCATCACCAGCGGTGCGCCGTCGACGGTCAGCCGGGCAAGCGACTGGCCGGGCAGCCATTCGCTTTCGACGCGCAGCTTGCGGCCCTCCAGCTCGACGGTCGAGCCCGCCTTGTCGGCGGTGATGCGCACCGGGATCTCACGACCCGAGACGGTGACCACCCAATGCTCGCCCACGTGGCGTTCGTGGTTGTTCAGCCGACCGGTGATGCGGGTGCGGCGAATTTCGGCGACGCGGTGCATGGCGGCGGCCGCTGCGGCCACGCGTTCGATTTCGGCCGGGGGCAGGGTCGCGCCCAGGAAGCCTTCCGGATATTCCTCGGCGATGAAGGCCGTCGAGATGTCGCCCGAGGTGAATTTCGGGTGGTCCATCACCGCCGACAGGAAGGGCAGGTTGTGCCCGATGCCTTCGACCTGGAATTCGTCCAGCGCAATCCGCATCGCCTCGATCGTCTCGGCCCGGGTCGGGGCCCAGGTGCAAAGCTTGGCGATCATCGGGTCGTAATACATGCTGATCTCGCCGCCTTCATAGACGCCGGTATCATTGCGCACCGCGACCGGGCTTTCGCCGCCTTCGCTGGCATTGACCCAGTTGCCGGCATCCTTCAGCGGACCTGCGGCCACTTCGGAGGGCGGGCTATAGCGGGTCAGACGACCAATCGAGGGCAGGAAGTTGCGATAGGGATCCTCGGCATAAAGGCGGCTTTCCATGGCCCAGCCGTTGATCTTCAGATCCGACTGCTGGAAGGGCAGCTTCTCACCATCGGCGACGCGGATCATCTGTTCGACCAGATCGACGCCAGTGATCAGCTCGGTGACCGGATGTTCCACCTGCAGACGGGTGTTCATCTCGAGGAAGTAGAAGTTGCGGTTGCCATCGACGATGAATTCGACGGTGCCCGCGCTGGCGTAACCCACGGCCTTCGCCAAGGCGACCGACTGCTCGCCCATGGCCTTGCGGGTGGCTTCATCCAGGAAGGGCGAGGGCGCTTCCTCGATCACCTTCTGGTTCCGGCGCTGGATCGAGCATTCACGCTCGTGCAGATAGACGCAGTTGCCGTGCTTGTCGGCCAGCACCTGAATTTCGATGTGGCGCGGCTGCGTGACGAATTTCTCGATGAAGATGCGGTCGTCGCCGAAGCTGTTCGCGGCCTCGTTCTTCGACGACTCGAAGCCTTCACGCGCTTCCTGATCATTCCAGGCGATGCGCATGCCCTTGCCGCCGCCGCCAGCCGAAGCCTTGATCATCACCGGATAGCCGATCTCGTTCGAGATCTTCACGGCTTCCTCGGCATCCGCGATCAGGCCCATATAGCCCGGCACGGTCGAGACGCCCGCTTCCTGCGCGATCTTCTTCGAGGTGATCTTGTCGCCCATGGCCTCGATGGCGGGCGAGGGCGGGCCGATGAAAGCGACACCCATTTCCTCAAGAGCTTGCGCGAACTTCATGTTTTCCGACAGAAAACCATAGCCCGGATGAACGGCCTCGGCGCCGGTCTGGCGGATGGCGTCAAGGATCTTGTCGATGACGATATAGGACTGGTTCGCGGGCGAGGGACCGATATGGACGGCCTCATCCGCCATGCGCACATGCAGCGCGTTGCGGTCGGCGTCGGAATAGACGGCCACCGTCTTGATCCCCATCTTGCGAGCGGTCTTGATGACGCGGCAGGCGATTTCGCCCCGGTTGGCGATCAGGATTTTCTTGAACATTATGCATTCCTCAGCGACAGGGGCCTCAGGGGCAGGGGGCGGACATAGGAAAGCCGCCCGGGCACAAGGCCGGGGCGGCGGAATTCGTTCGGTGACAGCGCGTTCAGACGCGCGGTCGGTGCAATACGAAAATCGTTACTGGCAGAGACGGACGTCGTCGCACAGCGCACCGGCTGCGCCGCCGAGGGCCGCGCCTTTGAGCACGTTGTGTCCGCCCAGATGGGCAGCAGTCGCACCGACGCCTGCGCCGATGATGGCGCGGTCCGTGTCAGTCGGGTTGATGCCCTGGGTACAGCCGGCAAGACCGGTAAGGCCGAGGCCGAGAATGAGGACGAGTTTCTTGGACATTTCCAGTTCTCCGAATTCCGGCGCGCGACCGCGCCAAGGGCACGGCCACGAACCGGGGATGTCTTATCAGTAGCGGCGCTGGCAGACGCCGGCGTCGTCGCAAAGTGCGCCACCGGCTGCGCCGATGAGGGCGCCGGTGCCGACGTTGCCGTCGATCGCTTTGGCGACAACTGCGCCAGCAAGGGCACCACCGGCTGCACGCTGCGCGTCGGGCGACAGGGTCGAGCCGCCGTAGCCGTTGCTTTCACAAGCCGCGAGGCCAGCGACCAAGAGAAGGGCGCCGGAGACGCGAAGAAGGGTTGATTTCTGCATTTCGTATTGCCTGTATTCTGGACCCGGTTATGGGCCGGTTGTGACTTAGGTGAACGCACTATGGCACGTGGGGTTCCGGGAAAAAACTGAAATGCCCGTGAAAAATTAACCATGAGAAGAGGCGCGCCGATCATTCGTCGCCCTCATCGTCAAAATCTTCGTCGTCCCAGTCGATGTCATCCCAGTCGAACGCAGGCGCGTCGGCAGCAAACAGTTCGGGGAAGGAGGCTTCGGCCTTTTTCAGGTCGACGCGCAGTTCCTGATCGTAGTCGGTGGGGTCAAGTTTGCCGACCGGCAGGACCTCGCGGCCCAAGAGCCAGGACAGGCGTCCCGCGTCCAGATTGCCGCGCACGAAGGGCTCATCGCCGAAGAGGTTGATCAGCGCCGACAGGAAGCCCGCATCAGCGCGCTTGTCGGCGGGCTTGCGGTCGCGGAAGCGCTCGCGCCGGACAAGCGGGGTGGCCCCTTTCTTGTTCGCGCGGCGGATGGTGAACTGGAAATCGGTGCCGGGAAGGCGGCCCGGAAAGCCGCGATGCTTCAGCATGATGCACCTTTAACAGCAAGGTGCGGTTGGCGCGGGCCAAATGGCAGCCCGCGCGCGGCGTTCTGATCAGTTGGCGCCGAATTTGCCCTGATAGACCGGCTCGGTCGTGACCGGAGCGGGCGCGGGGTTGAATTCGGGCTCTTTTTTGGCGCAGGCAGCGGCCAGACCAACGAGAACGAGGGCGATTGCAAGCTTTTTCGACATGTTGTCATGCTCCATGATTGCGGGAGAACCTCCCGACTGCTCGGTTGAACGCGGGCCGCATATTGCGGTCGCGGCATGATGTTACTGCCGAGCAGGTGCTGCGGACAGAGACGCCAGAACGCGCCACGCCGGGGGCGGGCGGGCTGTGGCAGGCTTGCATCACTGATAAGATTGTGACCGTTCACCACGGAAGCCATTCGCAGCTATCCTTATCCGTCGGGATCTTGAAAGCCTCGAAAAGTTGAAGCACTTCAGGATCATAGGTTCCAAATTCAGACTTGCGATCGGCAAGGCTGATGATGATCTGACTGGGGCGTGGCCCCGATCCGGCGACGCGTGGCAGCGCCCATGACTGGCAGAGCCACACGACATCGTCATGGACCGGATCGCGCAGCAGCAGATCCGGGGCGGCGGGCAGGGTCGGATCGTCGGCGTTATCGTCGTCCTCGCCGCCATCCGGGGCACCGTCGGCCATGGCCTCGGGGTCCGGCTGATCGGTGCCTTCCTCTGCCACGTCCGGGGCCGCTTCGGGGGCGGTTTCGGGTGCCTCGACATAGTCCCCGCTGCCCTCGACCGGCGCATCGCCCGAAACCTCACCGGTCTCGGTATCGATGTCGATGGCGCCGCGCTCGGCCTCATCCTCGAAGTCGCTGGCCGGTCCCGAGGTGGCCGGAACGCGCTTGGCCAGGTCGGGCATGACGAAACGGAACCGATAGGTCAGCCCCATTCCGGCATTCGTGTCATGTCGCGTTTCTTCCCAATAGGCCGTTCCGCCCGAGGGCAGTTCGATCGCGACACCCGGGTCCTCGGCATGGGCCATCGTTCCGGCCAGAAGGGCCGGAAGAAGGCAGGTCATGCGGGAACCAGGGCGCAGCATCGAAACTCCGGTCGTCCGGTCAAAGCGGGATGTTGTCGTGCTTTTTCCAGGGGTTGCTCAGCTTCTTGCCGCGCAGGCTGGCAAAGGCACGTGCCACCCGACGCCGGGTCGAGCGCGGCTGGATCACCTCATCGATGAAGCCTTTTTCGGCGGCGACGAAGGGGTTCGCAAAGCGGTCCTCGTAATCCTTGGTGCGCGCCGCGATCTTTTCGGCATCGCCCAACTCGCTGCGATAGAGGATCTCGACCGCGCCCTTGGCACCCATCACCGCGATCTCGGCCGAGGGCCATGCATAGTTGAAATCGCCGCGCAAGTGCTTCGAGGCCATGACGTCATAGGCGCCGCCATAGGCCTTGCGGGTGATGACCGTGACCTTCGGCACAGTGGCCTCGCCATAGGCGAAGAGCAGCTTCGCACCGTGCTTGATGACGCCGCCATATTCCTGGCTGGTGCCCGGCAGGAAGCCCGGGACGTCGACCAGCGTCAGGATCGGAATTTCGAAGGCGTCGCAGAAGCGCACGAAGCGCGCGGCCTTGCGCGAGCTGTCGATGTCCAGGCAGCCCGCCAGCACCATCGGCTGGTTGGCGACGATGCCGACCGTCTGGCCTTCGATGCGGATGAAGCCGATGACGATATTGCCGGCGTAATCCTTCTGGATCTCGTAGAAATCCCCCTCATCCGCGATTTTCGCGATCAGCTCTTTCATGTCATAGGGCTGGTTCGGGTTGTCGGGGATCAGCGTGTCGAGGCTGGCCTCTACGCGGTTCGGATCGTCGAAGAAGGGCCGGGTCGGCGCTTTCTCGCGGTTGTTGAGCGGCAGGAAATCGAACAGGCGGCGGATCTCGGTCAGCGCCTCGACGTCGTTTTCGAACGCGCCATCGGCGACCGAGGATTTCTTCGTATGGGTCGAGGCCCCGCCCAGCTGCTCTGCCGTGACGACCTCATTGGTGACGGTCTTCACCACGTCCGGACCGGTCACAAACATGTAGGAGGTGTCCTTCACCATGAAGATGAAGTCGGTCATGGCGGGTGAATAGACCGCGCCGCCCGCACAGGGGCCCATGATGACCGAGATCTGTGGCACCACGCCCGAGGCCATGATGTTGCGCTGGAAGACCTCGGCATAGCCCGCAAGGCTGGCGACGCCTTCCTGGATGCGCGCCCCGCCCGAGTCGTTCAGCCCGATCACCGGCGCGCCGTTCTGCATCGCCATATCCATGATCTTGCAGATCTTCTGAGCATGGGTCTCCGACAGCGAGCCGCCGAAGACGGTGAAGTCCTGCGAAAAGACATAGACCATGCGGCCGTTGATCGTGCCCCAGCCGGTGACGACGCCATCGCCATAGGGGCGGTCCTGCTCCATCCCGAAATCGGTCGAGCGGTGGCTGACGAACATGTCGAATTCTTCGAACGAGCCTTCGTCCAGCAGCAGCTCCACCCGCTCGCGCGCGGTCAGTTTGCCTCGGGCATGCTGAGCGTCGATCCTGCGCTGTCCGCCGCCCAGTCGCGCGTCGCGACGACGAGATTCGAGTTCAGCCAGAATGTCTTTCATGGACCTGTCTCCCTATGGGTTTGCAGCAACCTATCGGCACCTGCGTCAACCTGAAAGCGCAAAGCGGAAAATTTGCAAAATATGCATCGTGTGATTGCTGCAAATTGCAAAATAGCTAAGGCGGCGGTGCTGCGGCGTCCTCGCGCGCGCGTGCTTTGCATTTGTGGCATTCTTGTGTATCAGGGCGCAGGATTTTCCGGGATATGCCGACCATGACGACAGCCTCTGACGGGCCGAAAAAGCTGTTCATCAAGACCTATGGGTGCCAGATGAACGTCTATGACAGCCAGCGCATGGCCGAGGCCATGGGCGCGGAAGGCTATGTCCTGACCGAGGATCAGTCGCAGGCCGATATGGTGCTGCTGAACACCTGCCACATCCGCGAGAAAGCCGCCGAGAAGCTTTATTCCGACCTTGGCCGCCTGAAGCCGCTGAAGGCCGAGCGCCCCGATCTGAAGATCGGTGTCGCGGGCTGCGTGGCGCAGGCCGAGGGGGATGAGATCATCCGCCGCATGCCCATCGTCGATCTGGTCGTCGGCCCGCAGGCCTATCACCGCCTGCCCGCGATGGTCAAAAAGGGCGGCGGCGTCGATACCGAATTCCCGGTCGAGGACAAGTTCGAGCATCTGCCGAAAGCCCCCGCGACCCGGCGCGCGCCCGCCGCGTTCCTGACGGTGCAGGAAGGCTGCGACAAGTTCTGCGCCTTCTGCGTTGTTCCATATACCCGCGGCGCTGAAGTCTCGCGCCCCGTCAGCCGGATATTGACCGAGGCCCGCGATCTGGTGGCGCGCGGCGTGCGCGAGATCACTCTGCTGGGCCAGAACGTCAACGGCTGGCATGGTGAAGGGCCGGGTGGCGGAGAATGGGGCTTTGGCCGCCTGATCCGTGCCATTGCCGAGATCGACGGGCTGGACCGCATCCGCTACACGACCAGCCACCCCAATGACATGGCCGATGATCTGATCGAGGCGCATGGAAGCGAACAGAAGCTGATGCCCTATCTGCACCTGCCGGTGCAGTCCGGCAGCGACCGCATCCTGAAGGCGATGAACCGCAAGCACACGGCGGAAGAATATCTGCGCCTGATCGACCGCATCCGCGCGGCCCGGCCCGATATCATGCTGACCTCGGATTTCATCGTGGGCTTCCCCGGCGAGACCGACGAGGATCATCGCGCCACGCTGAAACTGGTCGAGGAGGTCGGGTTCGGGACCGCCTTCAGCTTCAAATACTCGCCCCGTCCCGGCACGCCCGCCTATGATCGTCCCGAGGTCGAGAGCGTGCTGGCCGATGCGCGGCTGCAGGAGTTGCAGGCGCTGCTGAGCCGCCAGCAGAAGGCGGCGCAAGAGGGCATGGTCGGTCGGGAGCTGAGCGTGCTTTTCGAGAAGCCGGGCCGGAACGACGGGCAGATGGTCGGCAAGTCCGATTACCTGCATGCGGTCTTTGTCGAGGCGCCCGAGGCGAAGGTTGGCGATCTGGTGCGCGTGCGCATCACCCATTCGGCGGCGAATTCGCTGGCGGGAGAGTTGCTGGCGGCCTGAACCCAGAGAGGCGTCGGGCCGTTTGCGCCGGGGCGTTTTGGGGTATTTGGGCAACAGAGAAGAATGAGGCCGTCGGTGAGTGGGCGGCAGATTTGGGAAGGGCGGGTCCGAGTGGCCCGCCCCTTTTTCTGGCTTAGTGGTAGGCTGCGGCGAAGACCGGCTGGTAGATCGTCTTCAGCCGTTCGATGGCCTCCTGGGGCGAGATCGCCTCGGATTCGCCGGTGCGGCGGCTGGTCAGTTCGACCTTGTTTTCAGCGAGGCCACGCGGGCCTACGGTGATCCGCCAGGGCAGGCCGATCAGGTCCATGGTGGCGAATTTGGCGCCCGCGCGTTCGTCGCGGTCATCATAGAGCGGGTCGAGCCCTGCGGCCTTCAGTTCGCGGTAGAGCGCCTCGCAGGCCGAATCGGTCGAGCCGTCGCCCTGCTTGAGGTTGACGATGCCGACATGGAAGGGGGTGACGCCCTCGGGCCAGATGATGCCCTTGTCGTCATGGCTGGCCTCGATGATCGCGCCCAGAAGCCGCGAGACGCCGATGCCGTGGCTGCCCATGTGGACGGGCACGCGCTCTCCGGTCTCGGTCACCACGGTGGCACCCATGGCTTCGGAGTATTTCGTGCCGAAATAGAAAATCTGGCCCACCTCGATGCCGCGCGCGGTGCGGCGACGCTCTTCGGGGACCTGCGCGAAGAGGGCCTCGTCATGGGTCTCATCCGTGCGGGCGTAGCGCGAGGTGAATTCCTCGAGGATCGCCTGGCCCTGCGCCACATCGTCATAGTCGATCTGGCGGTCGCCGAACTTCAGATCGGTGATCTGGCTGTCATAGAAGACCTCGGATTCGCCAGTGTCGGCGAGGACCAGGAACTCATGCGTATAGTCGCCGCCGATGGGGCCGCCGTCGGCGCGCATCGGGATCGCCTGCAGGCCCATGCGCTCATAGGTGCGCAGGTAGCTGACGAGGTGGCGGTTATAGGCGTGCAGCGCATCTTCCTTGGTGAGGTCGAAGTTATAGCCGTCCTTCATCAGAAATTCGCGGCCCCGCATCACGCCGAAGCGCGGGCGCATCTCGTCGCGGAATTTCCACTGGATGTGATAGAGCGTCAGCGGCAGCGATTTGTAGCTGGAGACATAGCTGCGGAAGATATCCGTGACCATCTCTTCATTGGTGGGACCATAGAGCATGTCGCGCTTGTGGCGGTCCTGCAGGCGCAGCATTTCGTCGCCGTAAGCGTCATAGCGGCCCGACTCGCGCCACAGATCCGCCGATTGCAGCGTCGGCATCAGCAGCGGGATGTGACCGGCGCGCTGCTGTTCCTCATGCACGATCTGCTGGATGCGGTTCAGGACCTTGTAGCCCAGCGGCAGCCAGGAATAGATCCCCGCCGATTGTTGCTTGATCATCCCCGCGCGCAGCATCAGGCGGTGGCTGACGATCTGGGCCTCTTTCGGGTCTTCTTTCAGGACGGGCAGGAAATAGCGCGACAGACGCATGGGCGGATTCCTCGGACAAGTGTTGGCCCGAGTTAGCGCAGCCGCCCGTCCCGGGCAACCATTCACGCGTGCGTTGCTTGCATGCCGGTGCCTGACAAGCCACATAGGCGACGGAAATCGTGAAATCGGGGGCGGGCGATGCAGCAGCCAGTGCGCAAACAGATCTGGTATTGGGGCATTGCGGCCTTCCTTCTGCTGTTCAGCATGTGGGTGCTGGGCAATGCCATCCTGCCTTTCCTGATGGGGGCAGGGGTCGCCTATCTGATGGACCCCTTGGCCGACCGGCTGGAGCGGCAGGGATTCTCGCGCATCTGGGCGGTGGTGCTGCTGACCGTGGGTGCGGTGCTCCTGTTCGTCGCGGTCATGGTGCTGCTTTTGCCCGAGCTGATGCGGCAGACCGGCCAGCTGATCAATGCCGCGCCGCAGATGATAAACCAGCTGCATCAATTCGTTACCACGCATTACCCGAACCTTCTGCCCGAGGGCAGCACGATCGGCCAGAGCCTGTCCGAGATGGCCAGCAAGCTCAGCGAAAGCAGCGGCAAGCTGCTGACGACGGTGCTGGGCTCGGTTCTGGGGGTGTTTGGAACGATCGCGCTGCTGGTGATCGTGCCGGTCGTGGCCTTCTATCTGCTCCTTGACTGGGACCATATGGTCGAGCGCATCGACGAGATGCTGCCCCGCCAGCACGCCGACACGATCCGCCGCCTTGCGCGCGAGATCGATCAGGCGCTGGCGGGTTTCGTGCGTGGCCAGATCGTCGTCATCCTGATCCTTGGCACCTTCTATTCGATCTCATTGGGGTTGATCGGTCTGCCCTTCGGCTTTGCCATCGGGGCGCTCGCGGCCTCGCTGTCCTTCATCCCTTATGTCGGCGTGCTGGTGGGCGGCGCGACGGCCATCGGGGTCGCGCTTTTTTCGTTCTGGGGGCAGCCGGTCTGGATCGGCGCGGTCATCGCGGTCTTTGCCATCGGTCAGGCGGTCGAGGGGAACTATCTGCAGCCCAAGATCGTCGGCGGCCATGTCGGGCTGCATCCCGTCTGGCTGATGCTGGCCCTGAGCGTCTTCGGCACGCTGTTCGGCTTTCCGGGCCTGCTGATCGCGGTGCCGCTGGCGGCGGCGCTTGGCGTTCTCGTGCGCTTTGCGGCGGCGCGCTACAAGGAAAGCGCGCTTTACACCGGCTGCGAGCTGCCGCCCGAACCCGCCCAGCCCACGCTGATCGAGATCGTGCCCTCGGGCACCGTCGCCAAGGAATGGCGGCAGGCGCAATATTCGCATGACAGCACGGTCGCGCAGCTGCGCCGGGATGAGCATCTGGCCCAGCTTCTGAGCAAGGATCAGCAGGCACCGGAGGGCCATCAGGGCCCACCGTCGCCCGCCCAGCTTTACCGCGACGCGGCGAAGACCTCTGATCCCGGCAAGGACGGCTGAGGCGTGGCGCGGCAGCTGACGCTTGATCTGACGACGCCTCCGGCGCTGTCGCGGTCGGATTTCCTGACCACCTCGGCCAACCGGGATGCGCTGGCGCTTCTGGATGACATCTCGCTTTGGCCGCAGCGGCGGCTTTTGCTGCTGGGCGGCCCCGGCGCGGGCAAGTCGCATCTGGCGCAGTTCTGGTCGGCCGAGCAGGGCGCAATCCGCGTGCGCGCTGACGATCTGATGCCCGATGAGGCCGAGGCGCTGATCACCCCCGACGGCGCGCTGGTGGTCGAGGACGCGCATGAGATTGCCGGGAACTCGAATGCGGAAAAGGCGCTGTTCCATCTGTGGAACCTGGCCGCTGCGGAACGCGCACTGCTGTTGATCACCGCGCGCACGCCGCCCCGGACCTGGGGGCTGGTGCTGCCGGACCTGCTGTCGCGGGTCGAGATGATGACGCCTGCTGTGCTTGGTCCGCCCGATGACGCGTTGCTGCCCGCGGTGCTGGTGAAGCTTTTCGCCGATCGCCAGCTTCAGGTCATGCCGGGCGTCATTGAATGGCTGGCCCTGCGCATGGACCGTGACCTTGATCTGGCGCGCCATCTGGTCGCCGCCATCGATCGCGAGTCGCTGGCCGACCGTCGACCGATCACGCGAAAACTGGTGTCAGAGCTTCTGGACAAGCTGGCGCCAAGCGACGCATGATTGCGGAAATTTCCGTGACTGAACGACATGACCCAAGCCGATTTCCTGCGCTCTCCCATTCCTGCCCCGCGTGAGTTGCCCGAGGCGACGCCCGACAGCCCCGCCCGCTTTCACAACCGCGAACTCAGCTGGCTGAGCTTCAACTGGCGGGTGCTGGATGAGGCGCGCAACAGCCGTGTGCCGCTGCTGGAGCGGCTGCGGTTTCTGTCGATCTCGGCCACGAACCTTGATGAATTCTATACCGTTCGCGTGGCCGGTCTGCGAGAGTTGGTGCGGGAAGGGAACTCGACGCTGTCGGACGACGGGCTGACGCCTGACGAACAGCTTCGGTTGGTCAATGCCGATGCGCGGCGCCTGATGGGCGCGCAGCAATCGGTCTGGAACATCCTGCGCCGCGAGCTGGAGGTGAATGACATCACCATTCTGTCCCGCTCTCGCGTGACGCGGGCGGAACAGGAATTCCTGCATCAGTATTTCACCGAGCAGGTTTTTCCGGTGCTCTCGCCCTTGGCCATCGACCCGGCGCACCCGTTCCCCTTCATCCCGAACCTTGGCTTTTCGCTGGCGCTGGAGCTGGCACGCGAACGCGACGGCCGCCAGATGCAGGCGCTGCTGCCGATCCCGCAGCAGATCAACCGCTTCATCGCGCTGCCGGGCGGCAAGCGGTTCTTCCGGCTGGAAGACCTGCTGCTGATGCATCTGCCGAGCCTCTTCCCCGGCTATCGCGATGCCGGGCATTGCGCCTTCCGCGTGCTGCGCGACAGCGATCTGGAGGTCGAGGAGGAAGCCGAGGATCTGGTGCGCGAGTTCGAGACCGCGCTGAAGCGCCGCCGTCGGGGCAGCGTCATCCGGCTGAAGATCACCACGGGCGCGCCGGACCGGCTGCGCAACATCATCATGGATGAGCTTGAGGTGCATCCCGATGAGGTCGTCGTGGTCGAGGGCCTTCTGGGCATGGCCGATCTGGGCGAGCTGGTGCTGGACAGCCGCCGCGACCTGCAATGGCCGAGCTTCACCCCCCGGGTGCCCGAGCGTGTGCAGGACCATGACGGCGACATGTTCGCGGCGATCCGGCAAAAGGACATGCTGCTGCACCACCCCTATGAGACCTTCGATATGGTGGTGCGCTTTCTGGCGCAGGCGGCGCGCGATCCGAACGTGCTGGCGATCAAGCAGACGCTCTACCGCACCTCGCGCGACAGCCCCATCGTCGACGCGCTCTGCGAGGCGGCCGAAAGCGGCAAGTCGGTCACCGCGCTTGTCGAGTTGAAGGCCCGCTTTGACGAGGCTGCGAACATCCGCCAGTCGCGGCGGCTGGAACGCTCGGGCGCGCATGTCGTCTATGGGTTCATGCAGTACAAGACCCATGCCAAGATCAGCACGGTCGTGCGGCGCGAGGGCGACCAGCTGGTCACCTATACCCATTTCGGGACCGGCAACTATCACCCGATCACCGCGCGCGTCTATACGGACCTGTCGCTTTTCACCTGCGACCCGGCATCGGGGCGCGATGCGTCGAAGGTCTTCAACTATCTCTCGGGCTATGTGCAGCCCGAGGGGCTGGAGAATCTGGCGATCTCGCCCATCAACCTCAAGGAACGGCTGCTGGAACTGATCGCGCGTGAGACCGAGTTTGCGCGTCTGGGCCGCCGGGCCGAGATCTGGGCCAAGATGAACAGCCTGATCGAGCGTGATGTGATCGACGCGCTTTACACGGCCAGTCAGGCGGGCGTGAAGATTGATCTGGTGATCCGGGGCATCTGCGGCCTGCGGCCCGGCATCAAGGGCCTGTCGGAAAACATCCGGGTCAAGTCCATCGTCGGGCGGTTTCTGGAACATTCGCGCATCGTCTGCTTCGGCAATGGCTTCGGCCTGCCATCGAAGAAGGCGCGGGTGTTCATCAGCTCGGCTGACTGGATGGGCCGCAACCTCGTACGCCGAGTCGAAACGCTGGTCGAATGCATGAACGAGACGGTGAAGGCGCAGATCACCAGCCAGATAATGGCCGCCAATATGGCCGATGAGGCGCAAAGCTGGCTTTTGCAGCCCGAAGGACGGTATTTGCGCTATCTTCCTGCGGGGCGCGACGATCTGTTCTCGTGTCACAAGTTTTTCATGGAAAATCCGTCACTTTCAGGACGTGGTAGCGCAGGTGCGCGCGACGTTCTGGCGCTGACGCATTCGCAGGATCGTGAGACGACGGATTGACCTCGCGCGCTGATTGAACCATCCAGCGCCTGCCGCGTTTTGCGGTAACGGAACTGAGAGGTGCCCGATGAACGGCGTTTTGACCAAGAACGGCGAAACAGTTGAACCGTTCGCCAGATCGCTGTTTGAAAGCGATTCTGCACGGGCGCTGAGCCGGGTCGGCGTCATCGACGTGGGGTCGAACTCGATCCGGATGGTGGTCTTTGACGGGGCCGCGCGCTCTCCGGCGTATTTCTATAACGAAAAGGTCATGGCGGGTCTGGGGCAGGGGCTGGCCGTCACCGGCAGGCTGAACCCCGAAGGCGTCCAGCGCGCGCATTCGGCGCTGCGGCGTTTCGCGATGCTGGCGCGCAGCATGGGGATCAAGCCGCCGGTCTGCGTGGCGACGGCCGCCGTGCGCGAGGCCGAGGATGGCCCGGCCTTCCGCCGCGCCATCGAGAAAGAAACCGGGCTGAAGCTGCTGGTCATCGACGGCATCGAAGAGGCGCGGCTGTCGGCGCAGGGCGTGCTTCTGGGCTGGCCGGAAGCGAATGGCCTCGTCTGCGACATCGGGGGCAACTCGATGGAGCTGGCCGAGGTGTCGAATGGCCGCGTCGGGCGGCGCATCTCGACCCAGCTGGGGCCGTTCCGCCTGCAGCAGGTTGGCGGCGGTCAATCGGGGCTGCGCGACCACATCCGCGCCGTGATGGAGCAGGCGGCGCAGGAGCTGGGCACCGGGCATCCGCAGATCTATCTGGTTGGCGGCTCGTGGCGGGCCATCGCGCGGCTGGATATGGAGCGGCGCGACTATCCGATGACGGTGCTGCATGAATACCGCATGCACACTCAGGATGTGCTGCAGACGGTCAAATGGATCGCAGAAAACAAGCTGAGCGATCTGCGCGCCCGCACCGGCATCTCGACCAGCCGGATCGAGCTGGTGCCGCTGGCCAGTCAGGTCCTGCGCCAGCTTGTGCTGAGCTTCCAGCCGAAATCCATCGCGGTCTCTTCCTACGGGATCCGCGAGGGGCTGCTTTACGAACAGATGCCCGAAAGCCTGCGCCGCCGCGATCCGCTGATCGAGGCCGCGCGCTTCACCGAACGCCAGATGGCGCGCATGCCGGGTTTCGGCAAGAAGCTTTATCACTTCCTGTCGCCGCTTTTCTCGAAGGTCGCGCCCGAGCAGGATCGCCTGATCCGCGCCGCCTGCCTTTTGCATGACACGACCTGGCGCGCGCATCCCGACTATCGCGCCGAGGCCTGTTTCGACAATGTGACCCGCGCCAATATGGCGGCGCTCTCGCATCCCGAGCGGGTGTTTCTGGGGCTGGCGCTGCTGCATCGCTATAAGAACAGCCGTGCCAATTCGCCAATGGAGCCGCTGTTCGGCCTGCTGAACGAACGCCAGACGCAGGATGCCGAGGTGCTGGGCAAGGCCATGCGCTTTGGCGCCATGTTCTCGATCCGCGACCCGTCCGAGGCGGGCTCGCTGAAGTTCTATCCCAAGAAGAAGGTGCTGGAGCTGACCCTGACGCCCACGGGTGAGACGCTGATGGGCGAGGTGGCTGAAGCGCGGTTCCGTTCGCTGGCCGCCGCCCTTGGGGCCGAGCCGGTGGTGATCTCGTCAACCAGCAGGGCGCAATCCTGATGCTGCGGTGGGGCGCTGTCCTTGCCCTGCTGGCGGGCCCGGCGCTGGCCGAGACCTGCGAAGTCGTTCCGATGGCCGCTGCTGTGGCGCAGATCTATGACCGTCTGGCCGACAGCCCCGACCGTGAGGAACTGCTGGATCTGCGGATCTCCGATCTCAGCGGCGATGGTGTTCCCGATCTTCTTTACGTGACCCGCTATGTGACCGAAGGCGGCGCGGGGGATGCAGCATCGGTCTTTTACGGCTGTGGTCAGCCACAGGGCGTTTGCGCCCGCGCGCTGGACGTGAACCTTGATGCGGCGGCAGGCCCGATCAAGATTAGCGCCGCGCCGACGGCGAGCTGCTATCCGGACCTCACGATCCGCTATGATCGCAATGAACGGCAGGAGGATGCAGAGGGCATCACAGACCGCGCCGTCCCCACCAGCGCGCGATTCGGCTATGCGCCCGAGCAGTTCGGCTATGTCGAGCTGGAAACGAGCGACGCGACCATCACTCCGGACGACTGATCGCCGGGCGATGCTGTCGCCAAAGTTGTATTTGTCTGATTGGCCTTGCATTCCTAAGTCGTGGAAACATAATTGTTTTGCCGGTCAGTTGTGGAGTCGTGACGAGTGCAGATGTCAGCTTCCGTTTGCGCGTCCCAGACTGCGCCTTGGCTGACTGTCGCCGAAGGCGCGCCGACCGGGCGCGCGCTGACCGACTTCCTGCAGCGGCTGTGTTTTCAGCCTGCGCCTACGCTCTGGCCCGATCAATCCGAGGACGGCTGCTTCGCCCTTCTGGAGGCCGCGCGCTACCCCGATCTGCCGGAAGTGCTTGAGGCCTCGGGGCTTGAGCATGCCTGCCTCTTCAAGCGTCAGGCCTATGAGGAGCTGCGCGACGTCGCGCCCTTTCTGGTCCGGCTTGAGCCCGAGCATCTCTTTACCCGCAGGCTGCTGACGCCCGCCAGCGAGGATGCGCCGCATTGGCAACGCTGGGGCAGGGGCGTGGCGCTGATCCGCTCGGATCAGGGGCTGGAGGAGCTGCTGCGGCATTTCCGCAAATACACGCGCATCTTCGATCCGTCGCAGAAGCGCTGGACCTATTTCCGCTTCTATGCGCCCGAAACCCTGCGCAGCCTGATCGCCCATATGCAGCCGCCCGCGTTCGAGACCTTCTCGCGCCCGTTTCGTTTCCTTCTGACTGAGGGACGCGGGGCCGAGCCGGTGCTGCTGGGCGCCGACCGCGCCCGGCTTTGCGCCTTCATCGACCAGTGTCGCCCGCCATGCTGACGACCTGGGATCTGTTTTCGCAAGAGGCCGTCAGCGCCGCCCGGCAAGAGGCGGTTCACGCGCATGCACATCGCGGGATGGATTTCCTGCGGCAGGTCTATGCGCCCGTGGTCAGCGGCCTTGACGCCTCGGACCTGCAAGAGGCGGTCGAGCTGGCCTATCGGCACGCCGCCCATGCCGGCGCGACCAGCACCCGACTGCAGGTCCAGTATCTGGTGCCCGTCGCCAGTTGGGGCAGCTATTTCGACAGCGACCCGCAATATCATCAGGTGCTGGCGGGGGCGGGCTGGCCTTCGCATTACCCGGCCTCGCAGCAGCAGATGGCGGCGGTGCTGAACGCGATTGCGGCGGGCATTGACGAATTCGAAACCCATGTCGCCGATGATTACCGCGATGTGGCGCGCATCCTCTGGGCGTTCGAGGATGTGGGCAACCACGACTGGACGCAGTCCGATACCGTCGTCCTGCGACGTGCGGTTGGGCATGTCTGGCCGGTCCGGTCGCGCTGGCTGGGGGCGCGGGGCGTCGACTATTGCTGCCAGGCGATGATTTCGCAGATGCAGCACTATGACCTGTCGCGCGCCGAGATTGCGCTGCTGACCTGCATGTCGTTCCAGCTGGGTCATGGGCTGTGCCGCGACCCTTTGTATCCCTGGATCAGGTCCAGTCTTGAACAGCCCCCGTCCGAGACGCGACGCCATGCCCTGACCCAGGGGCTGAAAGACAGTTACCGGCGCCGGATCGCCGCTGTGAGTACCGAGGGCTTTGTATGAGTGCCGATGATCTGGGCTTCCGCGACTATTCACCCTCGGAACCAGCGGGGGCGCTGCCGCAGGCCTCGACGCTGGGCAGCGCGCAGGCGGCCATGGCCGCAGCCGCCCAGCAGGGCAGCAACAACGCGCCGGGCGACTATTGCGCGACCTGCCCCGAGCGCAGCCTGCGCTTCCGTCTGGGCTGGACCTTTGCCCCGACGCAGGTGCCGCGCGGCACCTATCAGCTGCGCCCGGGGATGACCGCGCCCGCTGCGATCCCGGCCAGCGGCAGCATCGTCCTTGACCGCGCCAGCGGCGTGCAGGTTCCGGCGCAGGTCACCCGGGCCGAGCTGATCGTGACCCTGACCGACGGGCCAACCTACTCCTTCGATGTCCTCTTCGACCTGCCGCCCATTCACGAGCCGACCGGGCTGAAGCGCCGCCTGACGAACCTTGGCCTTTATGCCGGGACGGATGACAAGCTGGGCGGGCGGGCGCTTTGGGCGCTGCGGGCCTTCAAGCGGATCCATATGAACCGCTTTGCCCGCAACGCCACCGCGCCCGAAGATGACATGCTGCGCGACGGCCAGCCCTATACTGTCTCGGCCGCGACGATGGCGGCGGTGCAGGCGGCGCATGGCGCGCATCCCGGCGACAATACCGCCGCCCTGAGCGTGCCCGCGAACCTTCTGCAGCGCGAGGCCGCGACCGCCCCCGATGCGGGCATGTTCGGCAGCGCGGTCCTGCGTCGCGGCTCATTCGAGACGGCAGGCGCTGCAGATGACCGAGACCCGCGTCACGGTCAGCAGGGCGCGACCTGGGCAGGCGATGCCAACCCCACTTTCAACGCGTCGCGTCAGGGTTATGAGCTTTGCCTTGGCACCTATGATGAGGCTGTAGGGCAGGCCCCGGTCGAGAACCGGGTGAACCTGCCGCAGCCCGTCCATATGCTGCAATTCGCGCTGCATGAGGCCGGGTTCTGGGCGGTCGCCGGGGGGCGTGCGAACGGGCAGACGATCACCGCCTTCGGGCCGACAGGCGTCGTTGCGACCAATACGGCGGGCGGCACCTTCGGCACGATGGACGGCGTGTTCGGGCGCAGCCCGCAATGGGCGCTGCGCGAGTTTCAGTGCCACGCCAAGCTGCCCCATGCGGCGGTCGAGGATGTCACATTCGGCGCAGGCCTCTACATTCAACGCCTGATCCGGCTGCCCTCTGCCGAGTTGACCGGCCTTGGCCGCTATCCCGACGAAAGCCCGACCAGCGGCGCGCTGAACGATCAGACCGCGCGGGCACTGCAGATCTGGCTCGACAATCGCTATCGCTGCCCGGTCTTGCTTTACGCCGTGAACCCCGATCAGCCGCTGGATATCGCGCGGATCACGCAGGAAAACATCTGGCGCTACAATGATTGCACGACTGCCACCGCGCGGGTCTATGCACTCGATTTCAGCCGCAACTATACGCTCCCGCCCGAGAAGGCGGTCACCGGCCAGATGGACGGGCAAGAGATCCCGATGCCCATTATCGTCGGGCGCTGGACCGGCTATTCCCAGCCGGGCCGCACGAAGACGGTGACCTATGGCGGCCCGCTCACCGGCGGGGCGCAGCTTTGGAACCTCGAGACGACCGAGGTCACGCCCCAGACGATCTATGGCACAGGCGGCTTTACCGGCACGGGCCTGTCGGCGGCGCAGCTTTCCACCTTCAAGGTGCTGCGGGCGGCGGCGCATTTCGAATGCCTTGGCCATTTCGATTCTCTGAATGCCTATGACCGGGTGACGCTGTCCTTCGGGCTTTGTCACTGGACGCTGGCGGTGCTGGACCACGATTCGAACAACCCGATCCCGGTCGAGGAAGGGCGCGAGATGGGCGCGCTCTTCTCTTACATGGCCAGCACGGATGCCGCGATGTGGCAGCGGATGGCGGGCCGTTTCGGCTGGTCGGCGGTCAGCGCCTGGCCGATCACCGCCTCGGGCGGGGCCTATACCTCGCAGGTCAATCTGGCCTCGGAAACCGGGGGGACGCTTCTGGCCGGGGCGAATTATCGCAACGACCGGGCTCAGGGCGTCGAGGACAACCGCTATGGCCACACCTGGCCGGTCTATTACCGGATGCTGATGGCCAACCGCACCAGCCCCGAATTCCAACGCGCCTCGGGCCGCTTCGCGCGGCAGAGGATCCAGAACATCCTGGATCGCAGCGTGGGCACCGGCAGGATCGGAGACTATCTGACCAGCGAGAAAGGCGTTGCGATGGCCTATCGCGCGCATATCTATACGACCTCGACGCTGGGGCGGCTGGTCACGCGGCTGGAGGCGATTGGCCGTGCCCATCCGGCGCACAATCAGGCGCGTGAAAATCTGGCCATGGACGCGGTCGAGGCCGCTGCCTCGGGCCCTGCGCGCGAGCATGCCGCCACCATTCGCGGCTGGACGAACCTGCCGCAGCGGGCGGGCATCATGCAGGGCGTGACCTATCGGCTGAATCTGGACGATGCGACGATCTCGGGCGCCATCAACAGTTTCACGTTCGACCCGCCATAAGCCGGGTTCCTGCGTGACCTTTCAGGCGTCCCGCGCTAAGGCGTGGCGACGACGTCATTTGACCAGCACGAGGGCCATCATGCCGCAAGACCACGCCTCCCGCGTCACGATTGCCCCTGGCGATCCGACCGATCCGACCCTGTCGCTGCTGTTTGAGCGTCACACCGCCGACATGCATGCCGACACGCCGCCCGAATCGATCCATATGATGCCCGCCAGCGCCCTGCGCGCGCCCGGGATCGCGTTCTTCGTGATGCACTTGGACGACGAGCCTGTCGGCATGGGGGCGATCAAGCAGATCGCGCCGGATCACGGAGAGATCAAATCGATGCATGTCCTGCATGAGACGCGGGGCAGGGGCCTGTCGCGCCGCATGCTGGAGGCACTGGTCGAGCACGCCCGGGCCGCCGGGCTCTCGCGCCTGAGCCTCGAAACCGGGATCCAGCCCACCTTCATCGCGGCGCGCGGCCTTTACGCCCGGGCCGGTTTCTCGGAATGCGCACCCTTCGGCGACTATCACGATGACCCCAACAGCGTCTTCATGACGATCGATCTGACCTTGGCGGATTGAACAGTTGCCAATCGCGCGGCGCTGGTTCAAGACTGCGCGCATGCGGCCCCGTAGCTCAACTGGATAGAGCACGGACCTTCTAAGTCTGGGGTTGGGGGTTCAAGTCCTCCCGGGGTCGCCAAAATCAATAGCTTACGCCTGAAATGCGCCTGTTGAGAGCGCCTGAATCACTCCTTTGGAGCTTGAATGTCCGATTTTGCGCTGGTCGCGGCTGGCATGGTTGCTTTCCCGAACGCGCTAAAACTGCATGTCCGGTCGATGAGGCGTTGGTCCCGTAGCACGATCGCTTCAGACGGGAGCGGAGCGCCCATCTTCGGACCCATAAGATCGTAAATTTACTGTTTTCAAACCATTGCCAGTGCGCATCGCGCGCGACATTCTGGGGTATCAGGGTGGCCAGTTCCAGCAAGACTTGACTTGCAGAAGCCCGTGCGACCTGACGTCTGTAAGAATGAGCCAAGCCTTGAAACTTCGTATTCTTCCCACTGCTCAGAGCGCCGCCAGAGCGACCGCAGACCATATCTCGGACAAGATCAGGACGAGCTCCATCCGCGTTCTTGGTCTGGCGACTGGGCGCTCGCCCATTGCGGTCTATCGCAGCATTGCAGATCAGGTGGCTGGGCAGGAGCTTGACCTTCGCGCAATCGAAAGCTTCAACCTTGACGAATATGTCGGTCTGAATGCGGCGGATCCGTCCTCGTTCCACGCCTATATGCAGCGGCACCTGTTTTCGCACGTCAGTTTCAGGCGCAGCCATCTTCTCGACGGTGATGCCCCAGACCCTCTCGCCGAATGCCGTCGCTATGAACGTGACATCATCGCGGCTGGAGGCATCGATCTGCAGCTTCTTGGGATTGGGCGAAACGGGCATATTGGTTTCAATGAGCCTGGATCGGCCCATGACTGCCGCACCCGCCCCGTCACGCTGAGTGACTCGACCCGGGCGGCGAACCAATCGGACTTTCCTGCAGGACAAGCCGTTCCCGAGCAGGCGCTGACGATGGGAATAGGCACTATCCTTGAGGCCAGAGCCATTGTTCTCTTGGCGACAGGGGCCGCGAAATCTGCTGCCCTGCGTGACGCTTTGGAGGGACCTGTAACCACCGATTGTCCCGCATCGGCCTTGCAAGCCCATCCCGATCTGACGGTTTTCGCCGATGTCGACGCGGCCAGTCAATTGGATCCCGCTTTAGCGGACAGGCAGGGCCAATGGGACTAGGACCAAGAGACCACATGACCCCGCCGTTCTTCGCCTGATAACCTTTCGGCGCGGCCCAAAGGCCGCCATCGTTGAATGTTGGCCATTTCGGCCTGAGGGAATTTACATGGCTATCTTGAAATTTGGCACCTACAAGGCTCCTACCGTTGAGCCGATCACCACCGATCTTGATTGGTGGACGCCGGTTGAAGGCAACCCGACCATGAAAACCTGGCTCGAGCATCAGACCGACGACGGCAAGTTTCTGACCGGCTTCTGGGAGGCCACGCCCGGCAGCTATCGCGTGACCTACAGCGGCGACGAATATATCTATATGTTCGAGGGAAAGGCGACGCTGACCCAGGACGGTGAAGAGCCGAAAACCTTCAAGGCGGGCGACACCTTCTACATTGAAGCCGGGTTCGAGGGTATCTGGAAAACGGAAGAAACCGTCCGTAAGATGTTCGCCATTCGGGTGAAATAATTCTATGAGATCACGGCCGGAGCTGTCCCGGCCGTGACTTTCTAGTGGTCAGAGAGGTCATCATTTGCGAAGGCCTGAGATCTGCTCCACCAAGGAACGCCCACCGCCGGATAGCAGCAGAACTGGTGTGCCGTTTTCAAGCTCGGCTCCGGTTACAGTTGTATAGGCAGGAACATTGTCAGTTCCGATGACTTTACCCTGCCGCATTGATTCGATTCTGAACTGGTACAGTCCCGAAGGCAGATCGGTTCCGTCCGCACGCTTGCCGACCCAGTCGATTTCCCCGGTTCCTGGACCGATGTTCTCACGTCCAATTTCGCGCCCATTCTGGTCCAGCGTGATCAGCGCAACCTGATCGGCGTCCGCTTTTGGGGCGATGTTGAGGGTCAGAGCCGATCCGTCGAACGAAACCGGAGCAGTTGTTCGTACCTTTTGGCCGATCCAGGATGAGAGCCCGACCAGACCGGATCCCGTCGCACCCTCGACCATTGCCGTCAAAAGATCATTCGTTTTGACCTGCTGCTCAACATTCGAGAAGGTTGCGAGTTGAACAGCGAAATCGGTGCTTTCCATGGGGCTCATCGGATCCTGATTCTTGATCTGAGCGGTCAGCATTGTGAGAAAGGTCTGAAAATCCCCGCCAGCGAAGCTTTGCTTTTCAGTGGTCGTTGGTTTCGGGTTCGATGTGTAGGTGGTGCGATGAGCGATGTCGTATGACATGTTCTGTCCTTGCTATAGCCGGATGTTGATTGATGTTCCCAATGGGTTTGGCCGTGAAAGAGTACTGGTGACGGGCAGGGCTGGAGACGGATTCTCATCGGCCCCAATCTGAGCCGCCTCGCCATCTTTTTGGTCGCGCTTGTGCCGTTCATCGCTATGGGCGGAAAAGGAAAATGAAACTTCCGCGCCCCCAAATCCATCGCCTTGCAACTTCTGCTCCAGCAGATCGGAATTTCGGCGCATCAGATCTATTGTCTCTGCGCGATCTGCAATGAAATGAACCTGCAACCGTTCGCTTCCTGAAATATTTATCCTGATTGTGCCAAGCTCTTCTGGGGATAGTACGATCACTACCTCACCCAGTTCATTTCGAACGATTCGATTGATCGCCAAGTCAACGGCGCGGGACAAAGAGATCGGGGTTCTATGCGGTCGAGCCGTACTCATCTCCGGCGCAACGGAAGCCTCCCCATCCAAGTGGTTATCGCTCTCTGGTGTCACAATCCTCATTTCATTGTGCGGTGTGGTGGGCGGTTGCAGCTTGGAGATTGTCTGAACTAACTTGTCAGTTCCTTTGGTGTGGTCTGCGGTAGCCTCAATTTGACTTTGTATCGACCTATCAAAAATAGGAGCGGTGTGCGTAGAAGTTTCAGTTTCCGAACCTCCGGTGTCACTTCGGTCCGTGTCCATAGATCTCGCTGCCATTTTACTGCCCGCGACAACCCGAGAGTTGGAAGTCAGTGGTGGGTTAAAGTCAGATGATCCAGATGTTTTTTCAACTGAAAATGACGATGATGATTTAATATCAGGAGGTTGATCCTGATGTTCCGATATAGACATTCTATAAATTTTATCCGACTCGTTGCACTCTGGTGGCGGGGGGGGGCGTGCCGTCTCTAATGTTCTGGATTTGTAAATGATTTCGAATTTTTACATCGCTAGCGCGTAGCAGATTGATTCGGTCTGCGGGAGAAGAAATCGGGTCGCGCGCATTGCCGATCTCGGCTATTTCTGGGTTCTCATGTATTTCAACGGGAGGCGCAAGTTGGGGTCCGAGATCGAGGCTTGACTCAGTATGGTGATCTATTTTTTGAAAAAATAAAGATGCAGATGGTTTGCGTTCACGTGCAGTGACGGTTTCCGAAGCGAAGATATTGTCCGGTGGGTTGAGTTTTTTGCCGTCTTCGATAAGTGAATAAGTTGCAACTGACGGAAGGTGTGCGTTGATTTGGACGAAAAGAGAGTTCTCTCCATAGGATATTTCGCGTTCTTTCTCTGACGCAAGTGCTTGTGTCGGAATTGGGCTTTGCTCTGATGTTGGGTGGGGCGTGTGGGCGAGTGGCTCGCTTGTATTTTCAACGGCACTCGGAAAGACTAAAGGTGTTTTGGTGAAAACACTTTGTTCTGCGTTTGATTTGTCTGGCTGGATGTCCGAAGTGCACTCTGCCTCTTGTTTATTTCCGGCATCCATTTCCGCGCGGGTTGAATTTATTTTGAGGTAAATTTGAGTGGTGATGCTTTCAGGCTGAACTTCAGACTGCACTAAGGGACTAATGTCTTGTTGATCAGCCTCATCGAAGCTTTGGCGGATATCTTCTTCGTTGGCGGGCATATCAGGCCTAAGTGCGGAAGATTCTGTGAAATACTCGATCTCAAATATATGGCTGATCTGTTGACCCTCTAGTTCGCGCGATGGTGCGACGAGGAAGCCATCAGTGCAGGGTAAAGCGTTGGCGATGTTCATGACGACCCTCCTGTGGGCCTCTGTTAGCATCTTGAGGTTACTAAATATTTACGAGGTGATGATAGATCGTGCAGTCAAGCATGCATTTTTGGAGGTTCATTTGTACTCTCACAAGATAGCTCACATTGGTTCCGGCCGAGGCCCCGCTGAGGGAAGGCAAGAGGTGCTCGGGGGGCTGGAGCAGGCGTTTCTAAATGAAATGCTGAAGTATGCTGGTCCACAACCCCGGGCCGCTCAGATATCTGGCGGGATCGGAGAGGATGCATTCCATAGTCTTTACGTTGAACAGCTGTCGCAAGCTCTCTCGCAGAGAATTTCCCTAAAAATTTAGCATATTTGGGTGGGTATGGAAATTTTTGATACTCTAGTCGAGGTGAGGCATGCGCTACTTCGAGCTGAGGTTGAAAAAGCCTCTGATCTCATGGCTTTTGCTGAGTCGTTGATGGCCAAAGAAGGAGTGCCTTCCGAGGAGCGAGAGCCGATAGGAACGAAGTTAAAGGAAATATGCGATCTGTCGTCCTCTGCCATGGAGGGACTCTTGGAGGCTCAAGCAGTGATCCGTGAGATGAGAAAAATTCTTGGATACATGCAGTCGTACTCTGATGATGGACATCAGGAGCTATCGGATATCACTATCAGTGCTCGCCGTGCATTTTGAATAAAAGTATTCAATTCTATTTCTTGAGTTTGGTGTTCAGTTTTGATTTTGTTAATTTCAACCGGATAAGCCGGTAATGCGCAGAAGCTGGGGGTGAACCCATTTGGTCAGAAGGCCTAGTCTAGTATTCGGCAAAATGCCAAAAATAGGAAAGCAATATGTCTAGCATTCTGACTAACAATGGCGCGATGGTCGCGCTGCAGACGCTCAAGGGTGTGAACGCGAGCCTTGCCAAAACCCAGGATGAGATCTCGACGGGTAAGTCGGTTGCGACCGCAAAGGATAACGCAGCCGTCTGGGCAATTTCGAAGGTGATGGAGGCCGAGGTAAGTGGCTTCAAGGCGATTTCCAGTGGAATTTCACTGGCTTCTGCTGCGGTGGCGACCGCGCGGGAGGGCGCAGAGGCCATCACCTCGCTGTTGACCCAGATGCGCGATAAGATCGTGACAGCACAAGGCGCGACTGCTGACAGGGGCAAACTTCAGGCCGATGTCGACGGACTGCGCAAGCAGATCGAAACTGTGGTAAAGGGCGCACAGCTCAATGGGCTCAACTTGCTCGATGGGTCGACGGCTTCATTTGATGTGCTTTCTTCGCTTGATCGCACTGCAAGCGGGGTTACGGCGTCTACGATTTCAGTCGCAGGACAAAACCTCTCGACCGGCGGATATGCCGCGAAAGCCGCCTTCACCGGTACGACCGGGGCTTCGGCTGCAGCAGATACAGTTGCTTTCGCGCTTGATGGTGCCGGTGGTACCGGCGAAGTGATCATTGATGGCGCTGCAGGCTTCGCGGAAGGTGATCGGCTTTCGATTTCGATCGGGGGAAAGACGGCCAGCTATACGTTCACCGCATCTGATATTGCTTCTACTACGCCAGCTGATCTGGCGGCTGTCGGTTTGAAAAATGCCATTGAAGGCCTTGGAATCGCGGGTCTGACTGTCGATTACGACAGCGCGACGCCTGGTCAGTTGACCTTCACTAACAACGGGACGGCCGATCTTTCAGCTACCTCTCAATTCAAGAATGCTGGAGCTGGTGACCTTGGGTTGTTGGCGAACCTGGACGTTTCGACGGTCGGAGGTGCAGCATCAGCCCTGACGCAGATCGAAGGAATGATGCATACGACGATCAGTGCTGCTGCAGACTTTGGTTCCGCAGGGGGCCGTCTTGAAACTCAGTCAAACTTTCTGTCCAAACTGACGGACTCGCTGAAATCCGGTATTGGTACAATGGTCGACGCCAATATGGAAGAAGCGTCGGCGCGCCTGCAGGCGCTGCAAACCCAGCAGCAGCTGGCGATCCAGTCGCTCTCCATTGCGAACCAGGCGCCTCAATCTATCCTGTCGCTCTTCCGCGGATAACCATTGAGCCGGGGGCGTCTTGGGATGCTCCCGGCTTATCGCTATCAATTTTTGCATGAGTAGGACAGCTCTTGAATCAGACCGCCTTCAGAACGAAGCGAGCAGATTTCGGTTCAGCGGACATCCGCACCGATCGTGACATTGAGTACGCCGTGTTCACCAAAGCAACATTTTCACTTCGCCGGGCCGAGATGACTTCAAAATCCTCGGATCGGGTCGAGGGGCTGACGTTGAACAACGCGTTATGGACGACGATTACCGCCGATCTTGCTCATGAAGGGAATAAACTTCCACAGGAGTTGCGAGCTACACTTTTGTCTCTGGGGCTGTATTCTATTCGATATAGTCAAAAGAGCATGCAAAATAGCGATTCTTTGCAGCCGCTGATCGATATCAACCAGCGAATGATGAAGGGTTTGCGCGGGGACGTGTCGCCGTGAGTGGACTCATTTTGAAACTTGGGCCAAATGAACGGGTGCTGATAAACGGCGCGGTTATTCAGAACGGCCTTAGGCGTGCAAGCATTTCCATAAAAACGCAGAACGCCAATATACTGCGTCTCAAAGATGCGATACATCCCGACTCGGCGACCACGCCCGTGGGGCGTCTCTGCTACCTTGCTCAGTTGGTTTTGACTGGGGATGCCCAAGAGCGAGATGCTCAAAGTTCGTTGCTCGAAGGTATTGAAGGCCTGGTTTCGATATTTTTCGAATGTGATACGCGAAACACGCTTGAGCAGGCTAGGGAAGCCGTCGTCGAGAGAAATTTTTATCTTGCGTTGAAGAAATTTCGTCTTCTCCTGCCAGATGAGGCTCGACTTCTCGCAGGTTTGACCTGATGGGTTACTCGGTACAGATTGGCGGTGGAGGATATGCCGGCTGGAAAATGCTCGAGCGCACTGCGGCGGTGCAGCAGCAGCTTGTTGCGAAAGACCCGGAAGTGGTGCGGGCAAGGAGTTACTTCGTTTCGGAGGCTTCGAGGATATCCAGCGCCGATGAACTTGTGTCAGACTTTCGCCTTCTGAGAGTTGCGCTTGGTGCGTTTGGATTGGAAGGTGATATTAACAACAAGTTCTTTCTCCGTAAGATTATTGAGGCCGATCCGGACGACAGTGGTAGCCTGGTCAACCGGCTGGCTGACAAGCGATATCTTCAACTTAATCGTGCGCTGAGCTTTTCCGGAGATACTGCGCTCGATCTGGAGAAGGCATCGAATATCACTGACATGTACGAAAGGTTGGAGTTCGAGAGGCGGGTTGGTGAAAAAGATCAGAATTTCAGGATAGCACTTTATGCAAGCCGTGAGCTTGCAGATCTGGCGAAGCGAGACAGCACCGAGAATACAAAATGGTATGAGATTCTAGGATCGAAGCCTTTGCGCACTTTGTTTGAGGGCGCTTTCGGGTTTAGTGCCAACTATGCCAAGCTGCCTCTGGATCGGCAAGTTATTGAGTTTAAAAGAGGGTTTGCTCGAACTGTTGGGGGCGATAGCCTGGCGGCGCTGACCGATCCGAAGAATATTGAATCTCTTGTGCAGAGGTTTTTGCTGAGGAGCAACTCTGCTTCGATTCAAATTTCTGGTTTTTCTGCTGCGCTAGCGCTTTTGCGGAAATGAGGATTAATCCTTTCATTTCTGTAGTGGAATGATGTTTTTTTTTACAGATGAAGGTTCTGTGATCACTCTCTGATAGTGATTCCGATTTCTTGCATGCAGTTGAGTCTTTGGCCAATAGGTTTGATTTCATCAGGTCCCGGATGCGAGGTCGACGCTCACGAAACACTCATTTTTACTGCGCGCGTGCTACCCCGACATCGCGCCGCAAAAAAGGCGACGCAAACGCGCCGCCTTTCCGATTTCATTTTCATCTGCCCTCACAACAGAAAATCACCCGCAGAATAAGCCGCTGCCAGTGTCGCGCCATCCGTGATGCGCACCGACATTTCGGCTGCGGCGTCGCCGTCGACGTTGATGCGCAACCAGGTGTCGGCACCGGCGTTCTCCAGCCAAAGCGTGCCTGCGCCACCAGCCGTCGTACCGTGGAAGGTGAACGCCTGGTTGCCTGCGACCAAGGTGTTCGCGTCAATGGCCTGCAGGTCGATCCGGTCCTCGATGAAGGCGGGAGCGTGGTTACCCGCGCCGTCGAAGCCCAGGATCTGATCGGGCAGGGCAGTGGGCGAGTCGAGAAGGTTCGTGAAGCGGAACACATCTTCGCCCGCACCGCCGTTCAGCACGTCCGCGCCACTGCCGCCGATCAGCACGTCGTTGCCCGTCCCGCCAAACAGCCTGTCCGCACCGGCCATGCCCATCAACAGGTCGTTGCCACTCTGGCCTTCAAGCACGTTCGCGACGGCCGTGCCGGAGAGGGTGTCGTTGCCCGAGCCCGTGCGAAGGTTCTCGAACCCGGTGAAGAACTCGCCTGCGAAGTTAGTGCCACCGGTGGCCAGGTTGATGCTGTAGGCCCCGGAATAGCTTGAGGTCACCAGCAGATCGACATCCGCCCCGCCGTTCAGAGTCTCGGCCACGCCCAGCCCGGCATAGATCGTGTCGTTCCCCGTGCCGCCAGAGTAGACGCCCGCACCGCTGGAGAACATGACGTCATTGCCGATGTAGCCGTTGATGGTGTCGGTACCGGAGTCCGCGTAAAGCACGTCGTCGCCTGCGGCACCGCCGATGAAGTCATTGCCCGCGCCGCCGTGGACCGTGTCATTGCCCATGGCGGTGACAATATAGTCGTTGCCGTCGTTGCCGTTGATGACGTCGTTCCCGCTGCTCGAGAAGATCCTGTTGTCGCCCGACGTGCCCTGGACGGTGTTGTTCCCGTTCCCAAGGATGATGTTCTCGAACTGGATCATGACCTTGTTGGCGACGTTGGTCTGGCCGGTCGTCATATCGACCGTCAGATCGCCCGTATATGCACGCGTGTCGACCCAGTCGTTGCCGTCACCACCGCTGAGGCTTTCATTCCCGGTCGAACCTGCGACCACCGAGTCGTCACCGGTTCCGCCCTCGCAGCGACCGCTGCCGCCCGAGACCAGCGTGTCATTGCCAGCACCCCCTTGCGAGTGGTGAAAATAGCCGTCGCCATTGTACATCAGGTCGTCGCCGTCATCGCCCCAGGCATAGATGTCGCCCGCGCCGCTGTAGATCGTGTCGCTGCCCGTGCCTCCATGCAGCGAGTCGACGCCATTGGTCCCGTAGATGATGTCATTGCCTGCGCCCCCGTCGATGTAGTTACCGACCGAGGAGCCAGTCAGCGTGTCATCACCGCTGCCCGAGATGAGGTTCTCGAAATTGACGAAGGACTCTCCGCTGTAGTTGGTCGCCCCGGTCGACAGGTTGACAGCGTAGTCACCCGACCAGAGCGCTGTGTTCAGCGTGTCATTGCCCGCGCCGCCATCCAGCGTTTCCCCGCCGCCGACGCCTGCGTACATATAGTCGTCCTCGAAATCGCCCGAGTAGAAACCATAGCCGGATGAGACGATCGTATCGCGCCCGTAACCGCCATAGGCGGTGTCGGTGCCCGTGCCCCCGGCGATGTAGTCATTGCCGTCGCCGCCGGACATGTAGTCGTTGCCGCTGTCCCCATAAAGCGTGTCCGCGCCGCTTGAGGCGTAGAGGGTGTCATCTCCGTCATAGCCGTGCAGATAGTCGTTGCCTGCGCCGCTGCTAAGATAGTTTGCGGCCGCACTGCCCAGCAGCGTGTCATTCCCGTCGCCGGTGATCAGCCCCTCGAACTCGACGAAGGATTCCCCCGCGAAATTCGTGACGCCCGTCGCAAGGTTGATGCTGTAATCGAAGTTATAGGTGGTGGTGTAGAGATAGTCGAAATCTCCGGTGCCGCCGTTCAGGGTCTCAAGAACGCCCAGACCTGCGAAGATATAGTCGCTGCCGGAATCGCCGGAGTAGTATCCTGCACCGCTTGAATAGATGATGTCGGTGCCGCCGCCGCCATAGACGGTATCCGTCCCGCTGTTGGCCGAGATCGTGTCATTCCCGTCGCCGCCGCTCATGAAGTCGTTGCCGGCACCACCCGTCAGGGCATCGTTGCCGTCCGACGCATAGAGGGAGTCATTTCCATCGAGCCCCTGCAGGTTATCGTTTCCTGCGCCCGAGCTCATGTAGTTGCCAGCCACCGTGCCCAGCAGGGTATCATTCCCCCCGGCGGTGATCACATGCTCGAAGTTGATGAAATATTCACCGGCGAAATTCGTGGCGCCTGTCGCCAGGTTCACGCTGTAGTCGCCCGAGAAGGTGGTGGTGTAGAGGTAGTCGTTGTCGGCGCCGCCATCCAGCGTTTCATAGACGCCAAGCCCGGCGTAGATGATGTCGACACCGGAATCGCCATAATAGCGGCCGGAACCGCTTGAATAGATATAGTCGCTGTCGGTGCCGCCATAGACCGTGTCCGTGCCACTGTCGGCATAGATCGTGTCGCTTCCGGAGCCGCCGACCAGATAGTCATTGCCCGAGCCACCGGACAGGAAGTCGTTTCCGTCATCGCCCCAGGCGGTGTCGTTTCCGTCCATCCCGTAAAGGCGATCGTTTCCTTCATGGCCATCGATCCAATCGTTGCCTGCATAGGCATAGATGGTGTCCGTGCCAGCTGTCCCGTGTTGGGTGTCATTCCCGTTCGTCAAATAAAATACCGGCATTTCCTCCTCCCGAGGTTGATGCTTGATCGTTCACACGGCGGGCCACTTTTCCGCCGCGGTCATCCTGCGCCTTGGGGCGTGAATGGGCCGTGAAATGGGCGATCTGCGGGGCTGAAGTCGGGGCGGGTGGACTGACGGCCAGGGGCTGCGTCGCAGTGCCCGGAACCCCCGTCACATCCTTGCCGGGACGCGAAACGACGCGGTTCACTTAGTCCAGCCAATACCGCAACTTCCGATGCGGTATCCGCAACACAGGTGCCGCTTCAGCATCGCCATCATATCGGCAGGGCATCTTCTCGCGGTGCGATCTGCGTAAACGCAGACAAGTCAAACCGCGTGAATTTTACCGGTGACGTCGCGCGAAACGTGAATTCACGTCTCTGTGATGCTTTCAAATTCCGGGCATTGACGTTACCCCTCATATGTCCAGAGCGAGGAGCGGCCAGATGGCGATAATCGACGGAACGTCCGGAAACGACACCCTGCAGGGAACGCCCGAGGATGACTACATCAGCGGCATGGGGGGCGATGATGTCATGTACGGTCAGGGCGGAAACGACTCGTTCAATGACGCGCCCGGCGGGTTTCTGGATACGGGACGTTCGACCATCTGGGCTGGCGCGGGTGACGACCACATTGATGCTGATGGCGGGAATGACGTCTACGACGGTGGCGCTGGCAACGACACCCTGCGCTTCGCGGACAGTCTGGGACGTCCAAGCCGAACCGTTGTGGACCTGCGGATCACCGATGCCCAGAACACAGGCTGGGGCATGGACAAGATCACCGGGATTGAAAACCTGATCGCTGACATCGACAACCTCAATGTCTGGCTGGGTGGAAACGCCGCTGCGAACAGGCTGACCAGCCACGGGAACGGGTCGGACAGCCTTTATGGGTTCGGCGGCGATGACAGGCTGCAAGGCAGTTACGGCAATGATCACCTCTATGGCGGCGCAGGCAGCGACCGATTGGAAGCTGAGGGCTCGGGCAATCGCCTCTACGGCGAAGCCGGCAATGATTTCATCGTCGTCAATGGTGCTTCAGGCGGTAACCTGATCGACGGCGGCACAGGCACGGATAAGTTGTATTACGACGGTTTCAGCGGCCTGTTTGACCTCAATCAGGCCATGCCGGGCGGAGATACCGTCAGAGGGATCGAGCTCTTTGAGTTCAGAAATGGCACTGTGACCCTTCGTGGCACAGCGGGCGCAGATTGGTTCGAAACGTCCCGTTCTCATGCGATGATCGAGGCTGGTGCCGGCAATGATTCCATTCGTGGCACCATTGAAACCACTGGTCGTATCGACGCGGGATCGGGGGATGATTTCCTTTTTCTGCTAAGTAGTAGCATGAGCGCCTATGGGGGCGAGGGGAACGATACGCTCGATATCTCGTCAATGCCAACCACGGGACAAATCGCCGATGGCGGTGCTGGAGACGACTATCTGGAACTCGACGGGGTCGGAGGCTCTGGCGTGACCGGCCTGCGCATTCTGGGGGGCACGGGCAATGACACGATCGATTCGGCTTTGGGTCGTTCGAGCGTTTCCGTTTCCGGGGGGGAGGGCAACGACTTCATCGCTGTCTCCGATTCGCGGGATTGGGTGCAAGTCTACGGTGACGCCGGAGATGACATCATCGAAGTCCATGTCGCCGCTTCCAGCCGGTCCAGCGCGGCCCTGATCGACGGTGGAGCGGGCAATGACAGGATCTCGGCTGGCTTTGGAAATGCCGGAGCAACCTCGGGCCTCGGCATCGACATGCGTGGCGGGCAGGGGAATGATCTTCTCAGCAGTTCGAATTATCGCGATACGCTGAACGGCGGCGACGGCAATGATACGCTGACCGGCTGGGGCGGGGGCGACGTTCTGAACGGCGGGGCAGGCTTTGACTTTGCGAGCTATGGCGGCTTGGATGGCGCGGCTGTCACGGTGAACATGTCGAACCCTGCGCTTTCAACCGGAACAGCCTTGGGCGATCAGTTCATCGACATCGAAGGACTCATTGGCTCGGACGGCAGCGACGTGCTTACCGCGAACTCCCAGAACAATGTCCTGCTTGGTATGCGCGGCGCTGATCAGCTGTTCGGCGGTGCCGGCAATGACACGCTGGATGGCGGCTGGGGATGGGATACGCTGGATGGCGGCGCAGGTTTCGATGCCGTCACCTATATGTCCTCGACAATCGGGCTGACGGTGAATTTGGGGAACACCAATTCCTCGACAGGCGATGCGAATGGCGACCAATACATCGGTATCGAGACGATCCTCGCCACGCGCTTCGCGGATAGGCTTTATGGCGATACGTCGGACAACCGGCTGAACGGCATGGGAGGCAATGACGTCATTGCGGGCGGGGCCGGTCAGGACGTGCTGATCGGCGAGGCCGGGAACGACCAGCTGGACGGCGGGCTGGGCAACGACCAGCTGCAGGGCGGGGCAGGCAATGACACGCTGACCGGCGGTGTCGGGGCTGACATCCTGAACGGTGGCGAGGGGCAAGACTTTGCCAGCTATACGGCCGCAGCCACCGGGTTGACGATCCATATGACCATGCCTGCGCAATCGACCTTCATGGCCAATGGCGACCGTTTCGTGGATGTCGAGGGCATTCTGGGCACGAATTTCGGCGACAAGGTCTATGGCGATGTGGCGAACAACCAGCTTTACGGCATGGGCGGGAATGACCTGCTGTCGGGCGCTGCGGGAGCCGACTGGCTGATTGGCGGCATTGGCAATGACACGCTTCAGGGCGGTCTCGGTGGCGACCACTTCGTGTTCGGGCGGGGCTTTGCCCGCGATCTCGTGGTCGATTTCCAGGACAATCTGGACACGATCCGCCTGCAGGGCTTTGCCGGGGTTACTAATTTCGCGCAGGCCCGCAGCCATGCCACGCAACAGGGGCAGGACGTGGTCTTCGACTTCGGAGGCGGTGACGTGCTGACGGTGCGCAACACCACCATCGGAGCGCTGGCGGACGATCTGGCCTTTGCCTGAGGGGCTGCTCCCTGCATCTCGCTTTGCCCGGCAACAGCCGGGCAGAACGAAGCAGACTAGGCGTTGGCAGGCATCATTGCATCATGCAGAAGCTGTACCATTCGTGGCAACCGTTCGCGTTGCAGCCTGACAGGCCCAGCGTCAGCAGGAGAAGAATCAGAAATGGTTTCATTCCCATAGAGTGGCAAGTTAATCGAAGTGCTGTCTACGGGGAGTTCACGAAAAGGGTTCGTAGCCAAGTGCACAAGAGGCAAACGGATCGCCGCCAAGCGCTTGCGTTCAATGGCATGTGGATGGATTGGTGGCGGAGACGAAGGGATTCGAACCCTCGAGACAGTTTCCCGTCTGCACCCTTAGCAGGGGTGTGCCTTCGACCACTCGGCCACATCTCCGCCGAGCGGTATATGGGGAGGCGGAAGCAGAGACAAGCGCTTTCTGAGGCTTGTGGGACCGACGATCGCCTGGTGTCCAAGGCCTTGCCTCATCCTAGCAACTGCCTGCGGAAAATGAGCAAGCGGCAGGTCAGGCCCGCCGCTTGCTGGTGGATGGACGTCGGTGACGCTAGCGATAATAGCAGCGGCGGACGTTGGGATTGTCGCGCAGGTTATCGTCCAGTTCATCCTCGGACTCGCTGCGCCACTGAGTGGATCGTGTGCGGCGATAATGCGCTGGTCGGGGATGGGCCGCAGCGTGGCGCTGCACCTCGATTTCGGTTGTGGTCTCACTAGACATGACCCAAACCTCCGTACGCGAGCTGGAAGTAGCGGCTTGAGGCCACGATATGGGGCACCTCGCGCTCATGCGGGCGAGGCGTGCAATTCGCATCATGCGCAGGATCGCTTGCCAGCCATGACACCGCCTGTTTCAGGCTGGTGCGTTCAAGCTGGGCCGTTTCCTTGACGTCGACTTTCATGGATTTGCTGGTCATCTTCACTCCTCCATTTCGGGGGCACAAGGATGTGCGAACGTCTTCACTATAGCCGGATTTACTAAGAAAATCGCCTCTAAAATAACGACCAAAACGATAGATATTTACTTCCGGCTGGGCGACCGATCGTGATGTTTTTTCGCGGGAATTGTGATCAGCAGCTGTGGAGATGATGTAACGATGCGAAAAAAATTCAACCCTAGAGACAAATTGACCTTTCAATCGAAGAGCGCTAGCGCGGGGTGATTCGCGCGCTTGAGCAAGCTCAGCGACCCGGGGCGCAGGCCAGCCCGGCATCACCGTCCTCGATCTCATTCTACGCGGTCCAGCGCAGATGGATCGACTCGCAATGGCGGCATTCGTGAAACAACAGATCCATCGCCCGCATGAAGGCCGTTCGGCAGGCCGAGGGCCGCTGCCGATAGACGCGCGAGCACAAAGGCTCCGATCGGTTGCCACACAAGATCCGGTTGATCCGGACCGACGCCACCCACCATCCGTTCATGACCTGCCTCCGAATGTTTCGCGCGATGTTTCGCGGCTCAGGTCTAGGCGGCGAATGTGACGCGACCGCGAAATCTGGGGCAGGGGCAATTCGGCACCGCAACCTGTGGCAAATAGGTCGATATCCTGCCGAAAATGCGGGATTCTTGCCGATCGGCGGTCTGCGTGCTAAACATCTATCGCTTCGTTGATTCCATCTGCTATCTGTTTCCATCATGTGGCTTCAGTCTGCGTTTAGAACTGGCCAGCCGAGCCGTCGCATGTTGCGGACGGTATATGATAGGAGAATACACGATGGCCAATGGCACCGTGAAATGGTTCAATTCCGAAAAAGGCTTCGGCTTCATCGCCCCTGAGGCCGGTGGTCAGGACGTTTTCGTCCACATCTCGGCAGTCGAGCGTGCAGGCATCAACCGCCTGAACGACGGTCAGGCCGTGACCTACGACCTGGAAAAAGGTCGTGACGGCCGTTCGTCGGCGACGAACCTGCAGCTCGCCTGAGCTTGATACGGACGGGTGCATCCCATCGGGATGCCCCTGACGTCCGAACCGAAAATCGTCAGATTTTCCAGCAGCGCGGTGGCCGAAAGGTTACCGCGCTGCCAGTTTATTGGCCGTCAGCCGTGGCATGCTGGGCAGCGTGCTCAGATTGTCGGGGCGGCCCATGACGGCCAGCGCGCCTTTCGCCATCTGCTCCGAGATGCGGCCCTTCTGTCCCAATGAGACGATGTTCTGCAGATCGGACAGGATATCCTCGATCGAGGCGGTCTTGCCCTGGTTCAGACGGTCGAGGACGATTCGTCCGATGGTCATGGCAACCATGTCCGGGTTTTGGGTGTAAGGCATACAGGGGTTCGCTTCTCTTGAATGGCAATCGCCTGTGGCCGTGGCTGGCGATTCATCTTGACTGGAATGGAGCCCGTACGGTTTATCTCAGCCGGGGCGAGTCATTGTCGGAATTTCTACTTTTGGTAGAAATTTTTCCTACACAAGATACGGACAAGTCTATTGGATGGCGATGCAGAAAGCGCGCGCAAGCGATTGATTTTGATTTCAGGCGGCAGGCTTGACGTCTTGTCGGCCGACTCGCAGCGCCTGTTGTTGGATGCGGGGCAGACCCGCTCCTACCAGACCGGAGAGTTCACCCATCACATCGGCGACCCGCTTGGCGGCGTCCACGGCGTCCTGACGGGCAGCTTCGGCGTTCATGGCCAGAACCTGACCGAGGGCATCGTCATGGGCCATATCTTCCGCAGCGGAGACTGGTTCGGTGAAGGGCCGATCGTGCGTCAGCGGCGGCGCATGCTGACCTTCCGCGCCATGGAGCATTCGACGACCCTCTATATTCCCTTGCCCGCGCTTGAGCGGCTGATGCAGGGCCCGGGCAATCTGATGGCCTTTCTGATGGATCTGGTTGCCCATAACTCTGAGCTGGCGACGCATGCCATTTCGGATCTGCTGATCCGGCGCGCCGACAAGCGTATTGCCGCCGTGCTTTTGCGGGTGACCGGACATCATGACGACAGCCGCGTGGCCACTCCCGTCGAATGCGCCGTGACCCAGCTTGATCTGGCCGAGATGGCCAATGCCTCGCGCCATACGATCAACACGGTACTGAAGAGGTTCGAGCAATCGGGATGGATCCGCGTGGGCTATGGTCATATCGCGGTCCTTGATGCGGCCGCGCTGCGTCGCTTCCTGATCGCGGAGAACTGAACCTTCGGTTGGCCGGGGCAGGGCGGCCAAGATTGACATTCGACCCCGATGATCTGATGACGGGACCAACCTGCAGGCGCCTTGAGGAAAGCTGGCTATATGGGACTTGTCATTGATCTTGGGGCCATTCAGGCAAACTGGAAGGCGCTGTCGGCTTTGGCGCCCACGGCGCGGGCCGGGGCGGTCGTCAAGGCCGACGCCTACGGGCTGGGCGCCGAGAAAGTTGCGCCCGCGCTTTACGAGGCAGGCGCGCGCGATTTCTTCGTGGCTTTGGCCAGTGAGGGGCGGTGCATCCGCCCGCTTCTGCCCGAGGATGCCACCATTTTCGTGCTGTCCGGCGCGATGGAGGGCGAGGACCTGACCGGCCTTGTCCCCCTGCTGAACAGCCCCGCCCAATTCTTCCGCTATCGCACGCTCAGCCCGCGCGCGCCCTTTGGCATCCAGCTTGACAGCGGCATGAACCGTCTGGGGATCGAGCCCGGTGAGTGGAACGCGATCCGCGCCGAGGCGCTGGCCGCAGGCCCGCTTCTGGTGATGTCGCATCTGGCTTGCGCCGATGAGCCGCAGCACCCGGCGAATGCCCAGCAGCTGGCCGCCTTCCGCGCGATGACGGACGGGATCGGCGTGTCACGCTCGCTTGCGGCGACGGGGGGCATCCTGCTGGGGCCCGACTATCATTTCGACCTGGTGCGCCCGGGTGTCGGCCAGTATGGCGGCGCGCCCTTTGCCGACGGCAAGCCGGTGGTGACGCTGTCGCTGCCCGTGATCCAGACGCGCGAGGTCAAGCCCGGCGAGTCGGTGGGCTACAGCTTCACCTGGACGGCCAAGCGGCCCTCGCGCGTGGCGACGGTCGCGGCGGGCTATGCTGACGGGCTGGCGCGCGCGCTGATGGGCAAGGCGGATCTGCAGCTTTGGGCGGGCGATGTGCCTTGCCCGGTGATCGGACGCATCTCGATGGATCTGATCACCGTCGATGTCACTGACCTGCCCATGGTCCCGGCCGAGCTTGAGGTGCTGAACGCGCGTCAGGGCGTCGACGCGCTGGCCGAGCATGGCGGCACCATCGGATATGAGATCCTGACCTCGCTGGGTCACCGGTACACCCGGACCTACCTGTGAACCCAGTACGGCTGACCGGACGGCTGGCGCTGGCAGCGACTGGCGGCACGGGGCGCATCGCGATCTTCGCGGGGCGCGGGCTGGCGGGGATCCTGCCACTGCAGGCGGGCCTTTTGTTTCGTCAGATCATCCAGATCGGCTGGCTGTCCTTGCCGGTCGTCGGGCTGACCGCGCTTTTCACTGGCGCGGCACTGGCCTTGCAGATCCATTCGGGCGGAGAGCGCTTTCAGGCCTCTGACGTCGTCCCCGCCATAGTCGCCATCGGCATGGTCCGGGAACTCGGCCCGGTTCTGGGCGGATTGATGGTCGCGGCGCGCGTCGCCAGTGCAATCGCCGCCGAGCTTGGCACCATGCGCGTGACCGAGCAGATCGACGCGCTTGTCACGCTCTCGACCGATCCGCTGAAATGGCTGGTCGCGCCGCGCCTCTGGGCGGCGGTGCTGACTGTGCCCATTCTGGTGGGCGTCGGTGATCTGGTCGGGATCATGGGTGGCTGGCTGGTCGGGGTGAACGCGCTTGGCTTCAACTCGGCCACCTATATCGCGAATTCTTGGGCCTATCTGGAAAGCTGGGACGTGATCTCGGGCCTGATCAAGGGCGCGGCCTTCGGCTTTCTGGTGGCCCTGTCGGGCTGCTGGTTCGGTATGAATGCGGGGCTGGGCGCGGCAGGCGTGGGGCGCGCGACCACGAATGCCGTGGTGGTCGCCTCGGTCGCGATTCTGGCCGCGAATTTCATCCTCACCGGGCTTTTCTTCCGATGAGCGCGCTGATTTCCGTTCGCGGGGCCCGCAAGTCCTTTGGCAGCAAGCAGGTGCTGGCCGGGCTGGACCTTGACCTGGCCGAGGGAGAAAGCCTGGTCGTCATCGGCGGTTCGGGCAGTGGAAAATCCGTCCTTCTGCGCGCGATTCTGGGGCTGGAGACGCTGGACAGCGGTCAGGTCCTTTGCCGCGCCAAGCCCATGCAGGGCAGGGTGCGCGATGATTTCATGGACAGTTTCGGCATGCTCTTCCAGAACGCCGCGCTGTTTGACAGCCTGCCCATCTGGCGCAACGTGGCCTTCCGCCTGCTGGGCCGGATGCCCGCCGCCAAAGCGCGCGCACTGGCCATCGAGAAGCTCGACCGCGTGGGCCTTGGCCCCGAGGTTGCGGACCTGTTTCCGGCCGAGCTTTCAGGCGGGATGCGCAAGCGCGCAGGCCTTGCGCGCGCCATCGCCGCCTCGCCGAAGGTGATCTTCTTTGATGAGCCGACGACCGGCCTCGACCCGATCCGCGCCGCCACCATCAATGAACTGATCCGCAGCATTCTGGACGAAAGCGGCGTCAGCGCGATCACCATCACCCATGACATGACCTCCGTCCGCACGATTGCCGACCGCGTGGCGCTGCTGGATCACGGGCAGATTCGCTGGCAGGGGCCGGTGGCGCGCATGGACGACGCGAAGGACGACTATCTGCGCGATTTCATCGCCGGACGGGCCCGCCCGATGGCCCGGAATACCGAACCCGGATGACCGGATTGCCTGTATTTTCGGCCATCGCGCGCTTACATTCACATCAGGCAGACGCAACCTCTTGTGCAATTGCCACCATCTTGCAACCATGGGTGCACCTCGCCCGCCCTGACCGGAGAAGAACTTGGGTCTGAACCCGACGCCCCCCGCGACCGCTGCTCCCGGCGAAACGCTGCTGGAATTCCCTGACAACAGGCTGTTGATCGATCTCTGCGGCCCGCATGACCGCCACCTCGCCCGAATCGAGGAGGCGCTGTCGGTGCATATCCTGCGCCGCGGCAACCTTCTGTCGGTCGTCGGCGCCCCCGACGCGCAGGCTGAGGCCGCGCAGATCCTGCGCGGGCTTTACGCCCGGCTGGAGCAGGGCCGTCCGGTTGAGATGGCCGAGGTCGAGGCCGGTCTGCGCATGGGGACCGAGGTTGCCAATGACGCGCCAAGCCCTGCCGAACAGCTTGAGATGTTCCAGCAGGGCCCGATCGAGCTGCGCACCCGGAAGAAAACCGTCGAGCCGCGCACCGAGGCGCAGAAAGACTACGTCCGCAGCCTTTTCGCCAATGAGCTTGCCTTCGGCATCGGCCCGGCCGGCACCGGCAAGACCTATCTGGCGGTCGCGACCGGCGTCACCATGCTGATCGGCGGCCATGTCGACAAGATCATCCTGTCGCGCCCCGCCGTCGAGGCGGGCGAGCGTTTGGGCTTCCTGCCCGGCGACATGAAGGAAAAAGTCGACCCCTATATGCAGCCGCTTTACGATGCGCTGAACGATTTCCTGCCCTCGAAGCAGATGCAGAAGCTGATGGAGGAAAAGCGCATCGAAATCGCGCCGCTGGCCTTCATGCGCGGGCGCACGCTGACCAACGCCTTCGTCGTTCTGGACGAGGCGCAGAACGCCACCACCATGCAGATGAAGATGTTCCTGACCCGTCTGGGCGAGGGCTCGCGCATGGTCATCACCGGCGACCGCACCCAGATCGACCTGCCGCGCGGCGTGCATTCCGGTCTGGTCGATGCCGAGCGGATCCTGAAGGATATCAAGGGGATCAGCTTCAGCTATTTCACTGCCAAGGACGTCGTGCGTCACACGCTGGTGGCCCGCATCATCGAGGCCTATGACGCCGAGGATGCCGCCGCGCTGGCGCGGGGCGAGGCTCCGGACGACCGGGGCCAGCGCGTCCCACGCCGCACGCCCCGGGAAAACGGCGAGGGGCGCAACAATGACTGAGGTGATCAGCCCCGCCGAAATCGTCGATATCGTCATCGAGGATGATCGCTGGCTGGATGCCGGACTTGTCACGCTGGCCGAGCGTGCCGCCCGCGCCGTGGGCGAATGGCTGGACCTTCACGACTTCCAGATCGTCGTCATGGGCTGCGATGACGCCCGGATCTCGGAGTTGAATGAGGAATTCCGGGGCAAGCCCCGCCCGACCAACGTCCTTTCCTGGCCTGCGATCGAGTTCGACGCCCGCGCGCCCGGCGTTCCTCCGTCACTGCCGGATGTGGACGAGCTGGGCGATATTGCGATATCCTATGACACCAGCAAGCGCGAAGCGGATGCCCAGAAAAAGCCTTTCGCCGATCACGTGACCCATCTTCTGGTGCATGCGACCCTGCATCTTGCGGGCTATGATCACGTCGATGATCTGGACGCCGAAACCATGGAAGATGCCGAGCGTTCCATCCTTGGCAAGCTTGGCATTCCCGACCCCTATCTGGAACATGAGCTATGAACAAAGACCGAAGTCCTGACACGTCCGTTTCCGCCGACCCCGCCAGCTGGGCCGATGGGGTGGCAGGGGATGGACGCGACCTTCCGCAATCGCGGGGCCTGCTGGAGCGCATTTTCGGCGCATTCGGCGGGGGCGATTCGGATGAGGCGGGCAATTCCGCTCAGGACGACGACATAGCCCCACAGCATAAGCTGGGGATGATCAACCTCAGCCGTTTGCGCGTCGATGACGTGGCGGTTCCCAAGGCCGAGATCGTCGCCACCTCGGTCGAGACCGAGCTGTCGGAACTGGTCGAACTTTTCAACGAACACGGGTTTTCCCGCATTCCCGTCTATCGCGGCAGCCTCGACACCCCTCTGGGCCTGATCCTTCTGAAGGACCTCGCGCTGAAATACGGCTTCGGGGTCGACACGCCCACCGAGTTTGCGCTGCGCCCGATGCTGCGCCCCTTGCTTTACGTGCCGCCCTCGATGCCGATTGGCGTGCTGCTGCAGCAGATGCAGCAAAAGCGCATCCATATGGCCATGGTCATCGACGAATATGGCGGGGTCGACGGGTTGGTGACCATCGAGGACCTGATCGAACAGGTCATCGGCCAGATCGAAGACGAGCATGACGAGGTCGGCAACGACATGTGGGTCAGCGAAGCGCCGGGCCAATGGCTGGTGCAGGCGCGCGCCCCTCTGGTCGAGGTCGAGGCCGCGACCGGCCAACGCCTTGCCACCGATGAGGAAGAGGATGAGATCGACACTCTGGGCGGTCTTCTCTTCATGCTAACCGGTCGCGTGCCGGTGTTGGGCGAGGTCATCACCCATCAGAGCGGCGTCAAGTTCGAGGTCGTCGACGCGGACTCGCGCCGGATCAATCTGGTCCGGATGCGTTTCCCCGAAGCGCAGGGCAAAGGGGCCGAATAGGGCCCCTTCATCTTCCTCCGAATATGGCGTGTAGCGGGCCTAAAGCGCCGCGAAGGCCTTCGCATGCGCGATGTGGCTTCCCGCCGCCAGACCCGGACCAAGCGCCATCAGATGCGGCCCGGCATAGGGCGAGGCCAGATCCGCCGGGGCAAAACCGAAGCGGTTGTAATAGCTGGGGTCGCCCAAAACGACGATGGTATGGTCCGGGATCGCCTCCAGCGCTGCCCTGACCAGCGCCGCGCCAATGCCCAACCCATGCAGGGCCGGATGCACCGCCACGGGGGCCAGTGCCAGCGCAGGCCCCTCGGCCTTTAGCGGCGACAGTGCCACATGCCCGACGACGGTGCCCGCTGCATCTGCGACCAGTGACAGCGCCAGATCGCCATCTTCACGCAGCAGATCGACCAGCTTCGCCTCATCCTGACCGCCGAAGGCCGCCGTCAGAAGTGCGGCAATCCCGGCACGATCCTGCTTCACCTCGGGCCGGATCCGGGGCACGACGCTTTCGCGGTGCAGATCACGGGCGATCCCGGCGCTTTCCTTCCCCCAGCGGCTGGCGGCATTGCGCGCCTGATGGGCCGCGAAGGCGTCCTCATCGGTGAATAACTCGTCCAGCTGCCAGACCAGCGGATCGTCCTCCTGCCGCAGATCGAAGCGCACGCAGCCCGGCTCGGCACGCGACAGCGCGACATGCTCGGGCAGAAGCTCCATCGCCAGCAGCATCTGGCCCATGTCCTGACAGATCAGCTGACCGCTGACATGGATCAGGGGCCGGGGCAGCTCGACCGGTTTGCCGCCGGTGATGATCGGGGCGGCGTGATGATCGTGGTGATGTCCGCAGGCGCAGCTCATGATGTCTTCCGTTCGTGCTAGGCGGGTCCAGCCTTTCACAGCTTGGCCGCCGCTGAAAGAGCCCCAAAATGCTGACCCCGGAAAAAGGAAACGGGGACGCGCCCAATGGCCGCATCCCCGCTTGTATCGTGTCCAGCCTATGTGGGGCAGGTCATTCCCACTCGATCGTGCCCGGCGGCTTCGAGGTGATATCATAGGTCACCCGGTTGATGCCTTTGACTTCATTGATGATCCGCGTGGCGGTTTCGCCCAGGAACTCGTGCGAATAGGGATAGTAATCTGCCGTCATGCCATCGACCGAGGTCACCGCCCGCAGCGCGCAGGCATAGTCGTAGGTCCGGCCATCGCCCATGACGCCCACGGTCTTCACCGGCAGAATGGCGACAAAGGCCTGCCAGATCTCGTCATAAAGCCCGTGCTTGCGGATCTGGTCGATATAGACCGCATCAGCCTTGCGCAGGATGTCCAGCTTTTCGCGGGTGATCTCGCCCGGGCAGCGGATCGCCAGACCCGGTCCGGGGAAGGGATGGCGACCGATGAACTGCTCGGGCAGGCCAAGCTCGCGGCCCAGAGCGCGAACCTCATCCTTGAAAAGCTCACGCAGCGGCTCGACCAGCTTCAGCCCCATTTTTTCGGGCAGGCCGCCGACATTGTGGTGCGACTTGATCGTGACCGAAGGCCCGCCGCTGAACGAGACCGACTCGATCACGTCAGGATAAAGCGTGCCTTGGGCGAGGAATTCAGCGCCCTCGATTTCGTTGGCGTATTTCTGGAAGACGTCGATGAACAGCTTGCCGATGGTCTTGCGCTTGACCTCGGGGTCCGAGACGCCTTCAAGCGCGTTCAGGAACAGGTCCGATTCATTGGCATGGATCAGCGGGATGTTGAAGTTGTCGCGGAACATGCTGACGACTTCATCGGCCTCATTCAGGCGCATCAGGCCGTGATCGACGAAGACGCAGGTCAGCTGGTCGCCGATCGCCTCATGGATCAGCACGGCTGCAACCGAGCTGTCGACGCCGCCCGAAAGACCGCAGATCACGCGCTTGTTGCCGACCTGCTCGCGGATCTTGCGGATCGCCTCATCCTTGTAGCTGGCCATGGTCCAGTCGCCGGTGAAGCCTGCCATGCGAACGAAGTTCTCCAGCAGGCGGCGGCCGTTCGGCGTGTGATGCACCTCGGGGTGGAATTGCACGCCGTAAAAGCCCCGCGCCTCATCGGCGATCATCGCAAAAGGCGCGTTGGGGCTGGTGCCGATGACAGTAAAGCCGGGTGCGAGCGCGGTGACGCGGTCGCCATGGCTCATCCAGACTTCCTCGCGCCCATCGGTGAAGATGCCCGCAAAAATACCGTCGTCCTGATGCCCGTCTGCTGGCGTGACAAATGCGCGCCCATATTCCGCATGGTGACCGGCTTCGACCTTGCCGCCCAGCTGCTCCATCATGAGCTGCTGGCCATAGCAGATCCCGAAGACGGGCAGGTTCATCTGGAACAGAAGCTGCGGCACACGGGGAGAGCTCTCCTCGGTCACCGATGCAGGGCTGCCCGACAGGATGATCGCCTGCGGCGCAAAATCCTTGAGGAATGCGTCATCCACCACATTGAACGGATGGATTTCGCAATAGACGTTCAACTCACGAAGGCGGCGCGCGATGAGCTGCGTCACCTGAGAACCGAAATCGACGATAAGAAGGCGCTGGTGCTGTGTCATGGCAAGGCTTTAAGCTGGCTCAGATGGCTCTGCAAGGGGTGAGGGTTGTTCCGGATGCGCTGTCGAATGGGTATTTGAACAACAGAGAAGATCATCAGCCTGTCAGTCGAGGGCGAGGTCCGGAACTCTTCTTCGTTGCCTAAATACCCATTCTTCTTTTTGCAGTCAGCGCCAGAGTTGCGCCAAGGTTTCTGTAGGATCGTCGGCCGCCCAGATCTCTGGACCCAAAGCGATGAAATCAGTGACCGGGGTCACCGAGGCGATCAGCGCCGGCGTCAGCGCGCCTTCGGCAATGACCGGGACCTCGATCATTTCGGACCACCATGAGAACAACTCAAGCTCGGCAACCTCGCCATGGCCCAGCGTCGACTGGCCGCAGGGACCGAAACTGACGTAATCCGCACCGGCCTCAGCGGCATTGATGCCCTCGTGGCGCGAGTTGCCGCAATAGGCGCCGATGATTGCATCCGCACCCAGATCCTTGCGCAGGTCGCGGACCTTGCGCGAGCCTTTGGTCAGATGGACGCCGTCAAGGCCATGGCGCAGTGCCAGCTGGACGTGATCCTCGATCACCACAGCGACGTCGCGGGCATGGGCGATGTCGCGGATCTGATCCGCCTGCCGACCCAGGGCGTCCTCGTCGCCAGCGCCCGGCAGTCTCAGGCAGGCCACGGGAAACCTGTCCAGGATATCGGCCAGAAGCGGCGCGAAGGTCACGGTGGAGGCTCCGACGGGGGTGATCAGATAGAGTTGCGGGGCGTTCTGCTGATCCGACATGACATTTTTCCTTCGCTTTGCCCGCTGATAGCGCAGCGCGCGGAACCTTGCCAGTGGCAGTTGCAAGGGGTAAGGCCGCGCGGATGGAACCCGCGATCATCCTTGTCCGCCCCCAGATGGGCCAGAACATCGGCGCGGCCGCCCGCGCCATGCTGAATTTCGGCCTGACGGATATGCGGCTTGTCGCACCTCGCGATGGCTGGCCCAACCCCAATGCGGTTGCCATGGCCTCGGGTGCGGCCGGGCAGGTCCTGGATCGTGCGCGCGTCTTTCCCACGCTGGCCGAGGCGATGGCCGACATCGACTACGCATATGCCACGACCGCGCGCGGGCGCGAGTTGACGAAACCCGTGCTGACGCCGGCAACCGCCATGTCAGACGCGCGGGCGCGCGTCGCAGACGGCGGCCGGGTCGCCATCATCTTCGGGCCCGAGCGGGCGGGGCTTGAGAACGATGACGTCGCCCGGGCGAATGCGATCATCACCGTTCCCGTGAACCCCGATTTCCCTTCACTGAACCTCGCGCAGGCCGTGCTGCTCTCAGGCTATGAATGGGCACGCGAGACTCTGCCGCTCGAACCCGCCCCGCATGGCCGCCGCCCGGATGGCGAGGCGCCCGCCACCCGTATCGAGATCGAGAAGCTGGCCGATCACTGGGAGGAGCGGCTGACTGACGCCGGTTTCTTCTTCCCGGCCGAGAAGGCCTCATCGATGAAGCTGACGCTGCGCAATCTCTGGGCGCGCCTACCGTTGACCCGGGCCGACACGCGCATCTTCCACGGCATGTTGCGCCAGCTGATTCGCCGCGATTGATATTTGTACCGGTCCGCGCGAAGGTCGCGGCCGATCGGAAAGGAAGCCAGATGGCCAAGCGACCTGTCTTTCAGGATGTCACCGAAAACTCTCCTGCACCTGCGGCGCCGACCGGCGGCATGATCGATGCGGGGCATCGCGGTGCCCGTGGGGCGATCCGCGTCTGGCTGGTCGTGCTGTTTGTGCTGGTGGCGGCAATGATCGCGCTTGGCGGGGCGACGCGGCTAACGGGCTCGGGCCTGTCGATCACCGAGTGGAAGCCCGTGACCGGCGCCATCCCCCCGATGAACGCCGCCGCATGGCAGGCCGAATTCGACAAGTACCAGCAGATCCCGCAGTTCCGTCTGGTCAATCCCGAGATGGCGCTTTCCGAGTTCAAGACGATCTATCTTTGGGAGTGGTCGCACCGCCTGTTGGGCCGCCTGATCGGCATGGTCTGGGCGCTTGGCTTCCTGTTTTTCTGGCTGACCCGTCGCCTGCCCACAGGCTGGGTGCCGAGGCTGCTGCTGCTGGGCGGCTTGGGCGGTGCGCAGGGCGCCATCGGTTGGTGGATGGTGCATTCGGGCCTGTCGGGAGAGATGGTTCGCGTGGCCTCCTACCGGCTGGCAACTCATCTGGGCCTGGCCTTTGCCATTCTGGGCCTGATCGCCTGGTATGTGATGTCGCTCGCGCGGACCGAGGCACAGATGATGCGCGCCCGCCGCGCCGGAGAGCCGAAGCTTTTTTCGATGACCACCGGGCTTATGCATCTGACCTTCCTGCAGATCCTGCTGGGCGCGCTGGTCGCCGGGATCGATGCGGGACGCCAGTTTCCTGGCTGGCCGACGATGGGCGGCTACTGGATCCCCGACACGATCTGGGATCCGGCGCTCGGCTGGCGCAATTTCTTCGAAAACCCCGCGCTTGTGCAGTTCATCCACCGCATGTGCGGCTATCTGGTGGCGATCTTCGCCGTGGTGGTCTGGCGTCGTTCGCGCCGTTCGCCGCATCCGGTGACGCGCGGAGCCTATACCGTGATGCTGGCAGCGGTCGCCGTTCAGGTTCTTCTGGGCGTTATGAACGTCCTGCATCTCTCGCCCCTGCCGCTGGCCCTTGCGCATCAGGTCGGTGCTGTCGCACTCTTTACCCTGATCCTGCGCGCGCGCCACAACGCCCGCTATCCTTATGAAACCTCGGTCAGGGGGACTGTCAGATGACGGCATTTGAATCGCTTCTCGCGTTCCAGCGTCAGACCGAGGCGTTGTCCTCGATCGCCGAGCGGCTGGGCTGGGATCAGGAAACCGTCATGCCGCGCGGCGCGACCGAGCAGCGCGCCGAAGAGATGGCCGCGATCGAGGGCGTGCTGCACGAGCGACGGACCGACCCCCGCATCTCTGAATGGTTGGACCGGGCCGAGGCGCGGGACGAAAAAGAGCAGCGTATTCTTGAGTTGATCGGGCGTGAGCATCGCCGCGCGGCGCGTGTGCCTGCCCGCCTTGCCACCGAACTTGCGCGCCAGACCTCGCTCTCGCAGGGGATCTGGGCCGAGGCGCGGGCGAATGACGCGCCGGACGATTTCATGCCGGTGCTGAACGACGTCCTCATGCTCAAGCGTGAAGAGGCGGCCGCGCTGGCCGACGGCGGCGATCTCTATGACGCGCTTCTGGAAGATTATGAGCCGGGCGCTACGCAGGCCGAGATCGCGGCGCTTTTCGATGCCATGCGGCCACGGCTTGTCGCCCTGCGTGAAGATGTGCTGGGCGCGGACCACCAGCCGCAGGCGCTGAGCGGCCATTTCGCGCAGGAGACTCAGCTTCGCCTCGCCCGGACCTGTGCCACCGCCTTTGGCTATGACTGGTCGCGGGGGCGGATGGATCTGGCGGTTCATCCGTTCAGCTCGGGCCGCTGGCAGGACAGCCGGATCACCACGCGTGTGGTCGAGACCGACCCGTTCAACTGCCTCTATTCGACGATCCATGAGGTCGGTCATTCCAGTTATGAGCTGGGGATCGATGACGACTATGCCTTTACGCCGCTGGGACGCGGTGTCTCGATGGGCGTGCACGAAAGCCAGAGCCGGATCTATGAGAACCAGATCGGCCGGGGTCGCGCGCTGACGTCCTGGCTCTATCAGCGCATGAACGACGCGTTCGGGGGCCTCTCGATTGCCGATGCCGATGCTTTCTACGGGACGGTCAACAAGGTCACGCCGGGCTTCATCCGGACCGAAGCCGATGAGGTGCAGTACAATCTGCATATCATGCTGCGCTTTGATCTGGAACGTCAGCTGATCTCCGGCCGTCTCGATACAGAGGATCTGGTCGAGGCCTGGAATGCCCGCTTCCTCAATGATTTCGGCGTCGCGGTCGATCGTCCGGCGAATGGCGTCTTGCAGGACGTGCATTGGGCGGTGGGACTTTTCGGCTATTTTCCGACCTATGCGCTTGGCAATGTCTACGCTGGCTGCCTGAACGCGGCGATGCGTGGCGACTTGCCGGACCTCGATGCCTCGCTGACCAAAGGCGCAGCTGACCCGGCCGTCGAATGGCTGCGCGAGAACGTCCAGCGGCATGGCGGCCTTTACGCCCCACGCCAGCTGATCGAACTCGCGATTGGCGGAGAGGTCAGCGAGGAGCCGCTTCTGAACTACCTTGAGACGAAGTTTGGTGAGATCTATCGTCTCTGATCGGGATTTGGGTATTTAGACAACGAAGAAGCCTTCTCTGTTGTTCAAATACCCATCTTTCGCGGCCTCAGACGCAAGCGGATGCCGCTCCGGCTACGCAGGGTCAGGCGCATGATGGGTTCGGGCGGTTTGATACCCGGTTCGATCTGATAGGCGCTGATGATGGTGGCGAGGATCAACGGCCCTTCGATCATCGCAAAACCGGCGCCCGGGCAGGCGCGCGAACCGGCCGAGAATGGAATATAGGCCGTGCTGGCGCAGGCTTTGCCATTTTCGGTTTCCCAGCGGCCAGGGTCGAAGATGTCGGGATTGTCCCAAAGACGCTCATGCCGGTGAATGTGCCAGGGAGAGAGGACAAGCTGGGTGCCCTTTGGGGCGCGGCGGTCTCGCAGCGTTTCGTTCTTGCCGCATTGACGGACCGTCATCGCGACGGGAGGATAAAGCCGCATGGCTTCGCGAAAGACGGCGCGTGCTGTTTCCAGTCGACGGACGCAGGCGAATTCGGGGCGGAGTTCGCTTTGGGCTTCGCGCGCGACGCGCTCTTGCCACTCGGGGCACGTTGAGAGGAGATAGAGCGCCCAGGCGAGGGCCGAGGCGCTAGTTTCATGACCGGCCAAGAAGAAGGTCGCCACCTCGTCGATCAGTTCGGCATCCGAGAAGGTCTGGCCGGTTTGCGGGTCCGGGGTGCGCATGATCTTGGAGGCAAGGTCATCTGGAGCCGTGCCCTCGGCGAGCGCCTTGCGCCTTTCGGTCAGGAGCGTGCGGATCAGGCCGCGGATGCGGGTGGCCGTGCGGCGCGTCTTGCGCGAGTGCAGGCGCAGCCAGCGGGGCAGGGGCAGGAGCGCCCCCAGATTGACCATCGGCTGGGCGTCCTGATGTTCGCCGAAGGCTGCGAAGACGCGGGCGGCGGTGTCATCCTCGATGGGCAGAGAGAAGAGCGTGCGGAAAATCACATCGGCGGCGATATGGCTGGTCTGGGGCTCGACATCGATCTCGGAGCCATCCGCCAGAGGGGCGAGGCGCGCAACGCCTGCCATGGCGGCCTCCCAGATGGCGGGGAAGCTTTCGCGCAGACGGCCGCCCTCGAACGCGGGGTCGATGATGCGGCGCTGGCGTCGCCAGGTCTCTCCGTTCGAGATGAAGACGGAATTGCCCAGCAGCGGTTCAAGCCCTGCCGCCATGCGGGGGGATTTCGGGAAATCCATCGGCCGCTTGCGCAGGATCAGGTCGACCAACTCGGGATCGTTGCAGACGAAGGAATGGATGAAGGGGCCGCGGAACTCGGCCATCCACGCGCGGTAGAGCCGGTCGGATTGCGCCGACAGGATGTCACGGCGGAAGTCGCGCAGAAAGCGCCAGACAGAGCCCTTGCCCTGCCGCGATGGTGGTTTCGGCGGGATCACGTCGCGACCCAGCGGTTGACCGGGTGGGCGATGCGCCCGGGCGAGTGGTGTCGTCCGGCGAAGCGCTGTCCAAGCGTTTGCGGGCCTGCGGTGATGGCGAAATAGTCGTAGTCCTCGGGCAGATCGAAGGCGCAAAGATATTGGAAATGCAGCCGGAACCAGCGGAAGCGCAGCTTTTTCTGCCGGGCGGCAGAGAGCGTCCGGCTGAAGGCAGCGGAGAGGACCAGCGGACCCTGACGGTCGGGCGGCTCGATTCCGGTCACGGCCACCGGATCGCAAAGCCCGAAGGAGCAGGCGTCGCCGGGGGCCGACACATCGATCCAGGTGACCTCGGGCGAGGCCGAGAGGTCGCGCAGATCGGCGCGCAGGCGGTTCGCTCGGGGCAGGAAGGAGGCCATCGGCACCACATGGCCCAGCGTCAGCAGGGAGAGGTGCGGGCCATTTTGTGGGGCCTCTTCCGCCCGGATCAGATCGGCCAGCACCGAGACCGCAAGATAGGCCCCCGAGGAGTGGCCGACGACCAGCACCTCATCCAGATCGGTGCTCAGCACCTGCGCGATGCGCTGGCGGAACTGGGCAAGCCGCTCCTCCAGCGCCGCCGGATAGGCACCGCCAAGCTGGGCGGTGAAGGCGTAATCATGCATCAGGTAATAGGCGAAGATATGGCCGTCGAGGCGCTGCCATAGCAGCAGCCCCCGCCAGCAGATCAGAAGCGTCAGCGGCAGGCCCAGCCACCAGCCAAAGCCCGTCAGCTCGCCAGCCGCGCAGCCGAGCAGAAGCCCAAGCGCCAGCGAGATCGCCAGTTCTGCCAGCAGCACGACCACCGGGTAAAGCGCGGCAATGACAGGCCCTCGCCGCAGCTGTGCCAGCCGAAACAGCGCACCCGAGCCGATATAGGTCCATGCGGTGCGGATCAGCTGCCCATAGGTCGCGGCAATCGACTGGCCCATTGAGCGCTGCACAATGTCGGCCCAGGTTAGCACCTCATATTCGGTCTGGGTCGCCTGGCCATCGAAGTCGCCATTGACCGCCCAGCCAAAGCCCGAGCGGTCGGCGCGAGCCCCGAAGCTTAGCCGATAGCCCGCGATCTCCGCCTGCTCGGCCCCTTCGCGGCGATACAGCTCGCGGTAGCGGCGGGGTGGGATCGGATCATACCCCGGGATGTAGAGAACGCGACGACGAAAAGGGCGGGGCATTGGTTACCGGCGTTGTTTCGGCGTAGCATAGGCAATCGCGGCCCCTCGGCAAGTCAGGCCAGCCCCCATTTCCGCTCAAGCGCTTCGATAGCCGCGATCCTTGCCTTGGTGGGCGGATGCGACAGAAGCCAGGCGGGGGCGTTGGCGCGGCCGCCGGTCAGCGCCTCCAGCTTGCGAAACAGGCTCTTCTGCGGCTCGGTGCCAAGGCCCGCCTTGACCATCAGGGCGCTGGCGAAGGCGTCGGCCTCAAATTCGTCCTGACGTGAGAGGCGGGCAGCCACGGCGCTTGCCACCAGATTGGCGATCCACGCGCCGATGCCGGGGATGAAGCGGCCCAGAACGCCTGCCAGAACCATGCGCACCACATTCTGACCGGCGAAATCGACCAGCCGCCGTCGGGTATGGCCGCTGGCGACATGCCCCAGTTCATGCGCGATGACAGAGGCCAGCTCGGCCTCGGTGACCTCGCCCTTGTCCAGCCGGTCCAGAAACCCGCGCGTCAGGAAGATGCGCCCATCCGGTGCCGCCAGCCCGTTCACCGGCGCGATCTCATAGACATGGGCGCGCACGGGCGGCAGGTCCATGGCCTTGCCCAGCCGTTCCAGCATTGGAACCAGCCTTGGATGTGTCAGGGGGGAGGATTTCGCGTTCAGCTCGGCCTTGAGCCGCCAATAGGAGAAGAACCACATGGCGGTGGCGTAAAGGATGATCAGCAGGATCGGCGTGAACTTCAGCATCTGATCTATATGGCGGTTTCAGGCCGCCCATACCAGATCAGCCAAGCAGCCGCATCGCTTCTGTCAGGCCTTCCAGCGTCAGGGGCGCCATGCGGTCGTCGAAGATCTCGCGGATCATCGAGATCGAGCGGGTGTATTGCCAATGATCCTGAGGCACCGGGTTCAGCCAGACGTTGTCGGGCCAAGTCTCGCGCAGGCGGCGCAGCCACAGCTCGCCCGGCTCGGGGTTCCAGTGCTCATTGGCGCCGCCCGGAACGGCGATCTCATAGGGTGACATCGAGGCATCGCCCACGAAGATCGCCTTATAGTCGCGACCGAAGCGGTTCATCACCTCCCATGTCGGGATGGTCTCGGTCCAGCGGCGGTTATTGTCTTTCCACAACGCCTCATAGACGCAGTTGTGGAAATAGAAATGCTCGAAATGCTTGAATTCGGCGCGCGCGGCCGAGAAGAGTTCATCCACCCGCCGGGTGTGATCGTCCATCGAGCCGCCGACGTCCAGAAACAGCAGCACCTTCACCGCATTGCGCCGCTCGGGCCGGGTCTGCACGTCGATATAGCCATGCTCGGCGCTGGCGCGGATGGTGCCGGGCAGGTCCAGCTCATCGGCCGCGCCATGGCGCGCCCATTCGCGCAGCCGCTTCAGCGCGACCTTGATGTTGCGCGTGCCGAGTTCGACGGAATCGTCGAAATCGCGGAATTCGCGCTTGTCCCAGACCTTCACCGCGCGGCGGTGGCGGCTTTCGTGCTGGCCGATGCGCACGCCTTCGGGGTTGTAACCATAAGCGCCGAAGGGCGAGGTTCCGGCGGTGCCGATCCATTTGTTGCCGCCCTGATGGCGGCCCTGCTGTTCGGCCAGACGCTCGCGAAGGCGCTTCATCAGCTCTTCAAAGCTGCCGGGGCCTTCGATGGCCGCGCGCTCTTCCGGGGTCAGCAGCTTCTCGGCCAGCTTCTCCAGCCATTCGCGCGGGATCGAGACCTCATTGATCAGCGCCTCGACCGGGATCTCATCGAGGCCCGAGAAGCTTTCGGCGAAGGCCCGGTCGAACCGGTCGATATGCGCCTCATCCTTGACCAGCGTGATGCGCGCCAGATGATAGAACCCCTCGGGCGTCCAGTCGGACAGCCCGGCCTTCAGGCCCGCCAGCAGGTCAAGATATTCCCGCAGGCTGGCCGGAACTCCGTGGCGGCGCAGGCTGTCAAGGAAAGGGCGGAACATCAGGGCACCCTAATCACATCGAGCGCGCCAGAATGACGGTCACGATAAGCCCCACCACGGTGAAGGCCAGCGCGTGGGCCAGGGCATATTGCAGCTTGTCGGCACGGTTCCCGCCCAGCTTTGAGGCGCGGAACCAGCCAATCGCTGCACCAAGAATGAATGCGGCAAGAATGATCATGCTCAGGCAATTACCCCCAAGCATCGCCCCTGTCGAGAGGGCCGGGCATTCGCACGCCCGCGAAGGGACGTCGGGGCGTTCCTGACGTCCCGCCCCTTGAACGGCGGGTTTCCGCGCGTTAACTTGATTGCAACTTGTAATCGGAGGGCGTGCATCATGGCGCCCAAGCGTCCCGCGGGTGCGGACGCGTTCCCGAGAAGAACGGTCGAGCCTTTCGTCACCCGCCCGGCCGAGGAAGGGCAGCTTTACGCCGCTCTTGACCTTGGAACCAACAGCTGCCGGATGCTGATCGCCCGTCCTGTGGGCAATCAGTTTCAGGTGGTCGACAGCTTCTCGAAGCCCGTCCAACTGGGGCACGGGCTCGAGGCTTCTGGCAGGCTTTCGCGCTCATCCATGGCGCGGACGGTCCATGCCCTGCAGGTGTGCCGGCGCAAGCTGGAAACGCACGCGGTCTCGCATATGCGTCTGGTCGCGACGGAAGCTTGCAGGCGCGCGCATAACAGCCGCGATTTCATGCGGATGATCCGGCGCGAAACCGGCTTGCCCATCGAGATCATCGACGCCGAGGAAGAGGCGCGGCTGGCCGTGATCTCTTGCGCGCCGCTGGTCAGTCACCGGACCGAACAGCTGCTGATCGTCGACATCGGCGGCGGCTCGACCGAGCTTGTCTGGGTCGATCTGGAAGATGTCGAACCGACTGAGCGGCCGCGCGCGATCATGCGGCTGGGCGACGGTTTCGCGAATGCGCTGCCCGGCAGCGCCCGCGTCGTCGACTGGATCAGCGTGCCGCTGGGTGTGGCGACGCTGCGCGACCTTTTCGAGGATGTCGAGGATGATCAGGGCCGTTTCGCCCTGATGTCCTGGCATTTCGAAGAGATGCTGTCGGGCTTCACGCCTTACGTCCACGCCTCCAGCATGGCCGAGGGCTTCCAGATCATCGGCACCTCGGGGACGGTGACGACGGTGGCGGCCAGCCATCTGGGGCTGCGGCGCTATGACCGCAACAAGGTCGACGGGCTGACGATGACGACGGCGCAGATCGACCGGGTGATCCGCGACTATCTGGCGCTTGGCCCCGAGGGGCGGCGCACCGACCCGCGCATCGGGCGCGAGCGGCATGCGCTGATCATGTCGGGCGCGGCAATTCTTCAGACGCTCATGCGTGTCTGGCCCACGACGCGACTTTCCGTTGCGGATCGTGGCCTGCGCGAGGGGCTTTTGTATTCACAGATGGTCAAGGACGGCGTACTGGCTCCGGACGGGCTGAACGGAGTGGCATGAGATGACGGACGACAAGAAGCCGGGGCGCACCCGCAAAAGCTCGGGGCGGGGGCAGCGCGATCTGCGCGTGCGCGTCAAGACGGCCAAGGGGCGCAAGCTCTCCAGCACGCTATGGCTGGAGAGGCAACTGAACGACCCCTATGTCGCCCGGGCGCGGCGCGAGGGTTATCGCGGGCGTGCCGCCTTCAAGATCCTCGAACTCGACGACAAGTACCGCTTTCTGGTGCCGGGGGCGCGGGTGGTCGATCTTGGCTGCGCGCCGGGCGGCTGGTGTCAGGTCGCGGTCGAGCGCGTGAATGCTCTGGGCGAGAAATCCGGCAAGCGCGTCGGTCGCGTGCTGGGGGTCGACCTGCAAGAGGTCGAGCCGATCGCCGGGGCCGAGATCCATCAGCTGGATTTTCTGGCCGATGGCGCGGATGATCAGGTCAAGACCTGGCTGGGCGGTCGCGCCGATGTGGTGATGTCGGACATGGCGGCGGCCTCCTCGGGGCATAAAGGCACGGACCATTTGCGCATCGTCGCGCTGGTCGAGGCGGCGGCGCAGTTCGCCTTCGACGTGCTGGAGCCGGGCGGCACCTTCGTCGCCAAGGTACTGGCAGGCGGGGCCGAGACCGAGATGCAGGCCATGCTGAAGCGCAACTTCACCAAGGTCGCGAACGTTAAGCCGCCCGCCAGCCGCTCGGATTCCTCCGAAAAATTCGTGGTGGCGCAGGGTTTCCGGGGTGAGGCTGTTGACGAGGCGGATGACGAAGATCAGAACGACTGATCGCCGATCTTGCGCTGATCTGTTCTAGATCAGTGGCTTAAGCTGAAGTTCTTATTTCAATTCTAGATCCATTCGCGCCACGTCCCGCTGACCGCGCGAAAGGCCTCGGGCGTGCGGCCGGTCGCATCAGCGAAGGCGCGCATGAAATGTCCGACGCTGGTATAGCCCAGCTCCTGCGCGATCTGGGTGATGGGGGTGCGGGTGGCGCGGAGCGCGGTGACGGCCCGCTCCATCCGTAGCTCATAGGTCAGCTGCAGCGCTGAACGCCCCCTTGTCTGGCGGCAGGCGTTGTCGAGCGTCGCCAGCGAGCAGCCTAGCATCGCCGCCAGTTCCGACATGGTGCGCCCGCTTGCCAGATTCTGCGCGGCAAGGGTCAGGAAACGCTCGGTCAGCGGGCGTGAGTGGATCAGGCTGCCGACGGTATCCGCCACTCCGGGCAGGTGGCGGGTCAGGCGGCCTAGCGCGAAGGAAATCAGCTCGAACTGGCAAAGCATTGCGATGCGGGCGGGCTTGTCCTTGGGCGTGCCACCCGCCAGCGCGCGGAAGGCCGGGCCCAGCATCTGCCGGTCGGCGTCCTGCGGGATGCCGCTGCGGAACTCCTGCGGCAGGGGCATCTGCATGCCAGCGGTCAGCCGATGCGGGATCAGCAGGACCTGCCCGCGCAGTTGCGCATCCGGACGCATTGAGAAGGCGGTGCCGGAGGGCACGAAAGCCAGCGTTTCGCCGATGTGCCGCGACTGCTGGCGCGGAAAGTCGATCTGCAGCACGCCCTCTTGCAGATGCAGCAGCACATGATCGCCGCGCAGGCGCGGCTGGGGCAGGGCGCCGATGCCCCGCTCTCGTCCGCCCCAGTGAAATGCGGCCAGCGGCATGACCCGCAGCCCGTCGCCGGGCGGCGGAACGGGCACGAAATCATGGCGAAGGGGGCGCAGCGAGGTGATGGCGGGCGGCGTCAGGCGCAGGCTCTCTGGCAGGTCGGCTGCCTCGCGTGGGTCGCGCTCTGACGGCTCCAGAATCGCGCCGAGGTTCACGCCTGCATCGCGCAAACGCGCCTGCTGCCCGTCACCTGCGTCCGAAGGTGGCGGGGCCTTACCGTGCAGGTTTCGAACAGCCTCGTTCATCAGGGCTCTTTCGGCGAATCTTCGCCTAAAGATTAGCCCGGACTCCCGCCCCTAGGGAATGGTCGATTCCATTTTTTTGCTTACAAACAGTGAATTACTTAAGGTAATGCCACCGGCGACCATTCGCGCATGCGGCCTCGGAACCAGATCCGCTGCGATTTCGCATATTGCCGCGTGGCGATGATCGAGCGTTCGATTGCATCCTCGCGCGACATCTCTCCCTTAAGATGTGCGATCAGTTCGGCGGCGCCGATGGCGCGCGCCCATTGGCGGCGCGGGTCCCAGTCGGAAAGCCGCGCGCGGGCCTCTTCCAGCGCCGAGGCCGCCATCATCGCATGGAAGCGGGTGGCGATTCTATCGGCCAGCCAGTCGCGGTCGGCGTTCAGCACAAGACATTCCGCATTTTCGGGCGCGATCAGGGGCGGCGGGGTTTCGGCCTGCCACTCGGCCAGTCCTCGTCCGGTGGCGCGCAGGACCTCCCATGCGCGCTGGACCCTCGCCGGGTTCAGAAGGTCGATCCCCGAGGCCGTGCGCGGGTCCAGCCCGGCGATCATCCGCGCCAGCCCGTCAGGCTGGGCGGCCAGCAGATCGGCCTCGGTCCGGATTTCGGGCGCGACGGGGGGGATGACGGCCAGCCCGCGCGTCAGTGACGTCAGGTAAAGTCCGGTGCCGCCGGTGATGATCAGCCGACCGGGCAGGGCTGCGACCTCGGCCAGCCAGTCGCCCACCGAATAGCTGCGCTCGGGCCCGACATGACCGTAAAGCGCATGCGGGGCCAGCGCCTCATCCTCAACCGAGGGGCGCGCGGTCAGCACGCGCCAGCAAGACCAGACCTGCAGGGCATCGGCATTGACGATGGTGCCGCCCTGCTCCTGCGAAATTGCCAGCGCCAGGGCCGATTTTCCGCTGGCCGTCGGGCCGGCGATCAGCACATGCCGGTCGGGGTCTAGGCGCGCGATCAGCTTTTGGGTGGCGGACATGTCACGGTATCGGCATCATGGTTGAACAAGCGCCCTGTTTGCGACATTTTGCGCGCCAATGTAACCGCCCGCGAAAGGTAAGCCATGACGGACCAACCCAACTCTTCCTCCAGTTATTCGCGGGTGATGCTGAAAATCTCGGGTGAGGCGCTTATGGGCGATCAGGGCTACGGCCTGCACCCGCCGACCGTGGCGCGCATCGCCCAAGAGGTGAAGTCCGTCCATGACATGGGCGTCGAGATCTGCATGGTCATCGGCGGCGGCAATATCTTCCGGGGGTTGCAGGGCAGCGCGCAGGGGATGGAGCGGGCGACCGCCGACTATATGGGCATGCTGGCAACCGTGATGAACGCGCTTGGCATGCAGGCCGCGCTGGAGGCCCTTGGCATCCATTGCCGCGTGATCAGCGCGATCCGCATGGATGAGGTGGCCGAGCCCTATATCCGCCGCCGCGCCGTGCGCCACCTTGAGAAAAAGCGCGTCATCATCTTTGCCGCAGGCACCGGCAACCCGTATTTCACCACCGATACCGCCGCGACCCTGCGTGCGAACGAGATGAACTGCGAGGCGATCTTCAAGGGCACCAAGGTCGACGGCGTCTATGACAAGGACCCGAAGAAATTCCCCGATGCGAAGCGCTATGAGGATGTGACTTATGACGAGGTGCTGCAGAAGCATCTGGGCGTCATGGATGCCTCGGCCATTGCGCTGGCACGCGACAATGACCTGCCGATCATCGTCTTCTCGCTGGATGAGCCGGGCGGTTTCCGGGGGATTCTCTCGGGCCGGGGCACATATACGCGAGTGCATGGCTAAAACCCCGCATATCCTTTGCCTTGAGAGCAGGGCTCGGGTAGAAACGCTTCAAATACACAACATAGAGGCCATGAGCGAGCATGTCCGACGACATTGAAATCGACACTGACGATCTTGAACGGCGCATGAAGGGGGCGATGGATTCGCTGCGACACGAATTCGCCTCTCTCCGGACGGGCCGCGCATCCGCCAGCATGGTCGAGCCGATCATGGTCGAAGCTTACGGCTCTCCCACGCCGATCAACCAGATCGGCACGGTGAACGTGCCCGAGCCGCGCATGGTCACCATCAACGTCTGGGACAAGGCGCTGGTCGGCAAGGCCGAGAAGGCGATCCGCGAATCGGGGCTGGGCATCAACCCGCAGACGAACGGCACCATCATCATGCTGCCGATCCCGGAACTGAACGAAGAGCGTCGCCGCGAACTCACCAAGGTCGCTGCGCAATATGCCGAAAGCGCCCGCGTCGCGATCCGCAACGTGCGCCGCGACGGCATGGACCAGATCAAGAAGGCCAAGACCGGCGGCGGCATGTCGGAAGACGACCAGAAGTTCTGGGAAAGCGCCGTTCAGGACCTGACCGACAAGATGATTTCGCACGTGGACCAGGCGCTTGAGAGCAAGCAGGCCGAGATCATGCAGGTCTGATGAATGGCAGAAAGTGCAGCGAATCTGTTCGGTTTCGCGGGCCAGGAAACGCGCCCCCGTCATGTCGCCATCATCATGGATGGCAACGGCCGATGGGCCGTCAACAAAGGCTGGCCGCGGCTGGTCGGCCATCGTCGCGGCGCTGAAAGGGTCAAGCAGATCGTCCGGGCCTGCCCGGATCTGGGTGTGAACTGGCTGACGGTCTATGCCTTCTCGACCGAGAACTGGAAGCGCTCGACCGAAGAGGTGCTGGGCCTGATGGGCATCTTTGCCCGCTATATCGAGCGTGAGGCCGATGGCCTTTCCGCCGAAGGGGTGCGCCTGCGCTTCATCGGCGGGCGCGAGAAGCTTACCGCCAAGCTGCGCCGCCTGATGGAGGGCATCGAGACGCGCACGGCCATGAACACGCGGCTGAACCTGACCGTCGCCATCAACTATGGTGGCCGGGATGAGATCGTCCGCGCCTCGCGCCTGCTGGCCGAGCGGGTGGTGAAGGGCGAAGTGGCCGCGCCGCCGACCGAGGCGGATTTCGTGCAATGTCTGGACACCGCAGGCCATCCCGATCCGGATCTGGTGATCCGCACCTCGGGTGAGACGCGGACCTCGAATTTCCTGCCGTTTCAGGCCGCCTATTCGGAATATGAGTTCACCCAGACCCTGTGGCCGGACTTCACCCCCGAACATCTGGCCGAGATTCTGGATCGTTTCGGTCTGCGCGACCGGCGTTTCGGCGGCGCATGACGGGCGACGGCCACTCAGCGCAGAAGCGGGCTGCGGGCTCGGTCAAATGGGCGGATCTGGGCCGAAGGTTCGGCTCGGCTGTCGTGCTGGTGATTCTGGCGACGATTCTGATCCTGTCCTCGGGGCTGTGGCTGCGCTTCGGCATTTCCATCGTCGCGGGGCTGCTGATGTGGGAGCTGGCGCGGCTGACCGGCTGGCGTCACCCTGAATATCACAGCCCCCGCCACCCCGAGCTGATCGGGTTTCTGGGCGGGCTGACCGCGCTTGCGATGCTGACCCTGCCGGGCGACTGGCCAATGGCCTTGGTTCTGGTGCCGGTTCTGGCCGGTCTGCCGGGCACCAACCGACACGAGCGTGTGGCCTATGTCGCCTTCACCATCGCCATGTTGGTCGCCCCCTATGCTTTCGTCGTCATTCACGAGGTGATGGGCCTGCCCACGATCCTCTGGATCGTCGGCACGGTGATCCTGTCGGATGTGCTGGGCTATTTCGTAGGGCGCCGTCTGGGCGGCCCGCGTTTCTGGCCGGCCATCAGCCCGAAAAAGACCTGGAGCGGTACGATTGCCGGTTGGGTTGGGGCGGTTCTTCTGGCGCTGGCCCTCTGGGCCACGGGCCTTGCGGGCTGGGGCGTGCTGATCGCAGGGCCACTGCTGGCCGTCGCGGGTCAGTTCGGCGATATTGCGGAAAGCTGGCTGAAGCGCCGGGTCGACGTCAAGGACAGCTCGAACCTGATCCCCGGCCACGGCGGCGTCATGGACCGTTTCGACGCCATGTCGGGGGCGCTGCTGGCCGCCTTGATCATGATGATCGCGGGCCTGTTGCCGGTGATCGGAGGCTAGAGAATGCGCACCGTTTCTGTCTTTGGCGCGACCGGTTCGGTCGGTGAAAGCGCGTTCGATCTGTTGATCCGGGCCGGTGGCCCCGCGACCTATCGCACGGTCGCCTTGACCGGGGGCCGCAACATCCGCCGTCTGGCCGAGATGGCGAAGGCGCTGCGGGCCGAGATCGCCGTCACCGCCCATGCAGAGCTGCTGCCCGACCTGCGCGAGGCGCTGGCGGGAACCGGGACCGAGGTTGCCGCCGGGGCCGAGGCCATCGCCGAGGCGGCCGAGCGTCCGGCCGACTGGAACCTTTCCGCCATCGTGGGCGCGGCAGGGCTGCCGCCCGGGCTGCGCGTGCTGCGTCGGGGCGGCATGCTGGCGCTCGCCAACAAGGAAACGCTGGTCGCGGCGGGCCCGCTTGTGCGCCGCACGGCGCGCGAAGGGCAGGCGACGATCCTGCCCGTGGATTCCGAACATTCCGCCATTTTCCAATGCCTTATTGAGGCTGATCTCGAAACTGTCGAGCGTGTGACCATCACCGCTTCGGGCGGGGCATTCCGTGACTGGCCGTTGGAGCGGCTGGCCCGCGCCACCGTGGCCGAGGCCTCGTGCCATCCGAACTGGGACATGGGTCAGCGGATCACCATCGACAGCGCCTCGATGTTCAATAAAGCTCTTGAAGTCATTGAGGCGCATGAGCTTTTCGGGATCGGCCTGGATCGCCTGAAGGTCGTGGTGCATCCTCAATCGATCATCCACGCCATGGTCACGCATCGCGACGGCGCGACGATTGCGCATCTGGGGCCGCCCGACATGCGCCATGCCATCGGATTCGCGCTGAACTGGCCATCACGCGCGGCCTTGCCGGTGGCGAAGCTGGACCTCGCCAGCATTGGCAGCCTGACCTTCGCCGAGCCCGATGAGACGCGCTGGCCCGCGCTGCGTCTGGCCCGCGAGGTCATCGCGGCGGGCGGGGCGGCGGGCGCGGTCTTCAACGCCGCCAAGGAGCAGGCGCTGGATGATTTCATCGCCGGGCGCATCCGCTTCCCCGATATGGCGGCGGCGGTCGAGCATGCGCTTTCGGTCGCGGCGGGTCAGCCGGGCTTTGCCCAAAGCCCCGAGAGCCTTGAGGATGTGCTGGCCTGGGACGCGTTGGCCCGAATGAATGCGGCGGAATGGAAAGGAGCGGCCTGATGGAGATGCTGGCAAATCTGGGCGGTCTGCTCTGGACGGTTGCGGCCTTTCTGGTGGCGCTGTCGATCATCGTCGCCGTGCATGAATACGGCCATTACATCATCGGTCGCCTGTCGGGCATCAAGGCCGAGGTGTTTTCGCTGGGCTTCGGGCCGCGCATCTTCTCGCGCCGCGACCGGCGCGGCACGCTGTGGCAGGTCGCGCTGCTGCCTCTGGGCGGCTATGTCCGCTTTCTGGGCGACGGCAATGCCGCAAGCGCAGGGGCCGGGGAAGAGGTCGATCCCGCGCTGCGCAGGCAGACGCTGTCCGGCGCGCCGCTTTGGGCGCGGTTTGCGACGGTGGCGGCGGGTCCGGTTTTCAACTTCATTCTTTCGATCCTCGTCTTCGGCGCCATCCTGATCTGGCAGGGCGTGCCGGTCGACCGGCTGGAGATCGGGCGCATCTCCGCCATGCCGCCGCAGGTCGTCAACGAATTGCGCGAGGGCGATGAGATCCTGGCCATCGGCGGCCAGCCGGTCACGACCTACCGGGAACTGGGCGAGGTCGCCGACAAGCTCGAGGCCTCGGCCCAGCAGCAATGGACCGTGCGCCGCGACGGGCAGGAGGTCACGCTGACCGGGCCCGAGCCGATGCCGCCCATGGTCAGCGGCGTCGCGCCGCGCAGCCCGGCGCTTGCGGCGGGGCTGAAGGGCGGCGACGTGATCGAGGCCATCGACGGTCGCCCCGTGACGCGCTTTGCCGATCTGCGCTCCGCCGTTGACGCGGCACAAGGACGCCCGGTCCTGCTGACCATCTGGCGCGAGGGCGAGGGCAGCGCCGATTATGCGCTGGTCCCGCGCGAACAGGACCTGCCGACCGAGAACGGGTTCGAAAAGCGCTGGCTGATCGGCGTGACTGGCGGCAGTTTCTTTGACCCTGCAACCCGCCCGGCCGGTGTGGGCGAGGCGCTTGGTGCAGGCGTCCAGCAGACCTGGGGCGTCATCAGCTCTTCGGTCAGTGGGATTTGGGCGATGGTCACCGGGCAGATCGGCTCGTGCAATCTGGGCGGGGCCATTTCCATCGCCGAGACGACGGGGCAGGCGGCTGCGGCGGGCGGCGCGAATTTCCTGTGGTGGATCGCGGTCCTCTCGGCCGCCATCGGTTTTCTGAACCTGCTGCCGATCCCGGTTCTGGACGGCGGGCACCTGATGTTTTTCACCTATGAGGCGATTTTCCGGCGTCCCGCCTCGGAACGGGTGATGAACCTGCTCAGCATGCTGGGCCTTGCTATGGTGCTGTCACTGATGATTTTCGGTCTCTCGAACGATCTTTTCTGCCCATGACGGCCCTTCTGTTTTGACACTGCCGCCGCGTTCGCTGTATCCATCCAAGCAAACCCGGCGGGATGAATCTGCCGGGACTTCACAAGTTCTGAGGGGCGGCCATGAAGGACCGGAAACTGGGCAAGGGCGCGTTGGCGCTGATTTCAGCGCTGGCGGTGGCAACACCCGTTGGCTTCGTGGCAACCTCGGCTTCGGCCTTCGTGTTCAATAACGTCCGGATCGAGGGCAATCAGCGGATCGAGCCCGAGACGATCCTGTCCTATCTGAACCTGCCGCGCGGCAGCAACGTCTCGGCAGGTCAGCTGAACGACGCCATGCAGCGGCTGCAAAATTCCGGCCTGTTCGAAACGGTCGAGGTCGCGCCGCAGGGCGGCACGCTGGTCGTGCGCGTGGCCGAATATCCGACCATCAACTCGGTCGTGTTCGAGGGCAATCGCCGCGTCAAGGACGAGCAGGCCTCCGAGATCGTGCAGTCGCGCGCGAACCGCGTCTTCTCGCCCGCGCAGGCCGAGGCGGACGCCGCCGCGCTGTCGCAGGTCTATGCCTCGCAAGGGCGTCTGGCCGCCCGCGTCGACCCGCGCGTCATCCGCCGTCCCGGCAATCGCGTCGATCTAGTCTTCGAGGTCCGCGAGGGCAAGGCGACCGAGATCGAGCGTATCGGTTTCGTCGGCAACCGCGCCTTTTCGGATCGCCGTCTGCGCAACGTGCTCGACTCGAAACAGGCGGGCCTTCTGCGCCAGTTCATCCGCCGCGACACCTTCGCGCCCGAGCGGATCGCCGTCGACGAAAAGCTGCTGACCGATTTCTATCGCGCGAATGGCTATGCCGATTTCAAGGTGCAGACCATCGCCCCCGAGGTCGCGCAACAGCGTGACGCCTTCTACATCACCTTCCAGGTGCAGGAAGGCCCGCGCTTCAAATTCGGCAATGTGACCACCATCAGCGAGATCCCGGGCGTCGACGCGACCGAGTTCCAGCAGCAGAACCGCGTCCGCCGTGGCGAGATCTACAACCCCACGATCATCGACACCTCGATCCGCCGGATGGAGGCGCTGGCGCTGCGCAAGGGTCTGGACTTCGTCTCGATCGAGCCGCGCATCACCCGCAACATGCGCGACCAGACGCTGGACCTGACCTTCGCCCTGACCCGCGGTCAGCGTGTCTTCGTCGAGCGTATCGACATCGAAGGCAACACGACCACGCTGGATGAGGTGATCCGGCGTCAGTTCTCGACCGTCGAAGGCGACCCCTTCAACCCGCGCGAGATCCGTAACGCCGCCGAGCGTCTGCGCGCGCTTGGCTATTTCGCCGATGTGCAGGCCGAAAGCCGTGCGGGCACCACGGGCGAGCAGGTGATCGTCGACGTCAACGTCGAGGAACAGCCGACCGGCTCGCTGAACTTCGGCGTCAGCTATGGCGTGAACGCCGGTGTCGGCTTCAACATGTCGCTGTCGGAAAAGAACTTCCTGGGCCGTGGCCAGCAGGTCGATCTGTCCTTCTCGACCGGCAAGGGCAACCAGCAGTCGGGCCTCACCTTCATCGAGCCCTATCTGTTCGGCCGCGATCTGAAGGGCCGTTTCCAGACCTGGTACAACACCACCGACCGTCTGAACTCGGATTACAACACCCGCAGCATCGGCATCCAGACCGGGCTGGAGTTCCCGGTGTCGGAAAACGGGCGGCTGGAGCTGCGCTACAAGCTGAGCAAAGACACGCTTTATGACGTCGACGGGATTCATGTCGACGATGAGATTGACGAGCTGGTCGGCTCGTCGCCGATCCTCGTGGCCGAGCAGGGCGGGTATTTCACCTCCGCTTTGGGGTATACCTATACCTACGACAGCCGGATCAACGGGCTGGATCCGCTGACCAGCTATCGTCTGCGCTTCAGCCAGGATTTCGCCGGGCTGGGTGGCGACGTCGACTCGATCACCTCGTCGCTTTACGCGGGGATCGAAAGCAACGCCTGGCGCAAGGAGGTCACCTTCCTCGCCGAATTCGAGGCTGGTGCGGTTCACATGCTGAACGATCAGAACAGCCGTTTCCTTGATCGCTTCAGCGGCAACGGCAAGATCCGTGGCTTCGATTCGAACGGCTATGGTCCGCGTGACCGCAACGCGCCGAACGAGGACGCGCTTGGCGGCAACTACTTCTGGGCGCTTCGGACCGAGATGCAGTTCCCCATCGGCCTGCCCGAGGAATATGGCGTTAAGGGCGGCCTTTTTGCCGATGCCGGTTCGGTCTGGGGGCTGGACAACAAGATTGGCCAACCAGGGCCCTACGGTGACGGTGCCAACGGTGAGATCGTCGACGACAGGATGCATGTGCGTGCGGCGGTCGGGGCATCGCTCTTCTGGACGACGCCGATCGGTCCGCTGCGCTTCAACTTCTCGAAGGCGGTCGTCAAGGAAGACTATGACGAAGAGCAGAACTTCGACCTGACCATCTCGACCAAGTTCTGATGATGCGGCGCGCGACAGCGGCGGTTCTGGGGCTGATGATGCCCTGGGCCGCAGCGGCTCAGGATGCGTCGTCGACGCCAGAGCCTCAGCCAGTGGCGCCTGCGGTGCAGGTGCCGTCGCAGCCGTCTTCGAACAATGCGGCCACCGCGATCATGACGATCAATCGCGATGAGCTGTTCATGAACTCGGCCTGGGGCAAGCGTGCGCAGGTCGAGATCGAGGCGCGCCGCACCGAGATCGAGGCCGAGAATGACCGTCTTGCCGATCTTCTGGCCACCGAGGAGCAGGAGCTGACCGGCCTGCGCCAGACCCTGCCACCAGAGGAATTCCGCAAACGCGCGGATGAATTCGACAAGCGCGTGATCGAAGTCCGGCGTGAGCGGGATGTCGTCGTGCGCGAGTTGCAAAGTCAGGCGGATGAAGAGCGGACGGCCTTCTTTCGCGGCTTGCTGCCGGTGTTGACCCAGTTGATGGATGAACGCGGCGCGGTCGCGGTGCTTGATCAGCAGGCGATCTTTGTCGCGGCGGAATCGATCAATGTGACAGATGAGCTGATCCGGCGCGTTGACATCGCGCTTGGGGCAGGGCCCGCCGAGCCTGCGCCCGAGGGGACGGTACCCCCGCCCGTCGAGACCATGCCTGCGCCCGAAGGGGCCGAGCCTGCTCCGCAAGATCCGCTGCCGGAAGGGACGGCACCCGCACCTGTCGAGCCGGTCCCCGCGCCTCAGCCGGACGCGAACTAGGGCCTAGCCGGTCACCCTGCGATCAAGCTGGGTGATCCGCTGCGTCAGCAGGTCGAAGAACGCGCCCGCATCGACATCGCGAATGAACAGCGCGTTCGGCTTGCGGTCGGTGACGCGCCACCAGTCGGCCACGGTCATGCCGGTGGTGTACTGGCCCGCAGTCTCGATGACGACGTTGATTTCCCGACCCGAGAAGATCTGCGGCGCCAGCAGCCATGCAATCGTGCAGGGGTCGTGCAAAGGCGCGCCTTCGCTGCCATATTTCTCGCGGTCGAAGCGTTCGAAGAAATCCGTCCAGCTGGCGACAGCCTGACCGACCGGGCCAAGCGCCTGCATTTTCCCGACCCAGGCGCGGCTGGTCAGCACCTTATGCGTCACGTCCAGAGGCATGACGACCAGCCGCACGCCGCTGTCGAAGACGATCGCTGCGGCCTCGGGGTCGACATAGATGTTGAACTCGGCGGTGGGGGTGATGTTGCCGACCTCGAAATAGGCGCCGCCCATCAGGACGATTTCCTGCACGCGAGGGATGATGTCGGGGGCTTTCTGGAAGGCGGTCGCGATGTTCGTCAGCGGCCCGATGGGGACCAGCGTCACCGTGCCGGCAGGCTCGCGGCGCAGCGTCTCGATGATGAAATCGACGGCATGGCCGGGCGTCAAGGTCATGGTCGGTTCGGGCAGGTCCACGCCGTCAAGCCCGGTCTTGCCATGCACATGTTCGGCCGTGACGAGGGGACGGCTGAGGGGCGCGTCGCAGCCCGCGATGACCGGCAGGTCGGGGCGCCCGGCCAGTTCCGCCAGCATCAGCGCGTTGCGCTGCGTGTGGGGCAGCGGGACGTTTCCGGCCACGACCGTCAGGCCCAGCACCTCAAGCTCGGGGCTGGCCAGCGCCAGCAGGATCGCCACGGCGTCATCCTGACCGGGATCGGTGTCGATAATGATCTTGCGCGCCATGCTGTTCCCCTGATTGCCTTTGCGGCAGGGAACCCTGTTCCGCCCGGTTGCGCAAGCCCCTCGGGCGGAACGGATTACTCGGTGCGGGGCAGAAGCTGCGTGACGCCCGCTGCCGCCGCGCGTGCCAGCGCCGGGTCCAGCGACATGCCCACATATTCGCCCCGCCGCCACAGCTCGGCCATGTCGTCATAATGGCGCGAGAGCGGATGCCCGGACTGACCCGTCGAGATGATGAAGACCGAACTGTCGGGATCGGCCAGATCATAGACGCCGCGATAGACCGCGCCCGTCACGTTGAGCCAGGGGTTGCGGCCGTGGCCCAGCAGCCCCGCCCGCGCCACGGTCGAGCCATCACCGGAAGTCGATTGCAGCAGATTCACGATATAGGAGAGCCCGCGCATATCCCCAAGCGCCGGATGGACGTGACGTGCGTGATGCAGATCGCCCCACCGCCAGCTCGCAAGATCGGGGCCATAGCGGCCGCTGAGGTCCAGAATCGCCTGGTCGAGCGCCTGCCGGGCGATGACGTCGCAGGTCTCGGTCTGCGCCGATTGCACCACGTCGCACCAGGCCCCCGCGCCGTTCACATCGCGGAAGACCCGCTCGATGAACTGCGGGAACAACTCGTCAAGGTCATCGGCCAGCGGGCCAAGCTCATCGCGGACGATGCGGTCCTGAAGCGCGCGCATCCAGGCGGCATAGATCAGCGGCTCGGGCAGGTGCTCGCTCATCGCGCCGTCCCATTTGCCGAGCAGCGCAAGGGCGTCCTGACGCTGACGTTCGGGCGTGCCTGCGGCGGCGGGCTCGCCCGAATACCACAGGTTCGCGCCGACCAGCGGTAGCAGCGCGCGCGCCACCGGGCTGACGATGTCGTTCTGGGCGGCGATGAAGCTGTCGCGGGAATGCACCTCTCGGCTGTCGAGCTGATGGCGCAGACGGTCCAGACGATAGGCGCTTTGCCAGTCCTGCCCCATGGGGCTGTCGAGACCGGGCAGCGCGGCCCCGGTCGTCGCGACCACGCCGCTGGCGGGGGACAGATCCGAAAGCGTCGCGGGAATGGGCTGGATGCCGGTCCATGCGGCCTCGGCCAGCCAGCCGGGGGTCGGCACGCGGCCCTGCGTCGGGCTTTGAGGGTTGCGGATGGGCTGGCTGCCCGCCAGCACCTGCGCCACGCCCTCGCGATCGGCCAGCGTCACGGCGACGGTGGGCGCGGTGACATCGGCCAGCGCCGTCGCGGCGGCGCGGCGGTCCGTGGCCGTCATCAGGCCCATCAGTGCGCTCATCGTGCGGTCACCGGCATGGCCGCCGGTCCAGGAGAGGGTCGCCACGTGACCGGCAGGCAGGATCGCTGCAATGTCCATCTGGGCACCGGGGATGACCGGGCCGTTCGCGGTTTCATGCAGCGTGATGGTGCGGTCGTCGGCACCGCGAATGCGCAGCACCTCTTGCCTTGTGGTGAAGGGCACCCAGCCGGTCGGGCTGCGATAGCGCGTGGCGTCGCCCGGCTGGACTTCCTCGATGAACAGGTCCTGATCGTCGATCTGTGCGGGCGTGATGCCCCATGCCAGCCCGGTGTTGCGGCCCGACAGCACCAGCGGCAGGCCGGGGATCGTGCCCCCGATGACCCCGCCCGACGAAAGATCGATCCGCGCCAGATACCAGAGGCTGGGCGCGGTCAGTGCAAATTGCGGGTCATTGGCCAGAAGCGCGCCGCCTGCCGCCGTGCGCTGGCCCGCTGCGGCAAAGCCATTGGCGCTGGAGCCTGCGCCGGGGGCCAGAAAGCCCGCCAGCGCCGTTTCCCAGCGACGCCCGGCCGAGGTGCTTTCGGTCGGCAGGAACCGCGCGCCGGGGAAAAGCGAAGTGTAGTTTGGCACCCGTGCCCCGGTGCCGGCCGAAATCAGATCGCTTCCCCGTTCAGGATAGGCCATCGACAGCCGGGCGCGCAGCACCTCATGCCGGATCTGCGTGGTCGAGGTTGCGGCGATCAGCTTCAGGATGGCCAGCGAATCCGCAGGCTCCCAGTACGAGATATCGTCGGGATAAAGGAAGAATTCGGGCGCGCCGCGTCCGCGTGCGCCCAGGTTGATCTGCTCGATCCAGGCGTTGACGCCATTCGCATAGGCCTTGAGCGCGGCCTGCGTCTGAGGCGTCTGCGCCTCCAGCGAATCGCGAGCGTTGCGGTAAAGGCCCAGCCTGCGGGTCAGGTCATCGGCGCGGACCGCGCCGGGGCCATAGATCTCGGCCAGCTTGCCCTGCGCGGCGCGGCGCAGCACCGTCATCTGGAACAGTCGGTCCTGCGCATGGGCAAGGCCCAGGGCGAAGAAGGCGTCCTCGTCAGTCTGGCCGAAGATATGGGGCACGCCCTCGGTGGTGCGCACGATCTCGACCGGGGCCGAGATGCCTTGCACCGCATAGCTCGCCTCATAATCCGGCAGCGAGCGGATGGCGAAATACCAGGCCAGCGAAACGATCGCCACGCCGACGAGAATCAAGGCGACCGTCAGCCGCACCAGCCAGCGAAAAAATGTCAGCATGGTCCCGGCGCATTTCCCGAACTTGAGCGCAGAGGTTGACCCTAGCGGCGCGTGATGAAATTCATCGGGTTGATAGGGCAGCGCGCGCGCCGGATCAACGCGCGTTTCGCAACAAGGGGGGACAATCCGATGGCGAAAGTGGCATTTCTGGGACTGGGCGTGATGGGCTTTCCCATGGCGGGGCATCTGGCGGCGGCCGGACATGAGGTCACGGTCTGGAACCGCTCGCCCGCCAAGGCCGAGGCCTGGGTCGCAAAACACGGGGGCCGCAGCGCCCCGACGGCGGCGGAAGCGGCGCGGGATGCCGAATTCGTCATGGCCTGCGTCGGCAATGACGATGATTTGCGGCAGGTCTGCCTGGGCGAAAGCGGCGCATTTGCAGGCATGGCGAAGGGCGCGATCTTTGTCGATCACACCACCGTTTCGGCTGCCGTGACGCGCGAGCTTTCAGCTTTGGCCACGAAGGCGGGGTTCGGCTTTGTCGACGCGCCGGTCTCGGGCGGGCAGGCGGGGGCCGAGAATGGACAGCTGTCGGTGATGTGCGGCGGCGCCGAGGCCGACTATGCCAGAGCCGAGCCGGTGATCGCCGCCTATGCCAAGATCTGCCGCTTGATGGGCCCCTCGGGTGCCGGGCAGATCACCAAGATGTGCAACCAGATCGCGATTGCCGGGCTGGTTCAGGGCCTCTCGGAATCGCTGCATTTCGCCGAGAAGGCCGGGCTTTCGATCCCCGAGGTGGTCGAGGTGATCAGCCAGGGCGCCGCGGGCAGCTGGCAGATGCAGAACCGCTATCAGACCATGGCCGAGAACCGCTTCGACTTCGGCTTCGCCGTTGACTGGATGCGCAAGGACCTTGGCATCTGCCTGGCGACCGCAGACGAGACCGGCGCGAGCCTTCCGGTCACCGCGCTGGTCGATCAGTTCTACAAGGATGTGCAGGGCATGGGCGGCGGTCGCTGGGACACCTCGTCGCTGATCGCCCGGCTGCGGAAATGATCGCCCGAGGTTCTTGCCAAGGCGAATGAAAGCGCGCTATCAGCGCTGAGGCGGGCGGTTAGCTCAGTTGGTAGAGCGCTTCGTTTACACCGAAGATGTCGGGGGTTCGAGTCCCTCACCGCCCACCAGTCTTTTCGTAACTATTACAATCCGTTGCCTCTGATTATACCATCTGTTTACGTTATGCGCTACAGTTCATTGAACCTAACGCGACTTTTCCGAACCGACTGAGAAGTCCAGAATCGATGCCGCGCGGCGCAGGTGCGTTGGTGAGTACCGGGCGTAGACGCGGAATGTGATCGACGGGTTCGAGTGCCCGAGAAACTGCGCAACCTCGGCAATGTCCGTGCCTCCCTCGACCATGTGCACAGCGGCTGTGTGGCGCAAGGTGTGCATGCCCACGTCCTTCAGCCCGGCATTCGCAACCGCGCGCGAGAAGCCCTTTCGGATGCTCTGCACCTTCTTGCCGTGCCACTCGATCACGTAGTCTGACAGCGCCGCTGCCTTGGCCTCGGTGAGCGCCTCGTGCAGCATTGGATTCATCGGGACCAGCGCCCGGCCCTTTCGGGGGCCGCCGCCCTCGACGCGCAGGTCAATGGTGTGACGGCGGAAGTCCACCCGGTCCCATGTCAGGTCCAAGATGGCACCCTGCCGCCCGGCGGTGCCCAGCATGAGCTTGATCGCCAGTTGTACATGCGGCTCGGCCTCCGCGTTCACCAGCCGGATTGCCTCGGCGCGCGTGAGGTACCGATCCTTCGGCGCGGGCTTCGGCGGTAACTCGATCAGCGGGGCCTTCTCGATCAGCCCTTTCTTCGCCGCCCAATTCAGCACGATCCGAAGGTGCCCAAGCTCGGTCCAGACCGTACCCTGAGATTTGCCCGCGTCCATCCGCTGCTGCCCGTAGTCCCGGCAGTCCTGCACGGTGATCTGATCCGGGCGCAGGTGGCCGAATGCGGGCAGCAGGGTCTTCCCGGTCGAACGCATTGTAGACGATGCGCTGCGGCCCTCGCGTTCAGCGAGATAGAGCGGCCACATATCAGCAACCGTTCCCTCGCTGGCTGTCATCGTCTCTTTGCGAATGACGTCTAGTGCTTCCGCCTCAGCTTCCTTTCGTGTGCGTGCTTCAAGACGAAATCGCCGCCGCCGACCGTCCGCGAGGTTCCAGGCAACGGTGTAGCGCCCGTTGAGCCTGCCAATTCTGAACTGTTGCATTCGTATTCCTCAACTGCGTCCACGGGGATGCGGTAGTGCTTGCCAATCTTGAAGTAGCGTAGCGTCCCGGCGTTGCACATCTGCCGGATCTTTTCGTCGCTGCATCCCCAATGCTCTGCAAGCCCTGCGGGGGTGTACGGCCTCATTCATCCCTCCTTAAAAGCGCCCCGATGGCCGAAACCACCGGGGCCAGTTGTCCGCGCCCGAGACAGGCAGGGCGCGGCGAGCAATCAAAACCAATGGCTCAAGCGGTCGTCCTCGTCCGCTCGCAGCATCTTCGACACCCGCAGCAGCAGGGCCTCGCTCGATCCGTGGGCGGCGTAGAAAGCGCCCTTGGAATAGTGATATGCGCCCGGCCCGTATTCGCGGCGATGGTGGCGCGGGCAGAGAGGCAGGACGCGCATGTTGCTGCGCGGTGTCCCCTCGTGGTGGACCTCCACCGGCCACGCCCCGCAGACCAGGCAGGGCAGCCCGGCAACCGCCTCCATGTGCTTGCGTTCGGCCCGCGTCTTGGGGTCGCGGCGGGTCTTGCCTTTGCCCTCTTTCAGCCCGAGCGGGACGCGGTGGAAGCTCATGCGGGCCTCCCGATATGGTAAGCGCGGCAATAGGGGCAACGGTAGACGTCCTGCGGGCCTTTCAGCCGCCGCCGGCGCTTGCAGACCTCATGCGCCAGCTTGGGGCTGTCGAACGCCTCCTTGCCGACGCAGGCCGCCGCGATGGGCGCTGGATCTTCGACATGACGCGACGGTCGGGGCATCATGCTTCTTCCATCCATGCTAGGGCGTCGTACCCGATTGCTTCTGAAAGCGCGGCCATCGCCTCATCGAAGAAGCCGCGAAACTCTTGCTGTGTCATTGCGTCGAAAGCCGTGCTGTCTGGCTTCATGCCGATGACATTGCCGCGCAGGTCGAAGATCGGCTCCACGCGCCCCAGCTTGACCTTTAGCGCCGTGTGCAGGGCCTCCCGCGACTGCCAGCGGCCCGTTGCCTTGACGGCCTTGTCGAGCGCCCGCCAATAGGTCCGGTGATGCGGCAGACTGCGCTTGGTATTCGCGGTCAGCGTGAACTCTGTGCCCTGCGGAAACGCCCCCAATGCCTCAGCGTCGAAAGCCGTCAGGGGCATCAGCCGACCAGCGAAAATGTGGGCCATTGGCTTCGGGGGCGCGTCCATGCGGGCCATCAGCACGCCCCCGAGATACGCAGGCGCTGGTCATAGACCCGGCGCGCGGCCTTGGGATCGATGCCATGCGTGTCGCCCGCCTCGGCGGCCAGCCAGTCCACATCGTCGGCCCGCTCGGGATACATCGCGATCAGCCCGTGCAGCACCTGCAGGATATCGTCGGTCTTGTGGGTCATTTGGAAAGCCTCTTGTTCGAGCCTTCAGTCTCGGGAAAAGCGGCATGCAGCCGGTGGTGGCACTTCGGACACAGCCAGATCACATCCAGCGGGCGCGCATAGTCCCGGTGATGGGCGTGCACCCGATCCGTGCCGCAAAACAGGCAAGGCTCACGCTTCAATCTTCCGTCGCGAATAGCGTTAGACACAGCGCTGTGGGCCTTGTACCCATCCGGGTTCTGCGCCCTCCAACGGCTGGTGACGTTGGTGCTATTCTTGCGCCTGTGGGGCAACTTGGCGCGCTGCCGGTCGTACTCTTGAACGGAAGGGTTGGTTCTCGCACGCTCTCGGACGCGCGCCTTTACGCACTCTTTGCACTGAGTCTTGCTAGACACATAGAAGTCTTCGGGCGCGCAGTCCCGTTCGCACGTACGGCATTGATAGGAAACCCGGTGTTCGGGTATCTGGCGATTAGCCATGGTCGATGCTCCAATCATCGTGTCTGTGGTCAGGCAAGCCTTGGTGCTGGTAACACCTTGGCTTGCCGTCATATTTTGCCACAAGTTCACGATTCAGTCCATCAAAAAGGTATGGAATCGTCCAGATCCCGCCCCTGCATCCCGCCCCCTGCGCCGCCGCCGTACCCGCCAGACTGGCCGTAGCCCGACGATCCGCCGCGCTGCTGCTGGCCATCCTTGGGCAGCGGTTCCGTCATCAGCACCGTCACGCGCCCCTCTGCATCCGGCAGGGGCAGGCTGTCGAAAATGAGGCTGAACCCGCCCTTGTCGCGCGGGAACGCCGATCCAATCGTGTGCCAATGGGTTTTCCCGTCCTTGCGGGGGCGGGGGGAAATCAGGTTGTAACGATCGGCCATTATGCGGCACCTTTCATTTCAGGGGTGAGTTCGGCCTTGCGGGCCTTGAATGCGTCGGTGATGCGGGCCTCGCCCTCACCGCCGATCTGCTTGATGGTGGCGGCCTCCCGCTTCCACAGCTTGACCAGATCGCCCTCGGTCGCGGCGCGACCAATGGTGGCGGTGATGCGGGCCTCTGCGGCGGCGGCGTCGAACGGCGGTTCATCGACCCCCACATTCTCGCGGCTCTTGTCGTAGAGAGCCAAGCCGAACGGGTTGCCGAAGCCACGCAGCGCGCGCTTCAAGCTATCCGTGACGGCCTCCTTGATCGCGCTTTCGTGGGCGAGGCCGCAGTCCACGTCATAGCCGTGACCAGCGCCAACGTCCTCGCGAACCACATCGCCAATGGTGACTCGCACCGTTGCGGTATAGGTCACTCCGAAGCCGGGGGTCTTGTTTTGCCCGATCTCGCGCGCCCGCTCGGACACGCATTTGCATTCGGTGACGGTGTAGGACCATGCGCCGAACCCGAAGATCCGGTTTGCCTCGGCCATAACGTGCCAGCCTTCCAGATAGTCGCCTTTCGGCCCGAATTTCTTCGGCGGCCTGACGTGCGCCGGGTCCAGCTTCTTTGCCAGTTCGGCGGATGCCTTTTCCCAATCCATCACACGGCCCTCCGTTCCTGCCGCGTCTCGACCACGCCAGGAATGTGCAGCTTGTTGCGGCGGGCGTAGTCGCCCATCCACTCTGCAAGATCGTCCTTGCGGTTCTTGGCGATCCAGTTGATCAGCCCGCGCGGGTCCAGCACTTCCGTGACCTCGAACGTGCGCAGGCCCTTCACGGTGTCCTTGCTGGCTGCCACGGCCCGGCGCTGCGCTTCCTCGGCTGCGAATTGGGCGGCGGCGGCTTCGCGCTGCGCCTCGATGTTGCTGGCGTCTGCGGCGCGGGCGGCTTCCTCTGCGGCGCGGCGGGCAGCGGCGGCTTCTGCGCGGGCTTTCCGCTCGGCTTCGGCTTTCTCGGCAGCCAGCTTGCGCTTGAAGCTGTCGACCAATGCAACCAGCCCCTTTTCGATGCGCTGCGCGTCCTCAAGGGTGGGCTTCCAGCGGCCATGCTCGGCCTTGTAGGCGTCATATAGCGGCGCGCTGGACGACTTCTGCCCGGCCTCAAGCGCCATGCGAAACTCGCGCATGTCCTTGCGCAGAGCGTCGACGGCCTTCATCTGGCCTTCGGTCTGCACCTCGTTCCCGTCCAGCCAATTCTCAGCCTCGGCCCGGGCGTCGTCAAAGCGGGCGGTGATTTCGTCAATCGCATCCGGGGGGTTGTTGTGCCCGATGGGGCTGATCGCGTTCATTCTGCTGCGACTCCGTATTGGGGTTGGGGCAGGCGAAAACCGCCAGCCGGTTCGTCGGTCCAGTCTCGGGCGGGAACGCCGATCTGGTGCTGGTGCAGCTTCCACGCGGCCCGGCTGCGATAGAGCCAGTCGGGCGATGCTGCGGGGAACGCCTCGCGCTCGGCCATCAGGTCGGCAATGGCATTGCTGTGGTCGATCATTCCGCCGCCCACCACATTTCCTCGCGCATGCCGCTGCGATATTCGGCCAGCTCATGCTCTGCGTCCTCGAAGGCCTCGTTCACGTCGAAGGTCTCCGCGAATAGTCCCTCCTGGCGCGCTATCTCGGCCTCGCCGTCGATCTTCACCGCGTCCTCTCTGGTCCGGTCGGTGGAAAATCGAACCAGCGTGGCGCTGATCTCGGTCTCGTAACCGCGTGACTGGCCCCACGAATAAGGCTCCAGCGGGTACGTCTCGGCCTCGACGCGAAAGATGGCCTCATGCTCCATTTCGATGCCGTTCGGGTGGAGGTAGAGCCAGCCCTTGGGGTAGAACGTCTCCTTCATCGCATCCTCCATCGGTTGCTATGGATGGCAGCCCCGCGAGGCTGCGCACCGTAGGAGCCGGGGTTAGAACCATTCGGCTGGCTTGCCTTCGTGGTGGACGACAATCTCTTTCCCTGCTGGCATCCACCTTTTGGAGTATTCGCCAGCGTCGTAGTCTCGGGGGTGTCGGTCATAGACCTCGGGTGCGTCGCTACCTTCACCCTCGCGCGCCGGATACCAGCGGTCACCGCAGCACCAGCAGTCGCGACCGATGCTGCATCCATCGAAGTAACCTCCAAGGGCGATCAACTTCGCGTTCGCCTCATCGGCGCTTTCGGCCTCGACAATCACGAAATGCGTAAGCGCTTCGGTAAGGTCGAAAGCGCCGCCTGTATTGTTCTGATTGAACGTGTAGAACATCATACCCATCCGTTCTTGCCGTCAGCGCTTCCACGCTCGGCGGTGAACCAGTCGCCCAATCGGCGGCTGGCGTTGGTCAGGCGATCCGCGAGAAGGATCGCAGCGAAGGCGGAAAGCGTGGTCATGGGGTGGCCTCGCGGGCCACGAGCATGGCGTCGGCATATTGGTAAGCCAGAACAGGCCCACCCGTGCGGATGGGAAGGATAAGTGTCCCTTCTTCGGTGTGGACGCGCACCTCACACCCGGACTGGATGAGAGCAGCCAGCGCCTGGCCCGCGAACCAGTCGCGCAGGGTCATACCTGTCGCATAGACCTGCTGGCCAGCCGTGACGGGGAACGCGGGCGCATCGTTGACTTGATCGTTCTTCCCGCTCATTTCCGACAACCTTTCTCGGGAACGTAAACAGGATGACTGGCGGGGCAGGTCAGTCGGCCCGTGGGCTGCTCGACCGTCACCCGGCGCGGCATGTTGGGGTCCATGCGCTGAAGGTAGCCAACCGCCATTGCAGGTCCGCCGATGGCATAGGCGGCGCAGACGTTGCTTGCCTTGCTGCTGTTTGCCGAGACGCCCCAGCCAAAGACCTGCATGGACGCACCGAACTGGCCCGAACTGTTGGTATCCCCGAAGCAGTTTTGCTGACCATAGCCGCCCAAGATCACGGGTGCGGCCTGCGCTGCCGACTGCCTGGTGCGGTTGTCGATGCGGATCGAGTTGTTGGCGCTGGCCTGCTGGTATTGCCCCTGCTGCTGGCCTTGCTGGTTCGTGTTGGCGATATCGTTCCTGTTCGTCACGTTGTTGCGCACGTCCGAATTGCCGGATCCGGTCACGCCAGAGTTCGAGGTGCTGGGGCCGGTGCTGACGTTGATCGGTCCAGTCGTCGCGGTCCCGCCGCCAACATCGCCAATCGTCGCGGTGCTGGACGAGTTGCCGCCCGTCGCCGTCACATTGCTCGGGGGCTGCGAGGGATTGGGTGACCAGCACTGGCCGTTGTATTCCTCGGACCCAGCCGGGCAGTTCAGGTTTGCCTGCGCCGGGGCGCTCCACAGCATCGCTGCGGCAAGCGCCATCGAGGGCAGGGCAAGGCTCTTGAAAATCATCGTGGTCGTGCTCATAATCAGATCACTCCATTTCGTAGGGTGGGGTTTAGCGGCTGCCCTCCAACGGCAGCCGTTTTCATTCCTGAAGCAGCGCCACGCAGTCCCAGGCATTGGTCATGCCAGCGCATGCCTTCGGCAGTTCGTCGGATGCCTGCACAGCGTCCCAGATCAGCCACAGCACAAAGGCCAGCATGATGAAGAAGGCGGCGACGATCAGCAGCACGTCGAGGCGGTTGCGGTTCACCGGCTCCTGATGCTCGTGCCAGAAGTCGTGCAGTTCGTCGTGGCGGGGGTGGATGCTCATTTCGACGCCTCCCATTCAGCGGTGATGCGGGCCTGTTCTTCAGGGGGTGCCCATGCCAGCAGTTCGAGGATGAGGCGTTCAGCGAGGTCGAGGCGGGCGGCAATGACCGCTGCTTCCTGTCGGAAATCGCGCACCGCATCGAGGACGCGCTCCATTCGCCGGGCACGATGAAAGAACATCACCGGCCCTCCGGCTTGAACGCGCCCGTCTGGATCGCGGCCAGCGTGGCGGGGTCCATCTGCGGCAGGGCGTCAGCCAGCGTCACGCGCAGAGGGCGGAACGTGGCGTTGATGCGGTTAACCTGCGCCAATCGCGGGCAGGGGGCCGGGTCGAGGTCGAAGTGATGGTCCATTTGCTCATATCCGTTTGTTATGGTTGCCGAGCCTCATCCGCGCTGCCGTTCAGGCGATCCGGGTTCGTCGTCGGTATGGGATCAATATGAGCTAAGAAAATTAGCAATGCAAGCACAAAATGCTAAACCATTTGGCTTTGTGGTTTAGCACCTGCTATCCTGCCCCTGCCAGCGCTGTGCTGGCGGCATGAAAAAGCCCGCCGAGTCGGGCGGGTCAGAATCGTTGCGCGAGCGTGGTGAGTGATATAGAATCCCTAAGAGAGCGGGTGCCCTACCGGGTTGTCCCACCGTCGCTCGCGGGCGACTTGAGGGCACGGGAAAGAAGGAACCGGCCCGCTCCTATTTCTTCATATAGTGAGACCTGACCCACCTGAAGCGGTCCTCCGACAGTAGGGCCGACGAAGCGTCGGCGGGGTAGAGTTTAAGTCCATTATTCAGGGCCGATCCCCCCGATGGTTTGTAGCACCTTCCAGCTAAAGGCAGGAGGTAGCGGTCATCAAGCAATCCGTATTTACGGTTCATCTCTATAGCTGACGCGATTGATCCGGCGATGAAGTCGGCGGCGTCAAGAGGGCCACAGATATGGTGAGGTATCTGCTTAATCTCGGCAAGGTCGATGTGCGACCATTCAGTGTTAGACAGTCGTGGGCCGCAGCCGCGCTTAACGCTGGATGAATATCCGATTAGTTTGTCATATGCAGTATTCTTTCGTTCTGAAAATACTATCCTGACGCGCGGATCATCTTCGGCGCTAAGCCGTTGGCCGTCTCGGACTATCCAGCTGATCCTCTCTAGGAGCAGTTGAGTCGCGTAGAAATATAGATCGCCATGCTGCGCCTTGTGGTCTAGTCGATGCAGACTCGGCTTGTGCACAATAACTGCGGAAAATTGAAATGGCTGGCCAGCCAACAGTTCCGACGCTAGGTATTTGGATGCATCTGAATTTGTGTCTTTGAAACCTCGCCACCTCCAGGCAGAGGGCTTGCGCTCAATCCTTGCGTGGCGATCCCAAATTTCAGTTAAGCACTGCAGGTTTCGCCTGCGAACTACCACAGCAACAAGGCTCAGAAACTCGAATCCACCGATTTTTTGCGGGTCCCCCTCACATCCAGATTCATCGACAAAAGCAATATACCCTGTCAAGCGGCACCCCCTATCCCCTTCGTCAGGTTGCCCTCACGCCTTCCAGTCCCGCAGCATGTCCGCCCACTCGCAAAGCATCCGCTCAGCTCCATAATCGCCCTGCCTGTGGCGCTCGTCTGCGGCCATCAAGAGCATGTGCGGAAGGTCTTTCATTTCGACCGCGCCAGAATGCTCGGTTTGCTGCCGCAGCAGCCCAAGCACCACCCGAGCGGCAATCGAAATTTGCTCGGTTTCCTCGAATTTCGGGTTGTCTGTCATGCCCCTATCCCTTTCGCCAGGTCACCTTCACGCGCCCGTGATTCCCAGCCCACATCTTGCCCTGCCGCCGCAATCTTGCCGAGTCCAGATCGCGCGCTACCACACCTTGCGGTTGCCCGTTCACGATCCGTTCTGCTAAGCATGAATTGCCGTATGGTGAGGGTGAGATGACGGAAGAACGACTGAGTGCGCTGATCGAGGCCGCGAACGCTTCAAACTTGACGATTGACCTCCTGGAGGCGTTGACTCAGGGCCTGTCGCGCCAGGCGTTTCTGAGGGTCATGGGCAATGCGTCATCAATGCCTTCGTACATGAAGTCGAGTGACAGCCCGTATTTGGCGCGCAAGGCTAAAGCTCCGTCCAGAGAAAGCCTGTGAGTTCCAGCCTCCCATAGGGAAAGGGCTGACCTCTTGACGCCGATGCTATCTGCATAGTCCTGCTGCCGACCGATGTTGAGGATCGTTTCGCGGTGCCATTTTAGGCGCTCTGCGATGTCGGCGTACGGTCTGGGCTTGTCCTCTTTCATGTGCACGATGGTATCGTGCCAATTCATTTGGCGCAGCAAGCTACTGTTGGCTTGACGAATGCTAAATAGTTTAGCATTATCGGCTGCATGAACAAGCCCGCAGTCCATCAAATCACCGACACGCTCGGAGCCGACGCTATCTGCGCCGCCCTCAACGTCACCTCGCACTCCGTTCGCGGGGCGCGCACGTCGGGGGTGTTCCCGGCGAGCTGGTACGACGTGCTGCAAAGCATGTGCATCGAAATGGGCATTCCTTGTCCGCGCAACGCCTTCAACTGGAAGGGCCTTGCTAAAATATCTGGCAACTATCCTTCACATGCGAACGCCGCCCGCCAACATCAAGGAAAGCTTGCCGAAAAAGCCAAGTCGACACCCGCGCGACACGGTGCGGCATGAGGTGCCCGTCATTCGTGGCACCGGACCCGCGCCTCGCCGCGCTGGCCCGCATCACCGCCCAGATCGCCAGCGGCAAGGTCTGCGACACCCGTCGCCGGTTCCTTGAGGGTCGCGCCTACGAGATCCGCCATCAGCTTATGGTCGAGGGGTGCCTGCATGACGCCGACGCCTGACCAGAAGCGCGCCTTCATTGAGGCGGCACGTGCCGATCAGCGCATGTTCCGCGAGATTGCCGACGCGGCCCGGCTGCCGTTCGCGGTGGTGCTGGAAATCTGGGCCATCGGCAGCGCGGCGGGCAAGCTGCGGATTGCTGACGATGCCCCCGGCTCTCGATGGATCGAGGTGCTGGCATGATGCTGCCACAGCTCCAGCTTCCGTGGGCGAAGACGTCCGAGCTATCGGCTAACAGCCGCCTGCACTGGCGCAAGCGCCACCGGCTGGTCCAGTCCCAGAAGATCAATGCCACCGCCTTGGCGCGAGAGAAGGGCCTGCATCTGGCCCGCATCCCAGAGGGCGCAGCGATCCACGTCACGCTGACGTTCTGCCCGCCGTCGAGGGTCAGCAGCTTTGACGACGACAATGCCGTCACGGCCCAGAAGGGCGCGCTGGATGCCATCGCGGCAGTCCTGCGCGTGGATGACAGCAGGTTCCGCCTACAGGCACCACAGCGCGGCGAGAAGTGCCGGGACGGCGGCGTCATCGTGAATATCGAGGTGATGGAATGAACGCCCAGACACCGCAGACGAACTGGCAGAGCATTGGCGATCTGGTCGCCGCTCTCGCCCAGAAAGAAACCCGGCAGCGCGCCAACGCTCCGGGTGATGACCGCCAAACACAGAAGGAAAATGGCGATGAGTAATGATATGCCACCGCTGAACAAGCTTTTCAACATCCCGGTGCAATCCACCGGCGAATATATCGTCCAGAATATCCGATCCTACATCGAGGCAAACGGCCCTCTGCGTGAGGGCGAGGCTTGGATTCAGGTCAGGGAATGGATCGTCGGGCTTTCGTACTGCCCTGAGTCTGATGAGGATATTTTCGGCGGTCCCCGCAGCGATCTTACGAAGGCGTACATCGAAAGCGCAAACGCGCAATTCGCGGCGGTCAGGAAGATCGCCCATGCCATGACAGCCGCCGAGGCCATCGCCCGCCAGGAGGGGCCGTTGGCATCAAGCGGGATGGGGGTTCTGCCCCTTCACTTCATCCTGACTGCCATCGACCTCGTTGGGGCCACTACGGGCGAGGGCCTGTCGGCAGAGGTGATCGTACACATGGCGTCCGACTTCACCGCCCTTGGGCGTGCCGTTGCGGGGTTCATGGAGGTTGCGGCATGAGCGGATGGATTTGCAGCTTCCGTCAGATGTGGGATCACGCTCTGTTCAAGGGTGATGGCCTGCGCGTCGGAGTTTGGCATTGGCTGCTTCACAATGCAGCGTGGAAAGAGACGAAGTTCCGGGTCAAGGGCGATGTGGTCACCTTATCTCGGGGTCAGGTTTGCCTATCGCATCGGCAGGTCGAAGAAGCTACGGGCATGGGCCGGAAGGCCCTCAGCACGTTCCTAAAAGCGCTCGAAAACGAAGGTGCGATTCTCGTAAAAACGCACCACGACGCGCGCCAAGGAAGAACCATCGTAACCATTTGTAATTACGGTAAATATCAGGTCGGCACCGAAGCCACCGCGCCAGAGACCGCGCCAGAGCCGCGCCAGAGCCGCGCCACTAAAGAACAAGGTAAACAATTAAACAATACCCCCAAACCCCCAGAGGGGGCTGGGGAGTTCGATGAGTTCTGGTCCGAATACCCCCATCGCGGCGGCCAGAAGAAAAACCGCAAAGGCGCTGTTGCGAAATACCGCGCCGCCATCAAGGCCGGTGTCGAGCATGAGCAGATCATGATGGGCGTTCGGGCGATGCGTCGCTTCCCCGACGTGGCGCGCGGCTTTGCCCGAGACCCTGCCGTTTGGCTGAACCAAGAGGGCTGGACGGATGAAGCCCCATCTCAAGCCCACCTCTCAACGGTTCATAGCCGCAGCAAGTGGCAGCGTGGCGAAATCCGCGTCCTGACGAACGGGCGCGTCCAGGAATACGACGGCTACCAGTGGGAGTTTCGCAACGACCTGACCCCCGACGATGTGGCGGTGGCCCATGCTTGACCTTGGCCAGTACGAGGAGCGGGCGGCGATTGCCGAGTTCGACGGCGGCATGACCCGGTTTGATGCAGAGACGATGGCGGCGAAAGAGCAGGGCATGGCCCGCTGGCAGGCCGTCCAGATCGCAAAGGAGGCTGCCCATGCGCAGCGAGTCGGAATTGCTGGCGGACATGGGCATCAGGCCGACGCGCTGGCACGGGGATCACATGCGCTGCACCTGCCCGGAGTGCAGCCCGCATCGGAAGAAAAAGCACGATCCATGCCTGAGCGTCAGCAGAACACCGGACGGGATCGTAGCACACTGCCATCACTGCGGGGCGGGCATGGGTCGGAGGTTCAGCGATGACCGACCCGATCAAGTACCTCACCGTCGACCGGAAGCTGGATGCGGAATTGCTCGTGGCGATGGGCGTTCAGGCCGTCGATCACCCGCAAATCGGTCGCGCGGTCGCGCTGCCCTACAGGCGTGACGGCAAAACATACGCCTGCAAGTTTCGCGGCATCGACAAGAAGGAATGGCGGTCCAGCCAAGGCGTGACGCGCTGCCTGTTCAACGAGGACTGCCTGCGCGGTGGCGACAGCCCCGTAGTCATCACCGAGGGCGAGATTGACGCGCTGAGCGTCATTCAGGCGGGATACAGCCGGGCCGTGAGCTTGCCGGACGGATGGACCGAGGAAGGCGGCAAGCGCCAAGTCCTGATCGACGCCGAGGCACAATTCCGGGCCGCCCCCTACGTCATCGTCGCGGGCGATGCTGATGCGGTTGGGGCCGGTCTGCCGCGCACGGTGGCAAATATCCTGGCCGGACATGATGTGCGGTTCGTGACGTGGCCGGAAGGCTGTAAGGACGCAAACGACGTGCTGGTGAACTTTGGCGAGGGCGAGCTGTCGAAGCGGCTTACCGAGGCCAAGCGAATGGACCCGTCGGGCGGGTTTATCACCGGGGTTTCCGACCTGCCGCCGATGCCGTCGCGCCGCGTTCTGCGGGTCGGCATGAAGCCCTACGATTACGTCCTGGCATTCGAGCAGGGCACCATGTCGGTCGGCACCGGCACGCCCGGATCTGGCAAGTCCACCTTCACGACCTTCGCGGCCTATCACGTCGCACAGCATGAGCAGATCCGCGTCGGCATCATGGGCTTTGAAACCCATCCCTACCGGACCCGCGACCAGCTGGCGCGCCTCTATGCCAAGACGCCGTGGGACCAGCTTTCTGCCCGGCAGCGCGAGGATTTCACAGCCTTCGCGGATGAGCATTTCCGCATCGTTCACCGGACCTTCGACGGCGACGACAAGCACAACCTGGGCTGGCTGCGCAGCATGATCTACACGCTGGCGGTCCGGGATGAGTGCAAACTCATCATCATCGACCCGTGGAACGAGCTGGAGCATTTGCCCGAGCCGGGCGAGTCGATGACCAGCTACATCAACTTCGCCTTGCAGCAGATCCGGCAGTGGGCAGCGCAGTTCGACACGCATATCTGCCTGATCGCGCATCCCCGCAAGATGCCAACCGATAACGGCAACATGCGCTGCCCGACCGGATACGACATTGCCGATAGCGCCGCATTCTTCAACAAGCCCGCCCTCGGTTTCAGCGTTCACCGCGAGATTGACGAGGATGCAGGGCTGTCATGGGTCCGCATCCAGACATGGAAGGTGCGGGAAACCCAGCTTTACGGGTTCGAGACGGGCAGCACGCGGCTGACCTTCCACGGCGAAATGATGACCTACAGCAAATTCGAGGACGACAGCGCGTTCAAGCGCCCGAAGAAGGGAGTTCCAGCATGACCAAAGTCACTGCCTGGCATCACATGTCCACTGCCCGCCGCATCGAGGTGCTTGAAAGGGCAGCCCACGAGGGCCTGACCGTCCCCGAGGTTGCGGAACGTCACGGCACGACCGCCAACCGCGTCGGGGCCGTTGTGGCATACTACCGCCGCGAGAAGGGCATTGACCTGCCGTTCGTGAAGGCGCGCCCTGGCTTCTCCGCGAACATCGACCGCACCAACGCTGTCTCGGCGCTGTTTTCGGCTGGCTTCACCGCAGAGCAGATCGCATCGGCGTTCGGCATCAAGGCCAAGGCGGTCCACAACATCGCCTACCGCGCCCGCCTGTCAGATCGCGGGGCTTTCGGCAGCACGGGGGTGGCATGAAGCCCGCCAGCCACGACAGCGCCACAGGACGCCGCAAGCGCAAGCAGAACAACCACAACATGACGAGGGAATGGCGATGACGGACAGGACAGCAGCGCTGCGGGCGCTCATCGAGGCGGTGGAGGCGGGGCGGGATGAGGACATTGACCTTCTCGCCTGCGAGATCTGGCATATGGACGGTATGTGCCGCGAGCCGCTGGACGCTTACAACGGCTCTCTAGACGCGGCCAAGGCGCTGCATCAAGCGCTGTTGCCGGGGTGGGATTACACCGTCGGGTGGGCGACAGGGCGCAGGCATCCCGTGGCAAGCGTTTGGCCGCATGACGATAATCACGCTGAGATTAACGTCGAGTCTGACACCCCAGCCCGCGCGTGGCTGATCTGCATCCTCCGCGCCTGTCTCTCACAGCAGGAGGCGGCATGAGCGCGGATCTTATTTTTCTGCTGGTGATCGCATCCCTTCCTTTCCTGTTCCTGCTGGGGTCGGGTGTGGCTGTTACCGTAGGGTATTTTTTCTCATACGACCGGCAGTATGACCGCATGGTGAATGCGCTGATCGACGGTGGAATGATCGAGCTGGTCGACAATTACACCGTGAGGTCGGGCCTGTTGGTCATGTGGATCCAGAACTACCCGTATGCCTATGGACGTCCCTACAGCTGCGGAGTCAGCGAGAGCTTGACGCTTTCCCCGTGGACCAAACGCCGGTTGCGCAACCACGTCCGCGACCTGTCAACACTTCGAGCACTGGAAAAGGTTAGGGGCGCAGCATGACCAGCAAAGCAGCCAAGCGCAAATCCGGGCGCAAGCGCAACAACCCCGTTAGCCTCCCCGCATGGGACCATGGCGCAATGGGCGCGGCCAACCGTATCGGGCTGGTGGTCGAGGACCGCGGCGAGGTAGACGCCCGCACGGGCAAGGTGCAGAACCCCAACGGCGTGACCGGCGTTCGGCGCGTGGATCTGCTGGAGTTCTGGCTCAAGCGCGGCAGCATATCGCAGGAAGGGCATGCAGCCGCTGTGAAGTTGCGTGACGCCTTCGAGGCAACCATGCGCTCCAAGCCCGCGCTGCCCGACAATGACCGCGTGCAGTCCAGCCCCAAGCCCGACCATGCCGTGACGATCCAGATTGACCGGATCAGCCGGTTTCAGGCGATAATGCGGCACGTCCAGGACAGCGACCGCGCCATTGTCCGGGCCTGCGTCATGGAGGGGCGGCACCCGTCCAGCATCTACGGCGCGCTGCGGGTCCGTGAGGGGTTTGAGCATCTGCGCAACGCTCTGGACTCGCTGGCCGATTCTCTCTTGCGGAGGTGATGTGAGGGATTGTCAAGCACGAGAATGTGCTGTAAATATAGTTTCGCGGGCGACTGGTGGATACGTTCATCTTTCGCCCGTTCTGATTCCGCTCTTTGGCGGATGTGCTGCCAAGTTGCAGACCTTCGGGCAGGCTGGTGCAAATCCAGTCCGGCACATCCACCTGAGCGCGGACGGTCAAGCACATCGCGGCGCTGGTGCACACAGCCGCGTAACCGTGCAGGGTGTTAGCTGCGATCCACGCTCAACAGGTGCCCCATGACAGTCAACCCGCATGGGAACGAACGCTGCTGATCGGTCATGAGGTTTCGCGCTCGGGCGGAACGGAAGCTGCAGCACCCGGCATAATTCACGAGCCCGCCACGCCTCTCAACGATGCGCACCCGGCGGGCCTCTATCGGCCCGTCAGCTTCGGTTGGCGGGCTTTCCCTTTCCCGCGAGCAGCGGCAGCGTTTTCGGTCCTCCCCCGATCTCGCGCTAACGAATGCGCCAAATCATTCTCGCCGCTGTTCACGAGAGAGGGGCAGCAAACACCGCAAAGGGCCTCGACGTCGAGAGACAGAGGCAGCGTGACGAATATGGCCGCCAAGAAATCTGGACGACCGACCGACTACAAGGACAGCTATGCCAAGCAAGCTGAGAAGCTTTGTGCCTTGGGTGCGACTGATCAAGAGATTGCTGACTTCTTCGACGTGCACGTCAGGACGATCTACCGCTGGAAGGCGGATCACGACGCATTTTGTCAGTCCCTAAAGGCAGGCAAGGATCAAGCTGATGATCGCGTCGAGCGCAGCCTGTACCAGAAGGCCATCGGCTATGAGCAGGACGAGGTGAAAATCTTCATGCCTGCTGGGGCGGAAGAGCCGGTATATGCGCCGTACCGCGCCAAGATTGCGCCCGACACGACGGCAGCGATATTCTGGTTGAAGAACCGCCGCAAGGCCGACTGGCGCGACCGCCAGGAGGTCGACCACAGCAACAGCGACGGAACGATAGCGGCGCTATTCGCCAGCATCAGTGCGGGCGGTCGGACGATCAATGACGATCCAGATTCGTGACCAGCTGCATGACCCGATCTGGCGGCTGAACAACCTCTACACGATCCAGGACAAGACTGGGAACCGCGTTCCGTTCAAGCCGAACGTAGCGCAGTTGGCTTATCTGCGGGACAATTCCAAAAGCGATATCATCCTGAAGGCCCGCCAGCTTGGCTTTACGACGCTGATGTGCCTGGTCGCGCTGGATGAGGTGATCTTCCTGAACGACTGGCGCGCGGCCATCATCGCGCACACGGTCAACGACGCGAACGAGATATTCGAATCCAAGGTCAAGTTTCCTTACGACAACCTGCCTGATGCTATCAGGGACGCACGGCCAGCCAAGAACGACCGGGCGGGCATGCTGCGGTTTGAGCATGGGTCAAGCATCCGGGTTGCAACATCGGCCCGGTCTGGCACGCTTCAGCGCCTGCATGTGTCCGAGTTCGGCAAGATCTGCGCCAACTACCCCAAGAAGGCGCGCGAGATTGTAACCGGCGCGTTTCCGGCTGTCGGCCAGAATGCCAAGACCATCGAAAGCACGGCTGAGGGGCAGGAGGGCTATTTCTTCCAGTTCTGCCAGGAAGCGCAGCGCGGGGCCGGTCAGTTCAAGTTCCATTTCTTCCCGTGGTGGAAAGAGCCGGGCTATGTCTGGCGGCCTGATCTGGTCGTGGAAACGGCAGAGGACAGGGCCTATTTCGAGGCGCTGGAGATTGACCACGGCATCAAGCTGACGCCTGAGCAGCGCGCTTGGTGGCTGCAGCAGGAAATGACGCTCGGCGGCGACATGAAGCGGGAAAACCCGTCGACCGCCGATGAAGCATTCGAGCAAGCGATTGAGGGCGCGTACTTCGCGCCGCAGCTTGCGCACTCTGACAAGCACGGGCTGATCGGGCGGTTCCCGTATGACCCGAAATACCCGGTCAACACGTTCTGGGACTTGGGTCGCAACGACATGACGACGATCTGGTTTCACCAGCGCATCGGCACGCGCGACCGGTTCATCGGCTATTACGAAAACAGCGGTGAGCATATCAGCCATTACGCGCGGTATGTCAGCGATTGGGCGCGACAGCGGAATGCGTCGTATGCCGATCACTACTGGCCGCACGACGGCGACCGCGAGGACCTGTTCCTTGAGGATGGGCGCTTGGCTGAGGCAGAGAAGCACGGCTTGAGTCCCCGCATCGTCCAGCGGGCGCAATCCAAGATGCACGCCATCGACGCGGCACGGGCGCGGTTTTCTAACTGCGACTTTGACGCGGCGGAATGCGCAGTCGGCATCAAGCACCTGCGGCATTACCGCAAGGAATGGGACGAACATCGTGAGGTCTGGAAGGACCGCCCGCTGCACAACACGGCAAGCCACGGGGCCGACGGCTTCATGACCTTCGCCTGTGGGTATCAGCCGGTCAGCAGCGATTGGGACAAGCCCTTGAGGCGCGGAATGAAGGGTATCGCCTGATGGACTATGCACAGCTTCAGCAGGCGGTGGCTGACTTCCTGAACCGCAACGATCTTTCCGCGCAGATCCCGACGTTCATCGCGCTGGCCGAGGCGCAGATGCAGCGCGAAATCAGGACGTGGTGGGGCGTGGCTCCGCAGCTTCATGGTGGCATTGGGGTTGATCCTGAGCCTGACCTCGTTCCGCTGTCTGGGGCCGCCCCGACGAACTGGCTTCTGGCCCGCGCGCCTGATGCATACCTCTACGGCTCGCTGATGGCGTCGGCCCCGTTCCTTATCGAGGATGAGCGGCTGGCCGTTTGGTCGCCGCTTTACGTGGCCGCGATGGACAAGCTGCGCGAGGAAAACGAGTGGCTGAAAAACCAAGGCCCGCTCGTGATGCGCAGCCCGCAGCAGCGCCGCGAATTGGACGGCCAATCGACGGGCACTGACTACACGGCGATCTATGAGGCGGCCAAGCAATGACCTATGCTTTCGACAAGGATGTGCGCGGGCTGGCGCAGGCGTTCGGGCGCGACATGGGCGCGGCGACTGCGCGGATTGATGCGATTGACGTTCCGAGCCTGTCATTTTTGATGCAAAGCACACGGGGATATCTCCCGGTCGGCACTTCACTTTTGACCCGCGCCGAGGGATTTAGCTATGAGGTTGTGTCGAGCGACCCCGATCTGACAACGGCTGGCGGTATCATGTTGCGCGTCCGGCCAAGCGCTGACGGGCTGATCCTTCTCGCGGCATGGGGCGTGGATGCCACCGGGGCTACTGATTGCAGCATCGCTTTTCAGCAGGCATTCAATCGCATCCCCGGCCCCGAGGGCGGAACGATTGTCCTGCCGCGAGGTCGCGTTCTGCTGAATGCTATGGTTTGGCGCAAGTTGAACGCAGGCGGGGCACTCGGTCGTGCGATTGCCATCGTCGGGTCGGTCTGTGGAAACACCACCGTAGTCGTGGGCCACGCTAACGCGGGGATTTACCTTGAAGGCCCGACCGGTTCGTTTGCCTCTGGTGTTGAGTGCTACGGCTTTCGCATGGAGGCCGCCACGCCCGGCATCGGAACCGGGCTTCGGCTGACCGGCATCGCGCGATCAGACATAAGTGTTCAGTTCCGCAACCTGAATGTGGGTTTGGAATGTGAGGCGGCGCTTATCAGCAAATTCCACATCCGCGCCGAATACTGCAACATCGGCGTCTATCTGCGTAAAGAGGGACACTTCGGCGGCGATTGGGGTGTTTCGGGCTGCAACGAAAACCATTTCTCCGGCGACCTCGGCATGTGCAAACGCTATGGCATGATCGCTGACACCATTCGCGGCATCACGCTCGATATGCACGTCGAACGGTGCGGCGATGTGGATATTGCTGGCGGCGGCGTCCACAATACGTCACGCGGCGGCGTGTGGTTCATCAACCCGGCAGGAACGCTGCGCATGCGGGGTTCGTCTGAGGATTGCGGGCGCACCATTGCCAGCAACGCGGGGACGGGTGTCGTCTATGCCTACACGGATGGCACTTCGGCAGAGCGCTGGACGCTCGACCTGCAAGGCTGGAACTTTTTCGGCACCCTTGGCCGACCCGATCACTTCGTCACAGTCGGACAGCACGCCTCGGCGGGATACGGTTCCGTTGTTATGTCCGGGGTGACATTCCGGGATAACGCGGCCTACACACCGGCTGCTGCCCGAGACAAAATCAAGATCGGCGCGACAGCGGCCAATATGCGCTGCGTTCTTGAGGGCGTGAGCATGACCCACGCCTCAACGGAAATGAGCTGGAATGCAAGTACCGATTATGTGGTCATCAACAGCCCGGATATCGGCCCTGACTCGCAGATCTATGTGCGCGGCTCGGGGGCGTTCGGGCAGGTGATTGAAGGCACGTTCAGCGACGCCTCCCTGACGCTACCCGCCAACACAAAGGTAAGCCTTTCGGGGGTTGCTTCCACAGGTTGCTGGATACGTTTCAGCACCGCCGCGAACGCCTTCCAGATTGGCACTGGCGCGAGCGACATCAAGCACACGTTCAGTCTCGCTTAAATGCAACCGGACAAATGATGGTGGTCTACTGATATGGCTGATACGACAACCCCCCGCCTTGAGCTTGTGAAGCCCGAAATCGGCTCGTCCGAAAATACCTGGGGCACCAAGCTCAACGCGAACATGGATCTCATCGACGGCAACGTGATGCTCGCGCTGGCCGCCACGGTGGGCGACATCAACGGCATCACCGCGACCGGTTCATACCGATACAGCGGCTCGCAGGCCCCTTTGCCCCCCTGTGTCGTGGACCACCGGCAGCTTGCCGATGGCACGCGCGTGCAGATGGCCTACGGGATGGGTGGCAGCATCAATGATGCGCTTTGGGTCCGGCGTTACAGCGGGGCTTGGTCGGATTGGTCGCGGGTCATGCCCGATCGCGGGGCCAACGCGAACGGCGAATATGTGCGGTTCCCCGATGGAACCATGATCTGCACCATGATTGGCACGACAAACGGCTCATATGCCGCTGGCGCGCTGTTCGCTTCGAACCAGCAGGCCTGGACTTTCCCGGTTCCGTTTGTGTCGACGCCGACCGTCAGTATGTCCGTCCTGCGGGTCAATACGTGGGGTGATGGGTTCAGCGCATCTCTGGTTGACGCAATGCTTTCCGTGGTCGGTGTGCTGGCCATTCCAAACGGCACATCCTATCGCGCAATGGCCGTGGGGCGCTGGAAGTAATGCTCGTTCCCTTCGATCTGCCCCCCGGCTTCTACGCCAATGGGACAGAGACGCAGGCAGCCGGTCGCTGGCATGACGGCAATCTGGTGCGCTGGCGCGACAAGGCGCTGTCGCCGGTGGGTGGCTGGCGTCAGAGGCGCGTCTTGAGCCTGACGACCACTCCGCGCGCTGTGCTGGCGTGGTCTGACCTGTCGTCGGACAAACGGTTTGCAGTCGGAGCGGCGGATTCGCTGACAGTCGTGGCTGCCAACGGCACGATGACCGTTGCAACGCCTGCTGGATTGGCTGGCGGCAGGGTGGATGCGTCGGCCAACCAGGGTTACGGCGGCGGGTTCTATGGCGCTGGCACATACGGAACGCCACGGGCTTATTCAGCGACTATTCTCGACGCCGACACATGGACATTTGACACCTGGGGCCAGAACCTCATCGCCTGTTCAACGGCAGATGGCAGGATCTTCGAGTGGAAGCCCGGCGACACGGCGGCGACCGTCGTTGCCAACGCGCCGGTAAACAACCGCGCAATCATGGTGACGGCTGAGCGCTTCCTGTTCGCGCTGGCGGCCTCGGGCAATCCCCGGCTGGTGAAATGGAGCGACCGCGAGGCCAATACGGTCTGGGCAGCGGCGGCGACCAATGAAGCCGGGGATATGGAACTGCAATCGGCGGGCCGGATCATGTGCGGCCTCAAGACGCGCGGCCAAACGCTGATCCTGACCGACGAAGATGCGTGGACTGCGACCTATCAGGGGCCGCCCTATGTCTACGGCTTCCAGCAGGTCGGCAGCGGCTGCGGTATCGTCTCGCGGCATGGGGCGATCAGCACCGACGCGGGCGTGTTCTGGATGGGCGAGGATGGGTTCTTTGCCTATGCCGGGCAGTCAGTCCAGCGGATGCAATGCGATGTTGCGGATCGTGTCTTTTCGGGTCTGAACGCGGCGCAGCGGTCGAAGATCAGCGTGGTTCACATCCCGGTCGAAGGCGAAGTCTGGTGGTTCTACCCGACTGGCATGGAGTGCGGGGCCTATGTCTCGTTTAACTACGTGACGGGATGGTGGGCGACGGGCGAGTTGGCGCGGACGGCAGGCACCACCGGCGACGTGTTCGACAACCCGATCTGGGTTTCACCGCAGGGTATCGCTTATGACCACGAATGGGGCTTTGACCACCGTGAAGCCACGCCTTGGGCTGAAACCGGCCCGCTCCAGCTTGGCAACGGCGATCAGGCGATGAGCGTGATCCGGCTGGTTCCAGATGGCGGCGCGCCCGACAGCGTGACGGCGAGCGTCAACGGGCGGATGTACCCGAACGATTTCGGCTATGGCGTCGGGCCATACTCGATCAGCAACCCGGTTTCGCTTCGCTTGACTGCTCGGCAGATGACGCTTCGGATTGACGGCGCGACGAATACAGACTGGCGAGTGGGGCCGTTCCGCATCGAGGCGCGGGCGAGGGGGCAGCGATGAAGCGCCCGTTGCTTGGGTCTGTCAGGCTGCCGGATGCGCCTCCTGCCTATTCGCAGATGGCAGAGATTGCCCGCAACCGGGTGATTGAGGCTGAGTTTGCCAAGACGTTCCGCAAGGGACGGGACACTGAGATTGGCGAGGGTCGGCTGATCCTGACCGTGCCGAACGGAACGCGCTGGCAGGTGACGGTCAGCAATGCGGGGGCGCTGTCGGCGGTGGCGGTATGAACCATCTGCTTGAGCATTGCCGCCCCTTCATCGAGGCGGCTTTGCGCGAGTGCAGCGGAACCCACAGCTTTGACGACGTGGCTGAGGGCATCGCATCCGGCAAGATGCAGCTCTGGCCCGCTGAGGACGCCTGTGCAGTCACGGAAATCGCCGTCTATCCGCAGCGCACGATGCTGAACTGCTTCCTGGCCGGCGGGTCAATGGAACGGCTCAAGGACATGGCCCCAGCAATGGAAGCATGGGCCGAGGCGCAGGGCTGCGACGGAACGGAACTGACAGGGCGTCACGGATGGGCGCGGGCACTATCGGGCATCGGCTACAAGCCCGCCGCTGTCGTAATGCGAAAGGACTTCGGAAATGGGCGGCAAGCAGACGACGAAAAATGAGATCCCGAAATACTTGCAGGAGGCCAGCCAGGACGCCATCGCGCGCGCTGGCACCGTCGCGGACCTCGGGTACACGCCATATTACGGCCTCGACGTGGCAGCCTTCACGCCCCAGCAGAACGCGGCCTTTCAGGGTGCAAATGACGCTGCGGCGGCTTTCGGGATGGGCGGTGGTGCGGTGAACATGCCGAACTCGACCACGCAGGGCGGTATCAGCGGCTATTCGTCGGGCGGCCTGTACGATGCTGCGCTGGCTGAACTGAAGCGCCGCCAGCCGGGCCTCTATGACGCGCTGCGGGGCGTGTCGATCAACCCGCAGACCGGGGCGGCCCCGACGGCTTTTGCCAAGCCTGAGCAGCCGCAACCGACGCAGCCTACCAAGCCGGTATTCCCGTGGACGCCGGGCGGGCAGCTGGTCAACGGGCCTAACGGGTTCGGCGGTTTCGGGAGGAATTACTGATGCCCAACGTGTTCCAGACCTCCGCGAACGCGCTGAATGGCGCAATCGACGTCTCGCGCCAGATCGCCCAGGGCGGCAACCTCGGCTTTGCAGCCCCGCAGATGAACAGCGTCTATGCGCAAGGCGGCGGCAACCTCGGCGGCACGAACCTGCAGCCGTATATGAACCCCTACACGCAGGGCGTCATCAACCGCACGATGGGCACGCTGCAGGACCAATACAAGCAGTCGGTCAACAACCTCGATGCGCAGGCCACGGCGGCGGGCGCGTTCGGTGGGTCGCGTCATGGCGTGGCGCAGGCGCAGGGCGCGCAGAACTATTACGACACGGTGGCCAACACCGCAGCGGGCCTGAACCAACAGAATTTCAACCAAGCCCAGCAGGGCGCGATGTTCGATATCGGCAACCGCCAGCAGTCCAACCAGTTCAACGCTGGCCAGATGCAGCAGGCGAACCAGATCAACGCCGGGAACCAGCTTCAGACGCGCTTGGCGAACCAAGGCGCTGCCGGGAACATGATGAACACGCAGCTGAGCGCGGCGGGTCAGCTCGGCAGCCTGTCGAACCTCGGCTTCGGCATGGGGCAGCAGGTCAACGCCGGACTGGCGCAGGCGGGCGCGCAGCAGCAAGGGCTGTTGCAGCAGCTTATCAACGCCGGGCGCGGGCAATATGGCGGCTTCACGGGCGCGCCGATGGCCGGGCTGGGGGCGATCATGTCGGCGGTCGGAGGCGCTCCGGGCGGCGGTGGCACGCAGACGCAGAGCAGCAGCCCCGGCCTGCTGGGTATGTTCTCGGGTGTCGCCTCGGGCCTTGGCGCGCTTGGGTCGGCTGGCCTGTTGTGCTGGGTGGCGCGCGCGTCTTTTGGGGAGGATGATGGGCGTTGGCTGAAGGTTCGGCAGTGGATGCTGACCAAAGCGCCGCTCTGGCTGTTCCGCGCCTATGTCAAGCACGGGCCGAAGCTGGCTGAGTGGATCGAGCGCCACCCGGCATCCAAGCCGGTATTCCGCCGCGCTCTGTCGACGCTGACGGGTGCGTGATGAGCATTGTCGACGGCATCAAGCAATCGGCTGCGGCCCTCGGGATTTCGCCGCTCGATCTCGCTACGGCCATCAGCTACGAGACCGGCGGCACGTTCGACCCGACGAAACGCGGTCCGACGACGCAATGGGGCCAGCATCGCGGCCTGATCCAGTTCGGGGAGCCGCAAGCGCGGCAATACGGCGTCGATTGGAGCGACCCTGTAGGCTCTCAGCTTGGCGCACAGGGCGCTGTCGTGAAATACCTACAGGGTGCAGGCGTGAAGCCGGGCATGGGCCTGCTGGACGTGTACAGCGCGATCAATGCGGGCAGCGTGGGGCGCTACAACGCGTCGGACGCGAACAACGGCGGCGCGCCTGGCACTGTCCGCGACAAGGTCGAACAGCAGATGGGCGGCCACCGGCAGAAGGCAATGGCGCTGCTCGGCGGCGACTATCAGCCCGACATGAGCCAGACCACGCCCGTAGGAGGCAATCAGATGCAAGGCATTCTCGGCATGGTTGCCCCGCAGCAGCAGGAAGACACCCGCACGTTCACGCAGAAGCTGGCGGACGGCGCGCGCGATGGCAGCCTGTGGGACGCGCTGGCGATGGGCTTCAACACGATGCGCGGCGATGAGGCTGACGCAGGCCTTGCGGCTTCGGTGCAGGGCCGCATGGACCAGCGCGCGGACGGCAAGCGCCGGAACCAAACGGCGGAATGGCTGCGCCAGAACGGGCACGACGATCTGGCCGCCGCGCTGGATCAGGGCGTTGTGGACGGCAGCAGCGCCATGAGCATGATCATGCAGCGCCAGCAGCAGCAGCAGGAGCAGAACACAACGATTGACTGGCTGGCCGCCAATGGCCGCTCGGATCTGGTTGAGGCGGTGCGCGCGGGCGTGCTGCCGGTGGATCAGGCCTTTGCGCAGGCGACGGCCAAGGCTGACCCGTGGGGCGGCGTCAAGGAGGTCAACGGCCAGCTTGTGTCGATGGGCGAGGGTGGGCCACAGGTGATCGGTGATTATCGCACGCCGGATGAGCCGGGCGCGCCAACGACCAAGAACGTAACCTTGCCCGATGGCTCAGAAGTGATGGTCCAATGGAACCCCACCAGCCAAGTCTGGGACGCTGCGCCGATCCCGCAGGGCGGCACAACTGGGACCGGTACACCGGCTGTGAAATTGACCGAGAGTGAGGGACGAAACACGGGGTTCCTGATCCGCTCCCAAGAAAGCAACGCCATCCTTGACCAGATGGAGGCGCAGGGCACGAGTTTGTCTGACCGTCTTGCGTCTGGGGTTCCTGTGCTGGGGAACTACATGGTGTCGGACGACTATCAAAAGTTCGACCAAGCCAAGCGCGATTTTGTCAACGCGATCTTGCGCCGTGAATCCGGTGCGGTCATCAGCCCAGAAGAGTTCGACAACGCGGATAAGCAGTATTTCCCGCAGCCCGGTGACGGGCCAGAGGTGACAGCCCAGAAGCGGCGAAACCGCGCGGCGGCCATCTCCGGCCTGCGTGTTGGTTCTGGTCAGGGCGCGCAACTTCCTGAAGTTTCTCCGCGTCAAGAAGCGCCCGTTCGACGCCGCTTCAACCCACAAACAGGTGGTTTCGAATGATCGAGATCGAAGGCCCCGATGGCGTGATCTACGAGTTCCCGGAAGGGACCGACGACGCGACGATGGCGAAGGCCATGCAGCAGGTCTACGGAGCGCCGCAGCCTGCGCAGCCCTCTGGCGTTCCTGATGACGTGCGTGCCCGCTGGCAGGCGGCCAAGGCGGGCACGCTTGAGGTGTCGCCGGAAAGCGCCGCGCGCCACGAGGCGGCAAGCCAGATGACCGGGCAAGGGGGTTTGAACAACGCGGCCCAAGCGGCTGGCGACGGTCTATTCTTCGGCTTCGGTGATGAGATCAGCGCCCGCCTGAACGCGCTGACCGGCTATGACGCCAACTCCGGCACCTATGGCAACCGCACGAATTACGACGACCAGCTACGCGCTGTGCGCGGACAAGAGGATCAGTTCCGCCAGGATCATCCCGTTGCCAGCATCGGTGCGGAGTTCGGCGGGGCCATGATCCCGGCAGCGTTCGGGGCGGGCCTGCTAGGGCAGGCGGCATCGTGGAAAGGCAAAATCGCGTCGGGCGCGGCGGCTGGCGGGATGATGGGGGCCGCATACGGGTTTGGTGAGGGTGAGGGCGGCTTAGCCAATCGCGTAGAACGCGGGTACCGCGATGGAATTTTGGGGCTGGCATTGGGTGCCGCGCTTCCGGCAGCCACGGGCGCGGTGCGATCCGTCGCGCAAGGCCGGGCCGCGAAGAAGGCACTGAACGAAGCGGCCAAGAACGCCCCGACCAGCGCGGAACTGCGGGCGATGGGCAACGCGCTCTACAAGCAAATTGACGACGCTGGGGTGCAGATCAAGCCGGAGGCGTTTGACGACATGCGGGGCGGCCTGCTGGACTACCTGCGTGCGAATACTGGCTTCGATGAACTGCCGGGGCCGGGCAGCCTGACGCCCAACACTGGGCGCGTCATGCAAATCATGGACCAGGCCGGGGAACGCATGGCGGCAGAGCCAACCGCAGCCCTGCCGTTCCGCAGCCTCGACCAGATGCGCAGGCAGGCAGGGGCGGCAGCGGGCAACGTCGCCAACAAGACCGACCAGCGCGCGGGGGTGGCTGTGATCGAGCAGCTTGACGATTTCGTGCAGAGGCTTGGGCCGGATGACGTGCTTGGTGGTGATCTGGATGCGCTGAAAACGGCCATCCCGAAGGCGCGCGAGGTTTGGTCGCGCATGTCCAAGTCGCAACTGGTCGATAACGCGATGGAGCGGTCAGAGAACTATCTGAGCGGCGCGGCCAGCGGTGTGCGGAACCAGTTCAAGAACATCTTGCAGAACAAGAAACTGGCGTCACAATTCACGGCAGCAGAGAAGGCCGCACTGCGGTCGGTCACCCACGGTTCGGCGCTGGATCAGATCATCAATTTGGCCGGTGGCGGCTTGGCACAGATGGGATCAATCGGCGGCGGCTTCGCGGCGGGTGGGCCTCTCGGCGCGCTGGCAGGGACCGGACTGGCCGCAGGGCAGCGCAAGCTTGCGGAGGCCGTTACCATGCGTTCCGCAGAGCGGGCGCGGGCGGCTATCGCTTCCGGTGCGCTGCGCCAGCAGGGCGTCCTTGATGCTCTGGCTATCGCCGGTCAGAGGCCGGAACGGCTGACTGGTACGGGGCTGCTTGGGATGCTTCCGCAAAGCGCTGACGCTCTGCAAACACTGTTAACAGGACGATAGCCAGCAGGACAAGAATCCCGATGTATGCCCGGCTATCGCTCTCGTTTTTTCCGATGCGCCACATGTAATAGGCAAAGGCTGCGGTGAGCGCATTCGCCACCAGAACGCCGACGATGACGGTTAAAATGCTCATCCGCTCAATCTAGCGCTGCGGTGGCGTTTGGGAAGGGGGTTCGAGCGCCCGCACGATGCGCATTGTATGCTTCCCGCGCGCCATCTCAGCAGTGTCCCAGAGCCTCAAGGCAACAATCTGATCGCGCGCCTGGCTGATGCGCATCCGGTAAAGGTGGTCTTTGATGCCAACCAGAAGAAAAATCGCCGCGCCGCAGGTGACCGCCTCTGGGCGGCTTAGAGCCAACTGGTAGAAAACGGACAGTAGCAGAATGGATGCAGTGCCTAGCCAGACGGTCCATTTCTGGTCCCTCTTGGCGTCATCGATCTCGAGTTCGCGCGCCGAAATCTCGAGATCTGTGTCAATCGCATCGGCCTCATCGCCATCCCGCATCACAACCTCCGCTCGAACCGCTCAATACGAGGAACAGCTGACCATTTGACCGAAACGATTGCAGGTCGTGTAGGTCGGCTGCGAAGCCTGATAGCTTGCCGCCGCTGCCGCGCCTCGCGCGCGAATGTTGCCGGTTTCGGTCTGGATGCACTGCGCCATATGCGGCGTGCCGGGCTGGAACCCATAACCAGAGCAAACCTTAGTGAAGTAGGCCGTCTTTGCCTCCTGAGAGGCCGTGCTGAGCCATACCGGGCTGCCTTCTTGCCCTAAAGACCCGTCCTCTGAGCAGGCGGACAGGCCAATAACAATCAGAGATAGAGCGATCCGACGCATTTCGCCTCCATAGAGAATCGTTCACGCCACCGTTACCACACCAGCCGTCCTTTGGGGCGGCTTTTTTCATGGGGATTCCATGGCAAAGCCCACCCGAATGACCGACGACGATATCCAGAAGATCGTGGCGAACGCGATTGAAGCCGCTGTCGACTTCATCACCTCCGATATCGAGCCTGACCGCCAGCTTGCGCAGCGCTATTTCAACGGTGAGGTCGATATCGGCCATGAGCCGGGCCGGTCGAAGGTCGTGGCGACGAAGTGCCGGGACGCGGTTCGGCAGGTCAAGCCATCGCTGATGCGGGTGTTTATGACCTCGGCCAAGCCGGTGGAATACGTGCCGACCGGGCCGGAAGATGTGGCCGTTGCCGAGCAGCAGACGAAATACGCGCAATACTGTTTCACCAAGGCGGGCGGGTACAAGCTGCTGAACTCGGCATTTCACGACGCGATGGTCAAAAAAACCGGCATTCTGAAGGGCTGGTGGGACGAGACTGAAACCGTCGAGATCGACAGCTACAGCCAGTTGACGGACGAGGCCTTCGCGCTGGTCGCCGGTGACGATGAAGTCGAGGTGCTGGAGCATACGCCATCCGTGCAGATGGTGGACTTGCCCATGGGTCCGCAGCCGATCACCCTGCACGACGCCAAGGTGGCCCGCACCAACACCAAGGGCGAACTGGCGATCAAGGCCATCGCGCCCGAGGATTTCTTTGTCGACAGCAACGCGACGTGCCTTGAGGACGCGTATATCTGCGGGCACCGGGCGGAGAAGCGCGTGGGCGATCTGGTCGCCATGGGCTTCGACTTTGATGAGGTTTTCGACCTCGGGCAGGGCGATGACGACGATGAGGCCGAGAGCAATCGCCGTGGCTTCACGCCCGATGATGAGGAAGGTTCTGCCGACCCGTCTATGAAGCCGGTGACGGTGTACGAAGCCTATATGCGGGTGGATATTGAGGGGGCCGGCATCCCGCGCCTCTATTCGTTCATCCTCGCGGGCGGCAAGAAAAAGCTGTTGCATTACGAACTGGCCGACATGGTGCCGTTCGCCGTGTTTGAGATCGACCCGGAGCCGCACGCGTTCTTTGGCCGGTCGCTGGTCGATATCCTGATCGAGGATCAGGACGCCGGAACCGCCATGCTGCGGGGCCTGCTGGACAACGTGGCTGCCTCCAATGCGCCGCGTCTTGCCATCGACACCAGCAGCGGCGCAGTCAACGTCGAGGACGTGCTGAACAACGAAATCGGGGCGGTGATCCGCACGAAGGGCACCCCGATGGACAAGATCATGCCGGTTGTCGTGCCCTTTACGGGCGATGCGGCGATGGGGGCGCTGCAGTATTTCGATGGCGTGATTGAGGGCAAGACGGGCGTTTCCCGCGCCTCGCTGGGCCTCGACGCGGACGCCCTGCAATCCACCACAGCGGCGGCGGTCAATGCCACCGTCAGCGGCGCAGAGGGCCAGGTCGAGGTCATGGCCCGCAATCTTGCCGAAGGCGGCATGAAGCAGCTTTTCCGGCTGATCCTGCAAATCGTCAGCCAGCACGTCGGGCCGGGTGAAATGATGCGGCTGGACGGGCAATTCGTGTCGGTCGATCCGCGTTCATGGCGGCTTGGCATGGACATGCAGGCCAACGTGGGCCTTGGCTCTGATCGGGCCGAGCAACGCGTGGCAACCCTGCAATTCACGCTCATGCAGCAGATGCAGATGATGGGCATGGGCAGCCCCCTGGTGACGCTGACGAATATCCGCAACACGCTGGCCGACATTCAGGCGGCGGGCGGTGTGCATAACGCGGATCGGTATTTCCAGCCGATGAACCCGCAGGTCGAGCAGCAGTTGCAGCAGCAGGCCGCAGAAGCCCAGCAGGGCGCGCCGCAAGACCCGAACGCGATCCTTGCGCAGGCCGAGGTGCAGAAAGCACAGATCAGCGCCCAAGCCAAGCAGCAGGGCGACGTGATCCGGGCGCAAACAGACCTGCAGAAAGCGCAGATGGCCGACGATCTGAGGCGCGATGAGATGGAGCAGAAAGCCATCATCGACGCGGCCAAGATCTATGGCGAATTTGCCTACAAGGCTAACGCCGCCGACGCCGAGAGCATCCGCGCGATGCAGGCAGAACCCCGGAATTACTGATGCCAGACACCATCAAGGCAATCGCCGCTCGGGCCAAGGCTTTGAGCGAAGACCCGACGTTTTTGGACGTCATGCAGCGAATTCGGGAGCGGCAAATCGCCGTGTTCCTGGATGCGTCATCCACACCGGAGGCGCGCGAAGAAGCCCACGTCCTGATCAGGGCGCTTGAGGCAATCACCAACCAGCTCAAGTCCGATGAGGACGACTGGGCTTTTGAGCAAAAGAAAGGTCAGCACCGTGGAAGCGACTGACAGCATGGACGATCTCGCAGCCAGCCTGATCGTGGACGTGACCGAGGCACCTGAAGATCAGACCGAGGTCGAAGAAGAAGCCCCCGAGGTCGAAGATACCGAGGAAACCGGCGACGAAGAAGTCACCGGCGAGGATGACGACGAACCTGAAGAGGACGAAGTTCCGCAGGAGCCGTCGCGCTTTAAAGTCAAAGTTGACGGCGAAGAACGCGAGGTGACCCTGGATGAACTGACCCGTTCCTATTCTGGGCAGGCGTACATTCAGAAGGGGATGCAGGACGTTGCAGCGGCCAAGAAAGAGGTCGAGGCGGCGTATTCCGAAATCCTCGAAGGGCGCGCAGCAATCGCGGCGCTCTACCAGCAACTCAGCAGCGGCCAGATGGTCGCCGCGCCGACGCCCCCGAACCCTGAGACCGCGAAAACCGACCCCATGCGCTACATGCAGCAGCGGGCCGAGTTCGAGCAGAAGATGGGGGCGTATCAGCAGCAGCAGCGCCAGATCCAGCAGGCCATGAGCCAGCAGGCCGAGGCGCAGGAATACCAGCAGCGCGTGTACATGGCCGAGCAGGCCCGCGAACTCGCGCAACGCATCCCTGAACTGGCCGACGCCGAGAAGGCAGGCGAGATCCGGGGCAAGCTGGTCGCTGCCGGTCAGCACTACGGTTTCACGGCTGATGAGGTGGGCGGGGTGATGGATCACCGCGCGCTGCTCGTTCTGCACGACGCGATGAAATACCGCGCGCTGCAAGCCGCAAAGCCCGCTGTCGCTGACAAGGCCAAGGCCGCCCGCCCGGTGGTCAAGCCCGGCGCGAAGCAAGCCGAGACTGGCAAGAACGCCGAGGCCGAGAAGATCCGCGCCCGGATGAAAAAAACGCGCAGCGATGCTGATTTCGTTGCGCATCTCCTGACCTGAAAAGGAAAACATCATGGCAGTTACCGCCAACACCGCGCTGACCTACAACAACAAGGTCATCCGCGAAGACCTCAAGGAAATGTATGCCCTCCTGACGCCCGACAAGACGGTTTTCCAGAACCTCGTCGGCAAGGGCAAATCGGAGGCCGTTCTGCACGAATGGCACGAGGTGGACCTCGCCGCTGTGGACAAGGCCAACCGCGTGCTGGAAGGCGAGGCCAACCCGGCGACCGACGCACCCACGCTGTCGGTCCGCAAGGGCAACTATTGCCAGCTGTCGGACAAGGTTGCGACGGTTTCCAGCACGTCCAACGCCTCGAACTCCGCTGGCGACACCGGCAAGATGGCGAAACAGATCGTCTTCAAGACCAAGGAACTGAAGCGCGATATCGAGTCGATGCTCCTGGACAACGTGGCGGCGAACGCTGGAGGCGCGGGTGTCGCGCGTGCATCGGCTGGCCTGCCCGCGTTCCTGACCACGAACGTCTCTCGCGGGGCTACCGGCGCGAACCCGACGACCTCGGGTGGCGCGGGCGGCGCGGGTTATCCCAACGCCGCTGCGACCGATGGCACGCTGCGGGCACTGACCGAGGCCATGCTGAAAGGCGTGCTGCAGTCGTGCTGGCAGAACGGCGCTGAGCCGCGCACGATCATGTGCGGCGGTCTGGTGAAGCAGAAGATCTCGACCCTGACCGGCAACGGCATGGTGCGGAACGGCGTGGCCGATGAGGAAACGCTGTACACCGCAATCGAGGTCTATGTTTCGGACTTCGGCACGCTGCAGGTGCTGCCGAACCGCTTCCAGCGTGCGCGCGACGTGTTCATCCTGGACCCCGACTATCTGTCGGTGGACTGGCTGCAGACCGTCAAGAACGAGGAACTGGCCAAGACCGGCCACGCCTCCAGCCGCCTGATCTCGGGGGAATATACCCTGATGGTCGAGAGCGAGAAGGCCAATGGCATCATCGCCGATATCGACGGCGCGCTGTAAGCAAACCGGGGCGGGCTTTGGTCCGCCCCTCCAATCAGGAGGCCATGACATGGCAGAGAAAACCGTTGAAATCGTCATCGTGACCGACCGCCAGCCGTGGGTGAACGACGCCCCCGCCGAGGCAGGCGAGATCCTCAACGCCAGCGAGGCCGACGCGGCCCGGCTGATCGAGCTGGGCTTTGCGAAGCCGGTGACGAAAAAGGGCTGATCGGCCCGACAGACTGAACGCGAGGGGTGGCTTAGGCCGCCCCTTTTTCTTTTTGCGAGGGCTGCCATGATCCGCGAGACTTTCCACCACGACGGCGACAATACCACCATTCAGCGCGCGCAGGACGTGAGTGCCGATATCAAGCACGCGGCGATGATCCGCGACAACCTGCGGCCCGGATCGGAAATGCGGCACGTCGGGAACATCCCGTTTGTCGTTGCCGAGCAATGGGCGCGTGAGTGCGGCGCTTCAATCGGCACGGCTGAGTTTGCCGAATACGTCAAGCGCAAGCTGATGGACGGCGAATTCGCGAAGTTCGCAACCGGGAAATTCTGACATGTTCAACGCGCCGTTTATCGGGCGGGGCCTCTCGCCAATCATTTTCGGGAATAGCGGGGCGGGTGGCACGCCGGTCATTCCTGCGCCTTCTCCACTGACCGCCCCCAGCATCGCCGTCAGCGGAAATGACTGGACCGTCACGCCCGGCACCTACAGCGGCGCGGATAGCGTCTCTACTGTCGTTCGGCTAGGAGGGGTTATCGTCGGCCTGACAGGCACGCTGGCGGCAGGCGACAACGGCAAGACCCTGACCGTTGATGAGACCGCCACAAATGCGGGCGGGACCGCGACACAGACGGCCTCGCGGGTGATGCCGTATGATGCGCTTGCCCCCTATTACGCCAGCGGCACCATCGGGATTCACTTCGCCACCGATGCTGTCACGACCAACGCGGGCGGGCAGGTCACGGGGCTGCGCAACAAGGGCGCGCTTGGGGCCGCCTTCAACGCCACGGTCTCGGGCGAGCCGATTGCCATATCCGGCAACGCGCTGAACCTGACCAGCACGTCAGGAACGATCACCACGGCAACCGCTGCGGCGCTGTCCGGCGTGCGGCTGATGTTTGTCGTAGGGCTGGATCAGATCGTCAACGGAACGCGGTTCTTTGGCCATGTGAATGGCGCGGTCACGTGGGACGTTCACACCAACACCAATGCCAGCGGCCTGATCGTGCAGGGCCGCTATGTCAGCGGCACAGCAACGGTGCTTTCTGGATCTCCGCGCATCCTGACCGCCGCGACCGGGTTTGCGCTCATCGAGGTCGAATTCAGCGCGACGCAATGGCTGACATGGATCAACGGGACGGCAACGACTGGTGCCAACGCCTCGGTGCCTGAGTTCTATATCTCGACGGTCGGGACCGGCACGTCCGGCGCGCGGATGCTCGGGGCCATGGGCGACGTTGCGGGCGTGCTGACCGGGCGCGCGGACACGGCAGCAGCCATCGCTGCATTGAAAACCCTGCTCAACCAGAAATTCGGGACGCCAGCATGATCCGATATCTTCTCACCCCCGAGGCTCACCGCGACCCGTACGTATGGGCCGCCGTGCTGATGGCCCATTTCGCTATCGGGGCGATGCTCTGGCCGCTGGTCGGCTGGTGGGTGGCGCTGATCTATACCGCGTTCGAGGCGGTTCAAGCGACCCGCGTGCGGCTGCTGGCATGGGACAGCGTGCTGGACTGGTGCGGCGTCATGCTCGGCGCGGCCTTCGTCTGGCAGGTGGTTGCTGGCGATTACTGGATGGCCACGGCGGCGGCTGTCTGTGCGCTGTGTATCGCGGCAGTTGGCGCGGGAACCAGATGGAAGGAACCGGCATGAACGAGCGGCAGGCAATCGGCTGGTTGGCGAAGAACGGGCTTTCACGCTATCGCCCAATCTTCATGGTGGCACAGATCGGTCTGTTCATCATCGGGGCGATGTTCTGGATCGACACCCAGAGCGGAGGGCAAGCATTCACCGCCGAGGTCTGGGGTGATCTGGCCTATTCCATCCCTGCCGAGTTCTGGGCTTTCGCCAATATGTCAACGTCCGCGCTGACAGCAATAGGCCTGATGAAGCCGGTGAAGAACAAAATGGTTTCAGTAGGGGCGGGGCTGAGTTGCCTGCAATATCTGGTCCTGTCGTGGTCGGCTGTTTTCGATGGCGGCGCGGCGGTCATTGGAATGTACGCATCGGTGTTTTTTCTGCCTCTCCATATGTGGATTTTGGGTGAGGCGATTGGATATGACGGCTGATTTTTTCGACGCGCTGGTGGCAACCTACGGCCCGCCTGTCGCCCTGCTGATCGTGATCGCGTGGCAGCTTTGGCGCAACAAGGCGGCCCCTGATGCCGGGCGTGACCTGTTCCGGGTGCTGGACGCGCTGAATGGCAAGGTCGATGACCTGAGCGACCAGATCGAGGACCTGCAGAAGGCGCAGCAGGCCGACAGCCGCCAGCTCGACAAGATAGAGAACCGGCTGACCTACGGCATTCCGGTGCAGCACTGGAGCGACCGGACGCAGCCGCCGCGCTAGGCCCGCCAGTGCGTAATGCGGTCGCCTTCGGGTACGAAATCGCGACCGTAGTAAATGCCGACCCGGCCTTTGTCAGTTCGGAACCTGCGGCGATGCACGTTGATGTACGGATTTACGGCTGCGGCAGGCACCCATGCAGTGCCGGGCTGTTCTGGGGGCAATTCGGGCGGCATTGCCCGAGATGGAAGCCACCCGAAAGCCTGTGCGGCCAAGCTGCTGAAAACTGAACTGAACATCCTTCCAATATACCCTCATCCGCCCGCCTTGTCGCGGGCTTTTCCATAGGTGAAGCATGAAGGACAACTTCGATGCCTGCATGACGCAGGTCTTTCTGCATGAAGGGGGCTACGCCGACGACCCAGCCGACCCCGGTGGCGAGACCAATTTCGGGATCAGTAAGCGGTCGTATCCTGAGGAAAATATCAAGGGAATGACCCGCGCCCGTGCCGCGCAGATCTACCGGCGCGACTTCTGGGACGCGGTGTCAGGTGACAGCCTGCCTGCAGGCCTCGACCTCTTGGCTTTCGACCCTGCCGTCAACAGCGGCGTGTCGCGCGGCGCGAAATGGCTGCAACAGGCGCTTGGGGTGCCCGATGATGGAAAGATCGGCCCCAAGACCATTGCAGCAGCCCGCGCCGCGCATCCTGTCGCCGTGATCGACCGGGCGTGCGATCTGCGTCTGGCGTTTCTGCGCACGCTCAAGACGTGGCCGCGCTACGGCAAGGGCTGGACGGCCCGCGTCGAGAGCATCCGTGAGGTTGCGACCGCCATGGCCGCCAGCAAGCCTGCCGCGCCGGTCACCACCCCCACCACATCGCCCGCCGCGCCGGGCTTCATCGGCATTGCCCTGGCCATCGCCGCCGCTGCCGCATTCTTCCTCACGAGGTAACCCATGGCATTCGACTTCATCCAAGGGGCCGTGCAGCCCATCATCGTTGACGCGCTTCTCTGGGGCGCGCTGGCCGTCATCGCATGGCTGATGCGCCTCATGCCGGAGCGCTGGCGTGTCGAGATCGAGGAAAAACACCGGCTCGCGCTGCACAAGGCGCTGGATACCGCTGTCGGGCTGGTGCTGGACACAGCACAACGCCATCCCGGCATCGCCATCCCTGACGCAGCAATCACGCGCGGGCTGGGCTATGTGCGCAACTCAGTGCCGGGGGCGATCCGCAAGCTTGGCCCATCACAGCAGCAGTTGGAGGCCATGTTGCGCTCCAAGCTGCAAACGGCGCTGGATGAGGCGACCGGGCGTGACCGGCTGGCCGAGGCGCTGAAGCGAGCAGGGGCCTGATTCGGCGCTTGTCGAATCGCGAGTTCTCATTATGTTCCGACTATGCCCAGCTGGCTCCATCATCCGACATGGCCCGACCACAGCCACGACACAGATCGCACGATTACGCGAGACCGGCTGGTTGTGGGTCGCGTCCATGTGGTGCTGATGCCATATGGGCCAGATAAATGGGGCTGGGCAGTCCAGACGCATCCGGCATCGAGCGGCCTAGCCGACACGCTGGATGAAGGACTGGAGATGATCAGGAAGCTTGCAACCGATGTGTTTCTCACCAAGCCACAGAGGCGGAGGTAATAGTAGCGCGGGCAGACAGCCGAGGGAGGTGTTTGCCCGCGCCAAGAAACATGAAAACTGGTCACTTTGCGCGTATCTAAATACCGCAATACCGCCGAATTTCAGCTGTGGATACTGGTAAGATTGCCTATGCTCTGGAACACTGCCGAAACGAAAATGCTCACATTCTTTCGTGCAACAACAGCGGTCTGCACGAATGTCGTCGGTTACGGTTAGGTAAACCTTCAACAGAGTCCCATATAGATATCATCCAAGGCGTATCCCGCCGTGGACATATGGAGGGTCCCAAGTGAACCCCAACGACCAAGCCAACAACAGCAATGATCCGAAAACCCCGAAGCCCGGCGACGAGGCACCTCGGGAAGGTCGTTCGTCTGATCAGAAACAAGATCAGTCTGAGCAACGCGACCAGCACAAGGATCAGGGCAAGCAGGATCAGCGACGCTGATCGCCTGAATTTTCGGTGAAGTTGCGCGGACAAGGTCTTGCCCCTCGGGGGAGGCTGGCACCGCCATTTATTAGTAGCCGGAAGGCGAAGCGGCAGGGTGTGACCCCTGCCGTTTTGTCGTTTTATTTACCGCCGCAGCGGTGATCCCGCCCGGCGCGTGGGTCAGGGGCGAACCATTGCGGCGCAGTATGCGGCCACAAACGTTGGTATGACCCAATCCTGATGGCCGAGACGGATGCAGTTCGCTGCGTCAGCAAGGCTGATGATCGCACCCACAGTCCAAAGCGGCCATATCATCCCCGCTCCCCCTCATTGTCCCCTGCGCCCACCCGGCCATAGGCGAAGTCGATATGTTCCTCGACCTTGGCCCATGCCTCTTGGATGGCCGGTGAACCCTCGGCCGCAATGGCGCGGCGAAGGGCGTTGATCTCGGCGTACATCTTCGGGACGCGTCGGTTGCCGTAGCGGGCGGGCGCGGTCATTTTGTGGCGTCCAGAAAATCGGAAATTGCGGTTCTGATGCCTTCCCATTTGTCTGCAGCATCTTCGCCAAAATCACGGGCAACATCTTCGCGGGTCATGGGCGTATGCTCGTCATTTATGTACAGGCCCATGATCCGCGAATAGTGCGGCTGCGAGGCCTCCCTGATCGCAGCCTGAATCTTGGCGTTGCGGAACAAGGTTCGATACGGCTCTGCAATCCCGCTCATCCCCGCTCCCCCGCCAGTGCGCGCAGGGCGACAAGCCCCTCCGTTACAGTCTGGTCAATCAGATCGGAGTTCGCCCATCGGTGGCGGTCCCCATCGGTGGCCGTCATGTTCAATTCTCGGATTTCGTTCAGCGCGATTTTGACCCGCGCCGCCGCCTCGACGCTCACCGTGCCCGCGCTGGACTGGGTGCAGTCACGGCAGGGTTGGAGGGCGTGCTCATGGAGGCCAAAGTCGCTGCACGTTTTGCACGCCACCGGCTGCGGCTCGGGGTCGGCCTGGATCGCGGCGAGGATGCGGTCCTCGTAATCGGCCTGAGCGGCTGCATACGCCGCATCTTCGTTGCCGCCTTCATAGATCACCTTGCAGTCCGGGTACCTGATCACGCGGAACCACACTTCCGGGTCGTCTCGGTAGGTCCATGTGAGATTGTACTTTATCAGGCCAGCCGAAGCGTTCTCGCCCCAGCAACTCAAGTCGGCGCGCACCCACTCCAGCGTCCTGATCGTGCCGCTTACATGCTTGGGGGTGGCGGTTGAGGCGGTGGTCATTCGTCAAACCTTTTCCATTTCATCACCCACCTGAAACCATTTCGGTCCCATGAGGCGATCGTGAATACGCCTAAAGTTAGGCGCACCGGAAGGAAGATTGTTGAGGCTAAAATAAAGCCATATGCGAACTCCGTCATGCGCCCGCCTCCTTGCGCTGGTCGAGGCGGGCGA